>NZ_JBFBEO010000005.1:0-363926 GCF_040683695.1 Micromonospora sp. NPDC093244
CTCCAACAAAAAATTGTGGAACAGCTGTCCCGGCAACAAACAAATGTTGCCAAAGGAATCCCAACCAGCCAGAAAAACTGACCAGTCCGGGGTATCAATCATAATTGGCACTGGCTTTACAAGCACCCTGTTGAGTTCTCAAAGAACAACCACACACCGAACCAAACACCACACTCAGTGGCACCCGTTTCGGGGCAACCGCTCAAACCTACTTGGTCGAACTTTCATTGTCAACCTCGTATCCGAGGTGATCAATCTTGTTCGCCCGGACCCACGATGACGCACGCCGTATCCGGCGGTCGCTGCTGTCGTGGGAAGCCGCAGACCGGCCGATCGCCGCTTCGCGGCTCTCCGCCCGGCTCCTGCCGGCTTCAGAACTCTACCCGGTCGGCTTCGCGTTCGCAACCCCGTATCCGAGGTGTTCCGCACCGCCCGATCCTCAGTCTCGCTCGGCGTTCCCGCCACGAGCCTGGCGCCCGTTCTCGGCCGGTTTGTCCGGCCTCCCCCGTGCAGAGAGAAAGTTACGCGGGCGGCCCGGAGAAGGCAAATCAGGGTTCATCACTGGTTCGGGCGATCCCGCTGCAGGACTCGTCGGCCCACCCGGCGACGCGGGACGGCCGGGCGTGCCAGAGTGTCAGGCATGGATGACTCCGGGCCTCGCACCACGGTGGTCGCCGAGGAGGCGCTGCTCGGTCTCCTCCTGCCGTTCTGGCAGGTGGTGATCGGCGCGGTCGTGCTTGTCGTCCTGGTGCTCTCGGTCGGGCGGCTGGCCCGGCGGGGTCGATCGCGGATGACAACAGCGCTGCTGGTCACCGCCGCGGCCATCGCCGGGCTCGCGGTCATCGGCGTACTGCTCGAGGGCTGAGGGCTCAGAGCCGGCGGTTGGCCAGGCTGGGCAGTTCATTGCGGATGACGGCGAGCCGGTCGAGATCAAGGTCGGCCACCGCCACCCCCGGCCCGTCCGGCAGTTGCGTGAGGACGGTCCCCCACGGGTCGACCACCATGCTGCGCCCGAAACAGGTGCGGCCGGGCTCATGGTCGCCGGTCTGACCGGCAGCCGCCACGAAACACTGGTTCTCGATCGCCCGGGCCCGCAACAGGACCTCCCAGTGATCCCGGCCGGTGTGCATCATGAACGCCGCCGGGACCACAAGCAGCTGGGCGCCACCGTCGGTGGCCAGTGCCCGGTACAGCTCCGGAAAGCGCAGGTCGTAACAGATCGACAGACCCACCCGCAGACCCTCGACGTCGACCACCACCGGCTGCGTCCCGGGTGCCACCGTCGCCGACTCCCGGTAGGAGACCCGGCCCGGGATCTCCACGTCGTACAGGTGGATCTTGCGGTAGCTCGCGGCCAGGCTGCCAGACCTGTCGAAGACCAGCGAGGTGTTCCAGGTGCGCTCCGGGTCCGGCCCGGCCTCGTGGAACGAGCCCGCGATCACCCACATGCCGAGCCGGCCGGCCACCCCGGCGAAGAAGCCGCCCACCTCGCCGTCGACCGGCTCGGGCTCCGGCAGCCCGGCGGCAGGGCCGAGATAGTCGACGTACTCCGGAAGGACGGCGAGATCCGCGCCGCCGGCGGCGGCGCGTTCCAGCAGGACCTCCGCGGCGGCCAGGTTGGCCTTGCGGTCGTCCCGGGCGTTCAGCTGGCAGACGGCGACGCGCATGAGCTCAGGGTACGACCGCACGGGCCGGTGGGGACAGCGTCAGATGCTCGCCAGCACCAGCGCTCCGGCGGCGAACCCGAGCCCGGCGACCTGGACCGGGCGGAGACGTTCCCTGTCGACGGCAAGTGCGAGCAGCACCGTACTCGCCGGATAGAGCGCGGCGATCGCCGCGATGATGCTCAGGTGACCTCGGGACGCCGCGCCCAGGAACAGCGCGTTCGCGGCGCCGTCGAGCAGGCCGGCGACGGCCGCCCAGACCAGTACGCGCCGGCCGAGCCGCAGCCGGACGCCGGTGCCCGCGGCCAGCGCGAGCCCGAACGCTATCGAACTGACCCGCAACGCCGCCACCGGCCACATGCCCGCGCTCTCGTCGGCCTGGCCGAGGAGCGCGAAGAAGACGCCGAAGAGCGCCCCGGCGGCGAGGGCGAGCCCGATCAGCCGGGTCGGAGCGGCTCGCCGGCCGCCGCCCTCCCCCAGGCTCACAAGCGCGATGGCAAGCACGGCGAGGCCCGCTCCGGTCAGGGCCGGGCCGCCCGGGAAGGTAGCCGTGAACAGGCCGGCGACGATCGGCACCACGGCGGCGGTGATCGCGGTGACCGGCGCGACGACGGCCATCATCCCGCCGGCGAGCGCGCGGTAGAGGAGCATCACCCCGGCCGCGCCTGCCACCCCCGCGGCGAGCCCCCAGACGATGTCCCCGGTCGTCGGGGTGCCGGGCACCAGCAGCACCAGGACGACCAGCAGCGGGACGCTCAGCAGCTGGGAGACCACTGTCACGGCGATCGGGTCGGCACGGCGGGAGGCCTTCCCGCCGGAGAAGTCGGCGGCACCGAACGCGATCGCGGACACCGCGGCGAGGACAATGGGAAGCATCTGTCTGTCGTACCATAATAGTGACCGTGAGGGATAGTTTAATGACCGACACCGGGGGCGACCGGGTGGGCGCGGTGACATCCGCGGTCGCCCGGCAGGTACGCGACCTACGGGCCGCCCGAGGCTGGTCCTTCGAGGAGCTGGCCGGCCGGTCCGGAGTGAGCAAGGGGATGCTCGTGCAGATCGAGGGCGCCCGGACCAACCCGAGCGTCGGCACTCTCTGCCGGGTCGCCGACGCCTTCGGCGTCAACATCGCCCATCTGCTCGAACCGGCCGAGGAACACACCGTGAAGATCACCCCCGCCGCCGAGGCGCCGCTGCTCTGGCAGGGCGAGCACGGCGGCACCGGCCACCTGCTGAGCGGACTGGGCGAACCGGACCTCGTCGAACTCTGGGACTGGCGGATGGCGCCCGGAGAGGCCCACCGCTCCCTCGACCACCCGCGCGGCACCCGGGAGGTGCTGCACGTGCTGGACGGCGCCGTGGTCGTCCGGGTCGACGGGCAGGACCACCCCGTCCGCGCCGGCGAGACCATCGAGTTTCACGCCGACCGCGAGCACGGATACCGCAACGACACCGACCAGCCGACCCGGCTGATGATGGTGACCGTCACCCCGTCGGGCGAGTGGGACCGCCGAACGCGATCACGCCGGCCGCGTCAGGAGTGAGCGACCGGCGTGACACGGGGAGGATCAGGCCGACTTCTCCTCGCGGTCCCGCCGGGCCCGACGCCCGGTGAACTCGCGCGGAACGATCGTCGGGTTGACGTTCTCCAGGACCACCTCGCGGGTGATCAGCACCCGGGCGGCGTCCGGGTTGCTCGGGACCTCGAACATCGCGGAGAGCAGAACCTCCTCGATGATGGCCCGCAGACCACGGGCACCGGTGCCCCGCAGCATCGCCTGGTCGGCGATCGCCTCCAACGCCGGCTCGTCGAACTCCAGCTCGACACCGTCCAGCTCGAAGAGCCGCTGGTACTGCCGCACCAGCGCGTTGCGCGGCTCGGTGAGGATGCGCACCAGGGCGCTGCGGTCCAGGCTGCGCACGTTGGTGATCACCGGGAGCCGGCCGACGAACTCGGGGATCAGGCCGAACTTGAGCATGTCCTCCGGCATGACCTGGCTGAAGATGTCATCGGTCGACCGGTCGGACACCGACCGGAGCCGGGCGCCGAAACCGGTGCCGCCCTGGCCGGTGCGGGACTCGATGATCTGATCCAGACCGGCGAACGCACCACCACAGATGAACAGCACGTTCGTGGTGTCGATCTGGATGAACTCCTGGTGCGGGTGCTTACGACCGCCCTGCGGCGGCACGTTCGCCACAGTGCCTTCCAGCATCTTGAGCAGCGCCTGCTGCACACCCTCGCCGGAGACGTCCCGCGTGATCGACGGGTTCTCCGACTTACGGGCGATCTTGTCGACCTCGTCGATGTAGATGATGCCGGTCTCGGCGCGCTTGATGTCGTAGTCCGCGGCCTGGATCAGCTTGAGGAGGATGTTCTCCACATCCTCACCGACGTAGCCCGCCTCGGTGAGCGCCGTGGCGTCCGCGATGGCGAACGGGACGTTCAACATCCGGGCGAGCGTCTGCGCCAGGTGGGTCTTGCCGCACCCCGTCGGCCCGAGCAGCAGGATGTTGGACTTGGCCAACTCGACGGCGTCACTGCCGGAGCCCGGCGCACCCGCCGCCTCGGCCTGGATGCGCTTGTAGTGGTTGTAGACCGCCACCGCGAGCGCCTTCTTGGCCTGATCCTGCCCGACGACGTAGTTGTCGAGGAACTGGCAGATCTCCATCGGCTTGGGAAGCTCTTCCCACTTCACCTCGCCGGACTCGGCCAGCTCCTCTTCGATGATCTCGTTGCAGAGATCGATGCACTCGTCGCAGATGTAGACCCCAGGGCCCGCGATGAGCTTCTTCACCTGCTTCTGCGACTTGCCGCAGAAGGAGCATTTCAGTAGGTCGCCGCCGTCACCGATCCGTGCCACCTACGTTCTCCCTGCACTCATCGGCCGGAGACCCGGCCCTGACCTGCGGACGCTGCGCGCCGCCCGGCTTGGTTCGCCACACCGGCCCAACCGGCGAAGCGGTACGGACCCGACGTTACCCGCTGGCGGGACATTCTCCGACCCCCAAAACGGGTGTGTCAGAGGTCGGCCGGGAACGAACGCCCCGGCCAACCCCTGACCCGGTACTGATTCAGCTGGCCGCGTTGGCCGCCAGCAGACCCTTCTTGCGGCTGGTCAGGATCGTGTCCACCAGCCCGTACTCCTTGGACTCCTCGGCCGTCATGATCTTGTCACGGTCGATGTCCTTGCGGACCTGCTCGATCGGGCGGTTGCAGTGGCGGGACAACATGTCCTCCAGCTGCGTCCGCATCCGCAGGATCTCCCGAGCCTGGATCTCGATGTCCGAGCCCTGCCCGTAGCCGCCCTCGGTGGCCGGCTGGTGGATGATGATCCGCGAGTTCGGAAGAGCCATCCGCTTACCAGGCGTACCCGCCGACAGCAGCACAGCCGCCGCGCTGGCGGCCTGCCCCAGGCAGACCGTCGAGATGTCCGGACGGACGTACTGCATGGTGTCGTAGATCGCCGTCATGGCCGTGAACGAGCCACCGGGCGAGTTGATGTACATGATGATGTCGCGGTCCGGGTCGGTGCCCTCCAGCGTGAGCAGCTGGGCCATCACGTCGTTCGCCGACGCGTCGTCCACCTGCACACCGAGGAAGATGATCCGGTCCTCGAAGAGCTTGTTGTACGGGTTCGACTCCTTGACCCCGTACGACGTGCGCTCGACGAACGACGGCAGAACGTAGCGGTTGTGCACGGCCGCGAACTGGGGCGGCAAGCTCAGATCGGTCATCGTCAGCTCCTCAGCTCAGGGTCCCGGCGCCATCCGGAACCTGAGCGGCCCCGATGATCACCTTGTCGATGAAGCCGTAGTCCATGGCCTCCTGGGCGGTGAACCAACGGTCCCGGTCCGAGTCCGCCTCGATCTGCGACTGGCTCTGCCCGGTGTGGTGCGCGACCCGCTCCTGGAACATCCGCTTCGTGTAGAGCATCTGCTCCGCCTGGATGGCGATGTCGGACGCCGTACCGCCCAGACCGCCGGACGGCTGGTGCATCATGATCCGGGCGTGCGGCAGCGCGTACCGCTTGCCCTTGGTGCCGGCGCAGAGCAGCAGCTGGCCCATGGAGGCCGCCATGCCCATCGCCACGGTCGACACGTCGTTGTCGATGAACTGCATGGTGTCGTAGATCGCCATGCCGGAGTAGACCGAGCCACCCGGCGAGTTGATCCACAGGTTGATGTCGCGGTCCGGGTCCTCCGCGGCGAGCAGCAGCAGCTGCGCGCAGATGCGGTTGGCGACCTGGTCGGTCACCTCACTGCCCAGGAAGATGATGCGTTCCTTGAGCAACCGGTTGTAGACCGAGTCGTCGAGGTTGCCAATGGAGTCGCCACCGCGCGCGTCAATCGCCCGGAGCGACTTCTTGGGGATGTGCATGTCGGTCATGGCAGCCCTTCGCTCTCCGTACCGTCTTTCCCGACACTAACCGCTGTGCGGGGCGGCAGAGTCCCGGTCGGGGCACTGTTCGCTCTCAGCGCAGCTGTGTCAGGCGCACCCGCGGCGCGGGCGTCCGGGCGTACCCCGGAACGGATTCGGCCGCCGCCCACCGCGCAGCGGCGGACGGCGGCCGCACCCGACGATCAGTGCTCGTGGTTGTGCTCCGCCTCGTTGGCGGCGCGCAGCGCGTCCAGGGTGACCTCGTTGCCGGCCGAGTCCTTGATCGTGATCCGCTCCATGACGGCCGCGAGCGCCTTGCCCCGCCGCACGTCACCGAAGACCGCGGCGGCCGCGCCGGAGCGCACCAGCTGGTCGTAGTACTGCTGCGGAGCCATGCCGGCGCGCTGCGCCCGGTGCACGATCTCGTGCCCGAACTCGTCGTCGGAGACCTGCACGTCCTCCGCGTCGGCGAGCGTGTCCAGCAGGAGCTGCACCTTGACGCCCTCGGTCGCCGCCTCGGTCAGCTCGGTGTCGATCTGCTCCTCGGTCTTCTCCTCGGCGGCCAGGTACTCCTCCAGGGAGGCGCCGATCCGCTCGAGCTGGTCGACCATCGCCTGCTTGCGGCTGGCGACCTCCTCGCGGACGACACCCTCCGGTGCCGGCACCTCGGCGGCCTCGACGAGCTGGGCCAGGGCCTTGTCCCGAGCGGCGTAGATCTGCTCGACCTGCTTGCCCTGGGTGACCCGCGCCCGCAGGTCGCCGCGCAGCTCCTCGATCGTGTCGAACTCGCTGGCCATCTGCGCGAACTCGTCGTTCAGCTCCGGCAGCTCCTTCTCCTTGACCGTGCGCACGGTCACCGCCACCTCGGCGTCCCGGCCGGCGAAGTCGCCGCCGACGAGCTGGGTGGTGAAGGTGGTGCTCTCACCGGCGGCGAGACCCACCACGGCCTCGTCCAGGCCCGGCAGGAGCTGCTTGCTGCCCACCTCGTGGGAGATGTTGCTGGCCTGGCCGCCCGGCACGTCCTCGCCGTCGACCGTGGCGTTCAGGTCGATCTGCACGTAGTCGCCCTCGGCGGCGGCCCGCTCGACCGTCTTGAGGGTGGCGAACCGCTCCCGCAGGTTCTTCACCTGCTCGTCGATCTCGCTCTCGTCGATCTGCAGCTCGTCGACGGTCACCTCGATGGTGCTCGCGTCGGGCAGCGTGATCTCCGGGCGGACGTCGACCTCGGCGGTGAAGTTCAGCGAGTCACCGTCGTTGAACTCGGTGATCTCGACCTCCGGACGCCCGAGCGTCTTCAGGTCGTGCTCGCGTACCGCGGCCATGATGTTCTCCGGGATGGCGTCCTGGACCGCCTCGTTGAGGACGGTCCCCCGGCCCACCCGCTGGTCGATCACCGCGGTCGGCACCTTGCCCCGACGGAAGCCGGGAACCTGGACCTGCGAACCGATCTCCCGGTACGCCTTCTTGAGGCTCGGCTCGAGCTCGACGAACGGCACCTCGATGGCGAGCCGCACGCGCGTCGGGCTCAGAGTCTCGACGGTGCTCTTCACAGGCGTACTCCTTGACGGATCTGGGTTGTGATTCTGGGCCTTCGATTGGCCCATCGAGTGTAGGCGAGCCGGCGCGGCCGGCTGCTAGCGCCCGGGGCGACCGGACGCGGACAACAGTCGGGGTGGCGGGATTTGAACCCACGGCCCCTCGCTCCCAAAGCGAGTGCGCTACCAAGCTGCGCCACACCCCGTGGCGACGTGCAGTCTATGCCGTCCACGCGCCTCAGGCGGTGCCGGGGCGTCCCCACCCGGACAGAATCCCGGAAATCGGCGCATCGCACCCACCACCGACGCTGCGCCGCCCGGCCCTGCCCGGACCGGCCCCGGCCCCGGCCCCGGCCCTGCCCGGACCGCAAGATCCGCACAACGTCGGGGAAAGAGTGGCCTCGCAGGGTCTCGGAGACCACTACATCCCTGTCGTTGTGCGGATCTTGAGCGGGGCGCGACGCGACGCGGCGCCGTGGGGCGGCGCGGCTGCGCGCCCGGCGCGATCATTGGGTACGCTGTCGGCGCGTCCCGTTTCGGCGGGGCCGAGCGCGGGCGTAGCTCAATGGCAGAGCTTCAGTCTTCCAAACTGACGGTGCGGGTTCGATTCCCGTCGCCCGCTCCACCCACGAAGGCCCAGGCAGACCGCCTGGTCGCGTGTCCCAGGCGGTACATCAGCTCCCCCGTGCTGGCCACGGAGGCGGCGGCAAGCGTGTTGCCGGTATGCCGCAGGTCGTGAAGGCGAAAGCCAGCCAGGCCCACCGGGAGCGGATCACCTCGCCGGGCACCACAAGGGCCACCAACCTCCCCGGACGAGGAGATCCGCCAGCGAGGCCAGGTCCGCAAGAGGTCCACGGACGGCGAGGGAGTGGTGAGAGATACCGAGGGGCGTTTCCGCTGCTAGAGCGCGAGCATCGCCGCCGCGACCTCACCGGCGGCCGCATCGGGGATCGCCGTCGCGGCCCGTTCGAGCACGAGCAGCCGCGCACCGGGGATCTCGCGCCCGAGCGCTTCGCCGTTGCCGACGGGGAAGAACGGGTCGCGGCGACCGTGCACCACCAGCGACGGGATCGCGAGCTCGGACAGGCGCTCGCGCCAGCGCGGCTTGCAGTCGAGCTTGGCGAACACCATGCCCAGGTGGTTGGCCATCTGCACCGCGGGCTCCGTGCCCGGCGTACGGTCCCATCTGCGCTCGGCTGTCGCGCGCGCGGCGACGGGGTCGTCACCGAGGATCTCTGCGCCTGCGGCGGCAAACTCGGCCACTGCGGCGCGGTCGGACCAATCGGGCATCGAACGCGAGAACAGCCGTTTCATCGTCGCCGCGTCATGGTCAGGCAGGTCGTCGTCGACCGAGCCTGGAGCGACGGGCCTCGTTCCGGCGAGGGTGAGCGCCGAGAACGCGTCCGGGTGGTCGAGCGCGGCGACCTGGGCGACCATCCCGCCGACGCCGATGCCTGCCAGGTGCGCCGGCTGGTCGTCGAGTTCGCGGGCGAGCGCCACGGCGTCGGCTGCAAGATCGCGCAGTGTGTACGCCGGAGCCTCGGGATCGACGGTGGTCGACGCGCCGGAATCGCGCAGGTCGTACCGCACAACGTGGCGCCCGCCGCGCGCGAGCGCCTCGCAGAGCGCGTCGGGCCAGGAGAGCATGGTCGTGCCGCCCGCGAGCAGAACGAGCGGCGCCGCCGTGTCGCCGAAGTGCTCGACCCCGAGCGTGACGCCGTCCACCTCGACCGTCGTCATCACGCCTCCGCCGTCGCGATGACGCCGCCGGACGTGCGGAACGTCGGACACATCATGAACCTCCAGGGCGGCGTAGCGGACCGGTGGGCGCGGGGACTGCGCACAAGCTACGTGTCCCACCGGTGGTATGCGTCGCGTTGAACGTACGCGCCTGGGGTTGGCTCTTTCCAAACTGACGGTGCGGGTTCGATTCCCGTCGCCCGCTCCAACGAACTCCGACCCGGGTCAGCGGCGTTGCCGCAGAAACGGGGTCGGCGGACAAACCGCACGCTCCTCAGCCCGGCGCCGGGAGCCGGCCGGCGGGGGCGGGCGATGGTTACGCGCCGAACGGCTGGAACTGGTCACCGGCCTGCGCGTCCGCCAGGCTGTCGTACTCCCGCCGGCGGGTGAAGACGCGCCCCCGCTCCACCCGCACGTACCTCCCCTCGTACGGGAAGACGATCGCGGTCTTGTTCCGCCCGCGAGTCACCGTGAGACTTCCGTTCTCCAGCGCGTCGAGAAACGAAGCGATGTCGCGTTGGATCTCGTCCCCGAACCATTGCTGACGGGGCTCGGACACGTCGTACAGGTCGGTGTCGATGCTGTACCGCAGCTCGGGCGACTGCCCGTCCCGGTCGACGACGAAGTCGAGCAGGGCTCCCTTGCGCCCCAGACCCACCCGCAGGTGGAAGCCCCTGCCCGCGACGCGGTACGTGCGCACCTCGTCCTCGGTCTCGACGTTCACGTCGAAACCACGCGCTCCGAGCCTCGCCATCACGGGGTCGATCTCGCTACCCATCTCCTGAGCCATCAGCTACCAACTCTTGTAATAGGATTTGCCGAGCCAGTTCAGGTCAATTCCGACCTTGCGCAACTCGAGGTGCAGGTGGACGGGCGACAGCGCCTTTCCCAACGCGCCCAACTTCTTGTAGTGCTTGGGCGCGGGGCCCAGCGACACCCGGACCGGGGTGCCCGGAATGATTCGACCGATCCGGATGAAGTTGTTGCCTCCGTTGATCCACTTTCCGAACTTCGCTAGTGCGTTCGGTATGCAGGGGGCCAGTCCGAACGGATCGATCTCGTACGTCGGGTTGCTCACGTACGCGTGCGGATCGGGTGCCGCCTGCTGGCCGAGCGGATCCGTGGAGGCGTAGCGGGCGGTCGCCGGGTCGTAGTAGCGGTGGTAGTTGTACGAGGCACCGGTTTCCGGATCATGGATCTGGCCGGGAAAGCGCAGTGGACAGTCGACACCCGTGGCGCTGACGTGGGTCGGGACTCCCCAGATCGTGGCGCGCTGCTGCCAGGCGACCGCACCGTCCGGGCTGACCAGTTCGGTGGGCGTGCCGACCAGGTCGGTCACGATCGCGTAGAAGCGGCGGTCCACCTCGTCCTGAGCGGCCAGCCCATCGGTCTGGCTGATCGGCGTGAACGTGTCGGGGGCGTACTCCCAGGTGCTGCTGCGCTCGCCGTCCTCACCGCGACGGGTCTGTTCGACGAGCAGCGCGCCGTCCCAGGCGAAGTCGACCTGCTCGACCACCTCGCCGCCGGCGTCGAGACGCTGCTTGGCGACCCGCCTGCCGAGCGCGTCGTACCGGTAGCGCCAGCGGGTGCCGTCCGGTGTGACGACGGCGGTCAGCCGGTCCTCGCTGTCCCACGAGTAGCGCCAGGTCGACGGCTTGGTCGAGCGCTCCCGGCGCTGCCGCAGGGTCATCCGGCCGGCCGCGTCGTACTCGTACCGCACGTCCCCGGCCCGCCGGATCAGGGTGCCTGTGTACTCCCGATCGCCCCGGGCCGCGCCGCGGTCATCCGACCCGGGCCAAGCGGCGCTGGCCACGTTGCCGGCCTCGTCATAGGCGTACCGCTCGGTCCAGTCGGCGGCCTGCACGGCGGTGATCCGGCCGGCCCGGTCCAACTCCAGCCGGCGCGCGCCGGTGAGTTGGTCGGCGACGTCGGTCAGGAAGCCGTCGGCGCGGTAGCGGTAGGCCCGGTGGGCGACCAGATCCGGGACCGCGGCCGGGTCCGCGGGACTGACGGTGAGGACCTGGGCGAGCAGCCGGTGGTTGGCGTCCCAACTCTGGGTGAGAGCGAGACCGCCTACCGCCCGCCGGGTCTCCCGGCCGGCCGCGTCGTGGGTGAAGGTCACGGTCGCGCCGCCGGTGCGCAGGACCGCCGGCCGGTGGCCGGCGTCGTACTCCCACACGCTCTCCACCCCGGCGGGGGTACGCCTGCGCGTCCGCCGACCGCGAGCGTCGTAGGACGAGGTGACCGGTTGACCGTCGCGGATCTCTGCGAGCACCCGACCCAGCGGGTCCCGGTCGATCCGGAGATCGACATCCGGCGAGGTGGCCTGTAGCAACCGGCCGGCCGGGTCGTACCCGAAGGTCGTGACGCCCTCGGCGGTGCGCTTCTCCACGACGTTGTCCAGCAGGTCCCGGACCAGCTCGACGGCCTGCCCGGCGCCGTTGGTGCGGGCCACCAGGCGGCCGGCGGCGTCGTGCGTGTAGGTCTGGGTCCGCCCGTTGAAGTCGGTCTCGGCGATCAGCCGCCCGGCCGGGTCGTAGTCGTAGCGCCAGGCCAGGCCCTGTTGGTTGGTGACAGTGGTGAGCCGCAACTCGGTGTCGTAGGTGAACGACAGTCGCTTGCCGTCCGGCCCGGTACGCGCCACCGGTAGGTCGAACGGCCCGATCTCGAACTCGGTGGTCGCCCCGGACTGGTCCGTGTGGGTGACCAGGTTGCCCTCCGGGTCGTAGGTCCACTCCTCGCTCGCGCCGTCCGGGGTACGCCGCCAGGCGGGCCGCCCCTCGGTGGTCCAGCCGATGCGGGTCGTGCCGCCGAGCGGATCGGTCAGCTCGCAGACCCGGCCTGCCGGGTCGCGCCGGTAACTCGTCACCGCGCCGGTGGGCTCGGTGACCTGGCTGATCAACCCGGCCGGGTCGGTGGTCACCCGCAGGGTGTTGCCGAGGGCGTCGATCGCCTCGGTGAGGTGACCGGCCTCGTCGTACCGGTAGCGGGTCACGGCGCCGGTCGGGTCGGTGACCATCGTCAAGTTGCCGCGCTCGTCGAACTCGCGCCGCCAGACCGCGCCGTCGACGTCGGTGACCACCACGGGCTGACGCAGGTCGTTGTACGACGCGGACACCCGGCTGCCGTCCGGGCGGGTGACCTCGACCAGGTTGCCGTCGTCATCGTAGGACCAACGAGTGGTCCGCCCGAGAGCATCGGTTTCGGTCAGCTTTCGATCGAAGTGATCCCAGGTGAAGGCAGTGACGTTGCCCAGCGGGTCGGTGAGTCGTCGGGTCTGGCCGCGGTCGGTCAGCTCGTAGAGGGTGGTGTGGCCGAACGAGTCGTCCACAGCCGTCCTGCCGGCCACCGGGTCGTAGCGCAACCGCGCGGACAAAAATCCGCCCGAGCCGGTGGCGGCGACGCAGCGTCCCTGCTCGTCGTAGGTGTAGCGGTACTCCTGCTCGTTGCGGTCCTGCCAGTGGGTCAGCCGGCCGTCGCCGTCATACCCGAACCGCAGCGGACGCCCCGAACCGTTGGTCACCTCGGCGAGGTGACCGGCCTCGTCGTAGGCGAACCGCACGAGCGTCCGGGCGTCACCGGAGAGATCCGCGTCGAGCAGGCTCAGCGCCGCCACCCGGCCGTGCAGATTGTCCACCGCCACCCGGTATCCGCCGGTGTGCTGGATCTCCGTGATCTCCCCGCCCTGCCATGCCAGGTCGATCCGGTGCCCGTTGCGGTCGGTGACGGCACACAGGGGCAGCACCTGGACGGGCTCCCCCTCGCCCTCGGGCTCCGGGTGGTCGGGCACCGTCCGGAAGTGCAGGGCGAGACCGGTCTCCGGCTGGTCGACCCGGTAGCCGTCGGCCGTCGGGGTGAGCGGCCAGCGTGGTCCCGTCTCCGGCACGACCGCCCCGGTGGCCGACGGCGTCGGGTAGGTCAGGACCGTCCCGTCCTCGGCGACGAGGCAGACTCCGTCGTCATCGACCTCGACGCGCTGGTCGAGGGTGGACGCCCAGGACGGCCCGAACCACCGGCCGATCCGGTACGACGACAGGTGGCTACGGCTCAGGACGAGTGGGAGCAGAGCGGGTAGTTCGGCGTCGACCTGGGTGAGCACCACCTCGCCGCTGGCCACGTCGATCGGATCACCGGCGCACCTGCGCAGACCCAGGGGAATGCTCGCGCGGGGCATGCTCGGGATCGCCGACCGCGCCTTGCCGAGGCCTCTGGCGAGGGCCGGCAACCCGCGCTTGGCAAGCGCCATAGCGGGTTTGGCGAGCTTGGCCAGTCGGCCGATGGGCACCACCGTGAGCACCGTGTCGATCAACAGGTTGGTGAGGCTGCCCTTGCCGGTCGCCGCGTAGAGCGACGCGTCGATGAGCAGGGCGGCGGCGCCTGCGGCGATGGCGATCGGCCCCATGATGGGGGCGAGGACGGGGATGAAGGAGAGCAGACCGGCCACCAGGGAGACGATCTTCAGCGCGCCGGAGAGCTGCCGCAGCAACTCCTGGTTGTCTCGGACGAAGTTGGTGAACTGACCCTTCAGGTCCCACCACTTCGGATTTTCCTTAAAGCGCAGGCCCTTGGCGTCGTTGACCACCCGTACGCAGTCGCGCACCGCAGTGGACAACTCACCCCGCAGGGCGCCTGCCTGCGCCACGCACTCGTCCCAGTCCCGCTGGGCCTGCGACAGCGCCGCGCCGGCCGCCCCGCTGTCCGAGCGGTACGTGTCCGGCTGGGTCGTCGTCTGCTCCGGCGGTCGGTCGGCCACCTCCTGCTCGTGGCGCCGGTCCGCCTGCTCGGCGCGGTCCGCCCTCCCCCGCGCGCCCTGCAGGGCCGCCCAGAGGCCCGGCGCGCGCTGCGCCAGCGGACGCATCCGATCCTGCAACGACGACAGCGAGTCCGCGAATGTCGTCAGCCCGGTCGACACCTTGCCGAACGCGTCACCGGTGACCCGCAGATGCCCCGGCATCTCGGCGTTCAGCCCCTCGCGGAACAGGTCACCCTCGGGTCCGACGAACTGACCGGTGTCCAGACCGGTGATCTGACCCGCGGCCTGGCTCGCCGCCGACCCGAAATCGTGCCACTTGGTCGCCGACGACCGGATCGCCGACGGGTCGCCTTCCATCCTGAACAGATGCGCCGGAAACTCAGCCATCCCGCCCGGACCTTCCCCGTGTCCACGCCTACAAGCCCGCAACCATCCACTGAGCCCCGGCGCGGGGACGACCGCTCGTACGACGCCCCGCCCCGGCACCACCTGCCGCCACGGCGTGCCCGGACGTGGAAGGCGCCCGGACGACGACACCCTGACGGGTCAGCCCTGCAGGGTCCCCCGTACCTGACCGCGCATCTCCTGCACGGACGTCGTGGTCTGACCCAGGGCCTGCTTCACCGAGTCGAGGATCTGCTTCACGGTGTCCGCCGCGGTGTTCCACTGCGTCTGAATACCGTTGTAGATCTCCATCTCGTCGCCCTCCCAGTTGGCCTTCACCCGGGTGACGAAGTTGGTCAGATCGTCGAGGCTCGCCTGAACCCCGTTGGCGACCGAAGCGATATCGCCCTGCGCCGACCCGGCGGTCGACTCGTCGTAGCTGAAGACGTCACCCATGATCTCCGTAACCTCCCCGTCAGCCGCGGAACTTCGCGCCGTCCCAGTTGGCCGACCCCATGGTCGACTGCAACTGGCTGGTCTGCTCCGAGTGGTAGGTGTCGTAGAGCTGCCCCGCGGAGCCAACCCGGCTCGTGATGTCGGTCAATGCCTTGTTGAGGTCGGCCATCGCGGTGTTCCACCGCTGCGTCAGCTGGTCCCAACTCTGGAATGCCGCACCCTTCCACACCGCCGGCAGCGGCTCGATCGCGCTGATGAACGATCGTGCCTGACTGTTCAACGCGGCGACCGAAGTGTCCAGATTTGACGAGTGTTGATTTACCGCATTGTCGGTGATCGAAAACTTCGCGCCCATCCGAAGTCCTTCCCGTGAACTCGACCCACAGTCACTCGAACATAGACGCGCAATGCTCATTGCGCGTTACCTGAGTCGCATATCTCGCACAGTCTGCGCGGCAATGTCGAGGATTATCGCCTCGGTGCGGGCGGAGAGATCGGCCCAGCGCAGCGCGGCGGCATCCCGCAGCGCCGGGTCGAACGGCAGCACGAAGGTCGGAACGCCACCGGAACCGCCAGGCGACAGCCGGGCCGCGGCATCGGGCGGTCGCGCGTCCCGACAGACCAGCACCTGCACCCCGATCCGGTCGAACGGCTCGCGCAGCAGCGGAACGATCCACGACCGACAGTCGACCAGCCACCGCAGGCCACGGTCGTCGCTCGGGGCCACGAGCACCACCCGGTCGGCCCGGGTCAGCACAGCCGGTACGACCGGATCCCCGGTGAGCGGCGGAGTGTCGACGACCCGTACCGGGAACCAGCGGCTGAGGGTGGCCGAGACGGCGCCGTACTCGGCGGCCCGGACCGGTGGCTCGGCGCTGCCGGGCGGGCCGGCCAGCAGCATCGCCCGCTCGGCAAGCGCGAGCGCTCGCGCAGCCACCGCTGACCCATGGCGGGGCGGCGGCCGGTGGTCGCACCCCGCAGGCCGAGAGCGGCCAGTACGACCTCGGTGGACCCGGCAGGCCGGACCGCCAGCCGGGCGTGCAGGCCTCCGCCGCGGCCGGTGTCCACGGCGAGCACCCCGCCGCCCTGATACCGGGCCAACACCGAGGTCAGCAGGGCCGCCACCGTGGAGCGGCCGGTGCCCGAGCCCGGCCCGACCACGGCGATCGTCCCCGGACGGAGCCGGGCGGAGAGGATCTCGCGGCGCTCCCGCTCGGCCCGCAACCGCGCGGTGATACGGGGGTCGAGAGCCCGTACCATCGTCCGGCCGATATGTCGGTAGTCGGTCATCGGGTCCTCCCGTATAGACGTGAGTTGTTAGTCTTACTGACTGATGACGGGGAGGCGGGATGACGTACGTTCAGTATCCTTATGCGACGTTGGTGAGCCTAGGCGGAAATCTGACCACCCTCGCCGATCAGTTGGAAACGGATCATCGCGGCGTGGTCGACTGCGCCGGGCTCACTGGTGATCATGCCGATATCCAGGACGCGATCTCCGATTTCCGGGATGAGTGGAAGACCAGCCTGCTCGAGTTGATGAACAACATCGGCGAGTGGGGCGGGCTCGCCAGCGCGATCGGCAAGATGGTCGCCGATTTCGACACCCAGACCGCCGCCGCGCTGCGCCCGACCGAATCGTAGGGGTGGCGCGTGAGCGACGTCTCCATGCTCGATCCGCTGCCGGCCCATGATCTGAAACTCAATCCGCACGCCCCGCATCCGGAATTCGCGTGGTTCATCGGGATTCCCTCGGACTGGGCGCTGCTCGACACCCATCCGGAATCGTGGCAACGCAGCGCCGCCCGGATGGTCGACGACCGGTTCTTCGGGCAGCGGCTGCGCGCCGCCGAACGTCGGGCGGTTCTCCAGTTCCTCGAGCAGCTCGTCGCCGACTGTCAGCGTGCCGGCGCCGCGTTGAGCCTGGTGCAGCTGGGTCGGATGTCCAGCGGCACGGTCGGCAGCGCGGGGCTGCACCTGGGCTGGTTCAACTCCGCTCCCCAGCCGGCGGGCCTCGCCCTGGTCCGGCAGACACTGCCGCGCACCGGCACGGCGGAGGAGGTCGAGACCCCGGCCGGGCCGGGCGTGCTGCACCGGGACGTCGCGTCCACGGTGCCACCGGGCGGCCTGACCCGGGTGCGTTCGGCGGTGCTGCAGCTCTTCCTGCCGCTGCCCGGCACCACCTGGACGGCCGTGCTGAGCGCCGCCACACCACACCCCGAGATGGAGCAGGTCCTCACCGAGGTCACCGTCGCGGTGGCGCGGAGCATCAAGCCGGCCGACCAGGACGACGTGGCGGCCGCGAACGACGCGGCGCGGGGCCACGACAGTGACTGACGACCGGGACGGGGGCGGCCGTGGCTGACAGCCGGGACCGGGTGGTGGTCGAGGCGCACGCGCTGCGCACCGCCACCGCCAAGGCCGCGCTCCTGCACGGGTCGCGACGCGGTCCGCGGGACCTGCGCCGCCCGTACGCGGCCGTGATCGCGAGCCTCGTCGTCGGCGCCCTGCTGCTGGTCGCGGTGTGGGCGATCACCAGCATCGGTGGACTGCTCGCCGCGCAACGCCAGAAACGGGGGCTGGGCCCGGCCGCCGCCACGCAACTCGCGGACACCCCGACCATGGTGATCGTGCCCGCGCAGCGCCGATCGCGCTGACTGACGGCTGCTGTCGAGTGCGACTCAGCCGGCCGCCCAGGCGAAACCGCCGAAGACCGCGATCACCAGTGGCGCGAGACTGACCACCGCGAGCACCTCGGCCAGGTCGAAGAGCTGTCGCAACCGGGCGGCTCCGACGTCGTCCAACCGAGGACGGCCGGCCCCGAGCACCACCGCCGCCACCACGAGGGCGCCGGCCACCGTCAACCACGCCGTCACGGCCTCGTCGGCGCCGGTGAGCCGGACGCCACCGAGCACCCCCACGGTGGCCGCCGTCACCGGCGGCACGAGCATGGGCAACACCTGACCTGTACGCGTGAAGACGCGCGACCGCAGCGCGAACACCAGCGCCAGCACCCCGCCCAGCACCACCCCGACGCCTGCCGGCCCGGTCAGCAGCACCACGCAGGCGGCGGTGGCGGCCAGCGCGACACCCACCACGACACCGGACAGCACCGACTGTCCACGACGGACCGCCGCCGCGACCAGGTGCCGGCCGACCCACTGGCTCTCCTCCTGCCGCCGCAGCAGATCGACGAGGCCGGCCGAGCCGAGCGCGAGCTGTGGCGCCAGCCCCACCGCGAAGACGACCACGACCGAGCCCACCGCCGCCACCTGCTGCGGATCGAGCCCGGCGGCGAGCAGCGCGGTGCCGAGCCCGCCGAGAACCGTCACGGCGAACCCGCCGGCCGCGACGCCGTACCACCGCTCACCCACGAGCGCGAACAGGGCGGCGCCGACCCCGGCGCCCAGGGCGCCGGTGGTGAACCAGGCCGATTCGGGCCAGCCGGCGGCCCGGGCGAGCATGACGCCGGCGACCAGCCACGCCGGCACGGCCGCGGCCATCAGGAGCGTGCCGGCGGGCGCGCCGAGCACGCGGCCGACCAGCGCCGCGAGTGCGGCCACCGTGAACAGCAGCGCCGGGGCCACGGCCACCGGGACGGGCATGGTGGCCAGCGCGTACGTGGTGGTCAGCACCACGACACCGGCCAGCGCGGCGCTGCCCGTCATCCGGGCGGAGTCGCGCCACTCGCTGCCGTCACCGTCCAGTTCGGTCCGTACCTCGTCCACGACGTCGTCGACGAGCGGTGGCAGGGCCGCCTGCTCGGGCGGGGTCAGGTAGAGCGTCTCGGCGTCGATGATCCCGGCCTCGTCCAGTGACCGGCGGGGATCCAACCCGCCCGAGCCCACCGTGGACAGCTGCCAGCGGCCGGCGGCTTCGGGCGCGAGCGACAGCAGCTCGCACATCTGCGGAACGAACTCCAGCACCGGCCGGGCCGCGGGCAGACTGATGTCGAGGCTCCGCCCGCCGGCGACAACTGTCACCCGGGTGAATCGGGTTGCCATGACCCTCCGTCCCCGCGCGGTCGGCTCAGTGTGTCGACCGGTACTACTCTAGGCAGTCGGAGCACTACCGGTAACCCGGCCGGGGCACCGACCGGTCCGGCCCGGAAGGGGTCGCGATGACGCAGCGGGTGATCCACCGACCGGCCCGGGTTCCGCCAGCGGAGCCGGAGTTGACCGCGCTGGACGTGGTCTCACCACCGGCGATGCCCGACGGTGGAGGCGGGTTCGCGGGCGTCATGCAGGTCTTCCTCCCGATCATGGGCGGTGCCGGCATGTTGCTCATGATGATGGCCAACCAGAACCCGATCATGATGATCGCCGGGTTCGGCATGCTCATCGCCACGGTGTTCGGAGGGATCGCCGCGTACGTCACCCAGCGCACGGGTGCGGCTCGACGCTTCGGTCGGCAACGGCAGCGCTATCTGGAGTACATCGACCGGGTACGCGACCAGATCCGGGCGGACGCGGTCACCCAGCGGGCCGCGGCCCGGCACCGGCACCCCGCCCCGGAGGTGCTCCCGGACCTTCTCCGTGACCCGCACCGGCGCTGGGAGCGGCGGCTGACCGACCCGGACTTCCTGGTGCTGCGGGTCGGGCACGGGCAGGACCGCCTCTGGCGCCGGGTCACCCTCCAGGCGGACGAGAACAACCCGCTCGTCGATCTGGACCCGGTGACCCTGGCCGCCGCACGCCTGGTGGTCGACCGGGACCGGCTGCTCGACGGCATGCCGATCGCGGTGCCGGTCACCGGCGTTGTCTCGGTGGTCGGCAGCCCGGCCGCCACCCGCAACCTGATCCGGGTACTGGTGGCGCAGCTCGCCACCCTGCACGCCCCGGACGACGTACGCCTCGCCTGGCTCCTCGGCGGCACCGCCGGGCTGGAGTTCGACTGGCTGAAGTGGCTCCCGCACTGCCTGCACCCGAGTGAGTACGACGGTCCGGCCCCGCAGCGGCTCGTGGCTTCCGAGCCGATGGCGCTGGCGTCGCTGCTGACCGCGGAGCTGTCCCGGCGCGTCGGTGAGGTCAGCCGGGCCCGGCGACTGGGCGACCCGCAGCACCGGTTCCGGGGCGGCCGGCTGGTCGTCGTGGTCGACCAGATCTCGGCCGGGCGTGCCGACCCGCTCGGCCGCCTCGAAGCCGGTATCGCCCCCGAAGACCTGGGCATGGCGGTGGTGGTGCTCGTCGACGACCGGCAGCACGAACCGTCCCACGTGGACGTACGGGTGCTCTGCGAGGACGACCGGGTCACAGTGCAGGACCTGCGGAAGGTCACCGACAGTCGGGCGCCGGCGATCCAGGCCCAGCGCGAGCGGCTGCGCGGCGCGCCCACCGGCACGGTCGACCGGCTCGACCTGGCGGAGATGGAGCTGCTGGCCCGGCGGGTCTCGCCGCTGCGGCTGGTGGCCGACCTGGTGGACGACGCCCCGCTGGAGGCGACAGTCGATCTGCGTGGCCTGCTCGGCATCGTCGACGAGGCGAGTTACGACGTGCGCTCGCTGTGGGCGCCCCGGATGCTGCCGGACTTCCTCACCGTGCCGTTCGGGGTGGGCCCGGACGGCAACCCCGTGCACCTGGACTTCAAGGAGGCCGCGCTGGGCGGCATGGGCCCACACGGGCTCTGCGTCGGCGCGACCGGCTCCGGCAAGTCCGAGGTCCTGCGGACACTGGTGCTCACCCTCGCGATGACCCACCCGCCCGAACGGCTGAGCCTGGTGCTGGTCGACTACAAGGGCGGCGCCACCTTCGCCGGGCTGGAACACCTGCCGCACACCTCGGCGATGATCTCGAACCTGTCGGACGACGCCGGGCTGGTGGACCGCCTGCACGACGCGATCCAGGGGGAGATGAAGCGCCGCCAGCAGATCCTGCTCGACGCCGGCCAACTGCCCAACATCACCGAGTACAACAGGCGGCGCGACGCGGGTCGGCCGCTGCCTCCACTGCCCAACCTGATGGTGATCATCGACGAGTTCAGCGAGCTGCTGACCGCCAAACCGGACTTCATCGAGCTGTTCATCGCGATCGGCCGGATCGGCAGGTCGATCGGAATCCACCAGATGCTCGCCTCGCAGCGGCTGGAGGAGGGTCGGCTGCGCGGGCTGGAGTCGTTCCTGTCGTACCGGCTAGGGTTGCGCACCTTCAACGAGCAGGAGAGCCGCACCGTGCTGGGGGTGCCCGACGCGTACCGGCTGCCGCCACTGCCCGGTTCGGGGTACCTGAAGGTCGACACCACGGTCTTCGACCGGTTCAAGGCGGCGTACGTGTCCGGCCCGTACCGGCCGCCGGCCGGCGAGGAGGTGGTGGACGCCCCACCCGACCCGATGATGTTCCTGATGTACAACGTGGCCCGGCACCCGCCGAAGCTGTTGACGGGCGACGAATCGGCGGCGGGGGCGGACGAGAGCGTCACGGCGCCGAGCACCCTGGACGTGGTGGTAAACCGGCTGCGCGACCACGGGCGGCAGGCGCACCGGATCTGGCTGCCGCCGCTGCCTGCCGCACTGCCACTGGACGCCGTCGTCGGCCCGTTGGAGACCGATCCGGCGTACGGCCTGGTGGCCCCGATGGAGCGACGCGGACAACTGCGGATTCCGCTCGGCCTGCTCGACCGGCCCACCGAGCAGAAGCAGGAGCCGTTCGTGCTGGACATCTCCGGTGGCGGGGGGCACGTCTGCGTCCTGGGCGCGCCGCAGACAGGCAAGTCGACGCTGCTGCGCAGCCTGGTGGCCGGTGCCGCGCTGACCCACACGCCGCAGGACATCGCGTTCTACTGCGTCGACGTCGGCGGCGGGGCGCTGAACGCGCTGGCCGGGCTCCCCCACGTCGGCGGGGTGGCCGGCCGTCTGGACCCGGACCGGATCCGCCGCACGGTGACCGAGGTCAGCATGGTGATGACCGAACGGGAGGAGCTGTTCGCCGCCCACGGCATCGACTCCATCGACACGATGCGGCGGATGCACCGCGAGGGGCGGCTGCCCGAGTTGCCCGCCGCCGACGTGGTGCTGGTGATCGACAACTATCCGGTACTCAAGGCGGAGTTCGAGGATCTCGCCGACCTCGTACAGGACATCGGCGCCCGTGGGCTCGGCTACGCCGTACACCTGGTATTGACCGCCGGTCGGTGGTCGGACCTGCGGATGCAGCTCCAGGCGGTGATCGGCTCGAAGATCGAGTTCCGGTTGAACGACCCGCTGGACTCGACGATCAAGCGGCAGGCCGCCGAGAACCTGCGCGCCGACACCCCGGGCCGCTGCCTGACCCAGGACGCCCTGACCGCGCACATCGCGCTGCCCCGGATCGACGGCAGCGACGACGTGGGCACCCTGCCGAAGGGGCTTGACGATCTGGTGTCCCGGGTGGCGACGGCCTGGACGGGGCCGTCGGCCCCGGCCATCCGGATGCTGCCGACGATGATCGGGTACGCCGAGGTGTCCGGCGGGCTCCCCGCCGACGGGCGGGTCCGGCTCGGGCTCGACGAGGCGGAGCTGCGGCCCACCCTGCTCGACCTGTTCGGCACCGATCCGCACCTGCTGGTCTTCGGCGACTCGGCCAGCGGCAAGACGTCCCTGCTTCGCCTGCTGGTCCGGGACCTGACCGCGCAGTTCACCGACGACCAGGTGGTCTTCGCCGTCATCGACCTGCGGCGCACCATGCTGGACGCGGTGCCCGACGCCTATCTCGGCGCGTACGCCGGCACCGCCACCGCCGCCGCGGGTCTCGTGCAGGGTGTCGCCAGCGAGGTGCGCAAACGGCTTCCTCCGGACACCCTGACCGTCGACCAGCTCCGGAACCGCTCGTGGTGGAAGGGGCCGGAGATCGTGGTGCTGTGCGACGACTACGACCTACTGCCCGGTGGCGGCGCCGGGCCGTTGGCGCCGTTCCTGGAGTTCCTGCCGCAGTCCAAGGACCTCGGCTTCCACCTGGTGCTTGCACGGCGCAGCGGAGGCGCGGGGCGGGCCGTGCACGAGCCGGTGCCGCAGCGGATGAAGGAGGTCGGCTGCGCCGGCCTGCTGCTCTCCGGCGAGCGGCAGGAGGGCCAGCTCTGGCCCCAGGCACACCTCTCCGTCCAGCCGCCCGGGCGGGGACGGCTGGTGCGGCGCGGCCGTCGTACCACCCTCGTCCAACTGGCGTACGTGGAGTAGACCGCCGCGCGCCACTGCCCGAGGGCGGCCCAGCGCGCGCCAACGACACTCCTTGACAGATGCCGATCAATGGACTGGTGTAAGGACCAAGCCACATCGACGTCCGTCACAGGAGGGCACATGATCGTCCGACGACGGTGGACAGCTGCCGCTACCACAGCGATCCTGATCAGCGCGGTGCTGTCCCATCCCGGCTCCGGATCGGCGGCACCCGCCGCCCCGGCCAGCCCGATCACCCTGACCGCCACCGAGACCGCCCTGGTCCGGGTGCAACTGCGCGACCAGGCCCAGCTCGACCGGCTCGTCGCCACCGGCGCCGACCTCGCCAACCGGCCCCGGACACGGGACAGCCGGATCCTCGCCGACCTGGTGCTGACCGGCGCCCAACTCGCCGACCTGACCGCGCAGGGCGCCACGGCGGTGCAGATCGTGCAGCGCGCCGGGGACGGCAGCCGGCACTTCGCCGACAGCGTCCGCGCCGCGCAGACAAGGACCAGGGCCGGGCTGCGGGCACCGGCCGCCGACCAGCGGACGACCACCGCCGCGGCGGTGGACACGCTCCAGGTGCAGCAGGCGTACTGGTGGACCGCCTCCGGGCAGACGTTCCTGCAGGCACAGGTCGCGACCACCGCCACCGACGACCCGGACGTCGAGATCACCGTCAGCTGGCGGACCGCCGACGGGGCCACCGGCTCGTTCCCGCTGTACCGCTTCGAGGACTCCGGCGAATACCAGTACCACTACAACCTTCCCCAGCCGGTGCCGAGCCGGCCGGTCCAGCTGACCGCCACGTCCAGCCTCGGCGGGGTCAGCCGGGTCGTCACGCCGTCGCTCTGGCCGAACGCCACCCCGCCTCCGCTGCCGGCCGGCTACCAGAGGGACTTCATCGACGCGTACCTGACGCCTGTGGACGTGCAGGCGCGGATCAAGCGGTTGGCCCGCCAGTACCGGGACCTGGTCGACGTGATCGACCTGCCGAACAAGACCCAGGGGTACCGGCGTAACGCCGTGGCGTACCTGGGTGACCCGGCGGTCGCCGCCGTGGTGGTCGAGTCGGTGCGCTTCGGCGACCAGGGCATGAACGGCGTGCAGGTGCGGACGGTCGACCCGGGCCGCCGGAACCGGCCGCTCACCGTCACCTACCGCGATCGCGTCCTCACCGTCTCACTGGCCACCGACACCGCCGGCAAGACGGTGAGCACCACCGACGAGGTCGCGGCGGCGATCACCGCACGGCACCCGAACCGGTTCCGGGCCACAGTCGAGGACGGCTCGACGGGTCTGCCGATGCCGGTCGCCGGCCCGGCCCGGCTCGACGACGGCCTGCAGGGCACCGAGGTGCCGGCGAAGCCGTGGACGGTGCAGGCGCTGCGCCTCGGCGTACACCGGGACGGCTCCCGCGTCGGTGTGCTCGCGTACTCCCAGGAACACGCCCGGGAGTGGGCCACGCCGCTGGTGACGCTGGAGTTCGCCGAGCGGATGCTGGCCAACGCCCGTACCGACCCGGCCACCCGGGCGCTGCTGGAACAGGTCGACGTGTTCGTCATCCCGACGGTCAACCCGGACGGGGCGAACTACTCGTTCAACGACTTCAACATGCAGCGCAAGAACCTGGTCAACCACTGCACCGGGGCGGCCCGCGACCCGAAGAACCGCAACTCGTGGGGTGTCGACGTCAACCGCAACTACACGGTCGGGTCCTACTTCGACGGTTATGTGGGCGCCAGCGCGAACTGCCTGTCCGGCACGTACGCGGGCACCTCGGAGTTGTCCGAGGCGGAGAGCCGCAACGTGGTCGCGCTCGCGAAGGCCCACCCGAACATCAAGTTCGCGATGAACGTGCACTCCTACGGCGGGTACTTCATGTGGCCGCCCGGGGCGTACCGGGCCGACGGGCGGGTCACCCTGCCCCGGCCGTCGATCGACGAGTCGACGCTGTTCCTGAACAGCGCCCGGCGGATCGTCGGCGCCATCGCCCAGGAGCGCGGCACCGTGACCTGGCCGTCGCAGACCGGCCCGGTCGCCGACGTGCTCTACTCCGCCGCCGGCAATTCCGCCGACCAGCTCTACTACGAGCTGGGCATCTTCGCCTGGGACTTCGAGGTCGGCAACGACCGCTGGAACGCGGAGACCGGCCAGTGGGAGGGCGTCGGCTTCCAGCCGCCCTTCGACGAGGCGCACGCCGAGTCCCAGGAGTACGCGGGGGGTCTCGTCGAGCTGGTCCGGGTGGCCCGCGACTACGCCGCGGCCGAACCCGCCGCCGGCTGACGCGCGACGGTGCCGCGCCCGGAGCCACGGGCGCGGCACCACCCCCGGGCCGACGACGACCGGAGGCTATGGCCGTATTTGGCCCGTTTCCGATTGCGGGCGCCGGGGTAGGGCTACGGCATGGACACGACGACAACGGCACACCTCATCGGCGGACCTCGTGACGGCAGCACCCTCGACGTCGGCGGCGACGCCCTCGTCGAGGTGGAGATCGACGGCATGATGCACCGCTACATCAGGACCACCAAGCAGCACGACGACGGTGGCCCGCTCTACAACTACGACGGGATGGTCGCCCCGGACGGCGGCGAGCCCGGCGTCGAGGACCCGGCCGCCCGGGTCGCCTCCCCCAGGGCCGACGCCGAGGGGCACGGCGGCAGCCACTGACGCTCCGCAACGCACACGAACCGTCCGGCCACGGATGAACCGTGGCCGGACGGGTAAACAGCACCCCTGCCTGGTGGGGAGACGACCGGGTGCACGGGCGGGCGGCCTCGGGCCGACCCGCCCGTGCGCGCCTCGTGATCAGTTCGAGGAGATCCAGTTCCAGGCCGAGACGACCCACTCGGTCTGCTGCAACCAGGCCACCCCGAGACCAACGAGGAAGATCGCGGTCGCCAGGTGCGCGCCTCGGGCGCTGCGCCGCACCCGCCCCAGCTGACGCTCCAGCACCACCCGGCCGACGAGCCGCGACAGCGCGAACAGGCCGACCGCCACCAGCAGGCTCAACACGAGCACCAGCAGCGGCCCGGACAGGTCACCTCCACCGGAGAGCGCCCAGATCCCCCAGCACACGAACGCGAACAGGCCGGCCGCCGTACTCCACTCACCGCCCCGACGCAGCTGCGCCAGGTGCCAGCTCAACGGGCGGCGCGGCGCCGGTTCGCCCGGCCAGCCCGTGCCGGTCGGCTCCTGCCCGACCACCGGGAACGGTTCGGTGCGCGGCGTGCGGGGCTGACCCACCGGGGCCACCCCACGCCGGAAACCGTCGCGCTGCGGTGGGACCCCGACGCCGGCCTGCGGTGGCACCTCCACGGTCCGCTCCGCCCACGGCTGCGTCTGGTCTGCCATCTCGTCCTCCCCCTGACCGACGGCACCACCACCGCCTGAATTCGAGGGTAGCCACCCGACAAACCCTCCCGCCGACCCCGTCCGAGCCGGGGCCGGCAGGGTACGGTCGGCTGATGGGTGACCCGGACCGGCGACGGCGACGCCTGCGCCACCATTCCGACCCCGACCCGGGTGGACGGGGCGCCGACGGCTCGACCGCCAGCACAGCCGGGGTGCACGACGGTGACGAGCCGCCACCGCCGCGGCGTCGAGGCCAGGGCGGTGACGACCGCGACGGCGAACGAGGGCTGCGCGGGCTGGTCGGCTCCGGCTCGTCCCAGGTGGGGTTAAGCGCGGCACTACGGGCGCGTGACGCGGCCCGCCCCACCGACGACGACCTGGCCGAGGCCGAGGCGCGAGTGGTGGTCGTCCGGCGCAACTGGGTGCCCCGCGAGGACCTGCCCCGCTCGCCGCGCTGACCCGCCCGGTGTCAGGGCAGGTCGGGCAGCTGCCGGGTCCGCTCGTACTCGGCCACCTGGGTGATCCGCCGGGCGTGCCTGTCGTTGCCGGAGAACGGCGTGTTCAGGAACGCCTCGACGATGCCTGTGGCCTCGTCCAGGGTGTGCTGACGGGCGCCTACCGCCACCACGTTCGCGTCGTTGTGCTGCCGGGCCAACTGGGCGGTCTCGACGCTCCAGGCGAGCGCGGCACGGACCCCGGCGACCTTGTTCGCGGCGATCTGCTCACCGTTGCCGGAGCCACCGATGACCACCCCCAGGGAGGTCTCGTCGGCCACCACCCGGTCACCCGTGTGCAGGCAGAACGTCGGGTAGTCGTCGTCCGGGTCGAAGGCGTGCGGACCGACGTCGACGACGTCGTACCCCTGCTTGGCCAGGTGGTTGGCCAGGTGCACCTTCAACTCGAAACCGGCGTGGTCGGATCCCAGGTAGACGCGCATACCGCGCAGTCTCTCAGGCCGCGCTCTCCGACGTCGCGGGGGCGGCGTCGGAGAGCCGGGTTCGTCACACGGCCGGGTGGGCGGGTCGTCAGCGGGGCAGCTCGGCGACCACCAGGCCACCGCGCGCCTTCGGGGTGAACCAGGTGCTCTTACGGGGCATCTTCTCCCGGGCCAGGTTCACCGCGACGAAGTCGTCGACGGTCACCGGGGCGATTAGGATGGCCAGCTCGGCCCGACCCGCGTCGACCTCGCCGGTGAGCCAGCTCGCCGGGTAGTCCCCACCCACGTAGGTGATCCGCTTGTCGCCCGGGTCCAGGCCCAGCGCGTCCCGCAGCAGCAGCCGCTCGACCAGGGCGTGGTCCAGGTTCTCCAGGCGGCCGGCGGCGCCCGCCGGCAGACGCACCGCGTACCCCTGGTCGGCCAGCCGGAGGTGGACGACGCCGCCGGCGGTCGGGACCTCGACCGGCCCGTCGATCGGCTCGACCTGCGCGCCCGCCGCCCGCAACCGGTCCAGCAGCTCGGCAGGCGTGGTGGTCAGCTCGCTGACCAGCCTGTTGTACGGCTGGATGGCCACTGACGCCGGGGTGGTCACCACTGCCAGAAAGCGCGGCAGCCCGCCGGTCTGGGCGGCCAGGCTGCGGTGGTTGCCGTCGGCGACGACCAGCTCACCGCCGCCCGCCAGGGCGGTGAGCGCGGCCTGTTCCGGGCCGGGGCCGAGCAGCCAGATGGCGTGCGTGCGCCCCGCCTGGTCGGTGTCCGTCGCGGCGGGCGCACCGCCCGCGTCGGTCGCCGCCGCGAGCGCGGCGTGCAGCTCGTCACCGCACCCGGTCTGGAGCAGGAGTACGGGTGAGAGCAGGTGACCGAGCGCCTCGGCGAGCGCCACCCGCTCGCGCACCTTGGCGATGAACACGTCCTCGTTGCGGATGACCAGGCCCGGCTCGTCGGCCCGGGTGGAGATCTGGTCGGTGTCCACCATCGCGAACAGCCCGTACGCCGGGGACTCGCCCGGGGCGCTGATCCGGTAGAGCACCACCACCTGCTCGGCGGGGGTGTAGCTGCCGTCCGCCTTGGCCTCGGTGAGGCGGGCCACCGCGTCCGGCAGGGCGTCGAGGAAGGACTTCCCCGCGCTCTCCGGCGCCCGGTGCGGCATCTCGATGCCGAGGGCACTGTGCGGGTTCGCCTCGATGATTGCGGTGATCTCCGCGTCGTCGGCGAACTCGTCGTAGTTCTGCGCGCCAGTGCCGCCAGTGGTGATCCAGGCCCGGTTGATCGGGTGCACGACCGTCATGCCCGCTGACGCTACCGGCGACCGCGTCGGAGCCGACGGGGACCCGCGCAGCGTCCACCAGATGAAAGCCCCGCGAGGGCGGCGCGGTGGTCAGCCAGCGCGGCCCGAGGTGCCCCGGCGGTGCCGGCCCGCCACGGCGGGCCCGCCGTTACCCCTGCGGCCGGTCGCGGCCGGCCCGGTGCCCGCGTTGCGGCGGGGTGACGCGGGCGGCCCCGGCACGGGACGCTCCGGGGGCGGCGCGGGCACGGGCCGGGGGTTCAGCGGCGGCGTCGGCACCGGCCGCGGGGGCGTCGGCGCGGGTGGCGGCGGCGCGGGTTCGGCCGGCGCGGCCGCCGACGACAGGACCGGAGCCGGCGGTACGGATGCGAGGACCGGCGCCATGGGCGGCGTGGGAGCCGTGAGCGACGCCGCCACGTCGGCCGACGCGTCGTCGGCGGGCGGGGTCAGGCGGGAGGTCACCGGAACCCGGGCCACGCCGACCACGATGGGCGGCGCGAGCAGATCCACCACGTCGGCGGGTAGGTCGGGACGGACCGCCGGCCAGCGGGAGTCGTCGACCGACCAGTAGGCCGCGCCGGGAGTCTCGATCACCCCCTGCCGGGTCAACTGATCGTCACCGGACGCACGGTGCTTGGCCATTGGGAAAGCCTCCACGAGCTGCGGGGTGCGGCCCTGCGGGTCGCTGCGGCGGACACCGAGGGAAACGACGCCGCCCGCCCACCGGTGACGCCGCGGCCGCCTCCGGTCCCACAGCCGCACCAGGCGTCCGCCGCGACACGCCCCCGCCCGGGCAGCCGACGGTGTCCGGACGGGGGCGCGTGTCACAGGCGGATCAGTCGAAGATCGGCCCCTGCTCGCGGGTGCGCTTGAGCTCGTAGAAGCCTGGTGTGCCGGCGACCAGCAGGACACCGTCCCAGAGCCGGCCGGCGGCCTCCCCCTTCGGAGCGGGCGTGATCACCGGGCCGAAGAACGCCACGGGGCTGCCGTCCGGGCCGGGCGCGTGCACGACGGGGGTGCCCACGTCCTGCCCGACCGGGCGCATGCCCGCCTCGTGACTGGCCCGCAGCGCCTCGTCGTACTCGGTGCTGTCGGCGGCCTCGGCCAGCGCCGGGTCCAGGCCGGCGTCGGTGAGCGCGGCCACGTACAGCTCGTGTCCCCGCTCCTCCTTACCGAGATGGATCCGGGTGCCCAACGCGGTGTAGAGCGGGCGCAGGACGTCGCTCCCGTACCGCTGCTCGGCGGCGATGCAGACCCGCACCGGCCCCCAGGCGGTCTTCAGGAACTCCTTGTAATCCTCGGGCAGTTCGTCTCGGCCGTCGTTGAGCACGGCCAGGCTCATCACGTGGAAACGGATGTCCACCTGACGAACCCGCTCGACCTCGAGCAGCCAACGGGACGTGATCCACGCCCACGGGCAGGCCGGGTCGAACCACATGTCGGCGGTGACGCGATCGGTCACTGTGAGATCCCTTCGCGGCGGGGTTACGCCGGCGATCCGGCGTCTGGGGGAATCTTCGCCCCGTGCCCCACCGGTCGGCACCCGAATGGGACCGTGACCTCGGCCACCGCCGGACGCACCGTCATGGAAGACTCGGATCCGGACCGCCGCCACCAGCGGGCGGCAGACGGGCGCCGCCGGGCGTACGGCGAAATGTGGGATGGAGACGAACAGTGCCGGGAGTGCGCAACCTGACGCAGGTCGAGGCCACCGAGCGGTCACATCTGCTCGATGTGACCGGGTACGACATCAGTCTGGACCTGTCGACCGCCGTGTTGGCGGCCGACGGCCGCACCTTCCGGTCCACGACCGAGGTCCGGTTCCGCTGTGCCGAGCCCGGCGCGAGCACGTTCATCGAGCTGGCCGCCGAGTCGGTCCGCTCGGCCACCCTGAACGGCACCCCGGTCGACCTCTCCGACTGGTCGGCCGAGAAGGGCCTGACCCTCACCGGGTTGCAGAGCGACAACACGCTCGTGGTCGACGCCGACTTCGTCTACTCGACAAGCGGGCAGGGGCTGCACCGCACTGTGGACCCGGTGGACGGCGAGACGTACCTCTACAGCCAGTTCGAGACGGCCGACGCGCAGCGGGTGTTCGCCTGCTTCGACCAGCCCGACCTGAAGAGCGTCTACACCTGGCACGCGACGGTGCCGACGCACTGGCGGGTGGTGTCCAACATGCCGGTGCGCGGCGAGGACGCCGCCGGTGAGGGGCTCAAGACCCTGCACTTCGCCGAGTCGCCCCGGATGAGCACCTACATCACGGCGCTCTGCGCCGGGCCGTACCACGAGGTGCGTGACACCCACGACGGCATCGACCTGGGGTTGTTCTGCCGTGCGTCGATGGCGTCCTACCTGGACTCCGACGACCTGTTCCTGATCACCAGGCAGGGCTTCGACTTCTTCCACGAGAAGTTCGGGGTGCGCTACCCGCTGCCCAAGTACGACCAGCTCTGGGTGCCCGACTTCAACGCCGGCGCGATGGAGAACTTCGGTTGTGTCACCCACGCCGAGTCGCACTACCTGTTCCGCTCGCAGGTCACCGACTACGAGTACGAGCAGCGGGCCAACACGATCCTGCACGAGATGGCCCACATGTGGTTCGGTGACCTGGTCACCATGCGCTGGTGGAACGACCTGTGGCTGAACGAGTCGTTCGCCGAGTGGGCCAGCCACTGGTGCAACACCCACGCCACCCGGTTCACCGAGGCGTGGACGACGTTCCTGTCCATCCGCAAGAACTGGGGCTACCGGCAGGACCAGCTCTCCTCCACCCACCCGGTCTACACCGAGATGCCGGACATGGAGGCCGTCGAGGTCAACTTCGACGGCATCACCTACGCCAAGGGCGCGAGCGTGCTCAAGCAGCTCGTGGCGTACGTGGGTGAGGAGCCGTTCGTCGCCGGCCTGCGGGCGTACTTCGGCAAGTACGCCTGGGGCAACGCCACCTTCGACGACCTGCTCACCGAGCTGGAGACGGCCTCCGGCCGGGAGTTGCGCAAGTTCGCCGCGCAGTGGCTGGAGACCGCGCAGGTCAACACGTTGCGCCCGGAGGTGAGCATCGGCGCGGACGGCACGTACGAGCAGGTGGCGGTCCGCCAGGAGGCGCCGTCCGGGTACCCGACGCTGCGGACGCACCGGATCGGTGTGGGCCTGTACGACCTGGCCGACGGGCGGCTGGTCCGCCGCGAGCGGTACGAGGTGGACGTGACAGGCGAGCGGACCGAGCTGCCCGAGCTGCGTGGCGTCCGCGCCGCCGACGTGCTGCTGCTCAACGACGACGACCTGACCTACACCAAGCTACGCCTCGACGAGCGGTCGATGGCGAACGTGGTGCAGCACATCGGTGGTTTCGAGTCGTCGCTGGCCCGCGCGCTGTGCTGGACCGCCGCATGGGACATGATCCGCGACGCCGAGCTGTCCGCCCGCGACTACGTGGCGCTGACGCTCAGCGGGCTGCCCGCGGAGACCGACATCAACCTGGTCACCGCCACGCTGCGACAGGCGACCACGGCGCTCACCGTGTATGCCGACCCGGCCTGGGCGCCGACCGGCTGGGCCGACCTGGCCCGTACGGCCCGTGACGCGCTCGCCGCCGCCGAGCCGGGCAGCGGGTTCCAGCTGGCCTGGGCGCGCGCGTTCACCTCGGCGGCCCGCTCCGAGGACGACCTGGCGACGCTGCGCGGCTGGCTGGACGGCTCCGGCGCGCCGGAGGGTCTGACCGTGGACACGGAGCTGCGGTGGACGGTACTCAGCGCGCTGGTGGCGAACGGCGCCGCCGAGCCGGCCGAGATCGAGGCGGAACTGGCTGGGGACCGTACCGCAAGCGGCGAGCGGGAGGCCGCGTACGCGCACGCGTTGGTGCCGACCGCGGAGAACAAGGCCGCCGTGTGGGAGTTGCTGACCGGCCCCGACGCGCTGCCCAACTGGCGGCACCGGGCGCTGTTGCAGGGCTTCGCGCACCCGACGCAGGTGGACCTGGTCGCCCCGTACCGGGAGCGGTACTTCGCGACTGTCGCGCAGGTGTGGGCCACCCGGGACAGCGAGCCGGCGCAGGAGTTCGCCCAGCTCGCGTACCCGACGTACCTGGTGGAGGACGACACGGTGGCGGCCAGCGACGCGTTCCTGGCCGAGGACGGGCACCCCGGTCCGCTGCGCCGGATGGTCGCCGAGGGCCGCGACGGTGTGGTGCGGGCGCTCCGGGCGCGCGCGAAGGACGCCCAGCAGAGCTGACCCGCCAGGCAGACCGAAGCCCGGCCCGCTGAACGCGGGCCGGGCTTCGTCGTACGAGGTTGGGTCAGCCCTTGCCGGCGTGGCTGGCGAGCTGGTCGAGGCCGTTGATGATGCCACCTGCCAGGTCACCGCCGCTGAACGCGCCGACCATGGAGAGGGCGGCCAGCTTGGCGTACGTGTCGGGGATGCGCTTGCGGGCGTGCCGACCGGTGACGATCTCCAGCTGGCGCTGGTTGGGCGACACCGCGATCAGCACCGACTTGTCGGGGTCGGCGAGCTGGCGGTGCAGCCGCTGGGCGTGCTCACGGATCGGCTCGTCGAGACCGCCGACGAACACCGAGAACACCAGGCCGGTGCCCTGGTCGGCCAGTCGCAGGGCTTCGTCGATGCGCAGCAGCTGACGGGTCGAGAACGGTCCGTCGAGCACCTCGGGCGGATTTTCCGACCCGGCCTGCTTCTCACCAACGGTCACTTGCGCCTCCGGTTCCCCCGGCCGGCGCCTCGACGCTGGCCTGCTCAAGCTTGCTGCTGGTCAGCGCGGGTGCCTGCGCGCCCGCCGTCAGCGCGGTGCCGGCCGAGTCGGCCAGCTGCTCCGGGCGGCCCAGGAACCACACCGGCGTGAAGTCGAAGGGTCGGCCCGGGCGGTAGCGCTTCGCGCCACCGCCACCGCCGGTGGCACCACCACGGCTACCCGCGTACGCCAGGCCGGCGATGACCAGCACCGCGGCTGCCGGGATGCCGACGAAGATCAGCAACGTCTCGGTAACAGACAATCCCAACGCCCCCAGGCGGAAGAAGGACCTCGAACACTCGGGTCGGATGGACGATCATGACGTCGACCTGTCGACTCCGTCTCCATTCACGTTAGCGGAGTCGACGGCCCGCCAGATTGCGGGGTGCCGATCCCATCCGCCACTGGAGTTCTCCAGTTGCGCAGCGGTCGCGATGAGGCGCGCGTCGTCGCCGTACCGGCCGGTGAGCAGCACCCCGACGGGCAGACCGTCGGTGGTGGTGCCCAGCGGCAGGGAGACGGAGGGATCGCCTGTGACGTTGAAGATGGCGCAGTAGGGCGAGAACCGGCGTTGCCTGTCGAAGTCGGCCGCCGGGTCTCCGTCGGCGGTGAACCAGCCCACCGGCGCCTGCGGGACGGCCAGGGTGGGGCAGAGCAGCAGGTCACAGCCCGCGGTGCGGCGGGCACCGAGGCGGACCTGACCCTGCAACTCGCCGAGGGTGGCGGCGAGCGTGCCGGCGGAGATGTCGGCGCCCCTGGCGCGTAGCAGCCGGGTCAACGGCAGCAGCTCCGCCTCCCGCTGCGCGGGCAGCGGGGAGAGCGCCAGCACGTACCAGATGATCTCGAACAGTGGCCACGCTTCGGGCCCGAGGGGCGCTGGCACCTCGACCACCTCGTGGCCCGCCGCGGTGAGCAGCGCGGCGGCCCGGTCCACGGCGGCGACGCAGTCGGGGTGGACGGGCTCGTCGGCGAGCATCGGGGTGATGAACCGGCCGATCCGCAGTGGGCCGGGCGCGGCCCGACGGGCGGCGGCCAGAAAGCCGTCCGGCGGCGCGGGCGGCGGCAGGTAGGGCTCGCCCGGCACCGGCACGGCCATGACGTCGAGCAGCGCGGCGACGTCGGCGACGGTCCGTCCGAGTGGGCCGCTGGTCGGCAGGCCGAACGCGCCGGAGCCGACGGGCCCACCGGAGACGAGGCCACGGCTGGGCTTGTAGCCGACGAGGCCGCAGAGCGACGCCGGGATGCGCAACGATCCGCCGCCGTCGGAGCCCTGGGCGACCGGGACGAGGCCGGCCGCGACCGCCGCCGCCGCGCCGCCGCTGGAACCACCGGCGGTGTACGCCAGTTGCCACGGATTGCGGGCCGGCGGCGCGACGCGGCCCTCCGAGTAGAGCGAGCAGCCCAGCTCGGAGGTGGTGGTCTTGCCGAGGCTGACCAGACCGGCGGCCTTGATGAACCGGACCACGTCGGCGTCGACCGGCGGCACGAAGTCGGCGAAGGCTGCCGAACCGAAGGTGGTGCGGACCCCGGCGGTAAGCGTCAGGTCCTTGATCGCGGTCGGCACGCCGTGCAGTGGGCCGCGCTCCCCGACCGGCACGGCGTCGGCCGCACGGGCGGCCTCCCGGGCGAGGTCCGGTGTGACGGTGACGAACGCGCCCACGGTGTCGCCGAGCGCGGCCACCCTGTTCAGGGAGTGCTCGACCAGGTCGGCGCTGGTCAGCTCGCCGCGGGCGATCGCGGCGGCCTGCTCCAACGCGGTCAGGTCGTGCGGCTCGGCCATGCCCTCATCCTGCCCGCTGGGACGGGCCCCAAGCGTCCGACACACGCCGGACTTCCCGCCCGCTCGACCCGTAGGTCGTGGACAGTACTGTCCACGATCTGGTGGCGGAGACGCTCAGCCGTGCAGGAAGCGCAGGGCGTTGGTGGTCAGGAGCTTGTCGCGCTGGGCGTCGGTGAGGAAGTCGGCCGCGTGAACCACCGCGCCGGCCGGGCGTTCGCCAAGCGGGTACGGGTAGTCGCTGCCCACCAGCACCCGGTCCTCCCCCATGGTGTCGACAAGCAGCCGCAGCGCCGGCGGCGTGAAGACCACCGAGTCGACGCTGAACCGGTCGACGTAGCTGCTGGGCGGGGCGGCGGACGCACCCCGGACCAGGTCGCCACGGCGGTGCCAGGCGTTGTCGGCGCGTCCCAGCCAGAAGGGGAAGCTGCCGCCGCCGTGCGCGAAGCAGATCCGCAGCGTCTCCGGCACCCGGTCGAAGACGCCGCCGAGGATCATCGCCAGCACCGACAGGTGCGTCTCGGCGGGCATCCCGGTGAGCCAACGGGCCATCCACCGGTCCAGTCGCGGGCCGCCCGGCATGTCCCAGGGGTGGACGAAGACCGGCGCCCCCACCTCGGCGCAGTGCGTGAGGAAGGTGACCACGCCGGCGTCGTCCAGGTCCCGGTCGCCGACGTGGTTGCCGATCTCCACGCCCACGTGCCCGGCGGCCAGGCTGCGGTCCAGTTCGGCGCAGGCGGCGTCCGGATCCTGCAACGGCACCTGGCAGAACGGCACCAGCCGGTCACCGCCGGCGGCGGTGACCTCCAGGGTCAGGTCGTTGAAGATCCGGGCGACCTTCACGGCCTGGTCGGCCGGCCGGTCGTAGCTGAAGAAGACAGGAGTCGGTGAGACCACCTGCACGGCCACGCCGTCGGCGTCCATGTCGGCCAGGCGGCGGGACGCGTCCCAGCACTCGGTGCCGACCGGGCGGAACTCCACCTCCCCCACCATGATCATGGCGGCGCGCTCGGAGTCCACCCGCAACCAGGGCCAGCCGGACCCACCGCACGCGGCGTCGAGGTCCGGCCACCCCCTGGGTACGACGTGCGTGTGCACGTCGACCAGGCCTGCGGGCATCAGCCCTTGCCCGGGTGCAGGGCGCCGCAGTTGGCGCAGGTGCGCGCCGCCTCGTCGGCGTAGAACGCCTGGAACACCGGCGGCAGGTCGGCGGCGATGTCGCGGACCTGCAACTGCACCTCGTGCACCTTGTGCCCGCACTCGGGGCAGTACCACTGGAAGGTCTCCAGGGTGCCCTCCTCGCGGACCCGCTCGACGACCACGCCTATCGAGCCGGCCTCGGGGCGCTGCGGCGAGTGCGGGGTGTTGCGCGGCAGCATCCACATCTGACCCTCGCGCACGTGCACCGTACGCGGCCCCTCCGGGGTCATCAGGTTGATGTGCATGTTGCCCTTGACCTGGTAGAAGAACTCCTCGTACGGGTCGACGTGGAAGTCGGTGCGCTGGTTGGGCCCGCCCACCACCATCACGATGAAGTCGTCCCCGCCGGGGAACATCTCCTTGTTGCCGACCGGCGGCTTGAGCAGGTGCTGGTTGTCGGCGATCCAGCCCGGAAAGCTGAACGGCTCGGCGATCTCACTCACGACTGACCTCCCGAGGGAACAAGGGCCACGGCCTGGATCTCGATGAGCAGGTGCGGGTGCGGCAGCTGGTGCACCGCGACTGTCGTACGGGTGGGCCCGGACGCGTCGAAGAACTCCGCCCAGACCTCGTTGTAACCACCGAAGTCGTTCATGTTGACCAGGTACGAGGTCACCTGGACGAGGTCGGTGAGGTCCGCGCCGACCGAGCGCAGCAGGTCGCCGATGTTCTCGATCACGGCCCGCGTCTGCGCCCGGATGTCGAGGTTCGTGGTGCCGAACTCGTCGACCGACACACCCGCGAAGCTGTTGTCCGGCCGCCGCGACGACGTACCGGAGACGAACACGAACCCACCCGCGACCTTGACGTGCGGAAAAGCCCCCCGAGGCACGGCCTTGCCGGGCACCACGCGGGCGGTCACGCCGACGCCCGCAGGGAGGCCGTGCCGAGCCTCTCGACGACGGCACGGACATGCGCGCCGGGACGCAGCGGAACGGCGGCGGTGGCGGCCCCGGCCAGGAAGACCCAGCCGGATTCGAGCCGCACCCCGTGCCGACCGGCCAGCCGGATGCCCTCGTCGAGCGCCCGGCGCGGGTCGCCGAGGATCGCCGCCGTCGAGCCGACCTGTGCCACCCGACCGTCGACCTCCAGCAGCACGCCCAGGTTGTCCAGACCGGTCGGCACCGGCGACCACGGCCCGATCACGAACGCGGCGGCCGAGGTGTTGTCGGCGATCACGTCCGGCAGCGAGAAGCGGAAGTCCGCGTACCGGGAGTCGATCAGCTCGATGGCCGGGGCGACCGCGCGGACCGCAGTGGCGAAGTCGCCCACCGGCTCACCCGGCTCGGGCAGCCGGTCCAGCAGGAACGCCACCTCCGGCTCGACCCGGGGATGGATGTACGCGGCCGGGTCGACAACGCCCCCGTCGGGCACCCGCATCGCGTTGGTGAGCCGCCCCCAGATCACCTCGTCCACGCCGACCTGGGCCATCTTCGCCCTGCTGGTGAGGCCCATCTTCAGCCCGACCACCCGCTCGCCCGCGGTCACCCGACGCTGGATCAGGGCGGCCTGCACGGCGTACGCGGCGTCCACGTCGAGGCCGGTCTCGGCGGCGAGCTGCGGGATCGCGGTGGCCGTGTCGGCTGCCGCGCCCAGCTTCTCGGCGATCCCCGCGATGTCCGGTCCGATCATGCCGCGCCACCTTCCGTTCGCGACTGCGGGGCTCGCAAACCCGGCTCACTCCTCGCGCTCACACTGAGCCACCTTCCGTTCGCGACTGCGGGGCTCGCAAACCCGGCTCACTCCTCGCGCTCACACTGAGCCACCTTCCGTTCGCGACTGCGGGGCGCGCGCACCGGCCTCTGCGCCGGCCAGGTCGAGTGCCACGTCCACGATCATGTCCTCCTGGCCGCCGACCATCCGGCGCCGACCCAGCTCGACCAGGATCGACCGGACGTCCACCCCGTACTTCGCCGAGGCCCGCTCGGCGTGCCGCAGGAAGCTGGAGTAGACCCCGGCGTACCCCAGGGAGAGCGTCTCCCGGTCGACCTGGACCGGCCGGTCCTGCAACGGGCGGACGATGTCGTCGGCGGCGTCCATCAGCGCGAACACGTCGCAGCCGTGCTTCCAGCCGTGCAGCTCGGCGACCGCCACGAAGACCTCCAGCGGCGCGTTGCCGGCGCCCGCGCCCATGCCGGCGAGTGAGGCGTCGACGCGCACCGTCCGGCCGTGGGGCGCGTCCGGGCCGACGGGTGTCGAACCGGAGATCCGACCGTGCTCGACGGCGAGGACGCTGTTGGCGACGCCGAGGGACAGGTTGTGGTGGGCGTGGATGCCGATCTGCGTCTGCGGTTCCAGCACCTGCCGGTACGCGTCGACCCGCTGCGCCACGTCGGACATCAGCAGCCGACCGCCGGAGTCGGTGACGTAGACGCAGTGCGCCCCGTACGACTCCATGAGCTTGGCCTGCCCGGCGAGCCCCGCCGGGTCGTTCATGTGCGACATCATCAGGAATCCGGCCACGTCCATGCCGTTCTCCCGCGCCCAGGAGATGTGCTGGGCGGAGATGTCCGCCTCGGTGCAGTGCGTGGCGATGCGAACGCTCGTCACCCCGAGCGCCTTGGCCGCCTTCAGGCCGGCGATCGTGCCGATGCCGGGCAGCAGCAGCGTGGTCAGCTTCGCCGTGGTGAGCACCTCGGCGGCGGCGGAGATCCACTCGGCGTCGCTGGCCGCCCCGTGCCCGTAGTTGACGCTGGAACCGGCGAGCCCGTCGCCGTGCGCCACCTCGATGGCGGCCACTCCTGCGGCGTCCAGCGCGGCGGCGATGGTGCGCACCTGCTCGACCGTGTACCGGTGGGCGATGGCGTGCATGCCGTCGCGCAGCGTCACGTCCTGGATGTACAGGTCGGTCATGACGCGGCCACCTCCGGAGAGCGCAGGGCGACCAGCCGCTCCGCGGTGCGCAGGGCCGCGGAGGTCATGATGTCGAGGTTCCCGGCGTACGCCGGCAGGTAGTGGCCGGCACCGGAGACCTCCAGGAAGACCGACACCTGCAACGCGGTGAGCTGCCGTCCGAGCGTCGGCAGGTACGCCCGCACCCGGTCGAACTGCACGTCCTGCTTGAGCCGGTAGCCGGGGACGTACTCCTGGACCGTCGCCACCATGTCGGCAACCGAGGCGGCGATGGCGGCGGTGTCGGCGTCGGCGTCCGGGCAGAGGCAGTAGACAGTGTCGCGCATCAGCAGCGGTGGGTCCGCCGGGTTGAGCACGATGATGGCCTTGCCCCGCTCGGCCCCTCCGACCACCTCGATGGCCCGCGCCGTGGTTTCGGTGAACTCGTCGATGTTGGCCCGGGTGCCGGGCCCCGCCGACTTCGACGCGATCGACGCCACGATCTCCCCGTACGCCACGGGGGTGACCCGGCGTACGGCGGCCACGATCGGCACCGTCGCCTGCCCGCCGCAGGTCACCATGTTGACGTTCGGCTCGTGCAGGTGCTCGTCGAGGTTGACCGGCGGCACCACGTACGGGCCGATGGCGGCCGGGGTCAGGTCGACGACAATGCGGCCGTGCGCGCGAAGCACCTCGTCGTGGCGGCGGTGCGCGCCGGCCGAGGTGGCGTCGAAGACCAGCTCGACGTCGGCGAACTCGGGCATCGCGACCAGCCCGTCGACGCCCTCGGCGGTGGTGGCCACGCCGAGCCGGCGGGCGCGGGCCAGGCCGTCGGAGGCCGGGTCGATGCCGGCCAGCGCCACCATCCGCAGGCTGTCGCTGAGCCGCAACACCTTGATCATCAGGTCGGTGCCGATGTTGCCGGAACCGAGCACCGCCACGCCGACGCTCACGCTGACTCCCCTCGGGTGAAGGCCGTACGCACCGAGCCGAGACCGGAGATCCGGGCCTCGTACGCCGCCCCGGGCGTGACAGGCACCATCGGGCCGAGCGCCCCGGAGAGCACCACGTCACCGGCGCGCAGCGGGTCGCCGGCGCGCGCGAGGGTGCTGGTCAGCCAGTGCAGGGCGTGCAGCGGGTTGCCGAGGCAGGCCGCTCCCGCGCCCACCGAAACCGGCTCACCGGCGTGCTCCAGCACCATTCCGCACAGCCGCAGATCGACGTCGGCGAGCCGGCGCGGCGTGGTGCCGAGCACGAACAGCCCACTGGAGGCGTTGTCGGCGACGGTGTCCACGATGGAGATGTCCCACCCGGCGATCCGCGAGTCGACGATCTCGATGGCCGGCAGCACGTGGTCGACAGCGCGGATCAGGTCGACTGTCGTGATCTGCGGGTCGGCCAGGTCCTTGTCGAGCACGAACGCGATCTCCGCCTCGACCCGCGGCTGGAGCAGCCGGTCGATGGGCACCTCGGCCCCGTCGCCGACCGCCATGGCGTCGGTGAGCATCCCGAAGTCCGGTTGGAACACCCCGAAGGTCTCCTGCACCGCCCGGGACGTCAGCCCGATCTTCGCGCCGACGCGGCGTTCGCCACGGCCCTGCCAGGCCCGCGCCTGGAGCTGCTGCACGCGGTACGCGGACTCGACGTCCCCCTCGGGCAGCAGCCGGCCGCGCAGCGGCGGGCACGGCTTGCCGGTGCTGCGGGCGTCGGCCAGCTCCCGGTTGGCGGCCTCGATGTCAGCTTCCATACCCGCTCCCTCGCTGGGGCTCACGACAGGTCCACGCAGACGTTTGTGAGTTCGGAGTAGAAGTTCAGCGAGTGCACGCCGCCCTCACGGCCGATGCCCGACGCCTTCACCCCGCCGAACGGGGTGCGCAGGTCACGCAGGAACCACGTGTTCACCCAGACGATGCCGGCGTCCAGCCGGGCGCCGGCCCGGTGCGCGACCCCCACGTCCCTGGTCCACACCGTCGCCGCCAGGCCGTACTCGGTGCCGTTGGCGAGGGTGTACGCCTCGTCCTCGGTGTCGAACGGCGCGACGTGCACCACCGGGCCGAAGATCTCCTCCCGGTTGGTACGGGCGTCCGGGCCGAGCCCGGTGAGCACTGTCGGCTGCACGTACGACCCGCCGTCACGGGCGTCGCCGAAGGTGGGCGTGCCGCCCCCGGTCAGCACCTCGGCGCCCTCGGACCGGGCCAGCTCGTACGCGCCGAGCACCTTGGCCCGGTGCTGGTGGGAGATCAGCGGCATGGTGGCGGTGGCCTCGTCGGTCGGCCAGCCGTACGCCAGCTCGCCGGCCCGCTTCGCCAGTCGGGCGGTGAACTCCTCGAAGACCGGCCGCTGCACGTAGATGCGTTCGGTGCAGAGGCACACCTGCCCGCCGTTGGTGAAGCTGGACCGCACCGACCCGGCCACCGCGGCGTCCAGGTCGGCGTCGGCGAAGACCAGGCCGGCGTTCTTGCCGCCCAGCTCGAAGCTGACCGCCTTCACCCCGTCGGCGGCAGCCCGCATGATCGCGCCGCCGGTGGCCGACTCGCCGGTGAAGGTGATCGCGTCCACGCCCGGGTGCCTGGTGAGGTGTTCGCCTGCCGAGTCCGGTCCGAAGCCGTGCACGAGGTTGAACACCCCGGCCGGTACGCCGGCGGCGGCCATCACCTCGGCGAGCAGCGTCGCCGAGGCGGGAGTCTCCTCGCTGGGCTTGACCACGACGGCGTTGCCGCAGGCCAGTGCCGGGGCGACCTTCCAGGTGAGCAGCAGCAGCGGCAGGTTCCACGGCACGATGACCGCGACCACGCCGACCGGCTTGCGCAGCGCGTAGTTCAGCGCCCTGCCGCCGGTCGGGGTGACGGTGGTGAACGACTCGGTGGGTGCGGTCGCCACGATCTCCGCGAACGCCCGGAAGTTCGCCGCGCCGCGCGGGATGTCAAGCGTGCGGGCCTGGGCGATGGACTTGCCGGTGTCGGCGACCTCGGCGGTCACCAGGTCGTCGAAGCGGCGTTCCAGCTCGTCGGCGACCCGGCGCAGCACCTCGGCGCGCTCGCGCTCCCCCATCTGGCCCCACGGCCCGCGCAGCGCGGCCCGGGCCGCGCCGACTGCGTCGTCCACAGTGGAGGCCGATGCCTCGACCACCTCGAACACCGGTTGGCCGGTGACCGGGCTGGCCTTGGTGAACGTCGACCCACAGTCGACGAACTCGCCGCCGACGAAGTTGCGTAACAGTCGCGGCCCGGACGGTGGGTGGCCGGCCATCAGCCGTGGGTCCCAGGTGCCGGTCATCCGCGCCTCCCTCGGCTCAGTGCCGCGCCGACGGCGCCGATCAGCAGCAGCGCGGCACCGCCGGCGACCGCGCCGAGCACCGCGTGCTGCCGGCGCACCCGGCGGCGCACCTCGGCGTACGGGGTGGTGGTGAAGGACACCAGCTCGTACTGCGAAACGTACCGGTCGGGCAGTGCCCGTTCCAGTGCGTGCTCGACCCTGCGGCGGAGCTGGAAGACCGGCGACGCGACCTTGTCGCGCATCTCCACGAAGTTGGTGAGCGCCATCTGGGCGATGGCCTCCGCGTTCTCCTGGCGGCGCCGCTGGAACAGCGGCAGCGCCGCCGCCCAGTCGTCGGCGCACTCGTCGAGGCAGCGGTCCAGCTCGACCACGTCCTCGAAGGCGCAGTTGGCGCCCTGGCCGTAGAACGGCACGATGGCGTGCGCCGCGTCGCCGAGCAGCCCGACAGTGCCGTTCACCTGCCAGGGGGTGCAGTGGACCGTGCCGAGCACGCCTACCGGGTTGTGCTGGTAGTCGTCCACGAGGGTCGGGGCCAGCGGAACCACGTCCGGGTAGTGCTCGGCGAAGTGCCGTTCGATCGCCAGCGGATTGTCCAGGGCCGCGAAGCTGCCGGCGCCCTCGTTGGGCCAGAACAGCGTGCAGGTGAAGGAGCGGTCCGGGTTGGGCAGCGCGATCATCATCGAGGTGCCGCGCGGCCAGATGTGCAGCGCGTCCTCCTCCAGGGCGAAGTCCCCACCCAGCGGCGGGATCGTCAGCTCCTTGTAGCCGTAGTCGAGGAAGTCCACGCTCTCGCGCAGCAGCCCGGACGCCAGCAACTGCCCGCGTACCACCGAGCCGGCGCCGTCGGCGCCCAGCACCACCGACGCCTTGGCGTCGACGGTGCCCTGCGGCGTCTCGAAGCTCAGCGCGCCGTCGGACGGGTCGAGCCCGACCAGCCGGTGGTCGAAGACGATCCGCACCCCGGGCAGCGCGGCCGCCGCGTCCAGCAGGGCGTTGTTCAGCGCGCCCCGACTGATCGAGTTGATGGCCCGGTCACCGCCCGCGCTGTACGACTGGAACTGCGGCTCCCCCTGCACCGGGTGGATCATCCGGCCGCGCATCGGCAGCGCGTCGGCCATCACCTGCTCGGCCAGGCCGATCCGGCGCAACGCGTCGAGCCCGCGCTCGGAGAGCGCCAGGTTGATCGAGCGGCCCCGCTCGGCCGTGCCGGTACGAGGGTCGGGCCGCCGTTCGTACAGGGCCACCGGGTAGCCACGCCGGGCCAGGAAGCAGGCAGCCAGGCAACCGGCCAACCCGGCGCCGATGATCGCGGTCTCGTCGCGCCGGGCGGTCATGAGGTCACCTGCCCCACCGTCGCGGCGAGCGCGGCGGCGGCCCGCCAGCAGTCGAGGTACGTGGAGTAGAGAGGCACCGGGGCGAACCGGACGACGTCCGGTTCGCGTGCGTCGGCGATGACGCCGTGCTCGTACCGGAGGCGTTTGGTCAGCTCGGCGGCGCTGCCGGAGCCGATGCGCACGGAGAGCTGGCAACCGCGCCGGGCCGGGTCGCGCGGGGTGACCACGCGCAGCGGCCGGCCGGCGGTGACCTCGTCGAGCAGCGACTCCAACCAGCCGGTGAGCCGCTGGCTGCGGGCGCGCAGCGCGGTCATCCCTACCGTGTCGAACAGCTCCAGCGAGGTACGCACCGGACCCATCGCGAAGATCGGCGGGTTGGAGATCTGCCAGGCCTCCACGGTGGCCGGTGGCCGGGACACGGGCGTCATCTCGAACCGGGTCGCCGCCGCGGTGCTCCACCAGCCCTCGAAGCGGGGCAGGTCCCCGTCGCCGAGGTGCCGTTCGTGCACGAAGACGCCCGCCAGGGCACCCGGCCCGGAGTTCAGGTACTTGTAGGAGCACCAGGCGGCGAAGTCGACGTCCCAGTCGTGCAGTTCCAGCGGAACGTTGCCCACCGCGTGCGCCAGGTCCCAGCCGACCACCGTACCCGCCGCCCGGCCGGCGGCCGTGATCGCCGGGATGTCCAGCAGCTCGCCGGTCAGGTAGTTGACCCCGCCGAGCAGCACCAGCGCCACCCGGTCACCCTCGGCGGCCAGGTAGTCGGTCACGTCCTCGGTGCGCAGCGCGTCCTCACCCGGGCGCGGGCGCAGCCGCACCACTGTGTCGTCCGGGTCCAGGCCGTGGAACCGGGCCTGGCTGCGTACCGCGTAGCTGTCCGAGGGGAACGCGGAATCCTCGATGACGATGCGGGTGCGGGCCCCCGCCGGGCGGTAGAAACTCACCATCAGCAGGTGCAGGTTGACCGTGAGCGAGTTCATCACCACGGTCTCCGCGGGCCGGGCGCCGACCAGTCGGGCGGCCGGCGCCGTCAACAGCTCGTGGTACGGCAGCCACGGCCGCTGCGCCTCCAGGTGCCCCTCGACGCCGAGCCGCTGCCAGGCGTCCAGGTCGGCGAGGAGTTCGTCGCGGGTGGCCCGGGGTTGCAGGCCGAGCGAGTTGCCGGCCAGGTACGCCGCCTCGGGGTGGTCGCCGCCGTCGGCAGGCGGCACGTGGAACAGGTGCCGGTGGCCCGGGTCGGTCTCATCGAGGCGAAGTGCCTCTTGTTGTGAGGTGTGCATGTCTCGCTCTCCGGTCACATCGCGGTACGGGCCGACCACAGCTCCGGGAAGACCACCCGGGACATGCTGCGCTGCAACCAGGCCAGCCCGGCGGAGCCGCCGCTGCCGACCTTGGCGCCCATTGTCCGCTGGACCGCCTTCACGTGATTCCACCGCCAGTCGCCGAACTCCTCGGCGACCCCGCTCAACGCCTCGCCGAGCAGCCGCAGGTGGTTGTCCGGGCCCGGGTCGCCGTAGATGCGCACCCAGGCCGCCTCGACCGACGGGTGCGCGTCGTGCTCCACCGCCACGTCCCGGCCCAGCAGGTCGGCGGGGACGTCGAACCCGCGCCGCGCGAGCAGCGCGACCACGTCGTCCCAGAGGCTGGGGGCGGCGAGCGTCGCCGTCAGCGCGGCGTGCACCTCGGTCTGCCTGCGGAACGGCCGGATCAGCGCCGGGTCGCGGAGCCCGAGCAGGAACTCCAGGTGCCGGTACATGGCCGACTGGAAACCGGAGCCCTCACCGAGCAGGTTGCGGAACCTGTTGAAGTCGGCGGGGGTCATCCACCGCAGGCCCTGCCAGGCGGCGTTCAGTCCCTCCAGGTGCAGGGCGGCGCGGCGCAGCGGGGCCAGCGCGTCCCACACCTGGTCGGCGCGGAGCAGGCGCTGGGTCTCCCGCAGCTCGTGGCAGGTCAGCCCGAAGTACAGCTCCATGATCTGACTGACCATGAGGAAGGACATCTCGCCCGGATCGCTGCTGAGTGGTTGCTGCAACTGGTGCAGGGTGCTTGCCTGCACGTACGCGTCGTACGGCACGCGCTCGGCGAACTCGAGCGTCGGCTCGCCCCCGTTGCGGGCGGCCCGGGCGGCCCGCTGCCTCGGGGTCACCGGTCGCACCGTGGCGGGGCGGTTCGGCGCCCGCCGCTCCGTCTGATCCACCATCGTTCTCCCTCCCCCGGACTGGCCGACATCATGATCCCGCGGTCGGATCGGCCTACGGAATGCCGGATCAACGGCGCTGAAGGGGCTCTGGCTGGCAAGCCAAAGGCAGCTAGGCGAGTCGGGTTCACGAAAGTAAGGTCTGAGCGTGGACGACATGGACTGGGCGCTGCTGCGCGAGCTGCAGGCCGACGCGCGGCTCTCCTTCAGCGAGCTGTCGCGGCGGGTGCACCTGTCCCCACCTGCGGTTGCGGAGCGGGTCCGCCGGCTCGAGGAGTCCGGTGTGATCACCGGGTACCACGCCCACGTCGACCTGACCCGGGCCGGCCGCACCGTGGTCGCGATGATCCGGATGTCCTGCTACGGGGCGCGCTGCATCCTGCACGACCCGGCGGTGGCCGGCTGGCCGGAGATCCTGGAGATCCACCGGATCACCGGGGACGCGTGCAGCATGTTGAAGGTGGCCGCCGGCTCCATCGGCGAGTTCGAGAGAGTCATCGACAGACTCGCCCCGTACGGCCAACCGTCGAGCACCATGGTCCTCTCCTCCCCCCTGACCTGGCACCCCCTAACCCCCCAAACCCCCTAACCCCACCCCCTGCACGCGCCGATCTTGCACTTGCTGTCGCCCTTGTGTCCTCTTCTGCCACGTTTGTCGAGGCAGAAAGTGCAAGATCGCGCGGGGCTGGGGCGGGGCCGGGGCGGGGTCGGGCGGGGTTTGGGGGCTGGGTGGGGGGAAAGCAGGCGCGTGCCCAGGGGAGGGTTCCGGCGGTCGTCGCCGGTTGGGGGGAAATCATGCAGGGAATCCGCACGATCAACCGCGCGCTCTCGTCCGCACTGACACTTGTCGGGCTGGTCGCGGCGTTCGTCCTGATGACTGTCACGCCGGCACGCGCCGGTGAGAACACCTTCGTCGAGGTGACACCTAACAGCGTCCCGGCCGGCAGCCGGGTCACGATCCGCGCGAGCTGCGACAACAACAACGAACGGCAGGCCAACGTGCACTCCGACGCGTTCGGGCACGTGATGCTCAGATCGGACAACGGCTTCCTCAAGGGCGAGGTCACCGTCCCGGGCAACAAGGAACCGGGTGACTATCCGGTCGACCTGCGCTGCCAGAACGGCCAGACGGCCTCCACGATGCTGACCGTGCTGAACATGGCCTCGCCCAGCAAGGGACCGGCGACCGGGGGCGGCGGCACCGCCGGGGGCCGGGGCACGGGCTCCCTGCTGGTGCTCGGCGGCGTGGCCCTGGTGGCCACCGCGGTGGCGCTCGGCATGGCGGGCGGACGGCGCCGGGCCGGAGCCGGCTCCTGAGCCGGACCAACGATGACCCGCAGATCCGCGCGTACGCGGTCGGATCGCCGCGCCCGCTTCCGGGCCGGGCCGGCGCTGCGCGCGTCCGGCCGGCTGGTGGCCCGCGCGTCGCGCCGGCTGCGCCGGGTCGCCGGGCAGGCCGTGTCGGCGAGCGTCGCCACCACCGACCCGGCCGCCCGTCCGCTGCCGCCGACGCGGACGGCCACACCGTCGCTGCTGCGCGGCCGGTTCGGCACCGGACCGGGACTGCCGGTGCTGGCCATCGCGGGGCTGATGGTGCTGATCGTGGCGATGCTCGGCGTCGAGCAGGTCACCGGGGTCAACATCCTGCCCGACCGGCTCAGCGCCGGCCTGCGGCCACCGCCGAAGAAGTTCCCGGTCCTGCCGGCCAGCCACCCGGTGAGCCTCAGCATCGACACGATCGACCTGCGGGCGCCTGTGCACGACGTGGGCATCGCCGCCGACGGCACCATCGCCGTGCCCGACGCGGCCCGCGCCCAGGAGGCCGGTTGGTACGACCAGGGCCCCACACCCGGGCAGTACGGCCCCGCGGTGATCGTGGGCCACGTCGACACCACGACCGGTCCGGCGGTGTTCCACCAACTGCGTGAGCTGCGCTCCGGTGACCGGATCGAGGTGACGCGCACCGACCACAGCGTGGCGGTCTTCGAGGTGGACTCGGTGCAGCGCTTCGACAAGGGGCGACTGCCGGTGGACGAGGTGTACGGCGACTTCAGCCGCCCGAGCCTGCGCCTGATCACCTGTGGCGGTCGCTGGGTCGGCGGGGAGACCGGCTACTCGGACAATGTCGTGGTCTTCGCCTCGCTGGTCAAGGCCCGGGGAAGGTGACCGTCCGCAACGGCGTCGAGGTACTCGGCGAGCCGGGCGGCCCCGGAGAGCATGGCCCGGCCACGCCAGGTGAGCCGTAGGCGCCACTGCCCGAGGGACGCGGCGAGCGGTTCGGCGCCGCCCGCGTCCCGCACCTGGACCTGGGCCGGGTCGAGTTCGAAAGGGCGTTCGGCTTCGCGCCGAAGGCGTTCGAGGAGCACCGGGACGACTTCGACCACGCCCGGCTGGACACTCTCACGCCGCACCCGGGCTACGCGCTGCACGGCTTCGCCGGGATCGTGATGCCGGGACCGCGGATGCTGCCCGAGATCGACAGGCTGCTCGCCCATCGCGTACGGACGGGCGGTCGACCGTCACGAGCGCGCCACGCGGCGGACCGCCGACCGGCGGGACCGGGCGCCAGGGCCGGGGCGGGTGCGGTCAGGCGGCCGCTTCGGGCTCGCGCAGGTCGAGCCAGTCGGCCCAGCGCGGGTCCGGAGCGCGGTGCCCGAGGACCCGCCACGCGGTCCCTTTCGGCGCGGCCGGCAGCGCGTGCAGCCGCCAGCCCAGCTCGGCGGGCGTCTTGTCGCCCTTCGTGTGGTTGCAGCGGGCGCACGCGGCCACCACGTTCTCCCACGCGTGCCGGCCACCCCGGCTGCGCGGGAAGACGTGGTCGATCGTCTCGGCCGGGCCCCGGCAGTAGGCGCACCGCCAGCCGTCCCGGGCGAAGATCGCCCGGCGGGACAGCCCGACGTGCGTACGGTACGGGACGCGGACGAAACGGGTCAGCCGGACCACCGACGGCACCGGGAGCGCGTCGCGGGCGCTGTGCAGGATGCCGTCCCCGTCGGCGACGCAGACCGCCTTCGCGGACAGCACGAGGATCGCGGCTCGACGCACCGACACGACACACAGCGGCTCGTAGGTGGCGTTGAGGACAAGCGCGCCGGAGCCCACCGTGGGTCGTATGTCAGGCATCGCGCTCACCCTCCCGGTTCAGCGGCTGCTGCGTACCGCCGTCGACCGGGGTCGGGCATGACGACCCACACGGTCGACGCCGGCCGATCACCGACGTCCGTTGCGCCAATAGTCCCTGATCGGACCCCGGATTGCACGCACTAATCCGGGGCCGGACATGAAGCTCTCTACCGCACCTGTCAGGATGGCCGGTTCGCCCCGTTCCGGTGCCGCCGTCGGCGGCACGTCACCCGCCGGTGGGTCGGCGACCGGCGGTCCGGTTCGTTGCGGTACGAAGACAGGGTGAGTGCCGCCAGCGTGATGCCCCTCGCCCTGTCCACCGTCGGGTCGGTGAACTGTCAGGGCAGTTCCTCCTGCGAGTTCATCTACGAGGTCACCCGGTCGCAATGGTTCGCCGAGGGCAGTTACTGGATCCTACTCAAGCCGCTGCGGGTGCTGCTGATCCTGGTCGTGGCGATGGTGGCCCGCTGGGCGCTGCACCGGACGATCAACCGGCTGGTGCGGACCACCACCGACGGCGCGGTGCCGACGATGCTGCGGCCGCTGCGCGAGCGGGTGCCCACCGCCGCTGTCGACCCGGCCGAGTTCGTACCGGAGCGACGGCGGCAGCGGGCCGAGGCCATCGGCTCGGTGCTGCGCAGCCTCACCACGGCGTTCGTCTTCGGGATCGCGCTGCTGATGATCCTGCGCGAGTTCAGCTTCGACCTGGCCCCGCTGCTGGCCAGCGCCGGGATCGTCGGCGTCGCGCTGGGCTTCGGCGCGCAGAGCCTGGTCAAGGACCTGATCGCCGGTCTGTTCATGCTCATCGAGGACCAGTACGGCGTGGGCGACAACGTCGACCTGGGCGAGGCGACGGGTGTGGTGGAGTCGGTCGGACTGCGGGTCACGACGGTCCGCGACGGTCGGGGCGTGCTCTGGTACATCCGCAACGGCGAGATCATCCGGGTGGGCAACAAGAGCCAGGGCTGGGCCCTGGTGGTGGTGGACCTGCCGATCGGGTTCAGCAGCACCGAGGAGGCCACCGCCGTGCTGCGGACCGCGGCCGCGTCGATCGCGATGGACCCGGAGCTGTCGCCGGAGATCGTCGAGGCGCCCGAGGTGCTGGGCGTCGAGCAGATGACTGTGGACGGCGCGGTGATCCGGACGGTGGTGAAGACGACTGCCGACGGGCAGTTCGCGGTGGGCCGGGAGCTGCGCCGGCGGCTTGCCGAGGCGCTGGAGAACTCGGGGATCACCGCCCAGATCGCCGCTGCCCGCATCTATCCCGGCGTACCGAGCCGGCCGCTGCCCGAGGGTGAGACCGGTCAGGGCGGCGCCACCTGACCCGGACGGCCTGTCCGGTCGATACAGGGGTCGCGGTCCGCCCGGCCCCTCAGGTATCGTCCGTTCGTTCAGTCGGGGATGCGACGAACGAGCCGTTCGCCCTAGCTAGTTGTCAGACGATCGGGCAGAATTCGGTGCACGCGTTCCCGCCGGAGCGTGGTCACATCCTCGCTGATCCGTAGATCTGACGAGTGTTCCCGGCCGGCTGCCACGAGCGGTGCGCCGGGAGCCGATGGAGGCGACGGTGCCCGACGAGCGACCTTCCGCGGAAGGCCCGGCCACATTTCGCGAAGTGTTCGCCCAGCGCGAGTTCCGGGCTGTCTTCGCGGCCGGTGCCCTCTCGTGGATCGGTGACTACGTGGCGAAGGCCGCCGTCACGCTTCTCGTCTACCAGCAGACCGAGTCCGTCGCGCTCTCCGCCGCCGCCTTCGCCGTGAGCTTCCTGCCGTGGCTGCTCGGTGGCCCTCTGCTCGCCGCGCTTGCCGAGCGGTACCCGTACCGGCGGGTGATGGTCGCGTGTGACCTGATCCGGATGACGCTGATGCTGTTCATCGCCATCCCGGGCCTGCCGGTCCAGGCGGTGCTCGTGCTCATCTTCGCCGCCACGCTGGCCAACCCGCCGAGCCAGGCGGCGAAGTCCGCCCTGATGCCGCAGATCCTCGCCGGCGACCGGCTCGTGGTCGGCCTGTCGCTGAACAGCAGCGTCGGGCAGGCCGCGCAGGTCCTCGGCTACCTGCTCGGCACGGCCGTCGCCGCGTTCGACCCGGCCCTCGCACTGCTGATCAACGCGGCGACGTTCGCCGCCTCGGCGCTGCTCGTGCGTTTCGGCGTCCGGGACCGGGCCCCCGTGATGACCAGCGCCCACCGCAGCCACCTGCTGCGGGAGACCACCCAGGGGTTCCAGATCGTGTTCGGCACTCCGGTGCTGCGGGCCATCGCGGTGCTGGTGTTCAGCGCGATGCTCTTCTCCATCGTCCCGGAGGGGCTGGCGGCGGGCTGGGCCAACCAGGACGGCGGCGGCATGGACGAGGGCCTCGCGCAGGCTCTGATCATGGTGGCCAACCCGGTGGGGTTCATCCTCGGCGGGCTGCTCGTGAGCCGGCTGTTCGGCCCGTCCCGGCGGCGGGCCCTGATGCGGCCACTTGCCGTCCTCGCCCCGCTGGCGCTGGTGCCGGCACTGCTCAACCCGGCGCCACCGGTGGTGGCGCTGCTCGCCGCGCTCTGCGGGTTCGCGGTCGCGGGCATGTTGCCGATGGCCAACGGCCTGTTCGTCCAGGCCCTGCCCGCCGAGTTCCGGGCACGCGCCTTCGGTGTGATGGCCACCGGGGTCCAGGTCATCCAGGGGGTCGCGGTGCTGGCCACCGGCCTGCTCGCCGACCGTTTCTCGATCCCGCTGGTGGTGGGCGTGTGGAGCGCCGCCGGGGTGCTGCTGATGCTGGTGGCCTCACTGCGCTGGCCGGACCGGCAGACGGTGGACAGCACGATCGCGGCGGCGGTCGCGGCCAACGCCGAACAGGCGGCGAACCAGGGCGACCGGCCCTCCGGCAGCACGCCTGCCGCCGACCCCCAGGCGGGCACGGGCCGCCGCCGGCACGCCCTGAGCTGACGTACGGGCCGGGCGTGATCCGACGCACGGCGTACGGGTCCGGCCGGTGCGGGGCGTACCTGGCAGGATGGAACGGTGAACCCCGCAGGTGAATCCGACCGTCCCAGTGCGTCGATGACCCTCTTCGAAGCGGTCGGCGGCGAGCCCACCTTCCGCAAGCTGGTGGACGAGTTCTACGTCGGTGTCGCCACCGACCCCCTGCTGCGACCCATGTACCCCGAGAAGGACCTGGGGCCGGCCGCGGACCGGCTGACCCTGTTCCTCATGCAGTACTGGGGTGGGCCGAACACGTACTCCACCCAGCGGGGTCACCCACGGCTGCGGATGCGGCACGCCCCGTTCCGGATCGGCGTAGCCGAGCGGGACGCCTGGCTGCTGCACATGCGCCTCGCCGTGGACCGGCTCGACCTGGAGCCGGAGATCGCCGGTGCGCTCTGGGACTATCTGGAGCGGGCCGCGTACTTCATGGTCAACGCCATGGACGACCCGGCCGAGCCCGCCTGACGGCCCCGGCCGGACACCAGGCCCGCGCGGCGCCTCAGAGCAGAGCGCCCTCGTCGTGCAGCCAGTCCACGAAGCTGGTGGCCACCGCCGCGCCGCAGTCGAGCATCTCGACGAGCAGCGCGTCGTGGGTGCCGGCGCCGAGGGGCACCTGAAGCTCGGCGTAGATCGGCAGCTGCCCGCGCTCGGTCGGGTCGCCGATGTACGCCTTGCAGAACCGGCGTGTGTGGTTCCACTCGTTTACCACCCGGTAGGCCCGGTCGGCCCAGTCCGGTGGGACGGTGGCGTGCGGGCGGGCCCGCATCACCAGGATCTCGTCCTCCGGCCCCTCCAGGGCGACCAGGACGGCGTGCCGCTCCCACATGGCCAACAGGTTGCCGTCGCCGTCGGCAAGGTACCGGACGTCGAGCAGGTCGAGTGCGTCGCAGACCCGACGCAGGCTGACCGGTTCGACGGTGGCGGGCATCTCCGTCAGCACGGGCCGCTCATTGGACGGGCAGTCGTCCCCCGGCTGGCGGGGGCTTGGCGGTCCGACCCGGACCGCGCTCTCCACTGTGATCCCGCTTCGGGTTTCCGGATCGCCGCCGTCGGCGGGACCGGGGCGCCATGACCACCACGGCATCGCTCGCGCACCTCACTCCCCAGCGGATCCAGTCGCCTACGGTGCGTTGGATCCGAGGATGGACGGTACCCGGACAGCCGAGTTGAAGCACCCCCCCAACGACCGCCCCAGCCCAGAAGAATGAGCCGGGGTCATCCGTTCGGACGAGTCATGAGGGGTGTTACGGCGAGGTCTGTGGCCTTCTGCAACCAGGCCGCTCCGTATGGTCCCACCAGGCCGACCCAACGGCCCGCCACCCGCACCTGCACGGCCGGCTCGTCCACGGCGGCGCCCGGGCCGGCGGCGCCGAGGAAGCCCATCCGGACCAGCCCCTGCACCAACCGCTGCGGCACCTCCACCGGCGGCGCCGGCGGCCCGTCGGGCGTGACCACCACCGCGACGTGATCCAGCAGCGCGTCCCGCAGGGCACGCTGACCGACCGCCCGGCCGGCCACACCCTGCTCGCTCGCCGTCCGCAGGGTGCCCGCCGCGGCGTCCGCGATCCGCCGCAGCTCGGCGGCGGGCAGCACCTCCACCGGTTGGCTGCGCGCCGGCGGGAGCGGCCACCGCCACTGCGCGTCCCGACGCGTCGGCAACGACGTACCGCCGCGTTCCAGCTCGGCCAGCAGTTCGGCGGCGGCCACCGTGACGTCGTCGGCGACGCCGTCGGCCGGGCCGCCGGCCACCGTCCGCACCACGAGCACCTGCCACGGCAGCCGCGCCCAGAGCGCGACGCGCCCGGTCGCGCCGGCCGGCCGCAGCCGGACCGGCGCGGCCGGGTCGAGTCGGACCAGCCGGGCCAGGAACGCGCCGGCGTCGACCGCGCCGGTGAGGCCGTGCGCCGCCGACGCCACCCGGCCCGGTTCCGTGCCCGGCCGGGTCACGCCCCGCCGCCCTGCGGGGCGTACGTCAGCAGGAAGTCCCGCTCCTCGGCGGTGATCCGCCGGGGCACCTGACGGGTCAGGTCGAACGGCACAAGCACCGAGCGGGCCCGGCTGGCGAGCACGTCGCCGTCGTACAGCTCGTAGGCGACGGTGAAGCGGGAAGCCTTGATCTCCTCGACCCACAGCTCGATCCGGACGGTGGGCGCCGCCTCCGCGGTGGCCCGACCCAGCGCGTAGTCGACAGGGCGCAGGTAGTCGACCTCGTGCCGGCGGATCACCACACCGTCGGCGAACGAGCCCACCCCCCAGGCCCGGCCGCCGGCGAACATCAACGCCACCCGCGCCTCCTCGTACAGGGTGAGGAAGCGCGAGTTGTTGACGTGGCCGTACGCGTCCAGGTCGGACCAGCGCAGTGTGCAGTGGTAGACGAACCGGTCAGACACCGTCTCGGCCGGTCAGTCGCGGGTCAGCTTGCGGTACGTCACCCGGTGCGGCCGGGCGGCCTCCGCGCCGAGGCGGTCGATCTTGTTCTTCTCGTACGCCTCGAAGTTGCCCTCGAACCAGAACCACTTGGCCGGGTCCTGGTCGTCGCCCTCCCAGGCCAGGATGTGCGTGGCGACCCGGTCCAGGAACATCCGGTCGTGGGAGATGACCACGGCGCAGCCGGGGAACTCCAGCAGCGCGTTCTCCAGGCTGGAGAGCGTCTCCACGTCCAGGTCGTTCGTCGGCTCGTCGAGCAGGATGACGTTGCCGCCGATCTTCAGGGTGAGCGCCAGGTTGAGCCTGTTGCGCTCGCCGCCGGAGAGCACCTTCGTCGGCTTCTGCTGGTCCGGTCCCTTGAAGCCGAACGCGGCGATGTACGCCCGCGACGGCATCTCGACCTTGCCCACCATCAGGTAGTCCAGCCCGTCGGAGACGACCTCCCAGACGGTCTTGTCGCCGTCCAGGCCCTGCCGGTTCTGGTCGACGTACGACAACGAGACGGTCGGACCGACCCGCACCTCGCCGGCGGTCGGCTCCTCCAGCCCGACGATGGTCTTGAACAGCGTGGTCTTGCCGACGCCGTTCGGACCGATGATGCCGACGATGCCGTTGCGGGGCAGCGAGAACGACAGGTTGTCGATCAGCAGCCGGTCACCGAAGCCCTTGCTGAGGCCCTGCGCCTCGATCACCGTGCTGCCCAGGCGCGGACCCGGCGGGATCTGGATCTCCTCGAAGTCCAGTTTGCGGGTCTTCTCCGCCTCGGTGGCCATCTCGTCGTACCGGTCCAGGCGGGCCTTGGACTTGGTCTGGCGGGCCTTGGCGTTGGAGCGGACCCACTCCAACTCCTCGGTGAGGCGCTTCTTCATCTTGGCGTCGCGGCGACCCTCGACGGCCAGGCGGGCGGCCTTCTTCTCCAGGTAGGTGGAGTAGTTGCCCTCGTAGCCGATGGCCCGGCCACGGTCCAGCTCCAGGATCCAGCCGGCCACCTTGTCCAGGAAGTACCGGTCGTGGGTGATCGCCATGACGGTGCCCGCGTACTTGGCCAGGTGCTGCTCCAGCCAGGAGACGCTCTCCGCGTCCAGGTGGTTGGTGGGCTCGTCGAGCAGCAGCAGGTCGGGGGCCTCCAGGAGCAGCTTGCAGAGCGCCACCCGGCGGCGCTCACCACCGGAGAGCTGGGTCACGTCGGCGTCCGGCGGCGGGCAGCGCAGCGCGTCCATCGCCAGTTCGAGCTTGGAGTCGATGTCCCACGCGTCGGCGTGGTCCAGCTCCTCCTGGAGCCGACCCATCTCCTCCATCAGCTCGTCGGAGTAGTCGGTCGCCATCTGCTCGGCGATCTTGTTGAACCGCTCCAGCTTGGCCTTGGTCTCGGCGACCGCCTCCTCGACGTTGCCGAGCACGGTCTTGGCGTCGTTGAGCGGAGGCTCCTGGGCGAGCATGCCGACTGTGTAGCCGGGCATGAGCCGGGCCTCGCCGTTGCTCGGCTTGTCCAGCCCTGCCATGATCTTGAGGAGGCTGGACTTACCGGCGCCATTCGGGCCGACCACACCGATCTTGGCCCCCGGCAGGAAGCTCAGCGTCACGTTGTCGAGCACGACCTTGTCGCCGTGCGCCTTGCGCGCCTTTTCCAGGACGTAGATGTACTGGGCCACGGTGCGGGCTACCTCCGTCGGTTTGCTGTCGCCTGATCGGCGGCGCGGCGCGGGCTCGGACCTCCACCCGCCGCCGCCGGCCGGGAGCCGGCCGCGCGCACGCCATCGTCAATCCTGACAGGTACGGCGAGCTTCGCCCACATCACCCCGCCCGAGGAGTACGCGGCGAGCCGGATCGTCGCCTCCGAGCGGGGCGGCTGTCGACAAGATCACCTCAAGGATTCGGCGAGTCCGAGGCGGGTAGGAGACTCCGGCACGGGGGCCCAGAGGCCGCAGCTACGCTCAGTACGCTCATCGCGGTGGACCCGTCAGTACCCGGAGGTGGCCGATCGTGACCGTCCGTAGCTCCTTTGTCGTAGTGGCGAACCGTCTGCCTGTCGACGAGGTGAGCACACCCGAGGGACGGCAGTGGCGACGCAGCCCCGGAGGGCTGGTCACCGCGCTGCATCCCGTACTCGCCGAACACCAGGGCACCTGGGTCGGCTGGGCCGGTGGCACAGGCGCCGCCCCCGAGCCGTTCGACCTGGAGGGCATCCGGCTGCACCCGGTGCCGTTGAGCGCCGAGGAGCTGGAGCGCTACTACGAGGGCCAGTCAAACGCGACGATCTGGCCGCTCTACCACGACGCCGTGGAGACGCCCGCCTACAAGCGCCGCTGGCGCGAGGCGTACCGCCTGGTCAACGCCCGGTTCGCGGAGGCCGCGGCGGACGTGGCGGCCGAGGGCGCGACGGTCTGGGTGCAGGACTACCAGCTCCAGCTCGTCCCGGCGATGCTGCGGGAGCTGCGACCGGACCTGCGGATCGGGTTCTTCCTGCACATCCCGTTCCCGCCGATCGAGCTGTTCATGCAGATGCCGTTCCGCACCGAGATCCTGCGCGGCCTGCTCGGCGCCGACCTGGTCGGCTTCCAGCAGCGGCTGGCCGCGCAGAACTTCGTCCGGCTGGCCCGGCACCTGCTCGGGCTGCGCTACGAGGGGCAGATGATCCAGGTCGACGGGCGGCAGGTGAAGGCGGGCGCCTTCCCCATCTCGATCGACACGCAGGAGATGGAGCGGATGGCCGCCGATCCGGCGGTCCAGGCCCGCGCCAAGCAGATCCGCGCCGAGCTGGGTGACCCGAAGACGATCATCCTTGGCGTGGACCGGCTGGATTACACCAAGGGCATCGAGTTGCGGCTCAAGGCCTTCCGCGAACTTCTGGCTGACGGAAAGTTGACAGTTCCCGATGCGGTTATGGTGCAGGTCGCCACACCGAGCCGTGAGCGCGTCGAGCACTACCAGGCACTTCGAGTCAAGGTAGAGCGCGAGGTTGGTCGGATTAATGGCGAATTCGGCCGGGTCGGCGTGCCGGCGGTGCATTACCTGCATCAGTCGTACAGTCGCAGTGAACTGGCCGCGATGTACGTTGCTGCCGACGTGATGATGGTGACACCGCTGCGAGACGGAATGAACCTGGTAGCCAAGGAGTACGTCGCATCACGCGCCGACCAGGGCGGTGCGCTCGTGCTCAGTGAATTCGCTGGCGCCGCAACGGAGCTGCGTCAGGCCTTTCTGTGTAACCCGCACGATCCGGACGCGGTCAAGGACGCCCTGCTCCGGGCAGTGCACGTGGAGAAAACCGAGGCACGCCGCCGGATGCGGACAATGCAACGTCACCTGCGTACCCACGACGTGGGGCACTGGGCCAAGTCTTTCCTCTCCGAACTGGGTGTTTCCGAGGCGGAGGCCGAGTGAACACGTCCGTCAACGACGGAGCGCCGATCGTCACCGAGGTGATGGACCCTGAGCTGCGCTCCGCCATCGGCCGGATCGCCCGGGTCCCCCAGCTCCTGATCGCCTGCGACTACGACGGCACACTGGCGCCGATCGTGGAGGACCCGAGCACCGCCGTACCCCTGCCCGAGTCGGTGGCCGCGATCCGCGCGCTCGCCGCGCTCCCGCAGACCACAGTGGCTGTCGTCTCCGGCCGGGCGCTGCGCGACCTGGCCGCGCTCTCCCGCCTGCCCAGCGAGGTGCACCTCGTCGGCAGCCACGGCTCCGAGTTCGACATCGGCTTCGTCGAGCGACTCTCCCCCGAGCTGGTGGCGGTACGCCAGCGGGTGCGCAACGCGCTTCGCGAGATCGCCGCCGAGCACCCCGGGATCCGGCTGGAACGCAAGCCGGCAAGCGTCGCCATGCACACCCGTGGGGTCGACCCGCAGGTCGCCGCCGCCGCCATCGAGGCGGTCCGCACCGGCCCGGCCACCTTCGACGGGGTCACCGTCACCCAGGGCAAAGAGGTGATCGAGCTCTCCGTGGTGGCCACCCACAAGGGCACCGCCATCGACCAGCTCCGGACCCAGCTCGCGGCCAGCGCCGTGCTGTTCATCGGCGACGACGTCACCGACGAGAACGCGTTCGGTAACCTGCACGGTCCGGACCTCGGCATCAAGATCGGCCCCGGCGAGACCCAGGCCGCCTACCGGGTGGCCGAGCCGCTCGACGCGGCCCGCACGCTCGGGCTGCTGCTGGAGACCCGCCGGCACTGGCTGTTCGGTGAGCGTGCGGTGCCCATCGAGCGGCACTCGATGCTCTCCAACGGCCGTACCGTCGCGCTGCTCACCCCCGAAGCCAAGGTCAGCTGGCTCTGCCACCCCAAGCCCGACTCGGCGGCGATCTTCGCGGACCTGGTCGGCGGCAGCCCGGCCGGTCACTTCAGCGTCGCCCCGGAACGCGGGGGCATCCCGCTGGGTCAGCGCTACCGCTCGGGCACGATGACCGTGGAGACCCGGTGGTCCGGGCTCACCGTCACCGACTGGCTGGACAAGCCGGCCCGGGAGACCACCCCCGACGGTCCGGCCGTCGTCACCGGCGACTCGACCCTCGTCCGGGTGCTCACCGGCCACGGCAAGGCCCGGCTGGAGTTCGCCCCCCGGCCCGAGTTCGGCCAGGTCGCCGTGCAGTTGCAGCCGCTCGGCGACGGCCTGCTGGTGCTCGGCTCCAACGAGCCGATCGCCCTGTACTCCCCCGGCGTCGAGTGGCAGGTCAACAACGACGGCGGGTACGAGACCGCCAAGGCCGTCGTCGACCTCTCCGCCGCCGGCGGGCAGGTTGTGCTGGAGCTGCGCTTCGGCACGCACAGCCTGGAGCACCACCGGGTGCCGATCCACGAGCGGCAGACCGCGGCCGAGCAGCCGTGGAAGGACTGGGTGGCCTCGCTGCGGCTGCCCTCGACCTCCCGCGACCTGGTCGCCCGCAGCGCGCTCACCCTGCGCGGCCTCTGCCACGAGGCCACCGGTTCGATCCTGGCCGCGGCCACCACCTCGCTCCCCGAGGAGCTGGGCGGCGTCCGCAACTGGGACTACCGCTACTGCTGGCTGCGCGACGCGGCGCTCACCGCCCGCGCGCTCGTCGACCTCGGCTCCATCGAGGAGGCCGAGGCGTTCCTGCGCTGGGTGGACGGCTGCATCGAGCGCACCGGCGGCCACCCGGAGCGCCTGCACCCGCTGTACACCATCGACGGGTACGAGCTGGGCGCCGAGGCCGTCATCGACACACTGCCCGGGTACGCCGGCTCCCGGCCGGTACGCGTCGGCAACCTCGCCAACCACCAGCTCCAACTGGACGTCTTCGGCCCGATCGCCGACCTGATCGCGGCCGTCGCCGACGCCCGTGGCTCGGTCCGCGACGACGAGTGGCGGGTCCTGGAGAACATGGTCGAGGCGGTCCGCCGCCGCTGGCACGAGCCCGACCACGGCATCTGGGAGGCCCGGCTGCCACCACGGCACCACGTGTTCTCCAAGGTGATGTGCTGGATGACAGTCGACCGGGCGCTGCACGTGATGCGCCAGCACGGTGGCGAGGACCGACCCGAGTGGAAGGACCTGCGCGACCGGATCGGCGCCAACGTGCTGGAGCACGGCTGGCACGACGAGGTCGAGGCGTACAGCGTCGCGTACGGCGACGAGGACATGGACGCGTCGTCGCTGTGGATCGGCCTGTCCGGTCTGCTCCCGGGTGACGACCCGCGTTTCCTGTCCACCGTGCTGAAGATCGAGGCGGACCTGCGCAGCGGCCCGGTCGTCTACCGGTACCACTGGGACGACGGGCTGCCCGGCCGTGAGGGCGGCTTCCACATCTGCACGGCGTGGCTGATCGAGGCGTACCTGCGCACCGGCCGCCGCACCGACGCCGAGGAGCTGTTCGCGCAGATGGTGCTCACCGCCGGCCCGACCGGGCTGCTTCCCGAGCAGTACGATCCGCTCGCCGAGCGCGGGCTGGGCAACCACCCGCAGGCGTACAGCCACCTGGGGCTGATCCGCTGCGCCCTGCTGCTGGACAACATGCTCAAGCAGTAGTTCGACAGACAGACCACGACGGGCCGGAGCAGCGCTGCTCCGGCCCGTCGTCAATTCGGCAGGCGCCTCGATTCGACAGCACCGGCGGGTACCGGTCACCCGAGCGCCGCCGTCACCACCCCGGCCCCGGCCCCGGCCCTGACCCTGGCCCCGTGCGGGTCCTTTGCTCTGCTTCACTGCACGCAACACAAACGCCTTCTCGGTGTTGCGTCGGTTGAAGCAGAGCAAAGGACCCGCGGGGAGCAGCCAGTCTCCGCAGCCCGAGCCGCCCGCACCGCCCGCACCGCCCGCACCGCCCGGGGGCCGCGTGGCCCCGGGCCACCGATCACTCGTCGAGGGCACCCACCACGTCGCCAACCACCACGACGGCGGGTGGACGGAGGTCGGCCGCCAACGCCTCGGCGGCCACCGCGTCGAGCGTGGACCGCAGCACCCGCTGGCCGCCAGTCGTGGCCTCCTGGACCACGGCGGCCGGTGTCCGTGGCGAACGCCCGTGCGCGATGAGGGTGGCCGTGATGGCGGCGAGGTTCTTCAGCCCCATGAGGATCACCAGCGTGCCGCGCAGGCCCGCGAGGGCGTCCCAGCGCACCAGCGAGGCCGGCGAGTCGGGTGCCAGGTGCCCGGAGACGACTGTGAACTCGTGCGCCACCCCCCGGTGGGTGACCGGGATGCCGGCGGCGGCCGGAGCGGCGATCGAGCTGGTCACCCCCGGCACGACAGTCACGGGTACGCCGGCCTCCGCGCACGCCAGCAACTCCTCCCCGCCCCGCCCGAAGACGTACGGGTCCCCGCCCTTGAGCCGGACCACGAAGGCGCCCGCCAGGGCACGGTCGACCAGGATCTGGTTGATCTCCTCCTGCGCCCGGGACGGGCCGTAGGGGATCTTCGAGGCGTCCACCAGCTCGACGTCGGGGCGCAGCTCGTCCAGGAGCAGCCCGGGGACCAGCCGGTCGACGACCACCACGTCGGCCTCGGTGAGCAGCCGCCAGCCCTTCACGGTGATCAACTCCGGGTCGCCCGGACCGGCACCGACAAGCGCCACCCGCCCGACCGTCGCAGCGGAGGTGGCCTCGGCGTCGGGCCGGTCCCGGATGGGAGCGGCGTCGCGCACGGCGAGCAGGTCGCGGATCGCGTCCCGGACACTCATCGCCCGCCGGGGATCCCCGCCGCCCAGCACCGCCACGGTGACGGGACCCTGCCGGGTCACCGCCGGGGTCCAGGCCGTGGCGGCCGCCCGGTCGTCGGCCCGTACGCAGAAGATCCGCCGCTCGGCGGCGACGGCGCTCACCGACGCCGCCGCGATCGGGTCGTCGATCGCGACCTGGACCAGCCACGCCCCGTCCAGGTCCTCCGGCGCGAACCGGCGCGGCGCCCAGCGCAGCCGGTCGGCGTTCACGTGGGCGCGCAGCGCCGGGGTCAGCTCCGGCGCCACCAGCAGGACATCCGCGCCGGCGTCCAGCAGCGCCGGGACCCGCCGGGTGGCGACCGCGCCGCCGCCCACCACCACCACCCGCCGCCCGTCGAGACGCAGACCCAGAGGGTACGGACTTGTCACTTCTCGGCCACGCCTGCGGAGTCGAAGGTGGCCACCTCGTGCAGCACCCGCACTGCGCCGGTGACCACTGGCAGCGCCAGCAGCGCACCGGTGCCCTCGCCGAGGCGCAGCCCCAGGTCGATGAGCGGGTCGAGACCCAGGTGGCGCAACGCCACGGTCGCACCCGGCTCGGCCGAGCGGTGACCGGCGACCATCGCGCCGACCGCGTCCGGGGCGAACGCGGCGGCGGCGAGCGCGGCGGAGACCGCGATGACGCCGTCCAGCAGCACCGGCGTACGGCGGGCTGCGGCGCCCAGGATCAGGCCGGCCAGCGCGGCGTGCTCCAGCCCGCCGACGGCGGCCAGCACACCCAGCGGGTCGGCCGGGTCGGGCGTGTGCCGGGCCAGCGCGGCCCGCACCACCGCCACCTTGTGCGCGTACGTCGGGTCGTCGACCCCGGTGCCCCGGCCCGTGGCGTCGAGCGGGTCGGCGCCGGTGAACGCGGCGATCAACGCGGCGGCCGGGGTGGTGTTGCCGATGCCCATGTCGCCGGTGAGCAGGATGCCGGCACCGGCGTCGATCAACTCGTCGGCGATCCGGATGCCGGTCCGCACGGCCGCCAGCGCCTCGTCCCTGGTGAGCGCGGCGGTCACCGTGAAGTCCCGGGTGCCCCTGCGGACCGACGCGGTGACCAGTCGGGGCGCGGACGGGTCGAGCACCGCCGTGCCGGAGACCTCGGGGGCGGGCAGCGGGGTGGCCACACCGACGTCGACGACGGTGACCGAGGCGCCTGCCTGGCGGGCGAACGCGTTGACGACCGCCCCGCCGGCCAGGAAGTTGCCGATCATCTGCCCGGTGACCTCCTGCGGCCACGGGGACACGCCCTGGGCGTGCACCCCGTGGTCACCCGCGAAGATCGCGACCGCGGCCGGCTCGGGCAGCGGCGGCGGGCAGGCGCCGGCCAGGCCGGCGAGGCGTACCGACAGCTCCTCCAGCAGACCCAGCGAGCCCGCCGGCTTGGTGAGCCGGCCGTGCAGCTCCCGGGCGGCGGCCATCGCCGACTCGTCGAGCGGTCGGATCGCCGCGATCGTGTTCTCCAACATCATGCCTCCATGGTCTCGCGCAGCACCTCGACGAACGCTTCGGTGGTGTTTCGGTCACGTACCGCCACCCGCAGCCAGTCCGGGCCGAGGCCGGGGAACGTGTCGCCCCGGCGCACCGCCCAGCCCCGGTCCCGCAGGGCTGACCGGATCCGGCTCGCACCGGGCAGGTGCAGCAGCACGAACGCGCTGGCGGGGCGGCCTGCGACGCGTACACCTGGCAGGTCGGCCAGGCGGGCGACCAGATGGTCGCGGTCGGCGGCGAGATCGGCGGCGATCGCGCGTTCGGCCCGGACCGCGACGGACGTGGCGCAGGCCGACGCGGCGGCCAGCGCCGGGGTGGAGACGGCCCACAACGGCTGGACGGCGGCCAGCCGGGACAGCAGCTCCGGCGCGCCGAGCAGGTAGCCGATCCGCAGGCCGGCCAGGCCCCACGTCTTGGTGAGGCTGCGCACCACGAGCAGGCCGGGCAGGTCGCGCCGCTCGGCCAGCGACTCCGGCTCGCCGGTGCGCCCGGGCGCGATCGTGGTGTCGGCGAACGCCTCGTCAACCACGAGCACCCGGCCGGGGCGGGCCAGCGCGGCCACCGTCTCCGCCTGGTGCAGTACGGAGGTGGGATTCGTCGGGTTGCCGATCATCACCAGGTCGGCGTCGGCGGGCACCCGACCGGGATCGAGCCGGAAGTCCTCGGTGGGATCCAGCAGCACCCGCTCGACCTGGTGGCCGGCGGCCCGCAACGCCGCCTCCGGCTCGGTGAACTGGGGATGCACCACGACCGGGCGGCGGACGCCCCGCAGCGCCTGGGCGATCAGCACGAAGCCCTCGGCGGCCCCGGCGGTGAGCAGCACCTCGTCCGGGTGACGCCGGTGCCGGGCGGCGACCGCGGCGCGGGCCGGCGCCGGGTCCGGGTACCGGGCCAGATCGGTGAGGCTGGCGGTGATCGGCCCGGCCAGCCACTGCGGCAGGGGCGCCCGACGCACGTTGACGGCGAGGTCGACCAGGCCGGCTGTCGCCTCCGCGTCGCCGTGGTGCGCGAGGTCCGGCTCGGTCCCGCCGGCGATCGGCGCGCTCGGCTGATCAGGCATGTCCGCGATCCTGCCGGGAAGGCGGCCCGTGGGACAGCCGATCTCGACGTAAGCCGCGTCACCACTCGCCGGTTTAAGAGTTCTTCTCATGTACGTATCGGAAATGTCATAACTTGACCCTGTGAGCAACCGACCCCTTGCTGCCGCTGGTCGACTCGTCCCTCTCCTGCGCGCCGGACTGATCGCCGGCATCGTGATCGCCGCCGCCGCGTACCCGCTCGTCGCCCTCACCGGGCTCGGCGCCAAGGCCACCGCGCACGCCGTGGAGCAGAAGACCAAGCTGCTGACCACAGCCCTGCCCGCCGAGACCTCGTACCTCTACGCGCCAGACGGCAAGACCGTGCTGACGATGTTCTACGAGGAGTACCGGCAGTACACCAAGCTGTCGGACATGTCGCCGAACATCCAGCAGGCGATCGTCGCCGCCGAGGACTCCCGCTTCTACCAGCACCACGGCGTCGATCCCAAGGGCGTGGCCCGCGCCTTCGTGGCGAACGCCCGCTCCGGCGGCTCCCAGGGCGCGTCGACCCTGACCATGCAGTACGTCCGGATGGCCCTGCGGGACAGCGCGACCACCCCCAAGCAGGTCCAGGAAGCCACCCAGCAGACCAGCCTGCGCAAGGTCAAGGAAATGCGGATGGCCCTGGACCTGGAGAAGGAGATGAGCAAGGAAGACATCATGGAGCGGTACCTGAACTCGGCGTACTTCGGTCACCGGGCGTACGGCATCTACGCCGCCAGTGAGATCTTCTTCTCCAAGACCCCCAAGGACCTCACCCCCGTCGAGGCGGCCACCCTCGCCGGGCTGGTCAAGTCGCCGTCCGAGTACGACCCGGCCGACTCCGACCAGAAGGAAGCCACCGGACGGCGCAACTACGTCCTGGACCGGATGAGCCAGCTCGGCTACATGTCCCCCGACTCGGCCGCCGCCGCCAAGTCCGAACCGATCCGGCTGAAGCTCACCAACCCGCCGAACGACTGCGCCGCGATCCCGGAGAAGTACAACAGCTGGGGATTCGCCTGCGACTACCTGAAGAACTGGTGGAGCGCGCAGCCCGCGTTCGGTACGAACCGGCTGGAACGGATCGACAAGCTGCGCCGCGGCGGCTACCGGATCGTGCTCAGCATCGACCCGAAGATCCAGGAAGCGGCCGAGAAGAACGTCGGCGCCAAGGAGGGCACCGGAAGCCCGTTCGCCAACGGCATCGTGGTCTCCGAACCCGGCACCGGACGGGTGAAGGCCATGGCGGTCAACCGCACCTACTCACTGGACCTGGCCGAGAACCCGCAGAGCTCCAACCCCGAGGCCGGGCCGAACGTGAAGGCCAACTACCCGAACACCGTGGCACCCCTGCTCGGCGGCGGCGACCTGCCCGGCTACCAGGCCGGATCGACGTTCAAGATGTTCCCGATGCTCGCCGCACTTGACTCCGGGATGACACTCTCCACGTCGTTCAACGCCCCGTACCGCTACAAGTCGGCCGTGTACGACGGCTGGGCGCCCTCCAACGCCAGCGGCGCGATGACCGGCCAGCAGACCATGTGGTCCGGCTTCGGCAAGTCGGTGAACACCTACTTCGTGTGGCTGGAGGAGAAGGTCGGCGCCGACCGGGCCGTCCGACTGGCCGAACAGCTCGGGCTGCGGTGGCGCACCGACGTCGACCGGGAACAGGCGTCCCCCGGCAAGGCGAAGAAGTGGGGCGCGTTCACCCTGGGCGTCTCCGACGCCACACCGCTGGAGATGGCCAACGCGTACGCCGCCATCGCCGCCGACGGCAGGTACTGCGAGGCGATCCCCGTACAGGCGATCATGAACCGGGACGGCACACCCGCCACGTACGCCACCCCCGGCGGCATCCACCGCGAGGTCGCCAAGCCCCGCTGCCGGCAGGTGGTAAGCGCGGACGCCGCCCGGGCGGCCACCGACGCGGCCCGCTGCCCGACCGGTGACACCCCGGCACGCGGTGGCTGCGGCGGCTGGTCCACCGCCGACAGCGTCCGGGGGACGGTCGGTCGCCCGGTCGCCGGCAAGACCGGCACCACCGACAGCACCCGGTCCGCCTGGTTCGTCGGCTACACACCGGAACTCGCGGCGGCGAGCTTCATCTCCGACCCCGACAACCCGTTCAACGCGGTAGGTGACGGGCAGTCCCAGATCCCCATCGCGGCGGTCGCCGAGACACTGCGGGACGGACTGAAGGGACAACCCACCCGCCAGTTCACGCCACCGTCGGACGCCATCGTCGGCTGAGAACGGCGGGACTCAGCGCAGGTCGGCCGCCACGAACGACCACAGCTCCAGGTCCACCCGGCCACCGCGGACGAACCCGGCGTTACGCAGCAGGCCCTCGTAGCTGAAGCCCGCCTTCTCGGCGACGCGACGCGAGGCAAGGTTGCCGGGGGCCACCCGCAGCTCGACCCGCTGGAAGCCGTGCTCCAGGATCAACGCGATGGCCACCGCGTCCACCGCCTCGGCGGCCAGCCCGAAGCCACGCGCGTGCGGCGCCATCGCGTACGAGACCTCGGTGGCCCGGGCACCCCAGTCCGTACGCCGCGTCCAGAGCGCACCCACCACCAGGTCGTCCTCACGGCGGAGCACCGAGTAATGGTCACCGTCGCCGCTGTCGCGCCGCTGCCGGGCCAGATCGGTGCACCAGGCGTGCCCGTCGATCGGGCCGGAGTCGTCGGCCAGCGGCAGCCACCGCCGGGTCAGCCGGTCGGCGAAGATCTCCCCGGCCGCCGCCGCGTCCGCGGCGGTGACCCGCCGCACCTCCGTACGCGGGGTCGACACCGTCAACTCCGGGAAGCGGCGTACCGCCACCTGACCGATCATGCAGGCACCCCACCGGGCTGCGCGGGCACCACCTCGTCCACCGGTTCGGCCGCCGCGGCGGTCACCAACCGAGCTGCGGTCGCCGGGTGACCCGCCCAGTGCAGGGTGAGCTGCGAGGCGTGCACGTTGCGCCACACGAAACCCTCGGGTGTGCCGCCGTCCCAGCTCCAGGCCGGACGCTGACCGGCACGCGGCGTCAGCACCGCCCGGTGTTCCTTGTGCCCCACCAGCACCGTGCCGGCCGCGGCGACGACGCTGTCCGTCTGGGCCGTCGCCTCCCGGTAGCCCACCACCAGGCCGTCCCGGCTGACACCCACCGCGTCGAGCACCCCGCACATGGGCAGCCCGTCCAACTCCCGGGCCAGCCACAACAGGCCCGCGCCCTCGGCGACGACCGGCCGGCCGGTACGCGCCAACTCGGCCACCGCGATGCAGAGCCGCCGGTTCGCCGACAACTGCTCGGCGTACGCCTCGGGCAGCGCGCCGCCGACGACAAGCGCGCGGGTGCCCACCGGCAGCGCCTCGTCGCGCAGCGGATCGACTGTCACCACCTCGGCGCCGGCGGCACGCAGCAGCTCGGCGGTCTCCGGGTGGCTGAAACTGCCACCCGGGCCACCGGCGAGCGCCACCAGCGGCCGGTCCGCCGGAACGGCCAACGCGCCGAGCGCCTCCTGCGGGGACCAGGCCGGCGCCGGAAGGGGCGGGGCGGACCGGGCCAACCCGAGCAGCCGCTCCAGATCGACAGTGGCGGCGACCGCCTCACCGAGCCGGCGCACCGCGCGGACCGCGTCGGCGGAGGACTCGACCACAGGTGCCACGCCGTGCCGCCGGGACGGCAGCACGGCCGGCAGGTCCTGCCGACGCAGCGCCCCGTAGACGGGCACACCCACGTCGTCGAGCGCCTCGCGCAGCATCCCCTCGTGCCGGGACGACGCCACCCGGTTGAGGATCACCCCGCCGAGCCAGAGCTGCTCGTCGTACGAGCGGAAGCCGTGCACGAGGGCGGCCACCGACTGGCCCATCGCGGCGACGTCGACGACCAGCACCACCGGGCTGCGCAGCGCGGCGGCCGCGGCGGCCGTGGACTCCTGCTCGGGACGGCCGCCGACCGAGTCGTACAGCCCCATGCTGCCCTGCACCACGGCGAGGCCGGCGCCCGCCGCGCCGTGCGCGACGAGTGGGGCGAGACGGTCGACACCGACCAGGCGGGGATCGATCACGCGGCCGGGCCGGCCGGCGGCGAGGCCCAGGTACGCGGCGTCGACATGATCCGGGCCGAGCTTGAACCCGGCGACGTCGACACCCCGCTCGGCCAGTGCGGCGAGCAGCCCGATCGCCAGCGCGTTCTTACCGTGCCCGGAGGACGGCGCGCTGAGCACCAGGCGCGGCACCACGGTCATCATCGACTCCTCGCGGGCGGCGGCGGGTACGCGACGGACAACCGAGGAGGTCGATCCGTCGGCGTGACGATACCCGCCCGTCCCGACCGGCGAGCACCGCCAACCACTGCCGCGCGCACCGTCCCGGCCCGGTCGCGGACAGTGGCCCCGGTCATACGGGTAGCCTCGGTGCCGTGTACCGGTTCCTGCTGAGCCCACGCTGGCTGGGCGCCCTCGCGTTGACCCTGGTCGCCGCCGCCGTGATGGTGTGGCTCGGCAACTGGCAGCTGGACCGCTACCGCGGGCGTACCGAGGTCAACGAACGGATCGACGCCGGCCAGCGGATGGCCCCGGTGCCGTTGACCGAGGCGCTGAGCGCGCCCACCGGCGGCGCGGGCAAGGCCGGCCCGGCCCCCGCGAAGGAGAAGGTCTGGACCCGGATCACCGTCACCGGCCGGTACGACCCCACGAACACGGTGCTGGTGCGGGGCCGGACGGTGGACAGCCGGGTGGGCTTCGAGGTCCTCACTCCGCTTGTGCTCTCCGACGGCACGGCGCTGCTGGTGGACAGGGGTTGGATCCCACCGGCGCCTGGTGGCGCGACAGCCCAGCCTCCGGTGCCCGCCGCGCCCACCGGCGACGTGACAGTCGTGGGCCGGGTGCACGAGACCGAGAGCGGCGCCGGCGCTGTCGACCGGCGGGACGGGCGGCTGGAGACCCGACGGATCGCCGTCCCGCGGCTCGCCGGCGAGCTGCCCTACCCGGTGTACGGCGCGTACCTGCTGCTCGACGAGCAGACACCGGCCGCCGACCCGGCGTTCAAGGCGGTGACGGTCGGGCACGCCAACAACTGGCAGAACTTCGGCTACGTGGTTCAGTGGTGGCTCTTCGCCGTGATGGCCCTGTTCGGTTACGGCTGGGTGGCACGCCGGGAGGCCCGGCGGGCCGCCGGCCTCGACACCGAGCGCCGGCCCCTGGACCGGGCGGCCGAGCCGACGCCGAGCACGCCCGCCTGACCGGGCCCGGTCAGCCGCTCACCCGGCCGGCGTGGATGGCACGGACGGCGTCGAGGGTGTCCGCCTCGGCGGCGGACTTGTCGTCGCGGTACCGCAGCACCCTGGCGAACCGCAGCGCCATCCCGCCCGGATAACGCGAACTCGTCTGCACCCCGTCGAAGGCGATCTCCACCACCTGCTCGGGGCGGACCCGGACCACCCAGTCGCCGCGGTCCACCGCGAGGTCGAGGAACCGTTCGGTCTGCCAGCGCAGCAGCTCGTCGGTGAGCCCCTTGAACGTCTTGCCGAGCATCACGAACCCGCCGGTGCGCGGGTCACGGGCGCCCAGATGGAGGTTGGACAGCCAGCCCTTGCGTCGGCCACTGCCCCACTCGACGGCGAGCACCACCAGGTCGAGGGTGTGCCGAGGCTTGACCTTGACCCAGGCGGCGCCGCGCCGGCCGGCGTCGTACGGCGCGCCCGGGTCCTTGACCACCACGCCCTCCTGGCCGGCGTCGACAGCGGCGGCGTACGCGGCGCCGGCCTGCTCCGGGTCGTCCACCTCGACCCGCCCCACCAGCAGTGACGCGTCCACCGCGCCGGCGAGGGCCGCCCACCGGTCCCGGCCGGGCAGGTCGATCAGATCCTCCCCGTCGAGGTGCAGCAGGTCGAAGAAGTACGGGGTGAGCACACTCGTGCCGGTGCTGGCGGCGGCCGCGAGCACCGCCGGGGCGACAGGGGTGCGCCCCGTGGTGCTGGGCGTGGTGCGTCGGGCCGCCCGGCTGGAGGTCTGCTGGAACGGCAGCGGACGGCCGGACTCGTCCAGGCCGATCGCCTCGCCGTCGAGCACCAACTCCCGGCCGGGCATGGCGCGGACCGCGGCGACGACCTCGGGCACCCGGGTGGTGATCTCGTCGAGGCTGCGGGTGAAGACGGCGATGTCGGCGCCGGACCGGTGCACCTGGATGCGGATGCCGTCGAGTTTCACGTCGACCACCGCCGGCGTGCCGGTCGCCGCGAGCGCCTCGTCGACCGAGGGGGCGCTCTGCGCGAGCATCGGTGCCAGCGGCCGGCCGACCCGAAGGCCGAACCCGGCCAGCTCGGCGGCGCCACCGGAGAGCGCGGCGACCGCCACCGCCCGCAGGTCACCGGCGAGCAGCAGGGCGCGACGCACCGTCGCCACGGGCACGTCGGCGGCTCGGGCCACCGCGTCGGCGAGCAGCCCCGCCTGGGCGCCCTGCCTCAGCTCGCCGCCGAACAGGGCGGTGAGCAGACGTTGCTCGTCGGCGGTCGCCGCGCCGTAGAGGGCACCGAGCAGCGCCCGCCGCCGGCCCTGCGAACCGGTGCCCTGCACCGCGGCGAGCTGCTCCATGGCGGCGTCGACGGCGGCCACGGTCAACGTCGCCTCGGCAGCCGGGGGCGGCAGGTCACGCAGACTCGCGTAACCCACCCCGGTCTGCCGCTGGCGTAGCTCACCGGCGAGGTAGCCCGCGCCGGCCTCCACCTCGGCCGGGTCGAGCCGGCGCAGCGCGTCCGCCAGCAACTCCACCTTGGCCCGACGGCCGCTGGTGGCGGTGACGGCGGCGGAGGTGGCCGCCAGATCGAGGAACCGCACGACGCCCATCCTGCCAGTCGCCTCCGACACCGCCCGGGCATTGCCGTGCCCGGGCGGTGTCGGAGTGGTGCCGCCGCCCGCGAGCGGCGGCGGGATCAGGCGGAGACGGGCTCCTCGATGCGCAGCCCCCGCGCGCGGACCTCGCCGGCGACCCGGGCGAGCACCGAGTCGAGGGCGACCAGTGCGGCGGAGAGATCACCGAGCTGTTCGTTGAGCGTGTCCTCGGACCACGCGGAGACGTCGACGTCCCCCAGCGCGCTGACGGCGGCCCCCAACCGGGCCATCACCTCGTTCGTACTCATGTTCGAAAGCCTATAGCAATCCCAGCGGCGACACGCCGCAAACAGGCAGATCAGACGCGAACTTGCCGTTCTCAGGCGGCGGCCGCGGCCACCCGGCCCAGCAGCAGCGCCTCGGCGAGGCACACGCGGGCGAACTCCCCCAGGTGCAGGCTCTCGTTCGGGCCGTGCGCGCGGGCGTGCGGATCCTCCACGCCAGTCACCAGGATCGCCGCCTCCGGGAACATCTCCTGGAACGTCGCGATGAACGGGATCGAACCACCGATGCCGATGTCCACCGGGTCGGTGCCGTCCCAGGCGGCCCGGAACGCCGACCGGGCCGCGTCGAACATCGGGCCGGACGCGTCGATCACACACGGGTCGCCGTCGTGCTCCAGGCTGACAGTCACCTGCGCGCCCCACGGCGCGTGCCTCTCCAGGTGCGCGCGCACCGCCTCGTACGCCCGCTTGGGGTCGTCCCCCGGGGCGAGACGGACGCTCAGCTTCGCCTTCGCGGCCGGCACCAGGGCGTTCGGCGCCTCGCCCGTGGACGGCGCGTCGATGCCGAGCACGGCAACCGCCGGCTTGGTCCAGATCCGGTCGGTGATCCGGCCGGTGCCGATCAGGCGTACGCCCTCGGCCAGCCCCGCCTCCGCCCGGAACCGGTCCTCCGGGTAGTCGACAGTCGCGCCCACCCGGCCGACCAGCCCCTCGACCGCCACGTCACCGGCGTCGTCGTGCAGCGTGGCCAACAACCGGACCAGCGTGGTGAGCGCGTCCGGCACGGCACCGCCGAACATGCCGCTGTGCACGGCGTGGTCCAGCGTGCACACCTCGACGAAACAGTTCACGACGCCGCGCAGCGAGGTCGTCAACGCCGGTACGCCGATGTCCCAGTTGGTGGAGTCGGCGATCACGATGACGTCCGAGGCGATCTCGTCGCGGTGCTCGACGAGCAGCCGCTCCAGCGAATCGGAGCCGAACTCCTCCTCGCCCTCGATGAAGAGCACCACACCGACAGGCAACGCGTCCCCGTACGCGCGCAGCGCCGCGATGTGCGCCATGATCCCGGCCTTGTCGTCGGCCGCACCCCGGGCGTAGAGCCGACCGTCCCGCTCGACCGGCTCGAACGGGTCGGACTCCCACAGCGACCGGTCGCCGACCGGCTGCACGTCGTGGTGGGCGTAGAGCAGCACGGTGGGCGCACCGGGCGGGGCGGCCCGGCGCCCGATCACGGCGGGCTGACCGCCGGAGCGCACGATCTCGACGTCCAGGCCGCAGCCGCGCAGCAGTTCGGCGACCGCCTCGGCGGACCGTTCCACGTGCGAGTGGTCGAAACCGTCGAAGGCGATGCCGGGGATGCGGACGAGGCGTTCCAGGTCGGCCCGTACGCCGGGCATCTCCCGCTCGACGGCGGCCCGCACCTCGGACTCGGACATGATCGGTGAGGTCATGACCGGAATCGTATGCCGGCCTTACCGGGGCGTGTCGGCGGAGCCCGTACCGTCGCCGCCCGACGGGCCGGAACCCGCCCGCGCGCCGGGGGCGGTCCGGCTGGCGCGCTGCGCGCGGCCGGCGGCCTCGGTGGCGGCATCCATCCAGGACCGGGCCCGGCCGGCGGTGCCGCCCACCCACTCGCCGACGTCACTGGCACCGTCGCCGAGGCGGCGCAGCAGACCGACGAGCGGGTCGGTGGAGCGGCCGAACTCCTCCCGGTACGACTCGGCGGCGGCCTTGACCTCCTCCGAGACGCTTGTCGAGGAGTCGTCGTCGCGGCGCGGATAGTCCCCGGCCAGCACCCGCCCGTACGCCCCGGAGTCGATCCACTGCCGCAGCTGCGCCGCCCGCGCCACAGGCACCGGGTGGGTGCTCCACGCCGTCATCCGGATCTTGTGCAGGCTGTCGCGCAGGTCGCCGCCACCGGCGTACTCGGCCGCCTGCTCCAGGAAGGCGGTCGTGTCGATCTGGGACAGGTCACCGCCACCGGCGAGCTTCATCAGCAACCGCAGCGCGGCGGCCGGGTCCTGCCCGGCGAGCAGGCCGGCCCGGTCGGCGGAGAGTTCCGCCTTGCGCCACCACTCAAGCATCGCCGCGATGATCGCCCGCAGCGCGAACGCGCCCACCGGCAGCCAGCTCAGGTTGGCCGCCCAGCGGGTGAGGATCATGAGCATTGTCTTGTAGACCGCGTGCCCACTGCCCACGTGCCCCAGCTCGTGGCCGATCAGGCAGCGCAGCTCGTCCTCGTCGAGCTGCTGCACGCAGGCGGAGTTCACCACGATGAACGGCCGGTCCAGCCCGACCGCCTCGGCGCCCAGCCACGGCGACTGCGTCACGTACACCTCGGGCAGCTCCGCCAGGTCGAGCGTCGCCGCCGCCTCGGTGTAGCGCTGCCACACCGCCGGATACTGGCGGTGGTCGACCCGGATGCCGGACGCCAGCACGGACAGCCGGAAACCGCGCTCGTTCCACATCCCGAAGAACGCGCGCACCACGTCGTCGAACCCGCGCAGCTCCCGCAACGCGACGAGAGCGCCCCGGTCGGCCGGATGCTCCCACGCCCGCGAACTGATGCCGGTGAGGGTGATCCGCCGCCGCGCTGGCGCGTCCGCTGCCGTCATGGTGGGCTCCCCGTTTCGCCGTAGCTCCTCGCATCGTGCCCCAGCCGGTGGCCGACGTCCATGCCCGCTCAGCGGATCCGCACGTAGTACCGGCCGCCGTCGAGCGGCAGGGTCGGCGCCCCGTCGACCACCAGATCGGCCTGGGCGGCGGTGTCGTCTGCCTCGAAGTGCGCCCGCTCCCCCACGTGCCACCGACGCAACTCGGGCAGGATCTCCGGGCCGTCCCGCCGTACCGCCCGCGCCAGCCGCAACGAGGCGGGCGCCGTCACGAACACCGCAAGCGTCACCTCCGGCCGGACCACCGCGCGGGCGGCACTGACCCCCTCCAGCAGCAGCACCGGCGCCACCGGCACCGACACCGGGCGGGGCAGGAAACGTCGCCGCACCCAGCTGTAGCGACGGTAGGCACCCGCCCTCCCCTCGCGCAGCGGCGCCAGCACCTCCTCGTCGAGCCGGGACCAGAAGGTGAGCTGGTCGTCCCAACCGTCGAGCAGGTCGTCGGTGTGCACCACCGGCGGCGGTCCACCGGGCAGCGCCGCCAGAGCCTCCGCGAGGCGCGCGGCGAACCGGCTCTTGCCCGCGCCGCTCGGCCCGTCCACCGCCACCAGCCGGGTCCGCCCCAATCGCGCCGGGCCCGCGAGCACCCGACGCGCCAACTCGGAGTACGCCTCGACGACCGCCACCGGCAGCCTCCCGGTCCCGCCGTGGGCCGTCACCCCGTCCGGCGTCGACCCGCCGTGGTGAGCGGTCGGTGGGCTGGCGGATTCGGACACGGTCGCAGTATGCCGTCGCCGCCGTGGGCCAGGTGATCGAGCCACTGCGACACGTGTGGTTGACCGTCCAGGTCGGCCACACGTCACGTCCGGGGGAATTGGGGTGGCGGCGGGTGACGCCCGACCCGTTCGCCGTCCCTGGTGGCATCGGAATCGGCATCATCGGGTGGTGCTCCGAGACGTGATGAGCCCCGGCATCGACGCCCTGCTCGAACAGGCCCGAGCCGGGCTGCACCGACTGACTCCGCAACAGACCGTCGAGGCGGTCCGGGGCGGGGCCCTGCTTGTCGACACCCGCACCGAGACACAGCGCCGCGAACAGGGCGACCTGCCCGGAGCGATAGTCATCGACCGGACCGTGCTGGAGTGGCGCCTCGACCCGGCCAGCGCCTGGCGCATCCCGGAGGCCACCGGCTACGACCGGGAGATCATCCTGGTGTGCCGGCAGGGCTACAGCTCCAGCCTGGCCGCCGCCAGCCTCCAGACCCTCGGCCTCCGTCGGGCCACCGACATGATCGGCGGCGTCGACGCCTGGCTGGCCGCAGGCCTTCCCACCAGCGACCGCCCCGCCGACATCCGCCCCTGAATCCCGCGCCGCGCCTGCCCGTGCCGCACACCGCCGGCGTCCCGCCTGGTGGGTCAGGAGGGTGGAGGGCCGGGTGGGATGAAGGGGAGGCCGGCAGGTGGGCCGGACTCGACGAGCCGCCAGAGGGCGTCGGTGTCGAGGTGCTCCTCGACCAGGTCGCCGAGCAGGTCGAGTGAGCGTTCCCGGGCCGCGGCGAAACTGGTGTCCGGTGCGACCTGGAAGCCGGTACGCCCGGCCAGCCGGGCCGCCTCGGTGAGGAACCAACGGCGGAACGCGTCGGACTCGAACGCACCGTGCCAGTGCGTGCCGTGCACCGCACCGAGAACGGCGCCCTCGCCGGCACCGTCGGCACCTGTCAGCAGCGGGGCCAGAGTGGGATCGGCCTGCGAGACGTACCCGTGGTGGATCTCGTAGCCGCGCACCGGGACGCCGCCGTGGGCGGTGCCCACCGACTGCCGGACGGTCTTGCGCGGATCGAAGGTGATCTCGATGGGCAGCATTCCGAGCCCCGGCACGCTGCCCTGCCGGCTCTCCACCGGGTCGTGGATGGCGCGGCCGAGCATCTGGAAGCCGCCGCAGAGACCGAGCAGAGGCTTACCGGCGGCCACGTGTGCGGCAACCGCGTCCGCGAGCCCTGTCTCGCGTAGCCAGGCGAGGTCGGCGACTGTCGACTTGGAGCCGGGCAGGACGACGAGGTCGGCGGCGGCCAGTTCGGCTGGTTCGACGGTGAGGCGTACGCGGACACCCGGCTCGGTGGCCAGCGCCTCCACGTCCGTGGCGTTGCTGATCCGGGGCAGCCGCACGACTGCCACGTCCAGCCATTCGGTGCCGCGCGGGGCGGCCGGCCGGCCGAGCACCCGGCCGTAGGCGAGGGAGTCCTCCGCGTCGAGCCACAGGTCGAGCGCCCACGGGACCACCCCGTAGGTGGGACGGCCGGTGACGTGACGCAGCATGTCCAGTCCGGGTTGGAGCAGGCCGAGATCACCCCGGAACTTGTTGATCACGAAGCCGGCGATCAGCGCCTGGTCCTCGGGGTCGAGCAGGGCCACCGTGCCGAACATCGACGCGAAGACACCGCCTCTGTCGATGTCGCCGACCACGATCGTGGGCAGGTTGGCGTGTCGGGCCAGCCCCATGTTGACGTAGTCGCCGGACCGCAGGTTGATCTCCGCGGGGCTGCCGGCACCCTCGCAGACGACCACGTCGTACGTGGCGCGCAGCTGCGCCAACGCCGCGTACGCGGTCTCGGCGAGCCGGGGACGCAACTGCCGGAACGTGCCGGCGGTGATCGTGTCGACGGCCTCGCCGAGCAGCACCACCTGGCTGGCCAGGTCACTGCCCGGTTTGAGCAGCACCGGGTTGAACCGCAGGTCGGGTGCCAACCCGCAGGCGGCGGCCTGCATGGCCTGCGCGCGCCCGATCTCGCCGCCCCGCCCGTCCGGCCCGACGACGACAGCCGAGTTGTTCGACATGTTCTGCGCCTTGAAGGGCGCCACCCGCACGCCCTTGCGGTGCAGCCAGCGGCAGATGCCTGCGGTGAGGACGCTCTTGCCGGCGTCGGAGGTCGTGCCGGCGACGAGCAGTCCGCCGCTCACCGCCCGGTCCCCCGCCCGACGGCGCCGAACCCACGGCGAGCCGCGCCACCGAGCCCGCGGCGACCCACGGCGGCGACCAGACGGCCGACTGTCACCGGGTACACGGCGGCCAGCCCCAGCGCGGCCAGACCTACCGCGCCGGAGATCCGGGCGGCCCGCTTGAGGTGCCGCGCCTCGGGGCGGGGGCCGTCGCCGAGGAAGGGACGCACCTCGGAGCGGCTGAAGTAGACGTTGCGTCCGCCGAGACGGACCCCGAGCGCACCGGCCATCGCCGCCTCGCACTGCCCGGCGTTGGGGCTCGGGTGGTCGTTGCGGTCCCGCCGCCACACCCGCCAGGCCCGCTCCCGGTCGCCGTTCGCCACCGGCGCGACGGCGACGGTGAGCAGCCCGGTGAGCCTCGACGGCACCAGGTTGAGCAGGTCGTCCAGCCGGGCGGCCGGGGTGCCGAAGCGTTCGTAGCGCGCCGACCGGTGCCCGACCATCGCGTCGAGGGTGTTCGCCGCCCGGTAGCCCAGCAGGCCGGGCAGGCCGGCGACCGCACCCCAGAACAGCGGGGCGACGACCGCGTCGGAGGTGTTCTCGGCGACCGACTCGACGGTTGCGCGCGCCAACTCCGGCTCGTCCAGCATCGACGGGTCCCGGCCGCAGAGGTGACCGAGGCGTCGCCGCGCGGCGGGCAGGTCGCCGGCGCGCAGCGTACGACCCATGACGGTCGCCTCGTGCCGCAGCGTACGACCGCCCAGCACGGCCCACGTGCCCGCTGCCACGAGCACCGCCCGGGTCACCGGCCGGTGCCGGGTGGCTGCCGTGGCGACCACCCCGAGCACCACCGGCCCGCCCACGGCCAGCGCGGTGAACGCCGTACCCGCCGTCCGGTCCGGCCGGTAGAGGCGGCGCTCCAGCGCTCCGGCGACCTGCCCGAAGCCGGCCACCGGGTGCCACCGGCGCGGGTCGCCGATGAGCCTGTCCAGCGCGTACCCGGCCAGCAGACCCACCGCGTTCGCCACCGGCGCTGTCCGTCGCACGCGCACCACCTCCGGCCGGCCAGCCTAGACGAGTGCCCGGCGCCGGCCGGGGCAACCGCGCGTGCCGCTGGCCTGCCCGGGGCCCGCCGACAGGTACGCCGCGCGCCGAACGGTTGCCCACGCGGGGTGACGACGCCGACCGCGTCGCCACCCCGCCCCCGTCGTGCCACGGGCGCCGGAGCACCACCAGCGGCGTCAGCGGACGCGCCGCCCGGAGCACCGCAGCGACGTCAGCCGGCGGCTCTGCGGCTCGGCCCGCACCTGTCGGTCACGCCGGCTGCGGAACCCGGCCGCGTCGCCGCCGACCGGTAGGCGCGGCAGCCGGCTCGCCTTCGTCCGGCACCGGCCCCAACTCGTCGTCCGAGTCGTCGTCCGGGTCACTGTCGGGCGCTTCGGCAGGGGTCGCCAGCTCGTCGTCGTCGAGCCCGGCCAGGTCGTCGGCCCGCCCAGCCGGCACGTCACCCCCGAACGACCCGCTGAACGAGCCGCCGCCGGCCAGGGTGGCACCCATCGGGCCGGTGCCTGAGGCCCCGAAGTCGGACAGCTCGAAGTCGTCGTCCAGCGGGCGGTCGTCGGGCAGCACCGGGGCCTCGCCGGCGGGCACCGGCTCGGTGGACTCGCCGTGCACCCGACTCTCGGCCTCCGCGTCCTCGACGGTGCTGGTGGTCATGCTCGGGCGGTTACGCAGGAAGCGGGCACGGCCTCGGGACAGGTCGTGACCGACGGCGACCGCCTCCAACTCGTAGAGGGTGCGGTGGTTGCCGGCGTCGTCGGTCCAGTCGCGGGTGTAGAGCCGCCCGCAGACCACCACCGGGTCGCCGACCATCACCGAGGCGGCAACGCCTTCGGCGAGCTTGCGCCAGCAGTTGACGCGTACGCGAAGGGAGTTTCCGTCGACCCAGCGACCGCTGTCGCGGTCGAGGCGGCGGGCGGTGGAGGCGACCTTGAAGTTGGCCACCAGGGTGTTGCTCTGGGTGGTACGACGCCACTCGGGCGTGGTCAGCACATTGCCGACGATCGTGACGTACGTGTCGAACATCGTCCCTCCAGGGGATCGGGAAGCCTGCCAGCGCGAGTCGACTCGCCACCGAGCCTGGGCGTCGGCGCCGGACGCCGCCAGCACGATCGCCGGGCCTGTGGACGACGAGGCCACCTGTGGACAACGCCCTGATCACGCCCGGATGTGGTACGGCCGACGCGCCGTCGACGGTTTCCGGGGCCGACCGAACTGGGTAAGGACTTGATCAACGCACCACCGACAGCTCCACGTCGACGAGAGGTCAGCGCCATGATGATCACCACCATCGGCTCCGCACCCACCACCGAGGCGCAGCGATGAGCGCCGTGGCGAACCCCGCCACCGTGGCCGAGTGCCTGCGGGTGGGTGCCGGGTTCTCGCAGGGCGACCGCAACTGGATCGCCGAGCAGTTCGCCACCCTCGACGCCCGGCTGGCCGGTTTCCACGCCGACGCCACCGAGCTTGAGGTGTCGGTGAAGGACCGCGAGGCCCGGGGGCAGAAGGTCACCCTGGAGTGTTGGATCGCCGGCCGACAGAAGATCGTCACCACCTCCGCCGAGGAGGATCTGCACGCCGCCCTCAACGACGTCCGCGACGACCTGCGCCGCAAGCTCAACGACGCCAAGACCCGCCAGGAGCCCCGGCACAACAAGCACCTGCGCGACGTCCCGCCGCCGCAGAGTGAGCTGGACCTCGCCGACGGCCAGGAGCAGCTGCCCGCCGCCGACCCCAGCCGCGCCGACGCGGAAACGGTCTGACCCACGCCTCGTGCCCCGCGATCCTGCACCTTCCGGGCCGCGCACGCAGCTCGCAGTGGCTGCGCCACGGCAACAGGAGCAGGATCGCGGGGGCAGGCCAGGATCGCGGGGCGGGCCAGGGCGCGGGCTACCGCCGGGTAGGTTCGCGGCGTAGCGTCGCGGTCGTGGAACCGGACGTGTTGGGGCCGCCGTACGAGCGGCAGACGATCGACCTGGGCACCGACGACGAGGGGCCTGTCGTCGCGACACTGGTCCGGCGGCGGGCGGAGCGCCCTACCGGACGGGCCGTGCTCTACGTGCACGGCTTCGTCGACTACTTCTTCCAGACCCACCTGGCCGACTTCTTCGCCGAGCGTGGCTGGGATTTCTACGCCCTCGACCTGCGCAAGTACGGCCGCAGCCTGCTCCCCGGCCAGACCCCGAACTTCTGTCGCGACATCAGCGACTACTTCCCGGAGCTGGACGCCGCCGCCGAGATCATCCGGTCCGACGACGGGCACGACACGCTGCTGGCGATGGGTCACTCCACCGGCGGCCTGATCATCTCGCTCTGGGCGGACGCCCGCCGCGACGCCGGCACCGTCGACGGCCTGGTGCTCAACAGCCCCTTCTTCGACATCAACGCACCCTGGGCGGTGCGCAGACCCCTCGCGGCCGCCGTCTCCCGGCTGGGCCGCCGGGCGCCGCACCGCATCCTGCCGTTCGGGCTGGGCACGGTGTACGGCGAGAGCCTGCACGCCGACCACCGCGGCGAGTGGACCTACGACCTGGCGTGGAAGCCGCTGGCCGGGTTCCCCGTGCGGGCCGGCTGGCTGAACGCGATCCGCACCGGTCAACGCCGGCTGCGCGCGGGGCTGGACATCCAGGTGCCGGTGCTGCTGGCCTGCTCGACCCGCTCGTTCCGGGGCACAAAGTGGCACGACAACGCGACCCTCGCCGACGCCGTGCTGGACGTCGAGCACATGGTCCGGTACGCGCCCCGCCTCGGCCGCCACGTCACACTGGCCCGCTTCGACGGCGGGCTGCACGATCTCACGCTCTCCGGCCCCGCCGTCCGGAAGAAGGTCTTCGACGAGGTGGGCCGCTGGGCCGAGGCGTTCCTGGCGGCCGGCCCGACCGCCCCGGCCGACGAGCCCGCCGACACCGCTGGGACCTCCATCCCGGGGGGTCGACAGCCGACGGCCGACCCGGCGGGCCTGGCAACGCCCAACGGCTGAGCCAGCCGGTTCAGGCGTCGCCGGGCGTCGCTGGCAGGACCGCGCCGATCCGGTCGAAGGTCGCCACCCGGTGACCGTCGACGCCGGGCAGGACCAGGCCCAGGCAGTACAGCGACACCTCGCCGGTGGCGTCGACCTGCACGACGAAGACGGGCGCGCCGACGTACCCCGGTGGCAGGTCGTCGGTGATCCGCACGTCGTCCCCGTCGCGGACCACCCGTTCGATCGCGACCTCCAGCGGGCGCGACCCGTCCTCCCGTACCCCTTGGGCCAGCACGAAGGCGGAACTGGCGTCGGCGCCGAGGCGCGCGACGACCTCGGCCCCGGCGGCGATCGCGGCCGGCACCGGCTGCACCCGCCACCGCCAGCCGCCGTCGCCGGCGTGCCGGTGCAGGCCGGCGGTAGGTAGCACCGCCACCCCGTCGCCGGGGTAGCGGGACCAGCCGGGCACGATCTCGCCGTCGACGAGCGCGTCGGGGGCGACCCCGTCCGGCTCGGTGACGCTCCCCCGCAGGCCCAGCTCACCGTCCGGAAAACCGACCAGGTCGGCCGCCGTCACCAGCGTCTCCCCCACAGGGTCGTCACCGCTGCGGAAGAAGAACGCGGTGCCGAAGCCCGCCGACGTACGGTACGGAAGAATGGCACGGCCGACGACCTGGCACAGCTCGTAGGCGACGCCGCTCTCGGCGTCCGGATCCAGCAGCACCAGCCGAGGGTACGGTCCGGTGCCGGGCCGGCCAGCGGGAACCCGGATGCCCGTCGCCCCGCCCCCGTAAGACCCTGCTCGGCAATGTGGACGCGGCCACCCGTTGGCCCGACGCGCGGTGGGTTGGCGGTACCCTTCTGGCGCGACATCCACGCCGCGCGCCCGTAGCTCAGCGGATAGAGCAGGGGACTTCTAATCCCAAGGTCGTAGGTTCGAACCCTACCGGGCGCACCGTCTCCACCAGCAGAGCGTCTGTGCCGCATCGGAACCGCTCGGTCTTGGGGATCTTGACGCGGCTCACCAGGTGCTGTCGGCGGCTCGCCGGGCCTCGATGATGGGGAGGAGATCGCTCAACGACACGATGACATCGCTCGTGGTGCTCTGCTGCGCATCTCGGTCGAGCGTGACGCCGTGATATCCGAGGTCCTTGGCGGCGGCCACGAGCTGCGGGTCATCGTCGATGAACAGGCACTCGTGCGGCTCAAGGCCGAGTAGGCGATTACCCTCGGCGTACATCCGCGGGTCGGGCTTGCGGCAGCCGAGGACCTCGGAGATCGCGAAACCTTCGAAGTAGTGCCCGATGTCCAGACTGGCGAACGTCGCCTCCAGCCCGGCCCAGTTGTCGGAGACGATCGACATGCGAACGCCCCAGAGCTGTAGCTGGTCGAGGACGCGACGAACGTCGGGATAGGGCTCGATGGTGGGCCCTGCGGCCGGAGCCTCCAGATGCTGCAGTAGTTGCTCCGATGGGCAGTCGATGCCGAGCGCCGCCAGCATCGTCCGGTGATAATCGGTGCGGTTGGCCGTTGCGGTTGACGCATCCAGGAAGCGCTGCCCGGCTTCGATGGCCTCGGGAAACAGGCCCTCCCGCACCTGAGGGTGATGCGTCATGACGATGCCCTCGAAGTCGTACCGAGGATTCCACCGACCGCCGATCGGTCGTGTCAGGACACCTCCGGCGTCGAACATCACTCCACGAACACGCCCCTCGTCCTTCACCGGCGGAGCCTACCCGCTTCGTCGGACATCGATGGCCCGTTCATCGAGGAGATCCGCCTTACCCGACCGGTACGGCTCTTGACCATGCAGCGGTTGGCGCTCCTCGGTATCGACACCACGTTCGTGGAGGCGGCACCCACATCGGATCCGGATCTGGTGAGCTACGGAGCGGGCGCCCGGCGGGACCAACCCCCGCTGGCTGCCCGCCGCAGCTCTTCAGATTCCCCGACCGGGTTGAGCCGGTGGTGGTGTCAGCCGAAGAGGGCGCCGGGGATGTCGGCGTAGAAGAGGGCGGGGTCGCGGGAGAGCGAGGCCTTGACCTTGGCGGTGGGACTGTCGGCGATCACTTCGAGCTTGCCCGCTTCGAGGCCGTCCAGGGCGATGGCCACCACCTCGTGGGGTGGGAGTTTGGGGATGTCGACGGCGGCCATCATGTCGGTGTCGGCGATGGCCAGCGCCAGTGCGGTGACCTGGGTTCCCTGGTCGGCCAGCTCGAGTCGGATGCCGTTGGTGAGAGACCATTCGGCGGCCTTGGAGGCGGCGTAGCCGTTGCTGGCGGGGGCGAAGGCGTACCAGCTCAGCGCCGAGATGACGTTGAGGATGGCACCCCCGGCGAGCCTCGGGGCGAACGCGCGGGTGACGTTGAGGGTGCCCCAGAAGTTGGTGTCGAACTCGCGGCGGATGTTCTCCGTGGAGGGCCCGAGCAGTGGCGCGTTCGTGGAGATGCCGGCGTTGTTGATGAGGATGTCCAGGTCGCCCACCTCGGCCGCGGCGGCGTCGATGGATGCCGGGTCGGTGATGTCCAGCTGGAGTGGTACGACGCCGGGGATGTCGATGTTGTCGGGGCGGCGGGCGGTGGCGTAGACGGTGGTGGCGCCGCGGGCGACGAGAGCCTCGGCGAAGGCCTTGCCGAGGCCACGGTTGGCGCCCGTTACGAGGGCTTTCGTGCCGTTGATCTGCATGGAGCTAGGCTAGAACCTCACGTTGACGTCAGAGGCAAGTATTGCGAGGTGGGTCACTGTGCGGATCGGGGATCTGGCGAACCAGACGCGGGTCAGTGTTCGCGCGCTGCGGTACTACGAGGAGCAGGGCCTGCTGGTCTCGACGCGGTCCGAGAGCGGGCAGCGGCGCTACGGGAACGCGGCGGTCGACCGGGTGCGGCTGATCCAGCAGTTGTACGGCGCGGGACTGTCCAGCAGGACGATCGCGGAGCTCCTGCCGTGCGTGGACGCCGGGGTCAGCACCCCGGAGTCGCGCGCACGCCTGGCGGCGGAGCGAGACCGGATCAACGCGCAGATCGCCGAGCTGACGAGCACCCGGGACAGGCTCGACGCCATCATCGAGGTGACGTCGGGGCCGAACCCCCAGTGCGACTACGTGTGAGCGTGGCGGCCCGGCCCTGCCGGGGATAGCGTCGATCCGTGTCTACGTTCCGGGCTCCTCAGGTGATTCTCTTCAGCGAGGACGTCCCCCGCGCCGCCGCCTTCTACGCCGGTCTCGGCTTCACCGAGACGTTCCGGGTGCCGACCGAAGGCGAGCCGATCCACGTCGACCTCGCGCTCGACGGCTACCGGATCGGTGTCGCCTCGGTGGCCTCGACGCGCGACGACCACGGACTCGACCCGGTGCCGCAGGGGCAACGGGCCGCGGTGATCCTCTGGACCGACGACACCGCCGGCGCGTACGCCGCACTCACGGCGAACGGCTCCCCCGCCCTGGCCGCACCGCACCCGTGGCTGGACCGTCTGCTGATTGCCTGGACCGCCGACCCGGACGGCAACCCGATCCAGATCGTCCAGCAACTCTGAGGCGTACCTCCGACGCAGCCCTGGTCGCGACAACGGCGACCTGCGGCGGCGCGGACGTCGCGTCGGCCTCCGGTTTTGTCCATCATCGAGCGACATTGTTGACTTGGGTGGGTAATTCATCTTTGATGGTCGATGCCAACTGTTCGACATGGTCGGGCGACAGGTCGCCTGGGGCGGCCGGTCGACGATCATGGAGGACGGATGCGATTCTTCGCGCGCACCAAACCACGCCAGTCCCGCCGACGGTTGCTACCGGCGGCGGTGGCGGCCGTGACACTGCTGACCGTGGCGGTCGCCGTGCCCGCTGCGGCGGCTGCTCCCGCGACGGTTGTCGGCGTGGGCAGTGGCCGCTGCCTGGACGTGGTCGGCAACGTCCGGACGGCAGGCACGGGCCTCAACATCTACGACTGCAACGGGCAGGCCAACCAGTCGTGGACCTTAACCTCGGCCGGTGAGTTGCGGGTGTACGACGAGACGATGTGCCTGGACGTGGTGGGGCAGGACACCACCTCGCCGGCCGCCATCCAGATCAACGGGTGCACAGGTGGCGCGAACCAGCGCTGGCGGATCAACACCGATGGGACCATCGTCGGCGTCCAGTCCGGTCTGTGCCTGGACGTGACGGGCGCGGCGACCGCCAACAGCACCCCCGTCAATCTCTGGACCTGCCACGGGCAGGCCAACCAGCGGTGGACGACGGCCCTGGGCAGTGCCGACAGCCAGCCGCCCACCGCACCGGGCAGCCCGCGGGTGAGCGGCCTGACCTGCAACTCGGTGACCTTCGCGTGGAACGCCTCGACCGACAACGTCGCTGTCGCCTTCTACGACGTCTACCACGACGGTCAGCTCATGAAGTCGGTGAGCGGCACGACGCTGTCCACAAGCCTCACGGTGGTCGCCGGCGCGACCTGGGGACTGTACGTCAACGCCCGCGACGCTGCCGGCAACGTGTCGCAGGCAAGCACCACCGTGTCGATCACGCCGCCGCCGTGCCAGGCCGACACCCAGGCGCCGACCGCTCCGCAGCAGCTCACCGGCACCGCCTCGGGCACCAGTGTCACGCTGCGGTGGACCGCGTCGACCGACAACATCGGGGTACGGGCGTACGACGTCTTCCGCAACGGCGTGAAGGTCGGCACGGTCACCGGCGCTCCCCCGGTCACCACGTTCACCGACAGCGGCCTCGCGGCGAACACCGCCTACCAGTACCAGGTGGTGGCCCGGGACGCGCAGGACAACGTGTCTCCGCGCAGCGGCACCGCGACGGTGACCACCGGCGCCGGATGCGGAAACGCGGTGTGCGGGGTACGGCAGGTCACCACCGACACCGACATCCCGTGGGGGCTCGTGACGTTGCCGGACGGCAGCGTCCTCTACAACCGCCGCGACGCGCACGACATCATCCAGCTCAACCCCACCACCGGGGCGAAGACCAACCTGGGCACGGTGCCGAACGTGCAGAGCACCGACGGTGAGGGCGGCCTGTTGGGTCTGGCCATCTCGCCGAGCTTCACCAGCGACAGGTGGTTGTACATCATGCACACCTCCCCCACCGACAACCGGGTCGTCCGGATCAGGTTGGAGAACGGTGCGCTCAACACGGCGAGCGAGCAGGTGCTACTCAGCGGCATCCGGCGCAACAAGTACCACGACGGCGGTCGCCTGCGGTTCGGCCCGGACGGCAAGGTGTACGCGAGCACCGGCGACGCGCAGAACGGCAACTACGCGCAGGACCGGTCGAGTCTGGAAGGCAAGATCCTGCGGCTCAACCCGGACGGCACCGTCCCGTCGGACAACCCGTTCGGCAACTACGTGTGGAGTTACGGCCACCGCAATCCGCAGGGGTTGGCGTTCGACTCGCAGGGTCGACTGTGGGAGCAGGAATTCGGCAACTCGATCATGGATGAGACCAACCTGATCACCAAGGGCGGCAACTACGGCTGGCCCGCGTGCGAGGGCACCAGCGGCACCTGTGGCACGGCCGGATTCATCGCACCGGCACGCACCTACCCGACCGCGGAAGGGTCCTGCTCCGGCATCACGATCGTGCGGGACGCCCTCTACGTGGCCTGCGCACGGGGTGCCCGGATGTATCGCGCGGTGATCAGCGGCAGCAGCCTGACGAACGTGCAGACCTACTTCAGCGGAACGTACGGCAGGTTGCGGACGGTGGAGCCCGCCCCCGACGGTGGGCTCTGGCTGACCACCACCAACCAGGGCGACAAGGACAGCACTCCGAACAACAGCAACGAACGCATCCTGCACGTCACTCTCGGCAACTGACAGGTGGGCCACCTCCGGCGCGGGCGGCAGGTTGCGCCCGCGTCGGAGGATGTGCACCGTGACGAGACGACGGCGCGGATCCCCGGCACCGACCCCGGCTGGCATGCGCCCGCGAATGCGGATCCTGCTGATCTCGATGGCGATGCTGCTGCCGGGGCTGGGCCTGGCCGGGGGTGCCCTGGCATACCGGTGGCACGTGTCGTCGGAGGCGGACCGGTTGCGGGCCGACGGCGTGCCGGTCACGGCCCACGTGTCCGACCGGGCAGGAGACGGTGGCCGGGGCAGCGGCATCGACCGGATCGAGGTCTCCTACCTGTACGAGTCGAAGCAGTACAGCACCTGGATCCCCTGTGCCGGTGGGACCGGCTGCCACCGGACTCCCGGACCGACGATGGCCCTGTGGGTGGACCCGGCGGCCCCGGAGAAGTTCGTGGCGGCGAACGGGCACACCAACGGCTCGTTGTCGTTCCTGATGTCCTGGACGGCCATCCCGGCCGGGCTGGTGTTCGCCGTCCTCGGCGGCGTCGGGGTGGTGCTGGTCATCCGCACCCGAGACGACCAGTGGGCGTAGGCCGCCCCGTCAAGCCGCGGTTGCGGCGACGCAGAACTCGTTGCCCTCGGGGTCGGCCATCACCACGTGGTGCCTGTCGACCTCCTCCAGGACGAGCCCACCCGCCTCGACCAGGCGGTTGGCTTCCGCCATGATCCGCGCCCACCGCTCGTCGGGGCTTCCGCTGCCCTCCACCCGGATGTCGATGTGGAGGCGGTTCTTGGCCGTCTTGGGCTCGGGCACGTCGAGGATGGACAGGCGCGGACCGACTCCGTCGGGATCGCACAGCCACGCCCCGTCCGCCGGGTCGTCCTCCGGCAGGTCGAACTGGGCGAGCCACTCCGCCCGGGTCGCGAAGGGCGGTGGCGGCGGTTCGTCGATGTAGCCCAGGGCCGTCTTCCAGAACGCGGCGAGCACCTGCGCGTTGGTGGAGTCGAGTGTGAGGTCGATTCTGGCTGGCATGATCGGACCGTACGGCACGCCTGCGACGTTTCCACCTGCGCGACTCAGAGGGGACCGAGCAGGCCGGCGAGCGTGCTGTCGCCCTGACCGAGCCCCGACCCGCCGGTCGGCGACACCACCAGGAAGCGCCGGCAGCCGTCGAGTTCCACGTACCTGTCGGGGCCGCCGGTGCCGTCCAGCGGTCGCAGCACAGCGAAGCGGGACGCCGGAGTGGCACAGTCGACAACGGCCCGCCGGTTGCCCAGTGCCCGCAGCACGCCCGCCTGGCGCTCGCGCGGCAGCGGTCCGCCGTACACGAAGTCGCCCGCCGGCTTGCCGCCGCCCTGCTCGGACGGGGGTACCTGGTAGACGCAGAGGCGCAGCGGCCCGTCGGTCGGCGCGGCGGGTGGCACGGGCGGTCCCGGGCGGCGGCCGTCTGTGGTCTCCACCCACACCATGTCCGCCCAGTGTTGGGCGCAGCCGGCAGCGGCCGCCTCAGGGGATTCGACGGACCCGACGGTACGGGTGTCCACGGTGGTCAGTCGCAGTCCGGCAAGCGCGGTTCGCACCTCGACGCGCGGTTTGCCGCAGGAGTCGGTCGGCAGGTACGGGCGCAGCCAGCGGCCCCGTTCGTCGAGCAGGGCGAGCCACGGCGGGACGATCATGTCGAGGGTGCAGGCGAACTCGCCCCTCGGCCGCTGCTGGTCGGGCAGGCGCAGCGCCTCGACGAGCGCGTCGATCTCGTCGGCGTGGCGCTCGGTGGCCACCTGCTCCTGCCCGCCGCCGGGACGCGGCCGGATCTCCCTGCCGCAGAGCACCGCGGAGGCCGGGGTGAACGCCTTGTCGATCCGCCCGATCTCCGGCCCGTTCCGCGCGGAGGCCGGCGGTGCCGGCGAGCCGGTGTCCGCCGGCGGGGCCGGTATCTCCGCGCCCGCCTGCGGGGCCGCCTCGGCGCAGGAGGTCCACGACCCGACGATCTCGGCCGGGCCGGGATCGTCGACCGGCCCGCCAACCGTTTCCCCGCAGCCACTCAGGGCCACCCCGAGCAGCGCCACCACCAGGACATTGCGACCCTTTGGCATGACTGTGGGACGACCGCGGGCCGGGCCTGGTTCCCGGGCCGGCGTGACGCCTCCGACCCTCGCTGACGCCGCCGGCCCGGTCCGGAGCGGCAGTGGGCATGATGCCCCCATGGCGCATCTGGGACTTGTCGCGTTGCTGGTCGGGGAGTACGACGAGGCGATCGACTTCTACGTCGGTAGCCTCGGCTTCGAGTTGGTGGAGGACACTCCCCGAGCGGACGGCTCGCGCTGGGTGGTGGTGCGCCCGCCGGGTGCCCGGGAGACGGCGTTGCTGCTGGCCCGGGCGCGCGGTCCGGAGCAGCGGGCCCGGGTGGGCGACCAGACGGGTGGGCGGGTCGGCCTGTTCCTCTACACCGAGGACTTCGCCCGGGACCACGCGCGGATGGTGGCGGCCGGGGTGCGCTTCCTGGAGGAGCCGCGGCACGAGCCGTACGGCTCGGTGGCGGTGTTCGCCGATCTGTACGGCAACAAGTGGGATCTGCTCCAGCCTCGCAGCACAGAGTGACACATTAGCGACAGTCCGCGCACAAGGGATGATCGACGGCCACCGGTCGTGCTATTCTCCGACGTCGATCTCTGCCGCGCGGACCCGGACCGGGTCGTTGTCGGAAGGACACTTCCCGATGCCGGCCGTTGCCGCCCCGAGCGTGCCGCCGCCCGCGCTGGACAATCCGGCCGGTGGCGTGCTGAACCTCATCTTCACCACGACTCCGGCGCTGCTGCGGCTGACCTGCGGGTTGGTCAGTGCGGCGGTGGCGCTGTCGGTGCGTACCCCACCTGTCGAGACGGCCCTGCTGCTGCCGGTCGTGGCCGCGCTCACCGGCTGGTCGTTGTGGTATGCGATCCGCGCGCTGCGGCACGGATTCACCCCGGCCCTGACCGCCGCTGACGTCGCGATCACCGCGGTGGTCTGCCTGCTCATCCCCGTGCTGGTGGCGCCCGGTGTGCTTCCCGGCGAGGGCAGCTGGATCGCGGTGCTCGCCAGCACCACGGTGATCAACGCACAGGCCACCGGCACGCCGCAATGGTCGGTTCCGGCCGGGCTGCTGGTCACCGCCACGTACGCGGTGGGCACGTACTCCGCCGGCAACCCCACCGAGGCACGCGCCCACGCGGCCACGCTGCTGGTGCAGACCGGCTGCACGGCGATGATGACAGCGGTGATGCGCCGGCGGATCGGCCGCGCCGACCGGGCGTTCGCCGAGCATCAGCGGCTGACCAGGGAGGCGCTTGTCGCCCGCGCCGCCCGGGAGGCCGAACGGCAGCAGAACCGCGACCTGCACGACACGGTGCTCGGCACGCTGACCATGGTGGGGCTCGGCGCGGTGGCCGGGCCGTCGGCCGCGTTCCGCGAACGGTGCGCGTCCGACCTGCGTACCCTCGTCGCGGTGGCCGACACCGGCCCGGTGGCCGGCGACGGCCCGGTGTCCCTCGACGGGCGGCTGCGCAGGGTGCCCGACCGGCTGCCCGAGCTACCGGTGAGCGTGGAGCTGGCACCCTGCGCGGTGCCCGCCGGGGTGGCCGACGCGATCACCGAGAGCACCTACGCGGCGCTGTCGAACGTGGCCAGGCACGCCCCGGGGGCGCGGGCCTCGCTGCGGCTCACCCGCGACGCGATCGCCGTCGTGGTCGAGGTCGCCGACGACGGCCCGGGTTTCGACCCGGCCACCGTCCCCGCGCACCGGTACGGGCTGCGCGAGTCGATCCGTGGCCGGATGGCGACGGTCGGCGGACGGGCCGAGGTGGACTCGACGCCCGGTCAGGGCACCCGGATCCGGCTGGAGTGGCCCGGTGTCGGCTGACCTCGACGCCACCGCGCCGGCACCCGTCCGGCTCGACGTGCCGGCGCCCCGCGAGTCGACCCAGGCGGAGGCTCTCGCCGCGCCTGCCGCGGTGGCCCACGCGTCCGACCGGGGTGCCCGGATCGTCGCCGTCGCCATCGCGCTGGCCTGGCACCTCGCCATCGGGCTGCCCGCGGTGCTGGCCGCCCGCGCGGATTTCGCCGCGCCGGTGGTGGTGATCGGCGGCTGGGTGCTGGTCCTCGCGGCCGGTACGACGGCCGGGGTGCTCCTGCTACGTGACACACCGCTACCACCGTGGCCGCTTGCCGGTTTTCTGGTCGTCGTCGACGCGGCGGTCTTCGCCGCCGCCGGCGAGCGCCAGCTGTTCACGGCCGCCAACTGGGTGTGGGGCACGCTCGGTTGGTTCTTCCTGCTGGCGCTGTGGGGGCGGCGGGTCACCGGGCTCGTGGCGCTGCTGACCGTGCACGCGTTGATCGCGCTGGTCACCGTCCTGGGGCACGGCATCGACGAAGCCGACCTGGCCCGGTACGTCATGTACGTCTACGGCACGTTCTCGCTCCCGGTGGCGATCTTCGTGGGGAGCACGATGATCGTCGGGTTGGGTCGGGACCGGGCCGCCGCAGCGGCCGCCATGCACACGATCGCCGCGGAACGGGACGCCGCCGAACGGGGCCTGCGCGAACGCCGCGACCGGCTCTCGCTGGTCGGGGCGACGGCCGGCCGGGTCCTCGGCGAGTTGGCCGCCGGAGAGGCCGACCCTGACGACCCGGAGGTGCAGCGGCGGTGCGTGCTCGCCGCCGCCCGGCTACGCCGCCTGATCGCCGAGTCCGACGACGTGCCGGACCCCCTGCTGCACGAGCTGCGGGCAGCCGCCGACCTGGCCGAACGCAACGGGCTCCCGATCGACCTGGTCACCATCGGCAGTCCGCCGCCGCTGCCGGTGGAGATTCGCCGCCAGTTGGCCGACCCGCTCACCGCCCTCCTCGCGGGCGCCCGCGACTGGGCCCGGCTGACAGTGGTGTCCGGCCCGGACGAGGTGGTGGTCAGCCTCGTCACGCCGGACCGGCCGGCGCCGGAGGCGACCGGTCCACCGCCCGGGGAGTACGACGACGGGCCGGTGCAGCACCTCTACGAACGGGACGGGAACATCAGATGGGCGCAGACCCGGTGGCGGAGATGACCGGCGGGCGGCCGGTCGGCGTGGCGATCGTCGACGACCATCCGGTGGTCGTCGAGGGGGTCCGCGCGTGGCTCGCCACCGAGGCGCGACTGACGGTGCTGGCCACCGGGGACGACCCGGACGAGGTGCTGCGGGCCGCCCCGCACGCCGACGTGGTCCTGCTCGACCTGCGGCTGCACGGCAGGATGGCGCTGGACAAGTTGGCCGAGCTGAGCGCCGCCGGGCGGCGGGTGGTGGTCTACTCCGAGCACACCGACCCGGACACGATGCTCGCGGCGCTGGACGCGGGAGCGGCGGCGTTCCTGGCCAAGCACGAGGGCCGGGAGCACTGCGTGGCGACCGTGCTGGCCGCCGCGAGCGACCGCCCGTACGTGCCGCCGGCGCTCGCCGGCGCGATGGTCGGCGACCCGCGACCGGACCGGCCGATGCTGTCGGACAAGGAACGGGAGGCGCTGCTGCTCTGGTTCCAGTCGATGTCCAAGGCGTCGGTGGCCCGGCGGATGCAGATCAGCGAACACACGGTCAAGCAGTACGTGGACCGTGCGCGGATCAAGTACACCCGGGCGGGGCGTCCGGCTGCCACAAAGGCGGCGTTGCTCGCCCGGGCGATCGAGGACGGCCTAGTCCGCCCGGAGGAGATTGGCATCTACCGGTCACAGGCGACGCACGACCGGCCGACCCCCTAACGGGCGTCATGACAGCGGCTGTCGCGTCCGCCACGCTTTGGAGACAGCCAGCTGACCGGAAGGTCGTGACGATGCACTGCGACGCGTCTCCCTTCTTTATCGGGCCGCACCGGTTCGACACCATGGACGACGACGTGGGGCCGGTCCTGGACCGCCGGTACGACCTGCGTCCCAGGCCCGGTGAACGGGTGCTCGGCCGGTACAAGATGCTTGTCGCCGGCTACCTGCTCGGGCCGACGGAGGCGCGGCGGGGCTGGGGGTTGCCCGGTCCGGTCTCGGTGACCGTCACCGACCAGCGGGTCTGCTGGGTGGGCACCGGTTCGCAACTCTCCCTGGTCGCCGACGACACGCCCCGCACCCGGCTCGCCGGTCGACTGCCGGGGCTGATGAGCGGGCAGATCCGCTGGCAGTGGCCGTCCCGTCTGGAGCTGCCGCCGGCCGCCGGGGACACCCCCGCGCAACTGCTGATCGTCTGCGACGCGTTGCGCACCATCCAGCAGCCGGCGTTGGCCCTCGGCGGGCCGGTCGGCGAAGTCACCGCGCTGGCCCAGCAGGTCCGCCGCGCGGTGGCGATGTTCCGGCTCACCCGGCCGCAACTGGTCGACCTGTCGGCGCAGGAACGCGACGTGCTGCTGCTGCGGGCCGGCCCCGGCCTGCTCGCCGGGGACACCCGGGTCACGCTGCCGGGCTCACTGCCTGTGGAGTTCCGTTCCCGCGACGACTACTACCGGGCCGGGCCGGAGCAGACCCCGTGGACCGGGCTCGCAGGCGGCGCAGCATCCGGGCATCGGTGAACCCGACCGTTCGGGCGGCCGACTCCACTGTCGTGCCGTGGCCGATGAGGTGCTCGGCGCGTTCCACCCGCAGCAGCTGCTGGTAGCCGAGACGGCAGACACCATCGCGCCCGGATGCGGACCGATCTGGTCACCGGCCCGCCGCTCAGACGCTGGGGCTGCGCTGCTCCCCGGCCGGGTCCATGGCGGCGGCCTCCTCGGGCGTCGGGGCGCTGCCACCCAGGTGCGCGGGCAGCCACCAGGTGTCGTCCGGGCCGGAGGGGGCGTCCGGGTACTCCCGCTGGGCCCGCTCGACGAGCGCCGTGAGCCGGGTCGTCAGCTCGGCGGCCAGCACGTTCGGGTCCGGATAGTCGGCGGGGTGGATCGGCTCGCCCACCAGGATCGTGATGGGCGTGTGCCGGCGGGTCAGCGTGCGAGGGCGGCCCTTCGTCCAGAGTCGCTGTGTGCCCCACAGGGCGACAGGCAGCACCGGCACCTTCGCCGAGCGGGCCATCCGCACCGTGCCGCTCTTGAGTTCCTTCACGGTGAACGACCGGCTGATCGTCGCCTCCGGGAAGACACCCACCACCTCGCCGTTCTTGAGCGCGGCCACCGCCGCGCGGAACGACGCCGCGCCCGCGTCCCGGTCCACCGGGATGTGCTTCATCCCGCGCATCAACGGCCCGCCGATCCGATGCGCGAAGACCGACTGCTTGGCCATGAAGCGGACCATCCGACCGGAGGGGTTCGCGCCGAGACCGGCGAAGATGAAGTCGAGGTAGCTCACGTGGTTGCTGGCCAGCACGGCCCCGCCGGTGCGGGGTACGTGATGGGCGCCCTCGATGTTGATCTTCAGGTCGAGGACCCGGAACATCGTCTTGGCGGCGGCGATAACGGGCGGGTACACGAGCTCCGGCATTGGCAGAATCTACCCTGCCCAGCTGGGGATCGCCTGGGTGCCGACCGGCGGCGACGCCTCTGCGCGCCGCCGCCCGGTCGGCCGGCCCGTCCGGTCAGTCGGCGAGGTTGTTCAGGTCCACCCGACCCCGGGCGAACGCGTCCACCCGACCCCAACGACCAGGAATGTCAAGCACCTCGATGCGGCCCATCCCCACCGGCAGCCGCGGCTCGACCGCCAGGTGCCCCTCGTGCGGCTCCAGGCCCAGCATGGTGCGCAGCAGCAACAGCGGCGTACCCGTCGACCAGGCCTGCGGGCTGCACGCCGTCGGGTACTCCACAGGGAACTTGGTCAACTCCCGGGGGTAGCCGCCGAACGCCTCCGGCAGCCGCCCGTCGAAGTAGGTGGCCGCGTCCAACATGCCGTTGGCGATGCAGGCCGCCTCCTCGGCGAAGCCGTACCGGCGCAGACCCCAGGCGATGAACGAGTTGTCGAACGGCCAGACCGTGCCGTTGTGGTAGCCGATCGGGTTGTACCGGGCCTCGCCCTCGGCAAGTGTGCGTACGCCCCAACCGGTGAAGAGCCGTGGCCCCACCAGGTGCTCCGCGAGCTTCTCCGCCCGCTCCGGCTCGGCGATCCCGCTCCACAGCAGGTGACCGATGTTGGAGCTGAGGACGTCGCACTGGCGGCCGTCCGGGTCCAGGGCCAGGGCGTAGTACTCCCCGTCGGCCACCCACCAGTCCCGGTTGAACCGCTCCTTCAGCTCCGCGGCCTCGCGCTCCAACTGGTCGGCGAACCGCGGGTCACCCCAGAACTCGCGGGCCATTCGCGCCGCGCGGACCTTCGCGTCGTACGCGTAGCCCTGCACCTCGCAGGTGGCCCTCGGGAACGGCGGCAGCGTGCCGTCGGCGTAGGAGATCGAATCCCACGAGTCCTTCCAGCACTGGTTCTCCAGGCCGGTCTCGGTGTTGCGCCGCTCGTACCAGATGTAGCCGTTGCCGATCAGGTCGGCGTAGCTGTCGATCCACCTCAGGGCGGCCCGGGACTCCTGCTCCAGCTCCTTGACCAGCGCGACGTCCCCGGTCCACCGCTCGTACTCGTCGAGCAGCACGACGAACAGCGGGGTCGCGTCCACCGAGCCGTAGTACGGCGAGTGCGGCTGCTCCTCGAACGCGGCCGTCTCGCCGTACCGCATCTCGTGCAGGATCCGACCGGGGTCCTCGTCGCGGAAGTCGTCGAACCGGCTGCCCTGCAGCGACGCCAGGATGCGCAGCGTGGTCTTCGACAGCTGCGGGGTGAACGGCAGCGTCTGAAGGCAGGTGAGGATGCTGTCCCGGCCGAACATGGTCATGAACCAGGGCAGGCCGGCCGCGGGCAGCGTGGCGCCGCCGAGCGACAGCGGCGAGAAGCGCAACGCCGCCAGGTCGATGAGACTGCGCCGGTACGTGCTGGCGACCCGACCGTGCTCACTGTTGACCTTCGGGGCGTCGGCGATCCACTGCTCCAGGTCGTGCTGGAGGGCGAGCCGCTCGGCGCCGTGCGCCCGGACTCCCATGCGCAGGTCCCGGCCTCCGGGCCCGAGCGCGTGGGTTCGCACGTCGATCGCCGTGTTCCACTGCTCGTTGGGTTCCAGATGCACGGTGTACGCGAAACCCCTGCTGTCGTAACGGGCCTCGGTCGACGAGGAGATGACCGTCTCGCGCCGGAAGTTGCCCCGGCGGTAGCCCAACCGCAACCTGTCCGGCTCGACCTCGGAGTAGTTCTCGCCCTTCTTGTTCAGGATCTCGTCCTTGACCTGGAACAGGTCGGCGAAGTCCGACGCCGCCTCCATCCGGATCTCCAGGTCGACGGGCTTCTCGTCGTGGTTGAGGATGGTGAGCTGCTCCCGGAAGCTGCCGCCCACCGCGCGCTCCCGGATGATCGACAACTTCGCGTCCACGTAGTGCGTGGCCATGCCCGGCACCAGGAAGAACCGGGACTCGAAGTACTGCAGGTCGTCGAAGGAGAGGGAGTTGAGGCGCTCACCGTTCACGGTGAGCACCCAGGTGGACAGGAACCGGGTGTCCAGCGAGAACAGCCCGGTCGGCTCGCTCGGTGTCGCCTCGATGTCGCCGGTGTCCTCGCAGACGACGAACGTGCTGCCGTCGAGGATCCGGACCGTGTTGCTCTGCCCCATCAGTACACCTCCTCGGTGAAGCGCCGACGCGGCCCGCGGGCGTCCGGGGAACCCGGGAAGATCCGCTCCACCTGCACGACGAGCCGCGCGTCACCGGAGACCGTCATGTCCCCGCGCAGCAGGGCCGCAATGCCGTGTTCACGGCCGGTGGCGATGTCCTCGAAGAGGGCCGGGCTCGCCCCGATGACGGTGTCGGCCTCCTGGTCCTCCTGACTCACCTCCAGCCGGCCGTGGTCGATGGCCAGCAGCCAGTGCCGGGTCTGCGCGCCCTCGTGCAGGTCGATGCGCAGCGTCCCGGAGGCCTTCGCCAGCAGGGGCTCGTACCCCCGCCGGTCCAGGTCCTCGAAGAACCTCGTGGTCGCGTCCACCATCGGGTCCACTCCTCCCAGTTCGCCGGGCCCGGGATCCCACCCGGCGCGCTCGCGTCGCGCGCACGGCCGGCTTGGCACGTCCCCGCACGGGTCCCCGCCGGGTACACCGTCAACCTCGCCCGGATCGGGTGAGCCGCGCGGGACCCCTGACGCGCGACGCCGGCCCTCCCGCGAGGGGAGGGCCGGCGTGCCCGCGGCGGACGGTCAGTTGTTCGGGTCGTCGGCGCTGATGTCGGCCAGGACCGACTGCGGTTCGCGCTCGACCGCGAGGTCACCCATCGAGACCAGGCCCACCAGGCGTCCGTCGTCGATCACCGGCAGCCGGCGTACGGCGTACGTGCGCATGAGATCCGCGGCGGCGACCGCGTCGTCGTACTGGCTCACCGTGATCACGTCACGGGTGGTGATCTCGTTCAGCCGGGTCGACCCCGGGTCCATGTTCTCCGCGACACCCCGAACGGTGATGTCCCGGTCCGTGACGATTCCGACCACGTTGTCGCCGTCGGTCACCACCACGTCACCAATCGCACTGTCCCGCATCTCCTGCGCGGCCGCGATGAGCGTGTCGTTGCCGTCCATCGTCACCAACCGGGTCGTCATGAACTCTCCGACCGTTGTCATGGTGCTCCCCTCTCGGTGTCGGCACGGCCCGTCTACCCGCCGCTCGGCAGGGGGTAACGCCACCGGTTCCCCGATGTCCCGCGACGTCGGCGCGGCAGGCAGGTATACCCGCCGGTTGACGTGACACCCGCCCGCCGGGGCAGCGCGGCCCGGGTTCCGCCGCCTACCGTGGGCCGGTGGCGCACGAGCGGGAACTGCGGGAACTGGTCGCCGGCAACAGGTGGTTGACCCGGGCGCTGACAGTGGTGCGCGACTCGGGTCTGCCGGACGCGTGGATCGGCGCGGGCGCCCTGCGCGACCTGGTCTGGGGCGAGCGGTACGGCGACGGGTTCGACCCGGCGACGGTCCGGGACGTGGACGTGGTCTTCTTCGACCCGACCCGGCTGACCCGCGAGGACGACGACCTCGCCACCGCCCGGCTCACGGCGGCGTGGCAGCAGCCACCGTGGGAGGCGCGCAACCAGGCGGCGGTGCACACCTGGTACGCGGCGAAGTTCGGCGGTGACCCGATCGCCCCGTACCGGAGCGTGGCCGAGGCGGTCGCCACCTGGCCGGAGTACGCGACGGCGGTCGCCGTCCGCCTGGACGCGGCCGGCCGGTTGGAGATCTGCGCGCCGTACGGTCTGGCGGACCTGCTGGGCGGGGTGTGGCGGCACAACCCGGCCCGGGTGGATGTGGCCCGGTCCCGGCGGCGGCTGGCCCGGCACCGCCCGGCGCAGCGCTGGCCCGGCGTCACAGTGATCGAGCCGGGGTGAGCGGTCGGGCTCAGCCCCGGGGCGGCATCCCGTAGACGCGCTCCACGTGCAGGCGCAGCACCAGCCGCCGGTCGTCGACCATCACCTGGCGGTATTCGTCCCAGTCCGGGTGCTCGCCGCTCAGCGCCCGGTAGAGGTCCACCAGTTCCTCGACCGTGGCGTCGCCGGGCTCAGCGGCGGGCGGGGTCAGCTCGGCGCGTCCCTCCACCACCGCGTACGCCCAGCCGTCCTCGCTGCTGACGTGGAAGCTGGCCCGCGGGTCCCGACGCAGGTTGGCGGTCTTGGCCCGCCCCTCGGTGACGGAGACCCGGATCAGCCCGGCGTCGGTGTCGAACGAGTAGACCACAGTGGACAGCTGCGGCCGCCCGTCCCGCTTGATCGTCGCCAGCACGCCCATCGAGCGGCCGGCGATCAGATCGGTCAACGCCTGCTGGGTGCGGTCGTCCGGCACGGTTTCCTCCCAGGGGACGTCGGGTTCCGTCCATCCAAGCACGCCCGGCCGGCAGTAGCCCGGAACGTGACCGAGCCCCCGCCGGCGACCGGCGGGGGCTCGAGGTGACGCGACGGGTCAGCGACGCTCGGCGGCGACCAGCTCGGCGAGCTGCACCGCGTTGAGCGCGGCGCCCTTGCGCAGGTTGTCGTTGGAGCAGAACAGGGCCAGCCCGTACTCCACGGTCTCGTCGGCGCGGATCCGGCCCACGTAGGTCGGGTCCTGACCGGCGGCCTGCAACGGCGTCGGAACGGCGGTCAGCGCGACCCCGGGGGCGTCGGCGAGCAGCTCGTGGGCCCGCTGCGGGGTGAGCGGCCTGGCGAAACGGGCGTTGATCTGGAGCGAGTGGCCGGTGAAGACGGGCACCCGGACGCAGGTGCCGGACACCTTGAGGTCGGGGATCTCGAGGATCTTGCGGCTCTCGTTGCGGAGCTTCTGCTCCTCGTCGGTCTCGAACGAGCCGTCGTCGACGATCGAGCCGGCCAGCGGGAGCACGTTGAACGCGATCGGCTCGGCGAACGACCGCGGCGCGGGGAACTCCACAGCCGAACCGTCGAAGGCGAGGCCGGCGGCGTGCTCGGCGACCTTGCGGACCTGCTCGTCCAGCTCGGCGACGCCGGCCAACCCTGCGCCGGAGACCGCCTGGTACGTGGACACGACCAGGCCGACCAGGCCGGCTTCGGCGTGCAGCGGGCGCAGCACCGGCATCGCGGCCATCGTGGTGCAGTTGGGGTTGGCGATGATGCCCTTCGGGCGGTCGGCGGCGGCGTGCGGGTTGACCTCGGCGACCACCAGCGGGACCTGCGGGTCCATCCGGAACGCCGAGGAATTGTCGATCACGACGGCGCCGGCCTCGGCGACCCGGGGGGCCAGCTCCCGGGCGGTGCCCTTACCCGCCGAGAAGAGCACGATGTCCAGCCCCGAGTAGTCGGCGCTGGCCGCGTCCTCGACGACCACCTCGCCGTCGCGCCACGGCAGCGCACGCCCGGCGGACCGCGCCGAGGCGAACAACCGCACCTGCTCCGCCGGGAACTCCCGCTCCGCCAGCACCTGCCGCATAACGCCACCGACCTGGCCGGTGGCCCCCACAATGCCGATCCTCATGACCGCGAGGCTACCGAGCCCTCCCCCACAACCGGGAGCCCTTTCCCACCCCCCGGGTCCCGCATCACACCGCCCCACCCGGTTGATCATGAAGTTGTGGTGACGACACGCCGCGGCGGAGGACAACAAGCTCACGATCAACCAAGGAGGGCGGGGAGGGTCAGGGGTGGTTGATCAGGTCGCCCAGGGCGGCGGCCTCCAGGTCGTCCCGGATCACCGCCGCGTCGCCCTCGACCACCAGGGTCAGCGCGTCAGGGTGCAGGTGGGTGGAGGCCGCCGCGGACACCTGGTCCACGTCGGCGGCGAGCAGGGCCTCCCGCAGCTGCGCGTGGTAGTCGTCAGGCAGGTCATGCACCACGAGCGTGGTCAACGCCGAGGCGATCGCCCGAGGGCTCTGCAACTCGACCGAGAGCTGCCCGGCCCGCCAGGAACGCGCCACCGCCAACTCCTCCTCGGTCACCCCGCCGGCCTGCGTACGGGTGATCTCACCTACCGCCTCGACCAGCGCCGGCGTGGTGACCGCCGTCTGCACACCGGAGCTGACCGTGAACCGGCCGAACCGCCGGGACGACGCGAACTCGCCCCGGATGCCGTACGTGTAGCCGCGCACCTCGCGGATCAGGTGGTTGAGCCGGGAGGTGAACGCCCCGCCGAGGACCGTGCCGGCGAGCGTCATCGGCACGTGGTCGGGGTGCGCGCGGTGCGGTGACGGGTGACCCAACCGCAGCGTGGACTGCACCGAGCCCGGCCGGTCCACCAGGATGATCCGCCGCTCGGTGTGCAACGGCACCTCGATCGGGCCACCCCTGTCGACCGGACCACCGCCGGTGCCGGCGAACGCCGCGGCGGCCAGCGCGTCGAGGTCGATCCGGTCCAGGTCACCGGCGACGACCAGGGTGCCGGGGCGCAGGAACCACTCGGAATGGAAGACCGTCACGTCCTCCACGTCCAGCCCAGCCACCGAATCCGGGTCGCCGTACATCGGGCGTCCCCAGCGGTTGTCCGCGCCGAACAGGTCGGCGCGCAGCGCGGCGTCGGCACGCGGACCAGGGTTGGCCCAGTCCATCCGCAGCGCTGTCGCCTCGTCGTCGCGGACCCGCCGGACGTCCGCCGGGTCGAGCCGGGGTGTGCGGACGGCCTCGGCGAGCAGTTCCACGGCGGCGGTCAGCCGGTCCACCGGCACCTGGACGCTGACCTGGAACGAGTCCCAGTCCAGCCCGGTCACCAGCTCGGTGCCGAGCGCCTCGATGGCCAGCGCGTACGTCGTGGCGTCCCGCTGCGCGGTGCCCTCCTCCAACGCCTTGGCCAGCACCCCGCCCAGCCCCTCCTTGCCGTTGCGTTCCCGGCCGGCACCGACGTCGAGCAGCAGCAGGGCGACGGCGAGCGTCTGCCCGGGCAGGTGCGCGGCGACGACCTGGCCACCGGCCACGGTGCGGCGGACCACCGGCGGGAACCGGTACGGGCGGGCGGCGCCCGGGCCGGGACGGTCGGCGATCAGCGTCATGCGGTCTCCTCGGGCAGGTAGGTCAGGGTCACCCGGTCGGCGGCACCGAGCACCTCGGCGGCGGTCTCGGCGATCTGCTCGGCGGTCACGGCGAGCCAGGCCGGCAGCCGCTCGCCGGCACGGGCCGGATCACCGAACTGGGTGGCGTACCGGCCGAGCGTGTCGGCGCGGCCGTCCACCGTCGACATCTGCCGCCACCACGCGGTGCTCAGCAACGCCTTGGCGCGGTCCAGTTCGGCGGCGGTCACCGGCACGGTGGCCAGTTCGTCGACGACCTCGGCCAGCCCCTCGGCGAGCCGTTCGGCGCTCACCCCGGGGCGGGCGGTGGCGGTGGCGATCAGCGGCGCGGGGGCGTGCGCGAGGTCCACCCCGTACGCGCCCACCAGGTCCGGCTGGGCGATCCGCTCGCCGTCGGCGAGCCGCTGGTAGAGCCGGCTGCCCCGGCCGCTGCCGAGCACGGTGGCCAGGACGGTGAGCACGTCGTACCCGGGGCTGCCGAAGGGGTGACCGCGGTGCGCGACGTACACGCGGGGGGCCGGCACGTCGGCGGTCACCGTCTCCGTGGCGGGCTGCCCGGTCGCCGGGACGGTCCGGCCGTCGGGTGCGGGCGGAATGTCGTCGCGGGCGGGCAGCGCTCCGAAGTACTTGTCGGCCAGCGCGAACACCTCGGCGGCCTGTGCATCGCCGACGACAGTGAGCACCGCGTTGTTCGGCGCGTAGTACATCTCGTGGAACGCCTGGAAGGTGGCGAGGTCGGCGGCGTTGAGGTCGGCCATCGAGCCGATCGTCGAGTGGTGGTACGGGTGCCCCGGCGGGTAGAGCAGCGGCAGCAGCCGAAGCCAGGCGTCGCCGTACGGGACGTTCTCGTAGCGCTGGCGCCGCTCGTTCTTGACCACCTCGCGCTGGTTGTCGAGCGTCTCCTGGGTGAGCGCGGGGACCAAACCGCCCATCCGGTCGGCCTCCAGCCAGAGCGCCAACTCCAGGTGCTCGGCCGGGACCGTCTCGAAGTAGTTGGTCCGGTCCGGGTTCGTGGTGGCGTTCAGCGAGCCGCCGGAGCCCTGGATCAGCTTCATGTGCTCGGTCTTCGCCACGTTCACCGAGCCCTCGAACATCAGGTGCTCGAAGAGGTGGGCGAAACCGGTCTGCCCGGCCGGCTCGTGCCGGGAGCCGACGTCGTACCAGAGATTGACGGCCACGGCGGGCGCGGTGCGATCCTCGCTCACCACCACGCGCAGGCCGTTGTCCAGTCGGGACGTCTCGATGGGCCAGGGGTAACCGCTGTCGGGCATGGCACGACGCTATCCGATCTCGGGGGCGGAAAGGTGACGTGTGGTCGGTCGGCGAGCCGACCGACCGGCATCGGGGCCGCCGCTCGGGGTACCGGAGGGGCATGACCGTCACGCCACGCCCGTCCCGGCCCGCCGGCACCGTCGAGCGCGCCGCCGCCGCGCTCGGCAGGCTGCGCCGCGGTCGGTTGCTGCATCCCGCCGGTCGCTCGTTCACCGGCGAGGTGTTGATCTGGGGTACGCCCGGACCACCCACAGGTGTCGCAGTGCTGGACGACCCCGGCCGGTACCAAGCCACCGTCCGGCTGTCCAAGGGGACGCCCACGCCCGGCAGCTGGCCGGACGTGCTGGGCCTGGCGCTGCGCCTGCGCACCGACACCGGACGCCCGTTCGACCTGCTGGTCAGTTCCAGCGGCGCGGCCCCGCTGGTGCGGAACCTGCCGCTGCCCCGCCGCGCCTTCAGCGGGACGTACAGCACGATCACGTGCTACCGGGTGGGCAGGCGTCGGCTCTGGCTGGCCGTGCTTGCCGACCCCGAGTCGGTGGACCTCGGCCGCAGTCTGACGGCGGTGGCCGCCGCGACCCGGGCGGACGCGCCGCGCCTGGTGCTCGCGGTCGCGTCCGCCGTGGGGCCGTGGCGGCCGGTCGGGCAGGTGAGCATCGGCGCCCAGCTCAGCGCCCGGGAGGACGCCGCGCTCGCGTTCGACCCGGTGCGCAACCTGCCACAAGAACTGCGGGCGACAGGCCCGCTGGCCTGGTTGCGGGACCACACCTACCGGGGGTCACGCCGGGCGCGCGGGGTGGACGGTCAGTCGGGGGGTTCGACGGCGACCACCGTCTGATCGGAGGTGCGGCGCTCCAGCACCGTGTCCGGTGCCGCGTTCTGGTCCGCCTCGCGGATGTCCGACTCGGCGAGGATGGCCTCCGCCTGCGCCTGCGGGTCGTCGCTGCCCACCGCCGCCTCCTCGGGGAGGAGGTGCGCGCGGGACTCCACGCGGTCCTGGTCGCTCTGCTCGTCAGTCATGGCTCCCCTGTTACCCCGAGCCCGGCGCTGGCACGCGGTGTTCACTCCGCATCTTGGGACGACACACCGGTCCTCGCCGTCGGGTCGGGTACGCTGGCCCCCGTGACGCGTTCGTATCGATGGTTTAGGCAGCCGGCTCGCACGCCGGTGACTTCACCATGATCTGACGTCACCACGGACCGAGCCGGCTGGGCAGGAGCTGTCGTTCCTGCCCTTTTGCGTACGAGCAGCCGGCTCGTCCCGGGCACCGGCCCCGGTCACGGTCGGCGGAAGGATGCCCACCGTGACGACCCCGGAGACCGATCGGGTAAGCGATCAGCGGATCGACCGTGTCGTGCCGTTGACCACGCCCGCCCTGCTGCACCACGAGCTGCCCCTGGACGCCGCTCTCGCCTCGGCCGTGCTGACCGGCCGGCGCGCGGTCGGTCGCGTACTGGACCGCGAGGACGACCGCCTGCTGGTGGTGGTCGGCCCCTGCTCGGTGCACGATCCGGCCGCCGCCCTCGAGTACGCCCACCGGCTGCGCACGGCCGCCGACCGGCTCGCCGACGACCTGCTGATCGTCATGCGTGTCTACTTCGAGAAGCCCCGCTCGACAGTCGGCTGGAAGGGGCTCATCAACGACCCTGGCCTGGACGGCAGCGGGGACGTCAACACCGGCCTGCGACGGGCCCGGGCGCTGCTGCTCGACGTGCTGCGGGTCGGCCTGCCGGTGGGCTGCGAGTTCCTTGACCCGATCACGCCGCAGTACATCGCGGACACTGTGGCGTGGGGCGCGATCGGCGCCCGGACGGTGGAGAGCCAGGTGCACCGGCAGCTCGCCTCCGGCCTGTCCATGCCGATCGGGATGAAGAACCGCCCGGACGGCAGCATCGGCACCGCCGTGGACGCCATCCGTGCCGCAGGCGTGCCGCACGTCTTCCCCGGCATCGACTTCTCCGGCACCCCGGCGATCATGCACACCCGGGGGAACACCGACGGGCATTTGGTGCTGCGTGGAGGGGGTGGCCGGCCCAACTACGACGCGGGATCGGTCGCCGGCGCGCTCGACCTGCTCCGCGCCGCCGGACTGCCGGAGCGGCTGGTGATCGACGCCAGTCACGCCAACAGCGGCAAGGACCACCGCAATCAGCCGCTGGTGGCCGCGGACGTGGCCGGCCAACTGGCCGACGGGCAACGCGGCATCACAGGCGTGATGCTGGAGTCGTTCCTGCTGCCCGGCCGGCAGGACCTCGACCCCACCCGCGAGCTGGTGTACGGCCGTTCGGTCACCGACGCCTGCCTCGGCTGGGACGAGACGGCGGACGTGCTCGACCACCTGGCCACCGCCGTGCGGGCCCGCCGCGCCACCCTCCCGACCCCGGCCTGACCGGTGTGACGGCCGGCACGGCGGTGCGCGGAACACGGACGGGCGTCGCCTGGTTAACTGAGGTGTCGGTGTGTCAAGTGTCCCCGGGCCTCACCTAAATTGCCCTCGCGGAATACCGTTCGGCTGGAGCCGCGTCGTGCCACTCGCCGAGAGGCGACCTGCACACCGACACCAGCGCCGCCCCCGGCCCACAAGGCCGGGGGCGGCGCTGTCTGTACGCGGGCCACGGGGTGACGTTTGACCGATTCCGGCCCGGGTAGCTGATCGAGGTGACCGATGACGCATCAGTGGCCGGCGAGCCGGACACCCGGGCCCTCGACGACCTGCTCGACGACATCTACTCGGGTCAGGAGCGGGTCACCCAGGCGGAGATTTACCGCCGGGCGGTGGCCACCGAGCTTCCGCCGGACCTGCTCGCCCGGATCGACGCGCTCCCCGAGGGCGAATACGCGGTGGACGAGGCGAGTGAACTGCTGGGCGGCTCTGTCGCCTGAGCGACCGCAGAAGGGACACCGTCATGACGCACCACGAGGACCACGAGGAGAAGGTCCCGGCACTGGGACAACCGCCGAAGGGCATGGACACCACCCCCGAGCCGGACTTCGCGAACGAGCACGACCGCACGGCGGTGGACCGGGACATCATCACCGGCGCCGACGAGGACGAACGGGAACCGGAATCGCCGCACGGCTGGTCGGGCATGCAGCGTTGACGGACAACGAGAAGGGGCTGGCGGACGCCGGCCCCTTCTTCGTGTCTTCTCCGTCAGTCCTCGTCGTGCCCGCCCTCGGCGGCCTGCTGCGCGGCCGCGTACGCCATCTGGAGGAAGTCGGACGCGGCCACCGCGGTCAGCGCGGTGGCCACCAGCCGGGTCAGCCGGGGCGCGAGCACCAGGCCGCCGGTCAGCCCGGTGGCCACCCAGACCGCCAGGCAGAACGGGCAGCTGAGCAGCTCGCCGATGGCGTGCCGGGTGGGGCTGCCCGAGTCGCGGACCTGTTCCATCACCTCGCCGCTGCCGATCGGCCTGTCGTACCTGGTGAACGGCGCCCGCAGGGGGCTGGTCACGGCGTCCTTGGAGAGCAGGCGGCTGAGCTTGTGCGTGGCGATGGAGAGCAGCACCACGTCGGCCGGCGCGGGACGCTCGGGCACCGGCCGTCCGGTCGCCTTGACCAGGCCGGCGAGCGCCCCGGCCACTCCGGCGTAGGTGCCCATCGCGGCCAGGTAGCCGCCGAGTGGCCGGTGCTCGTGCGGCGCGTACGCCCGGCGTAGCCGCGTCGCCTTCTGTCGCAGGCCGGTGTCGGTCACCCGGTCTCCTCCCAGGTCGTGGTGTGCGTAAGTGGTGATTCGGTACGGCTGACGACGGTGTCAGCCGGCCTGGAGGTTGTCCGCGACCTCGCGGATCAGGTTGGTCAACGCCTCGTCGACGAGCTGGTCGGGGTCGGGCCCGCCGTTCCCGTCGGCCAGGTCGAGCTGGATCCGGGCGCCACCGGAGTCCGCCGGATCCACCCGGATCTCGGCGGACCAGTCCGCGTCCCCGCTCCAGCGGGCCCGCAGTTCCTCGCCGTCGACCTCGGCCGGCGGGCTGCCGTCGGCACGGAGCGCCTCCGGCAGCCAGGCCGAGGCGCGGGCAGGGTCGGTGGCGGTGTTGAACACCACCTCGGGGGGCGCGGACATGCCGCGCACCGCGCGGGCCGGCATCAGACGTCCCGCAGGCGGCTGGGGTCGACCTCGCGACCCGGGTGCCGGGCCAGGTACTCGGTCTCCAGTTCGGCGGTCCGCCGAAGGTGGTTGGCGAGCGCCGAGTCGGCGGCGTGCCGGAGGGTGTCCAGCCGGGTGCGGTGCAGGCTGTGCATCTCGCGGATCAGATCCTCGTCGCTCAGCTCCGTCGGGTCGACGCCGAGCGTGTCGCCGTCGAGGTCGTCGCCTGCCGGGTCGGCGAGGTGGTCGCCGCCCCACTCGGGCACCCGCTGCTCCGGGCTCATATCGGTGCTGCCGGTCATCATCGCCCCCCTGGTCTCGTTTGGGCTGGCGTCTAGACGGATGCCCACACCGGGTGACGCCAAACCATCCGACCGCGCGGCACCTACGACACGGTGTCGGAGAGCGGCGTCCTCCCCGGTACCCTCGACACCATGAGGTGGCTCTGGACCCCGGCGTGGATCGCACGCCACGTGGCCATGGTCGTGCTGGTCGTGGGCTTCCTCGGGCTGGGCTGGTGGCAGATCAGCCGGGCCACCGCCGGCAACAGTCTGAGCTGGGGGTACGCGGTCGAGTGGCCGGTCTTCGCCGGCTTCGTGGTCTACGTGTGGTGGCGTGAGGTGAAGCTGGCCCGACGCCGCGCGCAGGGGGACGCAGGGGCCGACCCCGCCGAGGTCCCGGCCGTCGAGCCGGCGCCGGCCGACGCCCCAGGGTCCCGACCGGCGGTACGCCGACCGGTGCGGGTGGCCCGGGTGCCCGCCTCCGCAGCGGGTGCCGAGGACGCCGACCTGGCCGCCTACAACCACTACCTGTCATGGTTGAACGCCAATCCGGGCGCCCGGCCCGGTGACTACCCCGGCTGAGCCGGGCTTCGGAAGGACGGACGAAGGTGGGCGCTGCCCTTACCCGATACCGCGTGATCGCCTGGATCGTGGGCGTGGCGCTGATCCTGCTGGTCGTGATCGGCATGCCGATGAAGTACGCGTTCGACAACCCGGTCGTGGTGGAGACGGTGGGGCAGGCGCACGGCTTCCTCTACATGGTCTACCTGGCGGCCGCGTTCGACCTGAGCCGCCGGGCCGACTGGCCGCTGAAGCGGATGATCCTGGTGATGCTGGCCGGCACCGTGCCGTTCGTCTCGTTCTACGCCGAGCGCCGGGTCAGCGCCTGGGCGGCCGCCCCGCGCGAGGAGCGGACCCCGGAGCCGGTCGCCGGCTGAGCGTCCCCGAGACGCTCAGCGGTTGGGCCGCCACGGGTCGGTCCCGGCGAGCGGATCGACCCAGCCGCCGTACCGGTTGACCTCGCGGGCGCGCAGCAGCGCCCGGGTGACCTGGCCGAACTGCCGCTCGTCGTCGGCACTGAAGAGCAGCACCTCGGTGCCACGGTGCCACCCCCACAACTCGTACGGTGGTGGCCGCCACCGGTCGCCGACCAGGGCGAGGGCCGCCGGCAGCAAAAACACCGCCCCGAGGATGAGGTACGCCCCGGCGGTCAGCCGTTGCAGGCCGCCGGTGAAGCCGAGCAGCAGTCCCACGCCGCCGAGCATGGCGGCGGTGATGACGACGGCTCGGACGGCGATCCGGTCGTGCGGGCCTCTGGTGGTGCGCAGGTGGGTCAGGTCGGCGATCCGGTAGCTGGTCCGGCCGACGGTGAACCGGTCGACGGTGACGATGATGCCGGGTCGTGCGTACAGCAGGGTCGACCTGGCGCCGGGCACCGTTCGCGGCGGTCGCGTCTTTGCGCCTTCACGATTCACGGTTCCTCCCGTGGGGCGGTTCGTCGGTTGCCCCCGTCGGTCGCGGATGACGCGTATCGACGGGAATCCCGACTCCGGTCCCCATTGTGTTGTGGCACTGCCACCTCACCAGGGCATTTACCGGCTTCCGACAGGTCACCCGGCCGGACGACATCGACTAGAAACCGCCTCCATTTCACCTTTTATCGGTTATGGAGACCAGCTATCCGGCGGCATACGCCGGGAACGACGAAAGTCTTATATCCGTCAGAGTTCGTGAAAAGTACGGAACGCCTCACGTCGGCGAGCGTCACGAACAACCCCAGATCCACCTGACGCACCCGCCCGACCGACCACTCTGCCAACATTGACCCCTGCTTCAACTGCGCGTAACAGGCGTCCCGGGTTAGGTTGGGCGAGCCGGCCCGGCCCAGCGCCGTCCACCCGGATGGCCCCGGACGGTGCCGCCGAGGGCGTCAGCAGCCCGACGGCGGCCGTGGGAGAGGGGCTTTCCGCTCTTGTCATCCCTGAGAAACGTGCTGCGTATCGTCGCGTTGGCCGGGATGTCGGCCGCGCTGATCGCCCCGCCGGTGGTGGCCCGCGCAGAGCCGACCCCCGCCGACCTGACCCGCCAGATCGAAGCGTCCTCGGGCGAACTCGAGCGGGTCGTCGAGGCGTACAACAAGCTCCGGGAGGAGATCAAGACCAACGAGGCCTCGGTGGCCCGATTACAGGCCCGCATCGGCCCACTGGAACAGCAGGCCGAACAGAGCCGGGCCGACGTCGCCGAGTTGGCGACCACGGCATACAAGAGTGGCGGTCTACGGACCGCCGACGCGCTGCTGCGTCCCGGCGGATCGGCCGCGCTGCTGGATCGTCTCGGTGCCCTCGACCAGCTGACCCGTCAGCGGCAGGAGCGCATCTCCGGCTACACAGCGAACCAGCGGCGCCTGCTCGACGAGAAGACCCGCCTCGACGCCACGCTGACCAGGCAGGCCGCACAGGCCCGCCAGCTGGCGGCCGGCAAGAAGCGCATCGAGGAGGACCTGGCGAAGCTGTACGAGCTGCGCCGTCAGGCGTACGGCGCCGCCACCGAGCGTCCCGAACCCAGGGCCGCGGCGGCGGAGGCCAGGAACGTGCCGAACGTCTCCGGTAGCGCCGGGGTCGCGGTGCGATACGCCTTCGGCGCGTTGGGCAAGCCGTACGTCTGGGCGAGCGACGGACCCAACGGGTACGACTGCTCGGGGCTGACCTCGGCCGCGTGGCGGGCCGCCGGGAAGTCCCTGCCGCACAACACCCGGATGCAGTGGGGAGCGGTCGCCCACATCGGCCGGGGCGACCTGCGCCCGGGCGACCTGATCTTCTACAACGGGCTCGGCCACGTCGCTCTCTACGTGGGCGACGGCCAGGTGATCGACGCGCCGAGCCCCGGTCGCAACGTGCTCAAGCGCGGCATGAACATGATGCCGATCCAGGGCTACGGGCGGGTCCGCTAGCGGAAACGGCGAACGGCCGGCGTCCCCCTATCGGACGCCGGCCGTTCGCCGTCATTACTACCAGGTCAGGCGGCCTGCAGACCCTCTGCCCGGGCCAGCTCGCGGAGCCGGCCGAGGGCCTGGATCTCCAGCTGCCGGATCCGCTCGCGGGACAGCGAGAACCGGGACGCGACCTCGGTCAACGAGTGCTCGCGGCCGTCCTCAAGCCCGTAGCGGGCCCGCATGATGCCGGCCGACCTGTCGTCGAGGTGGTTGAGCAGCCCTTCGATGCGCTGCCGCTCCAGACCGCTGAGGACGATGTCCTCCGGCGACGGGGCGTCACTGTCGGCGACCAGGTCACCCAGGTTGGTGTCGCCGTCGTCGCCGACCGGGGTGTCCAGCGAGACGGTGTCCTGCGACCAGCGGCGCAGCTCGTTGACCCGCTCGACGGTGACGCCGAGCGACGCGGCGATCTGCTCCGGCTCCGGGTCGCTGCCCAGTTCACGGGTGAGCTGCCGGGTCACGTTGCGCATCCGGTTGACGTCCTCCACCAGGTGCACCGGCAGACGGACGGTGCGCTCCTGCTGGGCGATCGCCCGGCTGATGGCCTGGCGGATCCACCAGGTGGCGTAGGTGGAGAACTTGTAGCCCCGCTCGTAGTCGAACTTCTCGACCGCCCGGACGAGGCCGGTGTTGCCCTCCTGGATCAGGTCCAGCATGGGCATGCCCGAACGCACGTAACGGCGGGCGATCGACACGACAAGTCGCAGGTTGGCGCGGATGAAGAGGTCCTTCGCCCGCTCGCCCTCGACGACAAGCCGATCCAGGTCGTCCCGGTCGACACCGTCGGGAACGGCGTCCTCACCGAGCAGGTGCTCGGCGTAGAGGCCGGCCTCGATCGCCTTGGAGAGATCGACCTCCATGGCGGCGTCCAGCAGTGGCGTCCGGGAGATCTCGTGCAGGTAGACGCCGACCAGGTCGCGCTCCTCGGCAACCTCGTCGGTTCGCATGCCGATGTTCTTGTCCACGTTGCCCACGGTCCCCTCGCTCGCGCCGGTTGCCCGGTTCCTTGCCATTCCCCACGTCCGTCAGCCCCTGGTAACTTCCGTTGTGCCCATCGGTGCTGACACCTACACAACAGATGAGACGTGTCGGGGATTCCATGTGGTGAGTCGAAAGTGTCACGAATGCCTGAGTAGTAGCTGAGAGCGCGGTCCATGTTTGCTGTCAGCACCCCGGTGGGTGGCTCGCCGCTGCGCACACCACGTACGGGTCGCAACCATGGCAACACCGCCCGCCGCGGGGGCACAGCGACCCGGGTCACCAGCGTGGTGCGATCCTGGTCACTGCCAGATACGCACCGGTGGACCGGTCGGTTCATCCACGGGGGTGGTATTACCCCCCGCCCCGATGAACAATCCGGAGCCCCGTTCGCTTCCCGGGGTGTGCGGGGCTAGGAGGCGAGCAGGGCGAGGGCGCCGCGTACCTGGTCGGCGGAACGGGCCAGGGCGGCCCGGGCGGCACCGACCTCGGCGCCGGAGACCAGCGACACCAAGGCGGTCTTCAGGTCGCCGTCGGCCTCGGCGAGCGCCCGCCGGGAAACCTCCTCGGAGCAGCCGGTCGCCTCCATCAGGATCGAGATCATTCGCCCGCGGAGCTTCGCGTTGGTGGCCACCATATCGATCATGAGGTTCGAGTAGACCCGCCCGAGGCGCACCATGACGGCCGTCGAGAACGTGTTGAGCACCAGTTTCTGTGCGGTGCCCGCCTTCATCCGGGTCGACCCGGTGACCACCTCCGGTCCGGTGTCCACCCCGATGAACACGTCGACCGACCGGGCCGCCTCGGCTTCCGGATTGGCGCAGAGGAGCACCGTCGAGGCGCCCTTGGCGCGGGACGTGGCGAGCGCCCCGAGGACGTACGGGGTGCGTCCGCTGGCGGCCAGACCGACCACCAGGTCACCGGCGCGCACACAACTGGCGGCCTCGACCGCACCGCCCCGCTCGTCGTCCTCGGCGTCCTCCACGGCCCGCCACATGGCGTCCGGGCCACCGGCGAGGTGGGAGCAGAACCAGTGCCGGGGCGAGTTGAAGGTGGGGGCCAGTTCGGCGGCGTCGAGGACGCCCAGCCGGCCGGACGTACCGGCGCCGAAGTAGTGCACCCGGTGCCCCCCGCGCAGCGCGTCGACGGCCAGGTCGACAGTGGCGGCGATCTCGTCGAGCACCGCGGCGACCGCCGCGGGCACCCGCCGGTCGGCGTCGTTGATCACGGTGAGGACGTCCCGGGTCGACATCAGGTCGAGGTCGGCGCTCAGCGGGTTACGCCGTTCGGTGGGGGCGCCCACCCGGACCGTCGGGCGGGCGGGCGGTGCGGGCATGTCCTCGTCCGGCTCGATCGCACCGGCCGTCATGCCCGCCTCCGGTTGGCGCCCACCCGGTGCGACTGGACCGCCTCGGCGGTCGCCTCGAGGGCCTTGCGAGCCCGGGACCGGTTGCGGGCGGCCACACCGACGAAGAGGCAGTCGACCACTGTGAGCTGGGCCAGACGGCTGGCGGTCGCGCCCGAGCGGTAGGTGGTCTCCCGCGCCGCGGTCGTCAGCACGAAGTCGGCCACCTCGGTGATCGGCGAGCGGGGGAAGTTGGTGAGCGCCACTGTGACGGCGCCCCGCGTCCGGGCCTGCTCCAGCACCTCGATCACGTCGGAGGTGGTGCCGGTGTGCGAGATGCCCACCGCGACGTCGCCCCGGCCGAGCAGCGCGGCGGACGTCAGCGCGGTGTGCACGTCCGGGAAGTAGAAGGCGATCCGGCCGATGCGGTGCAGTTTCTGCTGGAAGTCGGAGGCGACGAACCCGCTGGCGCCGGCGCCGTAGATGTCGATCCGGCCGGCGCCGCTGATCGCCTCGACGACCTGCTCACAGACGGCCGGGTCGAGCTGCTCGGCGGTCTCCTCCACGGCGCGGGCGTCATTGAACGCGATGGTGGCGATGATCTGGGCGAGGTCGGCGCCGGGCGGGATGTCGCCGCCGACCACCCGGGCGTCCGGAGGCTCGATGCGGCGGGCGGCCTCGGCGGCGAGCCGGATGCGCAGTTGCGGGTAGCCGTCCATGCCCACCGAGCGGCAGAACCGGATGACTGTCGCCTCCGACGTCTCCGCAGCGGTGGCGAGGTCGGTGATGGTCCGCCGTGCGGCGGCGGCCGGGTCGGACACGACCAGCCGGGCGACGCGCTGCTCGGCGGGCGACAGCGACGGCAACAGCCCGCTGATGTGGACGATCAGCCCACCGGGCTCGTGACTCGCAGAAATCTTCGCACTCTTCGCCACGGATGAAACTTACTTTCACCAAGCGTGAGCGTCAACTATGACTGTCAGGGGTGGGAAAAAGTGTCGTCGACAGGCATCACCCGTCCCGTACAGCCTGCCACTCCCGCAGGACCACCGCCTCCTCCGCCGGGTCCAGTCCACCCTGCCGTACGTCGTCGGGCCGTGCTGTCATCCAGGTCGCGGTCGCCCGAACGGTGTCGGACAGCGGCCGGACCGTCAGTGAAGCGTCCAGCGCCGGCCGGGCGTCCCGGTCCATCAGGCCGGCCCACTCCGGCAGCCGCGCCCAGAGCGGCAGCGCCCGCTCCCCCGACCACTCGCGGACGTCACGGGCCAGCAGGAAGTCCTGGTCGACCCAGGTGAGGTGCGGGTCGGCGACGCCCAGCCCGGCCGCCACACCGTTCAGCAGCTCCTCCCGGGACATCGCCGGGCCGACCCCGTCGTACGTGCCGACGAGGCGGGCACCGGCGGCGTGCAGCAACCAACCGGCCAGGTCGTCCACGTCCACGAACTGCACCCGGTCGGTCGGCCGTCCCGGTGCGAGCACCTCCCCGCCGCGCGCCAGCCGTCGCACCCAGTACGGGAAGCGGTCGCTCGGATCCTCCGCGCCCACGATCAACCCGGCCCGGCAGATGAACGAGCGGTCCTCGCCCATCCGTTCCCGGACCAGCCGCTCGATGCTGACCTTGCACTCGCCGTACCAGCGGTTGTCCGGGTCGACCGGGGCGTCCACGTCCGGCGGGGCGGGCGGCAGCACCGGCGCGTCCGCCGCGGTCTGCCCCGGCGTGGCGTTGTCCGCGTACACCGAGATGGTCGACACGAACGACCAGTGATCCACATGGTCGGCGAGCGCGGCCAGCGCGTGCCGGGCATGGCTGACCTGGCGGGTCACGTCCACCACCGCGTCGAAGCCGTCGCCTGCGAGCGACGCCGGCGCCGCCGGGTCGTCGCGGTCGATCGCGACGAACCGCGCCCCGCTCGGCGCGACGCCTGACACACCCCGGGCCGCGCAGGTCACGTCGTGGCCCCGCGCGACGGCGAACCGGGCCAGCGCCCGGCCGAGGAACCGCGTGCCACCGAGAATGAGGATCCGCATCCGCCGATCCTGCGCCGCCGCCGCCCGAGCACGCCAACAACTCTGCTGCGGGCAGAGCACGGGTCGTCCGACGGGCCACCGGAGCGGACGCTAGCGTGTGGCGCATGGCGGAGCGCAGCGTGCTGGTGACCGGAGGCTCCGGAGGGCTCGGCGGAGCGGTCGTCGCGTCGTTCGTCGAGGCGGGCTGGCGGGTGGTCGTACCCCGGCGGGGTGCCCTGCCCGGGTCGGAGCCGGCGGCGGGCGCGCTGGTCCCGGTCACCGCGGACCTGACCGACCCGGCCGGCGCGGCCCGGGCCGTCGAGGCCGCCGCCGGCGAACCCGCGGCGCCGCTGCGGGCGGTGGTCAACCTGGTCGGCGGGTACGCCAGCGGAGGCCTGGTCCACGAGACACCTGTCGAGGAGTTCGAGCGGATGCTCACCCTCAACCTGCGGCCCACCTACCTGGCCACCCAGGCCGCGCTGCCGCACCTGGTGGCCGGCGGTGGCGGCGCGGTGGTCTGCGTCTCGGCCCGCGCGGCTGTCGCCCCGTTCCCCGGCGCGGCCGGTTACGTCACGGCCAAGGCGGCGGTGCTGGCCTTCGCCAACGCCGTGGCCGTCGAGTACCGGTCCCGCGGCGTGCGCTGCAACACCGTCCTGCCCAGCGTCATCGACACACCTGCCAACCGGGCCGCCCAGCCCACCGCCGACCACTCGCGCTGGGTCACTCCCGCCGAGATCGCGCCGGTGATCCGCTTCCTCGCGTCAGACGACTCCGCTCCGACCAGCGGCGCCACAGTTCCCGTCTACGGGCGGGCCTGAGCCACGAGCGGGGTCGGGCCACCGCGTGCCGGCAGGTCGGTGCGGGGCGGCGGCTCCGACGGCGTCGGAGCGCGCGGCGGCACGTCGGACGGCGGGCGGGTCAGGTCGGACCGCGCCTCCGACGGCAGCCAGGTCGCCAGGTGGGCCTGGATCTGCTCGGTCACCTCCTCGGCCGGGCGTCCCGCGTCCACGACCACGAAGCTCGGGTACTCGGGCAGGGTCCGGTAGGCGGTGTCCGCCGCGGTCAGCCAGCTGATCGTCTCGTGGTCGGTGCCCCGCGCCTCGATCCGCCGGTACGCCTCCGCCGGGTCGACCGTCAGCAGGAAGGTCACCTGCGGCGTCGGGAAGAGTCGGTAGCCGGCCCGGGCCAGCCGCTCCCAGCGGTGCCCGCCGTGCGCGCGGATGCTGGCGTACTGGCAGGCCGAGTAGCGGTCCATCACCGCTGTGCGGCCGGTGAGCAGGCAGCTGAGCAGGGCGATGGCGATGGCGAGCCAGCGCAGCACGGACTCCACAGCGAGCACGCCGTCGCGCCCGACGAGCCGCTGGGCGTCCGATCGGCCGAGCCGGTTGGCGACCCGGCCGAGCCAGCGACGTCCGCTGGCGTTGCGGCGGTACGCGGCGGGGCGGCCGGCGGCGGTCAGCGCGTCGGCCAGCCGGTGGGCCTGGGTGGTCTTGCCCGACCCGTCGATGCCGATCAGGGCGACGGTGCGCAACCGGGTCTTGCCGCGTCGCATCCCCGATGATCTGGCCACCCTCGACAGGTTATCCGACCCGCGCACGCGCGCTGTCTGGTTCATGCTGGTTTGGCCCTGTTGGCACCCGACCGCGACGCGAGCAGGTGTGGCCGACCGGAATGCCGGGTACCGGAGTTCGAAATCCAACCGCCTGTCCACCACAACGACCGACGGGAGAACCAGATGGCTGAGCGCGGGGACGAGAGTCTGGTGCACACCCTCAAGAAGGTCGCCGCCGTGCTCAAGCAGTCCGAGATCCCGTTCGCCCTGGGCGGCAGCTTCGCCGTGTACGCCCACGGCGGCCACTCCAGCGAGCACGACGTCGACTTCCTGATCCGGGAGGCCGACGTGGAGCGGTCTCTCGAGGCCCTGGTGGCCGCCGGCTTCGTGGCCGAGCGTCCACCGGAGGACTGGCTGGTGAAGGTCTTCGACGACGGGCGGATGGTGGACCTGATCCATCGGCCGATCGAGACGCCGGTGACCGAGGAGACGTTCGCCGACACGGTCATCCGGCCGGTGGACGCCATCCAGATGCCGGTCCTGTCCGCCACCCAGCTGATGGTGCACAAGCTGCTCAGCTTCTCCCAGCACTACTGCGACTTCGCCCGCGGCCTGCCGCTGGCCCGCTCGCTCCGGGAGCAGATCGACTGGGAACGGGTACGCAAGGAGACGCAGCACTCGCCGTACGCCGAGGCGTTCCTCGTGCTGCTGGACCGGCTGGAGGTGGTGCCGCTCGCCGGCACCCAGCCAGGAGAGGGGACACAGTGACCCACCAACGCGACAGCGGCGCCGGGCCACCGGACGAGTACGTCGAAGCGGAGATCCAGCGGCTGCTCGCCGAGGACCCCTCCGTCGCCGAGCAGGGGATCACCGTCGTCCGGCGGGAACGCGCCCTCGTGCTCTCCGGCGAGGTGGAGAGCCCGCACCGGCGCGAAGAGATCCTGCGCCGCGTGTCCGAGCGCTTTCCGGACGTGCCGATCACCAGCGACATCGGGGTGATCCGCGCCCAGGCGCCCACAGAGATCGAGCAACTGCCCTGAGGGAGATTCCATGGTGATCCGGATCGCCGCCGTGGGCGACGTGCATCTGGACGAGGACGTGGTCGGCCGGTTCCGCCCGGCGCTGGAGGAGCTGCCGGACTGCGCGGACGTGCTGCTGCTGGCCGGGGACCTGACCCGGCACGGCACCGAGGCCGAGGCGCGCTGCGTGGCGCAGGAGTTCGGTGGATTGGCCGTGCCGGTGGTGACAGTGCTGGGCAACCACGACCACCAGTGCGACCAGGTGCCACAGGTGGTCAAGGTGCTCGAGGACGCGGGCATCACGGTGCTGGAGGGCAACGGCGTCGTGCTGGACTGCGCGGGCGGCCGGCTGGGCATCGCCGGCGTCAAGGGCTTCGGCGGCGGGTTCGCCGGACGCTGCGCGAGCGACTTCGGTGAGCCGGAGATGAAGGCCTTCGTCCGGACCACCACCGACAGCGCCGACCGCCTCGGCGCGGCGCTTCGCTCGCTCGACTGCGACATGCTCGTCGCGCTCACCCACTACTCACCGGTGCCGGACACCCTGGCCGGTGAGCCCCTGGAGATCTATCCGTTCCTCGGGTCGTACCAGCTCGGGCAGGCGATCGACTCGGCGCCCACGGCGCTGGCCCTGCACGGGCACGCGCACGCCGGCACCGAGCGCGGCACCACCCCCGGCGGCGTACGCGTGCGCAACGTCGCCCACCCCGTGATCAAGCAGGCGTACAGCGTCTTCCACGTCGGCGATCAACTTGATACGGACCAGGTTTCCCCAATCGGCCAGTCGGGTAGTCAGAGGTCATGGAGCTGATTCTCTGGATTCTCGCAGTCGTACTCGTGGTCGCCGGCATCCTCGCGCTGTTCCGCCGGCAGATCCTGTGGGGCATCGTCCTCATCGTTGTCGGGCTGTTGGTCGGCCCGGGTGGTGTCAGCATCTTCAATTGACGTCCGCACGACCTGAAAAAAACCGGGACCCGTCGGGGTCGCCGCGACCGGAGCTTCGTCCTCCCGACAGAAGCAACGGCCGCGGCGGCCCCGGCGCTTTTTGTGCGCCGGGTTTGACCTGACCCCCGGAGGAAATATCTCGACCATGGAGACATCTCAGGACGCGCCTGTCGCCTCCGGCCGACGCTCGTGGTGGGCCCTCGCCGGCTTCGCGGCGGCGGTCTTCGTGGCGGCCGCGATCGGCGGCCTGGGGGTCCAGGGCACCACAGGCGAGTACGCAAGCCTGCGCCAGCCCGCCTGGGCGCCGCCCTCGTGGCTCTTCGGCCCGGTCTGGACGCTGCTCTACGCGCTGATCGCGGTGGCCGGGTGGCTGGTCTGGCGGCGGGTCGGCTTCTCCCCCGCCCTCTGGGCCTGGACGGCCCAGCTGGTGCTCAACGCGATCTGGACACCGCTGTTCTTCGGCGCGGGGCAGTACGGGCTGGCGTTCGCCGAGATCGTGGTGATGTGGCTGGCGATCGCCCTGACCGTCGTGCTGTTCGCCCGGGTCTCCCGCGTGGCGACGGCGCTGCTGCTGCCGTACTGGGCGTGGGTCACCTTCGCTGCCGCGTTGAACTTCTCGATCTGGCGGCTGAACGCCTGAGACCGGGCTGGTCCCCGGCGGGCGGTACCCGCCGGGGACGCTGTCGTTCGCCGGTCAGCAGCGAGGTATGCCAGGGATGTAGCCGTCGTACCCGGTGTAGACGTACGCGTCGGCGATGAAGCGGCCGGCGCCGATGCGGTCCCAGATCGTGCTGGTGCCGTAGGTGCCGGTGACACTGGTGCCGCTGGTCTGGCACGCGATGGTCACCCGGGTGCCGTCGGCCACGGTGCCCACGGAGGCGTACCCGGTGCCGGGGCCGGAGCGGACGGTCAACGGGGTGCCACTGGTGTCGACGGTGGCGTTGCCGGTGCCCGAGGAGCAGCCGTTGTTGCTCGTGTAGCTCTTGGTGCCCCAGTACAGCGCGAGGGTGCCGTTGAACCTCACCTGGATGTCGCTGCCGTTGAGGCGCTGCTCGTAGTGCAGGTGCGGGCCCGTCGACCCGCCGGTGCTGCCCACCCAGCCGAGCACCTTGCCGTAGCCCACCGTCTGCCCGACGGAGACGTTGAAGCCGTTGAGGTGCGCGTAGTAGGTGCTGTAACCACCGCCGTGGTTGATCCGGACGTACTTGCCGTAGCTCGTGTTGCCGAGGTCGGTCACCCGGTCGACCGTGCCGGGGGCGCTGGCGACCACCGGGTCGCCGACGTCGTCGGTGCGGTTGAAGTCGACGGCGTACGCCGGGCTGTGGTCCGACCGGGTCTGCCCGGACCACGACTGACCGCACGGGAACGGCACCTTGAAGGTCGGCGCGGCCAGCGCCGGGCTCGCCGGTGTGAGCACTCCTCCGACGAGCAGACCGGTCACGAGCAGGCTGATCCACCGCTTGCGCATACAGCTCCTCCTATGTCGAAAACCTTCGATGAGGTGGCATCAGCCTGACAGATATCGTCAATCTTCGAAAGAGTCGAAGAGGTGGCCCGGGAGCGCGCCCATCAGGCGGCCCCGAGGTTTCCGGATTGTTACTCGCTCGTGTCTGACAGGGGGTGGACCGGACCGGATGCAAGCGCTTACATGTGTGCACGCCCAATCGGACCGGCGACTGGTCATCGAGCACGACCGCGCCGGCTAGGAAGGAGGACGGCATGGCGGTCTTTGCCAGACCACGCCAGGCCTTCGTGATCGCCGGTGTACTCGGGCTGGCGCTCAGCGCCACCGCTTGCGGTACCGGCGACGACAAGAAGAGTGACAAGGCGGGCTCCGCGGAGTGCGCCGCATACGAGAAGTACCAGGGCAACGACGGCAAGAAGGTCTCCATCTACGCGTCCATCCGTGACGCCGAGGCCGACCTGCTGGAGCGCTCCTGGTCGCAGTTCACCGACTGCACCGGCATCGAGATCGCGTACGAGGGCAGCGGCGAGTTCGAGGCGCAGCTGCCGGTCCGCGTCGACGGCGGCAACGCCCCCGACATCGCCTTCGTGCCCCAGCCGGGCCTCGTGAAGCGCTTCGCGGACGCCGGCAAGCTGAAGTCCCTGGGCGCCGACACCAAGGCCCTGGCCGAGCAGAACATGCCGGCCGACTGGCTGAAGTACGGCACCGTCAACGGGACGCTCTACGGCGTGCCGCTCGGCGCCAACGTGAAGTCCTTCGTCTGGTACTCGCCGAAGACGTTCAAGGAGAAGGGCTGGGAGGTTCCGACCAGCTGGGACCAGCTCATCGCCCTGAGCGACAAGATCGCCGCCAGCGGCATGAAGCCGTGGTGCGTGGGCGTCGAGTCCGGTGACGCGACCGGCTGGCCGGCCACCGACTGGATCGAGGACGTCATCCTGCGTACGCAGGGCCCCGAGGTCTACGACCAGTGGACCACCCACGCCATCCCGTTCAACGACCCGAAGATCGTCGACGCGGTCGACCGCGCCGGCAGCATCCTCAAGAACGAGAAGTACGTCAACGGCGGCTTCGGCGGTGTCAAGAGCATCACCACCACCGCCTTCCAGGAGGCGGGTCTGCCGGTGACCACCGGCAAGTGCGCGATGCACCGCCAGGCGTCGTTCTACGCCAACCAGTTCCCCGAGGGCACCAAGGTGGCCGAGGACGGCGACGCGTTCGCGTTCTACTTCCCGGCCATCGACCCGGCCAAGGGCAAGCCGGTGCTGGGCGCTGGCGAGTTCGTCGTCGCCTACGCCGACCGTCCCGAGGTGCAGGCCGTGCAGACGTACCTCGCCTCCGCCGAGTACGTGAACAGCCGCGCGAAGCTCGGCAACTGGGTCACGGCGAACAACAAGCTGGACATCGCCAACGTGGCCAGCCCGATCGACAAGCTGTCCGTCCAGATCCTCCAGGACAAGACGGGCACCTTCCGCTTCGACGGATCCGACCTGATGCCGGCCGCCGTCGGCGCGGGAACGTTCTGGAAGGGCATGGTCGACTGGCTGAACGGCAAGCAGACCGCCCCGGTGCTCCAGGGCATCGAGAGCAGCTGGCCGAAGTGATCCCGGCGGTGGCCCGGCCCGTGTTCACGGGCCGGGCCACCGGCCGATCCGGACCCGAAATGGAGGGTTGATGGAGTTCGACTTCGCCGATGAGCAGCCGAAGCTCCTCATGCTGATGTACGGGCTGCTCGCCTTCGTGCTGGTGGTGGGCGGTCTGCTCCTGCTGCTCGACGTCGTGCCGGCCTGGTTCGCCCGGCGGCGGGAGGCGCAGCTCGTCGCCGCCTCCGTGGGAGGCGCTCCGCTGCCCCGCCGGCCCAAACAGCGGGAGGGGCTCTTCGCGCTCTTCTTCCTGCTGCCGACGCTGCTGCTGCTCACCATCGGTCTGGTCGTGCCCGCGATCCGCACCATGCTGCTCTCCCTGATGAACGGGAGCAGCACCGAATGGGTGGGGCTACGCAACTACGGCTGGATGTTCTCCGACAACTCGATGATCCGGGTCCTGATCAACACCCTGGTCTGGGTGCTCCTGGTCCCGCTCGTGGCGACCGGCTTCGGCCTCCTGTACGCCGTACTCGTGGACAAGGCCCGCTTCGAGTCGGTGGCCAAGTCCCTGATCTTCCTGCCGATGGCCATCTCGTTCGTCGGCGCGAGCATCATCTGGAAGTTCGTCTACGCCTACCGCGGCGAGGGCGACCAGATCGGCCTGCTCAACCAGATAGTCGTCAGTCTCGGCGGCGAGCCGAAACAGTGGCTGCTCGAATCACCACTGAACACGCTGCTGCTGATCGTCATCATGGTCTGGATCCAGGCCGGTTTCGCCATGGTGGTGCTCTCCGCGGCGATCAAGGCGATCCCCGGTGACATCGTCGAAGCCGCCCGGCTCGACGGGGTCAGCCCGTGGCAGATGTTCTGGCAGATCACCATGCCGAGCATCCGACCCGCGCTGATCGTCGTGGTCGTGACGCTCACGATCGCCACGCTCAAGGTCTTCGACATCGTCCGGACCTCGACCAACGGCAACTACGACACAAGCGTGATTGCCAGCGAGATGTACAACCAGGCCTTCCGGTACGGCCAGAACGGGCAGGGCTCCGCGCTCGCGGTGTTCCTCTTCATCCTGGTCATCCCGGTCGTGATCTACCAGATCCGCAACCTCCGTCAACAGCGGGAGGGCTGAGATGACGACCGCAACGCCCACCGTCGCCGCCGGCACCCAGAAGACCGACGGCAGCCCGTCCACCACCGCCGGTCGGGTCCGCAAGCGGCTGAACAGCCGTACCGCGACGCTCGTGTCGATCGTCATCGCGGTGGTCTGGACCATCCCGACCTTCGGTCTGTTCATCTCCTCCCTCCGACCCGAGGACGAGATCAAGACGACAGGTTGGTGGACCGCGTTCACCAACCCGCAGTTCACCCTTGAGAACTACGAGCAGGTCCTGTTCGGACGGTCGGCGTCCTCCGGGCAGCTCGCCAGCTACTTCATCAACTCGCTGGCGATCACCATCCCGTCGGTGCTCTTCCCGCTCGCCTTCGCGGCCCTCGCCGCGTACGCGCTGGCGTGGATCAACTTCCGGGGCCGGGACTGGCTCTACATCGCTATCTTCGCGTTGCAGATCGTGCCGTTGCAGATGGCCCTGGTGCCGCTGCTGAAGTTCTTCTCCACAGGCGTCACAGTCGGCGGTGTCACCCTGATGCCGGCCTGGGACCTGGTCGACGAGCAGAAGTTCGCCCAGGTGTGGTTCGCGCACACCTGTTTCGCGCTCCCGTTCGCCGTGTTCCTGCTGCACAACTTCATCTCGCAGCTCCCGGGCGACCTGATGGAGGCGGCACGTGTCGACGGGGCCACCCACCCGAAGATCTTCCGCACCATCGTGCTGCCGCTGATCACCCCGGCGTTGGCCGCGTTCGGCATCTTCCAGTTCCTCTGGGTCTGGAACGACCTGCTGGTGGCGCTGATCTTCGCCGGGGGCGGCAACGAGACCGCACCGCTGACCGTCCGGCTGGCCGAGATGGCCGGCACCCGGGGCAACGAGTGGCAGCGACTGACCGCCGGAGCGTTCGTCTCGATCGTCGTACCCCTCATCGTGTTCCTGTCCCTGCAGCGCTTCTTCGTGCGAGGTCTGCTCGCCGGCAGCGTCAAGGGCTGACCGCGCGCCCGCCGCCGTCCGGCCCCTTGGGACGGCGGTGGGCGCCGGCACCGAGCGGGGGAAACCGTGACGAGGATTGATGATGTTGCCCGGCTGGCCGGGGTGTCCACGGCCACCGTCTCGCGGGCACTGCGCGGACTGCCGACGGTCTCGGCAGCCACCCGGCGCAGGGTGCTCGCCGCCGCCGAACAACTCGACTACGAGGTGTCGCCGAGCGCGTCCCGGCTGGCCGGTGGCCGGACCGGCACGGTGGCGGTGGTGGTCCCCCGGATCACCCGCTGGTTCTTCAGCACCGTCGTCGAGGCGGTCGAGGAGTACCTCCACGAGTCCGGCTACGACCTGTTGCTCTACAACCTGGGCGGCCGGGAGCAGGTACGCCAGCGGGTGCTGCGGACGGCCAACCTGCACAAACGGGTCGACGCCATGATGCTCGTCGCCACGCCGCTGCGGCCTGCGGACCTGACCGCGCTGGCCAGCCTGGACCTGCCCGGGGTGACCATCAGCTCGGGCAGCCGCGTCCCCAGGTGGCCGTGCGTACGGATCGACGACGTGGCCGCCTCGCGGACCGCCACCCGGCACCTGCTCGACCTCGGCCACCAGCGGATCGCGCACATCTCCGGCGACCCGGACGACGAGTTGGCCTTCACCACCCACCTCGACCGTCGCCGGGGCTACCAGGCGGAGCTGCGGGCGGCAGGCCTGCGCCCGGACCCGAGCCTGGACGTCGAGTCGACGTTCACCATCGACGGCGGCAACCGGGCCACTGCCGAACTGCTGGCGCGTGGCGGCCCGCCGCCCACCGCGATCGTGGCGGCCTGCGACGAGATGGCGATGGGCGCGTTGACCGCGCTACGTGACGCCGGGCTGCGGGTGCCGCAGGACGTGAGCGTGATCGGCATCGACGACCACGACCTGGCGGGAGTGCTGGGGCTCAGCACCGTCGCCCAGCCCGCCGCCGAGCAGGGCCGGCTGGCCGCGCGGATCCTGCTCGACCCGCTCGGCGCCCGTACCCTGGGCCCGATCGTCGGCCAACGCGGCGCGGACGGCGACTCACCGGTGATCCTGCCCACTCGGCTGGTCGTGCGGGACTCCACCGCACCACCCCGGGCACACTGACACATCAACCACAGCGCGACACGGGAGACGACCCTGAACACCGATCCGACGCAGCAGCCCTCCTCCGGTCACCCGGTCACCGGCTGGTGGACCGAGGCCGCCATCTACCAGATCTACCCCCGCTCGTTCGCGGACTCCGACGGCGACGGGATCGGTGACCTGCCGGGCATCACCGCCCGCCTCGACCACCTGGTCGAGCTGGGCGTGGACGCGGTGTGGCTCTCCCCCTTCTACCCGTCGCCGCAGGCCGACGCGGGCTACGACGTGGCGGACTACCGCGACGTCGATCCGCTGTTCGGCACCCTCACCGATGCGGACAAGCTGATCGCCGAGGCGCGCTCGCGTGGCCTGCGGGTGATCGTCGACCTCGTGCCGAACCACACGTCCTCGGCGCACCGCTGGTTCCAGGCGGCGCTGCCGGCCGCCCCGGGCAGCCCTGAGCGGTCCCGTTACATCTTCCGGGACGGCCGCGGCCCGGACGGCGACCAGCCGCCGAACGACTGGCAGAGCGTCTTCGGCGGTCCGGCCTGGACGCGCACCGTCGACCCGGACGGGCGCCCCGGCCAGTGGTACCTGCACCTGTTCGACACCGGCCAGCCCGACCTCAACTGGGACAACCCGGAGGTGCACGCGGAGTTCCTCGACGTGCTGCGATTCTGGCTGGACCGTGGGGTGGACGGCTTCCGGGTCGACGTGGCGCACGGCCTGGTCAAGCAGGCCGACCTGGCCGACTGGCAGGAGCCGCAGGAGATCCTCTCCGGCAATGAGGTGGACAAGCCGCGCCCGCCGATGTGGGACCAGGAGGGCGTGCACGAGATCTACCGGCAGTGGCGACAGGTCCTGGACAGCTACCCAGGTGAGCGGGTCCTCGTCGCCGAGGCGTGGGTGGAGCCGGCCGAGCGGCTGGCCCGCTACGTCCGCCCGGACGAGATGCACCAGGCGTTCAACTTCGAGTACCTGCTGGCCGCCTGGACCGCACCGGCCCAGTACGCCGTGATCACCCGCTCGCTGGAGGCCACCGACTCGGTGGGCGCGCCGACCACCTGGGTGCTGTCCAACCACGACGTGGTGCGGCACGCCTCCCGCCTCGGCCTGCCTGTCGTCTTGCCCGGTGGCCGGCCCAACGGCATCGGCGTCGGCGACCCGCAGCCGGACGCCGCGCTCGGCCTGCGCCGGGCCCGCGCGGCCACCCTGCTGATGCTCGCCCTGCCCGGCTCCGCGTACCTCTACCAGGGCGAGGAGCTGGGGCTTCCCGAGCACACCACGATGCCCGACGAGGCCCGCCAGGACCCGACCTGGGTACGCAGCGGGCACACCCAGCGTGGCCGGGACGGCTGCCGGGTCCCGATCCCGTGGGAGGCCGACGCCCCGTCGTACGGCTTCGGGCCGACCGACGCGAGCTGGCTGCCGCAACCCGCTTCCTGGGCGGAGTACGCCCTGGACCGGCAGCGCGGCGTACCCGGCTCGACGTACGAGCTGTACCGCACCGCGTTGCGGCTGCGCCGCGGCCACGGGCTCGGCCGGGGCACGCTGGAGTGGCTGTCCTCAGGCGACGAGGTGCTCACCTTCCGCAACGGCGAGCTGACCGTGCTCACCAACTTCGGTGACGCCCCGGTGCCGGTCCCGGCCGGCGCCGAGGTGCTGGCCGCCAGCGGGCCGCTCGACGACGACGGCGCGGTCCCGACCGACGTGACAGTCTGGCTCCGCCCCTGATCCGACCCCCGCCCGGCCCCGTCCCGCGCCGATCTTGCATTTTCGGCTGGCGGAATAGAATGTATGCCCGTTTTGCCGCGACAGAATGTGCAAGATCGCGGTGGACCGGGGCGGGCAGGGCGGGGTCAGAGGCGGTCGGCGCGGGTGTGCAGGAGGTCGTGCACGTTGTCGATGTCCGCCGGTGAGGTGCGTGAGGCGAGCCAGTACATGATGCCTGTGGGGATGAAGAAGAGTTGGAACGCCGCCAGCCCCACGGCGAAGTTCAGCGGCGGCGGGAACGCCGCGCGCAGCCCTTGGAACGCCACCCCGACCAGCCCGTTGCCGGCCGCGCGGCCGACGCCGTTGACCAGGTTGCCCAGGCTGTAGACGGTGCCCCGGTGCTCCGGCGGGTTGACGTCGGCGATCAGGGCGAACCAGTTCGGCGAGTTGGCCGAGGTCAGCGCGAGCGCCACGACGGCGGTGAGCAGGCTCAACCCGACAGTCGGTTCGGTGAACACACTCGCCAGCACCGCACCGACCACCGCTCCCCCGCCCGCGCCGTCGGGCACGTCGATGGCCACCGGAACGAAGAACAACACCAGGTAGAACGGCAGCGCGGCGAGGATGCCGACGGCTGCGACAAGCGCACGGCCCCTCGGGGTACGCCGCTGCACGGCGTCACCGATCAGCCCACCCACGATGGAGAGCACCCCGCCGAGCTGGAACAACGTGGCGAAGACGCTGCCCACCACCACGGCTGTCGACTCCGAGTACCCCTGGGCCTCGGCCCGTTCGGCGAAGAGCACCGGCAACCACACCAGTGAACCGAAGGCCGCCTGCGCGGTCAGGCCCTGCAGGATCAGCCACAGATTGGTCCGCCGGGCCAGGATGCGCGGCAGGTCGGCCCGGCTGATCCGGTAGTCGTACTCGGCGCCGGCGTCCAGCCTGCCGGCCAACTCCGGCTCGCTCTGGCCGCGCCGGATGTCGTACGTGAACAGGTAGGCCACCGTGGCGGCCAGGCCGACGCCGGTCAGGACCAGGAACGGCCGCCGCCAGTCCGTCGCGCCGAGCAGCCCTCCGACGAGGGTGCCCGCCAGGGTGCCGACGCCCTGGGAGAGCCCCCAGAAGCTCATCACCAATCCGCGCCTCGTCGGTGAGATCAGGTCGGTGACCACCGAGAAGCCGACCGAGCCGACCGCTCCGAGGCCGACCGCCGCAACCAGCTGTCCCGCGAAGAACGTCAGGTAGCCGCCGGCGAGCGCGCTGCCGCCGGTGCCCGCCGCCCAGAGCAGGGTGCCCACCATGAGCAGCGGCTTACGGTTGGTCCGGTCGCCGACGTACGCCCAGCCGACCGCTGCCACAGCGCTGACGAGGAAGCTGACGGCGGTGACCAGACCGAGCATTCGCCCCGACACGTCGAACGCGTCGGAGATCGGGCCGTACAGCGGCGGGACCAGGCCGATCGCCACGTTGTCCAGTGAGGCGAGCAGCACGAACACCACGACGCTGTACAACCGGTGCCCCGGGCCGCCGACCCGACCGTGCGGGCGTCGGCCGGGTCGGGTCCCGCCCCGGCCGGACCCGTCACTGGTCACCGTCATGACCGGCAGCCAACCAGACGCGGTCGAGCACCTCGTCACGCGGGTGGGTGCCGGCCGGCTCCCACCCGCGTCGACTCCGACAGGTCAGCGGCGGTCGAGGACCAGTCCGCTCGCTGCCGCGTACCGCTCGCGGACGGCTGGCACGGGCTCGGCCGCGTACTCCTCGGTGCCCTTGAGCTCCCACACCGGCGGCGTCGGACCGCCCAGGGCGACCCAGGCGGCCTGCCGTGCGGCGCCGTCGGCGACGTACTCCCCGGCCGGTGGGACGACCACCGGGCAGCCGAAGACCTGCGGTGCGATCCGGCGGACGGCGGCGGACCGGGCGCCGCCGCCGACCAGGATGACCCGGCGGACCGTGGCACCCTGCGCGGTAAGCGCGTCCAGGCCGTCGGCGAGCGCGCAGAGCATGCCCTCCACGGCGGCCCGCGCGAGGTGCGCGGGGGTCGACGTGCGCAGGGTCAGGCCGTGCACCGCGCCGGTGGCGAGTGGGCGGTTCGGCGTCCGCTCCCCCTCCAGGTACGGGACCATGACCAACCCGTCGGCGCCGGCCGGCGCGGAGAGCGCCAACTCGGCCAGCTCGTCCAGGCCGACGCCGAGCAACGCGGCGGCGGCGTCCAGCACCCGGGCGGCGTTGAGCGTGGCGACCAGCGGCAGGAAGCGACCGGACGCGTCGGCGAAGCCCGCCACCGCACCGCTCTCGTCGGCGGCCGGCACGTCGGCGACACTGAACACGGTGCCGGAGGTGCCGATGGAGACGATCACGTCACCCGGTACGGCGCCGACGCCGAGCGCGGCGGCGGCGTTGTCCCCGGTGCCCGCGCCGAGCAGCGCGCCGCCCGACCCACCCAGCTCGTCGGCGAGTCTGCCCGCCGACTCCGTCGGACCGAGCACCTGGGGCACCACCAGCCGCCTGCCGAAGCCCCGCTCCAGCAGGTCGAACCGGTAGTCGCCGGTGGCCGGCGACCAGTAGCTGGTACCGCTGGCGTCACCCCTGTCGGTCCGCAGCGCGTCCAACCCCGCCGCGCCGGCCAGCCGCCAGGTCAGCCAGTCGTGCGGAAGGCACACCGCCGCCACCCGGGCGGCCAGCTCCGGCTCGTGGGTGGCAAGCCACCGCAGCTTGGTGAGGGTGAAGCTGGCCACCGGCACACTTCCGGTGGCGTCCGCCCAGAACCGACGCCCGGCCGCACCGCCGCCGGCCTCCTCGATGAGGTCGGCGGCGGCGTCGGCGGACCGGGTGTCGTTCCACAGCAGCGCCGGGCGGACCACCCGGCCGTCCTCGTCGAGGCAGACCATGCCGTGCTGCTGGCCGGCGACGGAGACCGCCACCACGTCGGCCAGCCCACCGGCCTGGTCGGCGGCGCTGCGCAGCGCCTGCCACCAGGCTTCCGGGTCGACCTCCGTGCCGTCCGGGTGCGGTGCCCGGCCCTGCCTGAGCAGGGCGCCGGTCTCCGCGTCCCGGATCACCACCTTGCAGGACTGGGTGGACGAGTCAACGCCCGCGACCAACGGCATGGCGGGGCCTCAGCGGGCGCCGAGCAGGTGCTCGACGGCGAGCTGGTTGAGCCGGACGAAGCCGAAGCCCTTTGCGGCCACCGCGTCCACGTCGACGTCCTCGAACGCGGACCGGTCGGCCAGGAACTCCTCGTAGCCCTCGCCGTCGCCGAGCGTCGGCGTGCTCAGCTCGCCGACCTTGCTGGCGGCGAGTGCCTCGATGACCTCGGGGTCGGCGCGGAACGCCGCCGCACGCTCCTTGAGCAGCAGGTAGGTGCTCATGTTGGCCGCCGCGGAGGCCCACACGCCGTCCATGTCCTCGGTGCGGGAGGGCTTGTAGTCGAAGTGCCGCGGCCCGTCGTAGGTCGGCCCGCCGTTGGGGCCGCCATTCTCCAGCAGGTCCACCAGGGCGAACGCGTTCATCAGGTCACCGTGGCCGAAGACCAGGTCCTGGTCGTACTTGATGCCGCGCTGGCCGTTGAGGTCCAGGTGGAACAGCTTGCCCTGCCAGAGCGCCTGGGCGATGCCGTGGGCGTAGTTGAGCCCGGCCATCTGCTCGTGGCCGACCTCCGGGTTGAGGCCGACCAGCTCCGGGTGCTCCAACTGCGAGATGAAGCCGAGCGCGTGCCCGATGGTGGGCAGCAGGATGTCGCCGCGCGGCTCGTTGGGCTTGGGCTCCAGGGCGAACCGCAGGTTGTAGCCCTTGTCGATGGAGTACTGGGTGAGCAGGTTGACGGCCTCGCGGTAGCGGTCCAGGGCGGCCTGGACGTCCTTGGCGAGGTCGTACTCGGAGCCCTCGCGGCCACCCCACATCACGAAGGTGCTGGCGCCCAGCTCGGCGGCCAGGTCGAGCTGGCGCAGGACCTTGCGCAGCGCGTACCGGCGCACGTCGCGGTCGTTGCTGGTGAAGCCGCCGTCCTTGAAGATCGGGTGGGTGAAGAGGTTCGTGGTGACCATCGGCACCACCAGGCCGGTCTCGTCCAGGGCCTTGCGGAACCGCGCGATGTGCTGGTCGCGGGTGGCGGCGTCGGCGCCGAACGGGACCAGGTCGTCGTCGTGGAAGGTGATGCCGTACGCGCCCAGCTCGGCGAGCCGGTGCACCGCCTCGACCGCGTCGAGCTCGGGACGCGTCGCGTCACCGAACGGGTCGCGGGCCTGCCAGCCCACGGTCCAGAGCCCGAAGGAGAACTTGTCGGCGGGGGTGGGACGGGGTGCCATGAGCAACCTCCGGGTGGTGGTGTCCGCTATTTGTTCAACGATTGAATTATTTGCCCGCCCTATGGCACTGTCAAGGGGTGAGCCCCACCCACGCCCCGGCCGGCGCAGCCCGTCAGGGCAGCCTTCGCGAACTCAACCTCGCCCTGGTGCTCGGCCGGATCGCCGCCGCCGACCGCCCCCCGTCCCGGGCCGACCTGGCCACCGCCACAGGCCTGACCCGGGCCACCGTCTCCGCGGTGGTCGAGGACCTGCTCGCCGGCCGGCTCGTCGATGAGGCCGAGCCCGCCCCCCGGGCCGGCGCCGGTCGACCGGCCCGCGGGCTGGTCCTGGCCGACCAGGGCCCGGCCGGGCTCGGTTTGGAGGTCAACGTCGACTACCTGACGGTCTGCGTGGTGGACCTCGCCGGGCAGGTGCGGCACCGCACCGTGCACCGGGCCGACCTGCGCCCGGTCGCGCCCGCCGACGCTCTCGCCCACCTCGTCGAGCTGGCCGGGCAGGCCCGCGCCGACGCCGCCCGCCAGGGCCTCACCCTGGCCGGGGCGGCGCTCGCGGTGCCAGGTCTGGTGGACGACGCCGGCCTCGTCCGGCTCGCGCCGAACCTGGGCTGGCGCGACGTCGCCGTACCCGCGCTGCTCGCCGAGCACCAGGCGCTGACCAAGCAGGTGCCCGGCGTACCGGCCCTGGTGGTGGACAACGAGGCGAACCTCGCCGCCCTCGGCGAGCTGCACTCCCGGCCTCCCGGCCCGGCCAGCTTCCTGCACATCTCCGGCGAGGTCGGCATCGGCGCCGGCATCGTGCTCGACGGCGCGCTGTTCCGGGGCGTCCGGGGCTGGAGCGGCGAGATCGGACACCTGCCGGTCAACCCGCAGGGGCGTCCGTGCCGCTGCGGAGGACGGGGCTGCCTGGAGCAGTACGCCGGTCAGGAGGCGATCGTGGCCGCCGCCGGGCTGGCCCGCGCGGAGCTTCCCGCGGACACCGCGACGGCCCGGCTGGCCGAACTGGCAGACGCCGGCGACCCGGGCGCGCTGCGAGCGCTGCACGACGCAGGGACGGCGCTCGGTGTCGCGGTGGCCACCGTGGTCAACCTGCTGGACCTGGACACCGTGGTCCTCGGCGGTGGGTACGCCCCGCTGGCGCCCTGGCTGTGCCCGCCGGTGCTCGCCGAGATCGCCGGCCGGGTCCTGACCGCCGCCTGGTCACCCGTCACGGTCCGGCCGTCGACGCTCGGCCCGGAGGCGGCAGCAGTGGGAGCCGCCGGTTCGGTGGTCCGCCACATCGTCGCCCGGCCCGCCGGGTGGCTCTCCCGCCCGAGCTGACCGGCGCTGGACGCTGGGCCTCGGTCACCGGGCCTCGGTACGCTTGCCGACAGGCAACGAACCGCAGGCGAGGAGTCCAGGAGCAGCATGCGCACAGGTGGTCAGACGCGGGCCGGCGTCGGGCGGTGACCACGACCCAACGGGGCGGCATCACCGGTCCGGTCAGCGGCGGTGGGCGCGTCCCCCGCCGGAGGGTCGAGCAGCCGCTTCCGACCGACTCCCGACTCGCCCGCGAACTGCTCGACGGGCTCGCCGAGGCTGTGCTGACGACCGACGAGGCCGGCCGGGTGACCCTGGTCAACGCGATGGCGGCGGAACTGCTCCCGGAGATCACAACGGGCACCGAGCTGGGCCGGTGCCCGGTGCCGGCGCTGGCCCGGGCGGTCCGGGACGACGCCGAACACTTCGACGGCGAGCACGGCGGCCGCCGGCTGCGCGGCGCACGGCGACAGCTCGCCGGCCACCGGTACGCCTGGTACATCCGGGACGTCACCGAGGAGCAGACCCGCAACGACGCCCTGCTGGCCGAGCGCGCGCGCACCGCGTTCCTCGCCCAGGCCGGCAGTCGACTCGGATCGTCCCTGCACCGGGACCAGACGCTGCGGGCCGTCACGACCCTCGCCGTCCCCTTTCTGGCCGACGCCGCGGTGGCGTTGCATTGGCCGTCCACGCCCACCGACCCGCACCTGCGCTGGGTCCGGTACGCCGACGGTGAGCCCTCTCCGAGCGCGGGGCTCGCCGGGGCGGAGCTGACCGGCACCGTCCCCGGGCTGGCCGAGGCGCTGGCCGGCCAGCTCACCGAGCCGAGCCCCTGGCTGGACGCCGACCTCGCCGACCTGGCCTCCGTGCTGCCGCCCGGGTTCGGCCGACCCGGCACCGTGCTGGTGAGCCCGATGCGCACCGCCGGCGGCCCGGCCGGCGCCCTGCTGCTGATCCGCCAGACCGGGCGAGCGGGCTTCGACAGGCGCGACATCGACCTGGCGCGCGAGTTCGCCGCCCGGGCCGGCGCCGCGCTGGCCACCGCCGAGCTGTACGGCGAACAGGCCCACCTGGCCCGGGTGCTGCAGACCAGCCTGCTGCCACCGGAGCTGCCCACGGTGCCCGGGTTGCGCCTGGCCGGCGGTTACCGGGCCGCCGGCGACACCCTGCGCATCGGCGGCGACTTCTACGAGGTCTTCCCGCACCGCGACGGTGCCCTGTTCGCGCTCGGCGACGTGTCCGGCAAGGGCGTCGGCGCGGCAGTGCTGACGGGCCGGGTCCGCCAGTCGTTGCAGACACTGCGGCTTGTCGAGCAGCGCCCGCTGGAGCTGATCCAGCTGCTCAACCGGGCGTTGTTCGACGCACCCGACGCGGCGCGGCGCAGCCAGCTCACCACCCTGCTGCTCGGCTCCCTGGAACAGGGGCCGGCCGGTGTGGACGTCCGGATCGCCGGTGGGGGGCACCCGGCGCCGCTGGTTGTCACGCCCGCTGGCACGGTCACCCCGGTGCCGGTCGGCGGGATGCCGGTGGGGGCGCTGCCCGCACCCCGGTTCGCCGAGGCCCGGGTCCACCTCGACCCGGGCGACCTGCTGCTGGCGTACACCGACGGGGTGACCGAGGCTCGGGGCGGCCGGGGCGACGCGGAGATGTTCGGTGCCGAGCGGCTGCGTGCCGCGCTCGCCTCGGCGGCCGGCCTGCCGCCGACCGCGCTTGTCGACCGGCTGCTCCAGTTGGTGGACGAGTGGTCGGACGGGCGGGCCCACGACGACATCGCGATGCTGGCCGTGTGCGCGGCGGCACCGGCCTGACCGGCGACGCCCACCGCCGCGGCTCAGGCGGTCCGGGCCACCGGCGGCTCGCCGGTGGGCCACTCCCGGTGACCGTCGACCGTCCGCTCCGGCCCGCCGGGCGCGCCCGTCCACGTTCCGCGGGTCTGCCGGTCCGCATCGCCCGACCGGTCCCTCGCCCGGCCGGTGGGCCGGTCCGGGTCGTCCGGCCAGTCCGCCCGGCCGGTGGGCCGGTCCGGGTCCTCCGGTCCGCCCGGCCCCGGCACGACCTGGGCCTGCTGCCGGCGAGCGGTCTCGTCGAATTCGCGCATCCCGCGCAGGAGCGCGTCGCGACCCTCCGGGCTCATCGCGGCCAGCACGGTGGCGAGCCGCGCCTGACGGTCGGCGCGCAGCTCGGCGAGGAGCCGGCGGGCATCCCGGGTGAGGTGCAGGGAGATCTCCCGCCTGTCGAAGCGGCCGGGCTCCCGCTCCAGCATGCCGGCGGCGACCAACCGGTCACAGAGCCGGCTGGCGGAGCTGAGCAGCATGTCGAGCCGGTTGGCCAGACGACGCAGGTTGATTCCGTCGGACTGCTCGACCACCATCACAGCCCGTAACTGGGCTCCGGAGAGTCGGTTGGTGGTCTCCTCCCGGGCGGATTCCCAAACGCCCACCAGGGAGGTCGCCACCACATCCAACGCGGCAGCCATACTCGTCTCGGGGTCCGACGGACCGTTCAGTTCGGCCATGGTGGCCCGAGAGTACTCCGAACCCACAGGTGGTCGAGCTTTGAGCGAGGGAGTGGTGATGAGCGAACCGGTCAATCAGGCACGACGTGCCCTGAACGAGACACCGGCCGACCGGTTGGTCGGTGGTGTCGCGACCGTTCTCGCCCGGTCGTACGGGATCACCGACGTCGAGCTCTACCAGGTCGACTACCGGCTCTCACACCTGCTGCCCCTCACCGAGGGTGACCCCATCACGGGCCCTGGACATCCCGCCTGGCGCTCGTTCGACCACCAGTCGCCGCTGCTCGTCGACGGCACGGGCTGGTTCCCGGTAAGCATGCGTGGTGAGCGACGGGGAGTGCTGCGGCTCGCGCCGGTCCCGGACGACCCGACGGTCCTCGGCGAGCTGGACGAGGTCGCCACCGCGCTGGCCCACGAGCTGGCCGCCGTCTCCGCCGGCACCGACGTCTACCGCGCGGCACGGCGCAGCCAGCGACTCACCCTGGCCGCGGAGATGCAGTGGGACCTGCTGCCCGGCCGCAGCCGGATCCGGCCGTCGTTCAGCCTGGCCGGCCAACTCGAACCGGCGTACGCGGTGCGCGGCGACAGCTTCGACTGGTCGGACGACGGGCAGCGGCTGTGGTTGTCGACTGTCAACGGCAGCGGCGAGGGTGTCGCGGCGTCGCTGCTCACCTCACTTGCCACCCACGCCCTGCGCAACGCCCGCCGGGCCGGTCTGAGCCTGGCCGACCAGGCCGCCCTCGCCGACCAGGCGCTCTACGACCTGTACCGGGGCGAGCAGCACCTCTCCGCGCTGCTGATGGAGCTGGACCTGCGCTCCGGGGTGATGACAGTGGTCGACGCCGGCTCCCCCCGACTGGTCCTGCTCCGCGACGGCGAGGTCACCGAGCAGCCCCTGGAGGCGCAGTTCCCGCTTGGCATGTTCGAGGCGACGGACTACCACGAGCAGACGTTCACGCTTGAGCGCGGCGACCGGCTCTTCGTGGTCAGCGACGGGGTCCTGGAGGCCACCGGGCAGGACGTCCGCTACGGCGAAACGGCGCTTGACCGGTTCCTGCGCAGGACCGGGCCGATGGAGCCGCTGGACGCCGTCCGGTCGCTGATCGGCGACCTGCGGGCGTTCGTGGCCGGCGACCTGGTCGACGACGCGGTGGTGGTCTGCCTGGACTGGACCGGGCCGCAGGCCTGACCGACGCCGTCAGTACGCGCCGCGGCTGTTCACCACCGCGCCGAAGGTCTTCCACAGGATGGTCAGGTCGGCGGCGAGGGACCAGTTCTCCACGTAGTAGAGGTCGAGCCGGATGCCGTCCTCCCAGCTCAGGTCGGACCGGCCGCTGACCTGCCACAGGCCTGTCATGCCGGGTTTGACAAGCAGCCGTCGCGCCACGTCGCCGTCGTAGCGGGCCACCTCCGAGGGCAGCGGCGGGCGCGGCCCGACCAGGCTCATCTGCCCCAGCAGCACGTTCGCCAGTTGCGGCAGCTCGTCCAGGGACCACTTGCGCAGCAGCCGGCCGACCCGGGTGACGCGAGGGTCGTCGCGCATCTTGAACATCAGGCCGTCGGTCTCGTTGCGGGCGGTCAGCTCGGCGAGCAGCGCGTCGGCGTTCACCACCATGGTGCGGAACTTGAGAACCCCGAACTCCTGCCCACCCCGACCGACCCGGACCTGGCGGAACAGCACCGGACCCCGGCTGTCCACCTTGATGGCCAACGCGATGAACACGATCAGCGGTAGCAGCAGCGCGAGCGCCAGCGACGACACCGACCTGTCGACGAAGCCCTTGACCAGCTTGCGCGCGCCCCGGAACTCGGGCGCCTCGACGTGGATCAGCGGCAGCCCGGCGACCGGCCGGGTGTGGATGCGGGGGCCGGCCACGTCGGTGAGCGCGGGCGCCACGACCAGGTCGACGCCCGTCCCCTCCAACTGCCAGCCGAGGCGCCGCAGCCGCGCCGCCGTCAGCTCACCGGAGGCGGTGACCGCAACGGTGTCCGCCCCGATCGCGGTGGCGGCCTCCGGGATGCCCCGGAACGACCCCACCACCGGTACGTCACCGAGACGCTGCGCCACCGGTGCGAGCAGCGCGTCGGGGATGCACGCCCCGACCACCTGGTAGCCGGCGTACGGCTCCCGGCGCAGCGTGTGCACCAGCTCCAACACGTGCGCGGTGTCGCCGACCACGAGCACCTTGCGGGACCAGCCGGCACCACGGGAACGGGCCCGGTGCAGGCGCTTGCGGGCGGCGAACCGGGTCACCTCGAGCCCTACCGTCCCCACCGCGAAGGAGATGCCGAGGAAGCCTCGGGAGACGCCGACGTCGGCGATGTACCCGGCGATGGCGATCGCCCCGGCCAGCCGCAGGCTGGCGGAACTGACCCGGCGGTACTCGTCCGCGCCGTAGCCGACCACTCGGTCGTCGTAGCAGCCCAACGCCTTCAGCGAGAGCAACCAGGCCAGCACCAGACCAGGGGCCACCAGCACGTACGGGATCTTCGAGCCGCTCGGCTCCTCGTCACCGAAGCGGGCGACGTACCCGACGAGCAGCGCGATGATCAGGATGGTGGTGTCCAGCACCACGAGGACCCGGACGTACGAGCGTTCGTCGGCGCGCGCCACCAGGCCACGCGGGCGGGTCTCCGGCGTCGCCGACGTGCTCGACGGGGTCAACAGTGTCGCCGCGCTCACCGGCCCTCCCACTCTGCTCAGGACGGCCCCGGCCGACAGGGCCGACCGGAGGCGGACCGAGGATGCCGGAACACCTCGACATCCTGCCCCGACAACTATGACTGCCGATTGCTTCGGACGTATTGCCGTCACTTTTCTTCACCGCCGGAGCCCCGAATCTTCACCGCCACAGCAGCGAAAAGGGCCCGTCGTACCGGATGGCGGTACGACGGGCCCTTTTGGGCTGTGCGTCGGATCAGCGCGGCGCCGGGGGGCGCCGGGCGATGGCGCTGAGGAAGATGCTGCCGATCTCGCTCGGGTCCTTCGTGACGAAGACGTCGCCACCTGTCACCTTGGTGATCGACTCCAGCTCGGCCTTGCTGACGCCCTCGCCGATACCGATCATGATGACCTGGACCGGCCGCTCAGGATCGGCGATCCGCTTCAGCTCGGCGAGCAGCTGCCCCTGGGAGATGCCGTTGCTGTCCTCGTTCTCGCCGTCGGTGAACAGCACAATCGAGTTGACCCGGCCGGGCTGCCAGTCCTCCTGCACCGCCTTGTACGCCGCCAGTGTGGTGTCGTACAGGCCCGTGTCGCCGCTGGAGGGCTTGATGGTGGCGAGCGCCCCCTCCAGCTGGGCCCGCTGACCGGAGAGCGGACCGATGCCGACCAGCTCCTTGTAGTCCCGGTTGCCTACCAGCTTCGTGGAGAAGGTCCACAGGCCGATCGACCAGGAGTCGTCGAAGAGGCCGAGACCGCGACGGGCCGCGTCCACGGTGACCTCCTCCCGGCTCCGGTTGTTGGCGCTGGGCACCGCTTGCTTCATCGAGCCGGAGACGTCGATGACGGCGAGCATCCGACCGGACTGGGTGGCGATCGACCAACTGGAGACGACACGCTGTATGGCGGCCGGGTCCAGGCCGCCCGCGGCGGTGCCGCCGTTCGCCGGCGCGGTCGGTGCGCCACCGGACGGACTGGGCGCTCCCTGCGGCGCCTTGAAGCCGTCACCCCAGTTGCCGTCCGGGCCGCGCAGCGACTGCGCGGCCAGCCGGTCGCGGAAGCTGGGGCTGGTGAGCAGCTCGAACAGCACCCGGGCCGCGGACGCCTTGCTCGGCTCGATGCCGGGCAGGACCGCGTACGGGTAGTCCAGTGGCATCGGCGCCGGCTCCATGTAGAGCGCGGCGAGCGGCACCGGCGGCTTCTTGCTGTTGTACGCGATCACGTCTTCCTCGGAGAGCGCCGCCGCGCCGAGGCCGCTGGCGATCGACGTCGCGTCGTTCGAGGTCGGGAAGCGGGCCAGCAGGTCGTTGCGCAGCGAGGAACGCCCCGTGGCCAGTGCCCGCAGCGCGCCTACGGTGTTGCGCTGGGCGTCGCCGCCGGCGGCGCTGGCGGCCGCGGTCAGCGAGAGCAGACCGGACAGGCCGGCCGCGTCCCGGGTCGGCTCGACGATGCCGGTACGCAGCGGAGCACCCGTGTTGTTCACCTGCTTGAGCAGGTCCGTCCAGTTGAACTTCTTGTTCGGCCAGCCCAGCCGCGTGGCGATCGGCTGGGGCATCGCCACGACGATCGGACTGCGCGCGATGGACGCGCCGTTCGTCGGGGCGAACGCGCTCGCCTCCTTCTTCAGCCTCAGCAGCCAGGTCGAGGAGTCGGGCACCCAGACGTCCGGGCTCACGGCGGTGCCGCTGGCCTGCCCCACGCCGGCGAGTACGGCGCCGTGCTTAGCCGCCACCACCGCTGCCACGTCGACCGGGTCGGACGCGGACACGTCCACCCGGATGCAGGTGGGGCCCACCGCCGCGCCGTCCTTGACCCACTGCGACGCGGCGGCGTCCACAGCTGGCGCGAGTTCGGAGGCGACCGCCACGGCGAGCCTGATCTCGCCCGAGCAGCTGGGCTGGATCAGCTCCCGATAGCCGAACCAGACGCCGGTCGTGACGACGAGCACCGTCGCCGTCGCGGCGGCGGCTGCTAGATGGAGTTTCGAACGCATGCGATGGCGGCCTGCTGACACGGTGACCATCTTGCGTACAACGTGCCGTCCGTGCCACAACCGTTCGGACTAAAGTTACGCAGGAGAGACAGTTGATCGCTGATTAACGACTCAGCGTGATGACGCGGCGTCGGGGTGTTGCCAAACCGGCACAACGTTCACGGCAGCACGCACGTCGGGCTCGGCACCGGCACCGGTTCGCCGACCGGCTCCGGGACACCCGTGTCGGCGTCAAGCCGGAAGATGCGCACCATGTCCGCCCGCTCGTCGGCCACGTACAGATGCTCCCCGATGAGCGCGAAGTGCCGGGGCCACTCGCCGTCGGTGTCCACCTCCGCCACCAACTCGGGCGACTCCCCCGCGAGGGCGAAGACGGCGATCGTGCCCACCCCCCGGTTGGCGACGTAGAGGAAACGGCCGTCCGGGCCGACGGCGACCTCCGACGGCTGCACGTGACCCGAGCGCTCGCTCGCCTCCACCCGCGCCCGCTGGTGCAACGCGCCGTCGTCGCTCAGCTCGTACGCGGTGACCGAGCCGTCCAGCTCACCGACGAGGTAGCACCGCCTGCCGTCCGGGTGCCGGGCCAGGTGCCGGGGGCCGGTGCCGGGCGCCGTGCGTACCCGTGGCGCGCGGGGCACCAGCCGCCCGGTCGCGGCGTCCAGGTCGTACCGGTAGACCGAGTCCGTGCCGAGGTCGACCGCGAGCAGCGGCCCCCGGCCCGGGCCCGGCGAGACCATGTGGGTGTGCGCCTGTTCCTGACGCTCCGGGTCCGGGCCGTGCCCCTCGTGCACCACCAGGTCGCTGCGCTCGCCCGGCACGCCCTGCGCGTCGAGCGGGAAGACCGCGACGCTGCCGCCCCCGTAGTTGGCGGCCACCAGGTGACCACCGTCGGGGAGCACCGCCAGGTGACAGGGCTCGGCGCCGCCGGTCGGCCGGCTGCCGAGCGGGTCCAGTGCGCCGTCCGCGCCGACCCGCCAGGCGCTGATCTCGCCGTCCTTGAGCTCGTTTACCGCGTAGAGGACGGGCTGGGTGGGGTGCCGCGCCAGGAAGGAGGGGGACGGGGTGACCGCCACCGTGCCGAGCGGGGTCAGCTCCCCGGTGACCGGGTCGCGGCGGGCCGCGACGATGCCGCTGCCCCGGCCGCCACTCTGCGCGGTGTAGCCCCCGATGTGGACGACCTCGCTCTGCGCACTCACGTCTCGCCTCTCCGCCGGCTTCCTTTGTCGATCCAACCAGAGGCTGCCCGCGAATCCCGCGCGTTAACCGCTTTGCGGCACCCGGATCGGCGGCGACATCCCGTCGGCGCCGATCCGGGTCGACGCGCGCGACTCAGGCGGTCGGCACCGGCTCCCCCCGCTGCCGGGCCACGTGCTCCACCAGAGAGATCAACACCATCTTGCCGGACTGCCGGTCCCGGGCGTCGCAGAGCACCATCGGCACGTCCGGGTCCAGGTCGAGCGCCCGGCGTACGGTCTCCAGGTTGAACCGGCGGGCGTCGTCGAAGCAGTTCACGCCCACCACGAAGGGGATGCCCCGCTGCTCGAAGTAGTCGATGGAGGGGAAGCAGTCGGCCAGCCGCCGGGTGTCGGCGAGCACGACCGCGCCGAGCGCTCCGAACGCCAGCTCGTCCCAGAGGAACCAGAACCGGTCCTGGCCCGGGGTACCGAACAGGTACACCTGAAGGTCCTCGTTGATGGTGATCCGGCCGAAGTCCATCGCCACGGTGGTGGTCGACTTCCCCTCCACACCGGAGATGTCGTCAGTGCCGATCCCCGCCCCGGTCAGCACCTCCTCGGTCTGCAACGGGCGGACCTCGCTCAGGGCGCTGACCAGTGTCGTCTTGCCGGCCCCGAAGCCGCCGGCGATGAGGATCTTCAGCGCCAACGGGATGGTGACGCCGGATTCCGCCTGGTCATAGTGCACGCAGTCCACTGACCACCGCCTTGAGAATGTCGTCGTCGGGAAGGTTGCCGGCCGCCGGCGGCTCGTGCACCGCGACCAGGCCCTGGGCGAGGAGGTCACCAAGAAGCACCCGGACGACCCCGACCGCGAGATCCAGCTCGGCCGCCAGCTCGGCCACCGACACCGGCTGGCGGGCCAGCGCGACAAGCCGCCGATGCTCCGGGAGCAGCCGGGGATGGACCGTCGGGTCGAGGTCCGAGCCGGCCAGCACGAACGCGACAAGGTCGAATCCGTCGGCCGCGGACCGCACCCGGCCGCCGGTAATGATGTACGGACGCGCCACCGGCCCGGCGTCGCCATCCAGCCACTCGTGCTGGGGCCCGGGCGGCTCAGCCCACGTCACCGGCACCCGCCGACGGTCGGGCCGGCGCGGTGAGGTTCTCTCCCACCCGGATGACGAGCATCGCCATCTCGTAGGCGACCAGGCCGATGTCCGCGTCTGCGTCGCTCACCACGGCCAGGCAGGTGCCCTGCCCGGCGGCGGTGACGAAGAGGTACGCCGACTCCATCTCCACGACGGTCTGCCGGACCGGACCACCGTCGACGTGCCGGCTGGCACCCCTTGCCAGGCTGGAGAACCCGGCGGCGAGGGCGCAGAGGTGTTCGGCGTCGGAGCGTTCCAGCTCGGCCGAGGAGCCGAGCAGCAGCCCGTCCGCCGAGAGCACCACGGCCTCCCGGGCGGCCGGGACCCGTTCCACCAACTCGTCGAGCAGCCAGTCGAGGCTGGCGCTCTGCTTCGTCGAATGCGGCACTAGGCGTCCCTCTCAGTCGCGGTAGAGGATTCGGGCACGGGCGTCGGGGAGGCCACCGGTACGGCGGCCTCCTGCTCGGCGGCCGTCCCCGGGGTCGGATCGGCGCTGACCCGGCTGGTCGGATCTGCGCTGACCCGTTCGGTGGGGTTCGCCCGGTCGGCCGGGGCCGCCGGGGTGGTCGGGTTCGCCGCGACGGTGGGCGTGTCCACACCCGACGTCGTCGGCGCGGGAGCCGGGGTGACGACCGTGGCGCGCCCCCGGGCGGTGCCGGCCTGGAGGGCCGCCATCACCTGGCGTACCTCCTCGGGCGAGCGGGGCGACGGGGTGTCGGTGACTGTCGAGCGCGGTCGGGTCGCGGGGGTCTGCCGGCGGACCCGCCGGGGCAGGCCGTCCAGTTCGTCACCGGCCGGCGGGGACGCCTCCCCGTCGCCCGGCCCGCGGGCCGGGCGAGCGGGTACGGCGGCGGGCGCGGGACCGGCCGCCGGGGCGTCGCCGGTGACCGTCCGGCCACGGGCGGTCCGGGGGCGCGGAACGCCACCGCGACGGGCGCTGCGGGCCAGCCGTCGGTCCGCGCCGGCCGGCTCGGCGCCCAACGTGGCCGGGTCGGGACCGGCGGGCGGCTCGCTGGTGATCAGGTCGGCGGGGAGCAGCACCACAGCCGTCACCCCGCCGTCCCCGGACGGGCGCAGGCTCACCCGGACCCCGTGCCGGGCCGCCAGTCGGGCCACCACGAACAGGCCGAGTCGGGCGCTCTGCGTCGGGTCGAACTCGGGCGAGCTGGCCAGTCGGGTGTTGACGCTCTCCAGCGCCGCGGCGGACATCCCCAGCCCCCGGTCGGTGATCTCCAGGGCGTACCCGTTGGACACCTGCTCCCCCGCGACGGTGACCCGGGTGTCCGGCGGAGAGAACGCGGTCGCGTTCTCGATCAGCTCGGCGAGCAGGTGGATGACGTCGCCGACGGCCCGGCCCAGCACACCGGCCGGCTGTACGGCGGTGATGTCCACCCGGTCGTACGCCTCGACCTCGGAGGTGGCGCCCCGGATCAGGTCGACCATCGCGACCGGGTTGCGCCACCCCCGACCGGGCGCGGAGCCGGCGAGGATCACCAGGTCCTCGGCGTGCCGCCGGAGTCGGGTCGCCAGGTGGTCCACCTGGAAGAGCTGGGCCAGCTCGTCCGGGTCCTCGGCGCGGCGCTCCATCCGGTCCAGCAGGTGCAGCTGTCGATGCACCAGGCTTTGGCTGCGGCGGGCGATGTTGAGGAAGACCTCGTTGAGCCCGCGCCGCAGAGCGACCTCGTCCACCGCGGCCTGCACGGCCGTTCGCTGCACCTCGGTGAAGGCCCGCCCGACCTCGCCGATCTCGTCGTTGCCGTACTCCAGTGGGGGCGCCTCCCGGGCCACGTCTACCTGCTCGCCGCGACGCAGCCGGGCCACGACGTCCGGCAGGCGGTGCTCGGCCAGCTCCAGCGCGGCGGTGCGGACCCCGCTGAGGCGGCGGACCAGCGTGCGACCGACCCGTACGGCCACCAGCACCGAGACCACCACCGCGGCGAGTCCGAGCACACCGGCGGCGGCCAGCCGGACCAGGATCCGGACCGCCATCGGCACCGAGCGGTCGGTGAGACGGTCCGCCTCGGACAGCTCGAAGTCCCGTAGCTGCTGCTGTACGGCGTCGTGGCTCTCCTGCCACGACGCCGCGTCGACAGGTGGTCGGCCGGTCCGGTTGGCCGCGATCAACGCCTCCTGCATGGCGCGCAGGCTGGTGAACGCCGGGCTTTCGGTCAGCCGCTGGTACGCGACGCGCCCCGCCTCGGGCAGGTCGGCCACCGCGCTCTCGGTGAGCCACCGCTGGTTGCCGATGGCCTGCACGAGCTGGGCGTGCTCGCCCTGGGCGAACCGGCCGGCGGTCAGCACGCCGGCCAGCATGGCATCGGTCTGGCCGAGCAGTTCCCGGGACCGGCCCAGCGCGGTGAGCGCCAGTGCCTGCCGGTTGATGTCGGGGTCGGTCAGGTTGGCCATCGCGGCGAACGCCTGGAAGGCCGCCGAGACCATGCCGCTGTAGAGGCCGATCGCGCCGGGGCGGTCCATCATCCGGTCGTCGATGAAGTCCCGGCCGCTCGGCAGTGCCGCCAGGGCGGTGAGCAGCCGGTCGACGCGGTCCTCCAGCAGGTCGTCGGCGGCGTCGCGCAGTGCCTCCCCGTCGACCCGGCGACGCAGCTCGGCGACCGCCCGGTCGGTGCGCTGACGCTGCTCGACCAGGGCCGGCAGGTCGGTGGTGCCGGCGAGCTGCACCACCGAGAGTCGGCGTTCGCGTTGCAGTTCGGTGACCACTGCCTCGCCGGGTCGGCCGAGGTCGTACAGCAGGGTGCGGGCGGAGAGCAGATTCAGGGCGGGGCCGAAGGTCAACGTCGTCGCGAAGATCCACAGGGCCAGCAGCGCGGTCACCGGCGCGACCACGAGTGCGGTCAGCTTCGAGCGGATCGGCCAGTCGCGGGTTCTCATCAGACCTCGCCCGTAAGGGGTGGCAGGAGGGGCGCCGGCACCGCCGGGCAACGCACCGGCCGACCTGCGCCCGGCGGCGACGCCGGACACCGGCGCGGGCGCCTTGGGCAGGATACGTAATGACAGCCCTTTGCACTACCGCCCGTCGCGCCGAGATCGACGCTCCGACATTCGGTGGGTCGAGAATGGCCGAACGCCCCGCCGGTGGCCGGCGGGGCGCTCGTCGTGGTGCGGGACGGGTCAGGCGTCGGCGGCGATGCCGAGCCCCTCGGCGACCCGGCGGCCGTAGCTCTCGTCGCACTGGCTCAGGTGCCAGACCATCTTCTCCTGGATGTGCTTGTCGCACTGGCCCAGCAGGTTGGTCATGTTCTTCACCAGGTCGTCGCGCTCCCACTCGGGCATGGTGCGGAACCGCTCGCCGGCCTGGCCGTAGTTGTTCTGCCGCTCGATCGGCGCCCGCATGACCTGACCCGAGACGAACGGGCGGTACTCCCGGTACGAGTCGTCGGCCTCCTGGAGACCGGCCACAGAGGACGGCTCGAAGTTGATGTGCGGGTTGCCGCCCCGGTTGTCCACCCCGTACGACATCTGACCGCCGTCCTGGTTGGTGTTCACCTGGACGTCGGAGCGCGGCGCGTTGATCGGCAGCTGGAGGTAGTTCGGACCGACCCGGTAGCGCTGCGTGTCGGAGTAGGAGAACGTGCGCCCGACGAGCATCTTGTCGTCGGAGAAGTCCAGGCCGTCGACGAGCACACCGGTGCCGAAGGCGATCTGCTCGTTCTCGTTGTGGAAGTTGGTGACGTTGCGGTTGAGCGTCATCATGCCGACCGGGCGCAGCGGGAAGACGTCCTCCGGCCAGGTCTTGGTGTCGTCGAGGGGGTCGAAGTCCAGCTCGGGGTGCTCGTCGTCGCTCATGATCTGGACGTTGAGCTCCCACTGCGGGTACTCGCCGCGCTCGATGGCCTCGTACAGGTCCTTGGAGGCGTGGCCCAGTTCGCCCGCCTGGATGGCGGCGGCCTGTTCCTCGGTCAGCGACTCGATGCCCTGCCGCGACTTCCAGTGGTACTTGACGAGCACACCCTCGCCTGCCGCGTTGACCATGCGGTAGGTGTTCACCCCGAACCCGTCCTGGGTCCGGTAGTTGGCCGGGATGCCGCGCGGGCTGAACAGCCAGGTCAGCATGTGCATCGACTCGGGCGTGTTGGACATGAAGTCGAAGATCCGGTTGGGCTCCTGTCGGAACGTGACCGGGTCCGGCTTCAGCGAGTGGATCACGTCGGGGAACTTGATCGCGTCCCTGATGAAGAAGACCGGCAGGTTGTTGCCGACCAGGTCCCAGTTGCCGTCCTCGGTGCGGAACTTCACCGCGAAGCCGCGCGGGTCGCGGGTCGCCTCGGAGGAGTCCCGACCGCCGATGACCGTGGAGAACCGCAGGCTCACGGGCGTCTTCTTGCCCCGGGTCTGGAAGAGCTTGGCGCGGGTGTACGTCGAGGCCGGCTCGTCGCCGATCGTCCCGTACGCCTCGAACTCACCGTGCGCGACGAAGCCGCGCGCGTGCACCACCCGCTCCGGGATGCGCTCCCGGTCGAAGTGGCTGATCTTCTCGAGGAAGTGGTAGTTCTCCAGCGTCGCGGGACCGCGTGACCCCACCGTCCGCTGCTGCTGGTTGTTGTGCACGGGGTGACCCTGCCGGGTGGTGAGGGTCGGTTTGCCGGCCGGTGACTCGCTCATCGCCCCACCCAAGCGCGCTTTCTGGAATGAGTCAAGTTTTTGGCCGCCGCAGGGACGTGGGCCACGTCGGCAAGGGGACGGGACGGGCATTATCCGGACAGCGGACACAGCGCGGCAAGGAAAGTGCCCCGGATCGGGATTGGCGATCAGTGCGCCGAGGGAATACCAGGTGACGAAGGAGGAGCCCATGTCGTCCACGCAGATAATCGTCATCGTGCTCGTCGTGCTGGTGGTCGTCGCGGCGCTGGCCGTGGCCGTCCGGTCGCTTGGTCGCCGCCGCGCGTTGCGCGACCGTTTCGGACCGGAGTACGACCGGGTGGTGGCCGAGCAGGACAGCCGGTCCGCCGCGGAGCGCGAACTGCGCGACCGGGAACGCCGGCACGCCGAGCTCACGCTCACCCCACTCACCCCCGAGTCCCGGGCCCGGTACGCCGAGGCCTGGGAGGAACTCCAGGTCCGCTTCATCGACTCCCCGGGCGAGACCGTTGGCGACGCCGATGAGCTGGTCACCCGACTCATCGAGGAGCAGGGCTACCCCACCGGGGACTTCTCCGACCAGATCGCCCACCTCTCCGTCGAGCACGCCCGCACCCTCACCAACTACCGGGACGCGCACGAGATCCACCTGCGCAACTCGCGGGGTGAGGCGAGCACCGAGGAGCTGCGCCAGGCGGTGGTGCACTACCGGGCGCTCTTCACCGACCTGCTCGGTACGGAGCCGGCGGGTCACCACACGCCCGAACAGCGCCACCCGGACACCCCGCACGACGCCACGAGCCGCTGAGGAGGCCACCGATGCGCCAGGAAGAGCAGCAGGTGAGCAACGACCACCCGGAGGCCGTGCGGTCCGCGCCGGTTCCGGTACCACCATCAGGTGACCGTGCCGGCCACGCCGATCTGCCCGAGGACGCTCTGGACGAGCGGGGCACCTTCGACGAGTCGGCCGGCGGTCACGAGCGGGCCGACGACACCGAACGGGACACCCTGAACGACCACGAGCGGGCCGACGGCACCGAGCGGGACACCCTGGACGACCCCGACGACGAGCGGGCCGACGACACCCACCTGCGCGACCGGCAGGACGACCGGGTCAACGACGAGGGCGGCTTCCACGAGCCGGGGCCGCTGCCGACCGCGTTCGGCGCCACCACTGTGGCTGACGCGGTGGCCGCGTCCGCGCTGGCCAGCCCTCGTCCGCAGGACCAGCCGGACCCGCGGGCCGAGCGGACCGCCGAGCCGGGAGACGGCGCCGAGGACGGCGAGCGTGAGGGCCTGCGGGCCGACCCGACCGCCGAGCTGCACCGCCGCGACGTCGACGTGGACGACACCGACGTCGACCGCACCGACCGCGACGTCGACCGGACCGACGTGGACGACACCGACGTCGACCGCACCGACGCGTACCGCACCGACGTCGACCGGGTCGACGCGGCCACGGCGGGCGCGGCCGGCTACGGCAGCGCGGCGCCGGAGATGGTAGACCCGGACGCCGACGCCGAGCCGGTCACCACCGACGACACCAGCACCTCGCTGGAGTCGGCCGGGACGTCGCGGCCCGTCGGTTCGACGGTCGCGGCCGAGCCGGCGACCCTCCTCGACGCGGACTCCGCGCAGGGCTTCCGGGACCGCTGGCGCGACGTGCAGCTGCGTTTCGTCGACGATCCGCACGCGGCGGCCGGCGAGGCGCAGGCGCTTGTGGAGGAGGCCATCCAGGCTCTCTCCTCGGCGCTGGCGGCGCAGAAGACCACGCTGGGCGGCTGGCAGGACGCGGGCTCGGCGGACACCGAGCAGCTGCGGATGGCGGTCCGCAACTACCGCGACTTCCTGGACCGGGTCCTGGGTCGCTGAGTCACGGACGCACACCGAGCGCCCCCGCCGCAACGGCGGGGGCGCTCCTTGCTGTCGACCCGGCGTGACCACCCGAGGCGGACCGAAACACACCAGACAGGGCGTGCAGGCGTGAGACAGCGCGAACTGGGTAATAGGGCGCGCGCGCTAAACCGGTGACATCGTCGGGACGAGGGGTGACGGGATGGACGGCGGCGGTCTTCGGCTCAACATGAACGGGTTGGACTACCTGATCCTGGCGCTGTACTTCGTCACCGTCCTCGGAGTGGGTTTCGCGGCCCGCCGGGCGATCCGGACCAGCGTCGACTTCTTCCTCTCCGGCAGGTCCCTGCCGGCCTGGGTCACGGGTCTCGCCTTCGTCTCGGCGAACCTGGGCGCGCTGGAGATCATCGGCATGGCGGCGAACGGCGCCCAGTACGGCGTGATGACGGTCCACTACTACTGGATCGGCGCCGTGCCGGCGATGGTGTTCCTGGGCATCGTGATGATGCCCTTCTACTACGGCTCGAAGGTCCGCAGCGTCCCCGAGTACCTGCGGCTGCGGTTCAACCGCCCCACGCACCTGCTCAACGCGCTCAGCTTCGCCGTCGCCCAGGTGCTGATCGCCGGCGTGAACCTGTACGCGCTGGCCCTGGTGATGCAGGCGCTGCTCGGCTGGCCGCTCTGGACGGCGATCGTGGTCGGCGCGGCGATCGTGCTGGCGTACATCACCATCGGTGGTCTGTCCGGGGCGATCTACAACGAGGTGCTCCAGTTCTTCGTCATCCTGGCCGGTCTCATCCCGGTCACCGTGATCGGCCTGGTCAAGGTCGGCGGGGTGAGCGGCCTCATGGACGCCGTACGCGACTCGAAGCTCGGCGAGGCGGGTCTGCACGCCTGGCAGGACACCGGCAGCACCGCCAACCCGCTTGGCGCGCAGTGGATCGGCATCGTCTTCGGCCTCGGCTTCGTGCTGTCGTTCGGCTACTGGACGACGAACTTCGCCGAGGTGCAGCGGGCGCTGTCGGCGAAGAACATGAGCGCCGCCCGGCGTACGCCGATCATCGCCGCGTACCCGAAGCTGTTCATCCCGCTGGTCACGGTGATCCCCGGCCTGGTGGCCCTGGTGACGGTCAAGGGTCTGGGCGCGGAGAGCGGCGACCTGCAGTACAACAACGCGATCCCGCTGCTGATGCGCGACCTGCTCCCCAACGGTGTGCTCGGGGTGGCGGTCACCGGTCTGCTCGCCTCGTTCATGGCCGGCATGGCCGCCAACGTGAGCGGCTTCAACACGGTCTTCACCTACGACATCTGGCAGGCGTACATCCGTCGTGACCGGTCGGACGAGTACTACCTGCGGATCGGCCGGTGGGCGACGGTCGCGGCCGTGGTGATCGGCATCGGCACCGCGTTCATCGCGGCCGGATTCAGCAACATCATGAACTACATCCAGGCGCTCTTCTCCGTCTTCAACGCGCCGCTGTTCGCCACGTTCATCATCGGCATGTTCTGGAAGCGGATGACCGCCCTGGCCGGCTTCTGGTCGCTGCTGCTGGGCACCCTCGTGTCGCTGAGCCTCTACCTGCTCTACAAGGGCGGCGTCGTCGACTTCAACTCCGACCTGGAGGAGAGCTTCTGGGGCGCCGGTCTCGCGTTCGTCACGGCGGTGGTGGTCGCCGCCATCATCACCCCGCTCACCGCCCCCAAGCGCGACGAGGAGCTGCGCGGGCTGGTGTACGGCATGGGCGGCATCGACCTGAAGGGCGACGTGCTCGCCGGGGACGCCGCCTGGTACCGCTCCCCCGTTCTGCTCGGCCTGGTCGCTGTCGCGCTGGCCGCCCTCTTCTACATCCCGGTCTTCTAGGAAAGGAGTCGGCAGATGAGCAACGACGGCCAGCCGGCGCAGGACCCGCTTATCGACGAGACGCAGGCGGAGCAGCGCCGCTCCGCCGCCGCCCGGCTGTTCGACATCCGCCGGGTGATCGGTGGGCTCTTCGTGGCGTACGGGGTCATCGTGACGTTGATCGGCGTCTTCGACAGCCGGGCCGAGATCGACAAGGCCCAGGGGGTACGGATCAACCTGTGGGCGGGGTTGACGATGCTCGCCTTCGGGCTGCTCATGCTGCTCTGGCAGTGGCTGCGCCCGGCCGAGCCGCCGGCCCCCAACGAGCGGGAACCGGGCAGCTGACCGTCCGCCTCGCGCGCATGGCCGTGGCCGCACCGGGTAGCCGAGGGGGATAACGCACCGCGCCGGACACAGGAGGCGACACCATGACCGATCGCGACGGCCGACGGCCGCTGGAGGAGAGCCCGGAGATGGCCGCGGCGGTGGACGACGACAGCACCGTCCCGCAGTTGAGCGGTGGCGGCGGGCCGGACCGGGACACACCGTCCTTCGCCGAGCCCCGCAACCGGCCGGAGGACCTCGCACCGGACACCGACGACCTGATCGGCGACCCGTACGCCGCCGGGACCGGTGCGACCGGAACGGGCACCGGGGCCGGTGGCGACAACATCCGTACCGGCGCCGAGCAGCAGTGGGAGCCGGAGGACCTGGTGATGGCCCGCGGGCAGGACCTCACCCCGGAGAACCTGGACAAGGCCCGCCGCGACCTGGCCGAGCAGGGCCGGGCGGCGATCGAACGCACGGTGCCCTGACCGGGACGTGACAAGGGGGGTCCCCGACCCGACCTGTGACGGTCGGACCGGGGACCCCGGGGAACCTGCCGCCGGCAGTGCCTCACCTACTGCCGGCGGCGGGTTGGTGTGAAGGCGATCCGGTCAGAGGGCCGGGTACGCGTTGCGCATGAGCTCCTGGAACTGGGCCGAGAACCACGCACCGGAGATCGGCGCGTTCGGCAGCGCACCGGTCGGGTTGTTGCCGTTGCGGGCGTTGCCGCCGTACGTCGGGTCGCACATCCGGTCGAAGCCCTTGCCCTCGTTGTTCGGGATCTCCGAGCTGGAGCCGTCCGACTCACCCGGGGGCTTCACCCAGACGTAGGCGTCGATACCCGTCGCCGGGTTGGCCCGAGGCCGCTCACCGAGACCGGCACCAGCCTGGTTGCACCAGTTGCCGGCGTGGGCCCGGCGGTCGATCCGGCCACCGTTGACGTAGGTGTCCACGCTCGTCGTCGCACCAGGCCCGGTGGGCCGGGCGGAGCCGCCCCAGCCGTTGCGGGAGGTGTCGATAAGCATGCCGATGTTGGAGTTGAAGCCGACCGAGACCAGCTTGTCGCGGAACGCCTGGGCGAAGGACAGCTCGTCGACGTAGAAGTTCCAGTCGACCCACTTGGACTGCCGCACCGTCTGGCCGTTCACGGTGTCGGTGACCTTGAAGTACGGCTCCTGGAGCGCCGAGTAGTTGGCGGTGTTGGTGATGAAGCCGTGCACGTTGTTGACGGTGCTGCCGGAGGCGACCGCGGCGGTCTTCAGGATGTCGGCGGTCGGCCCGAAGTTGCTGTCCCAACCGAGCCAGCCGTGGTGCCCGGCGTCGATGTAGTTGTAGACGTTGCCGATCGCGCCGAGCTTGGCGAGGGCGTAGCCGACGCCGTTCACGTACGCGCCGTTGGCCTTGACCGTGTCGCACATGACAGTGCCGCCGGCCTGGCCGGAGGTGTTGGTCACCAGGTTCGGCAGCGAGTCGATCTCGATGACGTTGATGATCCGGATGTTCCGGTACTTCGAGTCGCTCTGGATCGCGGCGATCGGGTCGATGTACTCGGCCTTGTAGCGGGGCAGCTCGTCCGGGCCCAGCTCACCGTTGGAGGCGAGCGCCGAGCAGTCCCGGCCGGGCAGGTTGTAGATCACGAACTGGATGTAGCCGGCACCCTGGCGCAGCGCCTCGTCCAGGTGGTCCCGCACGCCGAAGGCGCCGTTGGAGCTGCTGTTCGGGGTGCCGTTGATGGCGGCGATCCGGTCCAGCCAGACGGCTGTGGGGTTGTTGGAGACGCGGCTTCCGCCCGGCTCGGCGTCCGCCTTGGCCTTCCACTCCGGGTTCACGTAGCCGGGCACTCCGGCGTACGGGTTGTCCACCTTCGTCCCCGGGGGCGGGGTGGTGGTCGGCGGGGGCGTGGTGGGCGGCGGGGTCGTGGTCGGTGGCGGCGTCGTGGTCGGTGGCGGCGTCGTCGGCGGCGTGGTGCCACCGTTGCAGGCCACGCCGTTCAGGGTGAACGAGGTCGGCTTCGGGTTGCTGCCGCTCCACGCGCCGTTGAAGCCGATGCTCGTCGACGCGCCGGTGGCGAGGCTGCCGTTGTAGGACAGGCTCCGCGCGGTGACCTGGCTGCCGGACTGGGTGAACTCGGCCGACCAGCCCTGCTGCACCCGCTGGCTGGAGTTGGGGAACGTCCAGCCGAGCGTCCAGCCGTTCAGCGGGTCGCCGATGTTCTTGATGGTGATGTTCGCGGTGAAGCCGCCTTGCCAGTCGTTCGACGAGTAGGCGATGTCGCACTGCGTGGCGGCCTGCGCCGCCGTGACGGGAATCGTCACCAGCCCGCCGGCGACCAGGGCACCCGCGCCGGCGAGCGCGAGGGCCCGGCGTGGGCCGGACAGCCTTCTCCACACATTCATGCCACTGATCTCCTTGGGCGAGACCGGGCCCGCGTACGGCCCGGCGGGACGGCACGGTGGGCGTCCTGCACGGACGGCCGCCGACGCCAACGGGATTTTTCGGGGGTGCCCGACCCGGACGGGCGTTTGGTGGTGGGTGATCGAACGGCACGCGGCCGGACGGTCGGCGGCAGAGCGTCGCCCGGCGGACCGGATGCCCTCGACGGTGACTGCCTGTGCGGTGTGGCTCCCCGAACCGCGTGCGCCGATTCTTGCATGGGAGCGCTTCCATGGCAATGGCTCGATGCGTCGAGGCGGAGGAACTGGACGATACCTCCGAGCGGCCCCGTGTGGCACGAGCAGGCCGGGGCCGGCGCTACCGGGCCGCAGCGGTACGGCGAGCCGTGAAAGCCGCGTACCACCCCTTTACCTCTTACCAGCAGTAAAGGTCAAAACGCGAATCTTTCCCTTCATAGGTCATGAAACGGTCTAACGTCGGTCTTAGCTCGGTTGTCGCCGGGCTCAGGACAACAGGGATGGAGTGACGCAGGTCATGGCTAAGAAGATGCTCGGGAAGGTCGTTGCGGGCGCCGCGCTCGGCGGCGCCTCGCTCCTGGTGTTCACGCCGGGAATCGCGTTCGCGGACGGGCACCACGACGGCGGCAAGGACCGTGACGGCAAGGTCTACGCCAAGCCGCACGTCGTCAAGGCTGGCGAAGAGGTCAAGCTCCTCGAGATCTGCCCGGATCGGCAGGAGCACGCGTACGTGTGGTCCAAGGTCACCGGCAAGGTCAAGCTCAAGCCGGCGCGCGACGACCGGGGTGAGGACCGCGGCGAGTGGCGCGAGGAGGAGAACTCCTCGGGCCACGACGACAAGGGCAAGGACGAACACGGCAAGGACGACAAGGGCAAGGACCACGAGGGCAAGGACGACAAGGGCAAGGACGACAAGGGCAAGGACCACGAGGGCAAGGACGACAAGGGCAAGGACCACGAGGGCAAGGACGACAAGGGCAAGGACGAGAACGGCAAGGGCGAGAACGGCGAGGACAAGCCGCAGCCGCCCGCCGACGGCGCCCAGCCCGGTGGTCAGGGCGGCGGCGCTGCCGCCGACGCCTACGGCGACGAGGACAGCAAGGACTGGAAGGGCGAGGAGCACGGCCAGGACGCCGAGGACAGCCGCGGCGACAAGGGCCACGAGGACAAGAAGGACTGGGACTCGAAGGGCTCCGACAAGTACGGCTCGGACGAGCGCGACTCGGACAAGGGCGGCTCGGACAAGGGCTGGGAGAACAAGGGCCACGACGAGTACGGCTCGGACGAGTACGGCTCCGACGAGTACGGCTCGGACAAGGGCTGGGAGAACAAGGGCCACGACGAGCGCGGCTCCGACGAGTACGGCTCCGACAAGGGCTGGGAGAACAAGGGCCACGACGAGTACGGCTCGGACGAGTACGGCTCCGACAAGGGCTGGGAGAACAAGGGCCACGACGAGTACGGCTCGGACGAGCGCGACTCCGACAAGGGCTGGGAGAGCGAGCGGGAGTTCGTCTACTACGGCGAGGCCAAGGTCGACCGTGACGCGAAGCCGGGTCGCTACGAGCTCAAGGGCTCGTGCGGCGAGGGCGAGCTGGTCGTGCTGCCGCACGGTGGCGTCGACGGCGGTGACGGCGGCGTCAGCACCGGCACCGACCGTGGCCTGGCCACCGGTGGGGCGAGCCTGCTCGGCGCTGCCGCGCTGGGCGGGATCGTGCTGATGCGTCGTCGGCGGACCGATGGTTCGCTCGTCTGACGTGACGACGACACGGGCCGGCGGCCGTCACGGGAGACCGTGGCGTGCCGCCGGCGCGGCCGTCGTCGTCACCGCCGCCATGATCGGGGCCGGCATGATCGGCGCGGCCCTGAAGACCACTCCCGCTCCCCGCCCACCACAGCCGCAGTCCCAGGTCGGCCCCGAGGTCACCGGACCGGCGGCCACCGACACCGACGTACCGCCGCTCGACGATGCGCCCGCCGGCCAGGGGGACGCCATCCCCGCACTGGCGCGTTCCGCCCCGACGAGCATCGAGATCCCCCGGATCGGCGTCAACGCGACGATCATGTCGCTGGGCACCAACCCGGACGGCACCGTCCAGGTCCCCCCGTTGGAGCAGGCCGACCAGGCCGGCTGGTACGAGCCGGGGGCGAGCCCCGGCGAGACAGGCAACGCGGTGATCGTCGGGCACGTGGACTCGGCGAAGCTCGGCCCGGCCGTCTTCTTCGACCTGGGCGCGCTCACCCCCGGCGACACGATCACCGTTCGGCGGGCCGACGGCCAGCCGGCCACCTTCCAGGTCGACTCGGTGAAGTCGTACCCGAAGACGGCCTTCCCCACCGAACTGGTGTACGGGCCGAACGACAGGCCTGGCCTGCGGGTCGTCACCTGCGGCGGCCAGTTCGACGAGGCCGTCCGGAGCTACCCGGACAACGTGGTCGTCTTCGCCACCCTGGTGGCGTGAGCCGCCGACACGAACGCGGTCCGGCCGGTCGGGGTGACCCGACCGGCCGGACCGTTGCGGCGTGCCGGATCAGGCCGCGGCGGAGGTCCGCACCAGGGTGCGGATCTGGCGCAGCAGCACGGACAGCGCGGCGAGGTCGGCCCGCGACTCGTCGAACTCCCCCATCGCCCGTTGGGCGCGGTGGATCGACGTGGCGTTCGACTGCTCCCACTGCTGCACCCGTTCGTGCGGCGGCAGGTTCTCCGGCGTGGAGTCGAGCACCTCGGCGGTGAGCGCGGCAAGCGCGGCGTACAGGTCGTAGCGCAGCGCCATCCGGGCCAGGGTCTGCCAGCGGTCCTCCCTCGGCAGCAGGGAGATCTTCGACAGCAGCGAGTCCACCCGGAACAGGTTGGACAGCACGAAGTAGACCGGGGCCACCTCGCCGACGTCCCGACCGCTGCGGGTGGCGGTCTCCACCACGTCGAGCAGGCCGAAGCTGTACATCAGCCGGGTAGCGCGTTCGGCCAGCTCGCGGGGCAGCCCACGTTCGGTCATCGAGTCGATGTGCGCCGCGATGCCCTGCCGTTCGCTCCCGTAGAACAGCTCCTCCAGCCCCGGCAGCAGCCGGGCCACGCCGTCGCGCAGGCGGGCGATCTCGGCCGGCACGTCGATGGGCGAACGCCTGTTGGTGACCAGCCATCGCACCGCGCGGTCGAGCAGTCGACGGGTGTCCAGGTAGACGCTTGTCTGCAGCTCCGGCGAGACCTTGTTGTCCAGGGCCTCGACGGCGTCCCAGACGTCCCGCAGCCCGAACACCTCGCGGACCACCACGTACGCCCGGATCACGTCTGCCGCGCTGGCCGCGGTCTCCTCGACGACCCGGAACACGAACGAGATGCCGCCCCTGTTGATCGCCTCGTTGACCAGCACCGTGGTGACGATGTCCCGGCGCAGCCGGTGCCGGCCCATCCGGTCGGCGAACCGTTCGCGCATCGGCGTCGGGAAGTAGTTGACCAGCACCTCGGTCGTCCACTCCTCGTCGGCCAACCCGTCGGTGAGGATCTCCCGTTCCAGGACGATCTTCACGTACGCGAGCAGCACCGCGAACTCCGGCGCGGTCAGGCCGGACTCACTACGGACCGCCAGCTCCTCGTCCGGCGGCAGCGCCTCCAGCGAGCGGTCCAACGCGCCGGAACGTTCCAGCTCGTTGATCATGCGGCGGTGCACCGGCAGCAGCGAGGCGGCCTGGGCCTGGGCGTTGTTGATCGCCCGCGCCTGGTCGTAGTTGTCCCGCAGCACCAACTCGGCGACCTCGTCGGTCATCTGCGCGAGCAGCTCGTCCCGCTCGGCGGTGGTCAACTCACCGTCGGCCACCGCGGTGTTCAGCAGGATCTTGATGTTCACCTCGTGGTCGGAGGTGTCCACACCTGCCGCGTTGTCGATGAAGTCGGTGTAGATCCGGCCACCTGTCAACGCGTACTCGATCCGGCCGAGCTGGGTCCAGCCCAGGTTGCCGCCCTCGCCCGCCACCCGGCAGCGCAGGCTGCGCCCGTCCACCCGGATCGCGTCGTTGGACTTGTCGCCCACCTCGGCGTTTGTCTGGCTGGACGCCTTGACGTAGGTGCCGATGCCGCCGTTCCAGAACAGGTCGACAGGGGCGGTGACGATCGCCTTCATCAGCTCCTGCGGCGAGAGGTGCGTGACGTCGTCGTCCAGGCCGATCGCCGCCCGGACCTGCGGCGTGATCGGGATGGACTTGGCGGTACGCGGGAAGATGCCACCCCCGGCCGAGATCAGCTCCGGGTTGTAGTCCTCCCAGGAGGAACGGGGCATGTCGAACAGCCGCCGCCGCTCCGCGTACGAGGTGGCCGCGTCCGGCTCCGGGTCGAGGAAGATGTGTCGGTGGTCGAACGCGGCAACCAGGCGGATGTGCTCGGACAGCAGCATCCCGTTACCGAACACGTCACCTGACATGTCACCGACGCCGACCACAGTGAAGTCCTCGGTCTGGGTGTCCAGACCCAGCTCCCGGAAGTGCCGCTTCACCGACTCCCAGGCGCCCCGGGCGGTGATGCCCATCTTCTTGTGGTCGTACCCGGCCGAACCGCCGGAGGCGAACGCGTCGCCCATCCAGAAGTTGTGGTTCTTGGAGATCTCGTTGGCGATGTCGGAGAACGTCGCGGTGCCCTTGTCCGCCGCCACCACCAGGTACGGGTCGTCGCCGTCGTGCCGCACCACGTCCTCGGGCGGCACGATCTGCCCGCTGACGATGTTGTCGGTGACGTCGAGCATCGCGCCGACGAACTCCTGGTAGCAGGCGACGGCCTCGTCCCGGTCACCAGGCTTCTGCTTCAACACGAAGCCGCCCTTGGCGCCCACCGGCACGATCACCGTGTTCTTCACCATCTGCGCCTTGACCAGGCCCAGCACCTCGGTCCGGAAGTCCTCCCGACGGTCGGACCAGCGCAACCCGCCCCGGGCCACCGGCCCGAACCGCAGGTGCACACCCTCGAACCGGGGCGAGTACACGAAGATCTCGAACTTCGGTCGCGGCGCCGGCAGGTCCGGAATGGCCTGCGGGTCCAGCTTGAACGCCACGTACGCCTTCGGCCGCCCGTCAGAGCGCCGCTGGTAGAAACTGGTCCGCAGGGTCGCCTCGATCAGCGTCAGGTACGAGCGCAGGATCCGGTCCTGGTCGAGGCTTGCCACGTCGTCCAGCGCGGTCCGAATCGTCTCCACCAGCTCGCCGCTGCGCTGCTGACGCTCCTCGGCGCTCATCTCGCCAGGCGCGAACCGGGTCTCGAACAGCTCCACCAGCAGACCGGCGACCTTCGGGTACGCGATGAAGGTCTGCTCCATGTAGTCCTGCGAGAAGACGGTGCCGGCCTGCCGCAGGTACTTCGCGTACGCCCGGAGCACCACCACCTGCCGCCAGGTCAGGCCGCCGCGCAGCACCAGCTCGTTGAACCGGTCCACCTCGGCCTCGCCACGCCACGCCGCCGCGAACGCGTTCTCCACGTGCGGGCGCACCTCGGACAGCTCCTGGTGACCCTCGGGCAGCATCAGGCCGAAGTCGTACAGGTAGACCCGGCCGTCGATGCGGTCCACCTCGTACGGGTGCTCGTCGACGACCCGGACACCGAGCGAGTGCAGCACCGGCAGCACGGCGGACAGCATCATCGGCTCGCCGTACCGGTAGACCTTGAACCGGACGTTCATCGTCTCGGTCAGGTCCGTGCCGGGCGTCCGCGTGCCCGGCCGGGGCGCGAGCTGCTTGCGGAACAGGTGCATCTCCAGCTGGCCGGGCTCCTCCAGCAGCTCCAGCTTCGCCAGGTCCTTCATCGCCTCGTACGGCGTGTGCCCGTCCTTGTAGCCCTCCGGGAACGCGTCGGCGTACCTGGCGAACAGGTGCTTGGCCTGCTCGTCGCCGAGCTTGCGCTCCAACACCAGCCGGTAGTCGTCGTCCCAGAGCCGGGTGGCGTCGGCCAACTCCTCGGCCAGCAGGTCGGCGTCGATGTCGCCGGGCGGCCGGGTGGGGTCGGTACGGACGATGAAGTGGATTCGGGCGAGCATCGACTCGGTGACCCGGGTCGTGTAGTCCACCCCGACGCCGTTCAGCTCGCGCAGCAGGATGTCCTGCATGCGCAGCCGGTTCTGCGTGGTGAACCGGTCCCGCGGCAGGTAGATGAGGCAGGAGATGAACCGCCCGTACGCGTCGCGGCGCAGGAACACCCGCAGCTGCCGGCGCCCGGCCATGCGCAGCACGCCGATCACCGCGTGGTACAGGTCGTCGGTCTTGATCTGGAACAGCTCGTCGCGCGGGTACGTCTCCAGGATCTGGATCAGATCCTTGCCGGAGTGGCTGCGCTGGCTGAGGCCGGACCGGTCCAGCACCTCGGCCACCTTGCGGCGGACCACCGGAAGCTCGCGGACGCTCGTGCGGTACGCGGCGGTGGAGAACAGGCCCAGGAAGCGCCGTTCGCCGATCACCTCGCCGACCTCGTTGAAGATCTTGAAGCCGATGTAGTCCAGGTACGCGGAGCGGTGCACGGTGGCCCGCGAGTTGGCCTTGGTGATGATGAGCAGGCGCTTCTCCAGCACCTTCTCGTGCGCCTCGGGAGTCATCGAGGACAGCGACCGGGCCTCCGGCGAGTCGGAGCGCAGGATGCCCAGACCGGTGCCGAGCACCGCCTCCAGCGCCTTGCCGTCGACCGGGTCCGGGGCGTTCCCGCCCGGAGCGTCCACCAGCCGGTACTCGCGGTAGCCGAGGAAGGTGAAGTGGTCGTGGGCGAGCCACCGCAGCAGCTCCACCGAGTCCGTGATGTCCTTCTCCGGCACCGGTGGGCGGTTCTCCGAGGTGCGGGCCGAGGCCAGCTCGTCGGCGAGGGCGAGGGCGCGCTGGCGCATCTTCGGCCAGTCCTCCACCGCCTCGCGCACGTCGGTGAGCACCCGTTGCAGCTCACGGCGCAGCCGGTCCCGCTCGGCCGCGTCGCGGACCGGGTCGATCTCGATCCGCATCCAGCTCTCGATGATGTCGCCGGCGATCGCGTCGTCCGGCTCCACGTCGGCGGAGACCTCGGTGAGCCGGCCCAGCGGCTCGCGGCGGACCACCACCAGCGGGTGCACCAGCAGGTGCACGTCCAGGTGGTACGAGTTGAGCAGCGCGGTCACGGAGTCGACCAGGAACGGCATGTCGTCGGTGACGATCTCGACGACCGTGTGGTGCTGGTCCGCGTGTGGCTCGTGGATCCGCAGCTTCAGCTCGCCGGGCACCCGCTGCTGGGCGAGGTCCCGGTGCGCCCGGGCCGCGTCGAGCATCTCCTCCGCCGTGAAGCCGACCAGCTCCTCGTCCGGGGCGAACCGCCAGAAACGACCCACCAGGGTCGCCGCGTCGTGGTCGTCCCCGGCGAGCGCGACAGCCTGGGCCACCAGGCGCTCCGCGTTCGGTACCGGCTCGTCGAGTTCGGCGTCCTCCACGTCGTCGGCCAACGCCTCGGTCGGCAGGCCCAGATCGTAGATGGTGTCGATGCTCGACCCGGTGAGGCCGGTGACGCCCGTGTCGAGTCGGCCGTAGCCGTCCCCGTCGGTCGCGGAATCGAAGCTGTCGTCGTCCCGGCCGGAGTCATCCTGCCGGAGGTCGGGTTCCGGTTTGATCGCCGGACGCCGGTCCATCGGTGCCACTCCCCTCGACCCACCGCGTTGTGGGTCACTCTGCCGCCCAGCCTAGGCCTGCCGGATTGCGCGTTCGTCGGCGGACCACTGGCCGGACGTCCGGATCGGGACTCTGTCCTTTCACCCGTTGCGGGTCCGAGGTTGGCCGGTTGGCGAATACCCCGCCACGCGATGTTCATCACAGCGGCGCGGTCCGTCTTTCCGCACGTAGGCCCACTTCACGGGACGTTGGGGACAGCGTTCTCGTACTACCGTGCAGGGCAGCCCGAGATCGGAAGGACCTCGCGTCATGCTCCTGTCGTACCCCCGAGCCCACCCACCGAACCCCGTCCGCAGGCGGGTGGCCGCCGCCACGGCGGCGCTACTCACCGCCGGCGTCCTGGTCGCCTGCTCCGGCGACGACGGGCCGCAGCGCACCGTCGACGCCTTCCTCGCCGGCTGGCGCAGCGGCGACCTCCAGGCGGTCGGACTGGTCGACCCCACCGGCAACAAGGTTCCGGCGGGCGACGTGAGCCGCGAGATCAAGGAACTCTCCGGTGAACTGGCCGGCACCCCTCCCAAACTGACCCGCCGCGGCGACCCGAAGATCACCAAGGACATCGCGACCGCGACGGTGCAGGTGGAGTGGACCCTGCCCGGTCAGACCCGCTGGGCGTACGACCGGGAGGTGCGGCTCGCCCAGGGCGACGACGACCAGTGGCAGGTGATCTGGGAGCCCCGTGTCGTCCACGAGCGGCTCACCACAGGTGACCGGCTGGGGTTGCGCCGGGAGGCCAGCCCTCGGGCCGGCGTGCTGGACGCCGCCGGGCAGCCGATCGTCGCACCCCGCCCGGTGGTCCGGGTGGGTGTGCAGCCCGACGGGGTCGCCGACATCAAGAAACTGGCCAAGGACCTCGACGGGGCCTTCAAGGCGATCCGTCCGGCGCTGGTCCCGGCTGTCGACCTGGCCGACCTGCCCGAGCGGGTGGCCAAGGCCGAGCCGGGCGACTTCGTCGAGGTGGTGACCCTCCGCGAGGAGGCGTACCGCCAGATCAAGCCCCGGATCTACGACCTGCCCGGCACCAAGTTCGTCTCCGACAAGCTCGACCTGGCGCCCACCCGGGAGTTCGCCCGCGCGCTGCTCGGCTCGGTCGACCCGGCGCAGGCCGACGACCTGGCCGCGCACCCCGACCGGTACGTGGTGGGTGACCTGGTCGGGCATGGCGGGTTGCAGGGCCGGTACGACGAGCGGCTGCGCGGCAACCCCGGGCTGACAGTGGTGGTCGAACGTCCCGCCGAGGGCGGCAAGCTGGAGCCCACCGGCACCGAGTTGTTCCGCCGCGAGCCCCAGGCCGGGCAGGCGCTCAAGACGACAGTGGACGTGGCCGCCCAGAACGCCGCCGACGCCGCGCTGCGTCCCGAGGCGCGCCGGTCCTCGCTGGTGGCGGTACGGATCAGCGACGGCTCCGTGCTCGCCGTGGCGAACGGACCCGGGCCGGCCGGCGAGAACCTGGCCTTCAACGCCCAGGTGCCGCCCGGTTCCACATTCAAGATGGTCAGCGCGCTCGGCCTGCTGGACCGGGGCGCGGTCACCCTCGACGGGCCGGTGGACTGCAAGAAGACAGTCACCGTCGACGGCCGGTCCTTCAAGAACTCGGACAACTTCGAGTTGGGCTCGGTGCCGTTCCGCACCGATTTCGCCAAGTCCTGCAACACCGCGTTCGCCACGCTGGCCCCGAAGTTGGGTGGCGACGGGCTGGCCGCCGCCGGTCGTACGCTGGGCCTGGAGGGTCAGTGGGACCTCGGCGTCGACGCGTTCACCGGCAAGGTGTCGACCGGCGGGAGCCCCGCCGAGCAGGCCGCCGCCTCGTTCGGGCAGGGCACCACACTCGTCAGTCCGCTGGCCATGGCAGGTGCCACGGCGGCAGTCGCGCGCGGCCGGTTCGAGCAGCCGCAACTTCTGGTGGACCCCGCGCCGGCCAAGCCGGCCCCGGCCGGCGAACAGCTCAAGCCGGAGTCCGTCTCGGCGCTGCGCACCATGATGCGCGAGGTGGTGACCACCGGCACCGGCACCGCGCTCAGGGACGTGCCGGGCGGCGAGGTGTACGGCAAGACCGGCACCGCCGAGTACGACAACAACCCGGCCCACACGCACGCCTGGTTCGTGGGCTGGCGGGGCGATGTGGCGTTCGCCGTGTTCGTCGAGAAGGGTGGCGCCAGCACGGCCTCCGCCGTCCCGATCGCCGAACGCTTCCTGCGCGCCCTCCCGACCCCCTGAGGCTCGCCGCCATGGGGGAGTTGATCGATGTGGGGGACGGGTGCGTCTGGGCCGAGGACACCGGGGGCGGCCTGCCACCGGTCGTGCTACTGCATCCGGGCGTCGGCGATTCCCGCATCTGGAACCCCGTCTGGGAGCGACTCGCCGGGCAGCACCGGCTGATCCGGTACGACGCGCGGGGCTTCGGCCGCTCCGCGCCGCCGGCCGGGCGATTCTCCCGGTTGGACGACCTGCGTCGGGTGCTTGACCAACTCGGCGTCGGGCCGGCGTTGTTCGTCGGTTGCAGCATGGGTGGCGGTACAGCGCTCGACCTCGCGCTCGCCGAGCCGGATCGGGTTCGCGGGATGGTGCTGGCATGTCCCGGCATTTCCGGCGCCCCGCCCTCCCACGATCCCGATGACGAGCCGGACAGCGCCGACCCGGAGACCTTCGTCGAGCAGGGTGTCGCCCGCTGGGCCCGGGCCGGCCGCGACCCGCTCGTCGTCGATCTGCTGCGTTCGGCGGTCCGGTTCTGGCTCAACTGGGGCGATACCTTCGTCGACGACGGCGACGCGTGGTCCCGGCTGGAGGACGTTGCTACTCCCTGCGTGCTGCTGCTCGGCGATCTCGAACGGCGGTCGTTCGTCCCGTCCTGCGTCGAGGCCGCGCGGCGCATTCCCGGCTGCCGCCTTGTGCTAATACCCGGCGCCGACCACTTCGTGCCGCTGCGGGCACCCGATGCCGTGGTGGAGGCGCTACGCTCGCTGCCGCGCTGACCGGACCGGCTACCGGTTGCTCAGATCGCCCGACAGGGCTGCGGGAAACCTGACCGCGATCAACATCCGAGCGCCGCTACCGCGGTGGGATGGTTGACGTCCAGTGGGGTGCCGCCTCGGCGACGGCGACGCTGGACCCGTCGGTCTAGGCGGGTGTGGGGTGCTCGGGGGTGGAGGGCGAACTACGGCGTAGCAGGCCGGGGCCGGCCGACGCGGGTGGGCCCACCGGCTCCGGTTCGACCGGGGTGCCGGCCGGCCCGGAGTGGACCGGCGCGAGGACATCGGCCGGCCCGAGGTCAGCTGGCGACTCGCTGTCCGTCGGCGTACCGGCGCCGGACTGCTCGGCCGTCGCTGGCACAGCGGCCAGCGACCGGACGGCGGTGTCGGTACCGTTCCGCGCACCCGCCGGGTCGCCCAGGTCGTGCTGCCCGTCCCCGGCTGCGGGTCGCGGCGTCCCGGACCGCTCGGCGGCGAACGTGGTGCGGCCGGTGTCGCGTCGGGGGGCGGGCGCGGGTCGGGCCGGGAGCAGACGCGGCGGCACCGCCTCCGGGGCGGTGACCGGTGCCAGACCCGCGACCACCGTGTTGACGATCTCGGCGGCGTACGAGCCGTCCGGGTCGTAGTCGGGGTCGAAGACGGTCAGCTCGACGCCGAGGCAGTGCGGGGTGTCGACCAGGCCGGCGAGCAGGATCTCCAGCTCGGCGAAGGCGATGCCGCCCGGGTCGGGGGCGTCCACGGCGGGCATCACCGCCGGGTCGAGCACGTCCACGTCGATGTGCACCCAGTAGCCCGCGCAGTCGGCGAGCTGCTCGTGTGCCCACTGCGCCGTGCGGGCGGCGCCCTCGGCGCGCAGCGCCGGCACCGGCCGGGTGGTGATCCCGGCCGCCTGGAGGTCGAGCCGGTACTCGTCCTGCGCCCGGATGCCGAGCACCACCACGTCGATGTCGCGGAAGTAGGGTCGGCGTCCCTCCAGGGCGGCCAGGTCGGCCTGGCCGCGCCCGGTGACCAGGGCCAGGTCCTCCCCCGCGGCGGCACCCACGTAGGAGGCGTTGCCGGGGTGCCGGAAGTCGGAGTGCCCGTCCACGAAGACCAGGCCGATCCGCCCGCCGACGGCTTCACCGAGGCGGTGCATGGCAAGCGCCGAGCCGAGCAGCACCGAGCAGTCGCCGCCAAGCACCACCGGGAACTCGCCCCGGTCGATCATCGAGCCGATCCGTTCGGCGAGGGCGAGGGAGTAGTCGGCGATCTCCCGGGCGTGGCACACCCCGTCGCCGGGCCGCCAGTCACCCGGGTCGTAGCGGGGTGGGGTTATGCATCCGGCGTCGCGGGCGCGCAGCCGGGCCAGCAGGTCGTGGTCGCGCAGCGCTCCGGGCGCCTTGGCGCAGCCCGGGACCGACGTGGGCGTGGGCGGCCGTAGACCGAGGTTTGTCGGCGCGTCGAGGACGGCGATCCGGCGCATCATGAGCTCCCGTCCTCGGTGGTCGGGCGGGCCGGCCGGAACGCCGGCCCGCGCTGGCGTGCTACGAACTCAGAACAGGGCGCTGGCCAGGGCACGACGTGCCGAGGCGACCGCCGGGTCGTCCGGCCCGGCGATGGTGAACAGCGACACCAGGTGCTGGCGGACCGTCTCCCGGTCCTCGCCGGCGGTCCGCCGGACCAGGCCGACGAGCCGGGCGTACGCCTGCTCGGCCAGGCCGCTGAGCACCTCGATGTCGGCGGCCAGCAGCTGGGCGGCCACGTCGTCGGGGGCACTCTCGGCGGCGGCCAGCGCGGTGGCCGGGTCGGCGCCGGCCACCCGGCGGGCCACCCCGACCTGGGCGAGGCCGGCCTCGGCCGCGGCGTCCGCCGGGGAGTCGGCGAGGATCTTGCGGTACGCCCGCTCGGCGGCGTCCAGGTCACCGCTCATCAGGGCGTCGTCCGCCTCGTCGAGGCGTGGGTCCTCCGGTTCGGCGACGGTCACGCCGCCGGCCTTGAGCACGGCCTGGAGCCACTGGCGCAGCTGCGCCTCGGGGACCACGCCGGAGAAGGCGTCGATGGGCTGGCCGCCGACCACCGCGTACACCATGGGGATGCCCTGGACCCGGAACATCTGGGCGATCCGCGGGCTCTGCTGCACGTCGACCCGGGCGAGCACCCAGGCGCCGCCACTCTCGGCGGCCAGCCGCTCCAGCACCGGGGCGAACTCGTCACTCTCGGGGAAGCCGGCCGCGCCGAAGAAGACGACGACGGGCATGGCCATCGACCGTTCGAGCACCTCGGACTGGATGGTCTCTTCGGTGACGTCGACGATGGCGCCGTCACCGCCGGCGCCGGGCGCGCCTGGCGCGCCGGTGGACGGGCCGCCCTGCGGGGGTGCGCCGGGGCGGGTACTGGCTGGTGCGGGGCCGCGCAGCGTGCTGAGGTCGACCGCGCCGCGGGTGAAGATCGACGAGGTGATCCGTGGGTCGCTCATGGTTACCTAGTCTCGCACGCGGGCCCGGGTTCTCAGCTCACCCGCAACTCCGACGTTGCAACTCTCACGCCCCGCAGCCCACCCCGCGATCTTGCACTTTCGGTCGCCGAAAAGCGGCATTCGGCACCGTTTGCCGCGTCAGCAAGTGCAAGATCGCCGGGGTGGAGGGTGCGGGGTGCGGGGTGGGGTGGGGTGGGGTGGGGTTAGAAGCGGGCTGGTTCGCGGTAGGTGCCCCACTCGGCGCGCAGCGCGTCGCAGATCTCGCCGAGGGTGGCCTCGGCGCGGACGGCGTCGAGCATCGCGGGGATCATGTTCTCGTCGGTGCGGCTAGCCTCGACCATCCGGGCGACCGCGGCCTTGACCGCTGCGTCGTCCCGTCCGGCCTTGCGCTCGGCGAGCACCCGGCGCTGCTCCAGCTCCACCTCGTGCGAGATGCGCAGGATCTCCAGCTCCTTGGCGACGGTGCCGGTGTGGCAGTTGACGCCGACGATCTTCTTGTCGCCCTTCTCGAGGGCCTGCTGGTAGACGAACGCCGACTCGGCGATGTGCCCGGTGAACCAGCCGTCCTCGATGCCGCGCAGGATGCCCGAGGTCATCGGGCCGATCTGGTGCGGCCCCTCCCCGCCGAGCTGCCGGACGCGGGCGAAGATTTCCTCCGCCTCGGCCTCGATCTTGTCGGTCAGCGCCTCGACGTACCAGGAGCCGCCGAGCGGGTCGGCGACGTTCACCACGCCGGTCTCCTCCATCAGCACCTGCTGCGTCCGCAGGGCGATCTCGGCGGACTCGTCGGTGGGCAGCGCGAGTGTCTCGTCGAGGGCGTTGGTGTGCAGCGAGTTGGTCCCGCCGAGCACCGCCGCGAGGGCCTCCACGGCCGTGCGTACGACGTTGTTGACCGGCTGCTGGGCGGTCAGCGACACCCCTGCGGTCTGCGTGTGGAACCGCAGCCACAGGGCCTTCTCGCTGGTGGCGCCGTAGACGTCGCGCAGCCAGCGGGCCCAGATCCGGCGGGCGGCGCGGAACTTGGCGATCTCCTCGAAGAAGTCGAGGTGCGAGTCGAAGAAGAAGCTCAGACCCGGCGCGAAAACGTTCACGTCCAGCCCGCGCGACAGGCCCAGCTCGACGTAACCGAAGCCGTCGGCGAGGGTGTACGCCAGTTCCTGCGCGGCGGTCGAGCCGGCCTCGCGGATGTGGTAGCCGGAGACCGACAGCGGCTTGTACCGCGGGATCTCGGCCGCGCAGTACTCCATCAGGTCGCCGATGAGGCGCAGGTGCGGCTCGGGGTCGAAGAGCCACTCCTTCTGCGCGATGTACTCCTTGAAGATGTCCGTCTGGAGGGTGCCGTCCAACGTGGACAGATCGGCGCCCTGCCGCTCGGCGGCGACCAGGTACATGCAGAACACAGGCACTGCCGGGCCGGAGATGGTCATCGACGTGGTGACGCCGGCCAGGTCGATGCCGTCGAAGAGCGCCTGCATGTCCGTGGCCGTGTCGATGGCGACGCCGCAGTGCCCGACCTCGCCGAGCGCCTGCGGGTCGTCCGAGTCGCGGCCCATAAGCGTCGGCATGTCGAACGCGACGGACAGGCCGCCACCGCCGGCGCCGAGGATCATCTTGTAACGCTCGTTCGTCTGCTGGGCGTTTCCGAAGCCGGCGAACTGCCGGATCGTCCAGGTCCGCCCCCGGTAGCCGGTCGGATACAGACCCCTGGTGTACGGATACTCGCCGGGCCAGCCGATCCGCTCGAAGCCCGGGTACGCGCTGCCCTCCGGCGGCCCGTAGACCGGCTCGACAGGCATCCCGGAGAGCGTGGTGAAATCGGCGTCACGCTTGCGCGCGGCGTCGTACCGGGCCTGCCAGCGTGCCCGTCCGGCGTCGATCTCGTCGGCGTCCATGCGCGGGGCTCCTCCTCGGGTCCTCGATTGCCCATCGAGTGTAGAGCCCTGACCTGAACGATCGCTAAGTCAACTCGTACCGGTGGGTAACGTGGGCACCGCAGCGGGCGCGGACGGCAGGCCCGTCCGAAATCACGCCACGGGAGTCGCCGGCCCGCCCATCGCCACGTCGTCGACCCGGATGTTGACCTCGTCGACCCGCAGCCCGTACGCCTCGACCGCCTCGGTCACGCGGGCCCGCACCTGGCTCGTCACCTCGGGCACGGGCTGACCGGCCTGGATCACCAGCACCAGATTGATCACGGCCGCGTCCCCGGAGACGTGGGCCGAGCAACCCCGCCGGGCGTCGCCGACCTGGTCCAGCCCGACACGATCGAGGACCGCGTTGAAGAACCGCGCGATGTCCCCACCCATCTCGGCCACCCCGGGCACCGAGCTGGCGGCGGCGACGGCGATCTTCTCGATCACCTCGTCGGAGACCTTCGTCGTCCCACCGGCCACCGCCGACACCGTGCCCAGCTCGCGCGTCGCCTCGTCACTCACGTACCGCTCCCCTGCCGTCGTCCCGCGCCGGCCCCGACCGGGACCCCGCACGGGCGGAGCCCGCGCGCCGCGAGCCTACTGCCTCCCGCGCGCGGCAACCGTCCCCGGTGGACACGTGCGCGCACTCCTCGCGGCGGTTCGCTATCTTGCCCGCCATGGCATCAATTACCGCCGCCGCGCTGGCGGGCTCCACGGTCGTCCTCCTGGTCGGGGTATGGCTGGTGCGGGTCTACAACAAGCTGGTGCGGATGCGTAACCAGGTGGAAGCGTCCTGGTCCCAGATCGACGTACAACTCAAGCGCCGCCACGACCTCATCCCGAACCTGGTCGAGACCGTCAAGGGGTACGCGTCGCACGAGCGCGACACCCTGGCCGCCGTGCTGGCCGCACGCGGTGAGGCGATCACGCACACCGGTGGTGACCCGGGCCGGGCCGACGCCGAGAACGCGCTCGGTCAGGCTCTGGGTCGTCTCGTCGCGCTCGCCGAGGCGTACCCGCAGTTGCGCGCGAGCGAGAACTTCGCGGCGATGCAGAGCGAGCTGGCCACCACCGAGGACAAGATCGCTTATGCCCGGCAGTTCCTGACGTACGCCGTGCAGCAGTACAACACGGCGATCCAGAGCTTCCCCACGAACCTGGTCGCCGGGCCGCTCGGCTTCCACCGGCGCGAGTTGTTCACCTCCGACGACTCGGACCGTGGCGTCGTCGCGGTCGGTCTCTGAGCCGTGGCGGACCTCATCCTCGCCGGCGTCGCCGTCGGGCTCTGGCTCCTCGCGTACGGAGCTTGCCGGATCGCCACCCGCCCGGCACCACGAGCGGCCGGACCGGCGACGATGGACCTCGGCCCGGAGCCGCCGGCCGTGGTGAGCCTGCTGGTCAACGGCGGGTCGACGGGCGCGGGAACGACCGAGTCGATCCTGCTCGACCTGGCCGCGGCCGGCTGGTACGAGCTGCGACAGCCGGACGCCGACCCCCGTGGCACCACCATCCATCTCGCCGGGGCGCACCCGGACGAGAGCGGCCTACGACCGTACGAACGGCAGGTCCTGGCGCGGGTCCGTGGGCTCGCCGTCGACGGGGTGGTGCCACTTACCGCGCTGGCCTTCCGCGACGAGGACGAGTCGAAGGACTGGAACGGCAAACTGCGCGCCGCAGTGGTCGCCGACGCGCGGGCGGCCGGGTTGTCCCGGCGTCGGTTCGGGCGGACGATGATGACCGCGCTGTACCTCGGGGCGGCCACGGTGGGCGTGGTCTGCGGCCTGGTGGCCGTGTACCGCACGCACCTGCGCTGGACGTTCCTTCTCTCGCTCACCGTCGCCGTGGTGCTCGCGGGCCTCGTGCAGCGTGTCGGCGAGCGCGCGACCCCGGCGGGACTGGACGCCACCTCCCGGTGGCTCGCGGTGGGTGCCTGGCTGCGCAACCACGAACAGTTCGCCGAGCTGCCACCCTCGGCGGTGGCGGTCTGGGACCGCTACCTCGCGTACGGGGCCGCGCTGGGCGTCACCCGCCGCACCCTCGACGTGCTCGGCCTCGACGTCGGCGACCAGCGTGAGCTCTGGTCGTCGTACCGGGGCGGCTGGCGTCGGATCCGGGCGCGCTATCCACGGGTACGGCCCGGGTACGGCAGCACCACCCGCGCGCTGCTCGGTCAGGCGCTGCTGCTCGTGGTCGCGGGAACGTTCGTGCTGAGCGTCGCCGGTCGCTCCGGCTGGTATGCGCTGCCGGGGTACGTGCTGCTCGCCGGTGCCGCATACCTGCTGGGCGGCGCGTTGGTGGACCGGACGCGGTCGGTGACCGTCACCGGTCAGGTGCTGGCGCTGCGCCCACACGGGCGGGACAGCCGGCGACTGATCCACCTGGTACTCGACGACGGGACCGCCGACGAGACCACCGCATGGGGGCTGCCCGGCGGGTGGGGAGCCCGCTGCCGGCCGGGCGACGTCGTGACGATCACCGGCCGGCCGTGGAGCAGGCGGGTCGGCACCCTGACCGTCCGGTCGTCGGCGGACCCGGAACCCGAGCGGACCGGCCTGCTGGTCACGGACGTGTTCGGCGAGGTGGATCATGTGCCTGCCGGGCCGCTTCCGATCTCCGTCGAGGACGTGGCACGGGTCGTCGGTCAACAGGTACGGGTGCGACGCGTACCGCGACGCGTCGACTTCCGCTCCGAGCGCGACAACAGCACCGTGCTGCGCGCCGCCTGGGCGGACGGTACGGCCGGGCAGATCGCGTGGCGGGCCAACGCCCGTGGCGTCGTCACCCCGCTGCCGGGCATCGGCGACGAGGCGTACGCCAGCGGCGACAAGGTGGTGCTGCGCGTCGGTGACATCACGCTGGTCCTCACCGCACTCGGCAACGGGCGGATCGGGACGCCGCACCTTCCGTGGCTGCTCACCAGATGCGCACGGGACGCCCTCACGGCCGCCTGAGCCACCGCCCGGTGCGCCGTCGGGGCTGCGGCTCAGGAGCCGAGCTGATCGAGCAGCTCGTCCGCCGCCGCGTACGGGTCGAGCGAACCCTCGGCGACCTTGGCGGCGAGCGTCGACAGCTCCGTACCGTCGCGCAGCGAACCGATCCGGGCGCGGAGGGTGCCCAGCGCGATGGCCTCGATCTCGGCGGCGGCCCGCGCCTCCTGCCGGCGGCGCAGCTCGCCGTGCTCGACCAGCCAGCCGCGGTGCTTGTCGATGGCGGCGGCGATGTCGTCGATGCCCTCACCCCGGGCGGCGACCGAGCGGACGACCTGCGGTCGCCACTGCCCCGGCCCGCGCTCACCGAGGGCGATCATGCCCTGGATGTCGCGGACGGTGGCGTCGACGCCGTCCCGGTCGGCCTTGTTGACGACGAAGACGTCGGCGATCTCCAGGATGCCGGCCTTGACCGCCTGGATGGCGTCACCCATGCCGGGGGCGAGCAGCACGAGCGTGGTGTCGGCCAGCGAGGCGACCTCCACCTCGGCCTGCCCCACGCCGACGGTCTCCACGAGCACCACGTCGCAGCCGGCGCCCTCCAGCACCCGGACCGCCTGCGGCGTCGCCGCGGCCAGCCCGCCGAGGTGCCCCCGGCTGGACATGGACCTGATGTAGACGCCGGGATCGGTGGCGTGGTCCTGCATACGCACCCGGTCGCCGAGGATCGCGCCGCCGGTGAACGGGCTGGACGGGTCCACGGCCAGCACGCCGACGCGGTGACCGCGTGCCCGCAGCGCGCGGACCAGCTCGTTGGTGGTCGTCGACTTGCCCACGCCCGGCGAGCCGGTCAACCCGACCACCTGGGCCTGCCCGGCGTACGGCGCGAGCGCGGCGGCGATCTCCGGCAGCAGCGCGTCGCCGTTCTCGACAAGGGTGATCAGGCGGGCGACCGCGCGGGGGTCACCCGCGCGGGCCCGCTCCACGAGCCGGGGTACGTCCCGGCTGCGGCGCACCGATCCGGCGGCCGCAGTCGGGACGTTCTCGACAGCTTCGCTCACTGCATGATCCTCGTTCGCGACTGCGGGGCTCGCAAACCCGGCTCACTCCTCGCGCTCACTGAACCGACTCGGCCTTGCCCGGCACGTGGATGATCAGCGCGTCGCCCTGGCCACCGCCACCGCACAGCGCCGCCGCGCCGGTGCCGCCGCCACGCCGCTTCAATTCCAGGGCGAGGGTGAGCACCAGCCGGGCGCCGGACATGCCGATCGGGTGACCCAGCGCGATCGCGCCGCCGTTGACGTTGACCTTGTCCGCGCTGATCCCCAGGTCCCGGGTGGACTGGATGCCTACCTGCGCGAACGCCTCGTTGATCTCGATGAGGTCCAGGTCCTCCACGCTCAGGCCGCCCTTCTTCAGGGCGTGGTTGATCGCGTTGGACGGCTGCGAGTGCAGGGAGTTGTCCGGGCCCGCCACGTTTCCGTGCGCGCCGATCTCGGCGAGCCAGGTCAGCCCCAGCTCCTTGGCCTTGGCCTTGCTCATGACGACCACCGCGGCAGCGCCGTCGGAGATCGGCGAGGAGCTGCCTGCGGTGATCGTGCCGTCCTTGGCGAAGGCGGGACGCAGCTTGGCAAGCGACTCGACTGTGGTGTCCGGGCGGATGCCCTCGTCGTCACTGATCACCAGCGGGTCGCCCTTGCGCTGCGGGATCAGCACCGGGGTGATCTCCTCGGCGAAGTGGCCGTTCTTCTGCGCGGCGGCGGCCCGCTGGTGGCTGGCGGCCGCGAAGGCGTCCTGCTCCTCGCGGGAGATGCCGTGCTTCGTGCCGATCCGCTCGGTCGACTCGCCCATCGAGCAGCAGTCCCAGGCGTCGCTGAGCCCGTCGTGGGCCATGTGGTCCTTGACCACCACGTCGCCGTACTTGTAGCCGGAGCGCTGGCCCATCAGCAGGTGCGGGGCGTTGGTCATCGACTCCATGCCACCGGCCACCACGATGTCGAACTCGCCGGCCCGGATCAGCTGGTCGGCCAGGGCGATGGCGTCCAGGCCGGAGAGGCAGACCTTGTTGATGGTCAGCGCGGGCACCGACATCGGTACGCCGGCCTCGACCGCCGCCTGCCGAGCCGGGATCTGGCCCGCGCCGGCCTGGAGCACCTGCCCCATGATCACGTACTGGACCTGGTCCGGGCTCACGCCGGCCCGCTCCAGGGCCGCCTTGATGGCGATGCCGCCGAGCTTCGTGGCCGGAAGGTCCTTGAGGTTGCCCAGCAGCCGCCCCATGGGGGTGCGCGCGCCGCTGACGATCACCGAAGCCATGCCTGCCTCCGAGGGGGGTGCCGAGCTGTACGCCTTAACGATTGTTCGGCCAGACTAGCGCCATGACTGAGAACTCCCCCGTCGAGCCCGGTGCGGACTACGTCACAGACATCGGGCTTCGCAAGATCGACCACGTCGGGATCGCCGTGGCCGACCTGGACGCCGCGATCGACTTCTACCAGCGGACGTTCGGGATGCGCTGCGTGCACGTCGAGACCAACGCCGAGCAGGGCGTACGGGAAGCGATGCTGGCCGTCGGCCCGGGCACCGAGGGTGGCTGCGTGCAGTTGCTCGCCCCCCTCACGCCCGAGTCGACGATCGCGAAGTTCCTGGACCGCAACGGGCCGGGGGTGCAACAGGTCGCGTACACGGTGGCGGACATCGACGTGGCGTGCGCGGCGCTGCGCGAGCGGGGCGTACGGCTGCTCTACGACGAGCCGCGGCGCGGCACCGCGGACAGCCGGATCAACTTCGTGCACCCCAAGGACGCGGGCGGTGTCCTGGTCGAGCTGGTCCAACCCGCCGCCACCCCCCACTGACCCTCCCCGCCGACCCCCCTGTTGATCAAGCGGCTGGTGCCATCCCGCGCGTCGCAGGTGACCGAAAGCTCTTGATCAACGAGGGGTGGCGCCCCCTTGGAGGACGGGGTGCGCGCACGTCAGTGCGCGGTTGGCGGGTTGGTTGGACACCTTCACGCATCGGCGGATGCAGTTTTTCACAGAGGACTTCCGGCTTTAGCTACCGTTCAGTAACGTCCCGGCCCACAGGAGCGCGACCGGTGCCGGATGTGTCGAATGCCGACATGGCGGTCGTGCCCACCGGCGCCGACGATGGCAGCACCCGGGCCCGTGCGGGTGCGGACGAACCGGAGGTCACCGTGCAGGACATCCTCGAAGCGATCATGGCGGCGGAGGAATCGAATGATCCGGACCGCGAGCTGGCCGGCCTCGCCGGGCTGCCCGTACCGGAGAGCTACCGGGGTGTGGTCGTCCGTGCCGAGGAGTCGCGGATGTTCGACGGCATGGCCACCCGGGACAAGGACCCCCGTAAGGCCCTGCACGTGCAGGAGGTGCCGACGCCGGAGCTGGCGCCGGGCGAGGCGCTGATCGCCGTGATGGCCAGCGCGATCAACTACAACACGGTGTGGACCAGCATCTTCGAGCCGGTGTCCACCTTCAAGTTCCTGGAGCGATACGGCCGGGTCTCCGAGCTGACCCGCCGGCACGACCTGCCGTACCACGTGGTCGGCTCGGACGCGGCGGGCGTGGTGCTGCGTACCGGCCCCGGGGTCACCCGGTGGGCGGCCGGCGACGAGGTCGTCGCGCACTGCCTCTCCGTCGAGCTGGAGGACGCCGCCGGGCACGACGACACGATGCTCGACCCGCAGCAGCGGATCTGGGGCTTCGAGACCAACTTCGGCGGCTTGGCCGAGCTGGCCGTGGTCAAGGCCAACCAGCTGATGCCCAAGCCGCGGCACCTGAGCTGGGAGGAGGCGGCGAGCCCCGGGCTTGTCAACTCCACCGCGTACCGGCAGCTCGTCTCGCACCATGGCGCCAACATGAAGCAGGGCGACGTGGTGCTGATCTGGGGCGCCTCCGGCGGCCTCGGCGGGTACGCCACCCAGATGGCCCTCAACGGCGGCGCGATCCCGGTCTGCGTGGTCTCCTCGCCGGAGAAGGCCGAGCTGTGCCGCCGGATGGGCGCGGAGCTGGTCATCGACCGGGCAGCCGAGGGCTTTCGGTTCTGGAAGGACGAGGAGACCCAGGACCAGAACGAGTGGCGGCGCTTCGGCGAGCGCATCCGTGAGCTGACCGGCGGCGAGGACCCGGACATCGTCTTCGAGCACCCGGGCCGGGAGACGTTCGGCGCAAGCGTCTACGTGGCCCGCCGTGGTGGCACCATCGTCACCTGCGCGTCCACGAGCGGGTTCCAGCACCAGTACGACAACCGCTACCTGTGGATGCACCTCAAGCGGATCGTCGGCAGCCACTTCGCCAACTACCACGAGGCGTGGCAGGCCAACCGTCTGGTGGCGCTCGGCAAGGTGCACCCGACGGTGTCGCGTACCTACCCGCTGGAGCAGACCGGCCAGGCGGCGTACGAGGTCCACCGCAACGCCCACCAGGGCAAGGTCGGGGTGCGCTGCCTCGCCCCCACCGACGGCCTCGGTGTCCGGGACGGGGAGATGCGGGCCCGGTACGAGGACGCGATCAACCGGTTCCGGGGGCACTGACGGGCCACCGTCCGGACGGATGAGCAGCGGATGGCCAATGCGGTGATCGGGCCATTGTTCTTCCGCCCCCAATAGCGCGACATCGCTTCGGATCGAACAAAGGGCCACGGGTCGTCCCCGTGGCCCTTTTCCATGTCACGCTGCGTGGCGTCCGTCCCGCCCGGGACCTGCCAAGATCGGCGATTGGTCCGGCATCGCCGAACGCGGGAGTTGACCATGTAAAGAGGACACGAAAGCTGCGCACCGCTCTTGCGAAGCACCCTGGGGCGTCTGCCAGTATGTCCCAATGCCCCAGCAGCAGTCCTCCCCTCTCGCGTTCTTCGATAACGCGAACTCGCAGCCAGATTTCACCGTCGGCCTGCGCGGATACAACACTCACCAGGTCGATGACTTCCTCGGCCGGATGACCGCCGCGCTGACCCAGTCCGAGCAGGCCCGTGCCGAGGCCGAGCAGCGGATGAACGACGCCCAGCGTCGCCTCCGCCAGGCCGAGCAGCGCATGAGCGCGCTGGAGCAGAAGCTCACCGACACGAACAAGCAGCTCGAAGAGAACAGCCGGCCCACCCTCTCCGGGCTCGGCACCCGCGTCGAGCAGATCCTCCGGCTCGCCGAGGAGCAGGCGAACGATCACCGCAACGAGGCCAAGCGCGAGTCGGAGGGCATCCTCTCCGCCGCCCGCCTCGAGGCGCGCGAGATCACCGACAAGGCCCGCGCCGAGGCCGCCGCGATGAAGGCGAGCGCCGAGCGCGAGGCCGGTAACCTGCGCACCGCCGCCGAGCGCGAGGCCGCCGAGGTCCGGGTGCAGGCCCGCCGCGAGGCCGACACCCTGCGCGCGGACGCCGACCGCGAGACCAAGCAGCTGCGTACGGTCACCGCGCACGAGGTGGCCGAGCTGAAGTCGACCGTGGAGCGGGAGGTCGCCACCCTGCGCGCCACCGCCGAGCGGGAGATCACCCAGCAGCGGGCCAAGGCCGCCCGCGAGGCGGAGGAGAAGCGGGCCGAGGCGACCAAGCTGCTCACCGACGCGCGCGACAAGCGCGACAAGGATCTGCAGGCCCTGGAGCTTCAGCTGGCCGAGCGTCGGGAGAAGGCGGAGCGCGAGGAGTCCGAGCGGCACGCCGCCCAGGTCGCACAGACCCAGAAGCTGGTGAGCGAGGCCGAGCAGCGGGCGCGGGCAGCGCAGGAGCGGGCCAAGGAGATCGAGCAGCGCGCCGAGGCCCGTCGGGTCGAGTCGGAGCGCAACGCCGCCGAGACTGTCGACAAGGCCAAGGCCCTGTCGGAGAAGACGCTCAACGAGGCCAAGTCCGAGTCGCAGCGCCTGCTCACCGAGGCCCGCACCGAGGCGGAGCTGACCACGCAGGCCGCCCGCCGCGAGGTCGAGGACCTCACCCGGCAGAAGGACGCGGTCACCTCGCAGCTCGGCCAGATGCTCTCCGGGCTCGCCGGCATCGTGCCCGGCGTGCCGGCGGCGGCCGCTCCGGCTGCCAAGCCGGCGGAGGCCAAGAAGACCGAGGCCGGTCAGGACCGGGTCACCGCGGAGACCGCCGGCTGACGCCAGGCGTCAGCTTGGGGCATCGACGGCGCGAGGTGACACCGGGTAACCGGTGTGACCTCGCGCCGTATGCGTTTCCCAGCCCTTGGCATTCGGTACCGGCAACGGAGTGAACTAGCTCCCACAAGGGGCGTCCGTATCGCCCCAGCCGGGGGCGATGCGTGTGAGGATGGGGGCATGTCGCACGGCGAGGAACTGTTCGCTCTCGGCGGGGACGTGACGACGGAGCCCAGCTTCGAGTCCGCTCTGCGGGGGTACGAGAAGAAACAGGTTGACAGGTACGTCGCGCGTGCCGAGCACGAGATCGCGACACTCGCCGCCGAACGGGAACAGGCCTACACACAGATCCACAAGCTCGCCGGCCAGGTCGAGGTGCTGCAACGCGACCTCACCCAGGTCCGCAAGCAGATGAACGTGGTGGACCGGGCGTCGTTCCGACACCTGGGCCCCCGGGTCGAATCGATCCTCACTCTCGCCGAGGAGCAGGCCGAGCAGATCCTGTCGGCGGCCAGCGAGGAGATCGAGGCCCGTCGTGCCGCCGCCGAGCACATCGTCGAGGAGGCCCGCGAGCAGGCCGCGCGGGCGCTGAAGGACTTCGAGATCGCGCTCGCCGCGCGGCGCGCCGAGGAGGATCGGCACAGCAACGCCCGGCGCGCGGAGGCGGAGGCGACGCTCCAGGCGGCGAAGGACGAGTCGGCGAAGCTGCGCAAGGCCGCCCAGGACGCGTTGGCGAAGGCCCAGCAGGAGGCCACCCAGCTGCGGGACACCGCCAAGGAGATCCACACCCGGGCCCAGCAGGAGGCCACCAAGCTGCGCGAGGCCGCCCGCGAGGCGCTGACCACCGCGCGGCAGGAGGCCGGCGAGCTGCGCGAGGCCGCCAAGGAGGTGCACGCCAAGGCGCAGCAGGAGGCCAAGCGGCTCACCGACACCGCTACCGAGGCTGGTCGGGCCACCCACGCCAAGGCGCAGCAGGAGGCCAAGCAGATCATCGACGACGCGTCGATGGCCGGCCGCGCCACTCGCGCGAAGGCGCAGCAGGAGGCGGAGCGGCTGACCACGCAGGCCACCGAGTCGGCCAAGCGCAGCCGGGCCGAGACCGAGGCGTACGTGCAGCGGATGCGCACCGAGACCGAGGCGTACGTCAAGCACGCCCGCGCGCAGACCCAGCAGGAGTTGGGCGCGTGGCGGGCCGGGGTGGAGCAGGAGGTCAACTCCCGGCGGGAGGCGGCTGACCGGGAGCTGGCCCAGCGGCGCGCGACGGCCGAGCAGGAGTACGCGAAACGCCGCGACGAGCTGGACAAGCAGCACAAGGCCCGCCAGCAGGAGTTGGAGGCCGGGTTCGCCAGCCGCCAGCAGGAGCTGGAGTCGGGCGTCACGGCTCGCCGCGACGAGTTGGAGAACGAGTACTCCACGCGTAAGGACGCCCTGGAGACCGAGTACACCACCCGCAAGAACGAGATCGAGCAGGGCGCCGAGGCGATCCGCCAGGCGGCCGAACGGGACGCGGCGGCGATGCGCCAGCGCGCCGAGTCGGAGGCCGCCGAGCTGCTGAGCCGCGCCGAGACCGAGGCGGGCGACAAGCGCCGCAAGGCCGACGAGCACGTGGCGGCCTCACGTCGCCAGTTCGAGGAGTACGCGGCCACCACCCAGCAGCACCTCGCCACCACCCAGCAGCACCTGGCCGCCACCCAGCAGGAGGCGGCTGCCGGCCGGCAGCAGCTCGCCCAGGTGATGTTGGAGATCGCGCAGGCCCAGCAGCAGCTCGCCGACCTGCGGCAGGAGACCTGGAAGTCGCGGCAGGAGTCCGACGAGCTCCAGCGGCAGATGGCCGACCTGCGGTTGCAGAGCACCGCCGGCCCGCTGGACGGCCCGACCGCGCCGGACACCGGCGACGATGCGAGCACGAGCGCGACCGACGACGGCGCGGCGACCGTCGGCGCGGGCACGTCGCAGGGGTCGGGTGCGGCCACCGGCCTCAAGACCGAGCCCGCCGACAGCCGTCAGCCGGTGAACGCCGGTGCCGAGGACGCCGGGCAGTCCACCACCCGGCCGGTGGCCGAGCCGGTGACCACAGTCGACGGAGGCGCGGCCAGCGCCGGGGTGGACGGGGAGCCGACCGTGGCCGCCGTTCCGGGCGTGGGTGGTCGGGACGCCAAGCCGACCAAGATCACCAGCACCGGTGAGAACGGCAAGCGGCCCAGCAAGCCGACCACCGACGAGCGCAGCGCCAAGCCCAGCAAGGTCACCATCGAGAAGGACTGACGGGTACGGCCTCCACGCGTGCCCGTGGGTCGGCTCGGGGCAGGTACGGCAGCGGATTGACGGTCTCGTGGTCGGTCGCGACCATGAGGTGACTACGCTGCTGGCGCGTCGAGAAGAGACGCCGCCCGTCCCACCGCCTGCCCCGGAGGTCCTGGTGCCGCAGCACAATCCGTCGGCCGACGACCCGGACGTGACCCCCGGTCCCCCGCCCGCCGACCAGCCACCGATCGACCCGACGCCTGTCGAGACACCGGCGCCGGTGCCGGTTCCCGCGCCGGGCATCGACCCGGACGAGCCGCCCGCTGTCCCGTCCGGCAAGTTCGGCACTCCGGGGCGTCCGCTGCGGCGCAGCAGCTTCCTGATCGGCTTCACCGGCGCGTTGGGTGTGTTGCTGGCGTACACCCTGTATCTGGGGATTCGCAACGCCGGCGGCATCCTGGTGCTTGTGGTGATCGCGCTCTTCCTGGCGGTCGGCCTCAACCCGGCGGTGGTGCGGCTACGCCGCTGGGGCGTGCCGCACGGCCTGGCGGTCGCGGTGGTCGCGTTGACAGTGGTGCTGCTGCTCTGCGGCGGCGTGGTGGCGCTGGTCCCGCCGATCGTGACGCAGTCCGGGCAGTTCATCGACCAGATCCCGAGCCTGCTCGACGAGTTGCGCCGCAATCCGACTGTCAACGACCTGGTGGAGCGGTACGACGTGGTGGAGCGGGTGCAGAGCGCCGCGAACGCCGACACGATAGGTCGGGCGCTCGGCGGGGTGCTCGGCGGCGCTCAACTGATCTTCGGCACGGTGTTCCGGACGCTCACCGTGCTGGTGCTGACCATCTACTTCCTTGCGTACTTCAACCGGCTGCGGTCTCTGGGCTACGCGCTGGTCCCCCGGTCCCGGCGGGAGCGGGTGCAACTGATCGGCGACGAGATCCTGACCAAGGTCGGCGCGTACATGGTCGGGGCGTTGAGCATCGCGGTGCTGGCCGGCGCGACCACATTCGTTTTCGCGTTGATCGTCGGGTTGCCGTACCCGTTCGCGTTGGCCGTGGTGGTCGCGGTGACCGACCTGATCCCGCAGATCGGCGCCACCCTGGGCGCGGTGATCGTGAGTCTTGTCGGTTTCGCAGCCGACCTGCCCACAGGCATCGCGTGCGTGGTGTTCTTCCTCATCTACCAGCAGGTGGAGAACTACCTGATCTACCCGAAGGTGATGCGGCGCTCGGTGGAGGTCAACGAGGTGGCCGCCCTGCTGGCCGCGCTGCTCGGGGTGGCCCTGCTGGGCGTGGTGGGCGCGTTGATCGCCATCCCCACGGTGGCGGCGCTGCAACTGATCCTGCGCGAGGTGGTGCTCCCCCGCCAGGAGCGGCGCTGAGCCGTCAGTCGCCAGGCTGCGGGACGGGCGTGTCGGCGAAGGCGGCGACCGTGCGGTCGGCGTACGCGCTGACGTCGCCGGACTCCATCGGGCCGTCCCAGCTGGTCGGCAGCGGCACCTCGACGGCCGGGTTGACCCGGCGGACGATCTCGTCGAGCACGGTCTCCGCGTCGCCCACCCAGAGGTGCTTGGCGCCCGGCACCCCGACGACCTCGGCCTGTGGCACCGCGGCGAACCGCTCCCGGGCCTCCGCCGGGCGCAGGTAGTCGTCGAACTCAGGCACCAGAGCCGTCAGGGGTCGACCCGAGGCGGCCCAGGTGGCCAGGTCGTCCGGGGCCGAGAAGCGCAGCGGCGGGGAGAGCAGGATCGCCCCGGCGACGGCCGGATCGCACCCGTGCATGAGGGCCAGGTCGGTGCCGAACGACCAGCCGACCAGCCAGATGTTCGGCAGTTCGGCGAACTCCGCGTACTCGATGGCGGCGGCCACGTCGTACCGCTCGCCCACCGCGCCGTCGAAGGCCCCCTCGCTGGTGCCGCGCACGCTGCTGGTGCCCCGGGTGTTGAACCGCAGCACGGCCAGGTCGGCGAGCGCGGGAAGCCGCCAGGCCGCCTTGCGGAACACGTGGCTGTCCATCATCCCGCCGTGCGTGGGCAGCGGGTGCAGGCAGACCAGTGTGGCGACCGGCGGCCGCTCCGCCGGCAGGGCCAACTCGCCGACCAGCCGCAACCCGTCGGCGGTGTGCAGCTCGATGTCCTCCCGGCGGCCGGGCAGGATCGACGACGCGCGGATCGGTGTGCTCACCGCCCAAGTCTGTCGCGAAGTCGCCGCCACCGCCCGCCCAGGCGGCAACAGGGTGATCCAGGTCGCTCAGGCGATGCGCCCCGGGCGGGTCGCTCAGTAACGCGGGCTGCTCCGGCCGCGCTGCACCGCCGGGCCGCGCCGCTCCCGGGCCCGCCAGCAGCCGCTGTGCCAGTGCCGCCGGTCGGTCAGGTCACCAAGGCCGTCGGCCGGCCAGGCCACCAGGTGCGCCACCCCGGGTCGGATCTCCTGGTCACAACCGGGGCAACGGTACGTCTTGACCGATGCTCCCGCCCCGATGCCGCGTACCTGCCAGGCGCCGTCGGTCCACTGCTGCACCGAGGCGACGCCCTGCCGGACCCGATCGGCGTCCAGGTTGGCGTTCTCGTCCCGGCGAGGGCGATTGCGACGGGGGCTCACAGTCACCAAGCGTACGGTCCGTCGGGCGGGACGACCTCCCGGCCGGCCCGCCCGGCGGCCGGGGTCACTTCCAGCTCTGCGGCCGGGTCGGGTCCTCGGGCAGTTCCAGGTCCGCCAGCAGGGCTGTCGCGTCCGCCTCGGTGAAGATGTTCGCCGGTGCCTCGCCGTTCCAGGGCCAGCCGAAGTCGGCGTACACGGTGGTCCCGGGGATGCCGGCCAGCTCCAGCCTCGTCCCCCTGGCGGAGAGCAGCGCGGGTCGGCCGGCGATGGTCCGGTCCGCCTCGGTGTGGGTGCCCCCCTGGCTCGCGTACCGGTACTCCACCGACATGTTCTCCATCGGGGACCGCTGAAGGTTGAACCGGGCGGTGACCAGTCGCGGGTACGAGGCGACGTCGACCGAGCAGACGGTGACCTTCGCCCCGTCGGGCAGGGCTCCGAGCCGCAGCGGCGCCGCGCATCGTCGGGCCTCCCCCCAGCGCAGGGCCTTGACCGCCCGGTCCAGGACGGCGCGGTCCCCGTGCAGCATGACGGCACGGGCGTACAGGCCCGGCGCGGGCTGCCACAACGTGACAAGCCCACGGGCCATGCCGCCGGCCGGGCGTACCGCACCGTCGAAGGTCGGGCGGCCCGGCTCCGTCACCTCCACGGAGGTGCCGTTGATGGTGACGCTGCTGGGCAACTCGATCGACGTGCTCACGTCGACGCGCACCTCTTCGCCGCCCGCCACGCTGAGCCGTACCGTCTCGACCTGGTCCCGGATCACCTCCCAGCCCAGGTATCGGGCCCGGTCCGGGTCGAGGCCGAAATGCAGCACCTGCGGATCAGCGCCCACAAGTGTGGGGTCGGTGGCTGCCCCGGGCACTCCGTCGGCGCGCGGCGGGACGACTGTGGGCGTGGGCGTGGCGGTGCTCCAGGGCATCCGGCCGGCCAGTTCGTCGAGGCCCGTCCCGGTCACCCCGACGAAGCCGAGCACTCCGACGAGGCACAGCGCGGTGCCCACCGCCGTCCGGCGGTGCACCTGTCGGCGGCGGCCTCGGGCACGCGAGCCCCGCAGCAACCGGTCGGTGTCCACGTCGCCCTCGGCGCGCTCCCGCAGGGTCTGGGCGATCTGGTCGTCGAGGTCGATCACGGCCGGCTCCCGTCCTTGGCCGGGACGCCGCAGCGCTCCCGGAGGTTCGCGAACGCCCGCATCGCGTGGGTGCGGACGGTGACCGGCGAGCAGTCCAGGATCTGCGCGATCGTCGCGTCGTCGAGGTCCTCGTAGTAGCGCAGCACCAGCACCGCCCGCTGGCGGTCCGGCAGGGCGAGGATCAGCCGCCACATCTCGTCCCGGTCGGCCACCTCGCCATCGAGGTCGCCACGCTGTGGCCGGTCGACGAAGGTGTCGACGGCCAGCTCGCGGTTCGACCGGCGCCGCCACCAGGAGTTGTTGGCGTTGACGAGCATCCGGCGCACGTACACGTCGGGTCGGTCGGCGCGGGAGATCCGGCGCCAGTGCACGTACGCCCGGGACAGCACCTCCTGGGTGAGGTCCTCGGCCCGGTGCTCGTCACCGGTCAGCAGCCGCGCCAGCCGGACCAGGGCCGGGCCGCGGCTGGCGACGTACTCCTCGAAGGTCACATCCCTCAGACGCGGCCGGGACCCTGCCGCGTTGACCCGGTCAGCGGTGCGAGTGGTCGCGGAAGCCGCGGAGGGTCTTGCGGCCCAGGTAGCCGGCGGTGACCAGGTGCTCCAGCAGCGGCGCGGGCGCGAAGCCCGGCTCGCGCAGCTCCAGGTACAGCTCCCGCTGGATGGCCAGGGAGACGTCCAGCCCCACCACGTCGAGCAGCTCGAACGGGCCCATCGGGTAGCCGCAGCCCAGCTTCATCGCGTGGTCGATGTCGTCGGCGGTGGAGTAGCTGGCCTCCAGCATCCTCACCGCGTCGTTCAGGTACGGGAAGAGCAGCGCGTTGACGATGAACCCGGACCGGTCGCCGCAGACCACGCCGGTCTTGCCGAGCGTGGCGCAGACCGCCCGCGCCGTGGCGGTGGCCTCCGGGGAGGTGCGGATGGTACGGACGACCTCGACAAGCGGCATGACCGGCGCCGGGTTGAAGAAGTGCAGCCCCACCACGTCGGCCGGCCGCTGGGTCGCCATCGCCACGTCGATCACCGGCAGGGACGAGGTGGTGGTGGCCAGAACGACGCCCGGCTTGCAGATCTCGTCGAGGCTGGCGAAGAGCGCCTTCTTGACGCTCAGCTCCTCCACCACCGCCTCGACCACCAGGTCGACGTCGGCGAGGTGGTCGAGCGTGGCGGACCAGCTGATCCGGCCGAGGGCGGCGTCCCGGTCGGCCTCGGAGAGCTTGCCGCGCACCACGCCCTTGTTCAGCGAGGTCTTCACCGCCTCGCAGACCTTCGCGGACTTCTCCGCGCCGCGGGTCACCGAGACGACCTCGTAGCCGGCCTTCGCGAACACCTCGATGATCCCGGTGGCCATCGTCCCGGAACCCACAACGCCCACCTTGGCGATGGCGCGTGCGCCGTCGGCGAGCGCGGCCTCCGTGGCCGGCGGCGTCGCCTCATCGGGTACGACCACCGGGGAGCCGGGCCGTTCGTAGGTGTAGAAGCCCCGGCCGGACTTCCGGCCGAGCAGTCCCGCCGTCACCATCTGCTTGAGCAGCGGCACCGGGGCGTGCCGGCGGTCCCGTCCGCCGCGCCGGTACATGGTGTCGAGGATCTCGTACGCGGTGTCCAGGCCGATGAGGTCCATCAGCGCCAGCGGGCCCATCGGCAGGCCGCAGCCCAGCTTCATGGCGGCGTCGATGTCCTCCCGGGTCGCGTAGTGCGACTCGAACATCCCGACGGCGTGGTTGAGGTAGCCGAAGAGCAGCGCGTTGGCGATGAAACCGGCCCGGTCGTTGATGGTGACGTCGACCTTGCCGAGCCGGGCGCAGAGCGCCTCGACGTCGGCGACCACCTCGGGTGAGGTGACGACAGTGCGGACCACCTCGACCAGCTTCATCACCGGCGCCGGGTTGAAGAAGTGGATGCCGATCACCTGGTTGGGCCGGGTGGTGGCGACCGAGATCTCGGTGACGCTCAACGACGAGGTGTTGGTGGCGAGGATGGCCTCGGGCCGGCAGACCCGGTCCAGCTCCGCGAAGATCCGCTGCTTCAGGTCCAGGTGCTCGGGCACCGCCTCGATGACCAGGTCGACGGAGTGCAGCGCGTCCAGGCCCACCGCGAAGTGCACCCGCTCGTGCAGGGCGTCCCGGTCCGCCGCGGCCAGCTTGCCCTTGGCGACCGCCCGGTCGGTCGAGCCGGTGAGGGTGGCCCGGCCGCGTTCCAGCGCGGGCTCGGAGATCTCGACCGCGACCACGTCGATGCCGTTGCGGGCGAAGACCTCGACGATGCCGGCACCCATGGTGCCCAGCCCCACCACACCCACGGTGCTGAACTCGCGCGCCACGACCGGCCTCCCCAGACACTCCGTACGGCCACTGAACGGCCGCTAAGGTTATGCGCGCGAGTCTGCCACGTGACGCACGGTTGTCGAGACGCCGTGGCATATTTCACCCACCGCGCCCCAGCTCCACTACACGGCGGGCACGTCGGTCAGGGCCAGCAGCTCCGCGACGAACTCCGCCGGGCGTTCCAGGTGCGGACTGTGCCCGCAACCGGGCAACACCACCTCGTGGTACGCGCCGCCGGCCGCCGCGTACCGCTCCAGCACCGCCCGGGTCTGCCCGACCATCGGCTGCGGCGGGCAGTCCTGCTCACCGGGCCAGCCGGGCACCACGCCCAGCGACCCCAGGTACGCCAGGTCGAACAGCGAGGTGTCCGACACGATCACGTCGGCGTCACCGCGTACCCAGGTGACAGGCGGCTTGCCGGCCACGGCGACCAGCTCGTCGGCGAGCCGGAACCAGGTGGGCGCGAGCGCGTTGAGCACGCCCCGCTCCCCCGGTGCGACGCCCGGCCAGTTCTCCGACGGCACCGACGTGCCCGGGTAGTTGTCGTCGCCGGTCGCGGTGGAGAGCAGGCTGTCCAGCAGCAACTCCTCGTCCGCGCCGAGCGCCGCCGGGTCCGCCACGTAGGTGGCCCGCAGCACGGCACGGGGGCTGGCCTGCGCCTCGGCGCTCCGGTCACTGGCGGCGAGTCGGGCGACGAAGTCCCGGTTCGCCGTGCCGGCGCCCGTCCCGGCGAAGTCGGGGGTGGTAGGCGTGCCGGTCAGGTCCCGGGTGCCGCCGAAGCCGTACGGGGAGACCGGCGCGGCGAGCAGCAGCGCGCGTACCCGCTGCGGGTGGTCGACGAGCAGCCGCATCGCCACGCCACCGCCGAGGGAGTGCCCGACCACCACCGGACGCGCGGCGCTGGCGCCGAAGAGCGCGGGGTCGTCCAGCAGGGCGGCCACGTCGTCGGCGAAGTCCCGCAGGCCACGGGTGGCGTTCACCGGTGCGGTCCCGGTGTCGCCGTAGCCGCGCAGGTCCGGTGCGACGATCCTCAGCGTCGGCGGCAGCCGCCGGATCAGTGGCTCCCAGAACAGCGAGGACGAGCAGTTGCCGTGGATCAGCAGCACTGGCGTGCCGTCCGGCGGGCCGGCGACGCGTACCGCCTGGGTGATGCCGTTGGCCGTGACGGTCCGCTGCTCGGTTTCCATCCGCGGCATGCTGCCACGGCGGTACGCGCCGGTCCAGGTGCGTCGGCCCCACTCGGCACTCCCGCCCGGTGTGGCCGTCAGCCAGGTGCGGCGCCCGCTCGTCGCGGTGTGCGACCGCCTAGCGCCGGCCGGTGGGCGGCGCGGCCAGCGGCAGCGGCAACGTCGGCCGGACGTCGCGCCGGGGCGGACCGAACCGGAGCCCCACCGGGTCGGTGTGCGCGACCCCCGGGTCGAACAGGCGCAGCTCGGTGCGGCCGATCCGGATCACGTCGCCGTCGGAGAGCAGTTCGGTCCCGGTGATCCGGCGGTCGTTGAGCCAGGTGCCGTTCGTCGAGCCGAGGTCGCGCAGCGACGGGCCCTCCGGGGCCAGCCACACCTCCGCGTGCTGGCGGCTCAGGTGCGGATCGTTGATGACCACGTGACCGGTCGGCGCCCGCCCGATCACCTGAGGTTCGGCCCGCAGCCGAAAGCTCGCCCCGCGCATCGGCCCACCGGCGACCGTCAACAGCGGCATCAGTTCCGGATGTTCCTCCATGGACAGTCAGCCCTCCACCCCACACCGTCACTCCGCGCGTCAGCCTGCCATCACACGGTAATCGTCAATACCGACCGGCCGGTCAGCTCCTCGTCACCTCCCGGCTACCCGCCGTTCGACGATTCGGGCGGCCGAGTTTCGACACCCGGGGCCTGACCTGCACTGATCAACGAGCGGGCGGGTAGGTGGGACTCCCGTCCCGTCGATCCGAATCGCGGCCTACCAGTGAGTAGTATTCGGGTCTAAGCTTCCGCCATGACGGCAGTGCATGTCCCCGGCGCCCCTCTCGTCGAGGCGGGCCAGCTGATCTCGACCAGTCCCGCCACCGGCGCCGAGGCCGGTCGCCTCCCGGTCGCCACCGACGCCGACGTACGACAGGCCGTCGAGCGTGCCCGCGCCGCCGGCGAGTGGTGGGCGGGGCTCGGCTTCGCCGGCCGTCGTGCGCGTCTGCTGCGCTGGCGGGCCCTGCTCGCCAAGCGGATCGAGCAGCTCGCCGAACTGGTACACGCCGAGGGCGGCAAGCCGGTCGCCGACGCCATCGTCGAGATCGTCACCGCGATCGAGCACATCGACTGGGCCGCCCGCAACGCCGGCCGGGTGCTCGGCTCGCGTCGGGCGCGGTCGCGGCTCATCCTCGCCGAGTTCTCCGGCATGCTCGAATACCAGCCGTACGGGGTGGTCGGCGTGATCGGGCCGTGGAACTATCCGGTCTTCACCCCCATCGGCTCGGCCGCGTACGCCCTGGCCGCCGGCAACGCCGTCGTGCTCAAGCCGAGCGAGTACACGCCCGCGAGCGGTCAGTGGCTGGTGGACAGCTTCGCCGAGGTGGTGCCCGAGCATCAGGTGTTCACCGCCGTGCACGGGATGGGCGACGTGGGTGCCGCGCTGTGCCGCTCCGGGGTCGACAAGGTGGCCTTCACCGGCTCCACGGCGACGGCCCGCAAGGTGATGGCCGCCTGCGCCGAGACGCTGACCCCCGTGCTGATCGAGGGTGGCGGCAAGGACGCCATGATCGTCGACAGCGACGCGAATCTGGACGCCGCCGCCGAGGCGTGCGTGTGGGGCGGCATGACGAACGCCGGCCAGACCTGCATCGGCATCGAGCGGGTGTACGTCGTCGACCCCGTCTTCGACGCCTTCGTCGACAAGGTGGTGACCCGCGCCGGCCGGCTGACCGTAGGGCCGGAGGGTGCCGACATCGGCCCGATCACGATGCCCACGCAGCTCGACGTGATCCGCCGCCACATCGACGCCGCCATCGCCTCGGGCGGACGCGCCGTACTGGGCGGCCCGGACGCGGTGCAGCCGCCGTACGTCCACCCGACAGTGCTCGTGGACGTCCCGGAGGAGTCGGCGGCCGTCCGGGAGGAGACCTTCGGCCCGACGCTCACCATCAGCCGCGTCCGCGATGCCGACGAGGCCGTCACCCGTGCCAACGCCCTGCCGTACGGCCTCGGGGGTTCGGTCTTCGGCCGGCGCCGCGCGGTATCCATCGCCCGGCGGCTGCGCTCCGGGATGGCCTCGGTCAACTCCAGCCTGACCTTCGCGGGGATGTCCACGCTGCCGTTCGGCGGCGTCGGCGACTCGGGCTTCGGGCGCATCCACGGAGAGGACGGGCTGCGCGAGTTCGGCAGGGCCAAGGCCATCACCAGGCGGCGCGCACGGTCGCTGCTGCCGTCGATGACCTTCGACCGCACGCCGACCGACGTGGCACGGCTCGTCCGCGTCATCAAGACGATGTACGGCAGGTGAGTGTCGGATAACCGATCTCCACCGGGATCGGCGTATCCACATGTTTGTACCCGGTAGGCGCGGCGGTACATTGCGTTAAATGGGCCCTAATCGATTGCGCTACCGCCTTGTCGACAGTGACCAGTCGTGGAGCGCTCGGCGGCGGCGGCACCGCGCGGACTGGCTGGCGCGCACCTTCCCCGACCTTAGGGACATGCACGTTGTCGACCTCGGTGGCCGGCTCGGCACCTGGCACCGCGCCACCGTACGACCGGCCCGCGTGACAGTCGTCAACCTGGAACAACCGCCAGTCGCCGTGCCGGAATGGGCCCACGTCGAGCAGGCCGACGCCTGCGAACTGCCGGCACGCCTCGCCAGGGGCGGCTACGACCTGGTCTTCTCCAACTCGGTGCTGGAGCACGTGGGCGGGCACGAACGCCGCCTACGGTTCGCCGCCACCGCCCGTGCGCTGGCCGACAGGCACTGGGTGCAGACGCCCTACCGCTACTTCCCCATCGAGCCGCACTGGATCGCGCCCGGAATGCAGTTCCTCCCGGTACGACTGCGCACCGCGCTCGCCCGCCGCTGGCCACTGGGCCACAAACCCACACGCAGCCACGAGGCCGCGATCCACCAGGTGCTGTGGACCGAGTTGCTGGACCGCTCGCAGATGCGGCACTACTTCCCCGACTCGCGGATGCTCGTCGAGCGCGTGGTCGGCCTGCCGAAATCGCTAATCGCGGTACGGACCGGTGCGTGACCGGTCAGAAGAGGGTCAGCTCGTCCTTCTCGATGCCGCGCAGCTTATCGTAGTCCACGACCACGCACCTGATGCCCCGGTCGGTGGCGAGCACCCGCGCCTGCGGCTTGATCTCCTGCGCGGCGAAGACACCGCTGACCGGGCTGAGCAGCGGATCGCGGTTCATCAGTTCGAGGTAGCGGGTGAGCTGCTCCACCCCGTCGATCTCACCGCGCCGCTTGACCTCGACGGCGACCGCCCCGGAGTTGGCGTCCCGGCAGAGCAGGTCGACCGGACCGATGGCCGTCATGTACTCGCGGCGGACCAGCGTGTACCCCTCACCCAGCACACCCGGGTTGGCGGCCAGCAACTCCTGCAGATGCGCCTCCACCCCGTCCTTGCGCAGGCCCGGATCCACACCCAGCTCGTACGAGGTGTCCTGGAAGATCTCCTCCAGGGTGATCCGCAGTTCCTCGCCGGCCTTGTTGACGACCCGCCACACGCCCGGCGCCTCTTCCAGCCGACAGGGCGGGCTCATCCAGTTCAGCGGCTTGTACGCCCGGTCGTCGGCATGGATCGACACCGACCCGTCCGCCTTCACCATCAACAGCCGGGTGGCCGGCGGCAGGTGAGCCGAGAGCCGTCCGACGTAGTCCACCGAGCACTTCGCAATGACCAACCGCACCCGACGAGGGTAGCCGAGCACCCGCCGGTCGCCACCGAGCGGCACTGGCGCGTCGATGCGATGCTGAGACCGTGCTCGAAGTTCTCACCGGTACCGGCCTCGCCGCCTCGGCGGGGTTGAACGCCTACATACCCCTGCTCACCCTCGGCCTGCTCGCCCGCTACAGCGACCTCATCGACCTGCCCAGCGGCTGGACGTGGCTCGGCAACGGCTGGGTCATCGTCATCCTCGCCGTCCTGCTCGCCGTGGAGATGGTGGCCGACAAGGTGCCTGTCGTCGACCACATCAACGACGTCGTGCAGACCGTCGTCCGCCCCACCGCAGGCGGTCTGGCCTTCGGCGCGGGCTCGTCGTCGGAGACGGTCACGGTCAGCGACCCGGGAAGCTTCTTCTCCAGTCACCAGTGGGTGCCGGTGGCCACAGGCGTCGCGCTCGCTTTCGGCGTCCACCTGCTCAAGTCCGCCGCACGCCCGGTCGTCAACGCGACCACCGCCGGGTTCGGCGCCCCGGTGGCCAGCACCGCCGAGGACGCCACGAGCGTGGTCGTCTCACTGGTGGCGATCATCCTGCCGGTGCTGGTCCTGGCGTTCCTGCTCGGCCTGGTGTTCTTCGTCTTCTGGTTCGTACGCCGCCGCTCCGAACGTCGCCGCGAACGGGAGGCGGCCCGCGCCGCCGGCTTCCGCGTCTGACGTCGAACATGCCGATGGCCGGCACCCCGTGTGGGGGTGCCGGCCATCGAATGTGTGGGTGGGTCAGCTGTTCCAGTGCTGGGCCACGAGGTCGGTGGCCTGCTGCTCCCACTGGGCGTAGGCGTCCGGGTAGGCCGAGACCTGCACGGTCTGCGCGGCGTCGGTCAAGGCCATGTCCTGCCAGCCGTCGACCTGCTTGAGACCCTTGAGGAAGGCGGTGGTGGAGTAGTCGGGGTCGGTGATCTGCTCCGGCGTGCCCCAACCCGAGCTCGGGCGCTGCTGGAACAGGCCCAGCGAGTCGTGGTCGTTGCGGTCGCCGAGGTGGCCGAGGTTCTCCAGCTTGGACTCCTGCAGGCTGGTGGCGATGGAGATGACCGCGGCGCGTTCGGGCAGGTCTGCCTTCTTTGTCGCGGCGATGATGGCCTTGACGTTGGCGGTCTGCTCGTCGTTCAGGGTGATGTGCGACTGGTCGCCCTGCGGCTTCGGCGCGGCCACCTGCACCGCGGCGGCGGCGGGCTTGGCGTCGACCGGGGTCGCGGCGTGGGCGGCGACCGGGCCGGCGAAGACGCCACCGGCGAAGGCCAGACCAGCAACGGACAGCACACTCTTACGCATGATCGTGTTCATGGGGGTAGCTCCTTCGGGGGTAAGGACACCCACCGCTCAACGGCGGGTGTAGCACCTCGTCCGGCGCTGCACAAAGTCTTTGAGGAAGGTCGGCGGCCTGCGAGCGGGGGCTCGCGGCGCCGGGGTCTGGGTGTAACCAGCCGGGGCCGGGGTCATTCCGGGGTGGCCCATCCGGCGGCACCCGCGTCTTGGCGGTGCCTGGGGGTCTGTGTAACGACCGGCGGACCGGGGTCATTCCGGGGCCGGCGGCACCGCATCGAGGCGGTGCCGGGGGTCTGCAACGACCGGCGGACCGGGGTCATTCCTGGCGGCGGCCCATGCGGTGGCACCCACATCTTGCGGTGCCTGGGGGGTCTGCAACGAGCGGGCAGGCCGGGCAGTGGGGCCGGGCGATGAGCCGTGGTCCTGCGATCGTCAGGGTATGTAACGACCCCCGGCCGGCCATGATTCCGCCGCACCGGTGCGAGCGGTCACAACCCACACGACCCCAGACCGGACAGACACCCCACCCGGACACGCCGGGCGGGGGCGCTCAGGGCGCTCAGGGCGCTGATCCACTCCATATCGCCGATACGGTGCCATTCGGGACGCCGAGACACCGCCACATCAGCGACATGGCGTCGATCATGACTGTGCGATCGCGCCCGGCGAGGGAGAAATGCCCCTCCAGAGCGCGGACGAGGGCATCGGGTCACCCCGCGAGCACGGCACCGGACCGGCCTTCGGTGCGCCGATTGGCGGGGCGGACATATCGCGCTACGCAAGGCCGACAAATGCCTAGAATCAGACAAGAGCCTAGAGGAGGTTGGCATGACCACAGCGATGGAGATGCCCCGGGTCCAGGAGTGCGTGGTCGCGGCGTGTGCGTACAACCAGTCGGGTGACTGCCACGCCTTTGCGATCACGATCGGCAGCATGGATCACGCGCACTGCCACACCTTCGTCGAGTCACCGGTGCGGGGTGGCGTGGACAGCCTGATCGCCCAGGTGGGCGCCTGCCAGCGCTCCGACTGCCGGCACAACGAGCAGTTGGAGTGCCACGCGTCGTCCATCAAGGTCGGCCCGGACAACGACCTGGCCGACTGCATGACGTACTCCGGTCGCTGACCCCACCTCAGGGCAGGTCGTTGGCCCGCCGGATGACCGTCACCAGGTCGTCGATGATGCCGGTGAGCGCGAAGTCCTTAGGCGTGAAGACGCGGGCCACTCCGGCGGCCCGCAGCGTGTCGGCGTCTCCTGCGGGGATGATGCCGCCGACCACCACCGGCAGGTCGGCCCGTCCGGCGGCGCGCAGGCCGTCGAGCACCGCCGGCACGGCGGCGAGGTGCGAGCCGGACAGCACGGAGAGCCCGACCAGGTCGACGTCCTCCTCGACGGCGGCGGCCACGATCTGCCCGGCGGTCAGCCGGATGCCCTGGTAGACGACCTCGAAGCCGGCGTCGCGGGCGCGTACCGCGATCTGCTCGGCGCCGTTCGAGTGCCCGTCCAGGCCGGGCTTGCCGACAAGCAGCCGCAGTCGTCCGCTGCCGAGTTCCCGGGCGGTGGCGGCGACCCGTTCACGGACCGCAGCGAGACCCGGATCTCCGCCGGTCCCGGTGGCGCCGGCCAGGCCGGTGGGTGCCCGGTACTCGCCGAAGACCTGGCGCAGCGCGCCGGCCCACTCGCCGGTGGTCACCCCGGCCCGCACGCACTCCAGGGTGGCCGGCATCAGGTTGGTGGTGGTCGCGGCGTCCGCGCGGAGCCGGGTCAGGGCCGCGTCGACGGCGGCCGTTTCCCGTTCGGCCCGCCACCGGTGTACGGCGTCCGTGGCGGAGGCCTCGACCGCCGGGTCGACCTGCTCGACCGCCTCCGCGCCGGCCGCGGTCAACGGGGACGGCTCGGTCTCGGCGAAGCGGTTGACCCCGACCACCACGTCGGCTCCCGACTCCATCCGGCGGCGGCGCTCGGCCAGCGAGGCGACGAGCGCGCTCTTGAGATAGCCGGTCTCCACGGCAGCCACCACGCCGCCCAGCTCCAGCACCTTGTCCAGTTCCACGCGGGCCCCGGTGACGATCTCGTCGACGAGCGCTGTCATCACGTGCGAGCCGGCGAAGAGGTCGGGATATTCGAGCAGGTCCGACTCGTACGCCAGGACCTGCTGCATCCGCAGCGACCACTGCTGGTCCCAGGGGCGGGGCAGGCCGAGCGCCTCGTTCCAGGCGGGCAGTTGCACCGCGCGGGCGCGGGCGTCGCGGGACATCGTGACGCCGAGCATCTCCAGCACGATGCGCTGGATGTTGTTCTCCGGCTGCGCCTCGGTCAGGCCGAGCGAATTGACCTGCACGCCGTAGCGGAAGCGGCGCTGCCGGGCCTCGGTGACGCCGTACCGGTCCCGGGTGATCTCGTCCCAGAGCGCGCCGAACGCGCGCATCTTGGCGATCTCCTCGACGAAACGCACACCGGCGTTGACGAAGAACGAGATCCGCTGCACCACGTCACCCATCCGCTCGGCGGGCACCTGGCCGGAGTCGCGGACCGCGTCGAGGACGGCGACGGCGGTGGCGAGCGCGAACCCGACCTCCTGCACGGGCGTCGCACCGGCCTCCTGGAGGTGGTACGAGCAGATGTTGACCGGGTTCCACCGGGGCATCTCGCGCAGCGTGTACGCGACCACGTCGGCGGTCAGTCGCAGGGACGCGGCCGGCGGGAAGATGTACGTCCCCCGGGACAGGTACTCCTTGATGATGTCGTTCTGCGTGGTGCCGGCGCAGCGGGCCAGCTCGGCGCCCTGCTCCGTGGCCACCGTGCCGTAGAGGGCGAGCAGCCACATCGCCGGAGCGTTGATGGTCATCGACGTGTTCATCTCGGCGAGCGGGATGCCCTCGAAGAGCGCCCGCATGTCCCCGAGGTGGGCCACCGGCACGCCGACCCTGCCGACCTCACCGGCGGCCAACTCGTGGTCCGGGTCGTACCCGGTCTGGGTGGGCAGGTCGAAGGCCACCGACAGGCCGGTCTGCCCCTTCGCCAGGTTGCGGCGGAAGAGCGCGTTGGTGGCGGCCGCTGACGAGTGGCCGGCGTACGTGCGCATCACCCACGGGCGGTCCCGCTCGGGCAACCGGCTCGGCGTCTCATCCATGGCCGGAGTCTAAGTTACCGTTCAGTAAAAGGAGCTGTGGAAAACCACACAGGTCCATGTCGGGGACGTCCGGGTCCGAAGGGCTCGCGGTGGCGCTGACCGCCACACCCCGGGCAGCGGGCCCTTGCAGCAAGGACGCACACTGGACGTCATGGATGACGAGCTGGCCATCTCCGTCCGAGGGCTGCGCAAGGCGTACGGCGACAACGTGGCCGTGGCGGGCGTGGATCTCGACGTCCACCGCGGTGAGGTGTTCGCGTTGCTCGGCCCGAACGGCGCCGGCAAGACCACCACGGTGGAGATCCTGGAGGGCTACCGGCACCGCGACTCGGGCGAGGTGACGGTGCTCGGCACGGACCCGGCCCAGGCCGATCCGGACTGGCGGTCCCGGGTCGGCATCGTGCTCCAGGGCACTGGCGAGTTCGACGAGCTGACAGTCGCCGAGGTGGTCCGGCACTTCTCCGGCTTCTATGCCGACGCCGACGACCCGGACAAGGTGGTCGAACGGGTCGGGCTGGCCGGCAAGGCGAAGGCCCGCACCCACACCCTCTCCGGCGGCCAGAAGCGCCGCCTGGACGTGGCGTTGGGCATCATCGGCCGCCCTGAACTGCTCTTCCTCGACGAGCCGACCACGGGTTTCGACCCGGAGGCCCGCCGAGAGTTCTGGGAGCTGATCCGCGACCTCGCCGCCGCCGGCACCACGATCGTGCTGACCACGCACTACCTGGACGAGGCGGAGGCCCTCGCGGACCGGGTCGGCGTGATCGCCGGCGGGCGGCTGGTCGAGGTGGCCGCACCGAACCGGCTCGGCAACCGGCAGGAGGCCCTCGCGACTGTCTCCTGGCGTACCCCGGAAGGGACGTTGGAGAGCGCGCAGAGCGAGACGCCGACGGCCTTCGTGGCCGACCTGGCCGCGCGCCACGGCGGCGAGGTCCCCGGCCTCACGGTGAGTCGGCCGACCCTGGAGGACGTCTACCTCACGATGATCGGACACGCGCGATGACGACCACGACAAGGCCGGCGACGCCGGTCACCGCGAGCCGTGGCCGTCGGCCCGGCGCCGGCACGCTCGCCCTGCGCCAGGGCCGGCTGGAGATCACCCAGTTCCTGCGCAGCCGGGAGTCAGTGGTCTTCACGATGGGTTTCCCCATCATCATGATCCTGATCTTCGCGTCGATCTTCAGCGGGGAGATCGGCGGCGGGGTCAAGTACACCCAGTACTTCATCACCGGCATGATCGCGACCGGCCTGATGACCGTGAGCTTCCAGAACCTGGGCATCTGGATCCCGGTCGAGCGGGACCGGGGGGTGCTCAAGCGCTACCGGGGCACGCCGATGCCGAAGTGGGTCTGGTTCGCCGGAAAGGTGATCATGGTGGTGGCGATCGGCATCGCCGAGACCGCGCTCCTGCTGGCCGTCGCGGTGGCGCTGTTCGACCTCGACCTGCCGGGCACCGCCGGGAAGTGGTTGACCTTCGGCTGGGTCGCCGGGCTCGGGGTGACCGCCTGCACCCTGTGCGGCATCGCGATCTCGTCGCTGGCCCGCAGCGCCCGCAGCGGCTCGGCGGTGGTCACCCCGGTCGCCCTGGTGCTCCAGTTCATCTCCGGGGTGTTCTTCATCTTCACCGACCTGCCCACCTGGATGCAGCAGGTGGCCGCGCTGTTCCCGCTCAAGTGGATGTGCCAGGGACTGCGCGCGGTCTTCCTGCCGGAGAGCTTCGGCGCCCAGGAGCCGGGGGGCTCGTTCGAGCTGGGCCGGACCGCGCTCGTGCTCGGCCTGTGGTGCGTGATCGGTCTGGTGCTCTGCCTGACGACGTTCCGCTGGACCACCAAGCGCGACGGCTGACCGGCCGGCCGGGGCGGGATCCGCCCCGGCCGTCGTCGCTCAGTACGTGTAGAAGCCCTTGCCGGTCTTGCGGCCCAGGTCACCGGCCGTGACCATGCGCTGGAGCAGCTCCGGCGGGAAGAACTTCTCGTCGGCCGTGTCGGTGTAGATGTTCTTCGAGGCGTGCAGCAGCACGTCCACCCCGGTCAGGTCGGTGGTGGCCAGCGGGCCCATGGCGTGCCCGAAGCCCAGCCGGCAGGCCGTGTCCAGGTCCTCGGCGGACACCACGCCGGACTCGACGAGCTTGACCGCCTCCACCACCAGGGCGGAGATCAGCCGGGTGGTGACGAAGCCGGCGATGTCCCGGTTGACCACCACGACCGTCTTGCCGATCTCCTCGGCGAAGGCCCGCACGGTGGCCAGCGTGGCGTCGCTCGTCTTGTAACCGCGCACCAGCTCGCAGAGCTGCATCATCGGCACCGGGGAGAAGAAGTGGGTGCCGACGACGGCCTCGGGCCGCTCGGTGACCGCGGCGATCTGGGTGACCGGGATGGCCGAGGTGTTGGTGGCGAGCACCGCGTCCGACTTGCAGATCTTGTCCAGCGCGCGGAACACCTCGTGCTTGATCTCCAGCCGCTCGAAGACCGCCTCGACCACGATGTCCGCGTCCGCCGCCGCCTCCAGGTCGGTGGTCGGGGTGATCCGGGCCAGCGTCGCCTCGACCTCGGACGCCTCGATCCTGCCCTTCTCGGCGAACTTCTCCAGGGACTTCCGGATGCCGCCGAGCCCTCGGGTGGTGGCCGCGTCGTCCAGGTCGCGCAGCGTCACCTGCCAGCCCGCCTGCGCCGCCACCTGGGCGATGCCGGAACCCATCAGCCCAGCCCCGACGACCGCGAGTCGACCCGCCATCTACTTCTCCCTCGCTGCGATTGAGTGCCTTCCTGCACCCTAGTCGGCGAGCCTGAACGACCGCTAAGGGCTCCTGACGACAGGACGTCGGGCACGGGTCGTGACATGATGCCGCGCTGGTGTGACGGATTCACGACTCCGCGCGGCGAACAAACGTCCGCGCCAGTGCATCGAACCCTACGACAACCCGATGGAACGAGCCAGGAGTCAACAATGCGTGCAATGCCTGTGGTCGGAACAATCACCTGCCTCCTGCTCCTGGGGGCGTGCGCGTCACCCACGCACCGCAGCGGTGACGCGGCACCGGCCGGTTCGCCGGAGCAGACGACCGCCGCGCCCACCGCGCCCACCACCGGGACGCCGACGGCGCCCCCGCCGACGTCTGCCACCCCGCCCTCGCCGTCCGCGCGGCCGTCCAGCAGGCCCACCACCACCGCCCCGCTCATGCTGGGCCCGAACGGCCTTGGCACGCTGAGGCTCGGGATGTCCCGTCAGCAGGCCACCGCGACGGGAATGCTGCGCCCGTTCCCCACCAACGGGAACGGCTGCGCGTCGACACATCTGAGGTCCGCCCCGACCGATCGGGGGCTGGTGATTTTCTCCGGGACTCTGGGGCTCGCCGTCATCAACGCGTACGGCAGCATCAAGACGCCTGAAGGAGCGCGAATCGGCATGTCAAGCGCGGACATGTTGCGGATCTACCCGACGTGGAAGGCGGTCGACGGGGACGCCACCGACGGTCGCGGCTTCGCCAAGACCCCCGGCAACGACAGGGCCGTCTACCGCATCGCGACGCGAAACGGCACTGTCACCGAGCTGACGCTTCAGTACTCGAACCAGGACTGCTACGAGTAGACGGAACCGACCCGGCCGGCCTGCGGTGCCAGTGAGCTGGACAACCGCAGGCCGGCAAGGATGTCGTCGGTCAGGTCGGCGTCGCCGACCTGCTTGATCTGCAGATAGACGCCATAGCCGCGCCGCGGCACGGAGAGCACCACCTCACTGAACGAGACCGAGTCGCCACACGATGTCCACCGACGTACCCGCGCCTGGTTGCCGCCGACGTCCACGGTCCGGTCGGGCTGTTGGACGCAGGCGACGTGGCTGGGCAACGCGGGTGCCGGGCCGCCGGCGAGCAGGGCCTTGCTCGCTCCGACGAAGACACCGGGTATCGCGCTCGCCGGATCCGGCCAGGCGGTGAGGTCCGGGGCGACCACGAGGCCCGGGGCGCGGCCGGCGGGAAGTCGCAGCGCCAGAGGATTCCAGCCGGCGTCCTTCACCTCGCCGGCCCAGCTCGCCGGCACCGCGACGGAGAGAGCACCAGAGTCGTCGTCCACGCGTACCCAGCCTGGTCGTGCCGGCACTGTCGAGCTGGACCCCGCCGTGGCCAGGAGCGCGACCAGTGCGACCCCGACGCCGACGATCCGTGCCGACCGCCGCACGAATCGGCCGCGACCCTTGTCCCGTTCCATCGACGCGATGACCCGGTGCAGCTCCTCGAGCATCACCGCGGCGGACGCCCAGCGTTGCCGGGGATCGTGGTGCAGCGCACGTCGCACCAGGTCGTCCACTGTGGACGGAATGCCGGGCCGCACCTGGGACGGCCTGGGCAACGCCCGGCCACCCCTGCCCGCCCGGCCGGCCTGCTCGGGAGGGCTCCCGGTCAGCATGTGGTACGTGGTCGCGCCGATCGCGTACACGTCGGCCCGGATGTCCAGACCTCCACCGGGTGTGGCCTGCTCGGGTGGCATGTAACCGGGTGTGCCGGCGGCGATGGTGAAGCCCGACGCGTTGGCGAGCGCCTTGGCCAGGCCGAGGTCGGCGACCAGCACCCGGTCCCGGCCCGCGGCCGGTTGAAACAGCACATTGGACGGCTTGAGATCGCGGTGCAGCACACCGGCCTCGTGCAGCACCGTGACGGCGCTGGCGATGTCGGCCGCGACGAGCAACGCCTCTCGTACCGGCATCGGCCCCGAGCCGAGCCGATCCGCGAGGGTGCCACCGGCCGCGTACGGCATCACGAGATACGGCCGTCCGTCCGGCAGCTCACCGACGTCGAGCACACGGACGAGCAGGCTGGAATCGGTCCGCCGCATGATCCGTGCTTCCTGCTCGAACCGCTCCCGCAGATCGGCATGGTACGACCAGTTGTCTGCCAGCACCTTGATCGCGACGGAGGCATCCAGCGCGTCGTCGGCGCCGAGCCACACCGTGGCGAACGCTCCGGAGCCGATACGCCGCACAACGCGGTATCGACCGATCTTGTCGGGCACTGACACGCCCGTATTATGTCCGACAAGACGCTGAGGAACGGGGCCTGAGCATGTCAGACGATCTTGCGATCGAGGAGTTGGCCGATCGCGCCGCGACGGGCGACGCCGCCGCTCTTGACGCGCTGCTGATGAAGATCGGTCCGCAGGTCCTACGGCAGTGTCTCCGCCTCCTCCCGTGCCGGCAGGACGCCGAAGAGGCGTGCCAGGACGCCCTTCTACAGGTCGCCCGCAACATTGGCGGTTTCGCGGGACGGTCGAAGTTCTCCACCTGGCTGTACGTCATCACTGCCAACTGCGCCCGGCAGACGTACCGGAGCCTCAAGCGCCGGGCCGACGAGCAGTCCACGCCGCTGCTTCCGCTCGACGCCCCCGACCCGCGCACCACGAGCGTGATCGCGGGTTCCCGACTCGACCTGCTGGACGCGCTGGAACGACTGGAGGCGCACCGACCCGAACTGGTCGCCCCCCTGGTTCTCCGTGACGTGTGCCAGTTGCCCTACGACGAGATCGCCGAGCATCTCGCGATTCCGGTCGGCACCCTGAAGTCCCGCATCCACGACGCGCGAAAGCACGTACGCGCGTCGCTGCACGCCGCCTGACCGGAAGGCAGGCTGCGGCGTCAGATCTCCAGCGACGGTTCCTCCGGCGCGGTACCCCGCTCGACCGCCACGCCCAGCGCCCGGAGGTCGGCCACGAAGTCCGGGTAGCCCCGGTCGACGTGGTGCACGTGGGATACCTCGGTGACCCCGTCCGCGCAGAGCCCGGCGATGATCAGCCCGGCGCCGGCGCGGATGTCGGTGGCCCGCACCGGCGCGCCGGACAACCGGTCCCGACCCCTGACCACCGCGTGGTGCCCGTCGGTCTTGATGTCCGCGCCGAGGCGCATCATCTCGTTGGCGAACATGAACCGGCCGTCGAAGATGTTCTCGGTGATCAGCGAGGCGCCGTCGCTGACGGCGGCGAGCCCGATCGCCATCGGCAGCAGGTCGGTGGCAAAGCCGGGGTACGGCAGGGTCACGACATCCACCGCTCGGGGCCGGTCGTCCATCCGTACCCGGAAGCCGTCCCCACGCGTCTCGACCAGGCCGCCGGCCGCGACCACCTTGTCGAGCGCGACCTCCAGGAAGGCCGGGTCCAACCCGGTGACAGTCACGTCTCCCCTGGTCATGGCCGCGCCGAACGCCCACGTGCCGGCGACGATCCGGTCCCCCACCGTGGCGTGGCGCACCGGGCGCAGCCCGGGGACGCCGGTGATCCGCAGCGTGGACGTGCCGGCGCCGGAGATCCGCGCACCCATCTGGTTGAGCATCGTGCAGATGTCGACGATCTCCGGCTCCCGGGCCGCGTTGTCGATCATCGTGGTGCCCTGGGCGAGCACCGCGGCCATCACCAGGTTCTCGGTCGCGCCCACGCTGGGGAAGTCCAGCACGATGTCGGCGCCACGCAGCCCGTGCGGCGCCGACGCGATGACGAACCCGTGCTCGCCGGAGATCTCCGCACCCATCCGGGTCAGCCCGGAGATGTGCATGTCCAGCCCACGGGAGCCGATGGCGTCACCGCCGGGGTGGGCCACCCGCACGTACCCCCGTCGGGCCAGCAGGGGACCGAGCACGCAGATCGACGCGCGCAGCCGGCGGACCAGGTCGTAGTCCGCGTCCGCCCCCGGCTGCTCGGGCACGTCGATGGTCACCGAACGGGACCGGGCGACACCCCCTCGGGCGACCATCGGGTCGACCGGATCGTCGGCGTCGAACTCGACGTCGCAACCCAGCCGGCGCAACACCTCACCCATGATCGCGATGTCGGTGATCCGGGGGACGTTGGTGATGACGCTGCGGCCCGGAGCGAGCAGTGCGGCGGCCATCAGCTTCAACGCCGAGTTCTTGGCACCGACGACGTGCACGGTGCCGGTCAGCCGGGCGTCACCGCGTACCCGGATGACGTCGACGTCGCTGACCGCCGGATCGCCGGCGTCGCCGGGACCCACCACCGCCGGCCAGGCCGTCGTGGCGTCCGGACGCGCCGGGATCGTCAGGTCCGGTATCCGTAGGCTGTGCGTCATGGCCGTCCACCTCACGCGCATCTACACCAAGGCCGGCGACGCCGGCATGACCAGGCTGAGCAACAACGAGCAGGTGCCGAAGACCGATCCACGGATCACCGCGTACGCCGACGTCGACGAGTGCAACGCGGCGATCGGCGTCGCGATCGCCCTGGGGCAGCTCGACGAGGAGCTGCGGGGGGTGCTGGGGTCGGTGCAGAACGACCTGTTCGACGTCGGCGCCGACCTGTCCACCCCTGTCGAGCCGGACCCGAAGTACCCGCCGCTGCGGGTGACCGAGGAGTACGTCGAGCGCCTGGAGGGCTGGTGCGACGAGTACAACGCACGCCTGAGCAAGCTCGACTCCTTCATCCTCCCCGGCGGCACCGCGGGTGCGGCACTGCTGCACGTGGCGCGTACCACTGCCCGGCGTGCGGAACGAGCGGCGTGGGCGCTGGTCAGCCACGATCCGGACCGGACCAGCCCGCTCCCGGCAAAGTATCTCAACCGGCTCTCCGATCTGCTCTTTATCCTGTCAAGAACGGCAAATCCGGCGGGAGATGTGCTATGGGTCCCGGGTGGTAAGCCCTGAGCGTGGGCGCCCTGCACCACGTGGAGGTGTGGGTTCCCGATCTCGCCGCTGCCACGCGTAGTTGGGGCTGGCTCCTCGGCGAGTTGGGTTGGACGCCCTACCAGGAGTGGCCGGCCGGCCGCTCCTGGCGCCTGGGCGGGACCTACCTGGTGCTGGAGCAGTCACCGGCGCTCTCCGGGCCGGTGCACGACCGGCTCGCCCCGGGGCTGAACCACCTGGCATTCCACGCCGGCCCGCCGGCCGCCGTGGACCGCCTGGTCGCGGACGCGCCGGCGCACGGCTGGTCGCTGCTCTTTCCCGACCGCCACCCGCACGCCGGCGGCCCGGACACCTACGCCGCCTACCTCACCGACAACCAGGGCTACGAGGCGGAACTGGTCGCCACCAGGTAACGGCAGTAGATCCAAAAAAGCGCGCCAGATCGACGTGCAGCGACCACAGGGTTTCCGGGGGAGCGCGCCCGGCGCAGGGATCAAGCCTGACCGCCCGGAGCCGGGTGGGCTCCCCCGGAAACCCGAAGAGCGACGAGCCTCAGGCAGCCGGCCAGTCCTGGGAGGCCATACGCGGCGAGACCGCCCCCGGAGGGGCGGCCTCGAGCCAGGAGAGAAATCCGGTCACTGTCGACCGCGCCATGGCGATCTCGACAGGTGCGTGGTGACTGGTACACCGCAGGATCACCCAGTCGGCAGGCATGGAGAGCCGCTCCTGCCCTTCGGGCAGCCGTCGGCGCTCGACAGCGAGATCCTTGCGGGACAGCACCCGCTTGGGGCGCAGGGCGAAGCTGAACATCCGGTACCAGCGCAGCTCGTCACCGCAGAACCTGCCAAAGCCGGGCGACCAGCCACGACCGTCGAGGACTGTGGTGACCCGGACGCTGAGCCGGATGATGCCACCGCTGCGGGTGACCACGGCCCGCCTGACGAAGAGGACGAGGACGGCGACGAGGATGACGGCGACGCCGATCCCGATCCCTTCGACGATCTCCATCCCCGGTATGGCTCAGCGGCTCTGCGCGGAAACCGGGGTAGCGCTCTCGGCCAGCACGGTGACGCCGTCGGCGCTCACCGAGAGGAAGCCGCCGGCGACGTCGTACGCGACCTGCTCACCGCCGGCCAGCTTGATGCGGACCTGGCCGGGCTCGGCGAGCTGGCCGAGCAGCGGAGCGTGCCCCGGCAGGACACCAAGCTCACCCTCGGTCGTCCGGGCGACGACCATTTCGGCGTCACCGGACCAGACCTTCTCCTCGACGGCGACGAGCTCGACGTGAAGCTGCTGTGCCACGCTGTCTCCTTGCTGCGGCGGCGGATTGCCGAAAGTCTAGCCGTGACTCCGGCGCGCTCCCCACGCGGGTGGGAAAACAGCGCCCCGCCTACTTGGTCTTGTTCTGGAATTCCGGATGCTCCAGGAGGAACGGGTCCAGTTGCTCGTTGTGCAGGGCCGTGAAGAAGTCCGGGACGCCCTCCTGGAACTGTTCACCCAGGTACTTCTTACCGTCGTACACTCCCCCGCCGGGCAGCTTGATCATTTGAATGGTGTTGGGGCGGATGTCCTTCAGCGCGAGCCCGAAGTCGACGACGCTGTTGCCCCGGCCATTGAAGATCAACGACTGTCCGGCCGCGCGGAGCACCTTGTCCAGCTTGATCGGGTTGGCCACCACGTCGGCGCTGAACGCCTGACCCACCATGGCCTTGACGAACTGCTGCTGGTGGCGCTGCCGACCGTAGTCGGCATCCGGGACACCGTTCTTCGGGTAGCGCTGCCGGACGTAGTCCAACGCCTGCCATCCCTTGAGGTGGTGGGTGCCCTTCGTGTAGACCGCCTGCGGCCCGACATAGCCCTCGCCACGCGTGTTGCCCGGCCGAGGCTTGCCGTCCGGCTGCTTGTGCTCGGACCGCACCTCGCGCTCGATGTACATGTCGACGCCACCCATCGCGTCGACGATCTTCTGGAAGCCGGTGAAGTTGATGATCGCACCGGCGTCGAACCGCTTGATGCCCGTCACGTTCTGCACGGTCGTGGCCAGCAGTTCGAAGCCGCGTGCCGCGTCGGGGTTGGCGCCGGGCACCCGGCTGCCGAACGACATGGCAGCGTTGATCTTCGTCTTCTCGCCGTGGAAGTTGGCCTTCTTGAACGCGGGGATGTCGACGTAGAGGTCGCGCGGCAGCGAGAAGAGATACGCCCGGTCCATCGAGGCCGGCACGTGCAGGATCATGATCGAGTCGGCCAGCGGCGCCGCCGTGGGCGTACGCGGGTCGATGCCGACGAGCAGGATGTTCAGGGGGCCCTTGATGTCGCTCTTCTTCTCCTTGGCGCCCGCCGCCTGGTCGCCGAAGAGGTCGGCCTTGCCGACCGCGCCCTCGTAGCGGGCCATCAGCACCTCGGTGCCGACCAACGCCGCCCCGCTGAGCAGGGTCAACACGGCGCCGAACACCGTGCAGACCCTGGCCCAGCGTGGGACGCCCCGCCACACGGACTTCCTGCGGCCACTCTTGCCGGCCTTAGCCACGAGCATCTCCGTTCGTTACGCCCACGTGGGAAAGACGGGCGCACGTCGCCGAAAGGTTGCAAAGATGAACGCTCGTGTCACATGAGCGCGCGGAACGACCGTAGCGCGGCCGGCGCGGGAGCGACGACCACGAGGAACGGACCGCGACGATGGTAGGGCGCGAAGATGAACAAAAGACTGCCCCGGCATGGCCGGGGCAGTCTTTTGGTGACGAATCCGATGGGGCTGGTCAGCCCTTCATCAGCTCCTCAGCCTTACGCTCCAGGTCCTCGAGACCGCCGCACATGAAGAACGCCTGCTCGGGGAAGTGGTCGTACTCGCCCTCGCTGATCTTGCGGAACGCCTCGATGGTCTCCTTGATCGGGACCGTCGAGCCCGGCACACCGGTGAACTGCTCAGCGGCGTACGTGTTCTGCGAGAGGAAACGCTCGATCCGCCGCGCGCGCTGCACGGTGATCTTGTCTTCCTCGGAGAGCTCCTCGATACCGAGGATGGCGATGATGTCCTGCAGGTCGCGGTAGCGCTGCAGGATCCGCTTCACCTCGGTGGCGACCTGGAAGTGCTCCTGGCCGACGAACTCCGGGGCGAGGATCCGGGACGAGGACGCCAGCGGGTCCACGGCCGGGTAGATGCCCTTGTCGGAGATCGACCGCTCCAGGTTGGTGGTCGCGTCGAGGTGGGCGAACGTGGTGGCCGGGGCGGGGTCCGTGTAGTCGTCCGCCGGCACGTAGATCGCCTGCATCGAGGTGATGGCCTGGCCCCGGACGGAGGTGATCCGCTCCTGGAGCTCGCCCATCTCGTCGGCGAGGGTCGGCTGGTAACCAACCGCGCTCGGCATACGGCCGAGCAGGGTGGAGACCTCCGAACCGGCCTGGGTGAAGCGGAAGATGTTGTCGATGAAGAGCAGCACCTCCTGCTTCTTCACGTCCCGGAAGTACTCCGCCATGGTCAGCGCGGAGAGCGCCACCCGCAGACGCGTGCCCGGCGGCTCGTCCATCTGGCCGTAGACGAGCGCGGTCTTGTCGATGACGCCGGACTCGGTCATCTCGGCGATGAGGTCGTTACCCTCACGGGTCCGCTCACCCACGCCGGCGAACACCGACGTACCACCGAAGTTACGGGCAACACGGGTGATCATCTCCTGGATGAGCACCGTCTTGCCCACGCCCGCGCCGCCGAACAGGCCGATCTTGCCGCCCTTGACGTACGGGGCGAGCAGGTCGATGACCTTGATGCCGGTCTCCAGCATCTCGGTCTTCGGCTCCAGGTCGGCGAAGGCCGGGGCCTTGCGGTGGATCCCCCACCTGTCGTCCGCCTGGATGGTCTCGCCCTCGGTGAGGTTGAGGCACTCGCCGATCGCGTTGAACACGTGGCCCTTGACCGCGTCGCCCACCGGAACGGTGATCGGCTCGCCGCGGTCCTGCACCTCCGCGCCACGGACCAGACCGTCCGTCGGCTGCATCGAGATGGCGCGGACCAGGTTGTCACCCAGGTGCTGGGCGACCTCCAGGGTCAGCGTCTTCTCACCGCCGGACAGGTTCACCTTCACGTTGAGGGCGTTGAACAGGGCAGGCATGGCGTCGCGCGGGAACTCGGCGTCGACGACCGGGCCGATGACCCGGACCACGCGACCCGTGGCCGTCTTGGTCTCTACTGGGGCAGTCATCACACTTCACTTCCCGACGCGGCCAGCGCGTTGGCGCCGCCGACGATCTCGCTGATCTCCTGGGTGATCCCGGCCTGCCGGGCCGAGTTCATCTCACGCGTGTACTTGTCGATCATTTCTTCGGCGTTGTCGGTGGCGCTCTTCATCGCCCGCCGACGCGACGCCGACTCACTCGCCGCCGACTCGATCAACGCCGCGTAGATCCGCGTGTTGATGTACCTCGGCAGGAGCGCGTCGAGCAGCGCCTCCGCCTCCGGCTCGAACTCGTACGCCGGCAGCAGCCCCTCGGAGCGCGGCCGGTCCTCCACCTGCATCGGACCGATGATCTTCGTGACCGGGGTCTGCGTCATCAGCGAGTGGAACTCGGTGTAGACGATGTGCAACTCGTCGACACCCAGCACGCCATCCGCACCGGCGCCACCGTCCACGTCGTCCGCGCCGGCCGTGAACGCCTTGATCAGCGTCTCACCGACGGTACGGGCGTCCTCGAACGACGGCTGCTCGCTGAACCCGGTCCAGTTCGCCTCCATCGGCCGGTCACGGAACCGGTAGTACCCGACACCCTTACGCCCGATGACGTAGAGCACCGGCTCCTTGCCGTCCGCCTTGAGCCGCGCGATCAGCGACTCCGCCATCCTGATCGCGTTGGAGCTGTAACCGCCGGCCAGGCCACGGTCGCTGGTGACCAACAGGACGCCCGCCCGCCGCACCCGCTCGCGCGGGGTGAGCAGCGGGTGGTCGATCCGCGCGTTGGACGCCAGCGCCGTGAGCACACCGGTGATGGCCTGGGCGTACGGCAGGGACGCCTCCACCCGGGCCTGGGCCTTGGCGATCCGGCTCGTCGCCACGAGCTCCATCGCCTTGGTGATCTTCTTCATCGACTTCGCCGAGCGGATCCGTTGACGAAGAACGCGTACCTGGGCCGCCATGGGATCAGCTCTCGGCCGGGCGGTCGGTCGCGCCGTCGCGGAAGCGGGTCACCGTCTCGCGGTTCTCGTCACCCTCCAGCGGGGCGGCCGGCGCGTCGTTGACCTTGCGCTCGTCCTCCTTGCCGAGGAAGACCTGCTTGAACTCGCCGATCGCGGCGTCCAGGGAGTTGATGATGTCATCGTTCCACTGGTTGTCGGCGATCCCGGCCAGGACGCCCTGGTGCTTGTGCCGCAGGTACTGGAGGAACTCCGACTCGAAGCGGCGCACCTCGCCCACCGGGATGTCGTCCAGCTTGCCCTCGGTGCCGGCCCAGACCGAGACGACCTGCTCCTGCACCGGGTACGGCGAGTAGTTCGGCTGCTTGAGCAGCTCGACCAGGCGCGAACCGCGGTCCAGCTGGGCCCGGGAGGCCCGGTCCAGGTCGGAGGCGAAGGCGGCGAACGCCTCCAGCTCGCGGTACTGCGCGAGGTTGAGCCGCAGCGAGCCGGCGACCTTCTTCATCGGCTTCACCTGGGCGGCGCCACCGACCCGGGAGACCGAGGTACCGACGTTGATCGCCGGACGGACGCCCTGGTTGAACAGGTCGGTCTCCAGGAAGATCTGGCCGTCGGTGATCGAGATGACGTTGGTCGGGATGAAGGCCGAGATGTCGTTGGCCTTCGTCTCGATGATCGGCAGGCCGGTCATCGAGCCGCCACCCAGCTCGTCGGAGAGCTTCGCGCAGCGCTCCAGCAGACGGGAGTGCAGGTAGAAGACGTCACCCGGGTACGCCTCACGGCCCGGCGGGCGACGCAGCAGCAGCGACACGGCACGGTACGCCTCGGCCTGCTTGCTCAGGTCGTCGAAGACGATCAGGACGTGCTTGCCGCCGTACATCCAGTGCTGCCCGATGGACGAGCCGGTGTACGGGGCCAGGTACTTGAAGCCGGCCGGGTCGGACGCCGGGGAGGCGACGATCGTCGTGTACTCCATCGCGCCCGCCTCCTCCAGCTGCCCCTTGATCGAGGCGATGGTGGAGGCCTTCTGGCCGATGGCGACGTAGATGCAGCGGACCTGCTTCTTCGGGTCGCCGGTGCGCCAGTTGTCCCGCTGGTTGAGGATGGCGTCCAGCGCGACAGTGGTCTTACCGGTCTTCCGGTCGCCGATGATCAGCTGCCGCTGGCCCCGACCGATCGGGGTCATCGCGTCGATGGCCTTGATGCCGGTCTGCAGCGGCTCGTCGACGGACTGCCGGGACATCACGTTCGGAGCCTGCAGCTCCAGCTCGCGGAAGCCCTCGTTGGCGATGTCGCCGAGGCCGTCGATCGGCTGGCCGAGCGCGTTGACCACGCGGCCGAGGAAGGCGTCGCCCACCGGAACGGAGAGAACCCGCTCGGTGCGCTTGACGCGCTGCCCCTCCTCCAGCTTGGCGGAGTCACCGAGGACGACGACACCGATCTCCCGGACGTCGAGGTTCAACGCCACGCCGAGCGTGCCGTCCTCGAACTCCAGGAGCTCGTTGGTCATGGTCGAGGGCAGGCCCTCGACGTGGGCGATGCCGTCGCCGGTGTCGGCGACGGTGCCGACCTCCTCGCGGGAGACGTCGGACGAGTAGGAGGAGACGTAGCGCTCCAGAGCGCCGCGGATCTCCTCCGTCGAGATGGTCAGCTCGGCCATCCTCTGCTTCCTTAAAATTCAGGGGCCCGGGATACCTAGTACCGACCGGTCCGAATGGCGTCTGTCAATCCGGGCGCTGCGCGGCGGAGCCGCCCCGGAACGGGACGGCAGAGCCGTTCAGCGCTTCGCGAGCGCGTTGCGGGTCTCGTTGAGGCGGCGAAGGATGGTGCCGTCGTACAGGTCGGAGCCGACCCGCACGCTCACGCCACCCAGGACGTGGGGGTCGACCGTCTGCTTGACGGAGACCTCTCGACCGTATATCGCGCTGAGGCTCGCACCCAGCCGACGCTCGTCCTCGTCACTCAACGGGGCCGCGACTGTCACGTACGCCACCTGCCGGTCGCGTCGCTCGGCGGCCAGCTCGACCAGCCGGGTGAGCGCCCCGTTGAAGGAACGCCCGCCGAACCCGGCGAGCGCCGCCTCGACGAGGCGGACGGTGATCGGGTGGGCCTTGTCGGCGAGCAGTTCCCGGACCAGGGCGGCCCGGTGCTCGATCGGAGCCACCGAGTCGGCCAGCGCGTTGGAGAGCGCCGGCTGACCCACGACGACCTGACCGAAGCGGAACATCTCGTCCTCGACCTCGCCGAGGTCGCCAGCCGAGTCGGCGCTGGCGAGCAGCGCCTCCACGCCGAGCCGCTCGGCGCCGTCGAGCAGCTCCGACGGTGCCGACCAGCGGCCGGACACCAACGTGGCGAGCAGGTCCAACGCTCCCGCGTCGATCTTGCCGCGCAGCATGTCGCCGAGCAGGCCGGCACGGTCCGCGCCGGACCGGGCCGGCTCGGACAGCGCCCGACGCAGCCGCGGCTCGCGCCGCAGCAGGGTGGCGACGGAGAGGATCCCGGCGGCGGCGTTGGCCACCGCCAACGGTTCCGCTCCGCGGACGTACGTCTCCAGGTGCTCCGCCGCGGCCTTGTACGACTCCCGGCTGGCGGCCTGCATCAGCGGGCCCCCGTGCTCTCGAGACCGCTCAGGAACCGGTCGACGGTGCCCTTGCGCCGTGCCTCGTCGGCAAGCGACTCGCCGACGATCTTGCTGGCCAGGTCCACCGCGATCGTGCCGACCTCGGCACGCAGCTCACGCACGATGGTGGCCCGCTCGGCGGCGAGCTGGTCCTTGCCGGCCTGGATGACCCGGTCGGACTCTTCCCGCGCCTTGGCGAGGATGTCCTGGCGGATGCCCTCGGCGTCGGCCCGCGCGTCGTCACGGATCTTGGCGGCGTCGGTCCGGGCCTCAGCGAGCTGGGCACGGTACTGCTCGAGCAGCTGGTTCGCCTCGGCCTGGGCGGCCTCGGCGCGCTTGATGCCACCCTCGATCGCGTCGACCCGAGCCTGGAACGTCTGCTCCATGCGCGGGAAGACGAACTTCATCAGCACGAAGCAGAGCACGGCGAAGGCGACCGAACCGACCACGATCTCCTGCCAGAGCGGGATGATCGGGTTGTGGGTCGACTCACCACCCTCAGCGGCGAGGAAGTACATGGTTACCTCCCGGTCTATGGGCGGGATCAGCCGGCCCAGATGAAGCCGAAGGCGATGCCCAGCAGCGCCAGCGCCTCGATGACGGCGAAGCCGATCCAGACGTACGGCAGGGTCATCCGGGACGACTCCGGCTGGCGGGCGGTCGACTGGATGTAGGCGGCGAAGACCAGGCCGACGCCGATGCCCGGGCCGATGGCCGCGAGGCCGTAGCCGATGGCGGCGGTGCTGCCCTCTACCGCGGCGAGAACGCTAGCGTCCATTGGTGTGGTTCCTCCTGGTTATCACGCGTGACTCTCACGCGGGACGACAACGGTTGGTGCGGTGGATCAGTGCTCGTCGGCGAGCGCGCCCTGCACGTAGCTGGCGGTGAGGACGGTGAAGACGTATGCCTGCAGGCAGATCACCAGGAACTCGAGGAAGGTGAGCGCGATGGTCATCACCCAGGAGAGCACCGAGACCGGAGCCAGCCAGGCGTTGGCGCTCAGCATGGCGAAACCGCCGAGCGTGAAGACCAGCAGGAGCATGTGACCGGCGAACATGTTCGCGAAGAGACGAACCGCGAGCGAGAACGGCCGGACGATGAAAGTCGAGAAGAGCTCGATCGGGATCAGCAGCGGCAGGATGTACCAGGGTGCCGGCGGGATCAGCGAGTTCTTGAAGTACTTGACGAAGCCGTGGTGCCGGATGCCGATGTAGTTGAACAGCACGTAGCTGATGATCGCGAGGATCGCCGGGAAGGCGATGTGCGAGTTCGGCGAGATCTGGAAGAACGGGATGATCGCGAACGCGTTCGTCAGCAGCACGAAGCAGAAGAGCGTCGTGAAGTACGGGGCGAACCGCACACCCGCGTGGCCGATCATGTCGACGGCGATGTTGTTGCGCACGAAGCCGTAGATCGACTCGGCGAGCCACTGCTTCTTGGTCGGCACCAACTGCGGCTTCCGGTACGTCGCCAGGAAGAAGATGATCAGGACGCCGACGGCGATCCAGACCATCGCAGTGATCTTGGTGAACCAGTACGAGTCGTGCGCACCCCAGGGCAGGATGCTGGGCAGGTAGAAGTCCTCCACCGTGGGTGGGAAATTCGCCTGGCCCGCCGCCAGGACGTTCGCCTGTCCGAACACCGCGTCCCTTCCTAAGTAGGCGTGCCGAGTCGGCGGACGACCAGGATGATTCCCCCGGCCATGCCGAGCACGACGCCGATCCCGGTGGCGACGCCACCGGTGTCGAGCCACTGGTCGACCAGCCAGCCGATGAAACCCCACACGAGCATGCCTCCGATGAGGTAGCTGAGCGCGGTCCAACCCTGACCGGCACCGGACGGAATGTCGTCCGGTTCACCGGCGGGACGGGGGGTTTGGTCACCAGCCATGACGGGGCGAACGATATCAGCCGGGAAGACGAGGCTGTGCCTCACCCCCCGCACAACCGTCGTTGTGTGGGCATCTCTGGGCTCGCGTCGTCTGTGGGCACGCTACTCCCCTTCCGCCCGTCGGAGAATGACCGGAGGCCGACACATTGCCGCGCGTCCGAAAGCTGGGACGACGCCCGGCCGATCGCCAGGTCAGCTCCGCGGTCGGCGCGCATGCACCCTGGTCAGCCACCAGATGTGCACCGCCGTCCACACTGCCACCCCGGCGACGATGCCGAGGCAGAGCGGGACCAACCCGGGCCAACCGGTCGACGCGACAGCCACCATGACCACACCCAGGAGGGTGAACTTCAGCGCGTACAGGCCCAGCCCGAGCGGCAGCACCAACTGCGTGTTGATCTGGTCGGCCCAGGCCAGCACCACTGTCGTGAGGGTGTAGCTGAGCACCGTGACGCCGACGCCGGCCGCCGCGCCGAAGGCGGCCGTCACGCCGCCGGTCGCCCCGCCCACCACCGCGGCGACCGCGGCCAGCGCCACCGACGCGACCAGGAGCACCGGCAGGTGCCGCAGCCGCCACCGCCGGTCGGTGTCGGCCTCGACCACCCCGGGCTCAGCCACGGGGGTACGCCGGGAAGGCGGCGACCAGTTCGGCCACGTCGGCACCGACACGGGCCAGTTCGTCGGCGCCACCCGGGGCGCCCGGATCGGTGCGTACCGCGCGGGCGATCAGGGCGGCCACCTGCCGCAGCTCCCCCTCGCGCATCCCCTGCGTGGTGACGCTCGGCGTGCCCACCCGGATGCCGGAGGCCACCATCGGCGGCTGCGGGTCGTACGGGATGGCGTTCTTGTTGAGGGTGATCGACGCGGCGTCGCAGCGGCTCTCCGCCTCGGCGCCGGTCACGCCCACCTCCCGCAGGTCGATCAGGGCCAGATGGGTGTCGGTGCCGCCGGACACCGGGCGCATCCCCTCGGCGGCCAGGCCGGCGGCGAGCGCCTGCGCGTTGCGGACCACCTGACCGGCGTACGTCTGGAACTCCGGCTGGGCCGCCTCGCGCAGCGCTACCGCCTTCGCGGCCACCGCGTGCATCAGCGGGCCGCCCTGGGTGAACGGGAAGACGGCCTTGTCGATCCGCTGGGCAAGCGACTCCCGGCACAGGATCATGCCGCCGCGCGGGCCGCGCAGCACCTTGTGGGTCGTGGCGCAGACGACGTCGGCGTACGGCACCGGGGACGGGATCGCCCGGCCGGCGACCAGGCCGATGAAGTGCGCGGCGTCCACCATCAGGTACGCGCCGACCTCGTCGGCGATCTCCCGGAACCGGGCGAAGTCGATCAGCCGGGGGTACGCGGTGGCGCCACAAATGATCATTTTGGGTCGGTGTGCCCGGGCCAGGTCCCGCACCTCGTCGTAGTCGATCATCTCGGTGTCGGGGCGGACCGTGTAGCCGACCGGGTGGAACCACTTTCCGGAGAAGTTCACCCGGCTGCCGTGGGTGAGGTGCCCGCCGTGCGGCAGGTCCATCGCCAGCACCGTGTCCCCCGGCTGCACGAGCGCGGCGTACGCGGCCAGGTTGGCGCTCGCCCCGGAGTGCGGCTGGAGGTTGGCGTGCTCGGCCCCGAAGAGCTCCCTGGCCCGGGCGATGCCGATCTCCTCGGCCCGGTCCACCTCGGCGCAGCCGCCGTAGTAGCGCCGGCCCGGATAGCCCTCGGCGTACTTGTTGGTGAGCGTCGAACCGAGCGCGGCCAGCACCGCGGGCGAGGTCAGATTTTCGCTGGCGATCAGCTGAAGGCCACCCCGCAACCGGTCCAGCTCGCCGAGGACCACCTCGGCGATCTCCGGGTCGGTGGCCCTGAGCTGGGCGAAATCCGGCCCCCAGAAGGTGCTCGTCTCGGTCTCCACAGCGAACGAGTCTAGGGGGCCGCACACTGGGAGCCGTGAGATGCCTCGTCACCGGAGCCACCGGATACATCGGCGGGCGACTGACGCCGCTGCTGCTCGCCGACGGTCACACCGTCCGCTGCCTCGCCCGCAAGGCGGTGCGGCTGCGCGACGTGCCCTGGGCCTCGGCTGCCGAGATCGTCGAGGGCGACCTGAGCCGGCCGGAGACACTGCCCGCCGCCTTCGCCGACGTGGACGTCGCGTACTTCCTGGTGCACTCGCTGGGTCGGCCCGACTTCGAGTCCGCCGACCGGACGGCCGCGACCAACTTCGCGGCGGCGGCCCGCGCGGCCGGCGTACGCCGGATCGTCTACCTGGGCGGCCCGGAGCCGGCCTCCGACGCGGAGGTCCCCTCGCCGCACCTGCGGTCCCGGGCCGAGGTGGGCCGGATCCTGCTGGACAGCGGGGTCCCCACGGCGGTGCTCCGCGCCGCGGTGATCATCGGGTCCGGCTCGGCGTCGTTCGAGATGCTGCGCTACCTCACCGAGCGTCTGCCCGCCATGGTCACCCCGCGCTGGGTGCGCAACCGGATCCAGCCGATCGCCGTCCGCGACGTGCTGCGCTACCTGGCCGGCTGCGCCGCGCTCCCGCCGGAGGTCAACCGCGGCTTCGACATCGGCGGGCCGGACGTGCTCACCTTCCTCGACATGATGCAGCGCTACGCCCGGGTGGCCGGCCTACGTCGACGGATCATCGTGCCGGTCCGGCCGCTGACCCCGTCGCTCTCCTCGCACTGGGTCGGCCTCATCACGCCGGTGCCGAACGCCATCGCCCGCCCGCTGGTGGAGAGCCTCATCCACGAGGCCGTCGCGCACGAGCACGACATCGCCCGGTACGTGCCGGACCCGCCCGGCGGGCTGACCGGCTTCGACGACGCGGTGGCGCTGGCGCTGGCCAAGGTACGCGACGCCCAGGTGGAGACCCGCTGGTCGAACGCGAGCGGCCCGGACGCGCCCGCCGAGCCGCTGCCCAGCGACCCGGAGTGGTCCGGTGGCACCACGTACACCGACATGCGTGAGCGGGCGGTCGACGCCTCACCCGCGGCGCTCTGGCGGGTCATCGAGGGCGTCGGCGGCGAACACGGCTGGTACTCGTTCCCCCTGGCCTGGTCGATCCGCGGCTGGCTGGACCGGCTCGTCGGCGGCGTCGGACTGCGCCGGGGCCGACGCGACCCGCACCGCCTCCAGGTCGGCGAGGCGCTGGACTTCTGGCGGGTCGAGGAGATCGTCCCCGGCGAGCTGCTGCGGCTGCGCGCCGAGATGCGGCTGCCCGGCCGGGCCTGGCTGGAGATGCGGGCCCTGCCGGCCGACGGGGGCCGCAGCCGCTACCAGCAACGCGCCGTCTTCCTGCCCCGCGGCCTCGCCGGGCACGCCTACTGGGGCTCGGTGGCCCCGTTCCACGCGGTGGTCTTCGGCGGAATGGCCCGCAACATAGCCCGCAACGCCGAGCAAATCCCCTGACCCCGCCCCGCCCCGCCCCGCCCCGCCCTCGCGATCTTGCACTTTCAGTCGGGATGAAAGGGACCTGGAGCGCAGAACGGCGACACAAAGTGCAAGATCGCGGGACCGAGGGGGTCAGTTGCCTCCCCGAGGGCTGGTCTGCTGGAAGGCGGCCTGCTCGCTCGGGGGGACGAAGTCGCGGACCGGCTGGTCGCGTAGGGCGACGGAGAGGACCTCACCCACCGCGTCCACCATCCGCGCCTGCACCGCCTGACCGACCGCGTCACGGGGGTCGTCAGGGTTCGCCGCCATCGACGCGACAGCGAGCTGCGGGGTGAACGCCACGACCGTCTCCGTCTCGTACCGCTCCGAACTGCCGGTCTTACCGGCCACCGGCCGGCCCAGCCGGGCGCGCAGGCCGGGTGCCGTGGCGCCGTCGCAGCGCCCGTACATCGACTGGTCGCCGACCGGGCAGCGGGCGGCGTCGGCGGCCGCCCGGGCCACGTCGGTGTCGAGCACCTGCCGGCAGTCCGGCTTCGCGGCGTCGACCGGCCGGCCACCCGAGTCGGTGATCGAGACGACCGGCAGCGGCGCGCACCAGGTCCCCTCGGCGGCCACCGTGGCGTACGCCGTGGCCAGGTCCAACGGGGTCGTCGCGGCCACGCCCAGGGTGAACGGACCCCAGTCCTTCGCGCCGTACCTGGCGAGCCGGGCGTCGGAGTCGGCACGCAGCACGATGCCGAGCCGCTCGGCCATCTCGACCACCCGGTCGGCGCCCACCCGCTCGGTGAGCCAGGCGAAGTAGGTGTTCACCGAGCGGCCGAACGCGGTCCACATGGTGCGTGGGCCGTCCATCGACGAAGGGCTGGCGTTGGCCGGGCACCAGCGGCCGTCGCAACTGCCCGGGCCGGTCACCGGGAAGCGGGTGAGCAGCTGGGTGGGCGCGACGAAGTCCGTCGACAGCGGCATCCCGGACTCCAGCGCGGCGAGCAGGGCGAAGAGCTTGAACGTCGACCCGCCCTGGTACCCCTCGATCGCGCCGCCGCCGGCGACCAGCTGGTTGACCGTGTTCGGGTGGTTCTTCTGCCCGACCGGGTTGTCCTCGACGCTGTAGTTGCGGTTCACCGACATCGCCAGCACCCGGCCGGTGCCGGGCTGCACGACGACTGTCGGCACCGCCCGCGCCTCGGTCGGCCGGTAGATCCGCATGACCTGCTCGGTGGCGGCCCGCTGCACCCCCGGGTCCAGCGAGGAGACGATGGAGAACCCGCCCCGGCGCAGCGTGCGTTGCCGCTCGTCGGCGGTCGACCCGAACGCCGGCTGGTCGCTCCACCACCTGGTGAACCAGTCGCAGAAGAACCCCCAGTCGTTGTTCCCGTCCGGTACCGCCGTGCAGTCGTTGGGGGTTTCGCTGGGCCGCAACTGCAACGGTTCGGCCCGGGCCGCAGCAGCCGCCTCCGCCGACACCTGGCCGGTCTCCACCAACTGCTCAAGCACGTACGTCCGCCGGTTCAGGGCGCTGTCGGCGTCCCCGTTGATCGGGTCGTCGCTGTCCGGGGAGCGGACCAGGCCGGCCAGCAGCGCGGCCTGGGCGAGGGTGAGGTCGGCGGGGCTGCGGGAGAAGTAGCGCTTGCTCGCCGCCGCGATGCCGTACGCGCCGGCGCCGAAGTAGGCGATGTTCAGGTAGCGGGTGAGGATCTCCTCCTTGTTCAGCTCCCGCTCCATCGCCAGGGCGTACCGCATCTCCTGGAGCTTGCGGGCGGTGGTGACCTCGGTGGCGGCCCGACGCTGCCGCTCGGTCAGCCGCGGGTCGCTGCTCAGGACGTTGCGGACGTACTGCATGGTCAGCGTGGAGGCGCCCTGCCGGGTCTGGCCGTCGCGCTTGTTGACAGTGAACGCGCGCACCACACCGCGCAGGTCCACGCCGCTGTGCTGGTAGAACCGGACGTCCTCGGCGGCCACGATCGCCTGGCGCATCACCGGCGCCACCTCCCGCAGCGGCACGTCCCACCGGTCCTCCTGGTAGAAGGAGGTGATCAGGGTGGTGCCGTCGTTGGCGTAGAGGTTGGAGCGCTGCGCGGTGGGTGGCGTCCGCAGGGTGTTCGGCAGCTCCGAGTAGGGCGTGGACAGGGCGCTGAAGCCGATTCCGAAGACCAGGGCCGCGGGCAGGGCGGCCACGGCCAGCACCAGCCCGGCCAGTACGCCGGCGATCACCACGGTCAGCAGTTTGTCGAGATGGGCCCGGATCATCAGCTCTCCCCGCAGGAGCCGGTCACGCTAGGACCCGTTCAGAATGACCCGGAACGCCCCTTTCGCCCCGGGTTTTCACCAAACCCGGAGGAAACTCGCACGGCGCTCAGGGCAGCAGCGCGCCGACCAGCGGGTGGACCGTCTCCTCGATCTCGTCGGCGACCCGGCTGAAGCACTGGTCACCACGACCCCACGGGTCGTCCAGATCGTCGGTAGGCAACGCCGAGACGCCCAGCCGGGCGTCCTGCGCCGCGGCCACCAGGGCCACGCCCCGGGCGTACACCGCCTCCGGGGTCGCCTCGGCCGGCGGCAGCGCGCTCGCGTCCACCGCCGCGAGCAACCGGCCGAACTCGCCGAGCACGAACGTGCGGGCCGCCGCGTCCGGCCGCAACGCCACCACGTACTCCTGCTGGTCGGCGGTCGCGGTCAGCACCAGGTCGGCCGCGTCGATGTGGTCCGAACGCAGCTTGCGCGCGGTGAAACCCTCGACGTCCCCGCCGCGCCCGACGACCTGCCGCGCCGCCGGCGGGTTCATCTCCTCGCCCGCGTGCCAACCACCGGTGCCGGCGCTGTGGCTGAACAGCAACTCCTCCGCCCGCGCCGGGTCCTGCTCACGCCGCGCCAACCGCTCCCGCACCGCGAGGGCGAGCAGCCGCTCGGCCATCGGCGACCGACAGATGTTGCCCATGCAGACGTGCAGCACGGTGAACGGGGGCACTCAGGCCCCCTGGCTGTCGACGAGATCCGGAACCACGTCGCGCAGCTTCTCCAGCGGGATCGCCCCGGCCCGCAGCAACTGCGGCACCTCACCGGTCAGGTCCACGATCGTGCTGGGCACCGGGTCCGGGCAGGGACCGGCCTCCAGGTACGCCCGCACCGAGTAGCTGAGCTGGTCGCGCGCCTCCTCGGCGGTCACCGCGGCGGGCTGACCCGTCTTGTTCGCCGACGACACCGCCATCGGACCGGTCTCCCGCAGCACCTCCAGGGCCACCGGGTGCAGCGGCATCCGCACAGCCACAGTGCCCGTCTTGTCGCCCAGATCCCACTGGAGGCTCGGCGAGTGCTCGACCACGATCGTCAACGCACCAGGCCAGAACGCCTCCACCAGGTCACGCGCGGCGGTGGGCAGCGAGAAGACCAACCCGTCCAGGGTGTGCCGGGACCCGATCAACACCGGCGGCGGCATCTGCCGACCCCGGCCCTTCGCGTCCAGCAGCGCCTTGACCGCGTACGGGGTGAACGCGTCCGCGCCGATCCCGTAGACGGTGTCCGTCGGGAGGACGACCAGTTCGCCGTTCTTGACCGCCTCGATGGCCGCAGCGATGCCGCGGTCCCGATCGGCGGGCGACCGGCAGTCGTAGAGCATCACGAGGAGTCAGTCTGCCACGCCGCCGCGCCCGGGGCGTGCTGGCCGTCCGCCCGTCGGGACGCGGTCGCGTACCGGGGCCGGCCGGCGAGGTCCCGATGCTCCGCCACGGCGGTGAACCGGCCGTCCGCGACGAACAGGCCGGGCACCGCCGCGCCGTGCGTGTCGTCGTGCTCGACGCCCACCACGCCGTCCGGGCGCAGCAGCGCCGCCGCCCGGCTGATCACCGGCCGGATCACCGCCAGACCGTCCGCCCCACCGAAGACCGCCTCCGCCGGGTCGTGCGCGGCAACCTCCTGCGGCACCACCACCTCGACCGGTACGTACGGCGGGTTGCAGAGCAGCACGTCCACCCGACCGGCCAGTTCCGCCAACAGATCCGGCGCGGTCACGTCCGCCTCGACCACCTCGATCGGGCGGTCCCCCGCCGCGGCCCGTTCCGCCGCGTTGCGCCGCAGCCACGCCAGCGCCTGCGGGGACCGCTCCACCGCCACCACGCGTGCCTCCGGCAGCTCCTGCGCCACCGCCAGCGCGATGGCGCCGGAGCCGCTGCACAGGTCCACCACCAGCGGGTCGGGTCGGGTCTGGGCCTGCTCGACGCCCCAGCCGGCCAGCAACTCCGTCTCCGGTCGGGGTACGAAGACACCCGGGCCGACCGCCAGCTCCAGGTGCCGGAACGCGGCCCGGCCGGTCAGGTGCTGCAACGGCTCCCGCCCGGCGCGCCGGCGGACCAGCTCGTCGAGCCGCGCCAGCTCGTCGGCGCCCAGGTCGTCGGCGAGCGCCAGCCGGCCGCGCGGCACCCCCAGCACGTACGCCGCCAGCAGTTCCGCCTCCACCCGGGCCGGGCCCACCCCCGAGGCTTCGAGCGCCCGGGCCGCGCGGGCCACCGCGGCGGACGGACGGAGCCGCCCTGTCCCTTCAGGGGGGTGTTGCGGCAGAGTGGTCACGCGATAATCATGATGCGTCGCGGGCTACGTGACGAACGGGTGCGCCGAGACGCACACGACAGGAGGTCGGCGGGTGGGCTGGCTCGACCGGGTCGATGACCAGGTTGACGCCCTGACGCACGCCCGGGCGTTGCAGGAGGCCAGCCGCTCAGCGGAGGCGTACGGCCTGCTGGAGCGGGTGATCCGCACCACCAACGACCCGGCGGCGCGAGCGGACGCCATGGTGCAACGCCTCTCCGCGCTGATCAATCTCGGTCGGACGGCGGAGTTCACCAGGGCCATCGAAGAGGCGTCGGCGGCGGTCCGGGACCTCGCCGAGCCCTACCTGCACGGGCACCTCAACGCCCTTGCGGCGCTCGCCGCGCACCACCAGGGCGCACTGGACCGCTGCGTCACCCACCTGGTGAAGGCCGCCCGGGCGCTGAGCGCCGTGGAGGACCCGGACCGGGACACCGCCTGGGGCTGGCACGACCTGGCGATGGCCTACAGCTACCTCAGCTTCCACGGGTACGCCCTCGGCGCGATCGAACGCGCCCGGCAACTGGGCGTGACCTCCGGGATCCCCGAGGAGACGTTCGCCGCGCCGGGCATCCGGCTGCGCAACGCCGTGGCACTCGACCACAACGGCGACAGCGACGGCTGCCTGCGGGTGCTCCGCGACGTCGCCGCCGATCTGGCCCGGTTCGTGCACAACGGTCGCGCCGACCGGCTGCGCCCGAGCAGCCTCGCCGCGTACGGGTACGCGGCGGCCCGGCAGGCCGCGCTCGGCGACCGGGTGGAGCCGACACCCGACACCCACCCGTCCCACCTGCTCCAGAACGGCGGTGACAGCGCCCGGGCGCGCGACATGCGGCACCTCGGGCAGGTCTGCCTGGCCGTCGCCGCCGGCCGGCCGATCGAGGCGGTGGCCCGGCTGGACACCATCCGGGTCTCCACCGAGACCCTCGGCGCGGCGGAACCGGCCCGGCTGCGCAGCATCGCGCTGTCCCGCGCCGGGGACCACGTGGCCGCGCACCGCGCCGACCGGCTGGCGTTCCGACTGGCCGCGCAGCGCAACGACCGGCTGCGCGACGTCTACATCGACGGCATCGCCGCCCGGATCGACCACGAGGAGATGCGCCGCGAGGCGGCCCGGTTCGAGGGTGAGGCACTTACCGACCCGCTCACCGGCCTGCCCAACCGCCGTCGACTCGAGCGGTACATCACCGCCGTGGTGACCCGCGGCGAGCGGGTGGTGATCGGCGTCTGCGACCTGGACGGGTTCAAGGCGGTCAACACCCGACACGGGCACCACTCGGGCGACCTGGTCCTGCAACGCATCGCCGGGGTGATCAACCGGGTGATGCGCCGGGGCGACTTCGTGGCCCGCTACGGCGGTGACGAGTTCGTCGTGGTACTGCCGGACACCGGGATGGCCGAGGCCGCCGAGGTGGCCCGGCGGATCGAGGCGGCGGTGCTCGCCGAAGACTGGGAGTCGCTGGTGCCGGGCACCCCGGTCGGGGTGAGCATCGGCTTCGCCGAGGTCTCCGGCGGCGGTGGCCTCCGCGACGCGCTGAGCGTCGCCTTCGAGGTGGCCGACCGGGAGATGCTGCGCGCCAAGTCCCGGCCCCGCGCCAGCTGACCGCCGGCGCCGGCCGGGTCAGCGGCGGGTCAGCTCGGTGTCGCCGGCCAGGCGGGCGGCGCGGTCGGCCTCGGTCAGGGCGTCCAGGACGCCGTCCAGCTCACCGGCCAGCGCCAGGTCCAGGTTGTACGCCGTGTAGCCGATCCGGTGGTCGGTGATCCGGTTCTGCGGGAAGTTGTACGTGCGGATCCGCTCCGAGCGGTCCACCGTGCGTACCTGCGCCTTGCGGGCGTCCGAGGCCGCGGCGTCGGCCTGCTCCTGGGCGGCAGCGAGCAGGCGGGCCCGCAGGATGCGCATGGCCTGCTCCCGGTTCTGCAACTGGGACTTCTCGTTCTGGCAGGACACGACGATGCCTGTCGGCACGTGGGTGATCCGCACGGCCGAGTCTGTGGTGTTCACCGACTGCCCGCCCGGTCCGGACGAGCGGAACACGTCGATCCGCAGGTCGTTGGCGTCGATGGTGACGTCGACGTCCTCGGCCTCGGGCAGCACCAGCACCCCGGCGGCGCTGGTGTGGATGCGGCCCTGCGACTCGGTGACCGGGACGCGCTGCACCCGGTGCACGCCGCCCTCCCACTTGAGCCGCGACCAGACGCCGTTACCACCCTCGGGCACGCCCTTGGTCTTGATCGACAGCGACACGTCCTTGACCCCGCCGAGGTCCGAATCCTGGGCGTCGATCACCTCGGTGACCCAGCCGTGGCGTTCGGCGTACCTGGTGTACATCCGCAGCAGGTCACCTGCGAACAGCGCGGACTCCTCGCCGCCCTCACCGGCCTTGATCTCGACGATCACGTCCTTGGCGTCGTGCGGGTCACGCGGGATGAGCAGCTCGGCGAGGCGCTCCTCCAGAACCGGCAGGGAGGCCGCGATCGACTCCGCCTCGGAGGCGAAGGAGGGATCCTCGGCGGCCAGCTCGCGGGCCGCGGCCAGGTCGGCGCGCGCCTGCTCCAGCTCACCTGCGGCCTTGTGCAGCGGCACCAGCTCGGCGTACCGACGGCCGACCCGGCGGGCGGTGGCCTGGTCGGCGTGGATCGCCGGGTCGGCCAGCCGCTTCTCCAACTCGGCGTACTCGTCGAGGAGGCCGGCCAGACGCTCGCTGCTCATGCTGCGGATGCTCCTTCGAGGGTGCGGGCGCCGGCCGGGCCAGGCGAAAACCGGGTGGAACGCGGACGGCGCCCGCGTCCGGTGGAAAACCGGACGCGGGCGCCGAACGGGGAGTTACTTGGCCTTCTTGGCCTGAACCTTGGCGTACTTCTGCTGGAACTTCGCGACCCGGCCGGCGGTGTCGAGAACGCGCTGCTTACCGGTGTAGAACGGGTGGCAGGCGCTGCAGGTCTCGACGTGGATCGCCCCGCCCTTGGCGGTGCTGCGGGTCGTGAACGTGTTGCCACAGGAGCAGCTGACCTCGGTGGTCACGTACTCCGGGTGGATGTTTGCCTTCATCTCGCCTCGGTCCTCTCGTTGGTGGTCGCCGGGTCGCCGTCACCGCTCGTCGCGCCGTACGCGACGGGCTCGGGCGTGAACCGGAACCGGTGGCCGATTGACCAGTGTGCCATGGGCCTGAGCCGACCCGGCAATCGGGCCGCACACCTCGTCCGGCATCGTCAACACGTGCCCACCCGTCCGCATTCCCGACGCCCGGCGGGGCATTCGTCCACCCGACGAACCGCAGTCGCGTGCCCCGCCGGGGGTACGCCCGTGGAGCCCGAGGGGCGCCGATGACCCGACTGATCGCCACCCGTGGCCTGCCCGCCTCGGGCAAGACGACGTTCGCCCGTACGCTCCAGCCGTCGGTGGTCCGGGTGAACAGGGACGACCTGCGCCGGATGCTGCACGGCGAGCGGCTCTTCACCCAGTGGGCGGAGGCGCAGGTCACAGTCGTGCAGCGGGCCCAGGTGGAGGCGCTGCTGCGGGCCCGGGCGGACGTGTGCGTGGACGACACCAACCTGCGGGCACGGACACTGCGGGACTGGGCCGACCTGGCCGCCCGGCACGGGGCGGAGTTCGAGGTGCACGACTTCACCGACGTACCCCTGGACGAGTGCCTGCGCCGCGACGCCGCACGCCCGGCGGGCGAGCAGGTGGGCGCGGACGCCATCCGACGGCTGCACGACCGGTACCTGGCGGGGCGGGCCCTGCCACTGCCGGTGCCGCAGGCCCGCACCGGCCGGCCCGCCGCCGTGCACCCGCCGTCTTCCGAACCGCCGGAGATCGTCCTGGTGGACATCGACGGCACCGTCGCGCTTGCCGTGTCCCGCAGCCCGTACGACATGACCCGGGTGGGTGAGGACCAGCCGAACCCGGCGGTGATCGCGGCGGTCCGGGCCATGCACGCGGCCGGGTACGGGGTGGTGTTCTGTTCCGGGCGGGACGGCACCGCGCGGGCGGCCACCGAGGCGTGGCTGGCCCGGCACGTCCGGGTCCCCTACCTCGGGCTGCACCTGCGGGCCGTCGGCGACTCCCGCAAGGACTCGGTCGTCAAGCGGGAGATCTACGACCGGGAGATCCGGGACCGCTACCGGGTGGTGGGCGTGTTCGACGACCGCGTCCAGGTGGTGCGGATGTGGCGGGAACTCGGCCTCACCGTGTTCCAGGTGGCCGAGGGCGACTTCTGAGGTGTGTCCGGACGGGCCCCCGGGCGCGCGGGGGCCCGTCCGGACGGCTCACCGGGTGATCGTGACGGTGGCGTCGGCGAGGACGCCGTTGACGGCGACGGTGAGGCGTACCGGGGCGCCGCGCCGCAGTGCCGTCAGGGTGCCGGTGGCCGGGTCGAAGCGGGCCGTGTGCCAGGGACGCACCCCGGCCGACCCGCCGATGTGCACCCCGGGCGAGGCGGACCAGTCGGCGCTGACAGGTGCGGCCACCGGGACCGTACGCCCGCCGGGTTGGGTGAGCGTGGCGGTGACCGTCGCCGGGACGCCGACCGCCACGCTGGCCGGGGCGTTCAGCGCGAGCCGGTCCACGTGGGCGTGGAACTCCGCGTCCACCCAGGGCGGCCCCTCGGCGAGCGGGTCGCGGCGCGCCCGGTCGGCCTCGGCCGGGGTGACCGGGTCGATGCCGAACTCCGTCCAGCCGGTGAAGCCGCCCTGCTCGGCGGGGGTGGACGGGGTCTTGCCCGAGTTGCCGTTGATCACGTACGGCACTCCGTCCACCCGGTCGGCGTGGAACGTGCCGACGTGCCCGCCCACGAACAGCGCGCCCTTGCCGGTGCGGTGCTGGAAGTCGGCAAGCCACTGCTCCAGCAGCGCCGCCTCCTTGCGGTCGGTGAGCTGGCTGGCCTGCGCCGGGCTGGGGTCCCGCGCCGGATGGTGGTGCAGGACGACGACCGAGCCCACGCGCCTGTCGGTGGCCGCCGCGTCAAGCGTCTCGCGCAGCATCCGCACCTGGTCGAAGCCGCCGCCGCGCAGCGTCCCGGTGGACGAGTTCAGCGTGACGAAGCGGGTGCCGTTGTGGTCGAACACCCGGGAGGTGGCACCGAACGCCGCCTCGAAGTTGCTGATCGGGGCACCCATGATCTCGTGGTTGCCTGGCACGTAGTACCAGGGCAGCGCGTCGCCCAGTTCCTCGTCGAGGATCCGTCTGGCCAGCGCGAAGTCGGCCGGGTAGGCGGTGTCCACGAAGTCCCCGTTGATCAGCAGGAAGTCCGGCCGGGCCGCCTTCACCTCGCGCAGCGTCCGCCGGGCCTGGGCGACCAGGTCGCTGTCCGGGTCGGCGGCGACGAACTGCGCGTCGGAGAGCACCGCGAACCGCCACGGCGCGCCGTCCACAGTGCCGTCGCGGACCACCACCCGGTCGGTACGCGGGGCCACCGCCGGCACGTCGACCGTCGGGGGCACCTTCGCCACCAGGTCATCGATGATCACTTCGCTTGTGTACTGCGCGGCGGCGTTCGTCTCGGCCACGTAGAAGCGGCGCACCCGCACCGGGTACTGCACACCGGCGGGCACCGCGAACTCCACGTACCGCCAGCCGGTCCAGGTGATCAGGGGGCCGCGCAGCACGTGCTGGGTGTCCTGTGCGTCGTGCAGGTGCAGGCTGGGCCACTCCCCGGTGCCGTTGCCGTGGATCCACATGCCGAACGCCTGCGGCTGGCCGGGTACCTCGATCCAGGCGGGCGGGTCGGCGTACGCGGCCCTGGTGCCTGTGGACTGGCTGAAGTCGTACGACATCTTCAGGCCGGTGCCGGTGTGCCCGGGGGCCGGCGCGACCGACCCGCTCGCCCGGGCCTGACTGAACCGCCAGGAGGCGGCGTCGTCGAAGCCGGCGACCGGCACGTCGGTCAGCCCGACGGTGACCGGCAGGACGGCGCTAGCCCGTCCGACGTGGACGGTCACCAGGGCCGAGCCGGTGTCCCGCAGCGCGGTGACGGTCAGGTTGCCGTCGCCGGTGGGGGTGATCCGCAGCAGCTCCCTGTCGTAGTCGAGCGTCATGTCCCGCGGCTCGATCGGCGCGGTGTTGCCCTCGGCGTCGTACCCGACCACGCCTACCAGGGCGTTGCCGTCGGGGCCGGTGAGGCCGACCCGGGGCACGGTGGTGCCGACCCGGGCCAGCGGGCCGAGGACTGTGAGGTTCAGGGAGCCGGTGACGCGGCCCCGCGCGGCGGTGACAGTGCTGGCCCCCGGCGCGCCCGCGTGGAACACGCCGGCGCGGTCGACCCGGCCGCGTACCGCAGGGGTGGCCCGCCAGGTGGGCGCGCCGGCCGCCGGGCCGTACGTCTCGTCGTAGCCGGCCGCGGTGAGGGTACGGGTCAGTCCGGGGAAGACCCGGTCCGGCCGGCCACCGCGCACCGGTGAGACGCCCGGGGCGACTGTGGGGTCGCTTGCCGTCTCGACCCAGTAGCCGGTGAGCCGGCCACTGCCCTTCGGCGCGTAGATCGCCAGGCCGTTGGGCACGGCCCGCTCGCTGCCGTCGGAGGGGCCGTTCTCCACCTGCACGGCCGACGCGCCCGGCTCGCGGGCCAGCAGCGTGGACGAGCCGCCACCGTCCAGGTTGAGCGCGTGGTGGGCGCCCAACTCGGCCATCATCCGGCCCATCTCGGTCTGGGTGACGCCGCGGCTGTCGACCTGACGGCCGTCCACCGTCAGCATGATCATTTTGCTTCCGTCGGCGCTGAACCCGACCGAGGTGCGCGGCGCCAGCGTGGGGTCGGCGATGCTCTGCACGACGCCGTCGCGGACCAGGACGCTCCCGCCACCGACAGCCGCGTGCAGGTCGCTGCCGTCGGACGACTTCGGTCGCCAGGCCACAGTCACCTGGTCGCCGGGGCGGAGCCCCGCGAGGGCGGTCGCGCCGGCGTCGCGACCCAGCAGCACAGTGCTGCCGGCGACGATCGGGCCGCTGCCGGCCGCATCCGCCACCGCCGCCACCCGACCGCCGGTCACGGTGACCTCGACCACCCGGGCCGCGCCCTCGACGGCACGCTGCCGGGAGTACGTCCCCCACAGCTCGGTGAACGCGCCGATGCCGTCGGCCTGCACCAGGTTGTTGAACTGGGTGAGCGGGACCGGCCCGGTGGGCAGGGTCGCGGTGCCGTCGAAGTTCACCTCGATCACCCGGCCGAGCCCGTTCGCCGTGATCGCCGCCGCGTTGCGGTGACCGCTGACCGCCGACTGGATCAGCTCGCCGTCGCGGATCCCGACCCCCTGGGCGGCGCCCGAGTTGTTGATGTCGAAGAAGTCGCCGTTGACCGCGGCGACCGCGCGCGAGTCGTCCACCGCCGTCCGCAGTGGCTCGGCCCGGCTGACCGCCCCGGAGTTGACGTAGTCGACGGTGGAGCCACCGGCGAGGTCTGTGGTGAGCGCGTCGGCACGCAGCCATCCGTCGGCGTCGTACCTGTCGAAGGAGGTGAGCTGCACGCCCGGCGCGACCGGCCGGGTGGCCTTCGTGGTCTCCAGGCCGCCGGCCGGCTCCAGACCGCCGGTGGCGGCGGCCGGCGCGGTCGCGGCGGTCGTGGCCGTCGGGTCGGCGGCGAGGCTTACCGAATCGGCCGGGTGGGACGACGCGGCAGGCGCGTCCTCGGCGGCGGTGGCCGGAGGCGCGGGCGGCGACGCCACGGGCCGGGCGGCCACGGACGGCGCCGGCGGCGCGGCGGTGGCCGGCGGCGACACGGCCAGGGCGAGCAGCGGCGTCAGCAGCAGGACACCGGTGCGACGGGCGGATCGTCTGCGGGTACGCATGGACGACAGTCAACCCGGCAGTGAATAGAAGTTTCAAGACCTGTCGACTGAACCGAAGGAAAATTCCGCCACCCCCGGCTCCTGGCCCCCCGCCGAACCCCCTCTGCTGGCGTGCGAGCAGGGCCGGCCGCACCCTCTTGTTCCCCTTTGCTCTGCTTCAACGGACGCAACACAAAGCGCCCCGAAGTGTTGCGCCGGTTGAAGCAGAGCAAAGGACGGTGGGCGGGCACGACGAAGGGGCACGGCCACGATGGCCGTGCCCCTTCGTCGTCGGTCAACCGGAAATGGTTACTCCCCCGGCGTCGACTTCGCGATCTGCATCAGGAACTCGATGTTGGTACGGGACTGCTTGAGCCGGTCCAGCAGGAGGTCCATGGCCGCCTGCGAGTCCAGCGAGTGCAGCACCTTGCGGAGCTTGTGGATGATGGCCAGCTCCTCGGGCGCGAGCAGGACCTCTTCCTTACGCGTACCGGACGGGTTGATGTCGATGGCCGGGAAGGTGCGCTTGTCGGCGATCTTCCGGTCCAGCTTCAGCTCCGCGTTACCGGTGCCCTTGAACTCCTCGAAGATGACCGTGTCCGCCATGGAACCGGTCTCCACCAGGGCCGTGGCGATGATGGTCAGCGAGCCGCCGTTCTCGATGTTGCGGGCCGCTCCGAGGAAGCGCTTCGGCGGGTAGAGCGCGGTGGAGTCGATACCACCCGACATGATCCGGCCGCTGGCCGGCGCCGCCAGGTTGTACGACCGACCGAGCCGGGTCACCGAGTCGAGAAGCACGACCACGTCGTGCCCCAGCTCGACCAGGCGCTTCGCCCGCTCGATCGCCAGCTCGGCAACAGTGGTGTGGTCCTGCGGCGGACGGTCGAACGTGGCCGCGATGACCTCGCCCTTGATCGACCGCTGCATGTCGGTGACCTCTTCGGGCCGCTCGTCCACCAGCACCACCATGAGGTGGCACTCCGGGTTGTTGCGGGTGATCGCGTTCGCGATCGCCTGGAGCACCATCGTCTTACCCGCCTTCGGCGGCGACTGGATGAGTGCCCGCTGGCCCTTGCCGATCGGCATGACCAGGTCGATGACCCGGGTGGTCAGGATGTGCGGCTCGGTCTCCAGCCGCAGGCGCTCCTGCGGGTAGAGCGGCGTGAGCTTGTAGAACTCGGGGCGGCGACGCGCCTCCTCCGGCTCCATCCCGTTGATCGTGTCCAACCGCATCAGCGGGTTGTACTTGTCCCGCCGCTGGTCGCCACTGTTGCCACCCTCGCGGGCCGCTCGGACCGCACCGGTGATCGCGTCACCACGGCGCAGGCCGTACTTCTTGATCTGGGACATCGAGACGTACACGTCGTTCGGGCCGGCCAGGTAGCCGGTGGTCCGCACGAAGGCGTAGTTGTCGAGCACGTCGATGATGCCGGCCACCGGGACGAGCACGTCGTCCTCGCCGACCTGGGGCTCACGTCCACCGGTGTCACCACCGGTCTCGGCGCGCTCCCCACGCCCACGGCGACGGTCCCGGAAACGGCTCCGCCGGCCACGCCGACCGCCGCCCTCGCCGTCGTCGTCGTCGCTGTCCCGCTCGGCGCGCTGGCCACGGTCGTTGCGCTCGCCACGGTCGTTGCGCTCGGAACGCTCGCCACGATCGTTGCGCTCGGACCGCTCACCACGCTCGTTGCGCTCGGAACGCTCGCCACGATCGTTGCGCTCGGACCGCTCACCACGCTCGTTGCGGTCGCCCCGGTCGCCGCGCTCGGCCCGCTCACCACGGTCGTTGCGCTCGGAACGCTCGCCACGGTCGGAACGGTCGTTGCGGTCGGCACGCTCGCCGCGCTCGGCACGCTCCGGACGCTCGGCCCGATCCCGGCGGTTCTCGCCCCGATCGGTCCGCTCGCCGGCCTCGGCCTCGTCGGTACGAGCCTCGGAGCTGCGAGCCTCAACACCCCGATCCTCGGAGCTGCGAGCCTCGGAACCACGAGCCTCGGAGCTGCGAGCCTCGGTGGTGCGAGCCTCGGTGGTGCGAGCCTCTGCCGTGGCGGTGCGGCTACGACGGGTACGACCCCGGCTCTCGGTCCCGGCGGCCGGCTCGGCGGGCGCCTGGTCGGCGCTGCGCCCTTCGGCTGCCGGCCGGTCGGCGGTCTCCCGCACGTCGGCGCGTACCCCCTCACGGGTCGGAGCGGCCGCAGCCGCGACCTCGGCCCGCGGTCGAGGGGTTCCGGCGGCGTTGCCGCCCTGCCGCTCGGAGATCGCGGCGATCAGCTCGCCCTTGCGCATGCGAGCCGTGCCGGAGATGCCGAGCGACGCGGCCAGGCTCTGCAGCTCTGGCAGCAGCATCGCCGACAGACCGGTGCCGCTACGCCGACGACGGGCGGGAGCGGCGGTGGTGGCATCGCCAGCGACGTTGGAAACATCCGACGTCACGTCGGTGGTGTCGCTCAATGGATTCCTTCCCTCGATAGGCCGGGACTGCCCGGAGTCGGAACTCAGGTGGCCGGGCGGCCTCGGTGCACCCGCCTCGCAAGGACGCGTCGCGGGAGTCTGTGACACAGCAGCCCGGCGGTATCCCGACTCACCAAGGGTCGGTGAGCAGGTCTCGCCGTCTGCGGCGACCTGTGGAAACTGCGGCGCGGCGTGGGCCTTTGGCAGGGGTGACGGGCTGACCGCCGAGAGCTTCGGGGGTGCGCCGCCCCGCAGGAGATCGCGTGCTTCGCGGCTGTGCTAGGCCTAGAGCGTAATCAACTCTTCCGACCTGCGGCAACAGGGTCCCGCTCGGCGTGTCCAAGTCTACCCCGGGCAACCCGGGCGCCGCTGTCGTCTATCGGTAACTGCCAGATCTGCCAGTCTGTTCCCGTCCCGAAGCCCGGCGGCGGGTCGGTGAGCGCCAGCACGGTCGGCCCGGCCCCACTGACCACTGCCGCCACACCGACCTCTCGCAACGCTTTGACCAGGGCCGATGTGGCAGGCATCCCCGGTGCGCGGTAGTCCTGGTGGAGCCGGTCGACGGTGGCGGGGAGCAGCAGCGTCGGGTCCGTGGTGAGCGCGTGCACGAGCAGCGCCGCCCGTCCGGCGGTCAACGCCGCGTCGGCATGCGGCACCGTGGCCGGCAACGCGGCCCGCGCGGCGGCGGTCAGGCCACGCTCGGCCGGCACGAAAACCGTCGGTCGTACGTCGGCCGCGACCGGCAGGGACACCGCGCGGGCGCCGGCCGGCTCGGACCAGGCCACCGTGAAGCCGCCGAGCAGGCAGGGGGCGACGTTGTCCGGGTGGCCCTCGATCTCGGCGGTCAGGCGGAGCACGCCCGCCGTGTCCATCCGCCGGTCGCCGTCGACGACAAGCGCGCGGGCCAGCAGCACACCCGCGACGATCGCGGCGGACGAGGAGCCCAACCCGCGCGCCTGCGGGATCCGGTTGACGCACTCCACGCTCAGACCGGCGGGCTGCGCGCCGAGCACGTCGAAGGCCGCTCGCATGGCGCGTACCACAAGGTGGCTGTCATCGTCGGGCAGCTCGTCGGCGCCCTGCCCGGTCACCGTCACCCGGACCCCGGCCGGCGCCACCTCGGCCGCCAGGTCGTCGTACAGCCCGAGGGCGAGGCCCAGCGCGTCGTAGCCCGGGCCCAGGTTGGCACTGGTCGCGGGAACCCGGACGCGGACCGGCCCGGCGGTGAAGTTCGTCGGCACGCGCCCATGCTAGGGGTCGGCACCGACGATCCGGTCCGGTGCCCGCAGCATGGGACCGCCCGGTTCAGCCGGCCGGGTTCGGAACCGGCTCGGTGCTGGGGTCGGTGAGCGACAGCTTGCGGGTGGCGATCCGCCAGCCCACCGCGTAGACGAGGGTGACCAGGCCGCACCCGGCCAGCACCACACGCTCGTCCACCACGTCCACGACCAGGGCCACCGCCAGCTGGCTCACCGAGATGGCAAGCGTCGCGAGCATCATGTCGGTGGCGAAGACGCGACCTCGCAACCGGTCCGGCACCTCCCCCTGGAGGGCGAAGTTCGACATCACCCAGTTGCTGCCGCCCGCGAAGTGCGCCAGGAAGACCAGCAGCAGCACCAACGGGAACCACCTGACCACCGACGCGCCCAGGTAGGACACCCCATAGAGCGACATGGACAGCGCGAGCCCGGGCAGCAGCCATGACCTGTTGGTCAGCACCCGACGCATCAGGATGGGCCCGACCAGCGCCCCCGCGCCGCGTACCGCGAAGAGCAGGCCGGCGCCCAGCGAACCGACCCCGTACACGCCGGCGAGCAGCGGGAACACGGTGAGCACCCCGTTGCCCAGGCCGACCGCCGACTTCACAGTGACCAACGCCAGCACGCGCGGCCGGTGGCCGATGTAGCCGAGCGCCTCGCGGACCGCCGCCCAGGTCCGCTGGGCCGGGCGGTCGCTGTCGCGGGGCGCCTGCAACGGCCGGCGGATCCGCGTGGCCAGGCCCGCGGCGAGCGCCAGGCCCACCGCCGCCACCCAGAAGCAGGCGTACGGGCCGGTGGCCGAACTGAGCACACCGCCGAGCGAGGCGCCCACCACGGTCATGGTGCCCCAGGCCGAGCCGGCCACGGCATTGCCGGCGGCGAGTTCGTGCGGCTCCAGGACGTTGGGCAGGGCGGCCTGGGCGGCCGGCGAGTAGAACGCCTTGGCGACCGCGACGACGCCGATCGCCACGAGCGCCAGCCAGGCGGTGTCCCGGCTCCGTACGCCGAGAAGCAGCAGCACGCCCGCCAGCGAGGCCACGTTCGCGCCGATCATGATCTTCCGGCGGTCGAACCGGTCGGCGATCGTGCCTGTGTACGGCAGTAGCAGCGCCACGATGCCGGTGTCCACGGCGAGCACCAGCGCGCCCCACACGCCGCTGCCGGTCAGCTGCGGCAGCAGCACCAGCAGCGGCACCATGACGAACCAGTCGGCGCCGAAGACCACAAGCTCGGCGAGGAAGAGATTGCGAAAGCTCCGATTGCCGGTAAGGACCGAGAGGGTGGACGCCACGGAGCGGCACCCTACCCGGTCTGCGTGGGGGTCACACCCGCTCCCAGCAGCGCCGAGACGGTGACGAAGGTGTAACCACACGCCCGCAGGCCGGTGATCATGTCGGGGAGGCCGCGCAGCGCCACCAGTCGCCGCGGGTCGCCGACGTCGTGCCCGAGCAGGATCGTTCCCGGCCGGACACCTGCCACGATCCGTCGGGCGTGACCGGCCGGGTCGCCCGGGTACTCACGCTCCACCATCTGCAACGACCAGAGCACCAGCCGGTAGTCCAGCCGTGCCGCCGCCTGCAGCACCGCGCCGCCCAGGTGGCCGTACGGCGGGCGGACCAGCCGGGGCGGGCTCCCGGTCACGTCGGCGATCGCGTCGTGGGTGCGGCGCAGATCGTCGTACACCGCGGCGGTGTCCATCTGGGCCAGGTCCCGGTGCCGCCAGCTATGGTTGCCCACCTCATGCTCGGCGAGCCTGCCGCGTACGACGTCCCCGTGCCGCCGGACCTGGGCACCGACCAGGAAGAACGTCGCCGGCACCCGGTGCTCGGCGAGGGTGTCCAGCACCATCGGCGTCCACTGTGGCGCGGGGCCGTCGTCGAAGGTGAGCGCGACCAGCCGCCGCGTCGTCGACACCGACCAGACGACAGGCAGGGCGCCGGAGCCGACGTCCTGCTGGCCGTTGCCGATCGTGGCGCTCGCCGGACCGCCGGCCAGCGGCAGCCGGCGGTGGCTTAACCACGCGTCAAGGGCTCCCGCGCCGGCGATCGCCCCGGTCGCCACCAGGGCACCTCGGCGCAGCAGATCGCGCCGGGACCACCCGTGCGCGCTCTCGGTCATCCGCCCGCCCCGCTCGCCGACGCTCCAAACACCTACTAGGAGTATGCAATGCGTGACGCAAAGTGCCGGTTCCGTCGTCCCATCGGAGTGTCCGGATGGACGACGGCGAACGCCCCCGGCGGGCCGAGCCTGCCGGGGGCGTTCCGTTCGATGTCGTCCGACTACTCGGTCGGCTCCGACGGGGGCAGCGGCGAGGTACGGCTCCGGGGCAGTCGCAGCACCTCGAACTGGTCCGTGCCGTCCACCAACGCGCCCGACGGGGCCTGGCGCGTCGCCGCCGGCTGCGAACCCTCGGCCGACGCCGAGCGAGACGTACCGGCCGACGTGGACGCACCGGTCGGCACCGCCACCTGGTTCGGGCCGTCCGGCTCGGCGGGCGCCGGGGCGGTCGGCTCGGTCGTCGCCGACCCGCCGTTACGCCGACGTCGCCGCCGCTCGCGCAGCGACTCCTTGCTGTGCTCCACCATCGTGTACAGCGTCGGCACCAGGATCAGCGTGAGCAGCGTCGAGCTGAGCAGACCACCGATCACCACGACCGCCAGCGGCTGCGAGATGAACCCGCCCTCGCCGGTCAACCCGAGCGCCATCGGCAGCAGCGCGAAGATCGTCGCCACGGCGGTCATCAGGATCGGACGCAGTCGGCGCCTGCCACCCTCGACCACCGCCTCCCGGACCCCCATGCCCTGGGCGCGGTACTGGTTGATCAGGTCGAGCAGCACGATGGCGTTTGTCACCACGATGCCCACGAGCATCAGCACACCGATCAGCGCCGGTACGCCCAGCGGCGTTCCGGTGACCAGCAGCAGGCCGATCGCGCCGGTCGCCGCGAACGGGATGGAGATCAGCAGGATCAGCGCCTGGGTGAGGCTACGGAACGTGGCCACCATGATCAGGAACACGATCGCGATCGCGGCCAGCACCGCGAGCGCCAGGTCACCGAAGGCGTCCGCCTGGTCGGCGCTGACCCCGCCGATGGTGAAGGTCGCCCCCGGTACGTCGATGCCGTCCAGCCGCTTCTGCAACTCCTGGCTTGTCGCGCCCAGGTTCGAGCCGGTCGCCGTGCCCGTCACCGAGACGCTGCGCTCACCGTCGATCCGGGTGACCTGCTGCGGCCCCTCGGCCTGGGTGATGTCCGCGACGTCGTCCAGCTTCACCGGTCCCACCGGAAGGGCACGCAGCTCCTCCAGCGACACCGGCGGCTTCGCGCTCAACCGCAGAACCACGTCCTGCTGGCGGCCGTCGAGCGCCACCTGACCCAGCGGCGCGCCACGGAACGCCTGCGACACGAGCTGACCCACGGCGGCCTCGGTGAGCCCGACCCGTCCGGCGGCGACCCGGTCGACGGCGACGTCGACCCGCGGCACCCGCTCGGCCAGGCTTGTCGTCACGTCCTCGACGTCCGGCACCCCGGCCATTGCCGACCGGGCCGCCTCGGCGGCGCGGGTCAGCACCTCCGGGTCGCTGCCCTGGACGATCACCTCCAGCTGGCTGGTCGAGGCGTCCTGCCCGCCACCGAAGGTGATTTCCTCCTTGTCGATGCCCAGCTTGTCGAACTCCGCGCGCAGGTTCTCGCGCATCTGCTTGGCGTCGGTGTCACCGTCCAGCGCCAGCGACCAGGTCGCGACGTTGTTGCCGCCGCCGCCGAACGGGTTGTCCCCACCACCCGCGCTCACCTGGTACGTCTCGACACCGTCGAGACGCCCGAGCACCGCCTCGACCTTCCTGGCCGCCTCGTCGGTGGCCGCGAGACCGGTGCCCGCCGGCAGCTCCTGGCGGAAGCTGAGCGTGTCCTGACCGGAGTCGTCCAGGAAGTTGGTCTCCAGCTTCTGCGCCAGCCCGAAGGTGCCGAAGAGCACCAGCAGGCCGAGCCCCACGGTGATCCAGCGGGTCGACCGTTTGCGGGTGGCGAACCCGATCACCGGCAGGTACGCCCGCTGCAACGGGTTGCGCAGCTCCTTCTCCTCCGCGGCGCGCCGCACGGCCTCGTCGTCAGCGGTGCCGCCGCGCGGCTTGAGGAACCAGTACGCCAGGATCGGGATGACTGTCAGCGACACCAGCAGGGACGCGAGCAGGGCCACCGTCACGGTGATCGCGAACGGCGCGAAGAGCTGCCCCACGAACCCACCGACAAGTGCGATAGGCGCGAACACCGCCACCGTCGTGAGGGTGGACGCGGTCACCGCGCCAGCCACCTCACGAACACCTGTGATGATCGCGTGCTGCTTCTCCTCGCCGTACTCCAGATGCCGTTTGATGTTCTCGAGTACGACGATCGAGTCGTCCACCACCCGGCCCACCGCGATGGTCAACGCGCCGAGGGTGAGCAGGTTGAGCGAGTAGTCACCGATCCACAGGGCGATGAGCGCCACCAGCACGGAGAGCGGGATCGAGACGGCGGTCACCACCGTCGACCGCACCGACAGCAGGAAGACCAGGATGACGATGACCGCCATCAGCAGGCCCAGCAGACCCTCGGTGGTCAACGACTCGATCGACTTCTCGACGAACGGCGCCTGGTCGAAGACCATTGTCAGCTCCGCGCCGGAGGCCTTCTTGAGGTCGGCCAGCTGGTCCCGGATCTCGTGCGAGATCGCCACCGCGTTGCCGTCCGGCGCCGCGGTGACGGCGATGCCGAGGCTCTCCTTGCCGTTGGTGCGGGTGATCGCGGTGGCCTGCGCGAGCTGCTGCTCGACGGTCGCCACGTCACCGAGGCGGACCGGGGTCGCGCCCGGCGTGATCACGATGCCGCGCAGGTCGTCCAGGGTGGCGACGGGCGTACCTACCTGGACCGGCAGGGCGAGGCCGCTGCCGTCGGTCACCGCACCGGCCGGTACCGACACGCCGTTGGTCTTCAGCGCGGCGCCGATCGCGGTGGGCTGCACCTTCGCCGCGGCCAGCTTGGCCGGGTCGGGGGTGACCACCACGACGTCGTCACGGGCCCCGGTCACCTCGACGGCGCGAACCCCGTCGATGGCCTCCAACTCCGGCACCACCGTCGCGCGCAGCTTCTCGGCGAGCGCCCGCTCGTCACCGGTGCCGGCCGCGGCCAGCACCACCGCCGGCAGGTCGTCGGTGCTGCCCGCGATGACCTGCGGGTCGACGTTCTCCGGAAGCTGGGAGTCGATCCGGCTCAGCGCGGTCTGCATCTTGTTGACCACGTCGTCCAGGTCGGTGCCGAACTCGTACTGCACCTGGACGGTGGCGGAGCCCTCGCGGGAGGTGGAGGTGACCTTGTCCAGCCCGGGGATCCCCTGCAGGGCGTTCTCGATCGGCTCGGTGACCTGCGACTCGACGATCTCGGGTCCGGCACCGGGGTAGGCGGCCACGATGAACGCGGCAGGGAATTCGAGCGACGGCAGCAGTTGCTGCTTCAACGACGGCACGGCGAACGCTCCGAACGCCGTAATCACCACCGCGATGAGGGCCACGAGCCCTCGGTTGGCGAGGCTGAATCTGGCGAGCAGCGACATCGGCCTGGCTCACTCCTGAACGAGAATGCGGGCGGGGATACCCGAAAGTGTGCCCGACTCGCCTACCTCGACCCCGGCCGCCCCCACACCGTCCCGGAGGCCGCCGGCCCGCCGCCGGCCACCACCGCAAGCGGTGGCGCGGTCAGGCCAGGTCGAGGGCGCGGGCCGCCGCCATCGGGTCGTTCGCGATGGTCAGCGGCGCTGGCGCGGTGGAAATCGCCCACTCCGGGTCCTTCAGGCCGTGGCCGGTCACCGTGCAGACCACTGTCGAGCCGGACGGCACCGTGCCCGCCGCGGCCTGCTGGAGCAGGCCGGCCACGCTTGCCGCGCTGCCCAACTCGACGAAGACCCCCACCTCGCGGGCGAGCAGACGGTACGCCGACAGGATCTCCCGGTCGGTCACCGCAGCGATCAGCCCGCCGGAGGTGTCCCGCGCGTCCAACGCCCTGGTCCAGCTCGCCGGGTTGCCGATCCGGATGGCGGTGGCGATCGTCGACGGCTCCGGCACGACCTGACCTGTCACGATCGGCGCGGCACCGGCGGCCTGGAAGCCGTACATCTTCGGTGCGCGGGTGGTGCTGCCGGCGTCGCGCTCCTCCGCGTACCCCATCCAGTAGGCGGAGATGTTGCCGGCGTTGCCGACGGGCAGGCAGTGGATGTCGGGCGCGTCACCGAGCGCCTCGACGATCTCGAAGGCGGCGGTCTTCTGGCCGTGCAGCCGGTCGATGTTCACCGAGTTGACCAGCGCGACCGGGTGGTCCTGGGCGAGCTTGGCGGCGAGCGACAGGCAGTCGTCGAAGTTGCCGCTCACCTGGAGCAGCTTCGCGCCGTGCACGAGCGCCTGGGCCAGCTTGCCCAACGCGATCTTGCCCTGCGGCACCAGCACCGCGCAGGTCAGCCCGGCCCGCGCCGCGTACGCGGCGGCCGAGGCGCTGGTGTTGCCGGTGGAGGCGCAGATGATGGCCTTGTTGCCGGCCTCGACCGCCTTGGAGACGGCGAGGGTCATCCCCCGGTCCTTGAACGAGCCGGTCGGGTTGGCGCCCTCCACCTTGAGGTACACGTCACAGCCGAGCCGGCTGGAGAGCACGGGTGCCGGCAGCAGCGGGGTGTTCCCCTCGTGCAGCGTGACGACGGGAGTGGCCGCGGTGACCGGCAGCCGATCCCGGTACGCCTCGATCAAACCCCGCCACATGTCGTTCTCCTCGCCTCTACCGCTGTCTCGACCCCAGCACCTGGTCACCCTGGACCACCCTGCCGAAGGCTCCGATGGCACACCCCGGGTTACCCACCTGGCGGGACGCGGGAAGCGTCCCATCGATGGTCCAACGAGTCAGGCGCCGCCCTCGACCCGCAGCACACTCGTCACCGACCGGACAGTATCCAGCCCACGCAGCTCCTCCACGGTCGCGGCGAGCGCGGCGTCCGGTGCCACGTGGGTGACGATGACCAGCTCGGCGTCGCCGCTGCGGCCCGGTGACCCACTCGCCGAGCCCTGCCGCACGGTCGCGATCGACACGTCGTGCCTGGCGAACACGCCCGCCACCGAGGCCAGCACACCCGGACGGTCGGCCACGTCCAGGCTGACGTGGTAGCGGGTCAGCGCCTCGCCCATCGGCCGGACCGCAAGGTCCGCGTACGCGCTCTCGCTTGCCGCGCGCACCCCGGCGAGCCGGTTGCGGGACACCGCGACCACGTCGCCGAGCACCGCGCTGGCGGTGGGAGCGCCACCCGCGCCCCGGCCGTAGAACATGAGCTGACCGGCCGCGTCCGCCTCGACGAAGACCGCGTTGAACGCGTCGCCGACGCTTGCCAGCGGGTGGCTGCGCGGGATCATCGCCGGGTGCACCCGGACGCTCACCGTCTCCCGGCCGGTCGGGTCGACACCCCGGGCCGCGATGCACAGCAGCTTGATGGTGCACCCCATCGCGCGGGCGCTCGCCACGTCCGCGGCGGTGACCTCGGTGATGCCCTCACGGTGCACGTCGGCGGCGGCGACCCGGGTGTGGAACGCCAGGGAGGCGAGGATCGCCGCCTTCGCCGCCGCGTCGAAGCCCTCCACGTCGGCCGTCGGGTCGGCCTCCGCGTACCCCAGTTCGGTCGCCTCGTCGAGGGCCTCGGCGAAGCCCGCCCCGGTGGCGTCCATTGCGGAGAGGATGAAGTTGGTGGTGCCGTTGACGATGCCGGTGACCCGGGTGATCCGGTCGCCGTGCAGCGACTCGCGCAACGGGCGCAACAGCGGGATGGCCCCGGCAACGGAAGCCTCGTAGTAGAGGTCGGCGCCGCCCTCGGCGGCCGCGTCGTGCAGCGCCGCGCCGTCCTCGGCGAGCAACGCCTTGTTCGCGGTGACCACGCTCTTGCCGGCGTGCAGCGCCTCGACCAGCCAGCTCCGGGCCGGCTCGATGCCACCGACGACCTCGACCACCACGTCCACGTCGTCGCGCTTGATCAGGCCGAGCGCGTCGGTGGTGAACAGGTCGTCGTCGACCGGCAGGTCACCACGGTCACGGCCGAGCCGCCGGACGGCGATGCCGGCGATCTCCAGCGGGGCGCCGATGCGGGCGGCCAGGTCCGTCGACTGCTCGTGCAGCAGCCGGACCACCTCCTGGCCGACAGTGCCGCAGCCGAGCAGTGCCAAGCGCACAGGTGACGTCATCCAACATCCAATGCGAGCAGGTCCTCTTCGGTCTCCCGCCGGACGATCAGCCGCGCGTGGCCGTCACGTACCGCGACCACCGGTGGCCGGGGCACGTGGTTGTAGTTGCTGGCCATGCTCCGGCAGTACGCGCCGGTGCCGGGCACTGCGACAAAATCTCCGGGCTGCACGTCGGCGGGCAGGAATTCATCCTTCACCACGATGTCCCCCGACTCACAGTGCTTTCCCACCACGCGGGCGAGCAACGGCTGCGCGGTCGACGCCCGGGAGGCAAGTGTCGCCGAGTACGACGCGTCGTACAGCGCGGTGCGGATGTTGTCGCTCATCCCGCCGTCGACGCTGACGTACGTGCGGAGGCCGTCGAGCTCCTTGACCGTGCCGACCTCGTAGAGGGTGAACACGGCCGGCCCGACGATGGCCCGACCCGGCTCGATCGACAGGTGCGGCACGGCCAGGTTCTCCGCAGCGCACTCCGAGTCGACGATCTTGCGCAGTCGCTTGGCCAGGTCCTGCGGTGTCGCCGGGTCGTCCTGGGTGGTGTACGCGATGCCGAAGCCGCCGCCCAGGTCCAGCTCGGGCAGCTCCACCCCGCGCGCGTCGCGGATCTGCGCCTGGAGGGCGAGCACCCGGCGGGCGGAGACCTCGAAGCCGCTGGCGTCGAAGATCTGCGAGCCGATGTGCGAGTGCAGACCGCGCAGCTCCAGGACGCCCTCGTCGAGGATCTTGAAGGCGGCGTTCGCGGCGGCGCCGCCCGCGAGGGAGAAGCCGAACTTCTGGTCTTCGTGGGCGGTGGCGATGAACTCGTGGGTGTGCGCCTCGACACCGACCGTGACCCGGACCAGCACGCGGGGCCGGACCCCACGCTCGCGGGCCAGCTCGGTGAGCCTGTCGATCTCGGTGAACGAGTCGACGATGATCCGGCCCACCCCGGCGTCCAGCGCCCGGGACAGCTCGGCGACCGACTTGTTGTTGCCGTGGAAGCCGATCCGCTCCGGCGGCATCCCCGCCGACAGCGCGGTGGCCAGCTCACCTCCGGTGCAGACGTCCAGGTGCAGGCCCTCCTCGGCGATCATCCGGACCACCGCCCGGCAGAGGAACGCCTTACCGGCGTAGTAGACGTCCTCGGTCGGGAAGGCCGCCCGGAAGTCGCGGCAGCGCGAGCGCAGGTCGGCCTCGTCCAGGACGTACACAGGGGTGCCGAACTCGGCCGCGATGTCGCGGACGCTCAGGCCCGCGACGGCGACCGCGCCGTCGGCGCCGCGCGTCACGCTGCGCGGCCACAGCGCCGGCACGAGGGCGTTGACGTCGGCGGGGGTACGCAGCCAGGCCGGCCCCTGGTTGCTGATGTCCGCGTGCAGCGCACCAGCCTCGTGAGCCCTCATCGCTTGTCTCCGCTTCGCGACTGCGGGGCTCGCAAGCTCACTCCTCGCGCTCGCACGCGATCACATCCTCTCGGGTGCGGAGACGCCGAGCAGGTGCAGACCGTTGGCGATCACCGTGCGGGTGGCGTTGTTGAGCCAGAGCCGGGCGCGGTGCAGGTCGGTGACCTCCTCGTCGCCCAGCGGCAGCACCCGGCAGTTGTCGTAGAACCTGTGGAAGGACGCCGCGACGCTCTCCTCCAGGTAGCGGGCCACCCGGTGCGGCTCGCGCAGCTCGGCGGCCGTGGCCACCACCGCCGGGAACTCGGCGAGCGCCTTGAGCAGCTCGTTCTCCTTCTCGTGGTCGAGCAGCTCGGGGCGGAACGCGTCGGCGTCGCCCGGCACGAGCCCCACCTCGGCGGCGTTACGGGCCACGCCCGCCGTCCGGGCGGCGACGTACTGCACGTAGTAGACGGGGTTGTCGCGGGTCGCCCGGGTCCACAGCTCGATGTCGATGTCGATGGGCGAGTCGCTGGAGTAGCGGGCCAGCGCGTACCGGGAGGCGTCCACGCCGATCGCGTCGACCAGGTCCTCCAGGGTGATCACGGTGCCGGCCCGCTTGCTCATCCGCATCGGGGCGCCGTCGCGCACCAGGTTGACCAGCTGGCCGATGAGGATCTCCAGGTTGCGCTCCGGGTCGTCACCGAAGCAGGCGGCCATCGCCTTCATCCGGCCGATGTAGCCGTGGTGGTCGGCGCCCAACATGATCACGACCCGCTCGAACCCGCGCTCGCGCTTGTCCAGGTAGTAGGCGCAGTCCGCGGCGAAGTACGTCCACTCGCCGTTGGACTTGCGCAGCACCCGGTCCTTGTCGTCACCGAAGTCGGTGGTCCGCAGCCAGGTGGCGCCCTCGGACTCGTAGAGGTGCCCCTGCTGGCGCAGCCGGGCCAGGGCGAGGTCCAACTCACCGCGGTCGTGCAGGTCCTTCTCGTTGAAGTAGGTGTCGAACTCCACCCCGAAGTCGCGCAGCGAGGAGCGGATCTCGTCGAACATCAGCGCGACGCCCTCGACCCGGAACACCTCCTGGGCGGCGGCCTCGTCCAGGGTCAGCACGTCGGGCCGGCGAGCCTGCACCTCGGCCGCGATCTCGGCGATGTACGCGCCGCCGTAGCCGTCCTCCGGCGCCGGCTCACCCTTGGCGGCGGCGAGCAGCGAGCGGGCGAACCTGTCGATCTGCGAACCGGCGTCGTTGAAGTAGTACTCCGTGCCGACCTGCGCGCCGGTGGCCCGCAGCAGCCGGCTCAGCGCGTCGCCGACGGCTGCCCAGCGGACCCCGCCGATGTGCACCGGGCCGGTCGGGTTCGCCGAGACGAACTCCAGGTTGATCTTCTCCCCGGCGAGCCGGTCACTGCGGCCGTACTCGGCGCCGGCCTCGACGATCACCCGGGCGAGCTGGCCGGCGGCGGCGGCGTCGAGCCGTATGTTCAGGAAACCCGGGCCGGCGATTTCCACCGATTTGACGCCCGCCGCCCGGCTCAGCTCGTCGGCCAGGGCGGTGGCCAGCTCGCGCGGCGGGACGCCCACCTTCTTGCTCAACTGCAGAGCGAGCGTGGACGCGTAGTCGCCGTGCTCGGGGTTGCGCGGCCGCTCCACGACGGTGCGCCCCGGCAGCGCCGCGCGGTCCAGGCCACGCTGCTCGAAGACGGCGTGGGCGGCGGCGAGGACGACCGAGGCGAGTTCTGCAGGAGTCACCCTCCCATGTTATCGGGGGTAGACTCGGGCACTCGGCGGCTACCCTGCGCGTCAACCGGCCCGCCATCTCCCCTGACCGACCGACTTGACGAGGCACGATGAGCATCAGCACCCCGGGCGGCCCTGAGCGCCGCCCGACCGTGGTCAGCACCGGCAAGAAGCCGGCGGCGGGCCGGCCGGCGGCCGGCGCCAAGGCCGCCTCCGGCAAGCCGGCGGGTAAGCCCGCGGGCACGCCCCGGGCAGGTGGCAAGGGCCCCCGCAAGCCGGTCACCCCGGTCAAGGTGAGCCAGGGCCGGGCCTGGGGCCCGATCGCGCTCTTCGTCGCGGTCGGCGTGCTCGCCGCCGGCATCATCGGCTACGGCGCCTGGGCGTCGTTCCAGGGCTCCAAGCCGTGGGACAAGCGGGCCAACGCCATCGACGGCATCGTCAACATCCGCAAGAGCGACCCGGACAGCCTGAAGTACGAGTCGCACAAGCCCGGCCCGCTCACCTACAAGTACTCGCCGCCCGTTGGCGGCGTGCACAACGCGGCCTGGCAGAACTGCATGGGCGACGTCTACGACGCCCCGATCGCCAGCGAGCACGCGGTGCACAGCCTGGAGCACGGCGCGGTGTGGATCACCTACCGCCCGGACCTGCCGAAGGACCAGGTCGACAAGCTCGCCGGCAAGGTGCGCGGCGTCGAGAAGATGCTGATGAGCCCGTACGAGGGGCTGGACAAGCCGATCTCGCTCCAGGCGTGGGGCTACCAGCTCAAGGTCGACAACGCCGACGACAAGCGGATCGACGACTTCATCAAGGACCTGCGGGTGAACGCCTCCGTCGAGGGCCCGACCGCTCTGTGCAACACGGGCATCACCGCGACCGGCACCACCCCCCGCGAACTCCAGCAGCAGCCGACCCAGTAACCGAGGACCGCGATGACCGCTCCCGCCACCACCGACAGCGAGTACGACGAGGTCGAGGCCGCCCCCGAGGAGGGCGGTCAGGCACCGTCGCGGCGCTACGGGTTGCTCGCGCTTGCCGCCCTGCTGGTGGTGGGGCTGCTCCTCGGGTACGCCGGGGGCCTGCTCACCCCCCGGCTCACCCGACCCGGTGACGCCTCGGTCGAGGCGGGCTTCGCGCGGGACATGACGACGCACCACGCCCAGGCGGTGGAGATGAGCCTCGTCGCGTACCGGTCGGCGACGCTGCCCGAGGTGCGGCAGATCGCCGTCGACATCGCCACCGGGCAGCAGGGGGAGATCGGCGCCATGCAGACCTGGCTGCGCGAGTGGGGCCTCAGCCCCACCGGGTCGCAGCCGCCGATGTCGTGGATGTCCGACGGGGCGACGGTCAAGAACGGGCTGATGCCCGGGATGGCCACCCCGCAGCAGATGGCCTCCCTGCGCGACGCCAAGGGCATCGAGGTGGACCGCCAGTTCCTCGCCCTGATGTACGCCCACCACCTGGGCGGCATCCACATGATCGACGCCGCGCTCGGCGAGACCGACAACGCCGAGGTGCTGCGGATGGCCCGGACGATGAAGGCCACCCAGCAGAGCGAGCTGAACAACCTCCGGCAGCTCCAGGCGCAGGCCGGGGGCTGACCGCTCCACGGGCACGACGGGCCCGCGTCACCGCCACACTCCGGCGGGGCGCGGGCCCGTGCCATGTCGGGGACCGAACGTCCACCGTGTCCCCTGTGGGCGTTTTGCGCGGTCCAGGCGATTACGTTGCTTAGAGAGTTTTCTCCCCACATATCGTGACCAGTTGCGATTCGGGCTCGTTGCCCAAGACGTGGGGGTTGCACTCAGAGACGCACGGCGCTCGGTCACCAGTTGGTGCCGACGCCACACCATCGGCGGTGACGGGGCGGTGGCAGCCGTCCGTCGCGGACAGCGGCAGGGCGAGCCGGGAATGCTCAGCCGCGAACAGGAACTCGAACTGATCGACGTACTGCGGGGCGTCCACCCCGACGAGTTCGGCCTGGACGAGGAGTTGTGGACGCGGCAGAGCCTCACCACGCTCATCCAGCGCCGGTTCGACCTGCCGCTGGACGCGGGCGCGGTCGGGGCGTACCTGCGGGCCTGGGGGTTGGGTCCGCGTGAGCCCCGCGAACGGGCCTGCGGGCTCTGCGTCAGCGCGGTCGAGCGGTGGGTACGCAGCGAGTATCCGGCGATCACCCGGGCCGCCCAGGAGCACCTCGCCGAGGTCTACTGGATCGGGCGGGTACGACTGCGCGGGACCATGCCGGCGGCCGACGTGATCTCCGCCGTGTCGTCCCGCGGACGGGTGCGCTTCATGATCACCACGCCGACCGTGGACCCGCCGCTCCCCCGCGACTTCGTGCTGCGACTCAGCGGCGAGGAGGAGCGCACGGTGCACCTGATCGTGGACGGCTCCTGGCCGCGCAACGAGTGGCCGCGCCGGCTCCCGCGACGGATCGTCCTGCACCCGCTGCCCAGCTGCGGCCGGGTGATCGCCGCCGCCTGACCGGGGCCAGCGACACGATCGGGGCACCGATACCGATTCGGTGTTCCAGGAGGAGGTTTGCTAGTCTTCTCCAGTCGCTGAGCCCCCGTAGCTCAGGGGATAGAGCACCGCCCTCCGGAGGCGGGGGCGCAGGTTCGAATCCTGCCGGGGGCACCAGACACGATCGGCACGACAGAGGCCTCTGACCGGGAACACCGGTCAGGGGCCTTGTTCGTGTGCGCGTCCACTTCCCCGGATCTGTAAACAACCCTTGCTAATAGGCGTCACGAACGTCAATATGTGGAGGTCGCGGGTCGTCGATGCCTGGGGAGTGAGCCATGAGAAGCCGTCGGATCCTCGCAGTGGTGGCCGGGGCGGCGATGACCGTCGCGGCCGCCGTCGCCTTCGTCCCCAGCAGCATGGCCGCCGTGTCCTCGGCCGACGCCGTCGCGATGGTCGCCTGCACGGCGCCGGGTTGGGCCGAGGGCACCACCTACCAGGCGGGCACCCAGGTCACCTACGGCGGCCGGCTCTACCAGGCCCTGGTCACCCACACCGCCCACCCCGGCGCCGGCTGGAACCCGGCCTCGACCCCGTCGCTGTGGCGTGACCTGGGCGCGTGCTCCGGCAGTACCCCACCGCCCACCACCCCACCGCCGCCGACCACGCCACCACCCACCACCCCACCGCCGACCACTCCCCCGCCCACCACGCCCCCGCCCACCACGCCCCCGCCGACCGGCGGGACCTGCGCGGTGAAGTCGCGACCGACCGGCAAGGTGCTCCAGGGCTACTGGGAGAACTGGGACGGCGCCTCCAACGGCGTACACCCCGGCCTCGGCTGGATCCCGATCACCGACAGCCGGCTCGGCCAGCACGGCTACAACGTGATCAACGCTGCCTTCCCGGTGATCCGCTCGGACGGCACGGTGCTCTGGGAGAACGGCATGGACGCCGGCGTCAAGGTGGCCACCCCGGCCGAGATGTGCCAGGCCAAGGCAGCAGGCGCCACCATCCTGATGTCGATAGGCGGGGCCGCCGCGGGCATCGACCTGAGTTCCAGCGCGGTGGCCGACCGGTTCATCGCCACGATCGTGCCGATCCTGACGACCTACCACTTCGACGGCATCGACATCGACATCGAGACCGGCCTGACCGGCAGCGGCAACATCAACACCCTGTCCACGTCACAGGCCAACCTGATCCGGATCATCGACGGGGTGCTGGCCCGGATGCCCTCGAACTTCGGCCTGACCATGGCGCCGGAGACGGCCTACGTCACAGGCGGCAGCGTCGTCTACGGCTCGATCTGGGGGTCGTACCTGCCGATCATCAAGAAGTACGTGGACAACGGCCGGCTGTGGTGGCTGAACATGCAGTACTACAACGGCAGCATGTACGGCTGCGCCGGCGACTCGTACCCCGCCGGCACGGTGCAGGGCTTCACGGTGCAGACGCAGTGCCTGAACAACGGCCTGACCATCCAGGGCACCACCATCCGGGTGCCGTACGACAAGCAGGTCCCGGGCCTGCCCGCGCAGATCGGCGCGGGCGGCGGCTACCTGTCGACGTCGCTTGTCACGCAGGCGTGGAACTCCGTACCCGGTCTCAAGGGTCTGATGACCTGGTCGGCGAACTGGGACGGGTCGAAGGGCTGGACGTTCGGCGACAACGTGAAGCGCCTGCAGGGGCGCTGAGCGAGAAGCCCACCGCCGACCCGGAAGGATCGGCGGTGGGCTTCGGTGCCGCTCAGTGCGCGTCGGCCGGCACCAGCCTCAGGGGCGTGTCCGGCGCCGAGGTGGCATCCGGGCCGCCGTCGGCACCCGAGCGTCGCTCGCGGCGCTTGAGCCACGTGTCGATCACGAGGTTCAGGACCAGGCCGACAGCGCCCCAGATGGCGATGACCAGCAGGTTCTGCCCGACGCCGACGCCGTCGAAATACCGCAGTGATCGGGCGATGTCGACCGCCGCGGGCAGCGGCAGCACCTCCTGGAGGGGGCGGAACACCTCAGGGACCAGGTACACCGACATGCCACCACCGGAGGCGGGCACGCCGGCCATCATCAGCACCACCATCATCGGGATGATGCCCGCCAGGCCCACGGTACGGGTGAGCACGCCGGTGGCCAGGGAGACCGAGAAGATGGTCAGGGCACCGTAGCCGATCATCTCCAGGGCGTTGCCGCTGATCGCGCCGATGAGCACGTCGAAGAGGAACCACAACCAGACGGACATGCCTATCGCCCAGCCGCCCAGAAGGGGCAGGAACTGGGGCAGGCGGCGTACGTGCGGGGCGCCTCCGCGCAGGACGGCGAGGAACAGGAAGCCGGCCATGATCCAGGACATGCCGACGTACATGCTGTTGCTGCCGCCGGTGTCGGTCTCGCTCAGGGGCTGCACGTCGGTCACGGTGAGCGGAAGGTCCTGGGCCGCGGCGATCGGCTGGAAGATCGAGCGGATCGTGGACTGCTGGCTGGCGTTGGCGGCGGATGCCGAGTACAGCGTCGCCGGGGTGTCGGGTGCCGACGGCAGGACGAAGGCCGCCACGGTGTCCCGCGCACGGATCTGCCTGGTGGCCTCGTCCACCGTGTCGGCGACAGTCACGTCGAGGATGCCGTCAAGCTGCGCGTTGAGACCGGCAGCGGTCTGCTGAGCCTGCCCCGGGGCGGCGGCGACCACGACGACAGGGATGTCGTGCGGTTGCGGTTTGTGCATGGAGAATCCCATGGCGCCCACGACGACCACGAGGATGGCCAGCGGGAAGCCGGCCGCTGCCACGTACCGGAATCGCTTGGAGCGCGGGGGCCCGCCGGCGAGGGCCGGGGCCTTCGCGTCTGGGTCGGGGATCGGCGGTACGCCGGGGATGACGTTGCCGCTCGCGCTGCGCTCCTTGAGCAGGCAGAGCGCCAGGGCGGCAACGATCCACACGGCCAGGACGAGCAGGTGGGTGCCCAGACCGTTGCCGTCGAAGTACAGCACCGAGCGCAGCGCCTCACCTGCCGCCGGGAGCGGAAGCACGCCGTGCAGGAACTGGAAGAACCCGGGCATGTTGTGCACGGACAGCGCCAGGTTCGACGCGGGCATGCCGAACACGACCCAGAGCAGCATGCCCGGCAGCACCGCCAGGGGCCCGACCAGCTTGGAGAGCAGCAGCTGGGCCAGGCCGACGGCCGCGGTGGCGAGCGTGCCGACGCCGAGGAAGGTGAGGTAGTGGCCGTCGACGGCGCCCACGATCGGCCCGAGGATGAGCCAGATGATCGAGCTGGTGACCGCGGACCAGCCGGCCAGTACGGGCAGGAACCGTCGCAGCCGCAGCAGGTGGGGTACGCCCATCACCATGATGCTCAGCGGCACGTAGCCAGCCAGCATCATGCCCATGGCGGCGAACAGGACCGCTATGCCGGCCCGGTCCCCGTCGGGCAGCGGTGCCACGTCCTCGGTGGTGTTCTGCCAGCTGTTCTGGACGGCCACCGGCGCGAGCAACTGCTGGACCGTGGCGTTCTGTGAGGCTCCGGCCGCCGAGGCGGTGAGGATCGTCGCGTCGGCGGTGCCGGCGGTGGGCAGCACGAGCGCGCCTGCGGCTTCCTGGTCGTGCAGCAGGTCGACCGCGTCGTCGCGGGTGGCCACGAGCGTGGCCTCGGTGCTGTCACCCGGGGCGGCGTTGAGCCCGTCGACGACGGCCTGCGCCGTGGCGCCGCTGCCGACGACCGCTACCGGCATGTCCCTGGGGTGCGGCGAGTGCATGGTCGACATGTAGGTCGCGAACATCATCGTGACCATGAGGAACGGCATCACGAACAGGGCGACCATCCGGATGATCTGTTCCTTGCGGTCCGCGCCGGGCGGGCGGCCGTCCACCACGTCGGCAGCCTCGATCACGGCTTCGGTATCCATGCACTCTCCAGACCAGTTTGTACGCCAGTTGACTTACAAACTGTAGGTGGCGAAGGCCGGGACCGGGAATCCGGCTAGGTTGACCTGAGTCACAGTCGGGCGAAGACACGAGGGGGCCGGGCATGAGGCGGTCCGAGGCGGCCCGCACCGCGCTGCTGGACGCGGCGGAGCGGCTGTTCGCCGAGTCGGGAGTCGCGGAGATCTCCGACCGCCGGGTGGCCGAGGCGGCCGGGAACACCAACCACTCGGCGGTGCGGTACTACTTCGGAGGGCGCGAGGGCCTGCTGAAGGCGCTCATGACCCGCCACGTGCGCGAGGTGGCGGAACAACGCGAGGGGATGCCCCCAGCCGAGGATTCCGTCCTCGGCGACATCCGTGGTCTCGTGGAGCCGAGCATGCGGGTCCTGGACCAGTTGCCGCGCCCGAGCTGGCGGGCCCGGTTCCTCGACCACGTACTCCACAACCCCGCCACCCAGCCGATCATGCGGGAGGCACAGGACACCACGCCACAGGCGCTGCAGCTGCGCGACTCACTGGCCGCGCGGCTACGGCACCTCGACCCGGAGGTGGTCGCCGGCCGGGCGCGCCTGATCACCCGAATCGTCAGCACAGCGACGGCGCAGGTCGAGGCACGCGCCGAACGCGACGGCGAAGACCCGCGATGGCCCGAGGTCGGCGACTTCCTCGTCGACGCCATCACCGGCATGCTCAGCGCTCCCGTCAGCCGGCCACGCCGAGCCGACCGCTGAGCGCACGTCCCTGCCCGCGTACGAGATCACCGAGGCCGTTCACCCGGCCTCGCGGCGGGCGCGGGCCCGGCGCTTGCCCTCGTGCATGGCCTGCACCCGGGCCACCGGGATGGTCCGGCCCTCCGCCACCAGGTCTTCGGGGAGCGGCTGCGGCGCCGGCATCGCTGCCGCCCACCGGTCGGCGCCGGCCAGCAGCGACGGCACGGTCCGGATGGTGAAGTCGGCAGGGCTCACCTCGGTCAGGTCGGCCCAGTCGACAGGGAAGGAGACCGGCACCCCGGGGCGCAGCCGTGGGCTGTAGGCGGCCGCCACCGTCGCGCCGCCAGCCCGGGTGGCGTCCACGAAGACCCGGCCGCCCCGCTCCTCCCTGATGTACGCCGTGGTGGCCAGCGCGGGGTCGATCCGTTCGGCGCGGACGGCGAGCGCCCGGGTGGCGGCGGCCACCTCCTCGGCGCCGGGGTCGCCGGCCAGCGGGACGAAGACGTGCACGCCCTTGGCGCCGCTGGTCTTGACCGCCCCGGAGAGGCCGGCGTCGGCGAGCGCCTGGCGGACCAGCAGCGCGGCGGCGACCGCGGCGGAGAATCCACCACCCTCGGGTGGGTCCAGGTCGAGCACCAGGTGGGTCGGGCGGTGCTGGTCCGCGACCGTGTTCAGAGTCGGGTGGTACTCCACAGCCCTCTGGTTGGCGAACCAGAGCAGGGTGCGCCTGTCGTCGCAGAGGGCGTAGGAGATCTCCCGGTGCGACGCCTCCGCCCAGATCGGCACCCGACGCACCCAGTCGGGGGTGTACCGGGGAAGGTTCTTCTGCATGAACGGCGGCTGGCCGGGGCGGACCCGGATCACCGACAGCGGCCGGTCCCGCAACTGGGGCAGGATCTGGTCCGCGACCGCGTCCAGGTAGTCGACCAGGTCGCGCTTGGTCGCGTCGGCGGTGTCGGACAGGGGCTGGTCCAGGTTGGTCAGGGCCACCCCGTCGCGGGTCTCGTCAGCCTCGCTCATCCGATCACCCTCTCGGCCCCGGCGTCGTCGGTCAACCGGGCGCGTTGTTCCGAGCCGGATTGTTTCCGGTGCCCGCCGTCGCCGGCCGGCGCATCGGCGTCGGTCAGCGGGCCGGCCTGCCGTCGCGGCAGCGTGCCCAGCGCCACCAGCAGCGCGGCGACCACCAGGGCGGCGGCCACGGCGAACGCCGTCCGGTAGCCGGCCGCCAGGGCGGCCGTCTCGGCCGAGCCACCGGCCCGGAGGACGTCGCTGCGGGCGGCGGCCAGGGTGGCCAACGCGGCCAGCCCGACCGCCCCGCCGACCTGCTGGGTGGTGTTGGCGAGCCCGGACGCGAGCCCGGCATCCGTATCGGTGGCACCGGCCATGGCCAGCGTGGTGACCGCCGGCAGGGTCAGGCCGCCGGCCACCCCGAAGATCACCATCGCGGGGAGGACGTCGGCCAGGTAGCGGCCGTCGGCGGGCAGCCGGGCGAGCAGCAGGAAGCCGACTGTCGCCAGGCCGAGCCCGGCCAGCAGCACGCTGCGGGCACCCCAGCGGGCGATGAGCCGCCCGGCCAGCCCGAGCGAGATCACCGCGATCACCACCGGGGTGGGCAGGAACGCCCAGCCGGTCGCCGCGGCGTCCAGCCCGAGCACCAGTTGCAGCTCGACGGCGAGCAGGAACTGGAAGCCGAAGAACGCGGCGACCATGAGGAACTGCACGGTGTTCGCCGCGACCAGGCCCGGCACGCGCAACACCCGGCCCGGCAGCAGCGGGGTGGCCGCCGTCCGCTGGCGTACCGCGAAGCCGCCGAGCAGCAGCGCCGCGAGCGCCGCCGCGCCGAGGGTCCGCGGGCTGGTCCAGCCGTGCTCGCCGGTGCCCACGATGGCCAGTACGGCTGTCATCAGGCCGGCGGTGGCGAGCAGCGCGCCGGGCACGTCGAGGCCCGACCGCAGGCCGATGCCCCGTTCGGCGGGGAGCCGGCGGATGGCCGCGAGCAGGATCGCCGCCCCGATCGGGAGGTTCACCAGGAAGATCGAGCGCCAGCCGGCGAGTTCGGTGAGCACGCCTCCGGCCACCGTGCCGACCGACGCACCGGCCGCGCCTGTGAAGCTGAAGACGGCGATGGCGCGGGCACGCTCGGCCGGTTCGGGATAGAGCCGGACGATCATGCCGAGGCTGACGGCCATGGCGAGCGCGCCGCCGACGCCCTGCCCGAAGCGCGCGGCGATGAGCTGCGCCGGCCCGGTGGCCGCCGCGCAGGCCAGTGAGGCCAGTGTGAACAGGGCGACGCCGGCGAGGAAGACGTGGCGCCGGCCGAGCAGGTCGCCGAGGCGTCCGGCGAGTAGCAGCAGCCCGCCGAACGCGACAAGGTACGCGTTGACCACCCAGGCCAGGCCTGCGGCGGTGAAACCCAGGTCGCGTTGGACGGCAGGCAGCGCCACCGAGACGACACTGCCATCCAGGATGATCATCAGGCTGCCGGCGCAGAGCACGAGCAGGGCCGGCCAGCGGGCCGGGGCGGTACGGTCCATCGAGAATCCTCCTCCTTGGTGCACGCTTTGTTACTGGCGTCATCGTCTGTGACCATGAGGCGGAGCGGAAGGAGGCACTGTGATGTCCCAGAGGAACAGCGATGTGTCCGCGCAGGTCGGGGCGGAGTTCACCTGCGCAGCCGGGAACGTGCCGTTCACCCCCGGGCAGACCCGGGCGTGCACCGTCCGCGAGGTGCTGGACCGGGTCGGCGGCAAGTGGAGCATCGGCATCCTGGTGGCCGCGTCGAACGGCCCGGTGCGCTTCACCGAACTGGAGCGGCACATCGAGGGCATCAGCCGCCGGATGCTCACGCTGACCCTGCGCAACCTGGAGCGCGACGGCCTCCTGCACCGCACGGTCTACCCGACCGTCCCCCCGAAGGTGGAGTACACGGCGACCCCGATGGCGATGGAGCTGTACGAGTCGCTTGTCGCGCTGACGAGCTGGGCCGAGCGGCACCGCCGGGCCATCGCCGAGGCGCGGACCAGGTACGACGCCGAACACGCCGGCTAAACCACTAGGTGGTGTGGGGAACGCCACCAGCCTTTTCTGACCGATCGGTCAGGCTCTGACCGATCGGTCAGGCATGCTGGTCCACGGAGGTGGACCGGTGATGGCAAGAGCGGTGTCCGAGACACACGGCGAGATCCTCGCCGCCGCGGCGCGACAGTTCGCGGTGACCGGCTACCGGGGCACCTCGTTGCAGGACATCGCCCGCGAGGTCGGCGTCTCCAAGGCCAGCGTTCTCTACCACTTCGCCAACAAGGAAGCCCTGCTCGCCGAGCTGATGGCCCCGGCCATCGCGATGTTGCAGTCCCTCGACGACAAGCTCGCCGGCCTGACCGGGGCCGCTGCCCAGGAGGTCGCCGCGACCGGCTTCGTCGATCTCGCGGTCCGGTTCCGCCGGGAGATCGCGGTCCTGCGCGGCGAGTTCCCCGAGCTGCTGTGCCAGCCGGCCTTCACGCACATCCAGGAGATCTCCGACCGGCTGCGGAACGCGCTGGCCGGGTACTCCGACCGGCCGAGCGCCCAGATCGCCGCGCTGGTGCTGCTGGCCGGCATCTCCGAGGCGTGCGCCGAGTTCGTCGACGTGCCCGAGGACGACCTGCGCCCCGCCCTGCTCACCCTCGTCCGGCGGGCCGTCGAACCCGTCGACGCACCCCAGCCCCAAACACCCACGACCGAGGACAAGGAATCCTGATGGCCACCCTGCTCTACCGGCTCGGCCGGGGCGCGTTGCGCCGGCGACGGCTCGTCGTCGCGCTCTGGCTCGTCGTACTCGTCGGCGCCGGCATCGCCGCGGCGACCCTGCGCGGCCCGACGGCGAGCAACTTCACCATGCCGGGCACCGAGAGCCAGCAGGCGCTGGACCTGCTCTCCGAGCAGTTCCCGGCCGCCAGCGGGGCCACCGGCACCATCGCGGTCAAGGCACCGGGTGACGGCCAACTGGCCACGCCGGAGGGCCAGGCGGTGGTGCGGGAGCTGGTCCAGCAGGCCGCCACGCTGCCCGGCGTGGTCGGCGCCGTCGACCCGTTCCAGGCCGGCGCGGTCTCGCCAAACGGCCGGTACGCGCTGATCCAGGTCCAGTTCGCCACAGGTGGCGACGAGGTGACCGACGAGCAGCGCACCGCGTACGAGGAGGTCGGCTCGGCCGTCGAGGCGAAGGGTTGGCAGGTCGCCCCGGGCGGCGAGGTGCTGGGTGGCGAGCCGGAGATCGGCTCCACCGAGGCGCTCGGCGTGCTCGTCGCCGCGATCGTCCTGATCATCACCTTCGGTTCGCTGGTGGCGGCCGGGATGACGATGCTCAACGCGCTGATCGGCGTGGGCGTCGGCATGGCCGGCCTGTACGCGCTCAGCGGTGCCATCGAGTTGACCACCACGGCGCCGATCCTGGCGCTGATGCTCGGTCTCGCGGTCGGCATCGACTACTCGCTGTTCATCACGTCCCGGCACCGGCAGAACCTGCTCGAGGGCCTGTCCCCCGAGGAGGCGGTCGGCCGGGCCGTGGGTACGGCCGGTTCCGCCGTGGTCTTCGCGGGTGCCACGGTGGTCATCGCCCTCGCCGGGTTGGCCGTGGTCAACATCCCGTTCCTCACCGTGATGGGTCTCGCCGCCGCCGCCACGGTCACCATCGCCGTGCTCGTGGCGATCACCCTCCAGCCCGCGCTGCTCGGCTTCGCCGGCAACCGGGTGCTCCCGCGCCGGCTGCGCTCGGCCGTCGACGCCGCAGCCCCGGGCGACGCGGTGGGCGAGGAGAAGCTGCCGGTCGAGGACCGCTCCGGGTTCGGCTTCCGCTGGGCACGCTTCGTGACCCGTTTCCGCGTACCGGTCATCCTGGTCGCGCTGCTCGGCCTGGGGCTGCTCGCGCTGCCCACGCCGGACATGCGGCTGGCCCTGCCGGACGCCAGCACGGCGACGGAGGGCTCCGCGGCCCGGGTGTCGAGCGACCTCACCACCGAGGGCTTCGGTCCGGGCTTCACCGGCCGCCTCGCGGTGGTCGTGGCGGGCGACGACGCGCAGGCCACCGCAGCCGCGCTGCCGCAGGTCACCGCGCTGATCCAGCGCACCGACAACGTCCTCGCGGTCGCGCCGCCGCAGCTCAGCCCGGACGGTCGGACGGCGCTGCTCGGCGTGGTGCCGAAGACCGGCCCGACCGACGAGGCCACCGAGACCCTGGTGCACGAGGTCCGCGACGCGGTCGGCGGGGTCCAGGGCGTCGACGTGCTGCTCACCGGTGCCACCGCCATCGGCATCGACGTCTCCGAGAAGCTCTCCGACGCCCTGCCGATCTACCTGCTGCTGGTCGTCGGGCTGTCGGTGCTGCTGTTGATGCTGGTGTTCCGCTCGCTGCTGGTGCCACTCAAGGCGGCGCTCGGCTTCCTGCTCACCGTGGCCGCCACGTTCGGCATCACCGTGGCGATCTTCCAGCAGGGCCACCTGGCGGACCTGGTCGGCCTGGACACCCCGGCGCCGCTGGTCAGCTTCCTGCCCATCCTGCTGATCGGCATCCTGTTCGGGCTGGCCATGGACTACGAGGTGTTCCTGGTGTCGCGGATGCGGGAGGACTTCGTGCACGGCGACACCGCGCGCGAGGCCACGATCAGCGGCATGGGCCACGGTGCCCGGGTGGTCACCGCCGCCGCGCTGATCATGATGTCCGTCTTCGGCGGCTTCGTGTTCCTCGACGATCCGATCATCAAGTCGATGGGCTTCGCGCTCGCCATCGGCGTGGCCATCGACGCGTTCGTGGTCCGGATGACAATCGTCCCGGCGGTGATGTCCCTGCTCGGCGACCGCGCCTGGTGGCTCCCCCGCTGGCTCGACCGCGCCCTGCCGAACGTCGACATCGAGGGCGAGGGCCTGCGCACCCACCTGGAGGGCCACACTCCGACCCGGGTGTGACCCGGTAGACGAACGAAGGCGCGGTGTCCGCTCGGGCGCCGCGCCTTCGTCACGTCCGGACCGTGCTCAGACGCCCGCCGGGTACGTCTCCATCTCACCGGCGGCGGCTGGGACGGGCAGCGGGTGCAGGGCGGTCGTCTCGTCGCACCAGATGAAGGCGTCGTAGCGTTCACCCAGGCGGGTGGGCACGTAGTTGCCCCAGGACTCGAACGACGGGTCGTAGACCACCCCTATCGCCCGGTGGTCCGCCGTCCCGGTGACCCACCCCGGCTGGTCGTCGCCACCGAAGACCAGCACCGCCCGCTCCGGCATCAGCTCGTGCAACAGGCGCTCCACCGAGCCCTTCCGGGCCGGCGGGACGACCATCGCCTCCGACGGCGAGCCCCACCGCGGCGCGGCGATCACCGTGCCCCGGTAGCTGCCGAACCCGACAAGCGCCACGGCATCGTCGCCGTGCCGCTCCCGCGCCAGCTGACCGATGTTGACCATCCCGTCGGCGGCCATGTCGGTGGCCCGCGCGTCCCCGACGTGCGTGTTGTGCGCCCAGACGATTCCCCGCGCGTCCGGGCCGTACCTGTCGAGCAGCCGGTCCAGCGTGTCCTGCATGTGCGTGTCCCGGATGTTCCACGAGTCAGGCCCACCGGCCACCATCGCCCGGTAGTAGCGCTCCGCGCCGGCCACCACCTCCGCGTTCTGCCAGGCCGAGAAGCGGTCCGGGCCGTCCGACATGGCCTGTTCCCGGGTACGGGCCAACAGCCGGACGACCTCCTCCTCACAGCGCGCGGAGACGAACCGGCTGGCCGCGCCGTACTCCTCGACCCGCTTGCCGTACGGCTCGAAGCACCGGTACGCGTCCTGCGCCGCCTCCAGCGAGGTCGGATCCTCCTCCCCCAGATAGTCGAAGATCGCCTGCATCGACTCCCAGAGGCTGTACACGTCGAGGCCGTGGAACCCGGCCCGCTGACCGTCCGGCCGCTCCAGGTTCCACGCGCGCAGCCAGCGGCAGAACCGGGACACCTCGGCGTTCGCCCACATCCAGGTCGGCCAGCGCTCGAAGCCCTCCAGCGCGGTCTGCGGATCGTGGGCCCCGCCGGGCGAGGCGGTCACCGACCGGTGCACCCGGTCGCAGTCCGGCCAGTCGCCCTCCACCGCCACGAACGAGAAGCCGCACTCCGCGATGAGCCGGCGCGTGAGCTGTTCGCGCAGCCGGTAGTAGTCGTAGCTGCCGTGGGTGGACTCCCCGATCATCACCACCCGGGCGTCCCGGACGCGCTCCAGCAACGGGTCGAAGTCGCTCGGCGCGCCGAGCCGCTGAACCAGCATGGCAGCGGCTACCCGGCGCTCGCGCCGACAAACCGTCGGCGCGCCGCCCGGCGACACGCCGTCGGCGTGTACGTGTGGTCCGAGCGGGTAGCCGACCGGCATGACCGTCACCGGGGTGCAGTTGCAGGAGTACCTGGCCGGGCTCGACTACCCGGTCTCCCGTGAGGACCTCGTCCGCTGGGGGCAGGAGAACGGGGCCAGCACGGCCATGTTGCAGATGTTGCAGGCGTTGCCGGCGGAGCAGTTCGAGTCGCCTGCCGAGTTGAGCGAGGCGCTGACCACCCTCGCCTGACGCCCGGTTCACCGCGCGTGCAGCAGCCGGAACAGCACCAGCCACTGTTCCGGCCAGACGTACCCCACAGGGGTTTGCGGCGCGATCCGCGTCGCCCGCAGGGCTGCCGCGACCCGGGCCGGCGGGTGGTGCCGGCGCAGGGTCGCGTCGAGGGAACTGCCGAGGCCCTCGAAACCCCACCCCACGAGCCTCCGGTACGCCGGCAGCGCCGCCGCCGACAGCAGCGGCTCAGGCCGCCGTTCGATGCGCAGAATCCCGGCGTCGACAGCCGGCACCGGCCGGAACGCGGTACGCGGCACCCGCCCCGCCAGCCGCCACTCGATCTCCGGCCAGGTCTGCACGGTGAGCCGGGTCCACCTGCCGTAGTCGCCGCTGCGCCGACGGGCGTACTCCAACTGGGTGAGCAGGGTCGCCGAACGTAACCGGGGCGCGGCCAGGCACCAGCGCACCACGGCGGAGGTCAGCGACCACGGGATGTTGCCGACCACCGCGAACGGCTCCGGTGGAGGTTCCGCCGCGAGGAAGTCGGCCTGCCGATGCTCGACGTTCGGCAGGGCCGCGCAGACGGCGGCCAACTCCCGGCCAGCGGCCGGGTCCACCTCGTACGCCGTCAGTCGCCCGCAGCGGGCGGCGAGCGGCCGGGTCAGCTGACCGCGGCCGGCGCCGACCTCCAGCAGGAGCCCGGTGGGGTCGGGGTCGGCGACGCGGACCAGCCGCGCGACGGCGGCCCGGTCGGTGAGGAAGTTCTGGCTGAGTACGCGACGGGACCTGTCATGTCCGGTCCGTCGAATGTTGCGGGGCGCCACGGGTCGTCGTCCTGTCTGTCGCCACTCGGCGACGGGCTGGACAGGCAGCCGGGATTCCGGGCCTGTCCGAGTGGATCGGGACTCGGACGGCCCTGGACGATGGCACGGGTACGCGACGACGAGGCGACAGCCTCGTGCCGTTGCAGAAGATCAGCGGGGTTGGGGCGACGGCCCCGACTCACCGCGAGGATGGACCGATCAGCGGCAGGTTGCGTCCCAGCCGGCCAGGGCCGGACGCCGGACTCGCGGACGGGACACCAGCAGGGCACCCCGGGCGGCCGGCGCACCGACCCCCTCGATCAGGGCATGCGTGAACATGCCCGCCACCCTACCGATCCCACTCCCCCGTCCCCACCGATTTCCTCCCACCCCTCCCGACCGGGGTTGGTTGGGGTTACGGAAGGGGGATGGTGCGGGATTCGGTGCGGGCGGTTTCGGCGGCGGAGAGGATGGTGACCACCTCGCGGCCGAACCGCACGTCGCAGCGGTGGTCACGGGTGCCGGCACGGACCTGCTCGACGAGCTGGTCGATGGCCACGCCGAACGCGGTCGCGGCGTCGTTCTCGCCGTACGGCACGGTCTCGATGCCGTTCTCCCCGTAGAACACGAACTCGCGGGTCATCGACTCCTGTGGCGCGTCCAGGGAGAGCGAGGCGCTGCTCGTGGCACCGCCCTCGTGGGTGAGCAGCAGGTGCACCATCCCGCTCGGCCCGTCCATCGCGGCGACCTGGGTCACCCGGCCCAGCACCGGCAGCAGGATGGAGAGCGCGTGCGGGGCGATGTCCCAGAGTGCCCCGTGCTCCCGACGCCACAGCGAGCCGCCGTACGGGCTGCCGTCCTGGAAGATCGACGCGAAGGCGACGGTCCGCCCGTGCTGCCAGCCCCCGACCGCGGCGGTGGCGGCGAGGAACGCCGTCACGTTCGGCTGGAACCGCTGCGTGAAGAAGACGACCGAGGCGACCCCGGAGGCCTCGGCGGCGGCGACCACCCGGTCGGCGTCGGCGACGCTGAGCGCCAGCGGCTTGTCCAGCAGCAGGTGCCGGCCCGCGGAGGCGGCCCGGACCGCGATGTCGGCCTGGATGTCCGGGGGCAGCGCCACGGCCACCGCCTCGCACTGCTCGATAAGCGCGTCCACGTCGCCGTACGCGGGCACCCCGTACCGTTCGGCGAGCGCGGAGGCCCGCTCCGGGTTGCGCCCCCACACCCCGACCAGTTCCGCGTCCGGGTGCGCGTGCAACGCCTTGCCGTGCGTCTCGATCGCCCAGTGACCGGTGCCGAACAACCCGAATCGCAGCACGTGTACCTCCGCTGTCTCCCCCGCCCGCGGCAACGCCACGGACGTGATCCACGCTAGTCGCACAGGCGGCCGTGACGGCGGCGGGTTCAACCAATCGAAGCAGCCCACCCTGGTCTGATCCCGGTAGCGCCGGGTCCGATTGCCGCCAGACGCACCTGGTGCGGCGAGGCAGTCTCGACGACATGCCGAGCACCGATCCAGCGATCACCAGCGGTGTCGCGACGTTTGAGCACTGGTACGACTTCACCGAGGGCGGTCCCGTATACCGCGCCCTGCTGCCGTTCCCGTCGACGGCGCCCGCCCCGTTCGAGGTTGCCCGCTGGTCGGTCGCCCCGAGCACCTCGAACGACCTCGACGTCCATCGGTCTCGCGAGGTGTGGATCATCGTGTCCGGTACCGGAACCCTGACGTTCGCCGACCGGACGGACGTCCTGCGGGCCGGCGACGTCGCGGCGTTCGACAGCACGGTGCCGCACCAGATCAGGAACGACGGACCGGAACCGCTCCTCGCCGTCTCCGTCTACTGGCTGCAGGCAGGCGACTGACGCCAATCCGGGAAGCGGAGGACTTGCGGCACACGGCACCTCGACGGCGCGCGTCACACGCGGAGAGGCAGGGCACGCCTTTACTACGACGGTTAGTAGGCTGTGCCGGTGACCGAGGCAACGACCGGGTGGGTCCGGTGACCGGCGTGGGCGCCGACTCGCCTGTGGACGGGATCGTCGCGACCGTGCCGATCGTGCTGTCGCTGCTCGTCGCGGCGTGGGCGCTGGTGGCGGCGGTACGCCACCGGCCACCGGACCGGGGGCAGTTCGTCGGTCTGGCCGTCCTCGAGGTGGCGTTGCTCGTGCTGGGCGTGCTGGCGCTCGTCGCGGTGGGCGGCGGAGATCGGCCCGGCGAGCCCGGTGCCTTCTTCGGCTACCTGGTCACGCTTGTCTGCCTGCCGCCGCTGGCCTGGGTGTTGGCCCGGATGGAGCCGACCCGTTGGGGGTCGGCGATCGTGTGCGCCGTCTGCCTGGTGGCCCCGGTGGTGGTGGTCCGGTTGCAGCAGACCTGGGAGGTGCTCGGTGGTTGAGACCGAAACGGCCAGGCCCCGCACGAACTCCGGCCCGGGTCGACTGCTGATCGCTGTCTACCTGCTGTTCGCCATCGCGGCGACGAGCCGGGCCGGCCTGCAGATCGCCACGAAGTTCGGCGAGGCGCCGGTGGCGTACCTGCTGTCCGCGCTGGCCGCGCTCATCTACATCGTGGCGGCGGTGGGCCTGGCCCGGGCCGGGCACACCGGCCGGCGCGTCGCGTTGGCGTGCTGCTCGGTGGAGCTGGTCGGCGTGGTCGCGGTCGGCGTCCTGAGCCTCGTCGACAGGGAACTCTTCCCCGACGAGACGGTCTGGTCGCAGTTCGGCAGCGGGTACGGCTACATTCCGCTGGTGCTGCCGGTGCTCGGCCTGTTCTGGCTGTGGCGCACCCGCCACGACCACGCCTGACCAGGCTCAGTTCCGGGGGCCGCCGGCGACGTAGATGACCTGCCCGGAGACGAAGCCCGCGCCCTCGCTCACCAGGAACGAGATGGTGTGCGCGACATCCTCCGGCCGGCCCGGTCGGCGGACCGGGATCTCGGCTGCGGCGTGCTTCTGCAGGTCCTCGAAGTCGACCTTCATCCGGGCGGCGGTGGCCGCGGTCATGTCGGTGACGATGAAGCCTGGCGCCACCGCGTTGGCGGTGATCCCGAACGGCCCCAGCTCGATGGCGAGCGTCTTGGTGAAGCCCTGGAGGCCGGCCTTGGCGGCGGCGTAGTTCGCCTGGCCCCGGTTGCCGAGCGCGGAGGTGCTGGACAGGTTGACGATCCGGCCCCACTTGCGGTCCACCATGTGCTTCTGGGCGGCCTGGCTGAACAGGAACGCCCCGCGCAGGTGCACACCCATGACGGTGTCCCAGTCGGCGTTCGTCATCTTGAACAGCAGGTTGTCGCGGAGCACGCCCGCGTTGTTGACGAGCACTGTGGGCGCGCCCAACTCGGCGGCGATCCGGGCCACCGCCGCCTCGACCTGGTCCCGGTCGGACACGTCGGCGCCCACGCCGAGCGCCCGGCCGCCGTCCGCCGCGATGGCGTCCACCGTCTCCTTGGTTGCCGACTCCTCGATGTCGACAACGGCGACGGTCAGACCGTCAGCGGCCAGCCGCCGGGCGGTGGCCGCGCCGATACCGCGCGCGGCTCCGGTGACGATGGCGACGCGGGGCTCCTCCGACATGACTACCTCCGGGTAACTTTGGGGTGATCGGAGGAGCTTAGCGTCAGAACCCCCGACCCCGGCATAGGCGAATCCACCGGTATCCGTGCCCGGCGACCTTCACCGCACCGAGCTTGCCCAACTCGCCGTAGCCCCTGTCGCTGAGGACGTCGATGGGCATGTCGGCCTCCGACTCCAGGCTGCTCAGGTCAACCTCGACGTCCTCGGTGCCGAGGTTGTGCACGAAGACCATGGTCCCGGTCGGCCCGTCCGCCCGGTGCGCCAGCACGCCGGCGGGCATTGCCACGTCGATGTGCGTGGTCGAGCCGGAGCCGATCTCCGGGGCCTCCCGCAGCGTACGGATCATGCGCTCGAACCAGGCGAGCAGCGACTTCGAGTCGCTGCGCTGGGCGGTTACGTTGACGTTCTGGTAGCCGAACTCACCCTTGTCGATCACCGGGCGGACCAGCTTCTCCGGGTCCGCGGTGGAGAAGCCGGCGTTCGGCTGGTACGACCACTGCATCGGGGTACGGATCGCCTCCCGACCGGGAAGCGACAGGTCCTCGCCCATCCCGATCTCCTCGCCGTAGCGCAGCACCGGTGTGCCGCGCATCGAGAACTGCAGGGCGTACGCCAGTTCGAGGTGCCGCCTGTCGTTGCCGAGCATCGGGGCGAGCCGGCGACGGATGCCCCGGTCGTAGATGCGCATGTTCTCGTCCGGGCCGAACTTCGCGTACACCTGGTTGCGTTGTTCGGTGGTCAACCGGGACAGGTCGATCTCGTCGTGGTTGCGCAGGAACGTGGCCCACTGACCTCCGACGGGCAGCTTCGGGGTGTCCCGCAGTGCCTCGATCAGCGACTCCGGGTCCTCGCGCGCCAGGGCGAGCATGAGCCGGCCGTTGAGCATGAAGTCGAAGAGCATGTGGATGCGGTTGCCGGAGCCGCTGCCGTCACCGAAGAACGTCGGGAGCTGGTCCGGTTCGACGTTCGCCTCGGCCAGCAGGACGGCGTCGCCGCGCCGCCACTGCACGTGCTGGCGCATCTCGGTGAGGAACTCGAAGTCCTTCGGCGAGTTCGGGTTGCCCGGCTCGGTCAGCTCGATGATGAACGGCACCGCGTCCATCCGGAACCCGGAGACGCCGAGCTGGAGCCAGAACGACATGATCTTCTTGACCTCGGCCCGGACCTGCGGGTTGGCGAAGTTGAGGTCCGGCTGGAACTTGTAGAACCGGTGGTAGAACCACGCCTTGGCGGTCCGGTCGTAGCTCCAGGTCTCCTTCTGCTCGCCGGGGAAGACCATGCCCTGGTGCCTGTCGTCCGGCTCGGTGTCGGACCAGACGAACCAGTCCCGGTACGGCGAGTCCGGCGACGAGCGGGCGGACTGGAACCACGGGTGCTCGTCGGAGGTGTGGTTGACCACCAGGTCGATGATCACGCGGATGCCCCGGTTCTGCGCCTGGTGCAGCAGCTCGGCGAAGTCGCCGAGGGTGCCGAAGCGCGGGTCCACGTTGTAGAAGTCGGTGACGTCGTACCCGTCGTCGCGGTTCGGTGACGGGTGGATCGGGTGCAGCCACAGGCAGGTCACGCCCAGCCGGGCCAGATAGTCCAGCCGGCCGATCAGCCCACGGATGTCACCGACCCCGTCGCCGTCCGAGTCGGCGTACGTGTCGATGTCGAGGCAGTAGACGACGGCTTCGGAATACCAACGGTCACCCATGCCTGAGGAACATCTCCCAACGACCACGACGGCAAACCGGATCCGGCAAGTACCGTGCCGGTCATGAACACCGACCTCGTACCGCCTGGCGAACCGTTGGACTGGTCCCAGGGCCGGTGGTTGAACCCGCCGCTGCGCGCCGAGCAGGGCCCGGCCGGCGAGTTGGTCGTCGAGGCCGCCGCGGAGACCGACTTCTGGCGGCGGACCAGCTACGGCTTCGTCCACGACAACGGCCCCGCCCTGCTGGCGCCGCTGCCGGTCGGCAGCGCCATGGAGGTGAGCTTCCGGCTGGATCTGAGCGGGCAGTTCGACCAGGCCGGCGCGCTGGTGCGGGTGGACGAGCGGACCTGGACCAAGGCCGGCGTCGAGATGAGCGACGGCGAGCTGCAACTCGGCGCGGTGGTGACCAGGGAGTTCTCCGACTGGTCGGTGGGGCCCGTGCCGAGGTGGGCGGGTCGGCAGGTGACCGTCCGGGTCAGCCGGGCCGGCGACGCGCTCACCGTACGGGCCCGGGCCGACGACGAGCCGTGGCAGCTGGTCCGGCTCGCCCCACTGGACCCGGCGGCCGAGGCCGTGGCGGGCCCGTTCTGCTGCGCTCCGGTCCGCGCCGGCCTGAGCGTGGTGTTCACCGGTTGGCGGCGGGGGCCGGCAGACACCGCGCTGCACCCGGAGCACTGAGCGCAGGTGTGGGACCGGCGCTGCGGGGTATCACCCTCCGATCCCCGACAGCCGACCCGGAAGGACGACCATGGCGTACGCCCAGACTGGTGATCCGTCCGAGTTCACCGGGTTGACCGGTTGGGTGGCCTCGGTGATCGAGGCGATGGGCCCGGTCGGTGTCGCGTTGCTTGTCGCCCTGGAGAGCATCATCCCGCCGATCCCCAGCGAGATCGTGCTGGCGATGGCCGGCTTCCTGGCCCACGAGGGCCAGTTCAACGTCGTGCTCGTGGTGGTCGCCGCGACGGTCGGCTCGCTCGTCGGTGCGCTGGTGCTCTACTGGCTCGGCGCGGCGCTGGGCGAGGAACGGCTCAAGCGCTGGCTGGACCGCATCCCGCTGGTGGACCGCGACGACCTGGAGAAGGCCGACCGCTGGTTCGAGCGGCACGGCCGGTGGGCGGTGCTGATCGGCCGGGTGGTGCCTGTGGTCCGCAGCCTGGTGTCCGTCCCGGCGGGGGCCAACCGGATGCCGCTCGGCGAGTTCGTCCTGCTCACCACGATCGGCAGCGGGCTGTGGAACGCCCTCATCGTCGGCGCCGGCTACGCGCTCGGCAGCCGCTGGCAGAACGTCGAGCGCTACAGCGACTGGTTCAACTACGCGATCGTCGCGGTCTTCGCGGTCATGCTCGTCACCTGGGTGATCCGTAAGGTCCGCCGCCGCCGGGAACGCGACGACCGGCGGTCGGTGACCGCCGGTCGCTGATCCGCGTCGCGCTCAGTTGAACTGCGCGCTGATCGACGTGAACTCCCACGTGTTCTGCGCGATGCCTGAGCAGTTGGAGACGACTCCCCCGCCCGGGCACGGCCGGTCCCGGTTGACCGACCAGAACGTGAACCGGCTCAGCCCACGCGCCTTCGCCCAGTCCCGGATCTGGGTCCAGGTGGCCGGCGTGGTCAACTCCTGCTGGTCGGAGAGCCCGTTCATCCCGGAGATGCCCATGTGGGCGTAGGCCGTCGCGTCGGACCAGCCGAAGGCCGTCTTCAGCGTGTTCTTCAGCCCCTCGGCGGCGTTGACAGTGCTCTGGTACATGTTGGCCCCGCCACCGAAGTCGAACGGCATGATGGTGAAGGTGTCGATGTTGGCGCCCAGCGCGGCGGCCTGGTTGATCAGGCGGGTGCCGTAGTACGACGGGCCGGTGGTCGACGTGCCGAACGTGATGATCGTCTTCAGGCCCGGGTTGTTCTGCTTCACGATCTTCAGCGCGCCGAGGATCCGGTCCTGTACTACCTCGTTCTCGAACTCGTCGCTGTTCTCGATGTCGATGTCGATCGCCTTGAGCCCGAACGCGTTGATCACCTGCTGGTACGCGCCGGCCAGGGCGCTGGCCGAGGAGCAGTTCGGGCCGAGCTTGTTGCCGCTCCAGCCGCCGATGGACGGGATCACGTCGCCGCCGGCCGCCCGGATCGCCGCGATGGTGCTGGCGTGCGCGCCGCCGGTGAGCGGGCCGCCGCCGTCCCAGGCCGGGGTGCAGCCGCCACCGGAGAGCACGAAGGCGATGGTGAACCACTTCACGCCTGTCGCCGACATGACGGTCGCCGGGGCGGGCGGGTCACCCCAGCCCGGGTAGAGGTAGGGCGCGACGGCCATCGAACCGCCGCCACCGGTGCAGCCTGTGGTGTTCGCGGCGACCGCCGCCGAGCGCGCCGACTCCCCCGCCGAGTTGTACGCGGCGACCGTGTAGCTGTGCGCCGAGCAGGCGGCCAGGCCCGAGACGGTCGTCGAGGTGCCGGTGACCGTGGCGCGCACCGTCGAGCCCTCGTACACCCGGTAGCCGGTCACCGTGCCACCCACCGCGTTCCAGGCAAGCGATACCGCCGAGGCGGTCGTGCCGGTGACCCGCAGGCCGCCGGGCGTGCCGGGGGCGCCCGGTGGCGTGGTGGGACCGCCGGAGCAGGACGCGCCGTTGACCGTGCAGTTGGTGGGGTCACCGGTGCCGGCGACGATGAAGCCGAACGAGGTGCTCGCACCTGCCGACAGGGCACCGTTCCAGGACAGGTTGCGGGCGGTCACGTGCTGACCGGAGCTGCTCACCTGGGCGTCCCAGGCGGACCCGACGGTGCTGCCGGCCGGCAGGTCGAACTGCACGTCCCAGGAGGTGATCGCCGTGGACGTGTTGTTGGTGACTGTGAACTTCGCCTCGTACCCGCTGCTCCAGCTGCTGGTGCGGGCGAAGGCGGCGGTGGCGGCCGACGCGGCCGGCGGTGCCACGACGGTGGCCGCCACCAGTGCGGCGGCCAGCGCGACGGCGAACGTCGCCGCGCGGGGGGATCGGAGTTTCACTGTGGCCTCCAGGGACCGGTGTGGTGGGGGGGATGGTGCCCTGCGCGGCCGGGTGGTGCGCCGGCCGCGCAGGTGATGCGCCGACGCCGGTACGGGCGTCGGCGCCGCTCAGGGCAGGGTGTCCAGGTGCGGGGCGACCGTGCGGGCGAAGCCGTTGCCGTTGCTGACGTCCCAGTTCACCGACCAGGTCATCGCGCCTCGGATGCCGGGGTAGGTGCGCGGCGGCCGGAAGCTGCCGCAGTTGGTGCCCCGGGCCAGGCAGTCCAGCGCGGCGTTGACCACGCTCGGCGCGACGATGCCGCCACCGGCCGCACCCGGTCCGGCGGGCAGGCCGAGGCCGACCTGGTCGGGGCGCAACCCGGCCTCCAGTTGGATGCAGGCAAGCGCGACTATGAAGTTCACGGTGCCCTGGCCGTACGCGGCGTTCTGGTCGCAGCCGAGCATCGCCCCGGAGTTGTAGAACTGGGTGTTGACGACCGTCAGGATGTCCCTGATGTCGAGCGCCAGCTTGAAGTAGCCGCCGGCCGGGTTCTGCATGTCGATGGTCTGCGGCGCCATCGCGATGATCAGACCCGACCCGACCTTGGCCCGCAGGGCGCGCAGCGCCTGTGCCATGTACGTCGGGTTGAGCCCGTTCTCCAGGTCGATGTCGATGCCGTCGAAGCCGTAGCGGGCGATCAGCGTGGCGGCCGTGTCGGCGAAGACGGTGGCCGAGGCGGCGTCGTTGACGGTGACCCGGCCGGTCTCGCCGCCCACGGAGAGGATGACCCGTTGGCCGCGGCTGTGCAGGGTACGGACATCTGCGGTGAAGTCCGCGTCGGTGTAACCGCCGAGCGCGGCGGAGAGCCCGGGGTCGATACCGAAGGTGAGCGCGCCAGGCGTCGTGGTGGCCTCGGCGAAGGCGACGGCTACGAGGTCGTACTCGGTGGGGACGTCGCGCAGTCGCAGTTCGACGGCGGGGTTGTCGAAGTTGTGCCAGTAGCCGGTGAGCAGGTGCTTCGGCAGCCCGCCGGTGGGCGGTTCCGTCGGGGGTGGCGTGGTGGGCGGGGGCGTGGTGGGCGGGGGCGTGGTGGGCGGGGTGCCGCCGCCGCACGGCGCTCCGTTGAGCTGGCAGCCGGTCGGGGCGCCGGAGCCGCTGGCCAGGAAGCCGAAGGAGACCGAGGCGCCCGGGGCGACCGTGCCGTTCCAGGACCGGTTGGTGAAGGTGTGCCGCTGACCGGCGGAGCTGAGTGTCGCGTCCCAGTAGCTGCCCAGGGTGGTGCCGGAGGGCAGGTCGAAGACGAGGCTCCAGCCGTTGATCGTCGATCCGCCGCCGTTGGTGATCGTGTACTTCCCCTCCCAGCCGGAGCCCCAGTCGGCGGTCTTGACGAAGCTGGCGGTGGCACCGGCGGCGAAGGCGGGCAGCGCGACCCAGGCCGCGCCGAGCGTCGCGGCCACCGCGGTGACCAGGGACAGGACAAGGGATCTGGCAGGCTTCATGCGGCCCTCCGCGCCCGGCTGGGCATCCATGTACGTCAACGTTGGCGCTAATTATTAAGACAGTTAACTGTTTCTGTCCAGAGGCCGACGCGAATGATTGGGTCTCCCGCCGCGCGACGACGCGGCGGGAGACCCGCACAGGCCCGCCTCAGCGGCGGAAGGTGAACCAGTTGACGTTGACGAAGTCGTTCGGTTGACCGCTGGTGAAGGTGAGGTAGACCGCGTGCCGCCCGGTCACCGCCCCGACGTTCCCGGGCACCGAGCGCCAGCTCTGCCAGCCACCGGTGTTGCCGATCGCGAAGCTGCCGATGGGTGCCGCCGTCGGGCTGTCCACCCGCACCTCGACCAGGCCGCTCACCCCGCTGCCCGCCCCGGAGGCGACACGCGCCACGAAGTCCCGGGGCCCGGTGGAGCCGAACTCGACGTTGTCGTACCGCACCCAGTCCCCGTTGCGCAGCGCGCCGAGGTTCTGCCCACCCTCGGCGCACGCCTCGACGATCACACCGTTCTGCGCGCTGAACGCCTCGGCCTCGATCTGCCCGTACGCGTCCCTCGTGCCACCGGGAGGCGGCGTGGTGGGCGGCGGAGTGGTGGGCGGGGTGGTTCCGCCACCCCGGCGGTACACCGCCACGTAGTCGACGAGCATCGGCCGACCCGGGACGGTCGCCGCGGTGGGCGTACCACTGCCGGCCACGCCGTTCGGGAACGCTCCGCCCATCGCCACGTTGAGCAGCAGGAAGTAGCCCGCGTGCGAGGTCATCTGCGACCAGGCCGGCTCACCGACGCGACTCTGGGTGACGGTGTGGAAGAGCTGTCCGTCGACGTACCAGCGCAGTTGCTGCGGGCTGATGGAGGCGTCCCACTCGAACCGGTAGGTGTGGAACGCGGACTGGCAGCTCGCGCCCGGGCAGGCCCGCGACGCGCCGATGCCGTTGAACTCGTCGCAGGGTCCGCCGGGAGCGACGCCGCAGTGCAGCACCCCCCACACCGAGTTGATGCCGTTGACGTTCTCCATCACGTCGAACTCGCCGATGCCCGGCCAGTTCTGGTAGTTGCCGCGGTAGGGCGCGCCGAGCGCCCAGAAGGCGGGCCAGTAGCCCGCCGCCGCGGCACCCGTGACGTTCGGCATCTGGATGCGGCCCTCGATCGCGAGCACACCGCCGGCCGGGGCCTTGAAGTCACTGCGCACGGTCTCGATGCGGGCGGAGGTCCAGCCGCCCCCGTTGTCGCGCAGTGGTGTGATCCGCAGGTTGCCGCCGCCGTCGTGGCTGACGTTGGCGGTGCTGGCGGTGTAGGTCTGGATCTCGCCGGTGCCCCAGTTCGCCGGGCCGCCTGGATAGTTGTGCCCGGTGTCGATGATCCAGTTCGCGGCCGACGGCAGGGTGCCGGCCGCGCCGGTGAAGTCGTCGCTCCAGACGGTGCTCCAGCCGGTCGGTGGAGGCGGAACGGCCGCCTGCGCGGTCACGGCGACGCCGGCCAGGGCGGTGGTGGTGGCGATGAGCAGGGCGGACGCCAGCAGGCGGCGTCGGACGGGCGGGGCGGTGGGGGCCGCCGGAGGTGGGGACATGGACGTGCCTCTCTTGCGGGGACGGTCGAGAGAGCGCTCTCTCAGTGGTTGTACGTCCCGCCGGGACAGTTGTCAACGTCGATCTGTCAGGTGCTTGCCGGAACCGCCTGCGGCCGACGGAGCACCACCTGCTCCAACGCCGACCACGCGGTCGTGGCCACCAGGTAGATCACCGCCGCGAGCGGCAGCACCAGCGCCACAAGCACAGTAGTGAACGGCAACAGCGGCAGCAGCCGGCCGAGCGTGGCGGCGCCCGGCCCCTCGGTGGGCGTACCGGCCACCGTGCCGACCGCCGCCGACGCCCGACGCGCACGCCGCGACGACCACCAGGCCAACACCAGCAGCAGGACCAGCAGAACGGCGAAGAGCGGACCGGCCGCACCTGTCAACCCGTCGCTGACGTGGTGGCCCAGCGGCACACCGGCCAGCCGCTCGTCCAGCAGCCCCGTGCCGCCCTCGCTGGTGCTGAACAACCGGTACAGCACCAGCAGGAACGGCAGTTGGAGCAGCAACGGCAGGCAGCCGGCGATCGGGTTGGCGCCCGCCGAGCGGTACAGCGTGAACACCTCCCGCTGAAGCGTCGCCTGATCGTCGGCGTACCGCCGTTGCAGCTCGCGCACCTGCGGGGCGAGCGCCGCGCGGCGCCGCTCCCCGCGCACCTGCGCGACTGTCAACGGTGAGATCAGCAGCCGCACGGCGACCGTGAACAGCACGATGGCGGCGGCGGTGGCCATGCCGCCGGCCAGCGGTTCGAGCAGATCGGTGAGCCAGGACAGCGCCGCGCCGGCGGCGGCGACAGTGTCGTGCAGTGGTGCGAAGGCGAGCATGGGAAACCCCTCGGTCCGATTCCGGTGGGGTCCTTTCCCGGCGGTGTCCGCCGGGCGAAAGGACCGGTGACGGCGGGATCGGCCGCGCGGCGCGACGCGCTACGCGACCGAGGGGAGCCCGGGTGCGCGGGGGCGAGGCCGTCCGGCGGCGTCCGGGTCGATCTGACGGGGCATCCGACGCCCCCGGGAGCGGGCCCGCAGCCCGGCCCAGCGACGCGCGACGCCCACCGCCCCCGAACGGCCCGGCACCCGCGCCGCGAGCAGCGTGGTGAGCAGCACCAGGGCAGTGAGCGCGGCGCCCGCCAACAGGTCGGTCGGGCGTTCCGCGAGCAGGGTGAGCTGGGCGAACGCGGACATCCACGCGACCCAGAAGAACCCCAGCGGTACCGGCACAGGCTGAGCATAGGACCCCATGTCACGCCACCTGACCGAATCGCGGGCCCTGCCCGGCACCGCGGGGCGCGACGCCGCCCGGCAACGGTGTGCCGGCCGGCACCGACCCGGAGAAACGACCCGCGACGCGCCGCCATCACGTTTCCGGGCATCGCCACGTTGGGTAACCGAAGGCCCGACCGACGCGGACGGACCGTGGACGGCAGGAACGGACGGTGGTGTCGCGATGACGGGCCAGGTGACGGAGGCGCCAAGCGGAACGACTGCGGGGGCCGAGTTGCTCACCGTGGGTGTCGAGGAGGAGTTCCTTCTCGTCGACCCGCACACCGGAGCCGCGGTCCCCGCCGTCGACCTGGTACTGGAGCAGGTGCCGGCGGAACTGCGCGGGCAGGTGGAGCGCGAGTTCCAGACCAGCCAGATCGAGATCGGCAGTCCGCCCGGCCTGGAACTCTCCTCTATCCGACACTCCCTCGGCGTGCTGCGCGGCGCGCTCGCCGACGCCGCCGAGCGGGCCGGCGTACGACTGCTGGCCATCGGCACCGGTCCGGTGGACGGCCCGGTCCCGCCGGTGGTGGACAAGCCCCGCTTCGACCGGATGATCGAACGGTTCCGGCTGCTCGTACCCGGCCCCGGCAACAACGGCATGCACGTACACGTGGGCGTACCGGACCCGGACACCGGTGTGCAGGTGCTCAACCACGTACGGCCGTGGCTGCCGCTGCTGCACGCCGTCACCACCAACTCCCCGTTCTCCAGGGGTGAGGACACCGGCTACGCCAGTTGGCGTTCGGTGGAGTGGGAACGCTGGCCGTCGGTGGCGCCGACGCCCTGGCTGGAGTCGTACGAGCACTACCAGCGGCTGATCCGTCAGTTGATCTCCAGCGGGGTGATGCTCGACGAGGGGATGCTCTACTGGTACGCCCGACTGTCGGCGAAGTACCCGACCGTGGAGCTGCGGATCGGCGACGTCTGCCCGTCGGTGGACGACGCGGTGCTGGTCGCCGCGCTGGTGCGGGCCCTGGTGGCCACCGCCATGTCGGACGTCGAGGCCGGCCGCCAGGCGCTGCGGACCGACCACCACCTGCTGGTCGGCGCGCACTGGCGGGCCGCGCACGACGGCCTGGAGGGCGAGGGTGTCGACGTGACCACCGGGGAGCTCCGCCCGGCCTGGGAGCTGCTTGACGAGTTCGTGCAGCGGATGCGGCCGGCGTTGGAGCAGCACGGCGACTGGGCCGAGGTGACCGACCTGCTGGGTGGGCTGCGCCGCCACGGCACCGGCGCGGCCCGGCAGCGTGCGGTGTTTGCCCGCACCGGGAAGCTCACCGACGTGGTGCAGGACGTCGCACGACAGACCCGTGGCTGAATACCTCGTGACAGGATGATCCCGTGGCCCAACGGCTGATCGTCATCGGTGGGGACGCCGCCGGCATGTCCGCGGCGTCCCAGGCCCGCCGTCGCCGTGGCCGCGACGACCTGGAGATCGTGGTCTTCGAGCGCGGTCACTTCACCTCCTACTCGGCGTGCGGCATCCCCTACTGGATCAGCGGCCTGGTGCCCGGCCCGGACGCGTTGATCGCCCGGGATCCGGAGACCTTCCGCACCACGTACGCCATGGACGTGCGGATGCGCCACGAGGTCACGACAATCGACCTGGAGCGCCGCGAGGTCGTGGCCCGGGACCTGGAGGACGGCGGCGAGGTCCGCGAGCGTTTCGACGACCTGATGTACGCGACCGGCGCGGAGCCGGTGAAGCCGCCGTGGGCGGACACCGACGCGGACGGCGTGTTCGGCATGCAGACCCTCGACGACGGGGCAGCCCTGCGCCTCTGGCTCGACGCCGAGCCGCAGCCACGCCGGGCAGTGGTGGTCGGTGGCGGCTACATCGGCGTCGAGATCGCCGAGGCCATGATCCAACGTGGTCTCTCGGTGACCCTGGTCGAGGCGGGCGACCAACCGATGTCGACGGTGGACGCCGACATGGGCGAGCTGGTCGCCGAGGCCATGCGGGGCCTCGGCATCACGATCCGCACCGGCCTGCCGGTGACCGGCCTGGAGCAACGGGACGGCCGGGTGTCCGCCGTGGTCACGGCCGAGGGGCCGATTCCGGCCGACGTCGTGGTCCTGGGCCTCGGCGTACGCCCCAACGCCGCGCTCGCCGAGGCGGCCGGACTGCCGATCGGTCCGACCGGCGCGATCCGGGTGGACCGCCGGATGCGGGTGGCCGAGGTGCCGGGCGTCTGGGCGGCCGGCGACTGCGTGGAGACGCTGCACCGGGTCAGCGGAATGCCTGTGCACGTGCCGCTCGGCACGCACGCCAACAAGCAGGGCCGGGTCGCCGGGATCAACATCGGTGGCGGGTACGCCACCTTCGCCGGAGTGATCGGCACGGCTGTGACGAAGGTCTGCGACCTGGAGGTGGGCCGGACGGGCCTGCGCGAGCGCGAGGCATCGGCGGCCGGTTTCGACTTCGTCTCGGTGATCGCCGAGTCGACCAACCGGGCCGGCTACTACCCCGGCGCCCGACCGATGACCGTCAAGTTGATCGCCGAACGGCCCAGCGGCCGGCTGCTCGGCGCGCAGATCGTCGGCTGGTCCGAGGCGGCCAAGCGGATCGACACGCTGGCAGTGGCGCTGTGGAACGGCATGACGGTGGACGACATGACGGCGCTCGACCTGGGCTACGCTCCGCCGTACGCGCCGGTGTGGGATCCGGTGCTCATCGCTGCCCGAAAGGCGGTCGACGCGCTCGCCGCCCTCGACCGCTGACCCGCGCCTCCGTGGAGGACCACCCCGTGACGCAGACCCCCACCCGGCCGGCCGCACGCCGCCGCCCGACGATGGTCGACGTGGCCCGGCATGCCGGGGTCAGCCTGAAGACGGTGTCCCGGGTGGTCAACGACGAACCGGTGGGGCAGGAACTGGTGGGTCGGGTCCTCGCCGCCATCGCCGAACTGGGCTTCCGGCGTAACGACATCGCCCGCAACCTGCGTTCGCGGCAGCTCAACGCCACGGTGGGGCTGCTCATCGAGGAGATCGCCAACCCGTTCTACGCCACCATCGCCAGTGTGGCCGCCGAGATCGCCGCCGCGCACGGCACGATGTTGATCACCGCCTCGTCGGAGGAGGACCCGGAGCGGGAACGCGCCCTGCTCCAGGACTTCACCCAGCGCCGGGTCGACGGGCTGCTCGTGGTGCCGGCCGGCCCCGACCACTCGTTCCTGCGCCGGGAGGTGGAGCTGGGCATGCCTGTGGTGTTCCTGGACCGGCCGCCGCAGGGGTTGCAGGCGGACGCCGTCCTGCTGGACAACCGGGGTGGCAGCCAGGCCGGCGTCGGCGCGCTGCTGGCCGAGGGGCACCGCCGGGTGGGCCTCCTGCTCGGCGCGCCGAGCGTGTCCACGATGCGCGAGCGGCTGGTCGGTGCGCGGGCCGCGCTGGCTGCCGTCGGTGTGGAACCGGACGAGTCGCTGGTCCGGGACCGTCTCATCGCGCCGGAGGAGGCGGGCCGCGCGGTCGCCGAACTGCTCGACCTTCCGGCCCCTCCCACCGCGTTCTTCTGCGCCAACAACAGGCTCACCGTCGGCGCGCTCCAGGAGCTGCACCGGCGGGGCAGTGACGCCGCGCTTGTCGGCTTCGACGACTTCGAGCTGGCCCACCTGATGCCCAGGCCGCTGACCGTCGTCGCCTACGACACCCGTGAGCTGGCGAGAGTCGCCACCGAACGCCTCTTCCAGCGGATTGCCGGCGACGACGACAGCCCTCCGTCAACCACTGTCCTCCCCACCCAGCTCCTCCCCCGAGGCCTGTCCTGACCAGGCCCCACCTCGCCCGGTGCCGCCACCGCGAGCGTTGAGCACCGCGTCTTCGCACCGCAGGCAAGGCAGCTGACACCTACTCCCCCATTGCTCTGCACCCCGATGTGCACCGGTCACGGACCGTAGCCGTCGCATCCGCAGGTGCAGAGCAAAGGAGGGTCAGCCTGTGGGAGCGAGGAGGGCCTCCACCTCGGCGCGGCGGGGTGGGTCGGCGCCTCGGCGGGCGCAGGTCAACGCGGCCACCGTGGCGGCCCGCCGCAGCACCTCAGCCCACTGCTGGGCGCTCACCGCGGCCAGCCGCTCGACCGGACGGTCACCGAGCGCGTCGAGGTCGACCAGCGCGGCCAGCAGACCGCCGGTGAACGAGTCGCCGGCGCCGACGGTGTCGACCACAGTGGTGGGCACCGCCGGCTGCTCGTGCAGCGACCCGTCCGGGGCGAGCAGGACGACGCCGTCCCCACCCCGGGTCACCACCGCGCAGGACACCCCGGCCGCACGCCACTCGGTCATCACGTCGGCGAGCGTCCGGTCCGGGTGGAGCCAGGCCAGATCCTCGTCGCTGGCCTTGACCACGTGCGCGAGGCGTACCTGCCGCCGTACCCTCTCCTGCTCGGCCGCCCGGTCCGTGACGATGCTCGGACGCAGGTTGAGGTCGATGGAGAGGGTCAGCCCGTCCCGACGGTGTTCGCTGGCGAGCAGGTCCTCCAGCACCTGCGCGCCGGGGGCCAGCGCGAGCGCGAGCGACCCGGTGTGGAAGGCGGTCGCCGGTGATCCGGCCAGCTCGGGCAGCTCGCGTGGCGTCCACTGCCAGTCCGCCGTTCCGGCCAGCCGGAACTCGTAGCTGGCCTGGCCGGTGGCGTCCAGGGTGGCCACCGCCACCGAGGTGGGCTCCTCGGCGCGCACCGCCCACCCCAGGTCCACCCGGTTGGCGCCCAGGTACTCGGTGAGCTGCCGGCCGTACCCGTCGGTGCCGATCCGGGCCAGCAGCCGCACCGGCTCGTCGAGCCGGGCCAGGGTGACCGCCACGTTCGCCGGGGAGCCGCCGGGAACGGCCCGCTCCCCCTCGGCGGTGACCACCAGGTCGACAAGCGCCTCCCCCGCTACCACGATCACGCGGCCACCTCGCCCGGGGCGAGCGGGCCGGGGCCGCCGAGGCCGTGGGCCGAGCGGGACAACAGCACCGCCTGGTACGCGTGGTAGACGTCCGGTCGGCCGTGCCAGACGGTGTCGGCGGGACGGTTCCCCGGGTCCAGCTCGTGCCGCCACCCGGTGCCGTCGACGAGGTGCTGGCGGGCGTACGCCCAGAAGACCCGGTACCAGTCGGCGTAGACCTCGTCGCCGGTGCGCCGGTGCAGGGTGACCGCCGCGCCGACGGCCTCGGCGAGCACCCAGTGCATCCGGGCGCGTACCACCGGCCGGTCGTCCCAGTCGATCGTGTAGACGAAACCGTCGGCTCCGTCGACCGCCCAGCCGCGCCGCACCGAGGCGGCGAACAGCTCACGGGCGTCGTCCAGCAGCCAACGGGGCGGCTGCGGCAGGACCGCCTCCAGGTCGAGCAGCAGTCGAGCCCATTCGAGCCAGTGGCCGATCGTGGAGCCGTACGGCCGGAACGGGTCGGCGGGCTGGTCCCGGTTGTAGTCGGGCAGCGGCGTCCAGTCGGCGGTGTAGTGCTCGGGCAGCCGCCAGTCGTGCCGGGCGGCTTCGCCGTGCACGAGGTGGTCGGCGATGCGCAGGGCCCGGTCGGTCCAGCTCGCGTCGCCGGTCGCGGCGGCAGCGGCAATGAACGCCTCGACCATGTGCATGCTGCTGTTGGCGCCGCGGTAGTCCTCGGTGACCGTCCAGTCCCGGTTCCACGACTCGCGGACCGAGCCGGTGGCGGCGTCCCAGAACCGGTCCCGCACCACGGCCTGCGCGTCGGCGAGCAACCGGTCCGCGCCGGGTCGTCCGGCGCGCGCGGCACTCGACGCCGCGAGCAGGACGAACGCGTGGTCGTAGCCGGCCTTGTGGTCGTCGACGGGCGTGCCCTGCTGGTCCACGGCACTGAACCAGCCGCCGTACCGCTCGTCGCGCAGCAGTGTGGTGAGCGCGGCGATCCCGTGGTCGACGAGGGCGGCGGCGTAAGGGTCACCATTGCGGTGGGCGAGGGCGGCCACGTGGGTCATCCGGCAGGTGATCCAGGTGAAGACCGGTTCGCCGCGATCCGGGGTGCGGTCGTCGGCCAGCCACCAGAAGCCGCCCTCGGGCCGCACCGAGTGGCGGGCCGTGTCGAGCAGAGTCCGGGTCTGGTCGACGAGGAACTCGTCCAGACCGGGCAGATCGGGTGACCCGGCGGGAGCGGGGGTCGTGTCGGCGTCGGGTGGGGGCACGTCGGTCATCTCAGCTGTTCACCGTCGGGTAGGAACGGACATACGGTCGGGGTCGGTGCGGATCATGTCCGCGCCGGGACATTGTGAACGCAACGGCGGACCCAGGTTGGCCCGCCCGGCACTAATTCATGCGTTATGTCCTTTGACATCGTTGTCACTGATCAACCCTGCTCCGGCGGTCGGGTCACTGTCAACTCCGCTCGCGTCACACCGCGCCGCTGCCGCGCGCCCCGCCGACGCGACGGATGCCCCAGGATGGCCGGATGGATCTACCCAAGGGTCTCGACTGGGTACGTGGGTCACCGGCCGGCCGGGACTGGCTGGCCGTGCTCCCGAGGTGGCTGGCGGAGTGCGCCGAGCAGTGGTCGCTGCGGCTCGGGCCGCCGTTCGAGCAGGCGTACGCCTCTCTGGCTCTCCCCGCCGAACTGCCCGACGGCACGGTGGCGGTGCTGAAGCTCCAGTACCCGGACGACGACAGCCGGTACGAGGCCGACGCGCTGGCCCTCTGGGACGGCGACGGGGCGATCCGCCTGCTCGCGCACGACAGGGAACGCCGCGCCCTGCTTGTGGAACGCTGCCAACCCAGCACCGCCCTGCACGAGCTGCCGATGGACCGGGCGCTGGACGCGGTGACCGGGCTGCTGCCCCGGCTCTGGCGACCGGCCGGCGGGCCGTTCACCCGGTTGGCCGAGGAGGCCGCCGGCTGGATCGACCGGATACCGCGCAGCTGGGAGCGGGCCGGCCGACCGTACGAACGGCGGCTGCTCGACGCGGCGCTCGACCTGCTCCCCGCCCTCGCGTCCAGCCAGGGCGACCAGGTGCTCGTCAATCAGGACCTGCACGCCGGTAACGTGCTCGCCGCCGACCGCGAACCGTGGCTGGCGATCGACCCGAAGCCACTTACCGGCGAACGGGAGTTCTCGGTCGTGCCGATGGTGCGCGGCCCGGAGCTGGGCCACTCGCCGGCCGCCGTCCGGCACCGGCTCGACCGGCTGAGCGCCGAGCTGGGGCTGGACCGGGAGCGGGTACACGGTTGGACGGTCGGGCAGACGCTCGCCTGGAGCATCGACGGCGACGTCGTGTTCGCGCACCAGATCGAGGTGGTCCGCTGGCTGCTCGGCGGCGACTGACGGCTCAGCCGGCCTGGCAGGTACGGCACCAGTAGAGGTTGCGGCCGGCCAGCTCGCCACGGCTGACCTCGGTGCCGCAGACGTGGCAGGGCGCGCCGGGGCGGCGGTAGACGTACACCTCGCCGCCGTGCCGGTCCACCCGGGCCGGCCGGCCCATCGCCTCGGGCAGGTGCGGGTCGCGCACGGTGTCGATCCGGCCGTGTTCGGCCGCGAGCCGCATCAACCCGACGAGGTCCGCCCAGAGCGCGTCCCAGCCGTCGCGGGTCAGCAACCGGCCGGGCATCGTCGGCGGCAGCCCCGCCCGGAACAGCGCCTCGGTCACGAAGATCAGGCCGGTGCCGGCCACCACCGACTGGTCCAGCAGGAGCGCGGCCAGGGGCGTCGGGCTGCGGGAGATCCGGGCGTACGCCCGCAGCGGATCGGCGTCGCCGCGCAGTGGATCCGGGCCGAGGCGGTCCCGCAGCGCGGCCACCTCGGGCGGGGTGAGCAGTTCGCAGGCCGTGGGGCCGCGCAGGTCCAGCCAGTTGCGGTCGCTGGCCAGCCGGAGCCGGATCTGGCCGACCGGGTCCGGCGGCTCGCCCGACCCGTCGGTGAACTTGCCGTACAGCCCGAGGTGCACGTGCAGGGTCAGGTCGGCGGCGTAGTGGTGCAGGAGGTGCTTGCCGTACGCCTCGGTGCCCTCCAGGACGCTGCCGGAGAGCCGGGCGGCGCCCTCGGCGAAGCGGCCCTGCGGGCTGGCGGCGTGCACCTTGTCCCCGGCGAACAGCTCGGCGTGCCGGGCCGCCAGGCGGTGGATCGTGTGTCCCTCTGGCACGGGTGCCAAGGATAGTCAGCTGCGGCCGGCCGGGCCCCGGGCCCGTCCGGGTCGAGCGCGACAGCCGTACCCGGAATCGGTGTCAGGAAACACCCAGGTGGGTACTTCAGGGCGGTAGCGCGTGGATGCCACCCTCTCCGTCGGCCACCACGCATTCATCAGGAGGTGTGTAGTGGTCAGGATTCCTTCGCTGTCCCGCCGGTCCGAGCCGGCACCGACGCGGGACGAGAACCTCGACGGCCGCGTGGACGGCCGCGACACCCCGGTCACCGACCGGAACGACACGATGCTCACCGGCAGCCGGACGGACGACGAGACCGCGGGCCGCCCGGTGGTGACCGACCGGGACGCCGACCAGACGACGTACCGCAGCACCACGGCGACCGGCGACCAGGCCAGCGAGACCGAGCGACGGGCCGCCGAGCGCGCGGCGGTGGCCCGCGCCGCCACCGCCCGACCGGCGGACGGCGACGCCCGAGCCGTGACCACGGCGACCCCGACCCGTGATCGCACCGCCGACCGGGACGTCGACCTCGACCGGGACCGGGTGACCCCGACCGACACGACGGACCGCGCCACCCGGCCCGCCGACACGACTGACCGGGTCACCACCGACCGCCCGGTCGACCCCACTGCGGACCGGACCGCGCCGGAGCCGCAGGTGACGCGCGGCCCAAAGCCGCGGGCCAGCCTGCTCGCCACCCTCGGCCTGATCGTCGCCGTCGCCGGCGCGCTGTTCGTGCTGACCGGCACCCTGGCCGGCTACGGCATCGGGCTCGGCGCGTTCGGCGCGGTGCTCTCGGTGTTCGGCCTCATGGCCACCCGCCGCCGGCACATCGCCGGCAAGACCGACGCGCTGTTCGGCGTGCTGATCGGCCTCGCCGCGGTGGTGCTCGGCGTACTGGCGATGACCGGCCAGTTCGACTGGCCGACCACCGACGGCGACTGGGTGCAGCGCTTCCGCGAGTGGCTCGACTCACAGTTTGTCGACCGTTTCTAGCGGGCACTGTTCCGCTCGCCGGTGATGCAACCGGCGAAAAGCCGGCGGTTCGCCGGTAGCCCGAACACCCGGTGGTTCACCGGCGGGCGACACCCTTTCAGGGGCGGCGGTTCGCCGCCCCTGAAGTGTTTCCGGGGTACGGCACGCGTCCGACACAACGAATCGCTCCCGGCGGTGGCTCAGACGCAACGAATGTTCGCTCTGCGCAACTCTCGGTGGTGGATCCTGCCGCTGACGCCGCATAACGTTGAGCAACGGCGCCAGCCCGTGGGCCACGGTGGCCGGGCGCGCCCGACCCCTGGGAGCAGGACCAATGACGATGGACGCCACCAGCCAGCGCCTGTTGATGTGCCGGCCGACGTACTTCGCCGTCGACTACGCCATCAACCCCTGGATGGACCCGAGCGCGCCGGTCGACGCCGCGCTGGCCGTCCGGCAGTGGGAGCAGCTGCGCCAGACGTACCGCGATCTGGGCCACACCGTCGAGGAGATCGCTCCGGTGCCCGGCCTGCCCGACATGGTCTTCGCCGCGAACGGCGGCACCGTGATCGACGGCAAGGCGATGGCCGTGCAGTTCCGCGACCCGCAGCGCGCCGACGAGGCGCCCGCCTACCGGGCCTGGTTCGAGGCCGCCGGCTTCGAGATGTACGACCCGAAGCACGTCAACGAGGGCGAGGGCGACGTCCTGCTCGCCGGCGACCACCTGCTGGCCGGCACCGGCTTCCGCACGGCGCACGCCTCGCACGCCCAGTTGCAGGAGGTCTTCGGCTACCCGGTGGTCACCATGCAGCTCGTCGACCCGCGCTTCTACCACCTGGACACCGCGCTGACAGTCCTCGACGAGCGGACCGTGGCGTACCTGCCGGAGGCGTTCTCCCCCGGCAGCCAGGCAGTGCTGCGTCGGCTCTTCCCCGACGCCGTGCACGCCACCATGGCCGACGCCGAGGTGCTGGGCCTCAACGCGGTGAGCGACGGCCGGCACGTGGTACTGCCCGCGCAGGCCACCGACCTCGCCGCCAAGCTGCGCGACCGGGGCTACGAAACCATCGGTGTCGACCTGTCCGAGCTGCGTAAGGCCGGCGGCGGACCGAAGTGCTGCACGCTGCGACTCCGTCAGGGAAAGGCAAGCAAGTGATCGTGGATGACATCCTGCGTACGCCGGGAGCGGTCCGGGACGCCGAGCGCTGGACGGCGCACAACTACCACCCCCTGCCGGTGGTGATCTCGTCCGCCGAGGGCGCGTGGCTCACCGACGTGGACGGCAAGCGCTACCTGGACTGCCTGGCCGGCTACTCCGCGCTCAACTTCGGCCACCGGCACCCGCAGCTGATCGCCGCCGCGCACGCCCAACTGGACCGGCTGACGCTCACCAGCCGGGCGTTCATCCACGACCAGTTCGCCGACTTCTGCCGGGAACTGGCCGAACTGTGCGGCAAGGACCTCGTGCTGCCCATGAACACCGGCGCCGAGGCCGTGGAGACCGGGATCAAGGTGGCCCGCAAGTGGGGCTACCAGGTCAAGGGTGTGCCCGCCGGGCAGGCCAACATCGTGGTCGCCGAGGGCAACTTCCACGGCCGGACCACGACAATCGTGAGCTTCTCCACCGACGAGGACGCCCGCGCCGACTTCGGGCCGTACACCCCGGGCTTCACAGTCGTGCCGTACGGCGACCTCGACGCGCTGACCGCCGCGATCGACGAGAACACAGTCGCCGTGCTGCTGGAGCCCATCCAGGGCGAGCAGGGCGTGGTGGTGCCGCCGGAGGGCTACCTGCCCGGCGTGCGCCAGGTCTGCACCGACCGGAACGTGCTGTTCATCGCCGACGAGATCCAGTCCGGTCTGGGGCGTACCGGCGCGACCTTCGCCTGTGACCACGAGGGCGTCGTGCCCGACATGTACCTCCTGGGCAAGGCCCTCGGCGGCGGCATCGTGCCGGTCTCCGCGGTGGCCGCGAACAGCGACGTGCTCGGCGTGCTCAAGCCCGGCCAGCACGGCTCCACCTTCGGCGGCAACCCGCTGGCCTGCGCGGTGGCGATCGAGGTGGTCCGGCTGCTGGCCACCGGCGAGTTCCAGCGCCGGTCGTCGGAGCTGGGCGAGCGCCTGCGCGCCGGCCTGGAAGGCCTGGTCGGCAAGGGTCTCGTCGCCGTACGCGTCCGCGGCCTGTGGGCCGGTCTGGACATCGACCCGACGCTGATGAGCGGCCGGGAGGCGTGCGAGCGGCTCGCCGCGCGCGGAGTGCTCGCCAAGGACACCCACGGTTCCACCATCCGCCTCGCCCCTCCGCTGGTCATCAGCGAGGAGGAGATCGACCTGGCGGTGGCCCAGCTCGCCGAGGTGCTGGCCGGCTGACCCGGAACGCGCGAAAAAGGCGGGCGTCGACACCGACGCCCGCCTTTCGCGTCAGGGACGGGGCAGGCGCATGGCCATCGTCGGGGCTTCGGCCATCACCGAGGTCGGCGTGAACGGGGCGCCGGTCGGCAACTCCTCGGCCCGGCCGATCTGCACACCCGGGTACAGCTCCACCATGTCGTTCTCGCCAAGCACCCGGGACTGCTGCGGTGCCAGGGGGATCCGGTCCGCCTCGTTCATCGAACCGGCCGGCCGGATGCCCGAGCCGTTGGTGCTCACGTCGGTCACGATGACCTCGCCGACCCGCAGCTCGAAGCGGACGTGACCCCTGCTGATCCACCGCCGGGCCTCGTCGTTGAGCCACTGCCCGAGCATGATCCCGCCTTCCTGCTCGGGCGCGCGGCCAGCCACCACCGGCTGCTCCTCGCTCAACACGAACCGCCGCCGGACCAGACCGCCGACGCGCACCGCCAGCACCTCCGTACGCGGCCGGGGCCCGCCGTCGCCGAGACGCGCGCCATGTCGGGGGCAGGTCGGCACGCCGTTGCGCAGCGAGGGCGGCGGCTGCGCGGCCGGGCTGCGGTCCGCCCCTCCGGCCAGGTCGGCGAACGCTCCGCCCCCACCGCCACCGCCGAACAGCGCGCAGCCCGACTCCGGGCACCGCCACTGCCGGGCCAGCAGCTTCATCCCGGTCGGCGAACGCTTGCCGGCGACCGGGGCGTGCCCGCCACCGACGTGCGCGATGAACACCGGCCCACCCGCGCCGGGCACCGGAGCGACCACCCGGCCGGGCTGCTCGACCAGCCACGGGAACCGCCCGCGCAGCCCGTCGAAACGCACCCGGCTGAGCACCGGCAACCCGAGCAGGTCGGCCACCTCCAGCATCCGGTCACCCGGGTTGTCGAGCACCTCGACGAGCCCGTCGTCGGCCCAACGACGAACCACCATCCGCTCGTTCGAGGTCAGGTCCGCGTCGGAGAGCAACGCCCGGTGTACGACCGCGTACACCTGGACGCTGTCCTCCTCCAGCTCGCGGGAGAGCGCGTCGATGACCATGCCGAGCCGCAGCAGGCTGGCCGGTCGGCCGCCGTCGATGTCCTGGTAACGGATCACCTCGGCCAGGTCGAGCACCGCCCGGGCCAGCGACGGATCCGTGCAGACCCGCCCCTCGATGGCGTCCAGAACCTTGCTGATCTCGAATCTCATGCCGCACTCCGGACGATGTCGTCGATCCGCCGGGCCAACTCGATGTCCCGGTGGGTGACCCCGCCGGCCGAGTGCGTGACGCAGCGGAAGGTCAGGGTCCGCCATCGGATGTCGATGTCGGGATGGTGGTCGAGGTCCTCGGCCACCGCCGCCACCCGGTCCACCACCGCGATGGCGTCCGGGAAACTGCCGAGCTGGACCGTACGCCCGATGCCTGTCGGGTCACCCGACCAGTCGGACAACCCGCCCAGCTCTTCTCGCACCGCGTCCGCGGTGAGCAGGTCTGCCATGACCAGACCCTACCGGTGACGCCTGCACCGGGCCGGACGCGCCACCGGTGCCGACGGGAGACGGGACGGCGGTGGGGCGGCATCAGGAGATGCCGCCCCACCGGTACGTCTCGCGTCGGCCGCGCCGCAGCCGGTCCGTTCAGCCGCGCAGCGGCCGGCCCACCTCGTGCAGGTGACCGAGCGCCTGCCGATACGACTCGACCAGCCCGGTCTCCGCGTACGGGATGCCCTGCTCGACGCAGTAGGCACGGACGATGGGCTGCGCCCGGCGCAGGTTGGCCCGGGGCATGTTCGGGAACAGGTGGTGCTCGATCTGGTAGTTGAGCCCGCCCAGCGCGGTGTCCACCAGCCGGCTGCCCCGCACGTTGCGGGAGGTCAGCACCTGCTTACGCAGGAAGTCCAGCTCGTCCTCGGCGGTCGGCATCGGCATGCCCTTGTGGTTCGGCGCGAACGCGCAGCCCATGTAGAGACCCCACAACGCCTGGTGCACGACGGCGAAGAGCAGCGCCTTGACCGGCGACATGACGGCCAACAGCAACGCCACGTAGCCGACTGTGTGCGCGACGAGCAGCACCGCCTCGACCGCCCGGTGCCGCATCGGGGTCGTGTACCGGCCGTTCTCCCGGCCGACGATCGCCCGGATGCTCGCCACGTGCAGGTTCAGACCCTCGAGCAGCAGCATCGGGAAGAAGAAGTACGCCTGCCGCCGGGCCATCCACCGACCGAACCCCCGCGTCTGGATCGCCTGCTCGGGCGTCCACACCAGGGCGCCCGCGCCGACGTCCGGGTCCTCGTCCTCGTGGTTCGGGTTGGCGTGGTGCCGGTTGTGCTTGTCGACCCACCAGCCGTAGCTGAGCCCGACCGCCAGATTGCCGGCCGACAACCCCACCAACTCGCTGGGGCCGCGCCTGCGGAACATCTGCCGGTGCCCGGCGTCGTGCCCCAGGAACGCGACCTGCGTGGTGGCCACCGCCATCACGGCCGCGAGCGCCAACTGCCACCAGGAGTCGCCGACCAGGAACACGCCGACCCAACCGGCCACGAAGGCGCCGAGGGTGAGCACGATGCGGGTGACGTACCAGCCGGGGCGCCGTTCGAGCAGACCCGCCTGGCTGATCCGTCGGGACAACTGTGCGTAGTCACTTCCTCGCCGTCGTACCGGCGGTTCTGCCACCGCTCCGAGCGCCATCGCTGCTCCCGTTCCACTTGGGCCCGTACCGGGGTGGTTCGGGCCTACTGCCAAGTGTCCCGGCAGCGGTAGCGCAGAGTAACCCTGACAACCCCCGGATGGGGGGTAGGGCGAGCCCTACCCCCGCCTCAGCCGAGGCTCGTCACGGCGGCCCGCAGCCGGGCCAGGTCGCGGCGGCGGCGCTCGTAGGTGGCGGCGAGCCCGACCAGCGCCAGCCCTCCGACAGCCAGGTAGATCCACCGGGGCAGCAGGTCCCATCCGCGCGCCAACTCGTGCAGCGCGAGCAGGGCCAGCACGCCACCGCCGAGCACGACTGGCGCCTGCCAGCGGCGGGCCGCACCGGCCAGCACCACCACCAGCGCCGCCGCGCCGAGCAGCAGCCGTCGCCACGGCTGCGAATCCGGCCCGCCCAGCACCGACACCAGGCTCGGCAGCAGCGCCGCGACGAGCCCCGGGCCGAGGGCCGGCCAGCTGATCAGCCCCGGCCTGGTCCGCAACGCCAGCAGACCCGCGCCGAGGGCCAGCGCCGCGGCCGGCAGGGTGTACGCCTCCACCACCGTCACCCCGCCGGCGGCCAGCAACACCCACGCCCCGAGCAGTTCGCTGCCGGCGGCGATGCCCGCGAACGCCCACCGGCGTCCGGCCGGCTCGCCACGGCGCAGCAGCCGCAGCGCCACGGCGACACCCCAGAGCACGCAGACGGTCGCGAGGTGCCGCGCCACCTCGACGGTGAGCACTGCCGCCACGAGCGCCACCGCCTGGGCGGCGGCGTCCAGCACCCGCCCGAGCAGTGCCCGCGCCGCCAGCACCTCGACCGGCCGCGACGGGCGGGCCGCCTCGACCGGCGATGGGCCGGCCGCGACAGCGCCGGACGAGCTGGTCACGGCCGCGACAGCCAGGACCAGCGCGGCCACCGCCAGCAGCGGGTACGCCGCCGCGCGCAGCGGCTGCCCGCCGGCGAGCAGTGCGGTCACCGCCAGCGCGCACGCCGCACCCACCGTGGCGAGGCACCCCGCGACGCGCGTCCCGACAGCCCGCGCCCCCACGGCGACGACCACCGCCGCCACCAGCAGGACCCCCTCGGCGGCGAGCGTGCCGGCCCGCGTGGCGAGCAGCCACACCACGCCGACGGCGACCAGCACCACCCCCACGGGTACGGCGGTCGGCGCGAGAGCCGGACGCGGCGCGGCGAGCGCGGCGAACAGCAGCGCGGCCACACCGGCGAGCAGCACGGCACCCGGCATCACCGGCCAGGGCGCACCGGCCGCGACGAGCAGCACCGGCAGCGCGGCAGCGGCGAACGGCAGCGCGACCAGCAGCGGCGGGCGACCCCGTCGACCAGCCAGCACCACGGCCACCGCCAACGCGACGAGCGCCAGCCCGGCGGGGTACCCCGCCGGGTCCGCGACGGCGGCCGGCGCACCCGACCAGACCGAGCCCCCGCTGACGTACGGCGACGCGAGCGCGTTCAGCACCGCGGGCAGGGTCGCCAGCACCGCCACCGCCGCCAGCAGACCGCCCGCCACCACCAGCACGCCCGGCCGGCCAACCGCCGGCGTCCCCCCGACCAGCGGCGTCCCCCCGACCGCCGGCCGATCGCGGTGTGCCACGAGCGCCACGCCCAACGCCGCCAGGGCCGCGTACAGCCCGATCGGTTCGTCACCCGCCGCCACCAGCGGCGCGAGGCCGGACACAGCCACCGCGACCACCGCGCCGGTCACCGCGTACCCGGCCAGCTCCACCCGGTGGCGACGTGCCGCGAGGACCGCGACCAGCGGCAGCACGGCGGCGGCCAACGCGAGCCGGACCTGCCACCAGGGCTGCGCGCCCGCGACGAAAGCCGCCAGCGCGGCGATCCCGGGCAGCGCGAGCTGCGCGACAAGGAGGCCTCCACCGGCCACCAGGCGGTACGGCCCGGACGCCCGCCGCACCGTGAGTGCCAGACCGACAGCGACCAGGACGCCGAGCGCCACAAGGGCACCCACCGGATCGGCCAGAGCCACCAGCAGTCCGTGCCCGAGCAGGACCGTGCCGCCCAGGGCCCGGCTGGACAGCGTGCCCGGTCGCGCCATCGGACGGGCCAGCACGGCGAGCAGCAACGCGGCCCCACCGAGCAGGTCCACTGTCAGCACGGCCGACCAGGAGGCAGGCCAACCGGCGGGCACGGCGAGCAGCACCGCCACCGCGCCGACAGTGGCCAGCATCTCCCACGCCCGGCGGGGTACCAGCAGCGCCGTCGCCGCGAACGCCAGCGCGAGGGCGGGCGCCACCTGCCAGCCCCAGTCCAGGTCGGGTCCGGTCCCGGCCCCGCCCCACGGCGGCAGCGACCGGCCGACGGCGGCGACCGCAAGCGCGACGGTGATCAGCGCGGCAATCTGCGCGGTTCCCGCCGCGACCAGCAGCGCCCCCACCCGCGGGCCGGTCCACAAGCCGCCGCCCCCAACAACCGCCGACCCGGCTGTCCCCGATCCGGCCGACGCCGACCCGGCTGTCTCCGCCCCGGCTGTCTCCGACCCGGCCGCCACCGGCCCTTCCGTTGTCGATCCGGCCCCCTCCGACCGGATCGACGCCGGCAGCAGTCGCACCGCACCCACCAGGACGACGGCCACCACCGCCGCCGCGATCAGCAGCAGCGCCGGCCGCAGCTCGGCCACCGGGCGCAGCACCGCGACGGCCAGCACCGGCACCAGCAAGCCGGCGGCCAGCGCACGCAGCACCGGCCCGCCTACCACCCGGGTCGCGCCGAGCGCGGCCAACGCGACAAGCAGCAGCGGCGCCCCCGCCAGCAGCGGGGTGCCCGCGGAGCGGCCGATCAGCAACGGCACCAGGGCGCAGGCGGCGGCGCAGGCGAGCGCCACGACGTGCCCGACGACGGCAACCACCCGGCCGGCCAACGGCACCGTCCCCGGCCGGCCACGCAGGGCCACCACCACGGCCAGATCCAGCAGCGCCACCCCGAGCAGGACCAACGCCCACCCACCGGCGTCGGGCCGCGCCTCGGCGGCGAGCAACGGCAGCACCGGCTGCACGCCCAGCAGCCCCGCGAACCACGGCCCGGCCAACCCACTGAACCGCCCGTACGCCACGGCGACCGCCGCGCTGGCCCCCCCGACCAGCGCGGCGTACCGGCTACCCGGCCAACCTGCCACCCCGGCCAGGTCCACCGACCAGGCCGCGTAACCGTCAAGCACCACCAGCAGCAGCCCCACCGCGGCGAACGTCTCCGCCGTCCCGCGCAACCCCCGACGGACCGCCAGCAGCGGGACGGCCAGCGCGAGCGCGGTGAACGCCGCCAGGATCAGCGCCCGGCCACCAACCCCGACCGACGCCCACGCGACGGCAGTGAACACCACCGCCGCGGTGCCCAGCAGGAGTCCACCGAGGACGAAGAGCAGACCCTGGATCGTCCGCGTCGAAGCCTCCGCCGCCCCCGGCGCCGGCTCCCTCCCGACCGTCGACACCGGAACGCTTCGCGGCACCGGCCCGACGACGGACGCCGCGACCCCGGCGCGGACGACCGCCGCCAGCTCGGCCCGCCGGCGCGAGGTGGCCGCCAACCGGCCGGCCAGCTCGGTGTACGTCCGACGGGCCTGCTCCACCCGCGGCTCAAGCTGGGCCACCTCCCGACCCAGCCGCACCACCTCGGCGGCGACCGGGTCGGGCGGGCGGCGGCAACCGGCGCAGCCGGCGCTCAGGTCAGCCGGGGCGCCGCAGGCGGGGCAGGGATAGCGGGTGTCGTCCACCCGCACATCATCGAAACACCACCGGGTCGCGGCCCAGAGTGCGCGTACTCATGGTCGGGTGTGCTCGTGTACCCAGGTCGCGTAGCCGGGGTCGCCACTCTCCACCCTGGACACCAGGATCTCCGGCACCTCGTACGGATGGCTGACCCGGATCTGGTCGACCAACGCGGAGAGCCGGTCCGGGGCCGTCTTGAACTGCACCGACCATTCGGTGCTGGTCTCCACACCGGAACGCCACCAGTAGGTGCTGTCCACCTGACCGCCGACCTGAGCGCAGGCGGCGAGCCGCCCGGCGACGGCCGCGGCCGCCAGCACGTCGGCGACCGAACGCGCATCCACCACAGTCGTCACCACGCAGATCTGGTCCACGACCGCACCCTACGCGGCACCGTCCCGCTGAGCCCGCTTTTCGTTCGCGACTGCGGGGCTCCGCTTCGCTGCACTCCTCGCGCTCACCGGAGCCCGCTTTTCGTTCGCGACTGCGGGGCTCCGCTTCGCTGCACTCACCGGTTGGCCGCGATCCACGCGTCGATCTGCGCCCACCAGTCATAGAGCCAGTCGATGCGTTCCTGCCTGCCGGTCGGGACGTCCTCCGGAGGCACCGACCAGAACCGCATCACGATCCGCTTGTCCATCGGCAGTTCGCGCCACACGTCGGCGACGGTGAGCATCCGGTCCAGGCCGGTGTGCGCGACGAAGATGACCCCGGCGTCCGGGGCGGCGTCGAGCGCGGCGAGCATCCCGCCGGGCTGCGGGGCGAGCACGTGGCGCATCCGCTCGGCACGCAGCGCCATCCGTTCCAGGCCGAGCGAACGCAGTCGGGCGATGGCACGCAGCCGCCGCTTGGGCGTGAAGTTGCCGCCCTCCGGGAAGATCACGAACGCGTCGTTGTCGTCCAGGCCGTCGGCGAGGTGCCCCACCTGGCGTACCGTCTCCTCGCCGCGCTCCGGTGTCGGCGCGATGAACCGGCTGGGCAGCCTGTTGAGCAGCACGTCGATAGCCGGGTCCCACTGGAGGCTGTCCTTGAGCACGATGCGCGGCTCCCGGTGGAACCAGTTGACCAGCCCGTGGATCAGGATGAACGAGTCGCCCGGCCCGGCGTGCCGGCAGAGCACCACCTCCGGCCGGCCGGGCAGCGCGGTGTCCGGGTCGGTGCCCACCACGTCGATGCTGAGCCGCAACGCCCACCGGGCCTGCCAGAACAGCACCCGCAGGAACCAGCCGGCCAGCACGTAGTGGGCCCGCTGGAAGGCCGGCGACCGGGTCCGCCAGCCACAGCCGGAGACCACCCAGAGCACGAACAGCGCGAGCAGCGCGGCGGCGTCCCACACCAGGTAGACGCAGCCGATCCAGAGCACCCGCAACGGCCGGAACCGGCCCGGGACCAGCGGCGACGCGGCGGCGGCGAGCAACGCCCAGACCGGCAGCGTGGTGACCACGACGAACGCCAGCAGCACCACGGCGGGAGCGATCAACAACCGGCGGAGCCACCTGGGGGGCAGCGGCATCAGCGTTCCACGTGGGTGGCGAGGTAGCGGCGCGAGGCGGTGTACGCCCGGCTGATCCGCCGGCCCACGGCCGCCATGTCCCGGTACGCCCACGGGGTGTCGTCGCGCGGGTTCAGCCCGCCGGTCGGCAGGACGTGCACCTCCACCCCCTCGGGCAGCGCGGCCATCTCCCGGAAGAAGCGGTGCCGGCGGGATATCTCGAACGCCACCTGGGCGATCTCCCACGGCCGCCGGGGCGGGGTCAGCTCGCGTTCGATCCGGCCCACCTGGAGGACGAAGATCCGGCCGGCGCCGGCGGCCACCGCCTCGCCGATCGGGATGGAGTTGACGATGCCGCCGTCCACGTAGTGCGCGCCATCGATCTCCATGGGTGGGAGCAGCCCCGGCACCGACGCCGACGCCAGCACCGCCGGCACCACCGGCCCGCTGTCGAACCAGTGCTCGGCGGCCCGCTCGATGTGCGCGGCGCAGCAACGAAACGGCACCCGCAGGTCGGCGAACGTCGTGTCGACGCCCAACTCGGATTCGAGCAGCCGGCGCAGGGGTCTCGGCGAGTGCAGATGGGTACGGGCGGCGAAGCGGCGCAACTGCCGGGCGACGGAATCGCCGTACACCTCGCTGGCCTCCGGCGACGCCCAGAGCCGGACCAGCCGGTCGGTCACCGCCTCCGTCGGGTCGGCGGCCACCAGCGCGCCGTTCACCGCGCCGATGGAGGTGCCGAGCACCAGGTCGGGTTTGATGCCGGCGCGGAACAGGGCACGCAGCATGCCCACCTCGACCGCGCCGAGGACTCCCCCGCCGCCGAGCACGAACGCCACAGGTCCCCCCGCCATGTCTCTCATCCTGGCACGCGCCCGCCGCCACCGGCATTCGGCGCAGAGCGGGCACCGCCAGGCGACGGCCAGCAGGACGCCGTTGACAGGCCGGACACATTCGCGCAACCTGATACCGCTCCCACCCCGAGGCAGGTGCGATCCGTGAAGGCAGCGCTGCACCCGGGCCGGTTACTGGCCCGCAGGTACCGGCTTGTCGACCAGATCGGCGCCGGCGGCATGTCGGTCATCTGGCGTGCCCGCGACGAGGTGCTGGACCGGGTCGTGGCCCTCAAGGTGCTCGCCCCGTCGTTGGCGGCCGACGCCCGCTTCCGCGACATGGTGCGCGAGGAGGCCCGCGCCGCCGCCCAGTTGGTGCACCCGCACGTCACGTCGGTGCACGACTACGGCGAGACGGTCGACCCGGACGGCTCGATCACCTCGTTCGTGGTGATGGAGTTGCTCAGCGGCGAGGAGCTGGAGCTGCGGCTCACCGAGGGGCCGCTGCCGTGGGCCGAGGCGGTCGAGGTGGGCGCGCAGATCGCCGACGCGCTGGCAGCCGCGCACCGGCTCGGCATCGTGCACCGCGACATCACCCCGGCCAACGTGATGATGACCGCGACGGGCGTCAAGGTGCTCGACTTCGGTATCGCCACCAGGATCGGCGCCCCGGACGAGGACGAGGACGGCGGCACCTTCGGCACCCCCGCCTACGTGGCCCCGGAACGGCTCGACGGCGCCCCCGCCCAACCGGCAAGCGACGTGTACTCGCTCGGCGTCCTGCTGCACGAGGCGCTCACCGGTCGGGTCCCGTACCCGGCGGACACCTGGGAGCAGCTCAGCGCCGCGCTGGCCGACGGTCCGGCGCCGACCCTCACCGACCTGCCGGAGCTACCGCCGGCGGTGGCCCGGATCTGCCTGCGCTGCCTGTCCCGCGACCCGGCGGGTCGGCCGACCGCACGGCAGGTGGCGACCACCCTGCGCGACCAACTGCTGCCGGGCGAGCGGCCCGCCCCGGTGTCCACCCTGGCCATGCCCCTCGAACCGGTTCCCGGGCCCACGGCGACGGACGCCCCCGCCGAGGAGGCGACACCGTCCCCGGCTCGGCCCCGTCGCCGGCTGGCGCCGCTGCTGGTTCCGGCGCTCCTCGCGGTCGGCGTGGCACTGGCCGGGGTGGCCCTGCTGCCCGACGAGCCATCGACACCCCGGACGCAGCCGTCGACCGGCCCCGTCGCGCCCCCGTCGTCCGGCCCGTCGGCCGTCGAGTCGTCCCGGCCCGCGACCCCGTCACCGTCCGCACCGCCGAGCGCCCGCTCGACCACCTCCGAGCCCGGCACCCTGATCGAGGCCGCCAACCGTGTGGATCGGCTGATCGGCGACGGGCTGAACGCCGGGGAGATCCGCTCCGATGTCGGCCTCGACCTGCGCAACGAGCTGCGGAACCTGACGGTCGCGGTCGGCTCCGGCCGGGACCAGCTGGCGCCGCCGGTGGCCCGGCTGCGGGAGAAGGTGGCCATCCGCCTCGGCGAGGGCGGCATCAGCCCGGCGTACGCGCAGCGGCTCGACGTCGCCATCAGCGAGCTGGGCGCGGTAGGCGTCTGACCCAGCTCCACACCTCGGCGGGTCAGCGGGCCGACACGCGGGCCGGTTCGCGGATGTCGTACCGGTCGGCGACGAAGCGGCGGTAGACGTCCTCGTAGCCGTACGCCATCCGTTCGACCGAGAAGTTCTCCGCGACGTGCGCCACGCAGTCCTGCGGGTCGAGCTGCGCTGCCGCGCGCAACGCCGCCGGGAGGTCGTCCGGGGTTTCGCACACCAGCCCGGTCACGCCGGGCCGGACCAGCTCCGGCACCGCGCCCCGGTTCAGGGCGACCACAGGGGTCCCGGTCGCCATCGCCTCCAGCATCACCATGCCGAACGGCTCCTCCCACTGGATCGGCATGATCAGGCAGCGGGCGTCGACGAGCATCCGCAGGGTCTGCGCCCGGTCGGCGTTGAGAACGACCGTCACGTCGTCGTCGATGAGCGGCTCGACGACCTGCTCGAAGTAGCGCCGCTCGGCGGGCTCGTTGCACTTGCCGGCCAGCAGCAACGGCAGCCCGGCTTCGCGGCACGCCCGGACGGCGACGTCCGGGCCCTTGTCCGGGCTGAACCGCGCGAGCCACAGCACCGGCCCGGGGCCGGGCTCGGTCTTGCGGGGGAAACCTCGGATGTCCAGCGCGTTGTGCACAGTGCCGGCCCAGGGCAGGCCGGGGTTCAGGCCGCGCTGCGCGTGCGAGATGGCCACCAGGCCGACGCCCCGGTCGGCGTCACCGAGCACGTCGCCGTACTCCCCGACGGGGTTGCCGTGCACTGTCGCGACAGTCGGGACGGCCCGGCGGCCGGCGACCAGCGGACCGATTGTGGTGTGGTCGTGGATCACGTCGAAGTCGGCGGCGGTGATCAGTCGGTTGACCCGGGCCAGGTGGGCCAGCTCCGGCAGCGATTCGCCGAGCCGCTCGTACTGGACGTCAGGGACTGTGGAGACGAAACCGCCTGCTGACGTGCCGTGCTGACCGCCGGCGCCGAACAGGGTCACCGCGTGCCCGTGCGCGGTCAGCGCGTCCACCAGGGCGGCGACGACCTGCTCCAACCCGCCGTAGCCGGGCGGCGGCACGGTCAGCCAGGGCGGGACCACCATCGCGATGCGCAACGACCGCTCTCCGGAGCGGTCGGCGGGCGGGTGGTTCACGGCCACGGATCCTCCCCCGATTGTCCCGGTTCCGGTGTCGCCGCCGGTCGGCGTGGTCCGCGGCGGTTTCCCCGTGAAGTCGCGGGTAAACCGGACAAGACGGACGCTCACCCGCCGACCAGGAGCTGGTCGTGGACGACCCGTACTCCTGGCGCGGACCAGGCCACCCGCTGGACCTGGTCGCGTTCCCACCACGAGCGGACCACCCCCGCGAGGACAAGCGTGTCGCCGTCCACCTCGACTGTCACCCGGTCCGCGCCGATCGTGCGCAGCAACGCACGCTGGACGTCGTGCCGCAGCCGATCGCCGGCGGGCGGCGCCGGCGGGCGCACCTCGACGAGGTTGGTGATGCCCCGCACCCCGTCCAGTCGGGTCAGCTCCCCCTCGGCGGCACGGCGCTGCCAACCGAACTCCACCTCGCCGCGCAGCATCAGCCAGCCGTTGGCGACGGTCACCGCCAGCCGCTCGGCGGGCACGAAGCTGTCCCACTCCAACGCCCGGGAGGCCGCGACGGCGATCTCGGCGTCGGTACGCCCCGGCGTGCCCGCCAGCCGTACCTCGATCTCGTCGGCCACCGCCCGCACCCCGCGTACCCGCTGCGCGCAGCGGGCCGCCGCCCACCGCCGGGCGACGCCGTCCACGAACCCGTGCAGGGTGACCACGCCCTGGTCGACGGTCACGCCGATCTCGTTCGGTTGCAGCCGCGCGTCCCACGCCAGCTCGGCCAGGACGTCGCGCTGGATCCGCTGGTCGTCGTCGGCATTCACCGGTCCCACCCCCGTCTCGGCTCGTCCTGGCGAACCTGCCGTGCACACGGGTGACGGCGGTTCACCCGGATCGGGTGAACCGCCGTCGGGATGAGAGGAAGCGGCGGGTGACGGAGCCAACCCCCTTGGCCCCGCCACCCGCCGCCGGAGGGAGGGAGCAGGTTTCTGGTGTTACGACGTCTCGGCGAGCGTCACGGTTGCCGTCTTCTCGACACCGTTTCGCTTGTACTGCACCTCGACCCGGTCGCCGACCTTGCCGGCCTGCACCGCGCCGACCAGATCGTCGGAGTCGTTTATCGCCTTCTCGCCGAAGCGGGTGACGACGTCGCCCCGCTGGAGGCCGGCCTTCTCGGCGGGGCTGCCCGCGGTGACCGACGCGACGAGAGCGCCGCCGCCCTCGGCCTGGTTGACGCCCACCCCGAGCGACGGGTGGCTGACCTTCTCGCCGCGCTGGAGCTTGCCCGCGACGTCCTTGGCCTTGTTGCTGGGGATGGCGAACCCGACGCCGATGTTGCCGGTGCTCTGCCCGGAGGTGGCGATGGCGGTGTTGACGCCGATCACCTCGCCCCGGGTGTTGACCAGAGCGCCACCGGAGTTACCGGGGTTGATCGGCGCGTCGGTCTGGAGCAGGCCGGAGATGGAGCTGACGGCCTGGCCCTGCTGGCTCGGGTCCGGCTGGCCCTCGCCGGCCCGGATGGTGCGGTCGCGGGCGCTGAGGATGCCCGCGGTCACCGAGCCCTGCAGACCCAGCGGGCTGCCCAGGGCGAGCACCTGGTCGCCAACCTGCATGGCGTCGCTGTCACCGAACTTGGCCGCCTTGAGGTCGCTCACCCCGTTGGCCTTCACCACGGCCAGGTCGGTCTTCGGGTCGGTGCCGACGATCTTCGCCTCGGCGTTCTTGCCGTCGGCGAAGACCACCCGCACGGTGTTGCCGGAGGCGGAGGCGACCACGTGGTTGTTGGTGAGCACGTACCCGTCGGTGCTGAGCACCACCCCGGAGCCCTCACCGCTGTCGGTGGTGATCGAGACGACGCTGTCCTGCACGGACGCGGCGATCTTCGGCAGGTCCGCGCTGTTGAGCACGGGGGCCGCCGAGTAGGTGCGGGTGACACCGCCGCCGTCGCCGTCGAGGGCGAGCGCGAGCGCCCCGCCGGCCACGCCCGAGCCGAGCATCAGGGCGAACACGGCGACGCCCGCGCCGGCGAACTTCGCGATGCGGCTCGGCCGGGGGCCGCTGCCGGGCGGTGCGACAGGCGGACCCCACGGCGGGACCGGCTGACCCGGCTGGTGCGCGTGCTGCTGGTGCGGGTAGGCGGCACCCGGCTGGCCCCCGCCGGCCCAGCCGGACTGCTGCTGCTGACCCGCGTACCAGGGGGCGCCGGGAGCCGTCGGCTGCGGGTAGCCGTACTGGCCGGGCGTCGGGTGGCCGGAGACCGGGTAGGGCGGCGCGGACGGGGTGGCCGCGGTCAGCGGCTCGTACTCGGTCGGCTGCTGCCCGGCGGCCGGCTGGCCGGCGTACGCGGTGGTCGGCGCGTCGTGCCCGGTGGCGCCGGCAGGCGCGGCGGTGGTCGCCGCGTCACCGGTGGAGGGGACGACCGGTACGGGAGTGGTCGGGGAGTCGGACTGCGCGCGCTCGTCGCGCGGCAGCTCGGCGGTGGGGTGCGACGGCTCGGCGTCGGTGGGGGCCGGCCGGCGCTGCGGGTCGGACTCGAACTCGGTCATGCCACTACCTTCTCCCCGGGCACTGCGATCAAGCTGGAACCGTCCTGGAAGTTGGCTGAAAGTCACTCGCCGGCGTCGTCGGTGGAGGGCAGCAGGGGCAGCCGGACCCGGAAGGTGGCCCCACCGCCCGGCGTCTCGGCCACCTCGACTGAGCCGTGGTGGGCGGCCACCAGGGCGGCGACGATGGCCAAGCCGAGCCCGGTGCCGGTGTTGCCGTCGGCCCGGCGGGTACGCGCCGCGTCGGCCCGGTAGAACCGCTCGAAGACCCGTTCGGCCTGCTCCGGGGAGAGGCCCTGACCGGTGTCGGCCACCTCCACCACGGCGAGGTTCCCCTCCTCGGCGCGCAGCCGCAGGCTGACCCTGGCGTCCGTCGGGGTGTGGGTGAGCGCGTTGGTCATCAGATTGCCGATGATCTGACGCAGCCGCGCGTCGTCGGCCAGGACCACGAGCGGTCCCGACCCGGGTTCGATCTCCAGGTCGACCTGTCGGTCCGGGGCCATCGCCCGGGCGGCGTCCACCGCGTCGGAGGCGAGCACCGGCAGCTCCACCGGGGCGAGGGAGAGTGGCCGTTCCCGGTCCAGCCGGGCCAGGAGCAGCAGATCCTCCACCAGCAGGCCCATCCGGGCCGCCTCGTCCTCGATTCGGCGGAGCAGGCCCGCCGTCTCCTCCGGCGCCCGCGCGGCGCCCTGCCGGTACAGCTCGGCGAAGCCCCGGATGGTGGTCAGCGGGGTCCGCAGCTCGTGTGACGCGTCGGCCACGAACTGCCGCATCCGCTCCTCGGAGCGCCGGGCCCGCGCCTCGGACGCCTGGGCCGCGGCGGCGGCATCCCGGGCGGCGCTCTCCGCCCACCGCGCCGCGGTCTCCGAGGCGGCTCTGGCTGTGAACGCCGCCTCGATCTGGGTGAGCATCGCGTTCAGCGCGCGCGAGAGCCGGCCCAGCTCGGAGGTGGGATGCTCCTGGCCCTGTTCCGGGTCGGGAACCCGGCGGGTCAGGTCACCGCCGGCGATCGCGGCGGCGGTCCGTTCGATCTCGACCAGCGGTTTGAGGCTGGTCCGGACGATCGCCGCGCCGACCGACGCCAACATGATCAGCACCGCGCCGCCCACCAGGAGGTCTATCCAGACGAGCTGCTTCACCGCCCGGTCCACCTCGGTCAGCGGCTGGCCCACGGCCAGCACCGACCCGTCCGGCTGGGCCGCGTAGTAGACCCGCCACCGGGTGAGGCCGTCTTGCGAGCGGACCGTCCGCGGCTCCCCCTCCAGCTCCTCGAAGCCGTCGCGGCTCGTCGCAAAGGTGGGCAGTTCCTCGGGATCGAGACTGTATTTGTCGTAGACCGGCTTGTAGACCTGCCGCTCGTCGGCGAGCGACACGACGTAGTCGCTGGGCAGCATGGCGTTGACCTCCCCGCTGCGCAGCTTCGGGAGCAGCTGACCGAGGCCCTGGGCGGTCGACCTGATCTGCCCGTCCACCTGGCCCTGGAGGTAGTTGCGCAGGAAGTAGGCGGTCAGTGAACTGATCACCAGCAGAGCCACGGCGACAAGCGTGAGCACCGAGGTGACCAGCTTCACCCGCAGCGGCACGCTGCGGACCCGCCCCTTGGCCTGCTGGACCGGGTTCACGCCGCCGGCTTGCGCAGCACGTATCCCACGCCGCGGAGGGTGTGGATCAGCCGGGGTTGGGTGGTGTCGACCTTGCGCCGCAGGTAGGAGATGTAGGACTCGACGATGTTGTCGTCGCCCCGGAAGTCGTAGTTCCAGACGTGGTCGAGGATCTGCGCCTTGGACAGCACCCGGTTGGCGTTGAGCATCAGGTACCGCAGCAGCTTGAACTCGGTCGGCGAGAGCTGCACCCGCTGGCCGGCCCGGTGCACCTCGTGGGTCTCCTCGTCCAACTCCAGGTCGGCGAAGGTGAGCCGGGAGGGGGTCTGCTCGCCGGTGGTGGTGCGGCGCAGCACGGCGCGGATCCGGGCGGTCAGCTCCTCCAGGCTGAACGGCTTGGTGACGTAGTCGTCGCCGCCCAGGGTCAACCCACGGATCTTGTCGTCGGTGGCGTCCCGCGCGGTCAGGAAGACCACCGGGGTACGCGTACCGCCCTCGCGGAGCATCCGGATGACCTCGAAGCCGTCGAGGTCGGGCAGCATCACGTCGAGCACGACGAGGTCGGGCCTGTGGTCCTTGGCGGCGTTCAGGGCCGCGCTGCCGCTTGTCGCGGTGGCCACGTCGAAGCCCGCGAACCGCAGGCTCGCGGAGAGGAGTTCGAGGATGTTGGGGTCGTCCTCGACGACGAGAAGTCGCGCCTCGGTCTGGGTAGCGGGCATGGCCCCATCATGGGTGACCTCACTGCGCCGGCGCTGGACGCTTCCTGCAAAAACCCTGTGAGTCGCCGTCGGCGTGTCGCTCAGCGCAGAAGTCGGCGCAAACCGTCCAGCGCGCCGTCGAGCAGACGGATCGCCGTCCGAAGCTGGGTGTCGCTGAACTGCCGGGCCCGTGCCAGCCGGCCGACCTCGGCGGTGAACGCGGCCAGCCGCTCGTCGAGCTCGTCGAGCAGGGCGGTGCGTGGCCCGTCGGTCGACGACGGCCGGGGCGGCGGCGGGGGCGCGTCCCACCGGGTACGCCGGGTCTGCCGGGTCGCCTCGCTCAGTTCCCGCTTGAGGTCGCGTACCGAGCCGCGTACCTCGCTGCGGATCTCGCCGGCCAGGGTGGAGAGGTCCGCCACCGAGGCGGCGATGTCGGCCTCCAACGCGGTCAGCTCGTCGGCCCGCTGGCGCAGCTCGGCACGACCGGCGTCGGTGATGTCGTACGTCTTGCGGCCGCCGGCCGCGGTGTGGCTGACGAGGCCCTCGGCCTCCAGCCGTTGCAGGCGGGGGTAGATGGTGCCGGCGCTTGGCGCGTAGAGCCCGAGGAAGCGGTCCTCCAGCAGGCGGATCAGCTCGTAGCCGTGCTTGGGGCCGTCGTCGAGGAGCTTGAGCAGGTAGAGCCGGAGCCGTCCGTGGCTGAACACGGCGGTCACGGCAGCTCCTCGGATTCGTCGTCGACCGCTCGGGCGAGCAGGGCGATGCTGCCCGAGGTCGCGGAGGCCCAGAGTTTACCTTCGCCGTCGCCGAGCACCCCCTCGCTGTTCGGCAGCGGGAACGTCGAGCCCCGCACCTGCCGGAATCCGCTGGTGATCCGACCGGAGGCGGTGTTCAGCCGGACGGCGAGGTCGCTGTCCTCGCGGACCCGGACGGTGATGCTGCCGGAGATGGTGGTGAGCCGGATCTCGCTGCGTCGGGGGTTGTCGAAATCGCAGGTGATGGCGCCGGAGACGGTCTGCGCCCGTACCCGGTCGGCGGCGCTGTCGGCGATGATCACCTCTCCGGAGACGGTTTCCAGGGTGAGGTCGCCGCGTACGCCGAGCGCCTCCACCGGCCCTGAGGTGATCTTCGCGGAGGTGGTGCCCCGCAGGCCCATGAGGGTGATCTGACCGGCGGCGATGTCGACTGTGGTCTGCCGGCGCAGGCCGGAGACGACCACCGCGCCGGCCCCCAGGCCGAGGTCGGCGAGGACGTCGGCGGGCACGGCGAGGGAGACGTCCACCCGTGGGTAGCGGTGCAGCGACCGGAGCCAGCGCAGCGCGTCCGACCAGCTCCGACCCCGTTCCTGGCGGATGCTGAGCCGGCCGTCGGAGTGGTCGACCAGCACCGGCCGCCTGGCGACGTGGGTGATGTCGACCCGGGTCGGGCCGTCGGCGGCGACCACGTTGAGGCGTCCGCTCAGCAGTCGGACGTCCAGTCGGGTGACCGGGCCCTCCAGGGTGAGCCGCTGCGGGCTCTCGACAGTCCATCCGGCCATGGCGTCCTCCCTCGACGGCGCCGACGCGCGCCCGACGAGAAAGACACTAACGCGATACATCGCGATAGCACAAGACTGTCACGTGTCGCCCCGCCCCGCGCGGCGGGTGCGGGTGGCGGGCCCCCGGGCGGCGGGCGGTGGCGGCTTCCTCAGGCCGCCAGATCCAGCTCGCTCCCTGCGGCCGGTACCGGCACGCGGACGGCAGGGGTCGCGGTGGGCCTCTGACGCCGCCGGGTCCGCGTCGGGGTAGCAGTCACCAGGTGTACGGCCGACTCGGCGGCCCGGGCCAGCAACCGCCGGTCGGCGTCGCGGGCCGGGTGCAGGGCGGCGGCGATCGTCACCGAGACCACCAGGTCCCGTGCGGCCACCACCCGGGCCACCGAACGCAGCAGGGTGTCCGCGCCCAGGAAGGCCGCGGCGGTGGTTGACGAGCCGGTGGCCTCGCACCGGTAGCCCAACCGCAACGGCACCACCGGACTGCCCGTGTCGATCGCCGCCTGGAACATCGCGGGGCGGAACCCCCCACCGGGGCGGCAGTCGCCCTCGCCCGCACACCAGGTCGTACCCTCCGGGAAGACCGCCACCGACCGACCGGCCCGCAGCGCGTCGCCGAGCCGGCGCACGGTGGCCGGCAGTTCCCGCGGCCGGGACCGGTCCACGAAGACCGTGCCCACCGCGGCGGCCAGCACGCCGACCACGGGCCAGGTACGGACCTCCCGCTTCGCCACCATCCGGGTCGGCGCCACCGCCAGCACGGCGAGGATGTCCAGCCACGACACGTGGTTGGCGACCAGCAGCGCGCGCCGCCGGGGCAGGCGGCCCCGGACCACCAGGCGGACGCCGAACGCCCGCGCCGTGCCCCGGGCCCAGCCACGCACCGCCGCCTGCCGCTCCCGAACCGGGAGTACGGGCAGCAGCACCGCCAGGCCCACACCGGTCAGCAGCATGCCGGTCGCCGCGACCAGCCGGAGAACCCGGCGGACCACGGGCACGGTGGGCACCTCGCCGGCTGTCGGCAGGCACCCCTCGTCACACCCGGAAACGGGCCGCCACAGGTCGTGCGACACGGCGGTCACCTCTGCACCCCGCCGAGGAAGTGCCGCAGGTAGCGCGGGTTCATCCGGTCCAGCGAGAAGAGCACGTAGAAGTCCGCGCACCCGAAGTCCGGGTCGTACGACGGCTCGCCGCAGATCCACGCGCCGAGCCGCAGGTAGCCGCGCAGCAGCGGCGGCACCACCACCCGTCCGGCCGGGTCGGCGGCGACGGCGGCCGGCTCGGCGAACCAGGGGCGCAGCGGGCGGACCCGCAGCGGCGGTGGCGACAGGTGTCGGGCCTGCGCCTGCGCCCACACCCCGGCGACCGTCCGACCGCCGTCGGCCACCGGCACCGAGGCGCAGCCGCCGAGCCAGCGGGAGCCGCGCAGGTGCAGGTACCTGGTGATGCCGGCCCACATCAGGTTGATGACCGCGCCCGAACGGTGGTCCGGGTGTACGCAGGACCGTCCCGCCTCGACCAGGTCGTCGCGGAGTGGGTCGAGCGCGGCGAGGTCGAACTCGTCCTCGGCGTACCGCCGGTCGATGCGTCCGGGCGGCAGCAGCCGGTACGTGCCGACCACCGCGCCGGTGCTGTCCTCGCGGACGATGAGGTGGTCGCAGTGGGCGTCGAAGGGGTCCACGTCCAACCCGGCCCCGCCGGGCCTGAGGGTGGCGCCCAACTCGGTGGCGAACACCTCGTGGCGCAGGCGTTGCGCGGCCGCGACCTGGGTGGGGTCGTCGGCGATCAGCAGGGTGTATCCGCTGGTCGTCAGTGGTGCGCCAGCGGCATGCAGAACGGCCATGGGATCTGTGTAGGTGCCCCGGGTTGCCATCCACGGGCACCACCGGTGTCGGCAGGGTGAACGCCGGCCGGCAGATGCGTCCCACAGGTGGTCGTGCGAGGCTGCGGGACGAACCGGCGACGGTGCCGGAACACCCCACCGGAGGTCGACGATGCTCATCGGGTCCCGCTACAACGGGCCTCCCGGCTCCGGCAACGGCGGCTGGAGCGCGGGAGTCTTCGCCGCCGCGGCCGGCGGCACCGGACCGGTCGAGGTGACGTTGCGCCGGCCACCGCCGCTGGACACCGAACTGAGCCTCACCGGCGGCGAGGTCCGCGACCCGGCCGGCGAGCTGGTGGCCGAGGTACGACAGGTGGCGACCGTCGACGCGGTCGTACCCCCGGTGGACCTGGACACCGCGCGCCTCGCCGCGACCGGCTATCCCGGCCTGGTCGAGCATCCGTTTCCCGGCTGCTACGTCTGCGGACCGGACCGGGCCGACGGGCTGCGGATCTTCCCGGGCCGGCTTCCGGACGGCCGGACCGCCGCGCCGTTCCGCGCACCCGACGAGATCGGCGACGCCACGGTCTGGGCGGCCCTGGACTGCCCCGGCGGCTGGACGGTGCTCGCGCCGGGCCGCCCGTACCTGCTGGGCCGGATCGCCGCGGTGGTCACGGCGCGGCCCGCGCCCGGCGACGAGTGCGTGGTGACCGGCGCGTTGATCGGCGTCGACGGCCGCAAGGCGTCGGTGCACACAAGCCTGTACGGGCCGGACGGCACGCTGCTCGGCGCGGCCCGGGCCACCTGGATCGCCCGCTGACCCCTCGCCGTCGTCCGCGGGGATGAGTGCCTCCACCCCGAGGTGGACCACGCCGTACGGACCGAGCCTGATTGACCTTGTTGCTCGGTACCGTCACGCTGTGCCACGGCGTACCTCGACGCCGCTCACGGGAGGAGAACGATGACTGACGGGCAGCGAAGCCCCACCAGCGACGGTCAGATCGTGGTGTCCGGTCTGACGAAGCAGTACAAGAACGTCCGGGCGGTGAACAACCTGTCCTTCACCGTGGCGCCGGGACGGGTGACCGGCTTCCTCGGCCCGAACGGCGCCGGCAAGACCACCACGCTGCGGATGCTGCTGAACCTGGTCACGCCCACCGCCGGTACGGCCACCATCAGCGGCCACCGGTACGCCGACCTCGCCGACCCGCTGCGGCACGTCGGCGCGATCCTGGAGGCGTCCAGCGCGCACAAGGGTCGTACCGGCATCAACCACCTGCGGGTGATCTGCGCGGCGGCCGGGCTGCCGAAAGAGCGGGCCGACGCGGCGCTGGAGCTGGTCGGGTTGACCCCGGCGGCGAAGCGCAAGTTCAAGGGTTACTCGCTGGGCATGAAGCAGCGGCTCGGTATCGCCGCCGCGATGCTCGGTGACCCCCGTGTGCTGATCCTCGACGAGCCGGCCAACGGGTTGGACCCGGAGGGCATCAGGTGGATGCGGGGGTTCCTCAAGAACCTCGCCCACGAGGGCCGTACGGTGCTGGTCTCCAGCCACCTGCTGTCGGAGATGCAGTTGCTCGCCGACGACGTGGTGATCATCGCGGCCGGGCAGTTGGTCCGGCAGGGTCCGGTCGAGCAGGTGCTCGGGTCGATGGCGCAGGGCGCCCAGGTGCGGGTCCGCACCCCGCAGGCCGAGGCGCTTACCACCGCGCTGAAGGCGCAGTCGGCGACTGTCGACACCGGCGAGAACGGCGTCCTGCTGGTCAGCGGGGTGGACGCCCCGGCGATCGGCCGGGCCGCGCTGGCCGCCGGTGTGGAGCTGCACGAACTGACCACCGAAAGGCCCGACCTGGAACGGGTCTTCCTGGAGCTGACGGCCGGAAAGGCGGGCATCCGATGAACCTCGTCCGATCCGAGCTGCTCAAGATCCGTACGACGAACACCTGGTGGATCTTCGCGCTCATCACGCTGCCCCTGTGGGCGCTCACCCTGCTCATCAACTGGTTGCAGGCCGACGCCCTCACCAGCAACAACATCGGCGAGGTGACGGCCGAGCAGGCCGCCCAGTTCGAGGCGGCGGCCAGCCCGGACGCGCTGTCGTCCAACCTGTTCACCACCGGGCAGTTCTTCGGCCTGCTGATCGTGATGCTGCTCGGCATCATCGTGGTGACAAGCGAGTTCTTCCACCAGACGGTCACCACGACCTTCCTCACCAGCCCGCACCGCACCGCGGTGATGGTCGCCAAGCTGGTCGCGGCCGGCGTGCTGGCGCTGCTGTTCTGGCTGGTCACCACCGCGCTCAACCTCGTCGCCGGATCGGCGGTGCTGAACGCGGTAGGGGTGGACTCGCAACTGGGCAACGACGCGGCCTGGCGGGCCATCGGGTTGAACCTGCTCGCGTACCTGCTCTGGGCGGTGTTCGGCGTCGGCATCGGCGTGCTGATCCGCAGCCAGATCGGCGCGACAGTGACAGGCATCCTGCTCTACCTGGGTGGCTCGATCGGCGCCATCTTCGTCATCGCGATCCTGGCCGACAGGTGGGGCGACTGGATCAACAACCTGCAACTGCTGGTGCCGTCGCTCGCCTCGTCGCTGATGGTCACCGGGGCGGACATCCCCGGCAACCCGCCGCGCTGGGCGGGCGCCGCCGTGCTGATCGGGTACGCGGTGGTCACCGGTGTGGTCGGCAGCCTGCTGATGCGCCGGCGCGACATCTCCTGACCGAACCGGGGTGGCGGCGGCACGGCCGCCACCCCGCAACGGCAGGTCGGTCAGCCGCCCGGGCAGCCGTGGCCGCCGCTGCGCGGTATGCACTGCGTGATCGCCGGGGCGGGCCCGTCGTCGGCGGGAGTGTGGCCGATCAGGACGCCGGTGGCCATCCGGCTGACGAGGACGACAAGCAGGTAGAGCAGCACCATCCCGCCGATCGCCCAGCGGAAGTGCCGGTGCCAGCCCTCGTCCTCGGCCAGCCCGGCGAAGAGCAGGCCGATCAACGGGAGCGCGTTGAGCAGGAGACCGACGATCAGCAGAGCGTCGGTGGTCGCGCCGAACGCCTCCGCCGCCTCCCGGGTCGGCGCGTACGGCTTGGCGGTTCGCCGGATCAGGCCCACCAGGAGCAGGAACGGCACCCCGTACAGCCAGACGAAGAAGAGGCCGCCGAGCCCGAGGCGCTTCACGAGCGCCCCGCGTACACGGCGGCGCAGATCGTGACGGTGACCAGCGCGGACAGGGTGCCGGCGAGCACCGCCGAGGGGACCAGGCGCACCAGCAGCGCCGACACCAGCGCCGTCACGACGAGCAGCCCGGCGAGCACCGGCCCACCCCACACCAGCATGATCAGCGCCAGGGACTCCCCCGGCGACAGGCAACTGAACCAGGCCGAGCAGTCCGTCGACGGCGGGCTGGGCACGCTCGCCAGACCCACCGCCACGGCCGCGCCGACAGTCACGTACCAACCGGACGCCACCGCCATGCTCCGGCCGTAGCGCCCCCGTACCCCGTTGTGATCCATGCGGCCGATCCTCGTGGGCCACCGCTCCCCGGACATCGGTACCCGTACTCAGTTGGCCATAGCAGTCACCGCCGGTGGACGCAGGGGTTGCCGAACTTCTGGCATCTTCTGTGAAACCGGCCACCCGACCGAGGCGGAAATGCCTGCGGGATCCGTACGGCGTAGCCTGGGAGTCGTCCTGTCCGTAGTCCCCACTCGGGGGCGCGACGGACACCGCGTGACACACAACCCGCGTGAAAGAGGCGATTACCGGCCGTGTCGACCCAGCAGACTTCGCAGGAGAACCCACTGGCGGGTTTCGGCCCGAACGAGTGGATCGTCGAGGAGATGTACCAGCGCTACCTCGCCGACCCAACGAGCGTCGATTCGGCCTGGCACGACTTCTTCGCCGACTATCGACCGGCGCCTGGAGCCGCCACACCGCGCGGGGCTGAGGCGTCGGGCAAGCCGGCCGCCGCTCCGGAGCCGGACGGGCAGCCGGAGGCGTCCGCCTCGGTCAGCCAGCCGAGCGCCGCAGCACAGCCGGCCGGCAAGCCCGCCGCCGCACAGCCGGCACCGGCCAAGCCTGCCGCCGCGCCGGCCAAGGCCGCCGAGAAGGCCCCGGAGAAGGCGGCCCCGGCCAAGCCTGCCGCGAAGGCCGCCGCCCCGACCGCCGACGGTCCGCAGACCACGCCGCTGCGCGGTGTCGCCGCGAAGATCGTCCAGAACATGGACGCCTCGCTGAGCGTGCCCACCGCGACAAGCGTCCGCGCGGTCCCGGCCAAGCTGCTCGTCGACAACCGCATCGTGATCAACAACCACCTCGCCCGCGGGCGAGGTGGCAAGGTCAGCTTCACCCACCTCGTCGGGTACGCGATGGTCCGGGCGCTCGTGCAGCACCCGGAGATGAACAACTCCTTCGCGGAGGCCAACGGCAAGCCGGCGGTGGTCCGCCCGGCGCACGTCAACCTCGGCATCGCCATCGACCTGGCCAAGCCGGACGGCAGCCGCAACCTGGTGGTCCCCTCCATCAAGGGCTGCGAGCAGATGGACTTCCGGCAGTTCTGGCAGGCGTACGAGGACGTGGTCCGTCGGGCGCGGCGCAACGAGCTGACCATGGAGGACTACTCCGGCACCACGATCTCGCTGACCAACCCCGGTGGCATCGGCACGGTGCACTCGATGCCGCGGCTCATGCAGGGGCAGAGCGCGATCATCGGTGTCGGCGCGATGGAGTACCCGGCCCCCTACCAGGGCATGTCCGAGGCCACCCTCGCCGAGCTGGCGGTCAGCAAGGTCATCACGCTGACCAGCACGTACGACCACCGGATCATCCAGGGCGCGCAGTCCGGCGAGTTCCTCAAGGTGATGCACGAGCTGATCCTGGGCGAGCACGGCTTCTACGACCAGATCTTCACCTCCTTGCGCATCCCGTACGAGCCGGTGCGCTGGGTGCGCGACGTGGCCGTCAACTCCGAGGGTCAGATCAACAAGACCGCCCGGGTGCACGAGCTGATCCACGCGTACCGGGTGCGCGGTCACCTGATGGCCGACACCGACCCGCTGGAATTCACCATCCGCAAGCACCCGGACCTGGACGTCCTCCAGCACGGGCTGACCCTGTGGGATCTGGACCGGGAGTTCCCGGTGAACGGCTTCGCCGGCCGCCAGCGGATGAAGCTGCGCGAGATCCTCGGCGTTCTGCGCGACTCGTACTGCCGCCGGGTCGGCATCGAGTACATGCACATCCAGGACCCGGAGGAGCGGCGCTGGATCCAGGAGCGGATAGAGCGCAAGTACGAGAAGCCGACCGCCGACGAGCAGAAGCACGTCCTCAACCGGCTCAACGCCGCCGAGGCGTTCGAGACCTTCCTGCAGACCAAGTACGTCGGCCAGAAGCGGTTCTCGCTGGAGGGCGGCGAGTCGCTGATCCCGCTGCTCGGCGAGGTGCTCGAGTGCTCCGCCGAGAACGGTCTGGACGAGGTCGTCATCGGCATGGCGCACCGGGGCCGGCTCAACGTGCTGGCCAACATCGTCGGCAAGCCGTACGAGAAGATCTTCTCCGAGTTCGAGGGTCACCTGGACCCGCGCTCGACGCAGGGCTCCGGCGACGTGAAGTACCACCTGGGCCAGAACGGCAAGTTCACCACCCCGGACGGCGAGCACGCCGTCAAGGTGTCGGTGGTGGCGAACCCGTCGCACCTGGAGGCCGTCGACCCGGTGCTGGAGGGCATCGTCCGGGCCAAGCAGGACCGGATCGACCTCAAGCTCGAGGGCTACACCGTGCTGCCGCTGTCGGTGCACGGTGACGCCGCGTTCGCCGGGCAGGGTGTGGTCGCCGAGACGCTCAACCTCTCGCAGCTGCGCGGCTACCGCACCGGTGGCACCGTGCACGTGGTGGTCAACAACCAGGTCGGCTTCACCACCGCGCCGGAGTACAGCCGCTCCAGCCTGTACAGCACCGACGTGGCCCGGATGATCCAGGCGCCGATCTTCCACGTCAACGGGGACGACCCGGAGGCCGTGGTCCGGGTGGCCCGGCTGGCCTTCGAGTACCGGCAGGCGTTCAACAAGGACGTCGTGATCGACCTGGTCTGCTACCGCCGGCGCGGGCACAACGAGGGCGACGACCCGTCGATGTCCAACCCCCAGATGTACAAGATCATTGACTCGAAGCGCTCGGTGCGCAAGCTCTACACCGAGGAGCTGATCGGTCGCGGCGACATCACCGTGGAGGACGCGGAGGAGCTGCTGCGGGACTACCAGTCGCAGCTGGAGAAGGTCTTCAAGGCCACCCGGGACGCCGCCGCCTCGCCCCGCCAGCTGAACCGGCCGCGCCGCGAGGAGGAGCCGGAGCCGCAGGTCGACACCGCCACCGACGCCGCCGTCGTCAAGGCGATCGGCGAGGCGCACACCAACCTGCCGGAGGGCTTCACCCCGCACAAGCGGATCCAGCAGTTGCTCGACAGACGGGCCAAGATGTCCGTCGAGGGCAACATCGACTGGGGCTACGGCGAGATCATCGCGTTCGGGGCACTGCTGCACGACGGCGTGACCGTCCGGCTGGCCGGCCAGGATTCGCGTCGCGGCACGTTCGTGCAGCGGCACGCCTCGGTTGTCGACTCCCGTACCGGCGAGGACTACCTGCCGCTGATGTCGCTCACCGGCGACGGCGAGCGTTCCCGGTTCTTCGTGCACGACTCGCTGCTCAGCGAGTACGCCGCGATGGGCTTCGAGTACGGCTACTCGGTGGAGAACATCAACGCGCTCGTCGCCTGGGAGGCCCAGTTCGGCGACTTCGTCAACGGCGCCCAGTCGGTGATCGACGAGTTCATCTCGTCAGGCGAGGTGAAGTGGGGCCAGCGCTCCGCGGTCACCCTGCTGCTGCCGCACGGCCACGAGGGCCAGGGCCCGGACCACACGTCCGGCCGGCCGGAGCGGTTCCTGCAGATGTGCGCCGAGGACAACATGCGGGTGTCCATCCCGACGACCCCGGCGAACTACTTCCACCTGCTGCGCCGGCAGGCCCTGTCGCCCAAGCGCAAGCCGCTCGTGGTGTTCACGCCGAAGTCGCTGCTGCGGCACAAGCTCTGCGTCTCCTCGGTGGAGGACTTCACCACAGGTACGTTCCAGCCGGTGCTGCGCGACACGGCCGCGCCGGCGCCGGAGGCGGTGAAGCGGGTGCTGCTCTGCTCGGGCAAGGTCTACTACGACCTGTTCCAGGCCCGACAGGAACGTGGCGTCAACGACACCGCGATCCTGCGGATCGAGCAGCTGTACCCGCTGCCGGTGGAGGAGATCCGGGCCGCCCTGGCGCAGTTCCCGAACGCGGAGGACTTCGCCTGGGTGCAGGAGGAGCCGGCCAACCAGGGTGCCTGGTCGTTCGTCGCGCTCAACCTGCTGGAGCACCTCACGGACGTCCGGCTGCGGCGGATCTCCCGCCCGGCCGCGGCGGCCCCGGCGGTCGGCTCGGCCAAGACCCACGAGGTCGAGCAGACCGCGCTGATCGAGGCGGCACTTCCCCGCCCGTGACCTGACCGCACCGCGTGAGCCGGGGCAGGGCCGTTTCCACGGTCCTGCCCCGGCTCACGTCGGTCCAACCGCCCGGCCACCCACGCCGGGCCGAGCACGAGGACGTACGCCGTGTACTTCACCGACCGTGGCATCGAGGAGCTGGTCGAGCGCCGGGGCGACGAGCAGGTGACCCTGGAGTGGCTGGGCGAGCGCCTGCGCGACTTCGTCGACCTCAACCCCGAGTTCGAGACGCCGATCGAGCGCCTGGCCACCTACCTTGCCCGCCTGGACGACCCCGACGAGGATTGAACAACCCGGCGTCGTGCGGTAGGTCGCTCAGCCGGTGCGGGAGTCGACCGGTTCGAGGCCTGTGCGGCGCAGTTTCTGCCAGCCCAGCCGGCCGCCCGTCAGTGCGGTGACCACCGCCTGGATCATCACCAGGTACATCAACTGCCGGTAGACGAACTGCTGGAGCGGCAGCACCCACAGCACGCCCAGCTTCTCCCGGTCCAACCGGAACGCCACGATCGCGGTGACCATCTGCACGCCGAGCATGACCAGCCAGGCCACCGCCGTGGCGGTCCGGTCGAGGAAGAAGAGGCCGTACAGGGCCAGCAGGTCGATAACCGGCGCGAGCAGCGGCAGGAGCACCCCGAAGAGGCTGAGGAAGAACAGGCAACGCCTGGTGAACCGGCCCGACGCGCCCCTGTCGAACATGGAGCGGCGATGCTTCCACATCGCCTGCATGGTGCCGTAGCTCCACCGGTAGCGCTGTTTCCACAGCTGCCCGAGGCTCGTCGGCGCCTCGGTCCAGGCGCGGGCCGTCTCCTCGTAGACCACCTTCCAGCCGGCGCGGCCCAGGGCCATGGTGATGTCGGTGTCCTCGGCGAGGGTGTCGTCGGTCATCCCGCCGGCGTAGCGCAGAGCCTGCCGCCGGAAGCCGCCGATCGCCCCAGGCACTGTCGACATGCAGCGGAGCGTCTCGTAGAGGCGCCGGTCCAGGTTGAAGCCGATGACGTACTCGATGTGCTGCCACTTGGCGATCAGGCTGCGCCGGTTGCCGACCTTCACGTTGCCGGCCACCGCGCCCACCTGCGGGTCGGCGAAGGGCTGCACGAGCCTGCGGACGGCGTCGGGTTCCAGGACGGTGTCCCCGTCGACCATGACGATCAGGTCGTGGCGGGCCAGCGCGACGCCTGTGTTCAACGCGCTGGGCTTGCCGCCGTTGGGCTTGCGGACCACCCGGACGTTGGACAGGCCGAGTGCGTCGACGATGTCCGCCGTCCCGTCGGTGGAGCCGTCGTCGACGACGACCACCTCGATCCCGCCGGGATGGTCGCCGCTGGCCAGGGAACGGACCGTGGCGGCGATGCCCTCCTTCTCGTTGTACGCCGGGACGATCACCGACACCGGCGCGGTGACGGGCGGCCCCCACGTCCAGTCCTTGGCCCGGCGGCGGCGGGCGTGCCGCCCGGCGAGCAGGAACAGCACCGCGGTACGCCCCACCGTGAGCACGCCGACGAGCACGAAGAGGATCCCGAACACGCTCAGCACGTGGTCGGCGCCCCGGACCGCCCAGACCAGCATCCGGCCCCGCCAGCGGTCCCCTGAGGTGGCGGCCACGCCGGATTCCACCCGGTGCTCGACCCCGGCGGCGGAGAAGGCCAGGTTCAGTCCCTCGGTCGCGGTGACGAAGCGGTATCCCCGTTGCTTCATCATCGGGATGAACCGGTCGAGGGCGGCGACGGTCTGTGCGCGGTCACCGCCGGCGTCGTGCCAGAGGGTGATGGCGCCCGAGGTGCCGGCCGGGGTCGCGTTCTCGATGATCCGGTCGACGCCGGGCAGCGCCCAGTCCTGACTGTCGGTGTCGTTGAGCACGGTCAGGTAGCCCCGGTCACCGGCAGCGGTAAGCACCGGCCAGTCCTCGTTGTCGATCGCGTCGGCGTGCGAGGAGTAGGGGAACCGGACCAGCGAGGTCCGCACACCTGTGACGGCGGCCAGGGCGAGCTGCGTCTGGGCGTACTCCAGGTCTCGGCGCCATCCGGGCAGCTCGGTGAGGTCGGGGTGGGTGAACGTGTGCACGCCGAGTTCGTGGCCGCCGCCCACCAGCCTGCGGGCCAGGTCCGGGTGCCGGGAGACCTGCGAACCCAGCACGAAGAAGGTGCCCTTGACCTGGTGGGCGTCGAGCACGCGCAGCACCTCGGGGGTCCAGACGGGGTTGGGTCCGTCGTCGAAGGTGAGCGCGATCGTCCGCTCCGGCAGCCGGTAGGAGCGGACCTGCTCGCTGTTGGCACTGATGATCGGTCCCCCGGTCACCACCGAGGTGGGGACCTCCCGTTGCCCGCCGTTGTTGCGCTGGTGGTCGGGGGTGAAGGACGCGTTGGTGTACGCGTTCACGAGGAGCACGCCGGCCAGCACCGCCAGCACCATGCCGAACAGGATCCAGCGCGGCGGCGGTACGGCGCGGCGGCGGCGGGCTGCCGCGGTCGTCGGCTCAGCCATCGGCGGGTAGGTCGTCGGGCCCGACGAGCGTCTCCTCGGGCGAGGGCGGCGGGTCCTGGGACGACGGTGAGCCGGCGGGTGTCGGTGCCGCCGGGACCGTCGGCCGCGGTGTGGGCGTTGGCGTGGCGGGTGCCCTGGCGGGGCGGCCGCTCGACGAGGGGGTGCGGCTCGGCGACCGACTGGGGACGACCGAGCGGGGGGCCGCCGGGGCGACGCTGGGAGCCACCGTGGCAGTCGGCGCACGGGGGACCGTCGACGGGTCGGGGGTGACGGTGATCGCCTCGGCCTGCGGCGACCGGGGCCGCTGGGGTTGCTCGACCTCGTCCACGAAGGGAAGCACCGTGCGCGGGTCCACCACGCCGCCGGCGAAGCTGACAGCCACCAACCCGGTGTAGAGCAGACCCACCAGGCCTACGGCGTACGCGAGCCAGCGCAGGCGGGAGCGTCGACGGCCGCTGGGATCGACGAAGACCGGCGGTGACTGGGGTACGACGGCGATCAGTGCCGTGGGTCCGTCGGACGGACCGATCACCATTGTCGGCTCGTCGACGGATGCGGTTGGTCCGGTCGGAGCGCCGTCGGGCATGCCTGCGGACGTCGACCTCCCGGTCGATGCATCGTCGCTGCTCAGGTGCCGGGCGGTCATGGGAGGCGAGTCTAGGTGTGAGACTTTTTCGACTCTCGTGACGCCCCGCAGATGAGATGCCGACCGCACCCCCCAGCCTGCCTCGATGACTAAGCGTGACCGACGGAGCACGCAGAACAATCGTCGGATCCCCCGGTGAGCGCCGGGTCGGGAACGACAGTCGCCGTCGACCGACCGGATCGTGGCCGCGACCCGGCGACCGGCGGGCGTCACCCATCGACCGGGCCACCTCGACCACCCGGCCCGGCAGCCTGGCGAGGCGAAGGCGGCACGTTTTTCGTCGTCGGGGACCACTCACGCCCGACGGACGGCGGGCGGAGGGCACACGTCACAGGGCCATTGGACCCCGGACGGGCCCGGCGGTGATCTTCTAGGGTGGGTGCGTGGCCCGCAGCGTCTATCTGACCAGCGTGGGGTCCGGCGGCGGCAAGTCGACAATCGCCCTCGGCCTCGCGGAACTCCTCTCCCGGCAGGTCGAACGGATCGGCGCGTTCCGACCGCTGGTCTCCGGCGCCGGTCCCGACCCGATCCTCGCCCTGCTGCACGACCGCTACCGGATCGACCTGCCCGAGGCCGAGCTGACCGGCGCGACGTACGCCGAGGCGGCGGCAATGGTCGCCGAGGGACGCCGGGAGGAGCTGATCTCCCGGATCGTCGAGCGGTATCGGGCGGTCGAGCGACGCTGCCCGGCCGTGGTCGTGGTGGGCAGCGACTTCGCCGACGGCGGAGACGGCGCCGGCCCTCGGGAACTGGCCTTCAACGCCCGGCTCGCCACGGAGTTCGGCAGCGTGGTGGTCCCGGTGGTAGACGGCTTCGGGCAGCAGCCGGAGGCGATCGCGGCGACGGCGCGTGGGGCGTACCACGATCTGGCGGACCTGGGCGCGACGGTGCTCGCGGTGATCGCCAACCGGGTGACAGGTCCGATGACGCTGCCGGAGCTGCCGGTCCCCGCGTACGCGATCCCCGAGGTCCCGACGGTCTCGGCGCCGACGGTGGCCGAGGTGGCGGCGGCGCTCGACGCCACCCTGCTCGCCGGCGACGACGCCGCGCTCGGCCGGGACGTGCTCGACTACGTCGTCGGTGCGGCGCACGTGCCCATCCTGCTCGACCACCTGACCGAGGGGGCGCTGGTCATCACCCCCGGTGACCGCGCCGACCTGCTGGTCGCGGCAAGCGCCGCGCACGTCGCCGGACAGGTCTCACTTGCCGGCGTGGTGCTCACCCTCGGCGAACATCCGGATCCCCGGGCGATGCGGCTGGTGCAGCTGCTCAACACCGGTGTCGCCGTGCTCTCGGTGCGCAGCGACAGCTACGACACGGTGGAGGCGTCGAGCCGGATCGAGGGACGACCCAGCGCGACCAACCCGCGCAAGGTCGAGGCGGCGCTCGGTGCGTTCGAACGCTGCGTGGACACCGACGACCTGGCCCGCCGGCTGCGGGTCAGCCGCTCCGAGCGGGTCACCCCGCTGATGTTCGAGAACGACCTGATCGACCGCGCCCGCTCGAAGCCCCGGCACCTGGTGCTGCCTGAGGGCTCCGACGAACGGATCCTGCGGGCGGCGGAGATCCTGCTGCGCCGGGGCGTCGCCGAACTGACCCTGCTCGGCCGGCCGGACGACATCGCCAGGCGTACCCGGGAGCTCGGCATCGACCTCGGCGACGCCACAATCGTCGACCCGGTCACCAGCGAATGGCGGGACGACTTCGCCGCCGAGTACGCGCGGCTGCGCGCCCACCGGGGCGTCACCGCCGAGCTGGCGCACGACATCGTGGCCCAGCCCAACTACTTCGGCACGCTCATGGTGGCCACCGGGCGAGCCGACGGCATGGTCTCCGGCGCGACGCACACCACCGCCGCGACGATCCGCCCCGCGTTCGAGATCATCCGTACCGTGCCTGACGTCTCGGTGGCGTCGAGCGTCTTCTTCATGCTGCTCGCCGACCGGGTGCTGGTCTACGGCGACTGCGCCGTCAACCGCGACCCGGACGCCGCCCAGCTCGCCGACATCGCGATCTCGTCGGCCGACACCGCCGCCCGGTTCGGCATCGAACCCCGGGTGGCCATGCTGTCGTACTCGACGGGCAGCTCCGGCGCGGGCGCCGACGTGGAGAAGGTCGCCAAGGCCACCGCGCTGGTCCGGGAACGCCGACCCGACCTGCTCGTCGAGGGGCCCATCCAGTACGACGCGGCGATCGACCCGGCGGTGGCGGCAACGAAGCTGCCCGACAGCCCCGTCGCCGGGCACGCCACTGTCTTCATCTTCCCGGACCTGAACACGGGCAACAACACGTACAAGGCGGTGCAGCGCTCGGCCGGGGCGGTCGCCGTCGGCCCGGTCATGCAGGGTCTGCGGCGGCCGGTGAACGACCTGTCCCGGGGCGCGACAGTGCCGGACATCGTGAACACGGTGGCGATCACCGCCATCCAGGCAGCCACCGAGGAGGCCTCGTGAGCCGGGTGCTGGTGCTCAACTGCGGTTCGTCGTCGGTGAAGTGGCGCCACTACGACGGTGACCGGGTGCTCGACCAGGGAACCGTCGAACGCATCGGTGAACCCGACGGCGGCCCGACGGACCACTCCGACGCCGTCCGGCGGATCCTGGACGGGCTGGACCTGACCGGACTGACGGCGGTCGGGCACCGGGTGGTGCACGGCGGCCGGAAGTTCACCGAGCCGGTGCTGATCGACGACGCGGTGCTGACCGCGATCCGGGACCTGATCTCGCTGGCTCCGCTGCACAACCCGGTCAACCTGGCGGGCATCGAGGTGACCCGCGCGGCGCTGCCGGACGTGCCGCAGGTCGCCGTCTTCGACACCGCGTTCCACCACACCCTGCCGGACGCCGCCGCGACCTACGCGATCGACAGGGACACCGCCGAGCGGTACGGCATCCGCCGGTACGGCTTCCACGGCACCTCGCACGCGTACGTGTCCCGCCGTGCGGCCGACCTGCTGGGCCGCCCGTACGACACGCTCAACATCATCACCCTGCACCTGGGCAACGGCGCCAGCGCCTGCGCGGTGTCCAACGGACGCAGCGTCGCCACCTCGATGGGCATGTCCCCCCTCGAAGGGCTGGTGATGGGCACCCGCAGCGGCGACATCGACCCCACGGTGATCTTCCACCTGCGCCGGGAGGGTGGGCTGTCGGTCGACGACATCGACGACCTGCTCAACCACCGCAGCGGCCTGCTCGGCCTGACCGGCGTCAACGACATGCGCGGGGTGCTCCAGCGCCGGGCCGCCGGGGACCGCGCGGCGGCGTTGGCCTTCGACGTGTACTGCCGGCGGATCACCGAGTACGTCGGGGCATACTACGCGCTGCTCGGCCGGGTCGACGCGATCGCCTTCACCGCCGGGGTCGGCGAGCACGCGGCGCCGGTGCGGGCGGCCGCGCTTGCCGGCCTGCACCGGTTCGGCATCACCGTCGACGAGGCCCGCAACGACGGCGAGGGCGACAGGCTGATCTCACCCGACGGAGCCGAGGTGAGCGTCTGCGTCATCCGCACCGACGAGGAACGGGAGATCGCCCGGCAGACCCGGGACGTGGTGGGGGCGGGCTGACTCAGCCCATCGCCAGCCAGGCGACGAGGGCCACCAGCAGCACGACGACCACCGCCGCACCGACGATGAGCGGCAGGCGGGACGGCGCGTCCGCCGGGCCGGCCGCCTCCGGCGTCTGGGAGAAGGCGCGGAACGCCTCGGTGTTGCCGCTGGGGTCGGTGTAGTTCTCAGGCATGCGGTGACCCTAGCGAAGCCGGTGGCGCCGTACCGCCCCCGCCCACGTCACCCCGGCGGGTCGACCCGGGCGGCGGAGGCCACCCGACCGGGTGGCGGGCACAGCCGGTCCGGACGGTGGGGTCGCCGAGCCGGCCCGGGCACCTACCGTGGAACGATGGGGGCGGGGCGGCTCACGGCCGCACTGGTGACGTTGCTGCTGGCCGGTTGCGCACCGGCGAGCGCCGTGGCCGGCGGGTCCACCGGACCGGTGTCGTCACGCCGGGCGCCCGAGGGGTCGTACACCGTCGGCGTGCGTACGCTCACCCTCGATCCACGCTCGGCACGCCCCCTGCCGGTGACGATCTGGTATCCGGCCTCGGCCGACGGGGTCGCGGCCGGGCGGTTCCCGGTGGTGGTCTACAGCCACGGGCTGGGCAGTCTGCCCGAGCTGCACTCCGGCCTGACCACCCGCTGGGTGGCAGCCGGTTTCGTGGTGGCCGCACCCGCGTACCCGCACACCCGCCGGGGCGCCGCGCACTTCACCCGCGCCGACGTCCGCAACCAGCCCGCCGACGCCTGGCGGCTGATCAGGCACCTGGGCCGCCTCGACGCCGAGCGCGGCGACCCGCTCGCCGGGCATCTCGACCTCACGTCGATCGCCGCCGCCGGGCACTCGGCGGGTGGCTTCACCAGCTCCGGCATGTTCTCCGAGGGGCATCAGGCGCGGTTGCGGTCCGGAATCGTCATCGCCGGGGGTGGGCTGCCCGGCAGCTTCGCCGGATCGGCCGCGCCTGTGCTCTTCGTGCACGGCACGGCCGACTCCGTGGTGCCGGTGACCGTCGGCCGAGCCGCGTACGCGCGTACCCCCGGGCCTGCCGCGTTCCTCAGCCTGCTCGGTCAGGACCACGGCGCGTACCTCACACCGGGCCACCCGGGCTTCGCCCAGGTCCTCGCCACCACCACCGACTTCCTGCGCTGGACCCTCTACGGCGACCGGGCCGCCGGTGCCCGCCTCCCCGCCGACGCCCACTCCCCCGCCCTGACCAGTTACGAGTCCCGCCCGGCCCACTGACCCCGCCGACACCGGTACGGTCTTTCGGTGGACGAGCTTGCGCGCCGGCAGTTGGCGAGCATCGCCGAGATGGTCGCGGTGGCCGGGGCGACCGGCATCCCGGTTTGGCTGCGCGGCGGCTGGGCGATGGACTTCCAGCTCGGCACGGTGACCCGCCCGCACCTCGACGTCGACTGGTACTGCTGGCGCGACGACGCGGACCGGCTGGCCGACCTGCTGCTGGCCCGGGGCTGGCTTCCCGACCCGCGAACGCCCGTGCTTTCGCAGCTCGACCTGTTCGCCGCCGACGTGGAGGTCAGCGTCGCGTACCTGGGTCGCGACGCCGCCGGCCGACCGACGGTGGGCGCCGCGGCCTGAGGGCACCTGACGCGGGTACGCAGCGGCGCGTGATCGGGTGGCCACAGCGCGTCGAAGCCCGCGGGGCAGGTCCGTCGGGCAGGGCACAATTGGATTCATGTCACGTCGCGTCACCCCCGCACTGATGGCCAGCACCGTGCTGCTGGCCGGCCTGGTCGCCTGCTCGGCGGATGCCCGCCCGGGTCGGAGCGAGCAGGCACCACCCGCCGAGCCGAAGGCCGCCGCCACGCCGACGCCGCAGGTCCCCGCCGGGAAGGCCCCGCAGCGCGCCTTCGCGGTGGGCGTACGCCAGCTGAAGCTGAACCGGGACGGCCGTGCGCTGCCGACGACACTCTGGTATCCGGCGGCCGGGCAGGCCGGTGGCGCCGCGAAGCGGTCGGCGGCGGCGGCCGAGGGCCGGTTCCCGGTGGTGATGTTCAGCCACGGCCTGGGCGGACGGCCGGACGACTACGCGACGCTGCTGACCCGCTGGGCGGCTGCGGGGTTCGTCGTGGCCGCGCCGACGTTCCCGAAGACCTCCGGGGGCGGCGACAACAACATCCTTGACGTGCTCAACCAACCGGCAGACGTGTCGTACGCGCTGACGCAGGTGCTGGCGCTCGACGGCAAGGCCGGCGACGCGCTGCGCGGCAGGTTGGACGCCGAACGGGTGGCAGCCGCCGGGCACTCGGCTGGTGGGGTGACCACCATCGGCCTGTTCACCGCCGGCCGGGACGAACGGCTGGACGCGGGCGTGGTGTTCGCCGGCACGGCGCTCGGCGTGGGCACCGCGTTCGCCGGCGCGGCCGCCCCGCAGCTCTTCGTGCACGGCGAGCTGGACGAGGTGGTCGAGTACGCGGCCGGCAAGGCCGCCTACGACAAGGTGCCCTGGCCCAAGGCGATGCTGAGCCTGCCGAAGGGCGACCACGGGCGGGCGCTGCTCGGCGACGGCGCGACGCTGCGGGTCGTCTCGGACACGACTGTGGACTTCCTCCGCTGGTCGCTGTACGGCGACGCGGCGGCGAAGGAGCGCATCTCCACCGACGCGACGCGCGGCGACATCGCCACCTTCGACAACCACCTCTGAGAGCGCCCGCGCCCCTCTCTCCTGCGCGATCTTGCACTTACCGTCGCGACATAAGGGATGTCGTCGGCAAATCACCAACCGAAAGTGCAAGATCGGCGGGGTTGTGTGGGTGGGGCGGCTCGTCAGGCGGTGTGGTCGACGACGACCTTGCCGAAGGTGTCGCCGGAGTGCAGGCGGGCGAAGGCCTTCTCGACCTGGCTGAACGGGACCACGCTGTCGACAACGGGGCGTACCGCGTTGTCCGCGCAGAACGCCAGCAGCTCGTACAGCTCGCCCGGGGTGCCCATCGAGGTCCCCAGGATCTCCAGCTGCATCGCGAACACCCGACGCAGGTTGACTGTCGGCTCGTGACCGGCGGTCGCGCCGGACACCACGATCCGGGCCATCGGCGCGGCCGACTTCAGCGAGTGGTCGAAGGTCGCCGCGCCGACCGTCTCGATAACCACGTCGACCCGTTCGGGCAGCCGGGCACCGGGTTCCACGGCTGTGGCGCCGAGCGCGGCGATCCGTTCCCGCTTGGCGGCATCGCGGCTCGTCGCGTACACCCGCTTGCCCATGGCGACGGCGAGCGCGACGGCCGCGGTGGCGACGCCGCCGCCCGCGCCCTGCACGAGCACGCTGTCGGCGTCCTCGACGCGGCCCTTGGTGGTCAGCATCCGCCACGCGGTGAGCCAGGCCGTGGGCAGGCACGCCGCGTCGGTCGCCGCCAGGCCGTCGGGCAACGGGACCAGGTTCGACCGGGGTACGGCCACCCGCTCGGCGAGCGTCCCGGCGAAGTGCTCGGAGAGGATGGACACCCCGCGCGGGTCACCCGGGGTGACCACCACCGGGTAGACGACCACCTCGTTGCCCTCGGGGCCCACGGCGACCGCGTCGCAGCCGAGGATCATCGGCAGCTGCGCCTCGGTCAGCCCCACCCCGCGCAGTGACCACAGGTCGTGGTGGTTGAGCGAGCTGGCCCGGACCTGCACCGTCACCCAGTCGTCTTCCGGGAGGGTCGGCTCGGGCCGCTCACCCACAGTCAACGCGGACAGTGGGTCGGAGTCGTCGAGGCGGGAGGCGAAGGCAGCACGCATGATCAGCACGGTAACAAGCTGAGCGCTCGTTAAGAAGGGCCCGTACGCACAGGCCGGCGGCGCATGCTGCGCCCGAGCGCCCCGGTCCGTGCGGCCTACCGGCGGGCGACTCCGTCGCGGCGGGCGGCCTCGGCGACCGCCTCGGCGACGGCCGGGGCGACACGCGGGTCGAGCGGCGACGGGACGATCGCCTCGGCGGTCAGCGACTCGGCAACCACACCGGCGATGGCGTCCGCCGCGGCGACCTTCATCCCCTCGGTGATCCGGGTGGCACGAGCGTCCAACGCACCCCTGAACACGCCGGGAAACGCCAGCACGTTGTTGATCTGGTTGGGGTAGTCACTGCGCCCGGTGGCGACCACCGCGACGTGCCGGGCGGCCACCTCGGGGTGCACCTCAGGGGTCGGGTTGGCCAGCGCGAACACGATCCCGCCGGGCGCCATCCCGGCGACCGCGGTCTCCGGGATCTGCCCGCCGGAGACGCCGATCAGCACGTCCGCGCCGCGCAACGCCTCGGTGATGTCGCCCTCGCGGCCGTCGGCGTTCGTGGTGGCCGCCAGCTCCGCCTTGGTGCCGGTCAGCTCGGCCCGGTGCCGCCCGATGATCCCCCGCGAGTCGCAGACCACCACCTGGTCGGGGTTGACGCCCCCGGCGACCAGCATCTTCGTCACCGCCACCCCTGCCGCGCCCGCGCCGCTCACCGTGACCCGCAGGTCACCGAGCTTGCGGTTGAGCAGGGCGGCGGCGTTGCGCAGCGCGGCCAGCACCACGATTGCGGTGCCGTGCTGGTCGTCGTGGAAGACCGGGATGTCGAGCGCCTCGTCCAGCCGGCGCTCCACCTCGAAGCAGCGCGGCGCGCTGATGTCCTCCAGGTTGATCCCGCCGAACGAGGGGGCCAGCGCCCGCACCACCGCGACGATCTCGTCCACGTCCTGGGTGTCCAGGCAGACCGGCACCGCGTCCACGCCGGCGAACTGCTTGAACAGCACCGCCTTGCCCTCCATCACCGGCAGCGCGGCCCGCGGGCCGATGTTGCCGAGCCCGAGCACCGCCGAACCGTCGGTGACCACCGCGACGGCGTGCGCCGCCCAGGTGTAGTCGTCGGCCAGGTCGGGGTCGGCGGCGATCGCCTCACACACCCGGGCAACCCCTGGGGTGTACGCCAGGGAGAGGTCCTCCCGGCTGGTCAGCGGCACCGTCGAGGCGACGGCCATCTTGCCGCCGACGTGCAGCTGGAAGACGGGATCAGCGGGGTCCACGATGGACGAAGACATGGCGGTGACTCCAGGATCTGTCGAGCAGACGGGGCGGCCGGCCTCGCCGCGAGGTGGGCGGCGAGCGGTGGCACGCGGTGCGGGGGGTCACCCGGGCACTTTCCGAGCATAGTGTCGTCACCTCCGCTCGGATGTGAGCAGGGTCATAACGGTGGGCGGGGCACCCGTCCGGGGCGCGGCCAGTAGCGCGCCACCACCCTGCCCCGCACGTCGGCCACCCCGTACGCCCGGGAGTCGTCGGTGACCAGGTCGTTGTCCCCGCGCAGCCACCACCCGCCGTCCTGTGGCCGGACCGCCCGCTTCACCACCAGCAACTCCGGACGCGTCCGGAACACGGCGACCACCACGTCACCGGGCCGGATCGGGCGCCCACCCGTACGGACCAGCAGCGCGTCGCCGTGCCGCAACGTCGGCGCCATGGACGGGCCGGTCACCGACACGGCCGTCAACGGACCGCGCAGGAGCGGCGCCTCCGTCGGGTGGTCGGCGTCCATTGGTTTCACCTCCATCCCGTCCGGGGAGCACTCTCAGGAGTAATGTCGCCTTTGATCATCGCAAACTTCCCATGGAGGATCCCGATGCGACTTCCCCGCATCCTTGCGCCCCGCGTCACCGCGAGCGCTCACTGCGACCTGCCGTGCGGCGTCTACGACCCGGCTCAGGCCCGGATCGAGGCCGAGTCGGTCAAAATGATCTGCGAGAAGTACCAGGCGAACACCGACCCGGAGTTCCGCACCCGCGCGATCATCATCAAGGAGCAGCGCGCCGAGCTGGTCAAGCACCACCTGTGGGTGCTCTGGACCGACTACTTCAAGGCGCCCCACTTCGAGAAGTACCCGAACCTGCACACCCTGTTCAACGAGGCCACCAAGCTCGCCGGCGCCGGTGGCGTCAAGGGCAGCCTCGACCCGGCCACCGCCGACCAGCTGCTCGCCAAGATCGACGAGATCGCGAAGATCTTCTGGGAGACCAAGAAGGCGTGACCACTCCGGTCATCCCGACGATCCGGCCGGTACGTCCCGAGGACGTGCCGGCCGTCGTCGCCATGGTGCACGAGTTGGCGGAGTACGAACGCGCTCCGGACGAGTGCCACCTCACCACCGACCAGCTGACCTCGGCCCTGTTCTCGACCGCTCCGGCGCTGTTCGGCCACGTCGCGGTCGACGAGCGCGACGAGCCGATCGGCTTCGCGCTGTGGTTCCTCAACTTCTCCACCTGGGCCGGCGTGCACGGCGTCTACCTGGAGGATCTCTACGTCCGGCCGGCGGCCAGGGGCACCGGCGCTGGTCGGCTGCTGCTCGCCACCCTGGCCGACATCTGCGTACGACGCGGCTACCGGCGACTGGAGTGGTGGATGATCGACTGGAATCCGGCAGCCGGGTTCTACGCCTCCATCGGGGCGCAGCAGATGAGCGAGTGGGTGCCCTACCGGCTCAGCGGTGACGCGCTACGCGAGTTGGCCGGTCAGGCGACAGCCGCCAACACGCGTTCCGGCGACTGACCGGGTAGAGTCCCCGACCGGGGGGATGAGGCGTGACTCAACTGACCGGCCAGCCAACGACCGACGACGATGTGGTGCACCTCACGGTGCCCGCCGACGGCGGTTACCTAGGCGTGCTCCGTACCGCTACCGCCGGCCTCGCGGCCCGGTTGCAGTTCGCGCTCGACGAGATCGAGGACCTGCGGATCGCGGTCGACGAGGCGTGCGCGATGCTGCTCGCCATCGCCACCCGTGACGCCGAGCTGGAGTGCCGCTTCGCCGTCACCGAGGACGCGCTGACGGTCGAGGTGACGGTGCCGACCGTGCGGGGCGCCACCCTGCCCGCCGAGTCGTCCTTCGCCTGGAAGGTGCTCACCGCGCTGACCACGTCGGCGTCCGCCACGGCCGCCGACGGCCGGGCCACGATCTCGCTGCTGACCCGCCGCTCGGGCGGCTACTGACCGGCAGGTCCGGTCACTCGAAGCCGAGAGCCCGGGTCGTCGGAGGGCTCACCAGCAGCCACGCCACGCCCAGGCCGAGTGCCATCAGCGGCACGCCCAGCCACCCCAGCCCGCCCTGGATCATGAACCAGCCGATCGGCAGCAGCATCAGCTGGAGCACGATGGCGGGGGCGCGCGCTCCGGCCCGGCGGCGCAGCAACGCACGGCCCAGGGCCCAGAGCACGACAGCCGCCCCGACGGCAAACACCGTCACCAGCACCGCCGACAGCAGGTCGGTGGTGGTGGCCGTGAGGTCCGCCCAGATCAGCCAGAGGGCGATCAGCCCGACGACTACCGCTTCCGCCCACAGGAGCCGGACCGCCCAGCGGAGCGTGACGGGAATCGGGGCCGAGTCGATGGTCACGCGCGCCACGATACCTGGGCTACCGGGAGGTACAGTGCCGCCCATGCGGGCCGTCCTGGTGGTCAATCCGAAGGCCACCACCACCAGCGAACGCAGCCGGGACGTGCTCGTCCGGGCGCTGCGCAGTGAAGTCGATCTGAGCGTGCGCTACACCCGCCGTCGCGGGCACGCCATGGCGCTGGCCCGGGAGGCCGCCGTGGAGGGGGTCGACCTCGTTGTCACCCTGGGTGGCGACGGCACGGTGAACGAGGTGGTGAACGGCCTGATGGCGGCCGAGCCGCCGGCCGGTGCCACGGGCGCCACGAAGGCGGATCGACTTCCCGCGCTGGCGACAGTCCCTGGCGGTTCGACGAACGTCTTCGCGCGCGCCGTGGGCCTGCCCCGGGACTGGCCGGAGGCGACCAGCATGATCCTCGAAGGACTGCGCCTGGGCCGGCACCGGACGGTCGGGCTGGGCCTGGCGGACGACCGCTACTTCACGTTCTGCGCCGGGTTCGGCCTGGACGCCGCGGTCATCCACCGGGTCGAGCAGGCCCGGCGCAAGGGTCGGGTGTCGACTCCGTCGCTCTACCTGCGCTCGATCATGAACCAGTACTTCCTCGCCTCGGATCGGCGACACCCGGCGATCACGCTGGAGCGCCCGGGCGAGGCGCCGGAGGGCGAGCTGGGCACCGTCATCATCCAGAACACGGCGCCGTGGACCTACCTGGGCGACCGGGAGGTGAACCCGAACCCCGAGGCGTCGTTCGACCTCGGGCTCGACGTGCTGGCGTTGCGTCAGCTGCGGGTGGCTAGCACAACACGGACAGTGACGCAGTTCCTGTCCCGGCGCCCCGATCCTCGAGGTCGTCAGGTGTTACGAATCCATGACACGGCGGAGTTCACCCTGCTCTCCGCGCGTCCGCAGGCGTTCCAGCTGGACGGCGACTATCTCGGCGAGCGGGAGAAAGTCAGATTCACATCCGTTCCCGCCGCACTGAGAGTAATCTGCTAGGTCTCGGGTACTGCAGTAGGTCGACGCGGCGCCACACCGCATCGGCGACGGCGCCGCCACACCGAGGGGCAGGTGCCGGAAATGTCAGCAATGTCACGCGGACTGTACTATATTGATCCTCGGCTGTGGCACGGCGGGTAACCGGGAACGCACCGGAACCCGGACAAATGGGTTGTGGGCTTGCTCACCGCCCGGAGTTTTTCCGAGCGTCACCCTTGACATCGGCAATGTTCGTGAAAGTATTCACAAGCGAACTTGAGTTACCGGGACATTGCCTGGATATGCTCGTCAGGTTGAGCTGTTCCAGCAGGTCCCCGGAGCTAACTGCCTGCTCACGCACTGCCGAATGGACGGACGCGAACTGTCACCGTCGGCATTGCTGATGCATATAGGAAAAGCACGACCACGCAATAATTGCCACCCATCCAGAATGAGGAGTGTTGCCGCCATGGACTGGCGTCACCATGCTGTCTGCCGCGACGAGGACCCGGAGCTGTTCTTCCCTATCGGGACGTCCGGACCGGCTCTCCTGCAGGTCGAGCAGGCCAAGGCCGTCTGCAGGCGCTGCTCCGTGACCGACCAGTGCCTGCAGTGGGCGCTCGAGTCGGGTCAGGACGCCGGCGTCTGGGGCGGGATGAGCGAGGAGGAGCGGCGCGCTGTCAAGCGGCGCGGCGGCCTCCGGGTGCTGCGCGCTCACTCCGCCTGATCCCAACGACACAGCTGCACGCCCCGGTGGGTCCGCCCGCCGGGGCGTTCCGCTGTCCGCAGACGGGTGCGGCGGTGACGGCCCGGAATCACCCGGCCGGCGCCACGACCCGCCCGGACCGGTCGTCGACCCGGCGCAGCACCAGATCAACCACCTCCGGCGCGTCGGTCAACGGCGCGGACACCGCCACCGCACCAGCCGCCCGAGCCGACTCGGCCACCGCGTCGTGGAACAGGCCCGGCGCCAGGAAGTACCCGGCGACCGCCACCCGCCGGGCACCGGCCGCCCGCAACCGGGACACCGCCACACCGGCCCCCGGCGGAGCCGCCGAGGCGTACGACACGCGGCAGGGCACCCCGAACTCGACGCCAAGCGCGTCCGCCACCCGACCCACCGAGCCACGCGCCCGCGCGTCCCGGGTGCCCGCTGCGGCCAGCACCAGCGCGTCGAAGCGACCCGGGCACACCTCACCGAGGCGACGCCGCAGCCCGGCCAGCAGTGCCGCGTCCACCGACCCGTCCGCCGGGCCGAGCACGCCGGTGACCCGTACCGCCAGCGGCGGCCCGGACCGGGTCGCCTCGGCGACGGCCGCCGGGATGTCCACCCGACTGTGGTACGCGGCGGTCAGCAGCAGCGGCACCAGCACCGCCCGCCGGTGACCGGCCGCCGCCAGGGCACGCAGCACCTCGGTCGGCCCAGGCTCGGTGTGGTCCAGCCAACTCGGCCACACGTCGACGCCGGGGCGGGCCGCCGACACCGCCCGGGCCAACGCCCGGGTGGCCTCGGCCGCCCGCGGATCGCGGCTGCCGTGCGCCACAAGCACCACCGGGTCCGCCCCGCCGGCCGCGTCGAGGCCGGTCGGGGGCGACACCGGGGAGGTCAGACGTGCAGTCCGCACTCGGTCTTCTCGAACATGGCCCACCGGCCCGCCCGCGGGTCCTCGCCCGCCTTCGTCCGCCTGGTGCACGGCCAGCAGCCGATCGAGCCGTACCCCTGCTTGAACAACTCGTTGACAGGCACGTTCCACCTGGCGATGTAGCCGTCCACGTCCGCCTGCGACCACGCCGCGATCGGGTTGACCTTGACCTTGCCGCGACGGGCGTCGAAGGTCACCACGGGCGTGTTGGCGCGGGTCGGCGACTCGTCCCGACGCAGGCCGGCGGCCCACGCGTCGTACCCGGACAGCGCCCGCTCCAACGGCTCCACCTTGCGCAACTGGCAGCAGTCGTCAGGCGACTTGTTGAACAGGCGCGGACCGTACTGGCCGTCCTGCTGCCCCACGGTGAGTCGCGGCCGGATCGACCTGACGTTCACCGGGAGCGTCCGCGCCACCTCGTCGCGCACCCGCAGCGTCTCGGGGAAGTGCAGGCCGGTGTCGAGGAAGACCACGTCGACTCCCGGGGCCACCCGGGACACCAGGTGCGCCAGCACCGCGTCGGCCATCGAGCTGGTCACGCAGAACCGGTCGCCGAACGTCTGCGCCGCCCACCTGGCGATCTCCAGCGCCGGAGCGCCCTCCAGGTCCCGGGCGGCCTCCTCGGCTAGCGTGCGCAGCTCGTCCGGGCCGCGCCGGGACGGGTCGGCGGGCGTCGGGCCCCCCGGACCCACCAGGCCCAGGCCCGCAGCGGAGACCAGGCTCATCGGGTCACCGCCCGCGACAGCAGCCCGGTGAACTTCACCGAGAAGACCCGGGCGCAGGCGTGGCACTCCCAGGCGCCGTGGCCCGCCTCGTGCGGCCGCAGGTCCTCCTCGCCGCAGTAGGGGCAGTACAGAGGTGCCGCTCGGTTCTCGCTGCTCACCGCAGTTCCTCCTCGTCGACTCTGATCACCCAGTTGGCGAACGTCTCGCCCTCGCTCCGACCGGCCAGGTAGCGGCGGGCCAGTCGTTCCACGTACTCCGGAAGCTCGTCGGCGGTGGTTTTCAGGCCGCGCAGCTTGCGGCCGAAACCGGCCGTCTGCCCCTGCGCCATGCCCAGGCCGCCGCCGAGGTGCACCTGGAAGCCCTCCACCTGGCGGCCGTCCGGGCCGACCACCAGCTGGCCCTTGAGCCCGATGTCGGCCACCTGCGTGCGCGCGCAGGCGTTCGGGCAGCCGTTGATGTGGATCGAGATGTCCGCGTCGAAGTCGCGCAGCCGCTGCTCCAGCCGGGCCACCAGCTCCTCGCCGCGGGCCTTCGTCTCGACGATGGCGAGCTTGCAGTACTCGATCCCTGTGCACGCCATGGTGCCGCGTCGCCACGCCGACGGACGGGCCTCCAGACCGATCCCGCGCAGCGCGTCGACAAGCGACTCCGTCCGCTCCGACGGCACGTCGAGCACCAGCAGCTTCTGGTACGGGGTCAGCCGCACCCGGTCACTGCCGTGCGCCTGCACCACGTCGGCCAGCTGGGCGAGCTGCCCGCCGGAGACCCGCCCGACCACCGGCGCGGCGCCCACGTAGTGCCGCCCGTCGGCCTGCTCGTGCACGCCTACGTGGTCGATCGGCTTCGCCGGCAGCTCCGCCGGCGGCCCGTCGAGCAGCGTCCGACCCAGGTACTCCTTCTCCAGGACCTCGCGGAAGCGCTCCACGCCCCAGTCGGCCACCAGGAACTTCAACCGCGCCCTGTTGCGCAGCCGGCGGTAGCCGTAGTCGCGGAAGATCCCGACCACCCCGGCCCACACGTCCGGCACCTCGGCCAGCGGCACCCAGACACCGAGCCGCTGGGCGAGCATCGGGTTGGTGGACAGGCCGCCGCCGACCCAGACGTCGAAGCCGGGGCCGTGCTCGGGGTGCTCGACACCGAGCAGGGCGATGTCGTTCGACTCGTACGGGGTGTCCACCAGCCAGGAGATCGACGTCTTGAACTTGCGGGGCAGGTTGGAGAACTGCTTGTCACCGACATACCTGGCGACGATCTCGTCGATCGCCGGCGTCGGGTCGAGCACCTCGTCGCGGGCCACCCCGGCGACCGGGCTGCCCAGCACGATCCGCGGGCAGTCGCCGCACGCCTCGGTCGTCTGGAGGCCCACCGACTCCAGTCGACGCCAGATCTCCGGCATGTCCTCGACCCGGATCCAGTGGTACTGGATGTTCTGCCGGTCGGTGATGTCGGCGGTGTCCCGTGCGAACTCCCGGGAGATGTCCGCGATCACCCGCAGCTGGGCCAGGCTGAGCTGCCCGCCGTCGATGCGGACGCGGAGCATGAAGAACTCGTCCTCCAGCTCGTGCGGCTCCAGCACCGCCGTACGCCCGCCGTCGATGCCGGCCTTGCGCTGTGTGTAGAGGCCCCACCAGCGGAACCGGCCGCGCAGATCCTGCGGGTCGATGGAGGCGAAACCGCGGTGCGCGTAGATGGTCTCGATCCGCGCCCGGACGTTGAGCGGGTCGTCGTCCTTCTTGATCCGCTCGTTGGGATTGAGCGGCTCGCGGTGGCCGAGCGCCCACTGACCCTCACCCCGAGGCTTGCGCGGCGCCCGGGCCGGGCGTGCCGTCGAATCTCCGGAACGGGCCGGGATGCTGCTGACCGCCATCGCGGCGTCCTCCGTTGTCTGCTGTGCCTCGGGGTACGCGGGGCGCGGCGGCCGGCCCGGCGAAGCGGGCGGGACAACGGTGTCTTCAGACAGCCGGCGCGGAGCGCGCCCGAGACGGATTGGTCGGGCGTCGTCAGTAGGCCGGACAGATCGCGCTGCGCACGCGGCCGTAATCGACGTGGCGACGTGCCACGAAGCGGCGGACGACAGCGGCGGTCATGTGGTCATGCTGCCACACCCCATGGGGGCCGGCCAATGTCCGCGTGCTGGATCCCACATCACGGGCCAGCTTCCGGCACGGGCCTGTGGCAGGCTCGACATGTGGGCGCATTGTCCGAAAAGCGGCAACGGTTGACGGGGGTCCGGTGGTCGGGCGTTCCCGTCTGGCTTCCGCCGGCGCTGCTGACCCTGGCGGTGACCCTGACCGGGCTGGGCTCCGCCCAGCTGTGGCGCGACGAGCTGGCCACGTGGAGCGCGGCCACCCGATCCCCCGGCGAGCTGGCCCGGTTGGCCGGCACCATCGACGCCGCCACCGGCCCGTACTACCTGCTCATGCACGGCTGGACGAGGTTCGCCGGCGACTCCACGATCGCCCTGCGCCTGCCTGCGGTGTTGGCGATGACCGTGGCCGCCGGACTGCTCGCCGTCCTCGGCGCGGCGCTTGTCGACAGGCGGGCCGGCCTCTTCGCGGGGTTGCTCTTCGCGGTGCTCCCCGGCACCTCCCGCTACGGGCAGGAGGCCCGCCCGTACGCCCTCGCCACGATGCTCGCGGTGCTCGCCACCCTGCTGCTGGTGACCGCGCTGCGCCGGCCGAGCTGGGCGCGCTGGGCCGGCTATGCAGCCGCCGTCACCGCCCTCGGTCTGATCCACCTGATCGCGCTGACGCTGCTCGCCGCGCACGCGCTTGTCGTCCTGGTGGCCTGGTGGTGCGGACCGGCCGGGGCGGGCGTCGCCACGGTGGCCGATCGCCCCGACGGGCGGGATCGGCGGTTGTGGCGGTGGGTGGTTGCCGTGGTACCTGTCGCCCTGGTGGCAGGTCCGCTGCTGGTCAAGGCCCGGGCCCAGCAGTCCCGGCAGCTGAACTGGGTCCACCTGGCCCGGCTGGACGATCTGAGCGCGCTGCCCGGGGGCGTGGCCCAGAGCGGTGTGGTGGGTGGCCTGCTGGTCGGCGTCGCCGCGCTGGGCGTGGCCCGGCTCGGGCGGCGGGCGCTGCTGCCGCTGAGCGCGGTGCTGCTGCCGGTGCTGCTGCTCTTCGCCGCGGGTGCGGTCGTACCCCTGTGGGTGCCCCGCTACCTGGTCTTCGTGGTGCCCTTCGCCTGCCTGCTGGCCGGCGCGGCACTGGGCGCGGTGGCCGCGCCGGCCGCGCTGGCCGTGGTGGTCCTGGCCGGTCTGCTCGGCCTTCCCGACCAGGCCGCGCTACGGCGGACCCACGAGTGGCCGCGCAGCGCGCCGGTGGACTACGCGGGCGCGGCGCGGGTCATCGCCGAGGGTCAACGGCCCGGGGACGCGGTGGTCTACTCGCCCCGGCACAGCTGGCTCTTTCTCGACCTCGGCATCGAGTACCACCTGGGTGATCCGCCGCGCGACGTGCTGGTCACCGAGGACGAGGTCCGCCGGGGCGACCTGTGGGCCGCCGAGTGCCCGCAGCCTGCGCAGTGCCTGGCCGGCACGGAACGGGTGTGGCTGGTCGTCGCCGGCCGCCACACCGAGCCGCTGGCCACCGTCTCCGGTGCCAAGGGGGACGCGCTGCGCGAGGACTTCGCAGTCGCGCGGGTCTGGCAGCGCCAGGGCCTGACCGTGGCCCTGCTGACCAGCCGCCCCGACCGCTGACCCGGCGCAGTCCGGCACGCCGGGACCGTGGCCGTCAGGCAGGCGGTCGGAACGGGCGGCTCCGGCGGCGGCCGACCAGGCGGCGGGTCAGGTTTACGCGCGGCCGTCGTGGGCGCTGCGGGCCAGCGGAACGACGAGCACCGCCTCGGTGCCCCCGTTGGCGCCCGCGCGCAGTTCGATGGTGCCGCGCAGCTCCCCGGTGACCAGGGCCCGGACGATCTGAAGGCCGAGCCGGCTGCCGCTCTCGGCGTCGAAGTCCGGTGGCAGCCCACGCCCGTTGTCGGCCACCGAGACGTGCAGCATCTTGCGGAACCGGTGCGCCGAGACGACCACCTCCGGCCGCTCCGACGGGTCGGCCTCGGGGACGACGGCCGGCACCACGCCCGACGCCACTGGTCCGGATGGCTCATCCGCCTCGTCCGACGGCGGGAAGCCGTGCTCGACGGCGTTGAGCAGCAACTCGTTGAGGACCATCACCAGCGAGGTGGCGATCTCCGCCGGAAGCACACCGAAGCTGCCCCGCCGGCGCATGCCGACGCTCACCTCGGTCGCCGCGACCTCGGTGGCCGCGCTCGCCACCCGGTCGACGATGCCGTCGAACTCGACAGCCTCGTCGCTGGACATGGAGAGCGTCTCGTGCACCAGGGCGATCGAGGCGACCCGTCGTACCGATTCCTCGAGCGCGACGCGTGCCTCCGGCATGGACACCCGGCGGGCCTGCAAGCGCAGCAGGGCGGCAACCGTCTGGAGGTTGTTCTTCACCCGGTGGTGGATCTCCCGGATGGTGGCGTCCTTCGTGATCAACGCCCGGTCCCGGCGACGGACCTCGGTGATGTCCCGGACCAGCACCAGCGCGCCGATCGGCACCCCGGCGGGCATCAGCGGCAGCGCCCGGGTGAGCATCGTGGCGCCACGCGCGTCGATCTCCCGCCGGGGCGGCGCCTCTCCGCGCAGCGCGGCCAGGATGCCTGTCGCCGCTTCGGTGCCGTCCAACGGGTCACCGGCCAGCCTGCGGTGCAGCGCGGCCAGATCCTCCCCCACCAGGTGGGAGGCGTAGCCCAACCGGCGGTACGCGGACTGCGCGTTCGGGCTCGCGTAGGTGACCTTGCCGCCGGCGTCCAGCCGGACCAGGCCGTCACCGACCCGGGGCGCGGAGGTGGTCTCGCCCGGGTGTCGCGGCGGCGGGAAGGTGCCGTCCGCGATCATCTGGGCCAGGTCGTCGGCGGTGGTCAGGTAGTTCAGTTCCAGCTGGCTGGGCGTACGCGCGGTGGAGAGGTTGGTGTCCCGCCCCACCACGGCGATCACCTCGCCCGCCTCACCCTCGGCGGTACGCAGCCGGACCGGGATCGCCTCGTGCCGGGCCGGCACGTCGCCGTACCAGACCGGGTCGCCCTCGCGCCAGATCCGGCCCTGGGAGTACGCCACCCCGAGGTGCGCCACCTCCGGTCCGCCGACGATCCGCCCCACCTGGTCGTCCTGGTACGCGGTGGGGGCGGTCGTCGGGCGGACCTGGGCGACGCAGAGGAACGTGCCGTCCGCGTCGACCGGCACCCAGAGCAGCAGGTCGGCGAAGGACAGGTCGGACAGCAGCTGCCAGTCGCCGGCGATCCGGTGGAGGTGGTCGATGTCGGCCGGACGGAGACGGGTGTGCTCCTCGGCGAGGTCGCGCAGCGTGGACACGGGGACCAGCGTGCCACGCCACGCCTCACATCGTCGCGGTGACCTTCTTCAGGCCGCGCGGCGCGTCCGGATCCTCGCCCCTGGTGAGCGCCAGCGCCAGCGCGAGGCGCTGCAACGGCAGGATGTCCAGCAGCGGGGCGTACCGTTCGTCGACCTCGGGAACGGCGAGCCGGGTCGCGCCCGAAACGTCTGCGGAGCCCACCACCACCACGTCGGCGCGGCGTTCGCCGAGGCGGGGCAGCACCTCCCCCATCGACCGGCCACCGGGGCCGGAGCCGACCACGGCGAGCACCGGCACCTCCGGGTCGGTCATGGCCAGCGGCCCGTGCAGCAGGTCGGCGCCGGAGAAGGCGAGCGCCGGCAGATACGAGGTCTCCATCAGCTTCAGCGCTGCCTCCCGGGCGGTCGGGTACGCGTACCCCCGGCCGGTGGTGACCAGTTGCCGGGCGAAGCGGTAGCGCGGCGCGAGCCGGGCCGGGGTGTCGTCGGCCAGGGTGCGGGCGGCCAGGTCGGGTAGCGCGGCGAGCGCCTTCCGTTCGGCGGCCGGGAGTACGCCGTCGCCGGCCCGGACGCCCTCGACCAGCATCAGCAGGGCGAGCAGTTCGGCGGTGTACGTCTTGGTGGCGGCCACCGCCCGTTCGTGGCCGGCGGCGATGTCGATGCTCAGTTCGGCGACGTCGGCCAGCGGCGAGTCCGGGGCGTTGGTCACCGCGAGGGTCAGCGCGCCGGAGGCCCGGGCGGCGCGCAGCACCTCGGCCAGGTCGGGTGAGCCGCCACTCTGGCTGACGCCTACGACAAGCGCGTCGGACAGGTCGGGGCGGGCGCCGTAGAGGGTGACGACGCTGGGCGAGGCGAGCCCGGCGGGCAGGCCGAGCCGGATCTCGGTGAGGTACGCCCCGTAGAGGGCGGCGTGGTCGGAGGTGCCGCGAGCGGTGAAGACCACGTGCCGCGGGCGGCGTTCGGCAACTGCTGCCGCGACCCGGGCGATCTCCCCGGCGTTGGCGGCGGACAGCAGACGCTCGTAGCCGGCCGGCTGCTCATCGATGTCGGCGGCCATCCCGGCCCCTGCACGTGTCACTGACACTCCCCTCCTGCGCGGTTGCCGCGCGTTTCCTGCTCAGTCTTGCACCTTTCAGGGCAACCGAGCAATCGAACGAGCAGTAGTGCGCAGTTGATCACCTAATCATCCCAATATCAACTACAGTTGGCCCGCTCTGTCAGCTGTACCTGCGACGAGAGGACACCGTGCCCGAGGGAAGGGACGACCCCGCGCTCTCCGCGACGGAGGAGCTGGCCCTTGCCCGGCTGGCGCTGGACGAGGGCGACCTGCACCACGCCGCCGGCCACCTCGCCGGCGCGCTGGCCCGCGCACCCACCCTGCCGGAGGTGCACGAGACGCTGGCCCGGCTGGCCGCCGCCAGCGGAGGCGGGCTCGACCTCTTCCCGATCAACCACCACACCTTCGTCGGCGCGGTCGTCGCCCGCGCCCACCTGCTGGCTGCCACCGGCCGTCCCGCCGAGGGGCTCGAACTGCTGGCCGCCGCGACCGGGTACGCCCCCGGCACCGAGTGGGCAGCCGTTCCCTGGGTGACCACACCCGAACTCGCCGAGCGGCTCGACCCGGAGCACACCGCCCGGATCCTCATGCAGGTCTGCTCCGCGCTGCCCGACCCGGTGCCCCGGATCGGTCGGGCGGCCCTGGCGCCGTACCTCACGCTGGCCCGCAACGCGGTCACCGTCCGCCCCGACCACGGCCTGCTGCTTGGTGCGGCGTCCGCGCTGGCCCGGCGCCTCGGCGAGGTCGCGCTGGCGATCCGGTGGGCCGCCCGGGGCGTACGCGTGCAACCGTCGAAGATGGGCGAGGTCTGGCTCGGGTACGCGTACCGCAGCGCGGGCCGGACCCGCGACGCCCTCGCGGCCCTCAACCGGGCCGTCGCGCTGGACCCCGACGACCTCGCCGTCTACGCGGACATCGCCGGCACCCTCGCCGAGACCGGCCGGCTCGACGAGGCGTTGGAGTGGACCGAGCGGGCACTGGCCAAGGACCCGTCGTTCGACTGCGCGGTGCACACCGCCCACCGCCTGCGGCATCAGCGCGACGGCGACCTGGCCCACCTCGTCGCGCTCGCCGACTTCGTCAGGGACCACCCGGACGACAGCCACGAGCACGGCGACCTGGCCCAGTGCTGTCGGGGCCGGCCCTGGCTCGGTCAGCTCACGCCCGCCGGTGGCCCACTCATCGACGCGATGCGCCGGGCGGTGGCCGACGACGACAACGGCATGGGCAGCGCCGTCCGGTTGGCGGCGGCCGCGCCGCCGAGCGCCGTGCGGACGGTCACGTCGACGGCGCCCGGGCTACGGATCGAGATCACCGGCACGCCGGAGCCGGACCCTCGCGAGCCCCGCCGGGCGTCCGCCCAGCGGTTGTGGGACTACGCGGACAGCGTCCCGACGCCCGCGCTGCCGGAGCCCTCGGCGGCGGCGGTCGAGCGGATCGGGCAGGTCGCTCACCCGGCGTGGCCGCATCCCCCGGCAGCGTACGACGCGGCGGTCGGCCTGGCCGGCCTCGACGTGGCCGATCTGCTCGGCCTGCTGGTGCACCCGCCGGCGGCGCCCGCCAACGCGGTGGGCCGGCTGCTCGCCGCGCACGACCCGTCGGTCTGGGTACGCGGCGTGCAGGTGTGGGCGTGCCTGGGTCTGCTGCACCACCGCACCGACGAGCCGTGGGACACCTCGACGCGACGCCGGGTGCTGGTGGACCTGGTCTGGGGCGTGGAGGACTGGATCACGGAGGCGGCGCTGTTCGCCCTGGTCACCGCCGCCTGGGTGGATCCGGCGGTCCGGCCGGACGTGGCTCGGGTAGTGGCCGAGCGGCTGGCCGACGTGGCGGCGGTGGCCCGGGTCCGCCCGGTACCGATCGCCACCTCGCTGGCCCACCTGGCGCTGGCCGCCCCGGCCCTGGACGGGGAGACGACCGCCCTCGCCGCCGGCCTGCTCCGCGCCGGGACCGGCGTTCCCCGCCCGCGCAACCCGCTGCACCGCCTCTGGCGTCGCCTCACCCGACCCCTCCGCCGCCCCTGAGCACCGGGCGTGACCGGGGCTGGCCCTCGCGCCGCCGGCCGGCCCTACGCGGTCATCAGCCGCCCGTCCGGCGCTCTGCCACGGCGGCGTCGAACCAGTCCCGCAGGTCCTCGGCGGCGGGCGGGACGCGCGGGTTCCCCGGGTCGGGGTTGCGCAGGTAGTAGACCTTCCCGAGAAGCGGCTTCAGCGCGGTGACCGGCTCCAGGTCGCGGCCCGGCCCGGCCAGCACCGCCTGACCTTCGTACAGGTATCCCCGGGTTTCTCCGCGCCCGATTTGCCAGCTCAACCCGGGTACGGCGTGGCGCACACACTCCACGGCGTAGAACGAGACCGCGTCAATCAGCGCGAGGGACTCGTCCGACCAGATGTGCGGCGCGAGGAGCGGGCTGCGCCCGTACCACATCGGCAGGACAGCGTCCGTCGGGCGCTGGAAGACACTCCCGTCCTCCAGCACGACCTTCTCCCGGGGAGCGTCGGCTGGGCGCGATTCGAGCCGGCCGATGGCCCAGCCCCAGAGCGGGGCCAGGCTCTCCCGGGAGAAGTCGAGCCTCTGCGGGCCACCGGTCCTGGTGGCCTCGCCGTGCAGCCAGGCGAGCCGCTGATCCCCGGCGGCGAGGTAGCGCCGCAGGTAGTCCTCGGCGGACTCGGCGATGCTCCCGAGGACCATCCCGGTGGGCGTTCGGCCGTCCTCGTCGGGGGAGATCAGGTCGAGCACCTGGCGGAGCGGCGCGCCCGTGACGTCACCCTCCTCGACGACGAAGCGACCGCGGGTCGCCTGCGCCAGTTCCTGCAGCACCTCGACGACCGGGGTCACCGCAGCCCGGAGTCCCGCGGCCGGCCCGAGCGGGTGGACGTCCCAGATCGAGACCACCAACTCCCGCACGCCAGTCTCGCCCGGGTGGACGAACCATTGCATGCTGATTCGCTCGCCGTCCCGGACCAGTTCGGCGTACTTCCCGGCGGCAACGCCCTGGTGTAGCTCCGGATCGTCGCCCAGCAGCCTGCCGAGCAGGGAGACCACCGTCCCCCTGCTCAGCTCGACCCCGGACGGGACAACGCCCATCTCCAGACTCACTGCACTACGCCTCGCTGGGTGCGTGGATCGTGAAATCGATGTTGTTGTTCTTCAAGCACTCCAACAGTGGCGGGTGGATACCGATGCTGTTGTATGAGGCGCTCGCGAAGAAGTGCCAATGTACCCTCTTGACGTCCTGGCCGTGGACCTTCCTGCCCTCGTCAGTGGTGATCCAGGCGTCCTTGAGGCACTCGTCGATCAGGCTCTCGGTCCAGGTGGGAACACCGGTCTTGACCTCGTGCAACGTCAGCGAGCCGTCGGCGGCGTCCTCCTCCGCGCAGTCGGCCTTGCGCCACTTGGACCCCGCCCGCGGGTAACCGGGCGTGTTCACCTGGTGCTGTGGCTTGCAGTTGCTCAGGAGCGTCTTCAGGTATTCCTCGCCAGCGGTGAAGTTCCACTGGGGCGGGACCGCCACGCCCGGCTTGTGGTTGGGCAGCTTCATCGCTTCCTCGATCGACTTCCACTTGGTGCGGTCGCCGCGGGACAGCTGGCGGATGTCGGCATCACTGAAGCGTGAGCGGCCAGCCAACGCGGTGAAGTTGAAGGTGGTGTCGCCGCTCTGAAGGTAGTTGTAGGTTTCGCCGAGGATCAGCTCGAGAGCCAGGTCCTTGACCGCGTCGGAGAGCTTGTCGTAGCGCGTGACGAACCGGACCACGCCGTCCATCCGGTGCAGGTACCGGAGCGCGAACTTGGCGACCTTGGCCGGGATCGCGACAGCGTCGCCCGCGTACGGGATCAGGCCGACGACGCTGAACCCGGCACTAACCCAGTCGCCGCGGATCGCGGCGGCCACGGCGTCCCGGATGTCGGTGACCGCGCCGACGATCCAGCCGACGACCGGGATGAGGCTCAGGGCCCCGGAGCAGACGTTGCCCGCCAGCCACGCCATCGAGTCCCGCATCGCGAACTCGCCCGCGACCAGGCCCAGCGCGAAATCAGAGACGTACGTCCATTTGCTGATCTGCTCGTCCGGGCGGCCCGGGTCCAGGCCCTGGGACTCGGCGTTGGCGACCTCGTAGTCGTCACGCAGCCCATCGCCGTCGGAATCCTGACCGAGAGCGTTAATGCCCCAGTCGTTGACCTCCGTGCCATCGGACAGGCCGTCGCCGTCGCTGTCCACGTTGTTCTTGTCGGTGAGAACCTCGTCCTCCGCGATGTCGATGAGGCCATCGCCATCGGTGTCGCTGAGGTTCGGCGCCGGGACAATCGGTGGCACCGCGCCGGGGGCCGGCGGGGCACGCGGCTGGTCGGCGACCAGCGGGTTGCTGCCCCGCGCCACCTCGGTGCCGTCGTTGACGCCGTCGCCGTCGGTGTCGGGGTTGGTGGGTGAGGTGCCGAGATCCTGCTCCTGGAGGTTGGAGAGGCCGTCGTTGTCGATGTCCTCGGCGCCGTCGGCGATCGAATCCTTGTCGGTGTCGACCGCGTTCGGCATGGTCCAACCGGCGAGCTCGGTGATCTCGAACTTGTCGGTCAGACCGTCACTGTCGGAGTCGACCAGCAGCGGGCTGGCACCGAACCGCAGCTCCACCACGTCCACGACACCGTCGTTGTCGTGGTCGCCCTCGTAGGTGATGCCCAGCCGGGTCAGCACGTGGAAGCCGTTGCGCCAGGCGCTGCCGGCCCGGATCGTCGCGGGTTCCGGGTTGGCCTTGTAGAGCATGTCGTCGGCCTTGGCCAGGTCGACCTTCGCTGCCGCCAGGTCCGCGAACGCCTCAGTCAGCCCCGCTGGGGCGGGCGCGGGTGGCGGGCTGGCCCGGAACGGGCCGATGGTCGCCTCGGCGTCCTGGATCGCCGCGTCGGCGAGCAGCCGTACGCCGGTGAGCGTCTCCACCAGCGCACGAATGTGCGCTTGCTCCGCCTGCCCGTTCGGCGGGCTGGCGCCGGTCATCCGGCTCTTGAGGAACGACTCCAGGTGCTGGAGGTTGTCGAACGCGACCTCGCCGTTGGCGTCGCTGTCGAGCCGGGCACCGTCGAAGTAGCGGTTGCCGACATCCGCCAGCACCGGGCCGATCCGGCTGTCCCCGAGCCCGTCACCGACGTACGGGCGCAACGCCTCGGTGGCCTCGGTGATGTACAGCCGGGCGTCCCTCGTGTACTCGGCGGTAGGGATCTTCGCGACCTCCACCTGCCAGAGCGGCGTGTCGCTCGCCGTCGCTTCACCGCCGAAGATCGCCAGCTGCGCGACGATGGCCGTCGCCACCGCCGCCGCCAGACTCCTTCGTCGTAATCGTGCGTGGATGCGCATAGACACTCCCGTCCATCCGTTGTGGAGCATGGTGACGGAGAGTGTAGTAACGAGGATCGATGTCGTGTGCCCCGCCAGCCCGCGCTAAGCATCAGCAGGCGTCAATCGTGGCTGCGCCCGGGCATGGATTGGTTCGTCGAGGCCTACGTCACCCGGGAGGCCGCCGGAACAGCCATCCGGGCGAGACGGCGAGGAGCCGACCGGGCGACGGACAGTCGCGGCACCCGCCGCCCACGGGGTGACGGCAACGGTAGGGGCGGGGTGGAACGGAGGACGCCGCGCCGGGACTGGCCCGGCGCGGCGCGGCGACACCCCTGGGTCAGGCGACCGGTGCCTTGCCGAGGGCCACCTCGGCCTCCTCCTCCGGAGAGGCCTGCGGTGGGGCCTCGTTCGCCGTCCGCAGTGGGATCTCCTTGATGAACCAGGCGAGCACCGGGATGGCGATGGTGAACAGCACCGCCCAGAGGAAGACGTGCGAGATGGCGTCGGCGAGCCCACCGAGCACCAGCTCCCGCGCCTGGGCGGGCAGATCCTTGAGCATCTCCAGGTCCATCTCGGCGCCGGACTTGCCACCGAGCGCGCCGCCCGCGCTGGAGTTGGCCAGCCGGTTGGCGAAGATCGCGCCGAACAGCGAGATGCCGAACGAACCGCCGATCGACCGGAAGAAGGTGGCCGCGCCGCTGGCCGCACCCAGGTCCTTCTGCTCCACGCTGTTCTGGGCGATGAGCATCGAGGTCTGCATGAGGAAGCCCATGCCGACGCCGAGCACGACCATGTAGAGCGAGGACTGCAGCTTGCTGGTGCCCAGGTCGAGCTGGGTCAGCAGCGCCATGCCCGCGGTCATCACCACGCCGCCGATGATCGGGTAGGCCCGGTACCTGCCGTTCTTCGTGATCGCCCGGCCGATGACCAGCGAGACGACAAGCATGCCGAACATCAGCGGCAGGAGCAGCAGACCGCTGTTCGTCGCCGACGCCCCCTGCACGGTCTGCTGGTAGAGCGGCAGGAAGTTCATCGCGCCGAACATCGCGAAGCCGAGCAGGAAGCCGATCACCGAGATCAGCGCGAAGTTGCGGTTGGCGAACAGCCCCAGCGGCAGGATCGGTTCCGGAACCCGGCGCTCGACCAGGCCGAACGCCACGAGGGCGAGCGCGGCCAGCACGGCCAGACCGAGGATCTGCGGTGAGGTCCAGTCGTACTGGTTGCCGCCCCAGGTGGTGATCAGCACGATCGCGGTGATGCCGACCGAGAGCAGCCCGGCGCCGAGCCAGTCGATCCGGTGCTCGGTGCGGTACTTCGGCAGGTGCATCGTGGTGATCAGCACGAGCAGCGCGACGCCGCCGAGCGGCAGGTTCACGTAGAACGCCCAGCGCCAGGAGAGGTGGTCGGTGATGAAGCCGCCGACCAGCGGGCCGGCCACCATGGCGATGGCCATGATGCCGGCGATCATGCCCTGATAGCGCCCACGCTCGCGGGGCGGGACCAGGTCACCGATGATCGCCATCACGCCGACCATGAGGCCGCCGGCGCCCAGGCCCTGCACGGCCCGGAACGCGATGAGCTGGACCATGCCGTCCTGCGGCCCGCCGAACATGCCCGAGCCGGCCATGCCGCAGAGGGCGGAGCCGACGAGGAAGATGACCACCGAGGTCAGGAAGACCGACTTGCGACCGTACAGGTCACCGAGCTTGCCCCAGATCGGGGTGGAGACGGTGGTGCCCAGGACGTACGCGGTGACGACCCAGGTGAAGTGGTCGAGGCCGCCGAACTCGCCGACGATCCGCGGCAGCGCGGTGCTGACGATCATGTTGTCGAGCATCGCGAGCATCATCGCGATCATCAGACCGAACAGCACGACCCTCACGTTGGGTCGTGCGCCGGCCTGGGTTGCCTGAGTCATGGGTAAGCTCCCCCCGAGAGTTGCCGCACTTACTTGCCGCCCGGCTAGTTACCTTACTAGCCGCACGGTAAGTTGGGTAGCAAGAACGGGTCAAGCCAATTGGAGGGCGTGCGTGAGCGAGAGCACAGGCGGGACGCGAGAGCGCATCAAGGCCGTCGCGCTCGAGCTCTTCACCGAGCAGGGGTACGAGAAGACCTCGCTCCGGGAGATCGCCGAGCGGCTCAACGTCACGAAGGCCGCCCTCTACTACCACTTCAAGAGCAAGGACGACATCGTCGCCAGCTTCGTCGAGGACCGGCTGAAGCAGATGGACGAGCTGAACTCCTGGGCCGAGACCCAGCCGCCGACCCTGACCACCCGACGTGTGCTGATCTCCCGCTACGCCGACACGATGTTCGGCGGCGACATGCCGTCGGTGATGCGCTTCTTCGAGCAGAACCAGACAGTGCTCAAGAGTCTCTCCTCCGGCCAGCAGATGCGCGGCCGCCTGATGCAGCTCGCCAGCGCGCTCTGCCGGGGCGACGACTCCCCCGCCGCGCAACTGCGCGCCGCCCTGTCGCTCTTCGCCGTGCACACCAGCTGGTTCGCCGTACGCGCGCCGAACCTGACCGACGCGGACCGCCGCCGGCTCGCGTTGGAGGTGGCCGACGAGCTGCTGGCCGCGATCGGCGGGGCGCCCGACGAGACGGCGGCCACCGCCAGCTCGGGCGGCACGCCCGGCTGACCGGCCGGGCCGGTCAGCCGCGGGGCAGCTCCAACCGCAGGCCGAGCAGGTCCACGCCCTCCACCGGCGACCAGTCCTTCTCCGGCGACCTGACGAAGCCGAGCCGCTCGTAGAGCCGGTGCGCCGAGACGGCCATCCCAGCCCGGACACAGATCACCACTGCCGCACAGCCCAACCCGGTCGCGCGGTCCACGCACGCCCGGACCAGCGCCACGCCGACGCCACGCCCCTGCGCTGCCGGGTCGACAGCGAGCATCCGGAACTCCGCCTCGCCCGGCCCCGACAGCTCGGCGAACGGGGTGCCCGGCAGCACGAACGTGACAGAGCCCAGCACCGCGCCCGTCGCCTCGTCCACCGCGACAAACACCTCGCCGCTGGCCGCCCGGGTCGACACGTCGGCCAGCACCACGCCGTACCCGTTCTCACCCTTGAGCTGACCGTCAGCCTCGTACGCGGCAACGGTCAGCCGCGCCACCGCCGGGAAGTCGACCGGCTCGGCGCGCCGGATCAGCAGGCCGGTCAACCGATCACCGCGATCAGGTCACCGTCCTGCACGACGTCACCCTCGTTCACGGCGAGCTGCTGGACGACCCCGTCGGACTCGGCGATGACCGGGATCTCCATCTTCATCGACTCGAGGATCACCAGGGTGTCACCCTCGGACACGGTGTCACCGGTCGTCGCGACGACCTTCCAGACGTTCGCCACCATCTCGGCGCGGATCTCCTCGGCCATGTCCAGGCCCTCCCTTTTCGCGATGTGCCTGCCGACGTATCCAATCATGCGGCGGTGGGACGCGGGTGCGGGAGCGGCGCGGCCGGTTGCCGGTGTCAGCCCTGCGGAAGGTGACGCGCGTCGGCCGCACTACCATCAGCGGGTCGGACCCGACGCCGGGCGGCCGGAGGGTGCACGGTCGCCGAGGTTGTGCGCACGAGGGATCCGACCCATCACGAGGAGGTCAGCATGGCGAAGAAGTCCCGCAAGAAGAAGGCTCGTAAGAAGAGCGCCGCGAACCACGGCAAGCGTCCCAACTCCTGAGTCGGCGCGGCGGACCGCACGGCCCGTCACCGATCAGCCCGCACCCGGCGGACACCGGGTACACCGGTGGCCCGGGTCGACATCGACCCGGGCCACCGGTTTTCGTCAGTCGGATGGCGCGACGCTCAGTCGGCCAGCTCACGGGAGTCACTGGTCTCGAAGACCACCAGCTCGGTGAGCTTGACCCGCAACCGCTCGCGCAGCTCGTCCGGTGCGGTCTCGTTGCCGCAGCAACGGGCGACAAGCGCGCGGACCTCCTGCTCCAGCCCGTACTCGCGCAGGCACGGCCCGCACTCGTCGAGGTGGTGCCGGATCAGCGTCCGCCGCTCGTCGGCGCACTCCAGATCCAGGTAGAGGTAGACCTCCGCGAGCACCTCACGGCAGTCCGTCTCGTGCGGCTCCCCACAGCTCACGTCACACCTCCCGGCCGGCAGCGGCAGCGGTCGAGCCCTTCGACGAGCGGGCGGCACTGAAACCCCGCTCCGAGGCGTAGCGCTCGAGCAGCTTCCGCAGATTACGACGGCCCCGGTGCAGACGCGACATCACGGTGCCGATCGGCGTACCCATGATGTCCGCCACCTCCTTGTAGGAGAAGCCCTCGACGTCGGTCAGGTAGACGGCAAGGCGGAACTCCTCAGGCAACTGCTGGAGGGCTTCCTTGACGTCGCTGTCCGGCAGCCGGTCGAGCGCCTCGGTCTCCGCCGAACGCAGACCGCTGGAGGTGTGCGACTCGGCCTCGGCGAGCTGCCAGTCGGTGATCTCCTCGGTGGGCGCCTGGATGGGCTGGCGCTGCCGCTTGCGGTAGGAGTTGATGTAGGTGTTGGTCAGGATCCGGTAGAGCCAGGCCTTCAGGTTGGTGCCCTGCTCGAACTGGTGGAAGGCGGCGTACGCCTTCAGGTAGGTCTCCTGGACCAGATCCTCGGCATCCGCCGGGTTGCGTGTCATTCGCAGCCCAGCAGCGTAGAGCTGATCGACGAATGGCATCGCGTCCCGCTCGAAACGGGCCCTGCGCTCGTCCGTCTTCTCGGTGGTCAACCGCACATCCCCTCGCGTCGGATGCTTTCTCGCCGAGGATACGCGCACGGACGTGACCACAGATTCACTTCCGGCTGGTGTGCCCGTGCTCACCGCTCCCACCCCGCCCGGTTCCACCGTCGCGGGCCACTCCGGAGCGTCCAGCAGCCGCTTGAGCTGCCGGGCCTCCCGTTCGTCCCGTTCCCGGATCCGTGTCTCGGTCGGCACCGGTCACCCCCCTCGAAAAAGTCGTCCGGGGGTAGTAACGCGGGACGGCGGGTGGGGCATTCCGTCCGGCTCTCCCCGTTCCTGGTCCCGGCCCCGACGGGCGGCCGGCGCTGGGACCAGGAAGGGCCTGGGAGGGTTGGCGCCTCCCGCCCGAATCGGTCCGGTGGCACCATCGGATGCAACGACCCGCGCCCGGCACCGGACACGGTTCTCCCGAGCGCCCGGGCCGGTTCAGTCGGCCGTCCAGCCCCGGGCGCGCAGCCAGTCCCGCACCACGTCCGCCGTGCCGGCCGGATCCCGCCGCAGGTCGTGCGTCTCCCCCGGCCGGGTCACCACGTGCGCCGACGGCCCCGGCTGCGGCACCCCGAACGGGTCCCGGTCGCCGTTGACCACGAGCGTCGGCAGGCCGGTGTCCAGTTCGGCGGCCCGCGAGCGTTCCGGACGGCCGGGCGGGTGCAGCGGAAACGCCAGCGCGACGACACCGGCCGCCCCCACCGCGTGGGCTGTCCGGCAGGCCACCCGCGCGCCGCTGGAGCGCCCGCCGACCACAAGTGCCGGCGGGTCCGGGTACCTGTCGCGGACGGCGGCGAGCACCGCCGTCCAGGCCTCGTCGAGGTGGCCGGCGGGGGCCGGCGCGCGTCGGCCGGCGACCCGGTAGGGCTGGGTCACCCGGACCACCGCCACGCCGGCCGAGACCGCCGCGTCGCGTACCGCGAGCAGGTCGGGCGAATCCACGCTGCCGCCCGCACCGTGCCCGAGCACCAGCAACGCGGCGGCCGGCCGGGCCGGCAGGTCGGTGTCGATCCGCGCCGGACCGCGCGGGGTGTCTATCTGGTCGCTGAGCGGCACCGGCCCATTCTGCGCCGCTCCGATGCCGATCGGGTGGCGACCGGGCCGATGGTCAGCTCAGCGGGACCAGGGTGAGTAGCCGGTCCCGTACCGGTGGGCCGGCCTCGTCGGCGGCGGCCGGGTCGGGTTCGACCTCGCCGCGCCACGCGACGAGCATCGCCCGCCGTTCCCGGGGCGTGGTGGCGCCCCACACCCCGTGACAGTCACCGACCTCCAGCGCCCAGGCCAGGCAGGACCCCTGCACGTCGCATGTTCGGCACAGTGCGACGGCGGCGTCCGCCGGCTCGTTCGGCGCTGGAAAGAACGTCTCCGGATCGACGCTCTGACATGTGCCTCTGGTGCGCCACGCGTCGTCCTGTCGCCGCTCCCGTAAGGCTCTCAGCAGTCTCGGATCTCGCCGCGCCGCAGCCACCTCGTGCGGGCGGGGCATACGTGCCCGTGTCATCCACCCACCTCCCCCGTGGGACCGGCAAGATCGGTGGATGTCGTCCGCCCCGTGCGAATCGACACCCACTACCGGCGCTGTGTTCTATCGCACTTGTGCGCGCCGAAACAAGGGGCTGACGGGAACATGACCGAACGGCCGGGAGACGAATAGCGCGCAACCCTGCCAAATCGGCACCCGACGATGCGTGAACGTCAGAACAGAGTCAGCTCCTGCGGCGCCGGACCCACAGGCACCCGCGCGGTCAACCGCGGACCGTCATTGCGGACGTCGCCCACCGCCGGACCCACCGGACGGATCTCCAGACCGGCCAGCCAGTCCGACGCCGGTGGGGCGAGCAGGCGCTCCGGCTCGTCCGTCGGCTCCAGCCACGACGACCACCGGTCCGCGGGCAGCAGCACAGGCATCCGGTCGTGCACCTCGGCCAACTCGCCGAGCGCCGCCGTCGTCAGCACGCTGAAGGTCAACCGGCTGTCCGTGCCGGACTCCCAGACCGACCAGATGCCGGCCAGCGCGAGCACCGATCCGTCGGCGGGGGTCATGAAGTACGCCTGCCGGCCGCCGTCGGGAAGCCGGACCCACTCGTACCAGCCATCGGCCGGAACCAGGCAGCGCCGACGGGCGAACGCCCGGGCGTACGCCCGGCTGGTGGCCACCGTCTCCGCCCGCGCGTTGATCATGCGGGCCGCCCCGGCCGCCGAACGGGACCAGTGCGGCAGAAAGCCCCAACGGCCCACGCACAGGCTGCGGTGCCCCTCCGGGGTCACCCGGACCAGCGGCACCGGGTCGGTCGGCGCGACGTTGTGATCCGGCCCGACCCCGCCGTCGGTGTCGTCGGACGACTCGAACAGCGCGCTCAGTTCGCCGGAACTCCGGGTCGTCGCGTACCTGCCACACATGGCACACACGCTAGTGCGTCGGACGCCCGGTCGGCTGTCCCGCCAACCGGGAGTACGACAGCCGGTTCCCGCCGCCGACCGGCCCGCACGGCAGAATGTAACCGTGGGGAATCTGACCGCGACCCGGCCGCCGCAGCCGTGGACCGCACCTACCGCGTCCGACCCGGTGGCGGCGACACTGCGCCTGCCCGGCTCCAAATCGATGACCGCCCGCGCCCTGGTGCTCAGCGCCCTGGCCGCCGGCCCGTCGACGCTGGCCCGGCCGCTGCGCGCCCGCGACACCGAGTTGATGGCGGCCGGCCTGCGGGCGATGGGCGCGCACGTCTCGATCAGCGACGACGAGCGCTGGCTGGTCCGACCGCACCCGCTGGCCGGCCCCGCGCACGTCGACGTGGGCCTGGCGGGCACGGTGATGCGGTTCGTGCCGCCGGTGGCGGGCCTGGCCGACGGGCAGGTCACCTTCGACGGCGACCCGTACGTCCGCACCCGACCCCTCGGTCCGCTGGTCGGCGCGCTGCGCTCGCTGGGCGTCCGGATCGACGTCACCGGCTCCGGCAGCCTCCCGCTGACCGTGCTCGGCACCGGCCGGATCACCGGCGGCGAGGTGGTGATCGACGCGTCCGCCTCCAGCCAGCTCGTCTCCGGGCTGCTGCTGGCCGCCCCGCGCTTCGACAGGGGTGTCGTGGTGCGCCACGTCGGGCCGCCGGTGCCGTCCGCGCCGCACCTGCGGATGACCGTGCAGATGCTGCGGGCCGCCGGCGCGGCGGTCGACGACACCACCCCCGACCTGTGGACCGTCGAGCCCGGCCCCCTCAGCGGGCGCGGCTGGGAGATCGAACCGGACCTCTCCGGAGCGGTGCCGTTCTTCGCCGCCGCCCTGGTCACCGGCGGTGAGGTGACCCTCCAGGGCTGGCCGCATGGCAGCATGCAGCCGGTCGAGCAGCTCCGTTCGCTGCTGCAACGGATGGGCGGCGAGGTCAGCCTCTCCACCGACGGGCTGACCGTGCGGGGCACAGGCGTGGTGCACGGCCTGACCGCCGACCTGTCCGACGTCGGCGAGCTGACCCTCGTGCTGACCGCGCTGGCCATGCTTGCCGACTCGCCGTCGGTCTTCACAGGCGTCGGGCACATCCGGGGCCACGAGACCGACCGGCTCGCCGCGCTCGCGCGCGAGTTCGGCGGGCTCGGGGCGGACATCACCGAGACACCTGACGGGTTGGAGATCCGGCCCCGCCCGCTGCGCGGCGGGATCTTCCACACCTACCACGACCACCGGATGGCACACGCCGCAGCGGTGGCCGGGCTCGCCGTGCCCGGCATCGAGGTGGACGACGTGGGGTGCACCTCCAAGACCATGCCCGAGTTCCCGGCACTATGGTCAGCGATGGTGACCGGCAAGAACTGACGCGAGAAAGAGGGCAGGTCCTGGCGACCAGACGGCGGGAGTACGACGAGGACGACGTACGGGTCCGACCCGGCAAGTCGTCGCGCCCGCGTACGCGCACCCGCCCGCAGCACGCCGACGCCGTGGGCGGGTTCGTCATCGCCGTCGACCGGGGGCGCTACACGTGCGTGCTGTCCGGGGCCGAGCGCGGCGTGGTCGGTGCCGACCTGCCCACTGTCACCGCGATGCGGGCCCGCGAGCTGGGCCGCAAGTCGGTGGTGGTGGGTGACCGGGTCAGCCTGGTCGGGGACACGTCGGGCGCGGAGGGCGCTCTGGCCCGCATCGTCCGGATCGCCGAGCGCCGCTCGGTGCTGCGCCGCACCGCCGACGACGACGAGACCACCGCCGAGGGCCGGCTGGAACGCGTGGTGGTGGCGAACGCCGACCAGTTGGTGATCGTGAGCGCGTTGGCCGACCCGCCGCCGCGTACCGGGTTCATCGACCGTTGCCTGGTGGCCGCGTACGACGCGGACGTCGAGCCGCTGCTCTGCCTCACCAAGGCCGACCTGGCCGGGCCGGAGGAGGTGCTCGGCTACTACACCGAGCTGGAGCTGCCGTACGTGCTCAACCGCCCGGACTCGGACCTGGACGCGCTCCGTGCGCTGCTGAGCGGCAAGGTGTCGGTGATGGTCGGGCACTCCGGGGTGGGCAAGTCGACGCTTGTCAACCGCCTCGTTCCGGACGCGCTGCGCGCGGTAGGCGTGGTGAGCGCGATCGGCAGGGGCAGGCACACGTCCACAAGCGCGGTGGCGCTGCGGCTGCCACCGGTGCCGGGCGTCGACACCGACCCGGGCTGGATCATCGACACCCCGGGGATCCGCAGCTTCGGGCTGGCGCACGTCTCGGCCGACAGCCTGCTGCACGGCTTCCCCGACCTGGTCGAGGGCACCGTCGACTGCCCGCCGAACTGTCCGCACACGGCCGACGAGGCCGACTGCGGGCTGGACGCCTGGGTGGCCGCCGGCAAGGCCGACCCGCGCCGGCTGGCGTCGTACCGCCGGTTGCTCGCCTCCCGGGCGGGCGACGGCGACGCGCGCGGCGACAGCGACCAGCGCGGGCCCGGCGAGGGTGACAGGCGCGGGCCCGACGAGTGACCCGCCGGGCGTCGGCTAGGTTGCCGGCATGACCGGGTACGCCGACGACCTCGCCCTCGCCCACCTGCTCGCCGACCGGGCGGACGCCATCTCCACGGCCCGGTTCCGGGCTCTCGACCTGCGGGTGGAGGCGAAGCCCGACCTGACTCCCGTCTCCGACGCGGACACCGCCGTGGAGCGGGAGATCCGCGCCCTGCTTGCCGAGCACCGGCCGGCCGACGGGCTGCTCGGCGAGGAGTACGGCGCACAGCCGGCCAGCGGCCCCGACGACCGTCGATGGATCGTCGACCCGATCGACGGGACGAAGAACTTCGTCAGGGGTGTGCCGGTCTGGGCCACCCTCATCGCGCTGTACGACGGCGAGCGCCCGGCTGTCGGTGTGGTGTCCGCGCCGGCGCTGGGCCGACGCTGGTGGGCCAGCGCGGGCGGGGGCGCGTACGCCGGTCCGGGGCCGGCCGCCGGCACGCGGATCGGTGTCTCCGCGGTGCGTCGGATCGAGGACGCCAGCGTCTGCTACTCGTCGCTGACCGGGTGGGAGAGCGCCGGGCGGCTCGACGCGATGCTCGACCTGATGCGGGCCAGTTGGCGCAGCCGCGCGTACGGCGACTTCTACGGCTACATGCTGCTGGCCGAGGGTGCACTCGACGTGATGGCCGAGCCCGAACTGTCGCTGTGGGATGTGGCGGCGCTGGTTCCGATCATCACGGAGGCGGGTGGCACGGTCACGGATCTGCACGGTCGGCAGTCGCCGACCGGCGAGCCGGGCACCGAGAGCAGCGTGGTCGCCACCAACGGTGCGCTGCACGCCGACATCCTCACCCGGCTGCATCGACCAGCCGAGCGCTGACCCCCGGCAACCTCTATCCTCGCCAGGTGGTCTCCTCCGGCTGGTGCTTTCTCGCGGCGATGATCGTCGCGTACGGCTTCGCCAACCTGCTCCAGTCGGTGGCCGCGGCCCGCACAACGGTCCACCACACCTTCGATCCGGGTCTGCTGCTGCGGCTGGCCGGGCACCGGACGTACCTGGTCGGGTTGAGCTGCCAGATCGGCGGTTTCGTGCTCGCCTTCCTGGCCCGGCGGGATCTGCCCCTGTTCCTGGTGCAGGCCAGCGTGGCCGCCGGGCTCGGGGTGACAGCGATTCTCGGCGTGGTGGTGCTGAAGTGGCGGTTGCCGGTGGCCGAGGTGGCGCTGCTGGCCCTGCTCTTCGGAGGGATCACCGCGCTGGTGCTGTCCGCACGTCCGGCGCCGTCGAAGCAGCTCGGCACGGCCGGGTCGGTGGCGCTGCTGGTGGCGCTGGGTGTCATCGCGGTGGTCGGTGTCTTCGCCGTCCGGCTGCACGGGGCGCCCGGGTCGGTGGCGCTCGGTTCGCTGGCCGGGCTGGCCTTCTCCTCGGCGGCGGTGGCGGCCCGCCCGCTGGCCTCCGCGCCGTCCGCCGAGGCGTTCCTCGCCGATCCCCTGTTCTACCTGCTGATCGCCCACTCGATCGTCGGGCAGTTGCTGCTGGGCCTTGCCATGCAGCGGGGCTCGACGACCGCGGCTGTCGCCGCGATGGACGCGGCCGGGGCGGTGCCCGCGGCGATCGTCGGCCTGCTGCTGCTCAACGACAAGATCTGGCCCGGACGGGAGTGGCTGGCCGCTGTGGGTTTCCTGGTCACCCTGACCGCGGTGATCGGGCTGACCCGGTACGCGCAACCCCAGCAGCACCGCGCGGCGCCGCGCCGCCGGGATCCGGCAATGGTCGGCGCCGGCCGACCCGTCTGACCGGCGCCTCCCCGCGTCACGCCTCGACCGGCTTGCGCCGGCTCACCACCCGCTCGTAGAGGCGCTCCAACGCGCCAGCCGTCCGGTCCCAGGTGTAGCTGCTGCGGACCCGGTCCACCGCCGCGTGGCCGTACGCGAACCGGCCGGCGTTGTCGGACAGCAGTCGGCGCAGCGAGACCCCGAGTGTCCGCACGTCGCCGGGGGGCACCAGCCGACCGGTGACCTCGTCGACGACGGCGTCCGCCAGGCCGCCCATCGCGTAGCCGACCACAGGCACCCCGCAGGCCATCGCCTCCAGCGACACCCGGCCCGCCGAGGAGTAGTGCGGCGTGCAGGCCACCACGTCCGCCGACCGGTACCAGGTGGCCATCTGGTCGTGTGGCACCGCGCCAACGAGGCGTACCTGGTCGGCCACCCCGACCTGCTCGGCCAGCTCCCGCAGCCGACGCGCCTCCGCGTGGTTGACCAACGCCTCGGCAGGTGGCCCGCCGGCGATCACCAGTTCGGCGTCGCCGACCAGCCGCATCGCCCGGATCAGGTCCTCCTGCCCGTGGCCCGGGGAGAGCCCGCCGACGGAGAGGATCCGCGAGCGTTGCTCGCGCGGCGCGGCCTCACCGTCGGGGTGGAACTGTTGGGTGTCCACCCCGGCCGGCACCATCGCCACCAGGCTGCGTTGCAGACCCATCCGGGTCAGCTCGTCCACCTCGTCGTTGCACTGGGCGACCGCGATGTCCACCGCCCGGGTCAGTGCCCGCTCCAGCGGGATGCGCTGCCCCGGGCCGTCGTACCTGCCGCCCAGGTGTCGCAGCTGCTCGACGCCGAGTGAGTGGAACGTCTGTACCACAGGGATGTCGGTCTCCCGCACGGCGTGCGCGGCCGCCAGCCCCCCGACCCAGTAGTGCCCGTGCACCACCTCGGGTCGCCAGGCACCTGCCCACTCGTCGGTCAGCCAGCGGCCGAACGCCGTGACGTGCGGGATCAGCTCGGCGGTGGGCAACGGGGTGGGCGGGCCGGCGGACACCCGGTGCACCTGGTAGCCGTCGACATCCGTGGTGGCCGGCAGCTCCGGGTCGTCCCGACGCTCGTAGATCCGGACATCGTGGCCTCGGCCGGCCAGCTCGGCGGCGACCCGCGCGATGTGCTGTTGGGTACCGACCGGCGGGCCGTCGGCGTGCCGGTACGAGCTGGTGTGCGCGCAGACGAGGCCGACGCGCATGGGTCACCTCCCTGCGATCTTTTCCTCGGCGGTGGTCCTCCCGGTCAGAGCGTCCCATTAACCCGAGGGCCCGGAGTCGAAACCTGGCAGATCGGGAACAGTCCCCGCAGGTGCCGCCGACGCTTGCGCCACGACAACCATCGCGGCCGACGCCGTGATCAGACACCTACCGGTGGTATGAGCAGCCCCGGGCGGGGGTACCGCTGAGAAATGCCCCTGACCCGCAGTCTCGACGATTCGACAGTGGTGATCACCGGTGCGTCCAGCGGGATCGGCACGGCCACCGCGTACGCGCTGGCCCGCCGTGGCGTCGCCGTCGTACTGGCCGCCCGGAGCGAGCCGGCCCTGCGCGAGGTGGCGCACCGCTGCCGGGAGCTGGGCGGCCGGGCGCTTGTCGTGCCGACCGACGTGACCGACCTGGAGTCGGTACGGCAGTTGGCGGACCGGGCGGCTGCCGAGTTCGGGCGGATCGACGCCTGGGTGAACAACGCCGCGGTGAGCGCGGTGGGCCTGTTCGACGAGATTCCGGTCGCCGAGTTCCGCCGGGTGCTGGAGGTCAACCTGCTCGGTGCCGTGCACGGCATCAAGGCCGCGCTGCCGTACCTGGAGGCGGCCGGCGGCGGTGTCCTGGTCAACAACGCCTCGGTGCTGGCCGAGGTGGCGATGCCCTACCAGTCGGCGTACAACGCCACCAAGCACGGCATCCGGGGGCTCGCCGACACGGTCCGGCAGGAGCTGCGGGTCACCGGGCGGGGGCAGATCTCCGTCTGCACGGTCCTGCCGGCAACAATCGACACCCCGTTCTTCAGGCACACGGCCAACCACACAGGCCGCGAACTCGCGCCACCCCCGCCGGTCTACCCGCCGGAGGTCGTCGCCGAGACGATCGTCCGGCTGCTGCGCCGGCCGCGCCGCGAGGCGTACGCGGGTGGCGCCGCCCGGCTCATCGGCCTTCAGTGGCGGCTCGCGCCAGCCCTGGTCGAACGCACCCTCGCCTGGTACGCCCACCGCACCCAGTTCGGTCCCGGCGCGCGGATGGACAGCAGCGGCAACGTGTTCGACGCCGACGCCGAGGCACGCCGGGACGGCGGCTGGCACGGCCGGCGTCGCCAGGTGGTGCGGATGACCGCCGCGTTCGGCCTCGCCGCGGCGGGTACCGCGGTCGGCACGATGGCCGCCATGAACCGCCGATCCCGGTTGGTCCGCTGATGTCGGGCGTCGACCGACCGGATGCGGCAGTCGTCACAGGCGCGCACAATGGGGCGATCATGCCGACCGCTTCGCGTTGCCTCGTCGAGATCGACGAGTCGTCGGCTGTGGTCCGGTTGACGGGTGTGCTCGACGCCGGCGCGGCGGACGTGGTCCGCGCCGCGCTGCTCACCCGGCTCAGTGACCGACCCGGCCCGGTGGTGGTCGACCTGACCGGGCTGCGGGTCGCCGACCCGGCCGTGCGGGGCGTCTTCGCCGAGGTGCGCCGGGAGGTCGCCGACTGGCCGGCCGCGGACCTGCTTCTCGTCGACCCGACGGTCGCCGGGCCCGACCAGCCGGACGCCGCACCGGGCGTCCCGGCCTGGCCCACCCTGGACGGCGCGCTGGCGGCGGTCGCGGCGGCACCGATGGCGGCGGTGCTCACCGCCGACCTGGCTCCGGCTGTGGGAGCCGCCCGGGAGGCCCGCGAGATGGTCACCACCGGGTGTGAGCGCTGGGGCATGCCGACCCTCGTCGACCCGGCGTGCATCGCGGTCACCGAGATGGTCAACAACGTGGTGGCGCACGCCCGGACGGCGATGACGGTGCGGCTGGCGCCGCACGACAGCGCCCTGCACCTGGCGGTCCGGGACCACTCCCCGCGACAGCCGACGTTCGCGGGGCTGTCCCCGCCGGACCGGGTGGGCGGCCGGGGGCTGCTGCTGATCGACACGGTGGCCCGCCGGTGGGGTAGCAGCCCGGTACCGGACGGCAAGGTCGTCTGGTGCGTGCTGCACCCCGACGACGAGGCCGGCTGACCGGGCTTTCACCTCCGGTGCCCGGTTCCGCGTCGTACCTGCGGGGATGGCCCGGTTACGGCGGGAGGGCAGCGGGTAGTGATCAGACATGCGCGACAACGAGTACCCGACCCCCGTGTCCGACACCGAGTCCCAGGGGCTTCCGGACACCGCCGATGACGACTCGACCGCCAACGACGACGTCCTCACCGGGCGCGAGGCGGACGGCCCGGACCCGGCCCAGCTGCCCGGAGACCGCACGCCGGTCGCGGTGGACCGGTTCGGGACCACCGCCGAGGAGCAGCTCGACGGCGAGTCGTTGGACTACAAGCTCGACCGGGAGGTCTACGAACGCCCGGCGGACGACCCGCTGGCCGGGACGATCGACCCGAAGATCGCCTTCGAGGCGGACAACCTGGAGGCCGCCGCGGAGGCCCAGCTCGACGCCGACGTGATGGACCCGGGGCCCACCTCCGACCCGAACTCGCCGGTCTCCCTCTACGACCACGGCCAGCTCGGCACTGTGGCCGACGCGACTGTGGGCCGGCTTGTCGAACCGGACGAGGGGGCGCACACCGACCAGGAGACCGACTCGGTGGCGTACGACGCCGGCTCGGCAGGTGGCGGGGCGAGCGCCGAGGAGCTGGCCATCCACGAGACGGAGCCGCCGCGCTCGGTCTGAGGCCGGTCAGTCGTCCAGGCCGCGTTCGATGGCGTACCGGGTCAGCTCGACCCGGTTGTGCAGCTGCAGTTTGCCCAGCGTGTTCTGTACGTGGTTCTGCACGGTGCGGTGCGACAGCCCGAGCCGCTGGGCGATCTGCTTGTACGACATCCCCTTCGCCACCAGTCGCAGCACCTCGGTTTCCCGGTCGGTGAGCCGGGGGGCGCCCGGTTCCGTACCGTCGCCCGGCCCGGCCACCGGCCCGGCTGCCAGCCGGCGGTACTCGCCGAGGACGAGCCCCGCCAGGCCGGGGGTGAAGACCGGGTCGCCTGCCGCGGTGCGGCGTACGGCGTCGAGGAACTCGGCAGGCGCGGTCGACTTCACCAGGTAGCCGGTGGCGCCCGCCTTGACCGCGTCCAGCACGCTCTGCTGTTCGCCGCTGGCGCTGAGCATGAGCACCCGCACGTCGGGCAGCGCCGCGCGCAGCCCGAGGATCACCTCGACCCCGGAGATGTCAGGTAGTTGCAGGTCGAGGACGACCACGTCGGGGCGGGCGGCGGCGGCCACCCGGACCGCCTGCCGCCCCTCGCCGCTGGTCGCCACCACCAGGAAGCCGGCCTCGGTGAGATCGCGAGCGACGCCCTCGCGCCACATCGGATGGTCGTCGACGACCATCACCCGCACCTGCGTCATCGTCGCGCCCTCGGCACTGTCAGTTCGATCTCGGTCCCGGCCTCCGGCGCCGAGATGATCCGGACCGTCCCGCCCAGGTCGGTGACCCGGCCCCGGATCGACTGGCTCACACCGAGCCGACCCTGGTCGGCGGCCTCGGTCAACCGGCCGTCCGGAATGCCGGGCCCCTCGTCCCGGATGGACACGGTCACAGTCGTCCCCTCGTCCTCGATCAGCACCCAGGCCCGTCCGCCGGCGTGCCGTCCCACGTTGTCCAGGGCCGCGCCGGTCGCGGCCGCCAGCTCCCCGGCCACCTGCCGGGGCAGTGACACCGGGGTGGCGGGGGCCGAGAGCGACACCGCCGACGAGGCGTACCGCCCGAGCAGGCTCCGCAGGTCCACCGTGTCGGCGTCCGACCCGCCGGGGGTGGCGGTGCCCGCGATCAGTGCCCGCAGCGCCGCTTCCTGCTCACCGGCGAGCCGGGCCAGGTCGCCGGCCTCGCCGGGCAGGTCCGCGCCGCGCCGCTGCACGAGCGCCAGCACCTGGAGCACCGAGTCGTGGATGTCCCGCGCCAGCCGCTCCCGCTCCCGGGTTGCCGCCTCCAGCTCGACCGCGCGTTGCAGCCGCTCCTCGGCGGCCACCGCGAGTCGGGCCACGTGCCCGACCACCACCCCGGCGAGCAGCATCAGGATCACGCCCGTGAACGAGGACTGGCCGATCCGTTCCCGGGTGGCCAGGTCCGCGCCGGCGACCACGAGCGCCGCCACAGTGCCGCGACGGCGTCCGCCGGAGACGGCCCAGGCCAGCACCGGGCCGGCCATCCAGGCCACCCCCAGGGTGGGTACGCCGTGGGCGAGCGCCGTCCGGCCGACCACCCAGGGAGTGGAGAGCACGATGGCCACCACCACCCCGAGGTCGGCCAGCAGCAGCGGCCAGCGCCGCCAGGCCGGGCGGGCGTAGCCGATGGCAGTCGCCGTGGTCCAGGCGATCATGACCAGGACCAGGGCGCCGGCGGCGTACGGGTGGGCGTACCTGTCGGCGTCGCGTACCGAGAGCACGCAGACGTACCCGAGGGACGCCACCCGGAACACCGCCAGGGCACGCCAGAGTGGCACCTCGAAACCACCTGACGGTGACGACATGGCGGTCAGGATGCCACAGCGGGGCCGGGCGCGCGGTAGGCCGGCGAGTGCGGTTCGGGAAACCCTGACGTACGGTGGAAATGCCGCGAAATACTTCGAGCTTCGCCGTCGGGACGGGCCCATGACGAACGCAGATCCGCACGCACCGCGTACGGTTGTGCCCATCGAACCCGCCCTCCTTATCGCCGAGGCCTTTGACCAGGCCCAGGTGACCGAGATCCGACACTCGGTCACCTCCTGCGCGCACGCCTGCGGGCTGACCGGTCAACGGCTCGACGACTTCGTGCTGGCGATCAACGAACTGATCACGAACGCGGTGCGGCACGGCGGTGGGCGGGGTTGGCTGCGGCTCTGGCAGGAGCCGGGGGCACTGGTCTGCGAGGTCGCCGACCACGGGCACGGGATCAGCCCGCAACGGCTGGGTGACCGCAGTCGACCGGCGCCGGACACGGCCGGCGGCTGGGGTCTCTGGCTGGCCCGCGAGCTGACCGACGCCATGGAGGTCGCCACCGGCACCACAGGCACAACTGTCCGCATCATGGCCGGCCTCACCGACCACTACCGCACCACGCGCTGACCCGGGCGCCGCCCCGCCGCGCCGATCCCGCGGTCACCGGATCGGCGAGGACGGGTCAGGCGAAGAGCGCCGAGACGGACTCCCCGTTGTGTATCCGCCGCATGGCCTCGGCCAGGGCGGGCGCCACCGAGAGCACCTGGAGTTTCGGCACCCGCTTCTCGGCGGCGATGGGGACCGTGTTGGTGCAGACGATCTCCAGTACGCCGTCCTGGTCGCTGAGCCGGTGCAGGGCGTCGCCGGAGAAGAGTCCGTGCGTACAGGCCAACCGGATCGAGCGGACCTTCAGGCCGCGCAGGTGCTCCATCAGCTCGACCACCGTGCTGCCCTTGGCGATCTCGTCGTCCAGCACGATGACGTCCCGGTCGGCCACCTCGCCGATCACCGCGCTGATCTTGACGAGGTCGTCGCTGAACCGCTGCTTCGCCCCGGCCGCCACAGGCGTGCCCAGCAACCTGGCGAAGGCCGCTGCCTCCTTGGCGTTGCCCAGGTCGGGCGAGACCACCACGGTGTCGCTCAGGTCGTAGCGCCGGAAGTGGGTGGCCAGCTCCCGCAGCGCGTGCAGGTGGTCCACCGGGACGCTGAAGAAGCCGTGCACCTGCGGCGAGTGCAGGGTCATCGCGAGCACCCGGTCCGCGCCGGCCGAGGTGAGCAGGTCGGCGACGAGACGGGCGCCGATCGAGATCCGTGGGGCGTCCTTCTTGTCCGAGCGGGCGTACGCGTAGTGCGGCAGCACCACGGTGATCCGCCCGGCGGACGCCCCCCGGGCCGCGTCGATCATGAGCAGCAGCTCGACCAGGTTCTCCTGCACCGGCGGCACCAGCGGCTGGATCAGGAACACGTCCCGCTCGCGGCAGTTGGCCTGCAACTGGACTTCCAGGCAGTCGTTCGCGAACCGGGAGACCCGCACCGGATGCAGCGGCACCCCCAGATGGGCGCAGATCTCGGCGGCGAGGTCGGGATGGGCGGTTCCACTGAAAACGGCGATGTCGCGCACGTTCGCACATCGTAGGCGACGCGTGGGCCGACGTGACGGCGGTCGCACCGCACCGCCGGTCCGGGTACGGTGCTGCGGTGACCCCCGAGTACGTCGCCGCCATCGACCAGGGCACCACCTCCTCGCGGTGCATCGTCTTCGACTCCGCCGGGGACATCGTCGCCGTGGCCCAACGCGAACACCGGCAGATCTTCCCCCGACCGGGTTGGGTGGAGCACGACGCCGAGGAGATCTGGGACAACGTCCAGCAGGTGGTCGCCGAGGCGCTGCGGGCCGCCGGCACCGACGCGGCAGGGCTCGCCGCCGTGGGCATCACCAACCAGCGGGAGACCACTGTCGTCTGGGACCGGGCCACCGGCCGCCCGGTGGCCAACGCCATCGTCTGGCAGGACACCCGCACCGGGCCGCTGCTGCGCGAGCTGGCCTCGACGTACGGCGAGGAGCGGTTCCGGACCCGCACGGGCCTGCCGCTGGCCACCTACTTCGCCGGGCCGAAGCTGCGCTGGCTGCTCGACGAGGTCGACGGCCTGCGTGAGCGCGCCGAACGCGGCGAGGTGCTGTTCGGCACCATGGACAGCTGGCTGATCTGGAAGCTGACAGGCGCGCACGTCACCGACGTGACGAACGCCAGCCGGACCATGCTGATGGACCTCACGACGCTCGACTGGGACCCGGAGTTGCTGGACGCGATGGGCGTACCTGCGGCAATGCTCCCGGAGATCCGCTGCTCCGCCGAGGTGTACGGCACGGCCGAGGGTGTGCTCGCCGGGGTGCCGGTGGCCAGCGCGCTCGGTGACCAGCAGGCCGCCCTGTTCGGGCAGACCTGCTTCCAGCCGGGCGAGGCGAAGTGCACCTACGGCACCGGCAGCTTCCTGCTGCTCAACACCGGCGCCACCCCGGTCCCCTCGACGCACGGCCTGCTCACCACAGTCGCCTACCAGATCAAGGGCCAACCCCCGGCGTACGCCCTGGAGGGCGCCATCGCCGTCACCGGCTCGCTCGTGCAGTGGCTGCGGGACAACCTCGGGTTGATCTCCTCCGCGGCCGAGGTGGAGGCCCTGGCCCGCACCGTGGACGACAACGGCGGCTGCTACGTGGTGCCGGCGTTCTCCGGGCTGTTCGCCCCGCACTGGCGCAGCGACGCACGGGGCGTCATCGCCGGCCTGACCGGTTACATCACCAAGGGGCACCTGGCGCGGGCGGTGCTGGAGGCGTCGGCGTGGCAGACCCGCGAGGTGGTCGACGCGATGGACGCCGACTCCGACGTGGCGCTGCGCCGGCTCCGCGTGGACGGCGGGATGACCGCGAACGCCCTGCTCATGCAGTTCCTCGCCGACGTGCTCGACGTGCCTGTCATCCGCTCCCGGATCACCGAGACCACCTGCCTCGGCGCGGCGTACGCGGCCGGCCTGGCGGTCGGCTTCTGGCCCGACCTGGCCACCCTGCGCGCGAAGTGGCGCTCCGACGCCCAGTGGCAGCCGTCCATGGCCCCGGACCTGCGCGAGCGGGAGCTGCGCCAGTGGCGCAAGGCCGTGCAGCGCACCCTCGACTGGGTGGAGTGAGGCCCGGCGGTCACTCCCAGCGGTTGCCGGTGAGCTTCTCGTAGACCTCGATGTAGCGGGCGCGGGTCGCCTCGACCACCTCGTCGGGCACGTCCGGCGCGGGGGCCTGCTTGTTCCAGCCGCTGCCCGTGGCCCAGTCGCGCACATACTGCTTGTCGTAGGAGAACTGCACCCGCCCCGGCTGGTACGACTCCGCCGGCCAGAACCGCGACGAGTCGGAGGTGAGCAGCTCGTCGGCGAGGACCAGGGTGCCGTCCGGCGCCCAGCCCAGCTCGATCTTGGTGTCGGCGATCAGGATGCCCCGGTCGGCGGCCAGCTCGGCGCCGCGCCGGTAGATGTCGATGGTGATCTGCCGCAGCCGCTCGGCGGTGTCCTGCCCCACCTTCGCCACCACGTCGTCGTACGTGATGGGTTCGTCGTGCTCGCCCATCGGGGCCTTGCTCGACGGCGTGAAGATCGGCTCGGGCAGGATCGACGCCTCGCCGAGCCCTCGGGGCAGGGTTATGCCGGACACCGCGCCGGTCTGCTCGTACTCCCGCAGGCCACCGCCGGTGAGGTAACCGCGGGCGACGCACTCGACCGGGACCATGTCGAGCCGCTGGCAGCGGATGGCCCGCCCGGCGAACTCGGCGGGTACGTCGGTGGCGGAGATGACGTGGTTCGGCACCAGGTCGGCGAGCTGCTCGAACCACCAGAGCGAGAGCGCGGTGAGCAGACGACCCTTGTCCGGGATCGGCGTCGGCAGCGCCACGTCGTAGATCGAGATCCGGTCCGATGCGACCAGGATCAGGTCGTCGCCGTCGGCGTAGACGTCCCGAACCTTGCCCGAGTGCAGAAGTTCCACGCGCCCTAGTACACCACGCGGCATCGGGGAGCCTGATTCGCCCACCCGCGCCGGGCGCGGACGCCGGGGTGACCGGACGGACGTTGACACCCTCCTGCGCCGCCTGCGTGAATGGTCCGACCGCCGCCCACGCAGGTGCCAGGAGACCCCCGTGCCCGTTGTTCGACCCCCGATCGACGCCGACCCGGGCCGACGCCGCCTGCTCACCGCGCTGGCCGGCGCTCCCCTGCTGGCTGCCGGCGGGCTGGCCGGGTGCAGCGACGGCGCCACCACGTCCAGCCAGGACGGGCCTGTCGAGCTGTCGGTCTTCTGGTGGGGTGGCCCGAGGCGGGCGGAACTCACCGAGAAGGTGCTGCGGCTCTACTCGGCGCGCAACCCCCGGGTCACCTTCCGGGTCACCTGGCAGGGCGTCGACGGCTACTACGAGCGGCTGGCCACCCAGGCGGCCGGCGGCAACGTGCCGGATCTGATCCAGATCGACGACTCCGTGCTCACCGACTACAGCCAACGCCAGATCCTCCTCGACCTCACCGACCGAGTCGCCGATCACCGGGTGGACCTACGCAGCCTGCCGGAGGGCCTGATCCGCTACGGCACTGTGGACGGCCGGACGATGGCCGTCGCCGCTGGGCAGACCCTCGCCGGGGTGGTCTTCAACCGGGACCTGCTGCGGGAGTTGCGGATGCCGGAGCCGCGCGCGGCGATGAGCTGGACCGACTACATCTCCTGGGCGACGCAGGTCACCGAGGCCGGCGACGGCCGGGTGGCCGGCACGATGGACGGGTCCGGCGACTACCGCGCGCTCTGGCTGTGGCTGCGTTCGCAGGGCGGCGAGTTCTACCGGGGGCGGCAGTTGGGCTTCGGCGCGGACGAGCTGATCAGCTGGTTCGAGCTCTGGCAGCGGGCCCGCGCCGACCGGGCGACGCCCGGCGCGGCGCTGATCGAGCAGGCCGACAGTGGCGAGCCGGCCCGGCAACTGGTCGTGACCGGCCTGACCGCCGCGTCCTTCGCCTGGTCGCACCAGCTACCGGAGATGCAACGACTCACCGGGGCCGAGTTGGGTGTGGTCGGCTTCCCCGGCCCGTCCGGGGCGCAGTGGGCGCGGGCGTCGATGTACTGGGCGGCGTTCCGGGGCACCCGCCACCCGGACACGGTCGCCGACGTCATCAACTTCCTGACCACGAACGGCGAGGCCGGCACCGTCCTCGGCCACGAGCGTGGCCTGAACCCCAGCCTCGCCGTCCGCCGCTACGCCGAGGGCAGCGTCGCCGACCCCGTCCAGCGACGGGCCGCCGCGTTCGGCGCCAGCATCGCCGACCAGCTCGGCCCGGCGCCGGCGCCACCGCCCAAGGGGCACGCCAGGGTACGGACCCTGCTGGTCACCGCCGCCGAGCGCATCCGCGTCAAGCGGGACGGCACCCGTGAGGCCACCGCGCGCTTCCTGTCCCAGGCCATCGCGGCGCTCGCAGGCTGAGCACCGGCGGCCGGTCAGCGCGGCGGGCCGCCCCGACGGTTACGGGTCAGGCGAAGCACTAGGAACACGATGACCGCCACCACCACCAGGCAGCAGAGCAGCCCGAGGAAGCCGAAGCCGCCGCCGCGGGACCGCCGCCGCGCCGCCTCCACCACCAGCTCGCCGGTGCCCGTCGACGCCCAGGCCGCCACTGGCACGAAGACCGCCAGCACGACCGTACCGAGGACCGCGCCGAGCCGGCCCCACCACCTACCGAATGAAGACATGTGCCCATCTTCGCCGAAGGGCGCAACCTCGGCACGTCAGTCCATGCCGAATTCACGGGACCGGGCGGCCCGGCCGCAACGATCTCGCAACCTCCCGGCAAAGATGATGATCTTTACATGAATCTCCGGAAGTGATCAGATTCGCCAACTGGTCAACTCTGGAGGCACTGTGCGGCTCTCTCCCATCCGAAGATCTGCGGCAGCGGCGGTCGGTGTCACTCTCGTCGCCGCCCTGGTCACCCCCACTGCGGCGCACAGCGCTCCCGCGTCCCCACCGCCGCCGGCACCACCGGCCCCGGCCGGCGGCGCACACCGCGCACCCGTCACGGTCACGCTGATCACCGGCGACAAGGTGACGCTGACCCCGGGACGCGACGGGACACCGCCCACCGTGGACGTCGAGCGCGCGCCGGGCGCCACCGGGGCCGTACGCGTCGCCACGGAGAACGGGGACACCTTTGTGTATCCCGACGAGGCGCTGCCCTATCTCGCGACCGGACGACTCGACCGGCAGCTCTTCGACGTCACCCAACTCGTCGCCCAGGGCTTCGACGACGCGCGCACCAGCGCACTCCCGCTGATCGTCACCCGCACGACGGACTCGGTCGCCCGCCGCGGCGGAACCGCGCTGCCGGGTGCGGAGACCGTCCTGGACCTCCCCTCCGTGCGCGGCGAGGCGGTCCGTACCCGCCGGTCCCAGACGGCCGACTTCTGGTCGGCCCTCACCGGCGACGACGCGTACGCCCGCCCGACCGGCCGGTCCGCCGGCACCCCGGCGCCCTCCTTCACGGCCGGCGTCGACCGGGTGTGGCTCGACGGCAGCGCGAAGGCGGCCCTCGCCGACACCACGGCGCAGATCGGCGCCCCCGCGGCGTGGGCCGCCGGGGGTACGGGCAGCGGCGTCCGCGTCGCCGTCCTGGACACCGGAGTGGACACGACCCATCCGGATCTCGCGGACCGCGTGGTCGCGTCCAGGAGCTTCATCCCCGGTGAGGACGTCGTCGACCGCAACGGGCACGGCACCCACACCGCCTCGACCGTCGCCGGGACGGGCGCCGCATCCGACGGGAAGGAACGGGGAGTCGCGCCCGACGCCCAACTGGTAATCGGTAAGGTCCTCGACAGCAACGGGAGCGGGTCGATCTCGGGGATCATCGCGGGCATGGAGTGGGCGGCGCGTGCCGAACACGCCAAGGTCATCAACATGAGCCTGGGTGTCAGCGCCTGGCACACCCAGGACGACCCGCTGAGCCAGTCCCTGAACCAGTTGACCGCCGAGACCGGCGCGCTCTTCGTGGTCGCCGCCGGCAACGGCGGGCCCGACCCGTACACCCTCGGAGCGCCGGGAACCGCGGACGCCGCGCTCACCATCGGCGCGGTCGACGGCACCGATCACCTGGCGGACTTCTCCAGCGCCGGGCCGCGGATGACCGACGACGCCCTGAAGCCCGACATGACCGCCCCCGGCGTGGACGTGCTGGCGGCCCGCTCGCAGCACATCCCCTGGGGTGAGGGCTTCTACCAGGTGGACAGCGGCACCTCGATGGCCGCGCCCCACGTGGCCGGCGCCGCCGCTCTGCTGGCTCAGAAACACCCGCAATGGAGCGCGCAGCAGATCAAGGACGCTCTGATGGGCACCAGCGCGCGTACGCCGGACTACAACGCCTACCGGGCCGGCAGCGGGCGGCTGAACGTGGCCGCCGCCTACCACCAGGATCAGATCATCGCGACCGGGTCGGTGGACGCGGGTCTGGTCGGTTGGTCGCCCGGTACCCAGCCGCAACGGATCAGCCGGAAGATCACTTACACCAACACCACTGACAGTCCGGTTACTCTTGATCTCGCCGTCGATCGTGGCGACTCCCCCGGGACGACGTTCACGGTGGACGCCAGCCAGGTTACGGTGCCGGCCCGGGGAGCCTCCGCAGTCGACGTGGTGGTGGACCCGCGGGGTCTCGCCGCGGGCCGGTTCTCCGCCCAGGTCACCGCACGCCACGCCGCCGGTGCGGTGCACACGGCGGTCGGGGTCGCGGTGGAATCCAGGAAGTACGACCTCACCGTCCACCTGAAGGACCGCAGCGGTCGTCCGATGAGCGGCGAGGTGGAGATCGTCAGCGCCGACGGGGTCTCCACCTTCATGTGGGTGCGGGACGGAGAGCTCACCAGCCGTTGGGAGCCCGGCTCCTACACTCTCGTCGCCGCCGCCGACGTGGAGGGCCTGCACGGCGCCCACTCCCTCGGCCTCGCGATGCTCACCGCCCCGGAGGTGGAGCTGACCGCCGACCGGGTCGTGGACCTCGACGCCTCAAAGGCCCGCCAGGTGCGGGTGGTGACAGCGAAGCCCACCGCCGTCACCAACAGTCGAATCGACGTCTACCGCTCCTTCACGTCCAGCGAGCCGACGCCCAGCGACCCGAACGCCCTGCGCGAGACGTTCTGGCCCGGCACCCTCTACGACAGCCTGTGGGCGCTGCCGACCGGGAGCGCGGTGAAGAAGGGCAGTTTCGTCTTCACCACCCGGATCCGCGCCGAGCAGACGCCGCTGGAGCTCGTCCACAACGGCCACCGCGCCGGCGACCCCCTCGTGCAGCCCGGCTCCCGACCGCTGCCCGACGGCACCGTACGCCTCGACGCCGTCTTCGCCGGCACCGGCTCGACGGCCGACTACACAGGCGTGTCCGCCCGCGGCAGCGCCGTGGTCGTCCGCGCCGACGCCGCCGCGACCCGCACGGATCAGGTGGCCGCGGCGCACGCCGCCGGCGCGGCGCTGCTGCTGGTGGTCAACGACGGCGAGGGCCGTGCCAGCGAGTGGTCCGGAAACCCGGACGGCACGACGGCCGGGCCGATCCCGGTCGCCTCGCTGGTCAGGGGCGAGGGAGAGACCCTGATCACGAAGATCACCGCCGCCGGCCGCAAGGGCGTACGGCTCACGGTAACCGCCCACCCCTCGTCGGCGTACCTGTACGACCTCGTGGACTACCACCGTGGCGGGGTCCCCCGGGACCCGTCGGCCAGGACGGCTCCCCGCGACCTCGCGCGGATCGATCTCGAGTTCGCACCGCCGCCAGGCCAGCAGGCCGCCGAGACGCGGATGGACTTCCCGCCGTACGAGTGGGCGGCGGCCCGCCCGTTCCCGTTCCAACCGGTCGCACCGGGTGCGCGTACCGACTGGGTCTCGGCGGGCGAGGGCATCAGGTGGAAGCAGGTCGCCGACGTCGTCAACTGGTCGCGGTCGAACACCGACGAGATCACCTACCGGCCGGGCAGCGTCCAGAAGGACCGTTGGTTCGGGCCGATCACCCGGCCACGCCTGCTCACCTACGACATCCCGTTCCGCGGCGAGTACGGAATCAGCGCCTACATCCAGGGGTTCGGGGACGCGGGAGCCGCGCACAGCGGCGGCGCCGGCATGTTGCAACGGATCTCGCTCTACCAGGGCGACAGGCAGCTGCTCCAGTTCGAGAACTGGCCGGAGCTCTTCGCCGGCGACCTGTCACCGCAGACGCTGCCGTACCGGCTGGTCGTCGAGACGGAGACCAACCTGGCCTACAGCCCGTACTCCTCCACCACCCGCACCGACTGGAGTTTCCTCTCCGGCTCGGCCGAGGGCGTGCAGGCCATCCCGCTGGTCCAGCTGGACTACGGAACGGACCTGGACCTGGCGGGCCGCGCGGCACGCCGGACCGACCTGGCGATCATGCCGGTGGTGGTGGGCAGCGCCGCGGCCCGGGACGGGGTCTCCTCGCTCGGCTTGGAGGTCTCCTACGACGACGGGCGCACCTGGCACCGGCAGGACCTCAAGGAGCGCGGGGGCGTCTGGACGACGTCCCTGAGCGCGCCGCAGCGGGCTGACCACGTGTCCGTGCGGGTCACCGCCACGCAGCGCAACGGCGGCGGCGTCACCCAGACCGTCATGCGGGCCTTCGGCCTCAGGTGACATCCGCGAGGGGTCGGTGCCCGCCGGGCACCCACCCCCCGCGGCTGTCACCAGAGGCCGAAGGCCCCCAAGAAGGTCTGGGTGACGCCCCCGCCCGTGCGCAGCGAGGCGGGGAACCCCCCCGAAACGTGGTCAGCCCCCAGCG
>NZ_JBFBEO010000006.1:0-300163 GCF_040683695.1 Micromonospora sp. NPDC093244
ACCCCGGCGTTTTTTTGCAACCCAAATCCCCCCGTTCCCGTAAAATCAAACGGGCCCCAAACGGCAACCTTGGATTTACCACCCCCGGGCCCCCCCCCCCCCCCCCCCCCCCCAGCGCCTTTCTGAGCCCACGTCAGTTCGGTCGGCTTGCCATCGCGCAGCGCCGCCAAATCCTCCAAGGAAATCTGCGGGCCCTGCTTGTCTGGGTGGACCGAGTCGGCCTGGCGCTCCACGGACGCGACCGACAGCTTCAGGTTCACCCACAGGTCCCCGCCTGCGCGCAGCTGCTCGACGGCTCGCAACTGCTCGTCGGTGACGAAGCCCGACATCTGCACCTGGCCTGCCTGGACGAGCGGCGTGACCAGGCTCGCCGCGTTGAGGACGCACAGCATCCGCTGCCGGCGCATGATGTCCTCGACGTACATCTGGGCGCTCACCCGGTACGCGACACCCGGCGCCAGGTCCTGCGCCTTGCTGATCCTCAGCGTCACCTCGACCTGGGTGCCACCGGCACCGGGATAGAGACGAAGGACGCGCCGGGCCGGCTCCAGCTGGAGGGAGTCTCCGTTGCCGAGGTCGATGATTGCGTTCGGCTCAACCTTTTCTCTGGCGCCACCCGTGGCGCTACGACGCGAAAACTGGCCGTGACCGCGATGCAGAACCCGCCGGACGTTGACCGGGGCCACCCGGTGAGGAGCGTGACGTGACGAAGTACCGGTCACCCCCTGGCCCGGAGGCGGCGATCGCCCGCATGATCGCGCCCCGGGTGCAGCGCCTCACAGGCGACCTGGCCAACGCGGCCCGGCGCAACGCCCCGCCGACGAAGACGTGGGTGTCCAGGAGGGACGTGTTGGTTCGGCCGGAGCACCGGGAGGCCCCCGGCCAGGAGCAGCCCGACAACCTTCGGTGCGTAGTCCGGTCGCCGGAATACGACCAGCACCACTACGGTGCCGGACCGCACCAGCAGCCGCGGGAGCCTTGCGACCCGAAAGCACGCCGGGTGTGACGGTGAACTGCCGCTGTAGGGGTGAAGCACCCGGACGGGATCGCTCGGTACATTGAGGCGCATCCGGTGCGGGTCTCCGGCACCCGGGTAGCGGGCTGGGCGGCGCCGTACTGGACTAACCGCCGGCCCAGGCGCAGTGGCGCATGGGCGTGACCGGGGCGCTTGGCTGGTACGTCGTGGCCGTGGTCGACGGCTGCAACGAGCCGATCGTGGAGTACGTCGCCCGCGACGACGACTTGATCGCTGAACTACGCGAGGCCCCCGCCCAGTTCTGCGGCGACCACCTGTGGCCCAGCCACAAGTGGTGACGCTTTCGGGCCCGCCGAAGAGGTCTCCCAGCCAGGAGCCCTGGTCAGAAGGTTGCCGGTGGGATTTGACTCTCAACTCCCGGGATCCATACCGACAGCACCACGGACGGCCCGAGCGGCACGCCGATGCGGGGAACTCCTTTCGATCGCCCTTGAGGGGCTCCACGACGACAGCCGGCACGAGCCGGGCGGGGAGCAGCGAACGTTGACCTCTTCCGCCAACCTGCTCGACCGCGTCCAGCACCTGCTCGTAGGTCCGCAGCTCGAGGTCGTCCTCCGCAGCCTGGGGTCAGACCAGCAAGGCGGTCGGCCTCCTTCCGTCGAGGACGACACGCGCCACGATTGCGGCAGCCTTCGGTGGGACCGGGGTCGCGTCGTTGACGGCAATTCCGACCCACAAGCGGCGAGGCCCGCGTGCCGCCGGAGCTGCCGAGGGCGAAGCGGCAGGACTGCGGCGGTCGTCGCGGCCGGGTCGCGGTCGAGAACCTCATCCCGCGGACGAACACCATTGCGCGGCCTTCGGCGACCACCTCATCTCATTGCCGAACATCGGTCCTGCCGCGCGGATCACTCGTCGCGACTTCTTCGAACCTTTCCCAAGAAGCCGCCGGAATTGTAGAAGTGATCAGCACTACCAGCCAAACACGGGGTTGAGACATCAAAGCCCGAAGTCGGCAGGTTCTTCGGCCGCCTTTCGTCGATAGGCATCCAGAACCAAGGCGCTCTCGTTGATCAGCGCATCAAAGGCCTCTTCCTTGCGTTCGTCGTAGCTGGATGCACCATAACTCCTAACTAATTCGGCAAGCAGGTCCGCGACCTCGACGAGGTCGAGGTACCGGAAACCGTCAATCGCGCGTTCGAACTCATCCGGTTCGATGACTTCCACAGCAAAGCCGAAGCCACCGCCCATAATTGCATTGAAGACACGATGGACATGGGCAAGCTTAGCCACCCCGAGCGGCGCGTCGGCCGGCACCACGCCTTCGACTCCATAGTCGACCGCCAGGTTGTATACGCTGTCCATCGCTCTCATGGCTCCTACACATCCCCCACTAGACCCGATTTTCCATACGTCCTGAGTGTGTTATTTACGTACAATCCAAAGTCCCATTGCTGATTAAAAGGCATATCCGCAAGCATATCGCGGATCGGCTTTCCGCCGGTCCAGTTAAAGGTTTTCGCGTAGTACCCATTCTTGGCGAAGTTTATGCTTTGATCCTGAAGGAAAATATTATCAGGGTTATTGATCCACTCCTGCGGGAAGTTGGATCTTCCTGGCCCCTGCTTCCCCTGACTCTGCTCAACGACGTGCTCCCAGTTCAATTTGGGCCCGCCTGGCGTCGCATAATCTCTGGCCGGCCCGTGCACCTGCAACCAGCCACCAGCTTTGTCATAGCTGGGATACCCGCTAGCAGAGTCCGGCGTCCATGAATTCGCGCCACGGCCGACCGGGCACGACTCGCCACCGGAGACGCCGAGTTTGATTAAGCCGGGGTCATTATTGTGAACCAGGACCGGCTTATTTCCGGCGATCACATAGTACGTGTGGGTGTTGTCGACGGTGAGGTCGCGCATGGTCTTGCTGCCGTCGACGTTGGTGACCTGGACGACGGTGACGGTGTGTCCTGGTCCGCCGCCGCCCATACCCGCGCCGGTGCTGTCGCCCTCGAGCCGCTTGTCGTCGTGGACGAGCAGTCGGTGTCCCGGCGTCAACTGCGCGGCGTCTACCCATCGCCCGTCTGTGGCGTCCCAGAATGGGTGATGCGCGGTCGTCTTCACCACCGACGTCGTGCCGGTCTCGCCGTCGCGGACGGTGACATCGGTCAGGTCGTCATCGACGTTGACGTGCCGGTAGGTGACCTTCTGGGGCGTGCTTTCGCCGGTGGCGGGATCCGTCGTGGCCACCTCGTCGCCGAGTTCGACGTCCTCGATCGGTTTGGTGTTCCCGTTCGCCATCAACACCCGCGTTGCAGGGTCGAAGCTGTGTCGCAAACACCCTGGCCCTGACGATGAGCTCTCCTGGGAGCGAGACCGCTCCGGCGCGGACGACGGCGACCCACCCGTACCTGCGGCGCGGCTGGAGACCCCGGGCATCCGGCCCCCAGACCCGCCGCGAAGCTTGGTGCCAAGGCCGCCGGTCAGTCGGCTTGCCCCGGCCGACCAGGCGCCATCGAGTCCGCCTTCGATCATGTTGCTGGCCAGGCCGCTCCAGGAGAAGTCTTCATCTCCCTGGGCAACATCAGTCATGTAGCCCGCGCCGGCCGACATCGCGCCCGCGACCGCGCCGGCCAGGATCAGGCAACCCACACCGGTGGCGCAGAGTGCCCCGACCGCGACCGCCGCGGCCAGGCCGACTGCTGCCGAGGCGAAGAACTTCCACGGATCTTGTTTGATGGCGTCGACCGTGGATTGCACACTCGCCACGGCTGACTTGACCGCTTTCTTCGCGGTTGCCTTCACACATTTCCCGACTCCGCCGGAGAGGCATTTGTTGGCCGAGTGGTAGGCGTCCTTGATGGTGTTGACTTTTTTCTTCGCCCAGCGGACGGTGGATTCCTTGACGACGTTGTACGCCTTCTTCGCCTTGCTGACGGCCTTCTTCGCCACTGTGACGACCTTTTTCGTCGCCGTCTTGACGTAGTCGTAGGCCTTGGTCGCGGTCTTGACCGCCGCCTTGTACGTCGCGACTGGGTTACTCACGACCTTCACCGCAGTCTTGAAGAAGCTCTTGATGCCCCAGTGCCCGGTCGGGTCGGTGGTGGTGAGGGGGTTGGCGTCGCCGTACTGGAAGCGGTTGGCGGTGACCGAATCCGGCAGGGGACTGTTGGCGACCGTGTCGCGGGAGTCGAACTGCGCGGTGTCTGGGTTGTACCAGCGGGCGAGCATGTTCACCCGCCCGGTGGTCGAGTCGGTCCACTCGGATTGGTAGCCGAGGCTGCCTGCCATTCCGGATGTCGCGGTGACTGTGCCGAGAGGGTTGTAGGTGGTGGATGCTGACAGAGTCGCGCCGCTCGCGGTGAGCAGTCCGACCAGGTCGGTGTGCTGGTCGGTCCAGGCGTACAGGGAGCTCGCTCCGGCGCCGGACCCGACGCCGATGAGGGCGTCCTCGGGGCCCCGCGTGTAGGTGGCGGTGTTGTCCTGGGCCAGGGTGTTGCCCAGGCCCGAGTACTTGAACCCGGGTCGTACCACCCGACCCAGCGCGTCGTACTGGTAGGTGCTGGTGGCGCCACCCGTGCCCTGCTGGGACAGCACCTCGCCGAACGCGCTCGACGTCGTGGCGTAGGTGACCGTGCCCACGGTCGTCTGACGCAGGGTGCCCCGAGCGGTGTATGTGTACGAGCCCACTCCGGTTTGGGCCGTCAACTGGTTGCGGGCGTCGTAGGTGAACACCTTCGCGCCGGCCTGGGTCCGGTTACCGGAGTCGTCGTAGGTGTAGCTGGTGGTGGAGCCGTTGGTCCAGGACGTCAACCGGTCGGCCAGGTCGTAGGTGTAGGTGTTCGATCCGGCTCCGGCGAACCCGGTGGTGACCTTCGACGTTTCGTTGCCGTTGTTGTCGTATCCGTAGGTGATCGACCCAAGGGTCTGCGCGCCGTTTGACGTCTTGACGGTGTCGGTCTTCAGACGGTGCAGGGCGTCGTAGGTGAGTGTGCGGACGTTGTTGTTCGTGCCGTAGGTGATGGCGGCTGGCAGCGACAGGTTGTTGTAACCGACGGTCAGGTTGATCCCGGTGGTGGGGTTGGTCGCGGTCTTGAATCGGCCGGCCGTGTCGTAGGTGTAACTGGTCGTGCCGGCGGCATCGCTGCGCGATGCCATGCGGCCGTCTCTGGTGTAGGAAAACGAGGCGTTGTCGTTCGGCCCGCTGATGGTGAGCGGGAGACCGCGGTCATCATAGGAGAGTGTGTTCGTTCCGGACGGCACAGACAGGGAGGTGAGCCGCCCCGCGTCGTCGTAGTCGAACATCCGATCGGCCGTGGCCACCTCGGCGCCCGCGCCGGAGATTTGCTTGATCCGGCCCATCTCGTCATAGGTGTTGGAGACGGTGACCCCGCCCGGCATCGTCTGCTTCTTGGGCCGGCCCGCAGCGTCGTAGCTGGTGGTGAAGGTGCGGTCAGCGAGGTTGGGGTAGGCCGTAGTGGACGGTTCGATCTGCGATTCCGGCAGTCCCCACGAGTTGTAGGTCGTCCAGAACGGGTTGCCGCGACCGTCGGTGAAGCGCGTGCGGTTGCCCGCCAGGTCGTATCCGAACGAGGTGCCGATGGACTTGGTGGCGGTGACCGGCTGGACTTCGCCGGTGACGCGGCCGAGGGCGTCGTAGCTGAATGTGGTGGTGGTGTTTCGGGCGTCCTTGACCGAGGTGACGTTGCCGTTGTCGTCGTAGCCCATCGACTGGGTGGTGAGCACGGCATTGGAAGCGTCGAGGTTCTGGGTCTGCACCACCCGGCCGGCGCCGTCGTACGAGAGCGTCTGCTTGGTGTTGTCCGCCAGGATCGTCTTGACGGCACGCCCGAGGCCGTCGTATTCGGTGGTGGTGACGTTGCCGGCGCCGTCTTTAACGGTCAGCGGTTCACCGACCCAGTTGTACGTCGACGACGTGACGACTCCATCGGGGGAAGTCACCTTCTGCAGCCAGGGGCCTGCGGCGGGCGTCGTTCCGTACGCGCCTGAGCCGTAGTCGTAGGTGGTGGTGTTCGTGGTCGGGGTGGGCTGTCGGACCACCTGGCTCGACGTGAGCTTGCGGCCCAGGAAGTCGTACGTCGCCGTCGTCTTGGCGCCAGTTGGGTCGACGGACTCGATCGGGTCGCCGACCTTGTTGTAGGCCGCGGTCGACACCTTCCCACGCGGATCGGTCACCCTCACTGTGTTGCCGAGTGAGTCATATCCGTAGGTCGTGGTCTTGCCGAGCGGGTCGGTGGTTGACGCGACCTGGCTGAGCTTGTCATAGACGGTGATGGTTTTCGCGTCGGTGATTGTGCTGCCGCCGGGTGGGGTGTAGTCGGGCAGGCGCGTTTCGACTGGGCGGCCTGCGGCGTCGTAACGGGTGGTGACGGTGTTGGTCAACGGGTCTTGGGTTTCCGTTGCCTCACCGAAGGTGTTGTAGCCGGTCCTTGACACCGGCACCGCCGGTACCGGTCCGGCCCCTCCGGACGTCTCCGTCGACACCGACGGCGCGACAACCTTCGCCAGCTGCCCGGCGCTGTCGTACTCATAGCTCGTCAGGTTGCCCATCGGGTCGGTCATCGCGGTGGTTAGGCCGCGCTTGTCAACCGTGTACTTGGTGGTCAGCCTCTGACCGGTGACCGTCGTATCGGCGCTACGGCCGTTGCCTGCGCCATACAACGTCGAGGCCTCCGACGCCGACAACGCGCGTTGGAAGACCTGCACGTTGTCCATGGCCCCGTTGACGTAGTCGCCCTCACGGGCGCCGATCATGACTCCACCGACACCCAGTGGCGTAATCGCGTTGAACGGCGTGGGGTTGGTGCCCGTGCCTCCCTGGGCGCCGTTGACGTACAACGTCATGGCCTTGGTACCCGAGTCGAAGACGCCGACCAGGTGCACCCAGGTGTTGGTAGTCAGCGAAGCTGCGGAGCTGGCTGAGTAGTAGGCCGACGGTGACGCCGAGTCGCTGCTGGGCGAGATGAACGCCCACTTGTTCAGGCCCTTGCTGTACTGAAGGAAGAAGGCTCCGTGGTTTGATCCACCTTCGCCCACGAATGTCTGGTAGGTAGTGAAGTTGTTCAGCTTCACCCAGGCGGAGACCGAGTACGACTGCGTGGTGTTGAGGACGGGTTGCTGCGTTTGGTACAGCGTCGTCCCGTTGAAGACGGCGGCGCCCCCCGAACGCGCGATGGCGCCATTGTGGGAAGCCAGGGTTTGTTGGGATGGCGACGAGTCGAACGCTTCCCACGCCGGTCCGGGCTCCTCCATCTTCCACCAGCCCGATGGTCCGGAACTGTGGTTGACGCTGACACTCTCCGAGGTCACATTCCCCATCGGGTCGTACGTGTTGTCGATGGTCTGAAGGGGTGTCTCTAGCTGACCGACGGAGTTGCGGGTGCTGGTCGGATGATCGTCCGCGTCGTACTGGTAGCTGGTGACGCGGTGTAGATCGAAGGGCTGGAGGACCGATTTGCGCAGCCGGTTCGCCTCGTCGTACTCGAACGTCGACCAGTTCGCCCCGTTGTCCGACCGGCGCGAGGTGGGATTCCCGACCGCGTCGTATTTGTTCTCCTCCTGAACGAAGGATTTCACGCCGTCGGTCCGGGTGACCTTGGTGACGTTGTCGTTCAGGTCGTACTCGTAACTGGTGACCCAGTTCATCGCGTCGGTGTCCGAGGCGAGGTTGCCGTTGGCGTAGTACGCCTTCGACGACACGCGGGTGGCGGTGCCGTCCTGGCCTGTGACCGTCGTGGTGAGCTGTTGGCCTGCCGCGTCGTAGATCTCCTCCACGGTCCGCAGCCGATCGCCGGTGGGACACGGGGCCGATGGGCTCGGGTTGCTGTCGCAGGTGACTGTCTTGGTGTTGTTGCCGTACGGGTCGTACTCGAACAAGGTGACCGTGCCGGCCGCGTCGACGGTTTTCACCACCTGGCCGTAGCTGTTGTAGAAGCTGCTGGCGTCGCGGTACGCGTCTCCGCCGGTGGTGTCTTCGACCTTGCGGTAGGTCACGTTGCCGTCGGCGTCATATGAGGTGGTCGTCTTCGCGGTGTGCGTGGCACCGGTGACCTGGTTGAGCACCGGTGGGTCGATTTGCTCGACGACCTGGCCGTCGGAGTCGTAGACGAAGGTGGTGGTCAGGTCGCCTGTCGGAGCACCGGCTTTGACGGTCTTGGTCACTGTGCGTCCAAGCCCGTCATAGCTGAACTCGGTGGCCAGGCCGGCGGCGTCGGTCACTCGCACCACGTCACCCGCTGCGTTGTACTCGGTGCTCTGCTGGGCGTTGCCCGGAGATTTCGTGGTCAGCGGCAGCCCGGCCGGAGTCGTGCCACCGCCCACTGCCGCCGTCGTCGCGGTCGTGTACGTCATGGTCGTGGTGCGCCCATTCGGATACCCGGCGATGGGCGGCGTGGTCATGCTCAGTCGGTTGCCGGAGGTGTCGTAGGCGAACTTCGTCAGGTATTTGTTGTCCGACTCGGACTGTGACCTGGCGTCGCGAATCTCGATCAGCTGATCGTTGCGCGGGTCCGGGGTTAGGTTCACCGTTGTCGCGTCGGGCCAGTACTTGTAGTAGGTGGTGTCGCAGTATTCCTGATCGCGGCACACCGTGGATCGAATGGTGTTGCCTCGTACGTCACGGCCGGTCACCGACTTCATGCCGAGTGGGTCGTAGACCACCGACTCGTACCCGCCGATGTCGTAGCCGAAGGACGTGGTCTGGCCCAAGACGTCGGTCGAGGCGATCATCCGGCCACCGTTGAGCAGGTCGAAGACCTGCTTCGATGTCTTTTGGGTGGGGTCGGTGATCGTGACACTTGACACGGGCGTCAGCGTCGGCGTCGTCCCGACAGCCAGGCTGCTCTTCGACGCCCTGAAGTGTGCGTCAACCTCGAACGGCGACAGAGCGCGGTTGTAGTACGCGACCTCGGCGATGTTGCCCTTGAAGTAGCTCACATCGCCCGACGAGCCGGGCCACCCCCGGGTGGCGCCGGCGCCGATGTAGGAGTGTGCGGCGTTGGTGGCGACCATCGCCGCGGTGCCGCCCACGATCGTGTTGTCGAGGTAAAGCAACTGCAGGGTGTTCGACGCGGACAGGACGACGTGGTGCCACTGCCCGTCGTTGACCTTCTTCGCCGAGGTGACCGGTGCCGCGCTGCCCGTCCAAAAACCCCCGCGGAGGTAGCCGTCGGCGCCGACGTACAACGCCGGGGTCCAGCTAGCGGCGATCGACGCGCCCAACTGTGCGAACTGGTAGGAGTAGAGCACTCCGCTGGCGGCGTGGTTCGCCGGAACCTTGAACCACATCTCGACCGTGGTCGCCTCGGTCAGCGGATAGTCGGTGCCCGGGTATGCCTGATTGTTGGGGTTGTAGGGCTTCACGAAGGAGGAGGTGCCGTTGAAGACGGCGCCGTAGGTATCCGGGAACGGGCTGGTGGTGTTTGGTTGGGTGGTGTCGAACGTGACGTTGTTGTATCGGGCCTCGTTGCTGTGAACGACGTTGACGGCGTCGACCGGCGCTTGGTCGTCACCCAGACGCCAGTAGTCGGTCGGCTGAGATCCCAACACTGAGGAGACGTAGACCTGGCTGGACCCGTACGCCGTCGGTGCGCCGATCTTCCACACGCTGCCGTTCTCGTCCGTCACCGTGCTGGTCCGGCCGCTGACCGTGTCGTAGGAAACCTCAGCCTGCACGCGGCCGGCCTCGCTCGTCACCTTGGTCAGCTGCGCGGTGCCGGTCCTGCCCGATGAATGCATCGCGGCGACCATCGGCAAGGTCAGGCTCTTGTTGAAGAAGGCGACGTCGGCAACCGAGCCGTTGAAGTAGGTGGCTGTTGCGGTCGTGTTCGGCTGGTTGGGCCAGGCCCCACCGAGGAATCCGGCGCCCACGTAGCTCTTTGTCGCATCGAGTTCGCTGAGCTTGATGGTGCCGGTCAGCGTGGCGACCTGCGCACCGTCCAGGTAGAGCTGCTGGTTGCCGCCGTTGCCGGCCAGCGCGACGTGATGCCATTGGCCATCGGTCACGGTGTTCGGCGTCGACATGGCCGCACCGTCGGTTCCCGTCGGGAACGCGCCGTGCAGCTTGCCGTCAGATCCGACGTACAGGGTCGGGTTGAACTTGCCCGTTGTGGTCGCGCCGGGGGCGACCGTGTCTCGTTGATAGCTGAACAGGACGCCGGTTGGCGTGCTGGTCCGGAACCACATGCTGATCGACTGGTACGAAGTTTCGGCGACGGGCTTCGAAGGGAGTGCGACAAGCGAGTTCGTGCCGTTGAACGCCGCAGACGTCGACGTCGAGTTGGCCAGCGGCCCGGGGCCTCCCAGGGTGACATTGCTGTACGTCGCGTTGTCAGTGCCGTCGTTGGACAGCACGGAGCTAGCCGCTGCCGCCGTACCGGCCGCCTCGTTCAACCGCCAGAACGAGTACGGACCCGTGTTCAGCACTGTGGTGGCGTGCTGGGAGACCCGGTTGTATTCATAGGTGGCGCAGCTGGTGGTCGTTCCCGGCGGGCAGACCTTCGTCAACAGGTCGTTGTCGTACGTGTAATTCCAGGTCAGTGCCGTGTTCGCGGCACCCGCCACGGCGGGATCGGTGGTGACGGAGGAGACGTGTGGGTGTACCGAGTTCGGCGGTGTGGACCAGGCGATGGACAGCGTCCGGTTCGACGTCGATTTCATCTGATCGACGCGGCCGTTCGCGTCGTAGCGGAACGTCACCGCTCTTCCGGACGAGTCGGTGACCTTGGTGATGGCGTAGACGCCACTGCCGGTGGACCGTGTGAACTCGTAGGCAGTGGCATCCTTGTCGGTGAGTGAATACCCACCCGTGATGGATTTGAAGACCGAGAAGCGGCCCGACGGTGCCATGAAGGTGCCGTCGTTGTTGCGGCCGAAGGCGACCTCCTGCCCGTTCGGGTACCGCACATTCACGGTTTGCAGGACACCCGCGCCGTCGACGATGTCTCGGGCCCGCATGTCCAGCACAGAGGACCAGCCGCTAGCGAAGGCACCATCGACCCTGGTGTCGAGGCTGTTGTAGTCACGTGTGATGGACAGGGCCGGGCCGGCGGCGGCTACCTGAGCGTCCGTATCTGACGAGGTGTAGTTACCGACGTTCGCCTCGTAACCCTTTCCACCGTTTTGCGCCAACGTTGACGTCACCATCGGTTGCGGAACCTGAGTGGTAAAGGCCGACTTTGTCGTCGGTGTAGGATTCTTTGACGAGAAGTCATCGACCTCGACCGCGTACGTGTAGGTCTTCCCCCAAGCGAGCGCGCCTGCGGGCACCTTCCAAACGCCGGGCACCCACCCGGATGAGGTGACCTGCGTACCCTGGTCGTTGTAGACGAGGAAGTTGAAGCGCAAACCCTTGTTGGGCCAATTGTCCGGGTCGTGACCGCCGGCCGCCAGCTCCGGAGTCAACGTGCCGACCACGTAGTTGTTCGAGGGGTACTGCGAATCGACCTGCGGCGGCACGTTGTCGCTGTAGGTGACGTCAATGAAGGGGTCGCACCGGATACTGCCTCGCGTGGGATGCGCACACGTTACATTCGCGTCCACGGAAGTGAACCGTTTCCATGCGGCCGTGTCCGTCTCCGACGCGGTCAGCGCCAGGCCGAAGTTGCCACTGCCGGTCACCCATTCGTTGACGCCTGCGGTATCGAGGGGCACCGCGACCCACGTACCCACATTGCGGGGCGGCGGATAGGTGGTGTTGTTGCAGGCAGCCGTGCTGCTCGGGGAAGCGCTACCGAGCGGATCAGAATAGGCGGGGAAAGTGTCATATTTTACTGAGGATGACCAGTTGGCGGTGACTCTGCGGACATCGAATTGTCGAGCCACGCAAGGGCCGCCCACGCCCTGGTAGGACATGAACACGTTAAGGGTGGCCGCGCTGAGCCTTTTCCCGGCGTACGATGTGCCGAAAGTGGGGAACGGCAGCAGGGCCTTGGCCTTGCCGGGAACACCGTTGTCCAATCCGAACGTTCCGACCGCGACGTTATTCTCTGTTTTGCGGTCCGACTCAGACACTCCCGACTGGACGTATGTGTCGCCGCTTGTCGTCGCGATCGTCGGATCCAAGACCACTGGGAATTTCCGCACCGGGTCCTGCAACCAGGTGGCGTCGACTGACATCTTGAGAATAGGCACTTCGCCGCCGGTGTCGATCGAATAGCGGATGTCGTGCGACATCGCACCCGCACCCGAGACGCCAACCGCCGCGTCCTCCATGTAACCCACGGGCATTGTCGCGACGACGGCGCTGTCGTCATCGACGAACTCGACCGCCCCTGCCTCGCCCACACGAGCCGTCAACCCCTTGAGGCGCAGCGGGAACTCGTACGACGTCGGCACGTCCGCCGACCGGAAGACCAGGGTTTCCTTGACCCCGTCGGCCATGGCGGCCAGTTCCAGGTCCACATTCTGGTAGACGCCGGCATACCGGGCGATCTCCCGATCAACCGCGGGCAGACCGATCGAGGCACCGGATAGCGAATAGGCCAACTCGCGGCCAGCGTCAAATGTAAGCCGAACAAGGTCATCCGCGGCGGCCGACTCCGCCGACTCCGCGACCGACCCGCCGGATCGGCTTGTCGAGCCGACGTCGGATCGCGTCAGCCCGTCGGCAAAACTCAGTCCGAACGAGTTCGCGGTCACCTGGGGACGCCCCTGCGGACCCAGCTTCAGAGAGCTGTCGATTGCCCGCCAGGACCCATCCGTGGCCTTGAAGTTGACCGGGTGCTCATGGACCCAGCGCGTGTACGAGCCGTCGGCGTTCCGGAAGAGATCCCCGTTCTGCGACGCCCCCGAGGAAACCGCCTTACTGGCCGATACACTGAAGCCATCCCCCGCCGCAGGTGTCGTGACCTTCTTCGCATCCGGCCGGTGCGGCTGATAGCGCTTCAGCTCACCCTTCGCCCGGTCCTCTTCAACACCGACGTCGTTCACATACTTGGCGGGCAGATAATGTCCGCGCTCAGGGGACACTCCGCGCTTCTGTTCAGGGGTGGGCGGATCAGCGAAGGCCCACGACGGGCGAGTCGACAACAAGTCCCACAGCCACGACAGGGAGCCCCCGGAACGACCTGGAGGAACCGCACCTGCAGGCACCGCCACGGATAGCACGAGCGCCAACGTCACGAGGACGGCCAATCTCCGAGTGAACCCGCCCACCCTGCGTCTCGGCCGAACACACTCGCTCACCGCACCAGCCGATGCCGGCCAACCACGCATGACAGTTCTCCCCCGTCGGAACAGACTGCGCGGAAGCTTGCTGTACGTAAGCTGAGAACACAAGAACAACAGCGCTCCCGCAGCACGGCATCCCATTCCACCAGCGATGATCACCACGGGTGATCCCATCTGATGGACACAGATTTGGGACGTGCGTTTTAATCTGTTAACAGCCCTAAACGGTCAGGTGGGCCTCAGCGAGACGGCTCATACTTAGCTGAACTGGACGAATTCCCTACCGAATAACGCCGCACTAACCTCGCAGGCCGGCGCAGCACCCCAACAAACCCGATTTGCCATGGTTACGCTGCCGGCCGGGGTCTGAACCCTCGAGGCCCGCTGGACCCGAGAGCACGCCGCCACCCTCGGGATAGTCGGCGCGGCTGCAACGCCGCACGTCCGCTGCTACGGCCGACCTCCGAACGATCCGCCGCGTCACCGCCCGTGCAGCAGTCGGCTGACTCGCCACGCCGACCCGCCGATTCCCACGGCTGGCGCAGCACAGGATGGTTGATGGACGATCGCTAGAGGGTGGCGTAGCCCTCCACCGGATCTTCTAGGTATGGGCTCGATGTCCATTGGGCGGCGACGATCGCCGCCGCAGCGCCTACAGTACGATCCCGCAGGAGATCAGAGAACGGGGGATACACCGATGCGAGCCTGGCCTCATCCGAAGTGGAGAGCAGCCGCGCTAACCTTGGCAGCGCTCTTTGTTGCTTGCGCTACATGGGCACTCTGGCCGCAGTCCTCGCCACCCCTGCGAGAACGTCAGTACCGCGCTACGACCGCCTGCCTACTCACAGACGACAAAGGACTCGCCAGCGAGCAGGCGCGGGCCGCGTGGGCAGGCATGCAAGAGGCGTCAGTCGCCACGCTCACCAAGGTGCAGTACCTTTCCGTACCTGGCCCGCAGACGCCGGCAAATGCCGCCGCCTACTTCAATAGCCTCGCACTTCAGAAGTGTGCTCTCATCATCGCGGCCGGCGAGGCCCCTATCGCCGCCATGCGCGAGGGAAGTTCCCGATTCTCCGATCTGCGTTATGTGGCCATCAGCGACGGCGCCACGAACGCTCATATCACAACTATTCAGGCCACGTCACCCGATGCCATTCGCACGGCGACTATGAGAATTGTTAACGAGCTGCCCTAGAACGGGCAGATCAGGAGGCCCGGAGGGTGACGGGGGGAACTCCCACGCGTCCTCGCCAACAAAGCTGAGCACGCCGATTCATGCCCGGCCGGGTTAAGCCATCCACGCTGGACCGCATGAGGTCTGAAGCGGTCGGCACAGGTCGGCGCTTGCTCGATCGTGGGACTGTGGTCCTCGTCTGGGTCTGCGGACTGACGACGGCCGTGTGGTGGGTGGGCATCGAACTGGAGCAGTGGAGCGTCAGCTACAACGACCAGCCCGGCGAGCTCAAGGACGTCACCCGTCGGGCGAGCATGGCCCTGCTGGCCGGCGCGTTGGTGGCGCCCTCCGGACCGTCGAGGTGAGTGGGCGGCTTGTCGAGGTGCCAGGACGCCCGTGAGGGCGCCACATACACACCAAGCCGGTCATAGTCGGAGCCCGGGTCATGCAGCCCGTACGCCCGCGACCTAACCACAACGGCGAGAACCGTATGCCGCTCGACAAGCTCGATCACGCCCGGGACGCTACCCAATCACCGGCATGCACGGGCCACCCCTTCTCAAGCACTCCCCTTCCGTGAGGTTCGGCTCTTGGACGAAGGAGTGCTCATGGTGGTCCGGCCAGACTGCGACCCAGGCCCGTACTCGTCGCCGTAGAGCACGGATCTCGGCATGGGCGGACGTCGCCGGTGTGACAATCGGGACCGCCAGTGCTGACGCCTTCGGTATCCTCTGGGAGGTCAGCGATACCGCTCGATCCCTACCGACAGCGGTAAGCGACACGGTGATGGGTTGCTGGGCCGTCGATCGTCGGCTGCACCGGTTGAACAACCGCAACCGGCTCCGCCTCACCACCCGTTTCGGACGGTCGCAGCCTCAGTCACCATCTGGCTTGGAGGCAGTGACTACAGCAATCAGGCGGTGCCCGCAGGACTGCGTCGCGAACGACGGCGATGTCCAACGGCGGGGTCAGCTCAGTGGCTCATCGCCGAGGTCGATTTTATCGTCGTCTTCGGCCAGGTCATCGCTGAACCAGATGCGGATCAGGTACTCCTCGACCCCGTCAAACGGCGCGAACAGGGCCGGCCAATGTGACGAATGCGTACCCGCCATTCTTTCGTCGAGGCGTTGCAGCGCGACTCGGGCCTCGACACGACCGCGATACTGCACCTGCACGGTGTACACGCCAGGGCCGTCCGGGAGGTCGATCCCGCCGACAGCGGTTCCGCTGCCGTCTCCCATTTGAAGTACGCCACTGGGGCAGGTCAGCGTCACGGTCACGAGGTCGTCAAATCCGTCTGCCGGACCGGCAGGCTGTTTCCAGACCTCTAGGCGGGCCCGCACCTTGATCAGGTCCTGAGCTGCCGTCACGTACACCTCATAGCCTGTGGTGGCGGCACCGCTCCCGTAGGCCCGCGCGAGGGCTTCCGCGCCGCCCGCGGCGGCGTCGCACTCTTCGTCGCGAACGGTGAAGAATCGGTAGTCCGGTCTGAACAGCAACTCGTGGTGGGCGATAGGACCGGTCATCGTCCCCTCCGCTGGCAGGTACTCGCCGGGCCGGCGATGGCTGACCATACCGTCAGCTGCGCCAGGCGATCGCCCGTGCTGGTTGCCCATATCGTCGAGGCCTGCCCCACGAGACGATCGGATCTGTCGCTCATTCCCGCGCCATCACCGCAGGGTAAACCCGCAGCAACTGGTCGATTTATGTGCCTACCCCCACCGGCATCGTGCCGTGGTCGTCTACGCCGCTGGCAGAGACAGCATCCACCAGGCCCTAGCCGCCGCCGACCACCTCAGCCACGGGATGGGAACTCGACACCGTGATGCAGGTTGGGGGTGGCAGGACGCTGCACGCGATCATGCGACGCAGGTGAGCCAGCAGGGCAAGGACAGCGCACACCGACTATTGGCCGTCACGGAGAGCCCGGCAACCAGTGAGGGTCCACGACCTATACGACGGTCTTCTTGGGCCGGCGCTGCGGCAGCCGGAGCGCGCGTCCTCGGCTTCATAGATCATCGGGCCACCAGTGGGGGTCGAGGCTCTTGCCGTGGCTTCGAGGGCATCGCCCGTAGCCGGTGCGGGAGACGGCCCAGTGGTGGTAGCAGTACGGGGCGTCGCACTCGCCGCAGAATCCGGCATCGTCGTAGAAGCCCGCGGAGGTTACAGCGGCGTACCGGTACGGCTGGGCGAAGGCGTTGGCGATTCGTTGTGCCTCTGCCAGGTCCACCGGTCGGCCGGATCCGTTGCCTGCCACGATCCCGGAGAACAGCAGCCACCACTGCTGGTCGTCGTGACGTTGTCGGGCGGCGTTGTAGGCGTCGCGCTGCTGCGGTGACCAGCGCTGCCAGTCGGCAGGTCGGGCACCAGGTGCGACGAGTTCGACGTGTGCTGCCGGTCGTCCACACACCGCGCACGGTGGTTCCGCTACGAAGGCCTGGAGCATGACTCATCCTCCCCTTCTGCTAGGCCACGGCGCGCAGTCGTCGGGAGGTGTCGCCGGTACGGTCGGGCTGGGTAGTCTCCCAACGCCGTTGAAGTTCATCGACAATGGCTCTGATCATCGATTCGGTGACGTGGCTGTAGATGCCCCGCACACCGGTGAGGCGGTGGCCGAGGCGGCGGGCTTGGGCGATCTCGGGGATGCCGTCCTCGATGAGCCAGGTTTTGTGGGTGTGGCGCAGGTCGTGAAAGTGCATGCCGGGCAGGACCGGTGGGTTGCCCCGTCGAGGGTTGCCCGCGACGGCGGGGGTCCAGGCGCGCCGGTTGAAGTTGGAGCGCCGCTGGTGGTGACCGCGGGCGCCGGGGAACACGATGTCGTGGGGTTGTTCGGCGAGGTGGACGGCGAGGAGGGTGGTCAGGAAGCGAGGCAGCCGGACGTGGCGGACGGAGTCGTTGGTCTTGGGCGGGCCGAGGAACAGCTTGCCTTCGACCTCGTGCAGCGCGCCGACGTCGGGGTGCACGTGGATGCTGCCGGTGGTGAGGTCGACGTTGTCGCGGGTGAGGCCGGTGAGTTCTCCCCATCGCATGCCGGTGTAGGCGGCGGTGAGGATGAGCAGTCCGTCGCTGGGGCGGGCTTGGCGGGCGACGATTGCGGCGACCTGCTCGGCGGTGGCATGCGGTCGCTCAGCGCGGATGCCTTTGGGGATGCGGACTCCTCGGCAGGGGTTGAACGGGATGCGTCGGTCTTCGACGGCCTCTTGCAGGACCATCGACAGGACCATGCTCACGTCGGCGACCGATCGTGGTGACAGGCGTCTTCCCAGGGCGACGGCGAGGGTTTTGACGTGTTGGCGGCGGATGTCGACCAGCGGCAGGGGGCCGAGGGCGGGCAGGATGTGCAGCCGGAGGTGGCTACGGTAGGCCGCCCAGGTGGCGGGGCCCGCTTGGTGGGTTGTCTCCCAGATCGGAACCCAGTCGGCGAGAGGGATGCGTCCCCCGCGAGGGTCGATGTAGGTGTCTCGTGCCGCCTCGACGTCGATTTCCTTGGCGCGGATGACGGCGTTGGCGCGCAGGTCGTGCGATGAGTCGGTGGTGACGGTGCCGTCGGGCATGCGCAGCCGTACGCGGAATCGGTTGCCGCGCTTTTCTACCCAGGCCATGGTGTGGTCTCCGTCCGAATGGTGTCGGGTGCGGGGGTGATTGACGCGTGACTGTCGGGGTGGGGCAAGTCGCCGGTGGAGTGCCGGCGTCGCCGGGTACCGCGCCGGCCGGTAGGGGGTTGGGCGGCGGCGGCGATGATGGCGGCGAGGTCGGCGGGTGAGAAGCGCAGGTGCTTGCCGAGGAAGGTGCAGGGGATCTGGCGGCGGCCGGCGCGTCGGCGCAGCCATGACTCGGGCACGCGTAGTCGGGCGGCGGCCTCTGTTGGGGTGTAGAGCTGCGGGTCCTGCTCGTCGTGGCTGGCTGTGCTCTGGTCGGCAGCGGGTACGGCCGGCGGGGGTCGGCGTCGGACACGGGGCAGGTTGGCGGGCATCGATGGGCTCCCAAGCGTTGTGGGTTCTGGCGGCCGGGGTGGTGGCTCGTCGCGAACGGTGTGTGGATGCGCCGCGACGGGCCACCGTGCGCTGGCAGCGGCTAGGTGTGTTGGCAGAGCAGACGTCGCAGGGCGGTCGCCGCTTGGGCGGGGACGACGCCGTTGCCGAGGACCCGCAGCGCGGTGGTGCGGGGTAGCCCGAGGGTGGGGTCGGTGACCCAGTGCTCGGGCAGGCCCATGAGCCATTCCACGAACGGCGGCGCGAGGACGGGTTTGCCGTGCCGGCCGGTTTGCGTGGGTTCGGGTGCGGGGCGGCCGAGCAGCAGCTCCCAGCGGGCGACCGCTGCGGCGTAGCCGCCCCACCGCTGTTCGTCGGGCTGCCCGAGTGCGGCGATGGTGGTGGGCAGGTTCGCGCCGCCGTCGCCGTGCCGTCCGGGGTCGCGCCCGTCGGACGGGGGCGGGGTGGGCAGGGTCCGGGCCGGGACCCGCACCGCTGCGGAGGGGAGGGTGAGGTCGCCGTGCGAGCCTCGTTGCCCTGGGCAGCCCTTCTCGCCGTCGGTGGCCCGCGGGGTGGGCAGTAGCACTTGAGACAGTGGGGGCCGGAACCCGGCGCCCGCGCGTCGTCCGGGCGTGCCGGTGTCGCTCGCCCTGGGGGTGGGCAGTAGCCGTGTGGCGTCGGTGCGCGTGGGCGCGTGGTGACCGGTGTGAGCGGTTTGCCCGGCCGTGGTGGGTAGGAGTCCGTGGGTGGAGCCCGACGGTTCGATGAGGTCGGGTAAACCGTGCTGGTGGCCGGGGCCTTTGCCGTCACGGGCGCAGGGTGTCGGCAGCGTCCGCACTCCCTCTCGGGCGTGGGGTGGGTGTGGCCAGCAGGAACAGCCGGTCGCGGCGGTGGGCGGCGCCGATGTCGGACGCGCGTAGGCATAGCCAGCTCGTGTCGTACCCGATCGTGGCCAGGTCGGCTGCGACGACGTCGAAGCCTCGTCGTAGGAGGGCGGCGACGTTCTCCACGAACACGAGCGGCGGTCGAAGGACGCGAACGGCGTCGGCGATGGCACTCCACAGACTGGAGTGCTTTCCGGTGATGCCGGCGCGTTTGCCGGCGTTGGAGATGTCCTGGCACGGGAACCCGGCGGTGAGGACGTCGACGGGCTCGACGCGGGTCCAGTCGACGGTGCGGATGTCGCCGAGGTTGGGCACGCCGGGCCAGTGGTGGGCGCAAAGGGCGCGGGCGTGCCGGTCGGTTTCGGCGTACCAGGTGAGGTGGCCGCCGAGCACCAGCTGGACGGCCATGTCGAGGCCGCCGTAGCCGGTGCACAGCGATCCGATGCGCGGTGCGGGTCGGTGGTCAATCACGCACCTCCGCCGCGTCGAGCGTCGGAGTCTCACGGTGCCCGGCCAAAAGCAGGAGGCAGCAGCTCTGTACTGCAGCCCTGAGGCTGGGGTAGCGGTGGGCAGGCGCACTCACGCGACCACCCCTCCCCCGAGGGTGTCCCCCAGGTATTCCGCACCCGAGGCCTGGCTCTTGATGAACACGAGGACGTCCTCGTGTGCGATCAGGTGCATGGGGGTGCCGGCGGCCCGGGCCTTGCGGACGGCCTGGAGTTGGAAGAACGACGGCCGCGCGACGAGCCTGCCGTCGCGGACGGCGGCGAGCAGCGCCACGCAGCGGTCGACGGGGGTGAGGCCGGCCCGGATGCCGGCGCCGATGACGGCCGACGGGAGGTCGACCAGTTCGCCGTGCTTGCGCCAGGGTCGGGCGGTCACGACGACGACGCCGCCGGGGCGCAGGAGGGTGTGGCAGCCGGCGAGGATCTGGGCGAACCCGTCGGCGAGTCCGGTGAGGTCGCGGTAGGCGAGGTTTCCGCGGTCGGTGCCGTCGTTGTAGGCGTTGGCGAACTTGGCCACGCCGTCGGTGCCGGGCCGGACCAGGCCGTGCACGGTCGGCCCGTACGGCGGCGAGGTCACCACAAGGGCGACCTGGCCGGTCAGGGCCGCCGGCACCAGTGACAGGATGCTGGTGGCGTCGCCGCGGATGACGCCGGCGCGGCCGGTCGCGCCCTGGGTGTGAGCGTGTTTGATGTTGGCGTCGGCGATGTCGGACCAGCGGGACTCGTATTCCACCCCGATCGCGTCCCGGCCGGCGTGGATCGCCTCGACCAGGGTGGTGCCGATCCCGCACATCGGGTCGAGCACGAGGTCCCCGGGTGTGGTGTAGGCGGTGACGGCATGCGCGGCGATCGCCGGGAGCATCCGCGCCGGGTGTTGCACGGACTCGCGGACGTACCGGCCTCGGCGCTGGACCGGGCCGGTGGACTGCGCTGTCGCCCACACCGACAGGCCCTCCGGGCCGGGAGCAGCCCGATGCCGTCCGACCGAGGGGGTGCTCGTGGCGGCAGTCGTCGTGTTCGGCTCGTCGGACTCGTTGGCGGTGGTGTGTGGGCGGTGCTTAGCCACGGCGGCCACCGCCCTCACGCCCACCGGCCCGGCGCGGGGCCGGGCGCTGGGTCTGGCTGAACGCCATCAGGTCCGCGTGGACCCGCAGGTGGGCCACCTGCCACCGCTGGTTGACGACGGTGGTGAGGGTGAGCAGTTCCTCGTCGGTGACGTGGTAGACGAACGCGTCCCCGTCGGTGTCGGCGGTGACGGCGACGAGGTGCTGCAGGTAGCCAAGCCCGATACCGGCGGCGGCCTGGACCACGCCGGAGAAGTCTTGAGGGCCGGCGGTGGTGCCGGCTGGGACGGTGACGACGAGGATCAGGCAGCCGCCCGGTTGCAGCAACGCGGCGCAGGCGGTCAGCAGCCACGCCAGCCGATCCTGGTTGGCGGCGGCGCTGGCGTGCAGGGGCCAGCAGGCGACCACGAGGCTGGTCGCTGCCGTCAGGGAGCCGCCGGGTGGTGGGGCGGCCACCGTGTCGGCCGGTGGGTGCAGCTGCGGGTCGGTGAGATCGTCACCGAACCAGGCGCCCATCTCGGGCAGGTCGTCCCCCTCGCCCGGTTCCGCGCCGCCGGTGGTGCCGGCGGGCGGGACCGCAGTGGTCGGGTCGATGATCAGGCTGGACGCGTCGGTGAACCACGCCGGGTGGTGACGGCGCGCCCCGGCCGCGCAGGCCTGGATGAGGGCGTGGTCGGTGGTGAGGTCGACGACCGCGTCGCCGGGGCGGCTGTAGGCGCTGATGAGGCGGCTGGCCAGTCGGGTGCCGATGCTGCGTCCGGTGTCGCCTGGGGTGCGGGCGGTGCGCCAGACGGTGAGCGGTACCGGTGGGTCGCCGGCGACCAGGTCGGTGGGTGTCGGGTGGACCTCGGCCGGCGGGCCGTTGTGAGCGGTGGGTTCGGGATGCGGGTTGTGGTGCTGCGGCGTGTGCTCGCTCATGTGGTGTCGGCTCCGCGCCGCGCCGTGGTGCGCTGACACCCTCAAACCGGTGTTTGTGAGCTGTGGCGAACACCTGCCGATCTCACGGTGATCTCACGAATGTCTGACAGCGACTTCCCGTCCCCCTTGGCTGTCCTGGCGCCCGAGACGCCGTCGCGGACGCCAGCCTCACGGAGGCCGGATCAGCGTAAGGAGACTGTCAGAGCCCACGATCAACCCAGCTTTGTCAGCCACCAGGGTCAGGACCACCTCGGCCATGACAGCGACGCACGCCGATGACACGCGGGCGCTGGCCGGCATTGTCGGACCGCTGTCCGGGCGGCCGCAGACGGCAGCGATGTCACTGACAACACCCGCTTCGGGCCTGTCATTCGGACGGCGGTTCGTCAGACCGTCGAGGCTGCCGCACGGATGCTGTCCGCCGACGCGGCGGCGCCGGGTAAACGCCGACGGTCGGCGGTGACGTCCCGCCGGTTGAGGTCTGACACCGTTGCGCGGTGAGGCGCTGTGAGAGCGGCCGGGACGCGTCGTCAGGCCCGCGCGGCAGTGCCGCGTTCTCACCGCCCGGCCGCCGCGGACCGTGTCCGCCGTCTCCGGTCCTGTCAGCGCGCAGGTCAATGTGGCTTTGTCAGAACGACGACGTCCGTCGACTCGATGGTCAGTCAGCGGTGGCCGCGGGCGGCTGACGTCGTCGACCCGTGACGGTGCCTACGCAGCCTGCGCTGTCAGGGGTCCGTGAGACCGGGGTGGCGCAATGGCGGTTAGGCGCCGCCGGCCGCACAGCTTCGGCCCCGTCATCGACATTCGCCTCTGACATGGGAGTTCGTGACATGACCGCCTCCGACAAGGACTGGCCCGACTCGCCTCTGGACGCCGTGGACACCGCGTTCGCCGACCTGACATGCGACCCCGACCCGTTGTCACTGGACCTCGATCGGCTTGTCGGCCAGCTCGGCGATGACACCGGTCTGCCCGGCGGTGTCATCGCGCTGCCGGCGTTGCGGCAGTGGCTGCTGGAGCATCCTCGCGCCTACACGGCGCGTGACGTGGTGTGGCGGGAGCTGATCCGCCGCGCCCGCCTCGGCGGGCCCGCCTGGGTCATCGCCGCGGTCGCCCTGGCGATGCCCGCGCTGCGTCGCTACGCCGGCCGGCTGCACACCGGCTGGGCCGGCGACGCCCACGACCTGGACGCCGAGATCCTCACCGGCTTCCTGAGCGCCCTGCGTGACCGGGTCGACCTGGCCAAACCGGCGCCGTACGCGGCGCTGTGCATGGCGGCATGGCGGGCCGGCCACGAACTGCGCCAGCGTGACGGCGCCGAGGCCGTGCCGGTCGACGACCTGGAACACGTCACTGGCCCCCGCACCCCGAAGCGCCCCTACGGGCATCCAGACCTCCTCGTACGCCGGGCCGTCGAGTTGGGCATCGTCGACGAGAGCGATGAGCAGCCCTACATCGACCTGCGGCTGGGCCACCGGGCCATCGAACCCATCGCCGCCCGCCTCGGCGTGGAGGTCGACACGCTGCGGCGGCGCGTCGAGCGCATCGACGTTCGCATTGCCGAGGCGCTCGCCGCCGGGTTCCTCACCGAGGTGACATCACCGCGGGTGCGGGACCATCTTGCCGCGGCGGCCGAGCGACGCCAGCACATCCGGGCCGCCCGCGGTGCACGGCCGGCTGCGGCGCACGTGACGCTGGCAGCGGCCTGACCGCCGAGCATCCGGACGCGGGCTCGACCATCTGGTCGGACCCGCGTCCACGTGCGCCGGCCCCGGCGCTTTCCGCTGCTGCGGCCGGGCTCCCACCCTGGTGCGGGAAAGGGCGCCGTATTCGCTGTGGGTGGCACGTCGGGGCCTCACGGAGCTGACAGCGATGCTCACGGGACGACGTTCGGCGGGGGTGAGACTCCCGCGCCGACGCCCACAGCGGGTCCATTCCGAACGGGATGATCGTCAGATCGGGCCGCTGACCAGGGCTGTCAGACGTCGGCGAATCGTGTCGGAACCCTGTGGGACCGGCAGGTGTTCGCCACAGCTCACAAACGCCGGTTTGAGGGTGCGGAACTCCTCCGGCGCCACGAGGAGGGCTGGTTCCGCCCGCCGCCGGGCCGGGGACACATGGACGACACGGGACCGGGCGCCTCGGGTGCCGCGCCACTTGATGCGCTGACACCTCATCGATCACCGCCAACCCGAACGGGAGGACGAGCTCCTCCCGAGGCTCCCCGCGGTCCCCGTCCGACATGTGTCTCCCGAGCCCGGCGGGCGGCTCCCTGACCACCGTTTCGACGATCGCCCCGGCGCGAGCCGGGGCGGGAGGTGCAGCCACCCATGTCCCCCACGCTGTGGGCACGTTCCCGTGCCCTGACCACCATGCTGTCCGCGCTCCGCCGAGTCGTCCGGGTCGCCGCGCCCGCGACGGCTGCCATCGCGATGCTGGCCGTGCCCGCCGCCGCCTACGGCGACACCGGCGACCCGGTGATCCTGGCCGCCAACGCCCTGCCCACCGTCATCGCCAACCTGCAGACCTGGGTGATGGGCATCCTGGGCGCCGTCGCCACCCTGTTCCTGGTCCTGGCCGGGGTGTACTGGGCCACCGCCGGCGGCGACCCGGCCCAGGTCGACAAGGCCAAGGGCGCGTTGAAGAACGCCCTGGTCGGCTATGGCGTGGCCGTCCTCGCGCCCATCCTGCTGCAGGTCGTCCGGGGAATCGTCGGAGGCTGACGATGACCTGGGCGCTCAACCAGATCCTCGACTGGTTCGCCGGCCTGCTGCTGGTTTGCCTGAACGGGCTCATCACCGCGATCACCCACGCGCTGCTGATCACCCCGGACGTCACCAGCCTGCCGCAGGTGCAGGCCCTGACCGGACGGTCGATCTGGGTCGTCGACACCGTCTTCGTCCTGGCGTTCGTCGCCGCTGGCGTCCTGACCATGGTCGCCGGCGGCGACGAACGCGCCCGCTACACCGTCAAGGACCTCCTGCCACGGTGCGTCGTCGGGTTCGTCACCGCCCACTTCTCCCAACTGATCGCCGGCACGCTCATCGAGTTCGCCAACGCGTTCACCACCGCCTTGACCGCGCAGGACTTCAACGGCGACGCGGCACTCGACGCCGTCAAGACCCACCTGATCGCCGCGCGTGACCAGACCGCCGGTCTGCTGTTTGTCGTCTGTCTGGCGATCATCGTGTTCCTGCTCGCCGCAACGGCCTGCAGTGTGATCGTCCGCTTCGCGGTCGCGTTGGTGCTCACCGCGGTCGCGCCGATCGCTTTGGCGTGCCACGCCCTACCGCACACCGAGGGTGTGGCACGCCTGTGGTGGCGGTCGTACGTCGCCATGCTGGCGGTCCCGGTGGTGCAGGCGTTCGTGCTGTTCGCCGGGCAGTGGATGCTGCTGGACACCAGAAGCGTGCTGCCGCTACTCGGCCTGCCGGTCGAACCGGGTGGGGTGCTCAACCTGTTCGTCGTGATGGTCCTGCTGTGGACCACGGTCAAGGTACCGGGGTTGATGCGCCGCTACGCCACTAGCGGCGCAGGCGGGCGTGGCGGCGAGGCACTCGGCGCGGTCGTGCGGGTCGTCGTGGTGCGGCAACTCACCCGCGGGCTGCGCGTCCCCGGCGTTGGGGCGGTGCGACGATGAGCCGCGACCGCCGCGACGAACAGGCTCTCACCGCCCGGATGCCCGCTGATGTGGACGCGCCGGACAAGGTGCTCTACGGGCTGACGTTCCGGCAACTGGCGATCGTGGCGGTGGCCGCCGTCGTGTTCTACGGCGGCTGGAAGGCCCTGTACACCGTCGTGCCCGCACCGGTACTGCTCGGCGTGGCCGTCGTGCTCGGCGGCCTGGTGTTCGGCCTCGCGGTCGGCCGCCGCGACGGCCTGCCCATGGACCTGTGGCTCCTGTCGGCGGTCCGCCACTCCCGGGGGCCGCGCGCTCTGTCCACCACCGACACCACCGCGAAGACACCCGACTGGGTGCGGGTCCCCACGTCGAAGGTGATGCTGCCGGCACCGTTGAGTTTGCCCGCCGATGCCATCGACGATCACGGGGAGATCAGCCTCGGTGGGGTGAGGGCGGCGATGGTCGCGGCGACCAGCGTCAACCTGGCGCTACGCACCGCCGACGAGCAGGCCGCCCTGGTCGACACCTTCGGCCGCTGGCTCAACAGCCTGTCCACGCCGACGCAGATCGTGGTGTCGGCGCAGCCGGTCGACCTTCACTCCGCCGCCCGCACCCTCGCCCAAGCGGCGGACGCCATGCCGCACCCGGCTCTCGCGGACGCGGCAGCCGACCACGCCCGTTTCCTCGATGACCTCGCGCAGCGGCGGGATCCGCTGCGCCGGCAGGTCCTCATCGTCACCCGGGCCAGCTCGGGAGAGCGGGGCGAGCACGCCGCCCGGCGCCGCGCCGACCAGACGGTCCGGTCGCTGTCCGGGCTGGGTGTCACCACCCGTGCCTTGGACGGCCCCGCCACGACCGCTGCCTTGGCTGCCGCCGCCGACCCCTACCGGCCGCCCCGCCCCGGCGGACTCGCTGCCCCCGACACCACCATCACCGGCCCTCCGGTCAGGAGGTCGACACCCAGGAGGACATCGTCATGAGGATCCGCTTGCGTCGCCCGACGGCCCTCACCGACCCAGATACCGCGGCGCTGCCTCCCGCCGGAGGCGTGGCGGCGGCGGTGGCGCCGGCCTCGGTGGAGGTGACGCCCCGGTTCCTGCGGGTCGGAGACGGCTACGCCGCCACCCTGGTGGTGACCGGCTATCCGGCCGAGGTGGGGCCGGCGTGGCTGGAGCCGCTGCTGTCCTGGCCGGGCCGCCTCGATCTGGCGTTGCACATTGACCCGATCCCCGCGCCGGTGGCGGCGTCGCGGCTGCGAACTCAGCGGGCCCGGTTCGAGTCGTCCCGGCGGGCGGACGAGCAGAAGGGCAAGCTGGCCGACCCGTACGTGGAGGCCGCCGCCGACGACGCCGCCGACCTCGCCGAACGCCTCGCCCGGGGTGCGGCGAAGCTGTTCCGCGTCGGCCTCTACCTGACCGTGCACGCCCGCACCGAGCCCGACCTCCTCGACGCGTGCGCGCAGGTGAAAGCCGCCGCCGCGTCCACCCTGATAGAGGTGCAGCCCGCGACCTGGCGGCACCTGCCCGGCTGGACCACCACCCTGCCCTTGGCCACCGACAGCCTGCAAATGCGCCGCACCATGGACACGCAAGCCTTGGCCGCCGCGTTCCCCCTCGCGTCGGCGGACCTGCCCGCACCACTGCCCGGCGACCCGGCCACCACCGGCGGGGTGCTGTACGGGGTCAACCCCGACTCCCAGGGCATCGTCTGGTGGGACCGGTGGGCGCAGGAGAACCACAACAGCGTGATCCTGGCCCGCTCCGGCGCCGGCAAGTCCTACTTCGTCAAACTCGACGTGCTGCGCAACCTGTATCAGGGGGTCCAGGTCGCCGTCGTCGACCCCGAGGACGAATACCTCCGGTTGGCCGACGCGGTCGGCGGCACCATCGTGCGGCTCGGCGCACCCGGCGTGAAGATCAACCCCCTGGATCTGCCGATCGGGGACACCCGCCCGGACGTGCTCACCCGCCGCGGCCTGTTCCTGCACACCCTCATCGCAGTGCTGCTGGGGCAACTGCCGCCGCCCGCCGAACGCGCCGCCCTGGACCGGGCGATCCTGCAGGTGTACCGGCAGGCGGGCATCACCGCTGACCCGGCCACCCACCACCGGCCCGCGCCGCTGCTGAAGGATTTGGCCGCGACACTGCGGGCCGACGACAACGCCGCCGCCCACGAGTTGGCCGCCCGACTGGCGCCGTGGGTGGCTGGCTCGTTCTCGGACCTGTTCGACTCACCGACCACGACCCGCCCGCACGGGCATCTAGTCGTCTGGAGCCTGCGGCACGTGCCGGACGAACTGCGCACCGTCGGCACGCTGCTCGCACTCGACTCGATCTGGCGGTCAGTAGACGCACCCGGTCGGGCCCGATTGGCCACCCGCCGCCTCGTCGTGGTGGATGAGGCGTGGCTGTTGATGCGCGACGGTGAAGGCGCCCGGTTCCTGTTCAAGATGTCCAAGGCCGGCCGCAAGCGCAACGCTGGCCTGTCGGTCATCACCCAGGACGTCGCCGACGTGCTCGGCACCGACCTCGGCCAGGCCGTTGTGGCGAATGCGGCCACGCAGGTGCTGCTCAAGCAGGCCCCGCAAGCCATCGACCAGGTCGCCGACGCGTTCGGTCTGACCGCCGGGGAACGGCGGATGCTGCTGTCGGCCCGGGTCGGGCACGGCCTGCTGATATCCGGCACGAACCGGACCGCGTTCGAGTCGATCTCCTCGCAGGCCGAACATCTTCTCGCGACCACGAAGCCGTCCGACCTCGCCCACCTCGACCTCGACGACGGGGAGGAGGAGCTGTGACACCACCCCTTGTCGCGTCGCCGACGCCTGCCCCCTCCGGGCCGGGCGCCGGTGTCATTGCCCCACCGAGCGCGCCCACCCGCTGGGTTCTGCAGGCCGCCGATTGGGCGGTAGACCGGCCGTGGCTGCTCGGCGTCGCCGCCGCCCTGCTCCTCGCGTACGTCGCCGGGCGCGACCTGCTCGATGGGTGGCGGCACCGCCGCCACGCCGACCGGGCCCGCCTCGTCACGGTCGCCCCACCGCCGGAGGTCGACCCGCACAGCGCCGCCGCGCTGTGGGCGAACCTGCACGGCACGCTCACCCCGTCGCGCCGACGCCGGCTGCTGTACGGCAGCCCGCACGTGGTGTGGCAGTACACGTGGACCGGCCGGCAGCTACTGATCTCGATCTGGGTACCCGGCAGCGTGCCGCAGGGGGCGGTCGAGGCCGCCGTGCGGGCCGCGTGGCCCGGCGCCGCCTGCACCACCGACGACCAGGCATCGCCGCCGATCCCGCTCGACGTTCCGGCGGCCGTCGGCGGGCACCTGCTGCCGACGGCCGCCGAGTGGCTGCCGATCAACACCGACCACGACAACGACCCGCTGCGGGCGCTGATGTCCGCCGGGTCGCAGCTCAAGGCGGACGAGTACGCCTGCGTACAGGTCCTCGCCCGCCCCGCCACCGCGCGCCGCGCCGCACGAGCCCGCCGCGCGGCGGGCAGGTTGCGCGACGGCAAGACCGCCGTACCGGCCATCAATCCCGCCGCGCCGCTGCTGTGGCTGATCGAGGTCTTCCAGACGGGATCCACCGCGCGGAGCAGGACCGGGTCCGCGGGGGCGGCGCCCCGGAGAGATCCCGGTGTGGAGCGGGACGTGCGGGCGATCCTCGACAAGACCGCCCACCCCCTGTGGACGATCGGCATCCGCTACGCCATCGCCAAGAACATCCACCGCGGCGGCTCCCGGCCAGAGGCGAGGTTGCGGGGCATCGCGGACGCGGTCGGCTCGTCGTTCGCCGTGTACGCCGGCCGCAACCGGCTCGCCCACCGGGCGCGGATGGCGCAGCCGGTGGCCGTGCTGGACACCCGGCGGCTCGGAGCCGGGTTCCTGGCCTCCACCCCTGAGCTGGCCGTCCTCGCGGCGCTGCCGCGGGATCTGGCCGTACCGGGGCTGGATCGGGCGCGGGCGAAGTCGATGCCCGCCCCGGTGGCGGTGCCGACCGGCGGCCGAGGAATGAAGGTCCTCGGCGACGCCGAAGTCGGTGGCCATCCGGTGGCCCTGTCCGTCGCCGACGCGAGGTATCACCTGCATGTGGTCGGATCGACGGGCTCCGGGAAGACCACCCTGCTGGTCAACATGGCCGTCGAGGACATCACAGCCGGCCGCGGCACCGTAGTCATCGACCCGCACGGCGACATGGTCCTGGACATCCTCGACCGGCTCCCCGCGAGCGTCGCCGGGCGGGTGGTGCTGTTCGACCCCGACCAACCCAACCCACCCACCCTCAACCCGCTGTCCGGAAACGACCCCGACCTCGTCGTCGACAACCTCGTGTCGATCTTCGGGAACATCTTCGCCAAGGCGTGGGGGCCGCGGATGGACGACGTCATGCGGGTGGCCTGCCTGACCCTGCTGCGGCACGCCAACGTCACCCTCCAGCACATTCCGCCCCTGCTCAACTCGGCGCAGTTCCGGTCGGCGATGACCGTCGGCCTGGATGACCCGGCCGGCCTGTCCGGGTTCTGGCAGTGGTACGACCAGCTCAACCCAGCCCTGCGCTCCCAGGTCATCGGCCCCGTCCTGGCCCGCCTGCGAGCGTTCCTGCTGCGAGACTTCGTCAAGCGCACCATGCGCTACCCCCAATCGAGCTTCGACATGGGCAAAATCCTGGACGGTGGGGCGCTGCTGGTGCGCATCCCGAAGGGCCAGCTGGGTGAGGACACCAGCAAGCTCCTCGGCTCCCTAGTCCTGGCGCAGGTGTGGCAGACCGCGACCGCCCGCGCCGTCGTGCCGGCGGACAAACGCCGCGACGCCACCCTGATCATCGACGAGTGTCAGAACTTCCTCACCCTCGCCAACTCCCTCGACTCGATGTTGGCGGAGGCGCGGAAGTACCGGCTGTCGATGGTCCTCGCGCACCAGGACCTGGCGCAGTTCCCGAAGGATCTCCTGGCAGCGGCGTCGGCGAACGCCCGCAACAAGCTGTACTTCTCCGTCGCTCCTGAAGACGCCCGCGTGCTGGCCCGGCACACGCTGCCCGAGCTCGATGAGCACGACCTGACGCACCTGGACGCCTACACCGCCGTCGGACGCCTCGTCGCCGGCGAGCGACAGACGCCGGCGTTCACCCTCAAGACCCGGCCGCCGAAGCCGGTCGTGGGCGAGGCGACGGCAATCCGCCAGGCCGCGGCGCAGGCGGTGCCGGCGCAGGACACCAGCGCGATCGACGACCTCGTCGAGCGGTTTTCGGCCCGACCTGACGACAACCGCCGGTCCCGGGGCAAGAGCGGTCCGACGGCAAATGCCTGAACGCCGCAGGGCGGTTGAAGCGAGATCGACAGATCGGTCGATCGGGGTCGTCGGCGTCCCGGTCGCCCCTTCCGTGAGGGCTTCACCAGCCCTTCACCACCGATCACCACACGGCCCTGACAGATCCGGCCGTCCTGGTCTGTCAGTGCCGCTCACCGGCCGTGTCCAGCCTCCGGTGACCACCTCACCGAACTCAGACACCCTCCCTCGGAGGGAACTCCTCTTCCGCTTGGAGCATCCACCGTGTCCACCAACAACTCCGTCTCCCGCTCGGCTTCTGCCTCTTTCTCCGCCTCTTCGTCGGGTTCCCGTTCGTCGTCTCGTCTCGCTCGTCTGGAGCGGCTTCGTCGGCTTACCGCTCGAGATCATCAGCTGTTGCGGTGGCTCGCCGAGCACTACGTGCTGTCCACCGACCAGGTCACGGCGGCGCTGTTCCCGTCGCGTCGCTCGGCCCGGCTCCGCCTGGCCCAGTTGCACCAGATGGAGGCGGTCAGCCGGTTCGTTGACGTCACCGCCGGCAGCGGCCAGTACCTCTACACCCTCGGGCCGCTCGGCGCCGTGGTCCACCCCACCCAGTTCAACGACCCGAACCACGCCGACGCCCGCGCCCCACGCACCAGCATCGACCGGACCGAACGCATCATCGGCAGCCGCCGCCTGGCCCACCTGCTCGGCACCAACCAGCTGTTCATCGACCTCATCAGCCACGCCAGCGCCGACGAACACGCCCGGCTGGCGCGGTGGTGGTCCGAACAGCACACCACCGCCGCCTTCGCCGCCGCCTCCTACGCCGCAGGCAGCGGAACCGGTGTCCAGCCCGACGGGCACGGCATCTGGCACGCCGCCGGGCGCACCGTCGGGTTCTTCCTCGAACACGACAACGGCACCGAACCCCTCGCCACCGTGCTGCGAAAACTCCGCGGCTACGAGCAGCTCGCCACCTACGGGCCCCGCTACCCGGTGCTGCTGCGCGTCTCCGGCCGCCGCCGCGAACACCACCTCCTCGACGCCCTCGCCGGGGTGCACACCGCCATGCCGGTGGCCACCGGCCTCCACGGTGAGCACCCCGCCGGGCCTGCTTGGACGCTGACCACCGACCCCGGGTCGCGCCGCTGGCTGCACGAACTGCCCTCCGACCACGGCCCGGACAACCCGGCCACCAACCCGCACCGCTTTCCCGACACCGACCCCAGCCGCCCCGCCGACCCGGAGCCCTGACATCCACCTTCAACGCACGCGGAGGGGAGCCGTCCACCGTCGTGGGCGGCTGTGAGACCGCCCGGATCTCACAGTCCCGCCGTCCCTCGCTCGCGGAATCGAGCGGTCGTCTGACAGTGCAGGTCAACGGCACTACTGACGATCATGGCGGCGGCCGGCGCTGACAGATCCGGCCGCTACCTTCATCGGCACCACCTTCACCCACATATCGCTCCACCCGGTCCGGTCCCACCTCGGGCACCACCGCCGCACCCCACGGTGCGCTCCGCCCACCCGCCTTCTCGGCCGGTCGGCGCCCGCGCCGCGCGGCGACCCCAGGTCGCACGGCACCACCCGCACCACCCCGCACCACCAGCAGCCACTCTGCTGCACCCATCCCCTGTTCGTCCCGTGAGTCGACCCATGTACCCGGTGGGCCGGCCGCTTCCGCGCGCCCACAGCGCGTCCCAACCGAAGGAGGAACCCCAGATGACCGCAACCAACGGTGCCGCGACTCCCCTGAGCCGCTACGGCACCCGCGTGCCAACGGTGACGCCCCGCCCGGGCCGCAAGCCCGCCCCCGCGGCCACCACCACCAGCACCACGGCGCCCACCAGCCCGGTGGTCACGCCAACCGCGACGATCAACACCATGATCGTCTGCCTGCCCGACGGACTGCCGTCGCAGGCCCTGACCGCCACCCAGCTCGACCGGCACTTCGGTGTGTCCGGCACCCTGCAGCCTCGTTTCTGGGCCATCCCGGACATGTGGCTGTGGCAGCGGCGAGACCTGGTCGCGCCCCGCAAGGGACGTCCGGTGTACTGCGCCGGCGGACCGGTCAAGCTGCTCGACCTCGCCGCCATGCGCCACGCCGCTGGCGTCGGCGCCGGCATCCGCCACCAGCTGTGGCAGCGGGTCGTGCACGGCACCCGGCCGGCGACCCCGTGGCCGACCCTGCTGGCCCGCCACCTGGCGGAGCCCGCCCACTACCCGCGCGAGCGGGCCGAGGCGGACTTCCACAGCCAGGCCCGTGTCAACGCGATGCGGATGCACAACGCGGCCAGCTACGGCGCCGCCCACCTCGCCGTGGGGGAGCTGGAGATGTTCCAGGCAGGCCCGATGGCCTACCAGCACTACAGCGCCACCGCGGCAGTGTGCGGCGACGCCCTGCTCACTCCGGACGGGCACAAGCTCGCACCCGCGAGCGACGCCCTCACCCACCGGGTGACCTACCTCGAGCAGGCGATGCGGTACCTCGACACCGTCGAGACCGACCAGCAACTGCTCGCCGTCACCCTGTAAAGCACCACCGGATCCGGAAGCGGTCGGTTACCGCCACCCAACCCCCTCTTCCCTGGATCGGCGGCGGCCCGACCGGCTCCACCCCTTCCCAACCGCACCGCGCCGGCCCTGGCAGCAGACAGCGAGCTCTACCAACCGCACCCATGAGCCCCGCCGGCCTGCGACGCACACCCCTAACCCGACCAGCGCGGCGAAACCGCCAAAGCAGGTCACCGCCTGTCGGGGTACTCGCCGACACCGCCACCCGAACCTCAGCTTTACCTGGCACTCGCGCTCGATCCGGATTTCCGGGTCCGACGCCGTACGTCGGGTCGCCGCGGCGGGTGAGCACGCTGCCGCCCGCGCACGGCCCGGCGCCCCGGGCTGGGGCGCCCCGCAAACCCGGCCAGCGAACGGCCGACCTTTCCCTCTTCCCCCATCAGGAGGTTCCTTTCGCCATGTCCGACCGACTGTGGTTCCGCGTCGACGACGTCCTACCCCTCGCCGAACACGCCGCCGCCACCCGCGCGCACCTGAAGACCCGACAGCAGTACCGGGCCGGTGTCCCGGACCAGGCCGCCCTCATCTGGTCCCACGACACCGACGGTGACTGGTTGTCCTCCAACGGCGTCCCCCGCTGGTACGACGTCGACGGCACCGACCACCGGGCCCTCGCCGAAACCTGGACCCACACCGCCACCGGCGCCACCGGCAACCCGGCCCCCGCCGACGACGGGCACGGATTCCTGCCCCTGCACACCGACCACGTCGACGGCCGGCGGGACCTGCTCGACCTGCTCCGCCACGCCCGCCACCATGGGGTGCACTGGTTCGGGCTGCACCCGGACCCGACCCGCGACGACACCAACGACCGCTACCGCATCTCCCGCCACCGCGGCGACATCAGCCCACCGCTGTCCACCTGGACGCCGTCGGCCGTCACCTGCGACGTGGTCGGCGGCGGCGCCTACCGCGCCATAGTCGACACCGGCTACACCACCCTCTCCCGCACCGGGCTGCTGTGCCGCTTCCCCCTGTTCTCGGTGCAGCGCATGGCCGCCGACCTCGACGCCCTCTATCCCGGTGATATGCCGGGCGAGCACCCCCGGCTGCGGTTCGACGGCGACGAGGTCGCCGTCGAGTGGGAGGACGACGACGGCCTGGGCAGTCGCTGGGTCGAGGACGACCGGGTCGTCCCGGACGCTAACCGCTGCTACGCCATCGGCGCCTACCGGTGGCCATGGACCCTCGTCGCCTCCGAGGCGACCTCCCGCGCCGTCGACCCGAAGGACCGGTCGCAGTGATCGTCGACGAGGTGTTCCACCAGGGCGGCCCCGGCAGCTACGAGTTGGCCCGGGTGCATCACACCGACGGGTACGTCCTGCGGGTCCGGGTGTGCCGCGACAGCTACGCCAAGCAGAGCACGGCGGTCGCCGAGGTCCTCACCCCTCTGTTCACCTGGACGATCGTCGCCAGCAGCCCCGGTAGCGGCTGGCACCGCACCACCCCGACCACCTCACCCGACGCGACGCCGCTGATCCCGGTCGCCGACGGGGTACTTCAGCGGGCGCGACGGATCCTTCCCGTGCCGGCCCCGTTCACCACGCCCGGCCGGTAACCCGCCCAAGGCCACGCCCTCCCGCGCCGCCCTGCCCGCCCGGTCGCGCCTCACGCACTAGCGGACCCAGCCCCGGCTCAGCGTCTTCCGAACCTCCAACCGCCCGCCGCACCACGGCGGCTGATCAACGCGTCCGCGGCCCACCGCCGCTGAGCGCTCTCACTGGCACCACCTGGCCGATGCCCGGCCACCCGCGCATTCGCGCACACCCGGGCACGGCCGTGCCCGGGTTCCCACCCCGCAGAAGGGAACCCCCCATGACATCCACCAGCAGGCCCCGCATCGCCGTCGTCGGCGGCAGCCTCACCGGCCCCGTCACCGCGCTGCTGTTGCTGCACGCCGGATTCGACGACGTCACCGTCTTTGAGGCCGCGCCGGCGTCCGCGCCCCTGGGCGGCGGCCTCATCGGTCTGGAACACCCCGCCCTCGACGTGCTCGACCGCCTCGACATCGGCCAGCACGAGTTCGTCGCCCACGACTCCGAGGCCATCGTCCAGATGACCATCCGCGACCGCCACCCCGCCGAGACGATCCGGCGTACCTACCCGGGCCGCAACACCACCTGGCCCCTGCTGAACCACGCACTGACCCGCCGGCTGCCCACCGGTGTCCTGCACTTCGACATGAAGGTCACCGCCCTGGCCGAGCAGGCCGGCCAGCCGGTGCTGCGGTTCCGCGACGGCCACACCGAAGCCGCCGACCTGGTCGTGTTCGCCGACGGCCGGTCCTCCACCGGCCGCCGCCTCCTCGACGCTGATCGGACCCTGCGCTACGCCGGCTACGTCGCCCACCGCGGCATCGCCGACATCACTCCTCGCCCCGGCCTGCGGGACTTCCTGCGGCTACAGCCCTGCCCCGGTGCGCAGTTCAACCTCGCGCCGGTACCAGGCGGCTGCGACTGGACCTTCTACCTCAACTGCACCAGCACCGAGTACGTGCAGCGGTTCGGCGCCGACCCCACCCGCCGGGTCTTCGCCCTGCCCCGGCACGTCAGCCCCGCCGCCCGCGCCCACGTCGACACCCACGCCGACCTGCTCCTGCCGGCCGACCATGCCGCCGTCGTCCACACCACCACCACCCGCATGGCGGTGCCAGTCCTCGACATCACCGCACCGGACCGCATGGTCTGGCCCGTCGGCAGAGGTCACGCCGTCCTGCTCGGCGACGCCCTCGCCCCCGTGCGCCCCCACACCGCCCGCGGCGCCAACAACGGCATTGAACAAGCCGCCGGCCTCGCCGCAGCCCTCACCCAGCACCGCAAGTACGCCGCCGATCTCACCGCCGCCCTACACGGCTGGCAACGCCGCCACCTGCCCGCCGCCGTCGCCGCCGTGCACCGCGGGCCCGTCATCGGCCACCAGCTCGGCCTCGGCACCCACCAACCCGCCCAGTAGCCACCCCGAGAGAAAGGAGGTGGCCCCCTCATGGCCACCAAGACCACCGCGATCGTCGTCGACGACCTCGACGGCTCCACCGACGACGTCGGCACCTACCAGTTCGCCTTCAACGGCGTCACCTACGAGATCGACCTGTCCGCCGGCAACTTCGACCGGATGGCCGCGGCATTCGGCCCGTTCATCACGGCCGGACGGCGCCTGCCGAAACAGCCCCGGGCACCACGGCGGCAGCACGGCACCGCGACCGGCCGCACCCAGATCCAGGAGATCCGCACCTGGTGGTGGACCGCGAACTGGCAGGAGCTGAACCTGCCCCGACCACGAACCGGGGGCGTCATCCCCGCCGCGGTGCGCGACGCCTACCACGCCGCGCACTGACCCCGGTCCCCAGCGTGCCGCCGGCGAGCGATCACCGGGCGGCACACCTGTGCGCGGCGCCGCAGTCCCGCACTCCGGGCAGACGACTTGATCAAAACCCGAACCGAAGCGTGCATCAGTGCACACCCCTCACTCAGCAACCCCTGCTGACGGCAGGAGAAAGGGGGCCACGCGCCCATGACCAGCACCCCCGCCAACACGAGCACCGATACGGCCACACCAGCGCCCCTGGCGCCCGGCGTCGCGAAGGTCCTCGCCGCGCTGCACCGCCTCGGCGAGGCCACCGCCGCCGCCATCGCCACCGAAGCCGGCCTCGGCTACTCCACCACCACCCCGAAACTGCGCACCCTGCACAACGCGGGACTGGCCGAGCCCACCCGAAGCGACACCGGACCCAGCCTGTGGCAGCTGACCGACACCGGCCGCGTGCACGCCGAACAGGGCGATCACGGCCAGCCCGCCGCGCAGCCCGCCACCCGCGACGCCGACACACACGGCACCGCCGCGGAACACGGGCCGCGCGGCGACGACACGCAGGAGATCGGAGAGGCTGCCGGGCAAGACCACGAGCAGCCGCCAGCCACCGAGGTTCCCGCCCACGGGCAGCCGGAGCCCGCCCAGGAGTTCGCATCGCCGGCTCCTGGCGATGCCGACGCTGCACCCGACGCGGCCGCTGAAGCCGAGGACACCGAAACCGACCACGGCGACGGCAACGCCCGCTCGACTGCCGAGGCCGAGGCGCCGGTCACGGCCGACGACACCGACCCGGCCACCGAACCGACACCCGCAGCAGACGAAGCGGACGCAGGACCGCCCACACCCGACAGTCCCCCTGCCGGCACGGCCACCGCCAGCACCACAGGCGATCCCGCTACGCAAGCACCCGCCGCACCGCCGGCCACGGAGGCGGCGGGCGAGGCGGCACACGCCTCTGCCCGGCGGGCGTCGGGCAGCCTGCGCGGCGCGATCCTCGACATCCTTGAGGCCAACCCCGACCGGCAGTACAAGGTCAGCGAGCTGTGCAAGCTGGTCGACCGGGCCAACGAGGCAACCGGCGCGAAGAAGGCCAGCGCGGGCGCGGTCCACAACGCCGCCGTGAAACTCGTCGGGACCGGGCGGGCGGTCCTGACCGCCGAGAAACCCGCCACGTTCGCCCTCGCCGACTCCACCGCCTGAACGACCCCGCCCTGCCGGTAGCCCGGAGGCGGGCGTCGAACTTCCCGGAACCACGCCCGCCCCCGGTGCTCCTTCACGGACAAGGAGCTCCCGAAGTGTCTCCCATCCTGACCTCGATCGTCACCGCCGCCGGTGGAATCCTCGCCGGTCTCGCCCTCGCCGCCGCGCTGCTATGGCGCCAGCAGCAGGCACTGACCCGCGCCCGCTACGCCGCTGACCACGACGACACCACCGGCCTGCCCAACCGGCGAGCCCTACTCGCCGCCCTCACCCGCGCCACACGCACCGATGCCCCGTTCGGGCTCGTCCTGCTCGACCTCGACGGCTTCAAAACCGTCAACGACACCTTCGGCCACGAGGCTGGCAACGACGTCCTCACCGAGGTCGGCCGACGGCTGGCCGCCTTGCCGCAGCCGGTGCGGCTCGCCGCGCGGTTGTCGGGCGACGAGTTCGCCCTCCTGGTCGACGGCGGCCCCGACGACGTCGCCGCCGCCGCCCGCGCCGCCTGGCGGGCGGTCGGCCGCCACCCCGTCGACCTCGGCGAGCACGCCGTGGCCGTGCGCGCCAGCGTCGGGCACACCAGCGCCGCCCTCGGCGTCAACCCGCGCACCCTGCTACACCAGGCCGACACCGCCATGTACCAGGCCAAACAAACCAGCGCCGGAGTCCACGGAGCCACCGCCGCCACCGGCCACACCGGGCCGTTGCCGGGCACCCGCCTGCGGGACCTGCACCGCCGCTGACCGCTCACGGACACACCAAGAGGACCTCGCGCCCGTCGATGTGCGCGAGGTCCCCGCCGTGCCCCGCTTCCCTCCGCCCACCCCTGCTTTCCCCGTCCTCGGCGACGGTCGCCCAGACCCGACATCCGCCATGAGCAGCCTCCACACCTACACCGTCGGCGACCGGGTGACCATCGACCCGGCATTGGCCCGCGCCAGCACTGAAGGCGTCACCTAGCGCACCCGGCTGCTGCTGGTCAACGTCGTCGTCGAACCCGTCCATGGCGGCTGACCGGCGAAGGTCAACCTCACCTGCCTGCGGCCCGCCCCTCGGCGGACACCACCACCGGCAGCGAGCTGCCCATGGTCCGCGAGACGCCCCTGCACCGGGGCACCCTCGTCACCGTCGCCAGCGCGGGTCGGAAGCCCCCCTCCCGGCGAGCTGTCGGCGTGCGGTTGCAGTGCAGAGCCGCGTACGCCACCGATTACACAGGGCCCTCGACACCAGCTCGGCGATGAGCTGACCACGGAGCCGCCGCCAGCAACAGGATCATTGATTACACGGGGTGACCTTCCACTGGTTCAGACAGTCGGACTATTCGAACCAGTTGCCGAGGCCGCTGCCTTGAAAGCTTGGCGACAGCGGTAGGTGCCATCGGCAGCTGATCGCTGCGTTGACTCAGTCAGACAAGCTCGATAGATCGTGGTCGGCGCCGCAGGGGCATCGGACAGGCAGGGGACGGGCCTCCGGGCCAACGGTGCCGACAGTCTGGGGCGTCCGCAGCATCCTGACAGCACGCCGGAATACCGTCAGCGCCTGCCGGACGAATTGTGCCGGGCCGCGTACCGACTCCGAGCGCAGATAGACGATTCCCGCACGAGCAAGGATCAATGTCGCCGCGTCGATCCGACGTCGTTTGAGCTGTACCCGAAGCATCTCGGCCAGCAGGATGAGCTCGACGCGCGGAACGCCGTGTCGCCGGCTCTGCTGCAGGGCCGCCTGCAGAGTATCGACCGCTGATCGAAGGTCACCCGCCCGGACAAACCAGCGTGCCCACGTGCCGTGCAGTACATGTGAACCGCTGCTCGCCTCTCCTACGATCGTGAACGTGCGTTTGGCTGCTTCTAGATGGTATTCGGCCTCTTGGAGGGACCCGTGGTCAACAAGCACCTCGGCGATGCGCTGGTGGAAGTACCCGTGACCCGTTAGGTAGTCGTCGGAGAATGCCTCCGCCTCGCAAAAGAGCCGAATCGCGACAGCGGGTTCCCCACCATCGGCCGAAAGTCGACCAAGGTAGTGCAATGCCATGGCGAGCGGCTGGCGGACGCGCCGATCAGTCGAGTGGTTCCTGCCGATCGTGATAGCAGACTCGAAGTGGGCACGCGAGGTTTCCGGCTCGGAGAAGTAGTAGGTCATTCCCAGGGTCATCGCATGGTCGACCCGTAGGTGGGCCTCGTCGACCCTACTCATCGCCACGCTACAACGCTGCAAGGCCGATCGGGCGGCGTCGTAGTCGCTCACGTCGACGAGGTACTTGGCGAGAGTAAGGAGTGCCGCCGCTTCCTCGTCGACGGTGCGACTCGTAGCGACCGCCTGTTCGATGAAGTATCGGCGTAGTGCGGCACCATTGGCGATGCTGGCCTGGAACCGTGCCGCAGAGAGATAATGACTCGAGACGGGCGCACCTCGCCTCGCAAGTACGTGGATCAGGTCCAACGCATTGGCAAGGAACTCCTCGTAGTCTCGGAAGTCGGTCCCGGCACCAACGGTCAGTAGCGTATCGATCGACAAAGTGACAAACGGGCCTATCGTGCTGCTTTCCATCCGATCTGCCGCGAAAAGAACGCCACCGGTGAGGGTCACCAGCTTTCGCACGCCTTGGGCGGAAGCGTACTTTCCGGGGTCTGCTAGGGCCGCCTGCGCCAGTCGCGGAAACTGCCGCTCACCTTCCGCGTCGAATCGCCGTTGCCACGTCGTGCGGACGTCGGCAGCCCCCGGAGTCACCGGGTCGACCGGAGCCGCGTCAACGGACAGGTGTGTTCGTACAGCAGGCTGTGGATCGAGTACCGCCGGTTGAAGTCCGACGGTCGCACAAGCCCGAGGCGCCGAGCCACCTCCAGCACCTCCGAAAACCGCTGCTCGGTGATGTCGATGCTCGCCGCACGCAGCTCGTCGTACGTCATGGCTTCACCGCGGCCCGTGGCGCAGAACGAGAACAGGAGCGAGACGGCTTCGCGCTTGGAGGTACGGTCGCTGAACTCGTCCAGGGACCGTTCGAACAGCCATGTCCGAACCTTGCCCGCGAGGGGATTCAACGACATCGGGCGGATCTCCTCCAGGATGGCAGGCAACGCCCTGCCGCTCATCGCGTACCGACGCGTGATCAGCTTGATGAGGAATGGATTCCCTTCGGTAATGGGGTATACCGGTTCCAGCTGCTTGTTACTCGCCTTGGCCAGGTCGGAATTGAAGTCCCTGGCAGTCAGCCGTACCAGGTCGTAGGTTTCCTTCTCGCCGAGCGGGTCGATCTGGACATTCCGTACGTCGAAGTCCTCGCGTCGCGACATCCACCGGGTAGTCGTTAGGATGCGGTGCGGGCGATCGAATCCCAGAGCACGCAGTCGTTCAATGACGTCGTCGGCCGCTTCGACGTACTCCAGGTTGTCGATCACCACCAAAATCCGTCGGGCGGTCGGCAAGCTGCCGAGATGAGCGCGCAGGTCGCGTTCCCAGAGCGCCTGGCTTGGTGACAGCGGGCACTCCAACTGCCGGGCGATCATAGACAACAGATCGAGCCAGTAGATCGAGTCGACCGTCGGATCGCCGGAATCCAATGTGGAGAATCGCGTGTTCCTTGCGGAGGCCCACGCAATGTCGGTATAGATGTTGCGAGCCGCCACCTGGTGCACCGCCGCGAAGGTGATGGCGGTCTTGCCGATGCCGCCCGGGCCCCAAACTGCGATGGCAGACCTCGCCGCTGCCGAGGTATCTTCCAGCATCGCCACAAGGCCGCCTAGAAGCTGATCGACGTGTATCAGCTCATCCGACTCCACTTGCACATATCGCGTCCACGCCGTTGGTAGTGAGTCACGGGCCGCTTCGGCATCTGACGACGTTGCCTGCCCGATGCTGTACCCGTCATCGTCCGAAAGGCTTCCGCGGATCCCCATACTTCCGGTGACCGAAGAGGGTGGAGCTGAACGCGTTGCCGCCGGGGCGTCGGGATTCAACGGGGCGGACCGGGACATCATGAGCGTGATGATCGTCGCTCCCAGGCTGCCGACGCCCGCAGCCCAACTTGCCACCTCAAGCCAGTGCTCATCGAGGATGACGGCAGCCATCACGAACGCCGTCGTGATGAGTGCAGCCGAACCGATGGTCACCCATCGTCTCGTCATCATCACAGCATCATCTGCTACCGCATGCCCCAGCGTCCATCCACATCCACCAGCCGGGCCGACCGACCCGCCAAGCGGCGGATCACATGATCGCGCAGGAAGCAAGAACCCTGTCTCGCTCCTCGACAGCTTGCGCCTGAAGCACTAGGTCACCTTCTGCTGTATACGCATAGCGGTGGCCTTGATCGACGCACGAAGCGTCGGCTCCGACGGGGTCCCCGCAGCACCGCCAGACGATTACTTCCCACGAGTGCGCATCTGCCGTTCTCCGGTCGCCAGCCCGCGTGCCCGATTACTCATGGGAGTAGCGACCCTTGGTCTTTAGGCCATCCGCCGCCACAGCGTCCCGAAGGTTCGCATCCTGGCCACTACTCGTCCGGCGTGCAGACTCTGCGCTGGAACCCGAGCGCCGACGCGAGCTGTAGGTGGTGCCCCGCGATACCGGCAACGGCCGCGTCTCCCTCGTCCCGCTCGGCGGCAACAACGGCCGCTACTGGCGTGGCGTCTCCCGCCGCCGGCTCACCACCGTCGACCCCACCCGCGTACGCCTCGACCCGAGCAGACCACCAAGCAGCGACCCCACGGCTGCCAGGCCGGGCGGGCAAGGTTCTGCCCGCCCGACACGACTTGACCTTCGTCGAGAGATGAGCGTCGATCAGCGCTGGTCGTCGGCCGTCGTGCGGATATCAGCATCTCCAAGGGCTCCGACGCGAGTCGGGCGGCGACCGCGCATGCCCGCGATCCGCCGACCGAAGGGCCACCCGCCATGGCACACCCCGCACAGCCCAAGGGCCGCAACCGGCGTCCCAGCGACCGCACGGCGGTACCGAACGACGTCACTGACCGGCTTCTGTGGGCGCTCGCGGTCGACGTCGCCGCCGCCCACCAACCCGGATCCGACGGCACCTGCACGAACCTGCAGTGCCGCGGGCAGCAGGCCCCCTGCTGGGCGCTGCGCACCGCGCACCGCGCCGAACAACACGCCCGCCGCGCCCCTGCCACCCTCGCCCCGGCGCCCCCACCGCCGTCGCCGCGCCCGGTCGGGGTCGTACGGGGACGCGCCCCCGTGCCCGCCCCACCGCGCCGCTTCACCCCCGCACGCCCGCCGGCACCCCTGACGCGGCCCGCGCCCGTACCGGACGCGGTGCCGCCGGAATCCCGCGTCTACCGGCGTCCACCCGTGGCGGCGCTGGCCGCCTGAGCATGCACCTGGAGGCAACCAGTGAACTTCCTACCGAACGACACACTCGCCGGCTACGCCCGCACCGCCGTCGACCTGCGCACCCGCATGGTCGACTACCACCGCAGCCCGCTCGCGGCGCAGTACCTGCAGGCGTTCTTCGGCAGCCGCCTCACCGACCACCCCAGCCCCCGCCCAGCGGGCATGGCGAAGGTCCTCACCGCGGTGCGCGCCATCACCGCCAACCCGTGGCGATTCGGCGAGCCGTACGTCATCGCCCCCGCGATGACCGCGATCATCGCCGCTGCCGCGGCGGCCCTCGACCTGACCGGCGAAGTGCTCCCCGCTGACGTCGCCCCCGACGACGGCGGGGTGCTGTTCCTCCCCGAACCGATCTACCATCGCAGCCTTAGCGGTGAGGTGTCCTCGATCGGGGCGATCACCTGGGCCCGCACCACCAACACCCAGAGCGGCCGGTCCTTCTGGACCATCGCCGGCTGGGCCGACCACCACGACCCGCACGACCCGGCGGCCGTCCGCCGCCGGGCGCAAATCGCTGACCGGCCCGACCTCGCCCGCCAGTTCGACCCCTACGTGCTGACCGACTTCACCGAGATCCCCATCGGCCAGCCCGTCGACCCCCGCCCCGACCTGCCCGTCCTCGACGGGGACGACCACGACTGGGAACCGGCACCCGACGGCAGGTTCTGCATCGACGAGACCACCACCGCGATGCGCGCCTGCGCTGCCGTCGCCTACGCCTTCTGGCGGATCCAGGCCCAACCCCTCGCCACCGTCGCCGCCGCCCCACTCGACCGGGCGGCGCGCCGCCGCGCGGTACGGGCCAGCATCCGCCACGACACCCGCGTGGTGATGCTGCGCCGCACCAGCCCTTTGGCCGAACCGGCCGACGGGGAAGCCAAGTGGCACTACCGGGTGCGGTTCGTCGTCCGCGGCCACTGGCGACGCCTGATCGACCGCGACGGCCTCCCGTACCGCATCTGGATCAACGCCCACATCAAAGGCCCCGACGGGGCGCCCCTGCTGCACGGCGAGAAAGTCGCCGTCCTCGCCCGCTGATTCCCGCACCCAGCCCGAAGGCCGCGCGACGCCTCCCACTGGCCCGCGCGGCCTTCGCCGTCCCCGCCCACCACCCGGCCGCCGCTCTGAAGGAGTGACCAGTCATGACCACCCGCGTGCTGTCCGGGATCGCCATAGCGGTCGTCGGCGTCCTGCTGCTGTGCTCCGGACTGGCCACCACCCTGATCTTCGGCGGCGGCGCCGGTGCCTGCGGTCCGGCAACCAGCGTCACACTCACCGCCTCGTCTGCGACGCGCAGCCCCGCCCCGGGCGGGATCGGTCCGATCGGTGACTGGAACGCCGAGCAGGTCGGCAGCGCCGCCACCATCACCGCCGTCGGCATGCGCCTGGGCGTCCCGCCCCGCGGCTGGGTCATCGCCGTGGCCACCGCGATGCAGGAATCCTCCCTGATCAACACCCCGGGTGGGGACCGCGACTCGGTCGGCCTGTTCCAACAGCGGCCATCCCAGGGCTGGGGCACCCCCGAGCAACTTCACGACCCGCAGTACGCGGCGACGACGTTCTACCAGAGGCTGCAGGCCGTCGACGGCTGGCAGGCGATGCCCCTAACCGAGGCCGCCCAGGCGGTGCAGCGATCGGCCTACCCGGACGCCTACGCCAAGTGGGAACCCGACGCCACCCGCATCGTCGCCGCCCTGACCGGGGTCACCGTCGGCCTGGCCGCCTGCGGCGTGACCGTCAGCGCGCAGGGCTGGACACAGCCTGTGCACGGGGACGTCGGCTCCGGGTTCCGCACCCCGGGCCGGCCCGGGCACGACGGCGTCGACCTGATCGTGGGCAAGGGCACCGCGATCCACGCCGCGTCCACCGGCACCGTCACCGTCGTGCGCTGCAACGCCGTCGACGTGCGCACCGGCGCCGACTGGGGCTGCGACCGCGACGGCGACCCGACTCGCACCCGCGGCTGCGGCTGGTACGTCGACATCACCCACCCCGGTGGGGTGATCACCCGCTACTGCCACATGCTCGCCCACCCCTCCGTCGCCGAGGGCCAACAGGTCGCAGCGGGTGACGTCATCGGCGTCTCCGGCAGCTCCGGCCACTCGTCCGGACCGCACCTGCACTTCGAGGTGCACCTCGGTGACCACACCTCCGCCACAGCCGTCGATCCGGTCGCCTTCATGGCCTCCGTCGGCGCGCCCCTCAACCAGTAGGCGCCACCGCGAACGCCGACGGCGGCTGCGTGATCCACCCCCAGCTCGGAGCTCGTCCCGCCCCGGGACGACCACCGCAACCCCCATCCACACAACCCTGAGGAGGAAAAGCCCGTGAGCACACCCACGCTCATCGGTGTCGCCGCGCTGCGCGGCAGGTATACCGCCCGCTGGATCCAGTTCGGCGAGGACCCGCAGTTTCTGGTGCCGCTGCTGCGCCGGATCTGGACCGACACGTTCAGCCGCGACACCGACGCCATGGCCACGGCACTGCTGGCCCGCAACTGGTGGTCCCTCGCCGTCAACCCCACGCCGTCGCCGCCCAACAGCGGCAGCGATGGCCCGTCCACTCACCGATCGGAGACCACCATGAGCTACCAGCCTGGCCAGCGCGTCGCGCTGGTCCACACCAGCGACCCACATACCCGGCTGCGTGCCGGCGATACCGGCACTGTCCGTCGCCACGACCAGCGGCAGAACATCGTCGAGGTCGCCTGGGACAGCGGCTCGACGCTGTCGATGCACCTCGATGCCGGCGACCGCCTCGCACCAGCCACCACCCCGCCGCCCACCGGCGATCCTGTCGGCGAGGCCACCGAATGGGCCGCCACGCTGCGGCGCATGCGGGCCGCCGGCACCGAGGCCGGCCAAACCGCAGCCGAGTGGTGGGCGCAGGACACCATCGGCACCCGGGTCAGCGGCGACACCCGCCTGACCGCGCGCCGGATCCTGGCCGGCATCCACGACGCCGATCCCGCCGTCCTCGACACGTTGCCCCACTTCTCCTCGGGCGGAGAGTCGGTCGATACCGCCGGGTGGGAGCTGTTCGCCGACGCCACCGGCGATGTCACCGGCTGGTTCGGGCTGCGCATCCAGCAGCGCGACGAGGCGATAAACGTCTACCGCAACGCCTTCGACACCGCCGCCGACGAGCATGTCGCCGCACTGTGTCACCTCGCGGCCAGCCCCACCGGCCGCGACGTGTCCCACCTGCACCCCGACCGGGTACACCTCGGCGACGTCGGCGTGTTCTCCGGCGAGTGGGCGATGACCGCCGGCCCGGACGGCGATGACCGCTTCGAGATCGGCTTCGTCGGCACACTGATCGACCACTGGAACGGGTGGGCGGTGTTCTCCTGCACCCGCCCGGTGGCCGAGGCGATCGTCGCCGACCAGCATCGGCTCCGCGACCAGCACCGCCACAGCCTGCGCGAGCAGGGCGTACCGGAGGACGACCTGGATCGCCGGGTCGACGCGGATCTGGCCGACCTGTCCTTCGACGGAGACGTTCTCGTGGTTGACCAGCGCGCCCTATCAGACGATCCGGAAGCCATCGAACGCGTCGCCCCGGACGGTGACGGCCGGTACGTGGTGATGGGCCGCAGCTGGTGCTGGGAGGCCGTCGACCCGTACGCCTGCGACCGGATCGTCGGCGACCTGCCTGACCCCGACCAGGCATAGGTGGCCCCTGACCAGGCCGCGCCCCGCGTCACCCGAAGCCGAGCCGTCGCCGGCGGCGGCACCCGACACACCACCACGACAGGTAGGACCAACAGGAAGGAAAACACGTGACCATCCGTACCCAAGAGGAGATCGTCACCCGGGTCTGGGTTCTCCGGGCCAACCGACAGGACATCCTCGGCTTCCGGGAGGACGTGCTCGTGGAGGCACTCGACCTCGACCACGCCCGTCAGGTCATCACCCCCCGCCACCCGGTTGAGTGGACCCAGCGGGTCGACCACGAGACCTACGCCCGGGACTACCTCGAGTTCGCCATCGGGAAGATCCTCGACCACCGGGGCAACTCGGCGAGCCGGTCGGTGGACAAGCTCAGCGAACTCGCCTGGCTCCTCGGCCGCGACGACATCGTGGCCGGGATGGACCACGCCGGCTACCCGATGTACGGGGCGCCCAAGGTCAAGGCGTTCGCCGACGGGTTCGGCTGGCCGTTCCTCAACGGCGACGACGGGCTGGCCCTGGCCCGGATGGCTGACGGTCAGCAATGCGACCCGCAGGGCTGCCAACGGGGCTGCGCCGACTGACCACGCCCTGGCCACCGGCCCAGCTCCCGACCCTCGACGTGCCCGCGTAGACAGCCGGCACGTCAGCGATCCCGCACCCCGCACCAATTCGACTTGATCGATTGGACTGTGGAACGTTCCATCGCCGACGCCGACACCGCCCGCGCGACGTCGACACCGACCAGCACGCACCGGCGGCGACCCGACGTGCCGCCGTAACCCTTCAGCACCACCGGGGTGTGGTCGCCCACCCGCCCGGCCCGACCAGGCCGGCACGGGGTTGGCCCCACCCGTCTCCGCTGTGCGGTACCCACCCGCGCGCGCACCCGGAGACGGGTGCGCGGGCCCGACCGTGGAATCGAGGCATCACCATGACCACACCAACCCCACCGGTCCCCCAGGCCGGCGCACCGCAGAACAACCCGGCCGCGACCGACACGCCCACCGCGGAGCCCGCCTCCGGCCGGTCCGGCTACCTGTACCGGAAGGTGGCCCTGCACCTGGCCGACCACCCCGACCAGATCCTCAAGGTCGGCGAGATCACCCGGGCCATCGGCGCACCGTCGTCCGGGGCGGTGTTCGAGGCGCTCAAGAAGATGGCCACCGCCGGGCACGCCACCCACCACCGCGACCCGCACCACCGCTTCCAGATCACCCAGGCCGGTATCGACGCCGCCGGCACCCTCCTACCCGCCGCGCCCCGCACCCGCCCCAGCGGCAGCAGCGGTGGTGGCCGGCAGGGACGGCCCGCACCCGTACCGCGACCGAACGGCACGCTGTACCACCCGCGTCGGCTCGGCAAGGGCTGGGACGTCGAGGAACTCCGCCGGCTACGCACCCAGCAGGTGCCCGTGCTGCTGTACGGGCCGCCCGGCACCGGCAAGACCGCCATGGTCGAGGCGGCGTTCCCCGACCTGCTCACCGTCGCCGGCACCGGCGACACCGTCGTCGACGACTTCCTCGGCTCCTACAACCCGATCCCCGGCGGCGGCTACGAGTTCGTCCACGGACCCCTGGTCACCGCCATGCGGGAGGGGCAGGTGCTGCTGGTCGACGACGCCACCCTCATCCCACCCCGCGTCCTGGCAGTCCTGTACCCGGCTTTGGACGGCCGCGGTGTCATCACCATCCCCGCAAACGGCAACGAGACCGTGGAAGCCGTTGACGGGTTCTACATCGTCGCCGGCCACAACCCGGGCGTGCACGGCGCGGTCCTCACCGAGGCCCTGGCCTCCCGGTTCACCGTCCACCTGCACGTCACCACCGACTGGGACCTCGCCCGCCAACTCGGCGTCCCCAAGACCGTCGTCAACGCGGCGATCGACCTCAACGCCGACCTCGCCGCCGGCAAGACCGTGTGGGCGCCGCAGCTGCGCGAACTGCTCGGCTTCGTGAAAGTCCGCGACCACCTGGGCATGACCGCCGCCCTGGCCAACCTGGCCGGCATCGCCCCCGAAGACGCCCGCGACGACGTCACCGCCGCCCTGTCCCGACACACCGGCACGCCCATCACCGCGCTCGCCCTCGGCAAGCGCTAACCGCCATCCACCCCAGATTCCTGGAAGGAGCCAACCCCGTGTCACACCCCCGCACCGACCTACAGCAGGGCGCACCGCCCACGCCGGCCGGCGCCAGCGACTGGCATGACTGGTCCTCGGCGTGGACCCAGCACGTCCCGCTGCTGACCGGCCGGAGCGACCTCACCGTCCTCGTCGCCCCCGGCACCGCCGGGGACGCACCCGAGTGCTTCTACCCCGACCTGAACCGGATCGAGGTCGACGCCACCTACATCGCCGACAGCCCCGACGTCACCGACCCGACGAAGGCCCGGCACAAGCGGATCGTGCCCACCGGCTACGGGCTGCTCGTGCACGGCGCCGCGCACGCCGCGCACAGCCGCTGGGCCACCCCGCCCGGCACCCCGCCGATCCTCGCCGACGTCGCCAACATGCTCGAGGAATCCCGGGCGGAAGGACGCCAACGCACCCGCCGGCGCGGCGACCGCCGCTGGCTGCGCCACGTCGTCACCACCCTCCTCGACCCCGACCAGGCGGCCGTTGACGACCCATGGCACGCCGGACAACTCGCCGCCCTACTGCTGGCCCGCGTCGACGCCCGCATCGTCACCAGCAAAGACGTCCGCCCGGTCCGGGCCGCGGTCACCGGTGTCCTCGGACGCAAACGCCTACGGCAACTGCGGGACATCTGGCGCGAGGCCCACACCTGCGACGACACCGACGCCGACACCATGATCGCCCTGGCCCGCCGGTGGTGTCAGATCCTCGGCATCGACCCCGACCAGCAGTACGACACACCCGTACCGGACCCCGGGCAATTCGCCGGCCGCCTCGCCGCCGCCCTCGTCGACTACCTCGCCGTCGCCGCTGGCGTCACCCCGGCCGAGTACGCCGCCGCGCTGCTGGCCCACCGGCACAGCCCACCAGCCCAGTGGAAGCGCACCGACCCGACCGAGCAGGAACACCGCGCGGCCCGCGACCTCGCCAACCGGCTGCGGCAAGCCCGCACCCGCCACCCCGACCCCGGCCGGCGCCCCTCGACGATCCCACCCGGTCGGCTGCGGACCCGCCACGCCATCACCGCCGAAGCGCAAACCGCCGCCGGGCAAATGTCGACCGCCGCCCCGTGGCAGCAACGCGCCCCACTGCCGCCCGAGAAACCCCGCCTGCACCTGGCGATCCTGGTCGACCTGTCCGGATCGATGGCCCGCTACACCGAGGCGATGTCCTCCGCCGCGTGGATCTTCGCCAACGCGGCACGCCGCGCCGACGCGACGACCACCACCATCGGGTTCGGCGACCGCACCACCGTCCTGGTGCCCCCACGCACCTACCCCCGGCAGGTGATGCACATGCGCGCCGGCCTCGCCACCGCCACCTTCCCGGAAGCGGTCAAGGTCGCCGACCAACTCCTCGACCTGCGCCACGGCCGCACCCTGCGGATGCTCGCCGTCGTCTCCGACGGCTACCTCGACGACATCCCCGCCGGCCAACACCTCGTCACCACCCTGCACCGCGCCGGCTGCGCCGTGCTGTGGCTCCACCCCGCCGACCCACCCACCGACGGCGAGCCGACCGACCCGAACCAGATCTGGGGGCACACCTTCACCGACGCCACCACCCTGACCGTCACCGACCCGACCGAGGCCATCGCGGCAATCGCCGACGCCGCCGTCACCGCACTCGCCCAGGCCTGAATCCCGGCCGAGCGGGCCCCGAGCCGGCAGCCAACCAGTCCCACTCCGCGCCGCGGCGCTGCGCCGGCTGCGGCCCGCGCAGCGCCGCACGCCAGGACCCAGGACATACCAGGGCCTGGAATGCGGGCTGCCCCAGGCAGCCCCGCTCGCATCTCGCGGAGGGCCGATGCCGAATGGCCTCGCTGCCGCCCCCGCGACTTGACCATCCCGCGCCATCGAAGCGTGCATGCATCGCGTCCTGACCGACCCCGGCTCCGGACGCGGTACGACGCTGCCCACCAAGGAGTTCCTCATGCGTTACGGCACCGACGACGAACACCCCTTCGACACCGACAACCGCGCCTGGCGGCGCCTGCGCGACGTCACCAGCGAACACTTCGACGCCATCACCTGGAACCGGGACCCGGACGGACGGCCGGTCCTGCTCACCCTGCGCGACATTCCCACCGGAGACACAGTCACCCTCGCCGTCCTCGACTCCCTGGAGATCCGCGACCCCCACGCGCTGCTCGCGGTCCACACCACCGGCGAACTCGGCGCCCACGGCCCCACCAGCGGCGCCGAAGCAGCCCACTCCCACGCCGCCACGCTCGCGCTCGACAGCACCACCCTCGCCGTGACCAAGCCCGTACCGCTACACGACCCCGCCGTCACGGATCTACCCACCACCAGTTGTGTCGACCTACCACCCGACCTCGCCCCGATCATGCGCCCCGCCCTCGACGACACCCGCACCGCCGTTCTCGTGCTGCTCGACCGCACCGAAGGCTGGCTCGCCGCCATCGGCCCGTTCCCCACCCACGCCGCCGCCGACACGTGGCAACCCGCCGACGGACCCGGGCGCACCGCCGACCGGCTCACCGTGCCCCTGCACCCGATCACCATCGAGCAGGCCCAGCCATGACCAGCGCCCGGCCACAGGGACACGCCCGTCCTCCCCCACCGTGGCCATCGACGTCGACGGCGTCCTCCACTCCGTCAACCCCGCCCACGCCGAGACACGCGGCTACCGGCCACACCGCTACAACGGGCCCGCCCCCGACGGTCAGCACGTCACCGGCACCGTCTGGCTGAACCCCGACCACGGGCCGTGGCTGCGGGAACTGGCCGAGCGCGCCCAACCGGTGTGGTGCACCAGCTGGAACCAGTTGGCCGCCGCTTGGATCGCGCCACGGCTCGGTTTACCGACCACCTGGCCACACGTCCCCGTCCGCGTCGGCGGGGTCCGCTTCGGCCACCGGAGCAACCTCCGCCTCTGTACGCCTGGGCCGCCCGGCGGTTACTCGCTGTCCTCGACAACGAGTTCGGCGGCGAAGGCCCCACCATCGCCGACCAGCGCACCACCGACGGCGTACCCCCCGTGCTCCACCGGGTCGACCCGTACGGGCCGCACCGCGCCGTGCGACGTCGACACGATGCTGACCTGGCTGAGTCAGCTCTGACCAGCCCACAACGGCGCTACCCGGCGCGAAGGCATTCCGTTCACCCGGATCCGCGGGGCCCCAGTCCCAGACGTATGCCCCGCACCGCATTGACAAGGAGTTGACTGTGGACAACCCGTTCGAACCCGCCGACGACCCGTGTACCGACCGGTCACCTCGACTCAGCGTCGGAGACCTGGAACGACGCAAGACCCGACGGCTCGCCCGCGAGTGCGACACCTGCGTCTTCAAGCCCGGCAACCCGATGCACCTCGACCCCGGCCGACTCAAGCAGATGGTCGCCGAGGCGCGCGGCGCCGCCGGCTACATCATTTGCCACTCGACGCTGCCCTACGCCGGCAGCCCGGTCCCGCCCGCGGTCTGCCGTGGCTTCGCCGACCGCTACCACACCCGGCAACTCCAGGTCATGGAACGGCTCTGGGGCTTCGTCGACGTCGAGCCACCCGAGCCATACCCCGCCCGCACCCCCGAATGCCCAGGAGACACCCACCATGCGTGACATCAAGGACCTTCTCCGACGCCAGAACCAGATCATCGACACCACCGGCTGGGCCGTCACACATGTCCTGCCCACCGACGACGGCCCCCACACCACCGCCCCGTTCGCCTACACCGTCGGACTCACCGCCCACGACTACCCCGAACTGATCACCGCCGGGCTGCCACCCGAGGTCGCCCACAGCCTGCTTAACAACCTGGCCCGCCGGGTCTACGACAAGGCCGGACGGTTCACTCACGGCCAGCGCATTAGCGACCTCATTGCCGACTACGACGCGATCATCATCGATGGGTCGCCCACCGACGAACTGCTGCCCGGGATGGCGATCAACCGCTACGGCCGCGACCAGATCCGCCTCCAACAGATGGTGTGGCCCGACCCGCAGGGCCGGTTCCCCTGGGACAACGGGTACAGCTTCGACCCGCAGGTACAGCCGCTGATCGCGCAGCTGTGACGGAGCACGCCAACGACGGTCCGCCGGGATCCGGGCGCCCCTATCGGCGCTCGGATCCCGGCCACCACCGGATGCGCTCGCCTACCCTCGGCTCGGGCTGTGTCGCCACCAAGGTCTACGCCCTCACTGGGGTCAACATCGTTAGCGAGTCACTGAGCGTTGGCGCGTGCCCGTCCTTTCCGGTGGTTCGTCGAGCATGGAGTGAGAAGACGGGGCCTTTCGTCGTCCGGCGGTGCCATGCGTTTCGGATAATCCGCCTCGTTTCGGCCAGCTCGCTGCCCGTAGTCACCCTTCAGCCGCCCAGATCCTCATGAGGCGGCAAGAACCGACTACCCATAGCTATGGGGCTCTGAACGCCGGCACGCTCGATCCGCTGCGTGTCTGTTCATCGCTACTTAAAGCTCCCTTGCTCTACTCTCCGCCTACAGCGATACTGCGGTTGGACCGCAGAGCGCGGCGAGACCCTGGCATCCTCGGAGCCCTATCGTGCCCAATCACCACGACGACGATCTCCAGGCGTTTGCGACTCTTGAATCCGAATTTCGGTCGGTATGTGAGATCGCGATCGAGACGTGCCTTCACCTCTCTCCGCCCTATCGGCCAACGGCATGGAGAGGGATGATTTCCACTCTGGGTGCAGCGGAGGCCGCGCGACGCCTGGTCGTTAGCGGGGACATCCAAACAGGCTTCGGTCGGCTTGTTCAAGCTGGTCGTCCTGAGCTGACTATTGAGTGGGAGATCCTCAACCCAAGGTGGGATTCCTTATTCAGCGAGCAGCACCGAGCAGCCGCACGCTGGCGGCTTCAGCAAGCGGGCATCGAGCCGCCGAGCCTTTAGTCGCCGCCAGCACGGTTCAGCGCGTGGCGCCGAGCTGGAAGACCAGATCGCAACAGCAGCTTAAGCGAATGTGAGAAATGTCCGAATACTACAAAATTATCGTCGATGTCGGTCACGAAATTGCGGCGTCGACCAGGAACCTCGGCGCTTTAAGCTCGAATACTTTCAACGCTGCTCGCAACCTCGGACGTGTCGACTTGCTTTCGGCGGACGATGAGATAGCAAAGCTGCTTGCGCAAAGCAGGTTGAAAGGTGTGATTATCGGGGTTGTCGCCACTGGCGGGATCATCGCAGTCGCTACCGGTGGGGTCATCGCCGCAGTCAAGTCCGCGCCGTATATCAAGGGCTGGTTCAACGATCTGACGTCGAAGTCGAGTGGGAACGCCGAGATGAGCGAGGGCGAGAGTCAACCTGCCCTGGACGGCGCCGCCGCGACGACTTTCTCGCAGCAGGTAGAGGCAGCGCTGGACGACCTGCCCACCGAGATGAGCAGCGAAGACGCGCAACGGCGGCTCGCAATGATCATGATCGCTGCGGCGTTCATCGCCGATCAGATTCGGGTCCTATCCCGTGCTCGCGTCGAAGACGCCGGCGCTCCGCAGGAACTGAAGAGTGCGCTGGAGAGACTCTCCTCCCTAGACCTCACGGACACCCTCAACCGGATGCTGGAGACCAATTCCTCCCTGCTCAGCGACGCGACCACAACCGCGCTCATGAAGATCTTCGAAGGCGGCCGTTTCGTCGAAGGTGAATACCTGCCCCTGCGCAACGACAAGATCAAGCATGCGCTTCGCCTGACTGACGGCGAGGACTGAAACCCGGAAGAGCCCTGGAGACTTGGCACCACCCCGCACCTCGAGCCACACCCTGGCGGGTGCTTGCGCCAGCAGGCCCACCGGTTGCCTTAACCGTTCAGGGCACAACGGGGCGGTCACGAGAGGCGAACCTGCTCGGCGGCACGGCTGGTGTCGTGTCCGTTCGAGGTTCGCGGCACGGGTGGCCAATACCGGCGGACGGTGCGCTCGGATCGGCCGATTCTGGTGGCGATGTCGGCAGGGTGCAGGGACGGGTCCTGGCGGTACCAGTAGGCCACGGCTCCAGCGGTGTCCGACGGCGCCTCTGCGCTGCTTTCGCGGTCGTCCGGCTGGGGCTCATGTCTTTGACCCCCGAAGGGGTTCGGCTCAATCTGTTGGGTAACGCCCGGAGTCTTGACTTTGTCCTGCTCGTCGGAGTTCTCGACTGGCGCGACTGAGGAGCCGGTGATGCGGGAACGGTTTCTCCCTGGCCGGTCTGTGTCGTGGTGAGAGGGATCCGTGCGCCGGTCGTGTGCATCGTTCCTCGGGCGCGTAGGTGCGACTTGCTCGGCGTCGCCCGCATCGGTCGACGCAGGCGCCGGTCTGACGGAGGGGGTGCGGATGCGGCCAGCGATCTCGACCAGGCTGATGCTGGCCACGACGACCAGTCCGTCGACGGAGATGGGCAGCAGGTAGGAGGCAGCTGCGTCGGTTTCGCCGTAGCGGGCGGCGACGCCGACCATGTGCCAATAACTCACCCAGGCGGCGATGCCGGCAATGACCGCGGCGGCAATCAACCGCGCGGCGGCCAGGCCACGGCGGTCCGCGGGTACTCGGGAGATGAGTTCGACGGTCAGCAGCAGCGCCAGCGGCGGCCACGCGGCGATGACCTGGCTGATGAGGTTCGGCTGGGCGTGCAGGACGTTCGCCGCGATCGACGCGGCGACGCCGAGGGTGAGAACGGCTCGCACGCCCCACCGCAGGCGGGTCAGGAGCTGAATGTCGACCTGCGCTGCTTGCGAGGTGCGGGCGGTGCTCTGCTGGGGTGGCGCTGTGGCGGTCATGCGGCGGGTCCGTCACTGGGCCGGCGCGCCGGCAGCGGGTCCGGTCGGCGGGCGGGGCGCTGCACCTGGGCGACCAACTGGTCGGCCAGGGCAATGGTCTCATCGCTGGGTTCGGCGTCGATCTCGCCGAGCGCGCGGGTCAGGGCACGGCGCAGGCTGCGGATCGCGTCGAGGTGCCCGAGCGCGGCGCGGGCGCGCATCGCCTGCTGGTACAGCTCTTCGGCGTACGGGTTGTGGCCGATCGCGGCGTTCAGGACGGTGAGTTGCTCGGCGGGGTTGTCGGCGAGGGCGTCGGCAAGGGCGAGGTGGGCGTCGAGTGCCTGTTGCCGGACGGCTTCGCGGTAGGGCTCGATCCATTCGTAGTCGGCGCCGTCGGCCAGGTGCCCACGGTAGGTGTCGACCGCGCGGCGCAGCGCGTCGAGGCGCTTGGCCGGGTCGGTGGCCTGGTTGGCGTCGCGGATCGCGGCGCGCATGCGCCACAGGTCCACGTCGACGGCGTCGCGGTTCAGGACGTACCGCTGGTGCGGGTGGGTGAGGTAGGTGCCGGGTCCCGCGGTGCGGCGCATGATCGTGCGCAGGTCCGACACGTAGGTGTAGAGCCGGCCGGGTGCTTTGGTGGCGGGGGCCTCGGGGAGCAGGTCATCGAGGATCGCCTCGACGGTGGCGGCGCCGTCGTGGACGGCCAAGTAGACGAGCACTTCGAGGGACTTCTTGCGCAGCGTCGGCCCGGGTGGGATATCGGCGATGGCGGCGGGGCCGAGCACGGCCACCTTTACCCGACCGTGGTTGGTCTCCTGGCCGTCCTCGGCCGCGCGATCGGGGTCCGGTTCCTCGGAGGATGGCGTGGTCGCACCATCGCGGGAGGTGTCGGCGCTCGGGGCGTGGGCGTTGGCGGGCAGGTCCGCCCCTGTTGGGGCGGCTGCGGCGGTCTCGCTGTCGGCGCTGTCCGGTGTTGCCGAGGCAGTGGGCACCGGTTGCGGGTCGGAGGCCGGCAAAGCGCCGTCGTCGCAGGAAGAGTCGTCAGGTGGCGGTGATTCGGTATCGGGCAAAGGTTGCGTGTCAGGTGCCGCTGTTCTGAGCTGGGCGAGGGCGGCTGGTTGAGCTGGGGCGGGTGCCTGCGGCTGGCCTGTGTGGGACTCGGCGAGGGTGACGAGCAGGTCGCTGGTCTCGGATGGGGTGAGGACGGCCAGCCGGCCGATGACGGCAGGGTGATCGCCGTGGCGAGGGCTCTGGCCGTCGGCGTGGCTGGTGGTGCCGTCCGCGGCGACGACGACGGTGTCGCCGTCGGGCCAGGCGCCGAGCAGCACGCCGTGGATGTCCAGGCGTTGGCCTTGGGCGAGGAGCGCGGCGGTGCGGGGGCGCTGGTGGCGGGTGGCGGCGTCGGCCAGCAGCAGGACCGGCGGCAGCGGCTCCTCGGTGGGGTCCGCCGCGCGGGCGGCGGCGACGGTGTCGACCTCGTGTGCGTAGACGATGCGGCTGCGGTGCAGGACCTGCGCCTCGATCAGGTCGAGGGCCTCGTCGAGGTCACCGGTGACGGTCAGCCGCGGCGTGTGGGGCAGCCTGAGGGCATCAGCGCCCAGCAGCGTCGCCGCGGTCGCTGAGGGTATGACCAGCCAGGTGCGCTCGTCCGGTGCGTCGAGGCCCCCGGCGGCTAGGGCGGCGACCATGAATCCGCGGGCGGCGGGCTCCGCGCCGGGACCGGTGAGTCCGAGGCCGGCGGTCGGCCAGATCGGGGTGAGCGGGTGCGCCAACGATGGCACCAGCGGGCAGGGCCCACGGCTGGCGGCAGGTGGTGGTGTGCCGGAGGTGTCCTCGTCGTCGGGTTCGACGGGGTCGGGGCTGTCGTGGGCGTGCTGTTGGGAGGGCTTCACGCTCTCTTCGGGCAGTTCGATGGCGGCGGGCCGCTCAACGCGGCGGCGGGCGGGGATGGTGCGGCGGCGGATCTGGTGGATCACGGCAGGCATGGGCGCCATGTCGGGGTCGTCGAGGCGCGGGTCGGCCGAGAGGGGACGTCGGGTGTAGCGGTGGCGGCGGTGTGCCCAGGTCAGGGCGACGGCGGCGAGGATGGCGGCGACGAGCCCTGCGTCGAGCCAGCTGCCGGTGTCGAGTGTGGTCCCGGGCTCAGCCTGTGGTCGCGGCGTTGGCGTGTGCGGGTCGTTGGTCGCGGCGGGGTGGGTGGGTGTGGTCGGGGCGCGTGAGGTGGGTGCCGGGTCGCCGGGCGCGGTGGTGTCCGTGGCCTTGGTCGCGTCTGGTTCGATGCCGTCGTCTCGGTGGTGAGGCGCCGGTGTCGTCGGCTGGGCAGGCGGTGGTGGGGCCGGCGTCGACGGTGCCGTGGTAGGGGCGGATGGTGGTGGCGCGGTGCCCCTGGCCGGCGGGTCGGTGGGTGACGTCGGCGGTGCGGGCATGCTGGGGGTGTTGTCGGCGGGTAGGCGCAGGGTCCAGCCGGGATGGATGAGGTCCGGGTCGCGCAAGGTGCCGCCGACGTGCGGGAAGTGGGTGCCGCGGTTGAGGGTGAAGATCTCCGGCCAGCGGTTGGCGTCGCCGAGGCACCGGTGGGCGATGGCGGACAGAGTGTCGCCCCGTTGCACGGTGTAGGTGCCGCCCGGCGACGCGGTGTCGCGGGCGGTTCGGTGCGGGACGGGTGTGCCGCTCGAGCGCGCCGGATGATCGTCGTTGACGTCGCCGACGGTGGTGCTGGGTGGTGCGGCGTGCGCGGTGCCCGCGGCGGTGGTGACGGCGGTGGCGCCGAGCAGGGCGGCGGTGATGCCCTGCACGGGACCGGGGACGCGCAGCGCCGACATGCCGCTGAGGCGGTGGGCCACCGCGCTGTAGGCGCGCAGGAGGATGGTGGTGCTTAGCGGCAGCCACAGGGCCGCCGCCGCGGCGACGGTGAGGGCCATGAGGAAGCCGCTGGTCATCGGTTTGGTGACCCACTGCTGGACGGAGGCCGGTGACGGCAGCGTCGGCGTCCATACGCCGGTGCGAGCAAGGACGACGGGCACGGTCGCCGTGCCCAGGATGGATGTGGTGATCGCGGCGGTGCGCGTCGATCGGTTTGACACACGTCCCTCCTTCCTGCGGCGGATGCTGTCCCGGGCGGCTCCCCCGCCGGGGGCGCGTGTCCTGCCGGGCGGGTGAGGCGGTTGACGGCGACGCTATGACCACCGGTGTGCCGGTGGGAGTCGCTGGTGGCTGACAGCACCTCACCGCACCTCACACGACCTCACACCCGCAGGTCGACACAGTGGGCCGTAGCGGACGGTCTGCCCGCGAGGTAGGCCGAGGCTGCGAAGTCGGAGAGGGCTTGCGACTCGGAGCGGTTAGTGCCAGGTGGGGCCACCGGGCGGTCAGCCACCCGCCGGGCAGGAGCCGTTGGGTGGCCGGGTGACGCCGGCGATGACGCCCTGCTGGTCCAAGTTTTATGCGCGCCCGGGGGCCCATGCGTACGTCAGGGCGGTAGGTCGTACCAGGCGTGATCGTGCTGGATTGGCTGCGCGCCACCGGGTGGCGGTGATGTGCCTGGCGACCTCCGTGGCCCCCGACAGTTGGCGACGGAGGCCCTGACCAGGCTGCGCCAGCCTGCCTGCGACCGGATTCCCCTGCTAGGGCCATGAAAAGGTAGGGAGGGTCACCAGGTGGGGATGGCGGGTTGGCCCGTCAGGCTGGCTGTCGTGTCGGCCATGTCGGTGGGGAGGATGCCCGCTGCGGCGAGGCGACGGGTGTAGCCCTGCCGCAGGTGGTCGGCCGCGTCGTGGTCGCCGAGGGCGATGAGTGCGGTGACCGCCCGGGTGTGCAAGTCGGCGTTGTACGGGTCGATGCGGATGGCGGCCTGCAGCCATTCGAGGGCCTGCCGGGGGTCAGGGCTGGCGGCGGCGAGAGTCGCATGCGCGTCGAGGACGTGCCGGCGGGTGGCTTCGCGGATCGGGTCGAGCCAGGGCCAAGTCCGGCGGGCGGCGAGGTCACCGGAGTAGGCGTCGATGACGGCCTTCCAGGTCGTCGCGTCGGTGGTGACGGCGGTCGTGGCGTCGCGGACCGTGTGGTGGAAGTGCCACAGGTCGACGGTGACGCCGGTGGGATCGAGGCGGTACCGGTCGTCGCTGTGCTCAATGATGCTCACCCCGGCTGCGGAGCGGATGGTGGCGCGCAGGTCGCTGACGGTGGTGTAGAGGCGGCCGGTCAGGGAGTGGCGGGGCAGGCCCGGCCAGATCGCGTCGGTCAGCTCTCGGGTGTCGGCTCCGTCAGGGTGGGCGGCGAGGAACACGAGGACCTGGAGCGCGGCGGTGCGCCGGATCGCCACAGGATGATCATCCAGCAGCAGCGTCGGCTCACCCAGCACGCGCAGCTGAAGGCGTCGCTTGTCGTTGCCGGAGCGGACGGGGTGATCCTGGGCGCTGGCCTCCCACCGCACGGGTCGACCCGCCTCGGTGTGATTGCGCGACGGACCGGAGGTCCCCGGGTGTGGTGGTGTCGGGTCGGGGTGGGCGATCACGGTGAGCAGGTCGGTGGCCGTGACTTGGCTAAGGACGCACATCCGTGGCCCGGCTGACCTGTTGCCGTCTAGGGGGCGGGTATGCCCCGACGGGTCGACCTGCCACGTTTGACCGGCAGGCCAGCGTCCGAGCACGGCCACCGCGGCGGAGGCGGTGGCCAAACTCGCCAGGGTGTCCGCGCTGTCCCTTGCGGACGGCGCATCGACGATAAGGGTGGGACCGGATGGGCCGGTGTCCTCCTGCGCGTCTCGTTGCGACTGGTCCCCTGCGCCCAGGCCCCGACCGGAAGGGCTGCCGGAGAAGAACTGCGCCGCCTGCCCGAGATGGTCGATGACGGCCAGGCCTGGCAGTCGCCGGGCCAGCGTTGCGGCGATAGAGCGGAGCAACGGTGCCAGGACGGGTCGAGTGACGACCACGGACACTGTCGGGTGGTGGCGCCCAGCTAAGAGGCTGGTGACGAGCAGGCCACGGGCGGCGTCCTGCGCCCCTGGCCCCGTAAGACCGACCCCAGTTCGGGGCAAAGCCCGACCAGCGGTTGGCGGGTCGAGCAGTGACGGGCCGGCCGAGGCCGCGCCGGGTTCGGCAGGTGATGGCGAGTCGGCGAGGGCGGCTTGTACGGCGGCTACCGTCGGGGGCAGTGGTGCCAGGTCCGGGTCGTCGTGGCCGTGCGGGCCGGGCGGGCGGGGCTGGTAGGCGCGGCGGCGGCGCAGCCACACCAGGGCCGCCGCCGCGCTGACCTGCTCGGCCACGTCGCGTGGCAGCCAGCCACCAGCGACGCCGATCCCGGTGTCGGCCACGACGCCCGCGTCTGAGGGCGTCGGGTTGGCGGCGTCGTTGAGGGTTCCGGCCGCTACCGGCTGCGTGTCCGGCGGTGGCGGTGCGGTGATCGCGTGGGAGCTGACACCGAATACGGCCGCGCCGGCGATGCCGCTGGCGGTGGCTTGCAGGGGTGTCGGTAGCGGCATGCGCCGCAGCCACGACACGGTCGCGCGGAGTCGGGCCAGCACCCGGATGATCACCGTGTAGGCGAGCAGGAGCCACACCAGCCAGGCCGCGATGGTGAGCGCGGCGGTGAGAGTCTGTTCAGTCAGCGGGTTCTGCACCCATTCGCGTGCCTGCGCGGCGCTCGGCCACCCTTGTAGGGGTGCTCCAATCAGTGACAGCAGCACGATCGGAGGGCCGGCCAGAAGGGTCAGGACGAACAGCAGCGACATCAGCTGCCGCGGCCACCGCATGTCACCCGCCTCCACCCGGTGACATGTCCGCCCGAAGCCGGCCCGTGGGCGGTGCGGTGGGAGTGGGCGGGGCGGGGCGCAGGACACGGCTCCAGAGCCGAGTAGCCCACCAGGTCGCGACGGCGATGGCGTAGATGACGCCGAGCATCCCGGCGGCCCGTCTACTGACGATCGCCGCGCAAATTACCGACACCGGGGCGGCGAGGATCAGGCGGAACATCAACGGTGTCACCACCGCCATGACGACGGCGACGCCGAGGAGGAAACCGCCGACGCGGCCGGCGATGTCGATCCACAAAATCCGAGCTGGCCACCGGTCGGCGGTCAGGGAGTACTGGATCAACCCCATGCCGAGCGTGGCGGCGACGATGGAGCCCGTCGGCGCGGCCAGCAACGCCGACCAGCCGCCGTGCGGGGAACGCCACTGCCGGGCGGCGACGACCGCCATCGCCACGGCCATCACCGACACCGGCGCGATCGGCCACAGCGCCCACTTCAAGTACGGGCCGACGGGCATGCCGAAGTATTGGCTGGTGACCACCGCGTACAGGCCGGCGATCGCCGCGCCGAGGGACACCGCGGCGAGGATTCCGACGCTGACCCTTCCCCCTTCGGTTCGGGTGCCGGGGGTGGGACTGCGGGCGGCGATCAGCGAGCCGAGGACCGTGCCCGCGGCCAGGCACGCCAGCAGGGCCATCACCGCGGCCATGGTGAACTCGCCCCAGTTCACAATCACCGAGTAGTACACGCCGAGCACGCCATGCTCCTCGGCGGTCAGGAGGCACTGCCAGATCAGGGCCAGCGACGCGAAGCCGGGTACCGCGATCGCCGCCGCCCGCCGCACGGGTGGCACCGGCACCTGCACCCGCTCGACCGTTCCGGTATCGACGGCGCCGACGTCTGCGGCGCCGCGAGCCGCGACCAACCACGGCTCGGGCACGACGACGGGTGCGGTGCCTGTGTGCTCGGCGATCGCCGCCGCTAGGTGCGGTAGCTGGGCGCTGCCGCCCACACAGTAGATGCCGGCGAGGTCGCCGACCGTGAGCTCGGCGGCGGCGATTGTCTCCTGCGTCAACTGCGCTATGCGCCACGCCACCGGTCGGACGGCCTCGTCGAGCATCGCGCTGTTCGCTATCACCGGCGGCCGGTCCGGGAGCGGAACCGTGACGGCCGGATGGATCACCAACGCTTCCTTGGCCACCCGAACGCTGTCCCCCACCGACGCGCGCGACGCGCCCTGACCGTCTCCCGTCGACGGGCCGATGAGGGCGTCGGCGAGCGCGTGGTCGACTGCCGTGCCGCCAACCGTGGCGTCGGCGAGGGTCGCGAGGACCTCGAACCCGGCCGGCCCGCGGCGCAGCACCGTCACCTCCGCGCCGGCGCCAACGTCACAGACGACAAGAAACGCGCCGACCGGCACCTGCACACCAGTGGTGAGCAGATACTCGGCGACCGCCACCGGGGCCTCCACCAGACGTGGTTGCGGCAACCCCGCTCGGTGCGCGACCTGCCGCATCCAGGTCCGCCGCCGGGGCCCCCACCCCGCCGGGACTACCACCCGCACATCCCTCACCGGCTGACCGACGACCCGCTCGGCTTCGGCGGCGACCCTGCGCAGCGGCGACGCCGCCACCTCCAGCGCGTCGCCGCCAGCGTCACCTGCCGTCGCGTCCTCCACCGGACGGCGCGGGCCCGGAATGAAAGCCGCGGGATGCCCCGCCGCCTGCCCCTTCACGGGCATATACGACGCGCTATGTAGGGATGGGTTTCCGGCGAATGACAGCACGTGCGCGCTGCCGTCGGCCCACGCCAGGACGGCTTGGGTGCCGGCGCTGCCGCAGTCGATCGACAACCGCGCTTCCCCCGACCCCATGTCCATAGTCAAACATGAGGATCACATTCACGTCACCTGTCAATCACTCACGGCCAGCAGACACCGGCCGAAACCGCACCAGCGTCACAAACCGCCAACGAATCTCCTCGAGGAACCCTCGTGGATAGGCCGTCTCCCGCCTGCGTGCCTCTTGCCAACGACACCAACACGCATTGGATGGAACCGTGAAGCCATCGAACACACCCGCCTACCCCACCGACGGCATCGCCCGCACATGGACCCGCGCAGTCCTGACAACCGAACCCGCCGACCACGACACCGCCGAAGCCGCTGCCCGCGCCGCCTACCGCACCGCAGGCAGGCCCGAGCCCACAGAGTTCATCTGGTGCCCGTCTCCCTGGGCCGCACTCGGGCTCATCGGGCGGTTTCTCGAAGAGGGGCAGGCCTCACTCGTCAATTCCGTGCGTCGCGCGGTGTTGAACCACGCGTTGTCCGCAACCCGCGCCCCACTCATCGATCGGGCCAGCGACACTGACGGGTTCGCCGCCTTCGGCGAGTTCCACTCCTACTTCGAACGCAAAGGGTTCTACGGCGAGCAACGCTACGACGGCATGGACGAGCGGTACGACCTGATGGAGCGCCCCTACCGGTGCCCGCCGGTCCTGCCGTCCGAGCGGTCGGCGCTGCGGCCCGTGCTTCACGCCGTGCACCAGACCTACCGGCACGTCCTGAGCCCAGCGTGGTCGGCGATCGACCGAGCGATCAGCGCCGATTACACGCTCCAACCGGCCTGGTACTGGTCCGACGAGCACGGGCTCGTCGACCAGCACGATGAGGCCCGTGCCGTCGTCCGCTACAGCACACCCGGGCTCAACGACCGATTCTTCGACCCGGCCTGGTGCTTCTACCCCGACCTCATGGTCCTGGCGGCCATCGACACCTACCGCCGAGTTTTCGATACCGACCCCGGCAGCGCCTGGCAGGGCTGCCGCGACATCGCCCTCACCAGCGGACCCTGGTGGGCCTTCCCCGAAACCGTGGTCATGAGCGAGCGACCCACCCTGCTCACACTCGACGAGCAGGACCGTCTCCATGCCGACGACGGGCCAGCTATCCAATGGCCCGACGGTCACCAAGTCTGGGCCCAAGACGGCGTCCTCATCGGCCCACCTCGCTCGGGGTCGGCAAGACCGGAGCATGATCTCAGAAGCCCGCAGTGACCATCTGGTTATCCACAGGAGCCTGCGTTGTCCACAGCTAATGCGATCAGGCATTGATCGGCCGGAGCAACCCTGCTGAAGTACCTGCGCGGGGACGACGTTACGTCCCATCCACCGACGAAGGAGCGCAGCCATGACCGGGGTGGACACAGCCGATCGCGGCGCGCGGACAGGTCGACACCATTGGAGCACCTCGCCGGTGTCACTGGCCTCATCGGCGCGACGGCCGCTCTCATCGCCGCCGTCGCCGGCCTGCTGACAGCCGCCGCCACGCTGACGGTGAGTCGCTGATGCCCGCCGTCGAGGCATGGCTGCTCGGCGGACCTGCCGACGGCCGCATCACCCACATCGAGGTCGACGACGACGGGTCCCTTCCGCAGGCCATCGTCCTGCCGCAGAGCGGCGCCTACCTCGGCGCGCGCGAGCACCCCAGCCAGCCGGTGCAGCACCGCTACCTCCGCTGCGCCAGCGAGGTCGACCCGCCAACCTTCCGGTACGACGGCCCTGTCCCCCGGGACCAGTGACGTCAGCATGGGCTGTCAACCGACCAAAAGCCGGAGCGGACCGTGTGCCGGCCAGAGGACGACACCGCCCCAGCCCGGCTCCATCGCTACCCAACATCATCCGCTGATCGAACGCTTGTACGATTCGCTGGTGGAGGATGTGGCGGCGCGCTGGTGGAACGGGATCTGGGGCCGCCTGGGCCGCCGAGATGTGTGGCTCGTCCGCGAGGTGCGGTGGAAGGTCACCGCCCGCGCCGGCGACAGCGAGACTGGCCGGGTGCTGCGGTGGGAGTTCGACACCGAAGGCGAGGCGCTCGCCATGGTCAAGCGTCTGCTCGCCGCCGACGCGGGCGGCCAGTGGCGCAGGCAGTCTGGCGATAGCCAGCCGCCACAGCAGACCTAGTACCCGGCTGACGGTCTGCACCTCGGGGGCGCGGACCGGCAGCCGGATCGTGGTCAGGAGCTACAGGTGTTGAGCATGCTTTGCAGGGCGGACTTCTCCGACGACTGCAGGGTCAGGCCCCAGCTGTACTTCACGGTGATCCACATCTTGCTGTAGGTGCACCGGTACGACGACAGGGGCGGCTGCCAGGTGGAGGGGTCCTGGTCGCCCTTGGACTGGTTGACGTTGTCCGTCACCGCGATCAGCTGCGGGCGGGTGAGGTCGTTGGCGAAGCCCTGCCGGCGGCTGGTCGTCCAGGAGTTGGCGCCGGAGCGCCAAGCCTCGGCCAAGGGTACGACGTGGTCGATGTCGACGTCGGAGGCCGCCGTCCACGTGGCGCCGTCGTAGGGGCTGTACCAGCGGCCGGAGGTGGCAGCGCAGGAACTGTCGACGACGACGGAGGTGCCGTCACGCTTGAGGACCTGCTCGCGGGTGTTGCAGCTACCGCTGATCGTGATCCAGTGCGGGAACAGGTCACGCGAGTAGCCGCTCGTCGAGCCCTGTGTCGCCACGGTCAGGGCGTTTAGCTGCGACTGCGCCGTCGCCTTCGACGGGATCCCGGGAGGTGCGGCCGACGCAGGCTGCGCGCTGACGCCGACCAGGCCGGCGACAGCGGCGAGGAAGACTGCGGCGGAATGGCGTGTGATGCGTGGGAAACGGGCAGAGACTGGGGTTCCCCGCATGAGGGCCTCCTCGGCACTGGGTCGACAGCAACCGTCTCTCACGATCATGACCATCGAAGGATGTGTTTGTGAAGGGGTAACGAAGCAGCCACAAAACTTCGGTGCGCTTCTTTGCGATGCGGGCACGAGTGGACAGACTTGGTGGGAACTCCGCATGCCGCCAACGAGTTTTTGGCGTCTAACGGCGTCAGCGTCAGCCCTTGAACCCCTTGGCTAGGAGCGGGGTAGCTCAGGGTGAGCGTGCTACCAGTAACGGCATGGCTCTTCTGGCCGCTTGGCATGTGCCAGCCATACTCTGGGAGCCTGAGCAAGGCGCTCCAGAGGGAGGCAGACGACATGACCCAGCCCATCGTGATCTCCGTGTCAAAGCCGCTCTGGGCGGCCTGGGCGGTGGATCGGAAGTTGAGGGACCCACACAGTGAGGAGGTCTCCCAACTAACTCAGGACCAACTCTTGGACGTGCTGTCGCTCACCCAGGCCGCCGCAGAGGACGTAGAGGCGGAGGTGGTTCACGGACTCTGGATGGGGGACGGGGATTCCTACGCCAGGCCCATCGTGAAGACTGGCATGGTCCCCGACGGGGACTTCTACGTGTTCGGGGAGACGCCGGAGGAGGCTCTGGAAGAGGCCCGCAGATTCCGGGACCGCATCCTGGACACCATCAAAATGAAGCTGGCGCAGCGGACGGCGGATCGTCGCTGAGCCCCCTGGCTCCCTGCCGTCGGTTCCACTGAGGACCCCTCGGCCCGCTTCCTGGGCTTCGCTGCGTCCGGGGCCTGGTGCCCCACGGGGCAACCGAATCCTCGGGGTCACAGGCCATCTCGCCTTGTCGCCCCTGGCCGCTGAGTGGATCGAGGTCACCATTCCTGAGAGTTCGGGCTCTCGTTGAGCCCCAACATCTCGTTGAAATCGAAGACACAACGCGGGTGCGCGCACTGCGCCGGATTCTCCAGCATCCACTGCGTGGTCTTCACCGTGTGGTCCGACCAGATGAAGCCCCGGTGACAGATGGGCTCATCAGCCTCGATGGGCTGTCCGCAGCGAATGCACCTGGGCAGAGGAGTCCCGTCCGGGTACGTGTCGTCAGTCATGCGATGGATTCTCGTCTCCCCAACCGCAGAGCGCCTCAGACCACGCCGGCCGGATGTGGGTAGGCCCGGCGAGAAGGCCACCCGAGCCAGAGCACGGATCTCCAGCAGTAGTCATCCTGGCTTGATGACTACGTGGGCATGCCGGGCCGGAGCTGAACTCCGGCCCCGGCAACCCGCTACCTGCGGCACCTGGTCGGCCGCCTCCGCAACACAACCATCCCACTAATCGCCGCGCCCGCGACGGTGGCGATTGCTGGTATCGCCACGGGGGCAAACCGGGCCACGTCACCGCCGCTGAGCTTGACGACGTATGCCAGAGCCCCGATGGCCAGCACCGCGATCAGTACGAGCGCGCCGGATCGACGGTGGTGAGCAAGCTTGCTGCCCCGCCCTTCACGCCGATGCCCGCCCGAAGCTCCTGTCGTCCCGGACGCCGACGACACGTGAGCGCAGTCAGCAGGGTCGGGAACCAGCCCAGCTTCTCCGTCGGCATGGTCAGCGCGTGGGTACAGCGCCGCTACGAATCGGGAGTCGCTCGAAGGCCTCCTGCAGCATCGGGTTGCGGGTATGAGTGTCGTGATATTGCTGCAATGCAGTGCCGAGCTCCCAGGTCTGACGTTCGTCGCCGGTTTGGACGATCCCATAGAGGACGCCGGATACAGCCCGCTGCTGCCCGATAGCGACCAACTGCTCGATGTCACGTAGCGGTGCCACCAGGGTGGGCAACGCTGGGGTAGGCAGGAACGCTCGGCCGAGACTGTTGGCGACGTACCACGGGTCGAGGGTAGCTACCATGCCAATGAACGGCCGGTCAGTCGGGATGTGAGCGAACTCGGGCGCACCGGCCCGGATCTTATCGAGGGTCCGTCCGAGCTGGCCGAATGCGTCGCCGAGCGTCCGGATGTAAGCGTCTTGCACGGTGGCATCGGCCGCCCGGGCAGCCAGCGGGGACCGGGTCGCTTTGGTCTCGACCAGCAGGACCAGGTCGTCGAAGACCACGAACCAGTCGGTGCTCTTGGCCTCCTGCCTGCCCTCCCGGTAGACGACCTCCGGGTGGACCGACACGGCCGGAAGAGTGGCGAACTGCCGCCCGACGTAGTCCTCGTGCAGCTCTCCCAGGTCGCGCGTAAACGCCGTGCGCCACCGGCCAAGTCCGACGTAGTAGAGCTCCAGGGGTGTCAGGCGGCGGGGAATGAGATGGCGAACCGGCGCGATGAGCCTGCCGCCGGACAGCCGCACCATCGGTCGAGACGTCAGCGGGTTGAACGCGTAGCGGTCCAGGTGCGGCAGCGGTGTTCGCTGGGCCGCGGCGATGTTCTCCTGCCGGAACTCGTCCATGGTCTGCGCGAAAACAGAGTGTATGACGGCCAGGATCTCGTCCCGCGGCAGCACTGTGAGCAGTTCGGCGAACTGCGGCTGATCGAGCCAGGCCGGGTCGAAGAATCCGCTGTTGTGTTCCGCCGAGGTGGCCAGCATGATCACGATCTCCGTCGCCGTGACCGTCGGGGCGCCCAGAAGCTGGGTCATCGCATCCGGTGAGATCACCTCCAACCGCTTGCGGCCGGTGTAGTCGTCGAAGAAGGCCACCGGGCGGGCGAGTTCGGCCAGCCCGTGCTCCTGGTATGGGAACTGTTCGTAGAGGGTTCGCGCGAAAATCGAGAAAGCTGAGCTGAGATCGGCATGGTCGGACTCGTCCGAGGCGAGGCGCTCGTGCATCTGGCACGCCATCACGATGTCCCGCTCGCGCGGCAGGGCCGTCCGGTGCGCATTGCCGTGCACGATGGAGGCCTTCGCGACCGCAGCCAGCGCCCACGGCGGCGTTTGCAGGAAGACAGGCGCGGCAAGGTCCTCGGCGGACAGCCGCAACGGCACCCGCAAGGAACGTTGCGCGACGGCCGTCAGCAGCGCCTCTTGATGGAAGCGCCGCACGAACGAGCTGAACTCCTGATACGAGTATTCCCGCGCTGAACTCTGAGCCACCAGAACAGCTTCCCATTCCCCAGCAAGCCGTCTAGCTGCGCTAACCCTGCCATCAAGCGATTTGGGCTCGGATTTCAGCAAGAGGATCAGAGGCGGCACCCGCCAGTAGATGGCCTGTCAGCGGTCAACGTCGTCGATGTTTCCGAGCAGGATGGCGGAGCCGTCTTTCCAGCCGCCGACGCGGGCAATGCGTAGCGGGTCGGCGCCGGTGCGGTGGGTGTCGGTGGCGAAGAGGCCGCGCCGCAGGAGTGGCCGGACCAGGCGGCCGGCGGCCGGAGTGAGCCTGGCGGCGGCGGTGCGGGCCACGATCAGGGCGACGGCCAGGCCGGTGAACCGGCCGTCACTGCTGCCGCTGCCGGTGGGGGTGCGGCTGAGCCCGCCGTGACGGTCGATGCGCACGAACAGCGGACCTGAGTCTCGGTCGTGGTCGGCGGGTTCGGCCAGCTCCGCCTGGGTTTGCCCTGCTGCACCATGGGCAAGCGGCTCAACGAGCCAGTGGCAGCGCCCGCCGGAAGCTGGGTGCCGGTTGCGGCGGGTTCTGTTTTCGGGCAAGGTCGCGGTGTGACTGCACGGCTACTGATTGATGGCGGTGGAGCGGTCGGCAACCTTTTGCGTTCATGCAGCGGGAGTTTTGCGGATTCGGTCGACAATCGCGTTAACTCCCCCGTGGGGCGGATGACGGTGAAGAGTTGCGGCGTCTCGTTACCTGTCCGCCGGCCCTGAGGGTCTGGAGCCGGTTGGGCTACGGTGCGCCCGGGTGCTGAGGTGCACGCCGGCAACAACAGACATGTGCGGGAGGCCAGGTGCGCAGTGGTGTTCGTGGGTCCGCCCGAAGGACGGTCATCGCGGTGTTCGCGGTCACGGTGTTGGCGGCTGCGGCGTGTTCCGGTTCCTCGTCGTCGGGCGATGGGGAGGCGCCCGGCACTACGTCGTTGGTGTTGAGTAAGGACGGCATCGGTTTGGCGAAGTTTGGTGACTCGATCGAGTCGGTTTCCGACCGGGTCCATGCCAGGTGGGGCCCTTCCGAGTCGAGAGAGGCGGGGTGCGACAGCCATGTGATGTCGAAGTTCCTAAACTGGGACGGTGTGTTTCTGGTCTTCAGCGCGGACGGATTGGTGGGCTATTTGATCGGGCCGAGGCCAGCCGACTCGATCACTCCGGTGGGGAAAGATGTGCAGGCGGCGGCGACGGTCGAGGGTCTGCGGTTGGGCGACAGTGTTAGGAAGGCACGGCAGGTCTACGGGGCGCGGTTCGTGTTGGAAGAGAACAGTCTCGGGCCGGAGTTTTACATTGCGGAGGAACAGGATGACTGGCCTGCGCTAATGGGCTTTTCGACAGGGCTGACCGATGCCGACACGATCAAACGGATCGGGGCCGGGGACATCTGCGCGGTGAGGTGAGCCTGCTACTCGCCGCGGCATGGGTAGTCATGTTCGATCTCCGACCCCGCCGGTGGGTTGGTCCGCCTCCTCGACGTGATGAGGTGAGCGGCGGTGAGCACAATCTCGATCAGCAGGCCGCCGGCGAACCCGAGCCCCGCGCCGAGGGCGAGCAGGAGAGGATCCCGGCCGCGCTGTCGTTCGACGTCGACCATGTCGATGGAGACCGCCGGTACGGGGAGAACGCTGTCCCAGCTTCCGCGGATCTGGGCGACGTTCACCGCGTACCGGGTGGTGGCGCCCTCCGTTTCGCCTGGACGGCTCACGCCTCCAGTCGCGAGGCGTTCGACCGTGTAGGAGCCGGAGTTGACTAGCACGAGGCCATCAGCCGTTTCGGTCGAGCCGTCCGCACCACTGATGTCGATCCGTTTGGTCCGTAGGAACTGGTATTGACCCGAACGGGTCAGGCTGCCGTTCCTGAGGGTCAGGGTGATCGACGACGGCGGCGAGTTCATCTGCGGGACGAGTTCGAGGGAAGCGTCCCCGCTGGTGACTGTGCGCCAGCCGCTCGCCTCGATCGATTCCCCGTTGACGGCCTGCGCTTTCGCCTCCAGAATCTCCGCTTTGTCTCCATCGTTCCAGCTGAGGGCCACCCTGGATTCAGAGCCCCATCCGGAGATTGCAAATTGAATGGTCGTGACCAAATTGTTGATCTCGAACCTCATTGAATGGATCCTGGCCCCCACGGTCAGCTCGTAAGCAGGGCTGTCGGCGTTGTCCCGAAGCGGCGGGGCCTGGTAGCTGATCCGGCCGTATCCGAACGCGCTCGCAGAACCCGCCAGCACAAGCAAGACCACCAAGGCCACCATCTGCCGCTTCGCGACGGCCCGGTCCTGGTCGTCAACGTTGCGCAGCTTGCGGACCGCGGCCGGGCCGGGCAGTCGACCAACCGGCTGCCCGGACGACCCGGGTACTCCAGGGCCAGAGGCATTCCCGCTCGTACCCTCGCTGGCGTACTCGCTCGCACCCGCCGGGGCGGCGTTCGGCAAAGCGCTCTGCACCACGCCGTACCCACGGCGACTGACGACATAGCCGATGAGCGCTCCCGCAGCCAAACCAAATCTGAAACCGCGAGAAGCGTTACTCCGCACCACTCGCGCTGCCTCCCGATACCCTCGTCACCCTTCGACCGCGAACAGCCCATAATGCGGTCGGACGATCCGCGCCTACGCAGGGCAATGCGGCCCGAGCAGACCCCGAGGGCCGATGCGGCGAGCGGTCGACCTCCGGAGAGCACCCAGAGTATCGACCATCAGGCTCACACCCGGGCATCTGCCCCTGTGATTGCAGTGGCTAGCCGGATGAGTCGGGTGCGGTGGTGCAACCCTCGTGCTTGTGCTTGGTGGAGTCGCGACCCGCCGTGATCGCACTGACCAGCCTTTCGGTGGCAGGACCGGGTGATCGCCCCCACCCCGTGCAATCCGAAGACGACTGCGGTGATGCGCGTAGCCAGTCACCCTCGCTCCGCCAGAGCGGGAGGAGCTCCAGGCCGTCGTCCATGAGGGTCACTAGTTGCACCTTCGCCGCCGGTGACGCGGACAGTCCTCGGGCACCTGTGGTACTGGGGGCGTGGGAGTTCAACTCCGTGGGCGATCGATACCGCGCCGGACTCGTCGCGTAGCAGTGGCACCAGTTCGACCGATCGGGTCACGCTGAGGCGACGCAACGCTCGGACCGCTTCGACTCGACCACGCGAACGTGGATGCGCCAGCCACCGTCGAACCAGGCCGGCATCCTCGGCATCACCGGTCTCGTCCAGCCCGGCGATCACCCCCGGTGCTGGCGCCTCCCGACGAGCACGCAGGCGATAGAACTCGGCCGGATCCGCGCCGCCGCAGCGGAGCGCGGCCTGAGCGATCGCCCGCACCAGCGGATGCCGGTCAGGCAACGCCGCCTCAGCAGCGCCCAGATCACGCCTGCAGCGCCTCAGCCCGAACCAGCGCAGTACGGCTGACCAGCAACCCCCGCAACTGAGCCGGGTCCGTCGCGGCCCGAACGGCACCTCGAACGTACAGGGACCGGATCGGCAGGTCGTCATCTTTCATCGCGGCCGTGATCAACCGGTGCACACCCAACAGACCACCGGCCGTCGCGGCGCGGTACGCCGCCTCCAGGACCTGGCCGCCGTATGGCACCGCTATCACCGGCAAGTCCACCACGACCGGGACTGCGTAGATCTCCGTGTTTGACCTGGGTGTGGTCCGTTGGACAGGACGTGGATCCTGTCCGGGAAGGACCACGTCATGGCAGACAAGAAGAACGCTGTTCAGCTTCCGGAGCCGACGGCGGCTGAGGTGGAGTTCGCGCAGCAGTTGGTCGCGCGGGCCAAAGCCGACGGCGTTTCGTTGGTTGGGCCGGGAGGGCTCCTCGCGGGGATCACCCGCACGGTCCTGGAATCAGCGCTTGATGCGGAGCTGGATGCGCACCTCGACGAGGTCGGCGTCGACGAGGCGACCGGCCGGCGGACCAATATTCGCAACGGCACGGGGCGAAGACGGTGCAGACCGAGGTTGGATTCAGGTTCCTCGGGATCGGGCGGGTTCGTTCGCGCCGCGGATCGTGCCGAAGCACGTCCGCCGGTTGGACGGGTTCAACGAGGCGATCCTGTCGCTGTATGCCAAAGGCCTGACGACCGGGGAGATCTGCGCGCATCTAGCGGACGTGTATGACGCCGACGTGTCCCGCGAGTTGATCAGCCGGGTCACCGACAGCGTCGTCGACGAGATGGAAGCCTGGCGGCAACGGCCCCTCGACAGGATCTATCCGGTGGTGTTCATCGACGCCCTGGTGATGAAGATCCGCCAGGGGCAAGTCGCGAACCGGCCCGTCTACGTCGTGGTCGGCATAAGCCTAGACGGGGAACGCGACGTCCTCGGTATGTGGGCCGGGACCGGCGGGGAGGGCGCCAAGCAGTGGGCCGGCTACCTCACCGAACTGCGCAACCGCGGTGTCGAGGACGTGTTCATGGTCTGCTCCGATGGCCTGAAAGGCATGACTGACGCCATCGAGCAGGTATGGCCGCAGGCGGTGCACCAGCAGTGCGTCGTGCACCTCGTGCGGGCCAACCTGCGTTACACGAATCGTAAGGACTGGCAGAAGATCACCCCAGGCGTTGCGGGAGATCTATACCGCCCCCACCGTCGCGGCTGCCGAGGCTCGGTTCGAGGCGTTCGCCACCGAGTTCGGCGACCAATACCCCGCCGTGATCCGGCTCTGGCGCACCTCCTGGCCGCAGTTCGTGCCGTTCCTCGACTACGACCACGAGGTCCGCAAGGTCCTCTACACCACCAATATCATCGAGAGCCTCAACGCACGGTTCCGGCAGGCCGCCCGGCGGCGCGGGCACTTCCCGACCGAGCAGGCCGCGATGAAGGTCCTCTACCTCGTCGTCCAGCAGAGACGTAAGGGCGGCGGGAGCATCACCGGCCGGGTCTACGGTTGGGCCAAGGCCCCAACGCCCTGATCCTCGCCTACGGCGACCGGATCGCCATCTAACAACCTCGATCACACCACAGGCCCAAACACGGAAATCGGCACACTCCCCGCTGGGACGCCTTTGCCGAGGCATTGTGGAGTGCCGGCAGAGGGCGGGGTGCGATGTTCCTTGAAGAAGCGAGCAGTTGGGTCCAGTCACGCCCGAGCGGGCACCGGCACGCGAGGGTGCGCGTCCGTGTGGGTCAGCGTGGGTTCAGGGAACGCCTGTTCGCGGCCCTGAGGCCGGTGTGCGCCTTCAGCGGGCCTAGTCCTGCCGCAGTGTTGGAGGCGGCGCACCTGTACAGCTACGCAGCGGTTGGCCAGCACCATGATGATGGAGGGCTGCTCCTGAGACGGGGTGTTCACCGGCTCTCTGATCAGAGGGACATCGCGGTTGACCCGCGCACCCTGACGATCAGTCTGCGAGACGAACTGGTTAGGTACCCGGGGTACGCGCCTTTGCAGGGGCAGCCGCTCGCCACAAAGCTGGGTCGTGGACACGTTGGTGGATAGAGAAGCACTGGAGGCAACACCGCCCTGATTCTCCCTGAGTGACCGCCGCCAACACCGCGTGACCGGGGAGACCTATTAGTGCGGGGTCCTCTCCCTTGGGACTGCTCGGGACGCGGACGGCCGGCGCCCACCAATCGTCAAGGCGTGTATTGCGACAGGTCGAGCAGATCCTTCGGCAGCGCCCCCACTAGTGGGGGCTCGCCCGTTCCCGAGTACATGAAGGTTAGGCATCGTCGCGCCCGTGTGACGAGTACGTAGAGGCTCATCCGCATGTTGTCGCCGGTGGTATCGCCGGACACGGCCTGGAGCTCGGGAACGAACACCGAGTCGAATTCGAGGCCTTTCACGCTTTGCCAGGTGATCAGCTTGAGGCCAGGTCCGCTGAAGGCAGGATCTGAGAGGGCGCCGGCACGCTGTGTACTGACATAGCCCTGCAACGGGTTGACGGTGCGGTGGCCGAGCTGGTGGTGGTAGTAGAACAGGTCCCTGCTGCGGTGAAGGATCACTCCGATCGTTTCATTCGGGTGCTGCTTCTCGTGTAGAAGCAGGTGCTCGGCCACGTCGGCCTTGTGCGGCACCCTGATCAGGCGGGGTGCCGGACCGTCCGGCAGTGCGTCCGTGGTGCTGCCGCCGGGGCGGAGGTGGTCGGCGAGGTTGCGGATCGGTCGGCTGTTGCGCACGGTGCCGGGGAGAGCCACGTGCCGGTTGGTCCGTGCCGCGGCGGCGATCTCCCGTACGGTGCTCTGGCGCCGTCCGATGCGTTGATTCTCGTCGGCGAACACGGTCACGGACGAGGACAGGGCGCCGACCGCGAGGTAGAAGTCGGCCGGCATGTCCTGGCCCTCGTCGACGACGAAGTACGGCCGCGACTCGATGGCCGGCGGGTCATTGATGATTGTTGTCAGGCAGGCCATCCAGTCGAAGTCGTACCGTTCAAGCGTCGGTGGGTTGCGCCGGTAGTGCTTCTGCCAGAAGGCGTGCAGCCATTTGTGGTAGGTCGTAGCGACATCAGCCGCGCCGATCTGCGCCACTGCGGCGCGCGTGTAGGCGGACAGCACCTTGCTGTACATGAGCATCACGGTCGGTCTGCCCGAACGGTGCAGGGCCGCTGCCCGGTAGATCGCCGTGATCGTCTTACCTGCCCCGGGGCTACCGGTGACGAGGTGCGACTCCTCGAACGGTAGGGCCAGGACATCCCGTTGGGCGGGGCTGAGGTCGAGCAGCGGTGGCAGCAGCAGTGTCACGTCGCGCCCGCCTGCACGGCGATAAGTTCGGCAAGGGGGTCACGCATGAAGCCGTACTCGTCGTCGATCACGAGAGTCCGGTCCAGCAGGACATTGCCCATCGTGCAGCTCGTCTCGGGGGCCAACGTGCAAGCGTGGCAGGCAGCCATGGACAGGCCGGAAGGGCCCTGGGATTTCGACTCTCGGCACACCGGGTCGAGTGAGCACCATCGGGCAGCGGCGAGAGTGGCGGCGATGGTCGTGACGAGCCGGCCCGCCTCGCCGGAGCGGGCGAGGCCACCGAGGGTGCCCTCGGCATCGCCGGCAGCGGTGTAGATCAGTACCCCGGCCATCGGTGTGTCGGAGTCCGGTGTGCTCGCGTAGATGCGTTCGCGCAGCGACGAGGAGGGGTAGCCGGCGTCGAAGGCCAGCTGGCGCATCAGGAGGTGGGCGACGGTGTGCAGCAGGACCAGACGCGGCGTGGGGCTGCTCTCGATCCATCTGGCGTGCATGCTGCCGGCAAAACGTTTGTGGAGCGTGGTCGCACGTCGCACCACGGGAGCCTGCAGTTCCCACCGTCGGAGGTTCTCCTCGTCGAAGACAAGGAAGATGCCCTCGCCGTATACCTCCACCGCCGGTAGGGAGGTGCTGCGGGTTCCCAGGTCGGCCAAGATGCGGGTGTCCATGGTGTGGCGACGGAAGCCACGCAGGACCCGGACCTCGCGGAGACGGTCGACCAGGACAATGTCGGAAATCGCCGTTCTCATCCGGTCGACGACCGGATCCAACCGACCGTGGCCCGCGGAAGCCGGGAAGGGCGTGTACCGGGTGATGAACCGGTCGTCCGGATGGTGTCCTGTGCGCGGGTTGGTCAGTGCCTGCCATTCGCGCTCGGCCAGGTCCTCGGAGCCTTCCGAACCGGCGTCGGCGCCCGTGGTACCGAGGCGATCGTTCAGGATGGCGACGACCTGTCTCTCGTTGACATTTTCTCGCTCGGCGATGAACCTAATCAGCTGCTCACGCATCGGGCCCTCGGGATCCTTGTGGAGCAGGGCGAAGTACGCGTTCTGCTCGACCCGGGCAGCCGTACCACCCCAGGTGACCCAGTCGGAGTCGGGGGGAAGGTCGATCGCGGACCCGGTGTCGGGGAAGTAGACGCTCGATGCACCCCGTTGCAGGACCACGGGCGCCTGATCGCAGGTCACCGCCTCGGTGTCACGCTGCCAGGGCTGCCGCCCCCGGCAGCGGATGTTGATACGGCCGAGTGCGTGGGGCGACGTGAGGTCAGCGAGATTCCTGCCGGCCCGGCAGGTCCGGCACCGGACCCGGAGTGATTCCAGTCCGCCACCCACGGTCGTCAGGTGCTCGAACTGCAGCTCGGCGCGTCCGCACTGGCGCTGCTCACGTCCCTGCCCGCCCCCGGAGTGGGCCCACTGCACCCAGGGCACGTCGTCGAGGTGGCCGTTGCCGCAGACCGCAACGAACCTCATCGGCACGAGCTGAGGGCTGCGGCTGCAGTGCTGGCAGCGGGGGAATTTGCCTGGCTGTTCCTGGCCGACGCTCCAGCGGGTCATCGTGCGGCAGGTGCCGCAGAACAACCATTGAGGGAACCGGTAGTAGGGCAGCCTGCCGTCGCGAGGCGCCGGCGGTAGGCGTAGTTCCTCCGCACCGAAGTGGGCCGCGATGCGCGGGGCGGCCAGGGTCATCCGCCGCCCCTTCCACCGCGTGACGTCCTCCGCGACGAAGGACTCACCGAGCATGTCCACAATAGCGCCGACGCCGAACGGCGAGAGGGCCTGCATGCGTCGTAGCCGACGGTCCGTCACTGTCCCTCACCCCGCACCAGCACCCGGGCATCGGTGTCGACGTTGCGCATGGAGTCCAATGTCGGCCATCCCGGTCCCGGCATGTCGAACTTCCTCAGCAGCTGGATGCGTTCGCGCCCTCCCCCGGTATAGGTGAGCCCTCCGAGCGGATGGGCGCGGTCGACGAGCCCGGCCCAGTGTTCCTCGAGTTGTTCCACGTGCCGGGCGACGTCGGCGGCCTCGTCCGGATCCGCAGCGCGGGCGCGGGCGATGAACTCCTCCACCAGGCTCCGCCAGGCGGGATCTTTCGCGTCGAACGCGGCGGCGGCGCGGTCATCGCGCCAGGTGTGCACGTGACGGGCGAGGATGACCAGTCCCGCGTGCAGCGCGCGGGTGCGTGCCGGCACCGAGAACGGTGTCACGGAGGTGGGTTCGACAACCCGGTAGAGGGAGGTGTGGTACGGGATGAACGACTCGTAGTGCGAGCGGTCGCGGGGTTTGGACGGCGAGTAGAGGGTCACCACCAACCCGGGTTGGCGACGTCCGACCCGGCTTGTGGCCTGGATGTACTCGGCGGTGGTTTTCGGCTGGCCGACGACCAGCATGAGGCCCAGTCGGGGGACGTCGACACCGACGGAGATCATGTTTGTGCTGGGCACGAACGACACCGCACCGGGCTGCCCACGCTCGTAGAACAGCCGCTGGAGATGCCGGGGGATGTCCGCCGGCGGGATGTTGCTGGTCAGTTCCATGATTTCGGCGTCGTCAAGGTCGCGCCGGTCGTCCTCAGCGGCCGCGATGACGCCCAGACGGGCGGGGATGTCGTCGTGCGCCAGGGTGACGGTCTTGCCGAGTTCGCGCAGACTGTTGTGGTAGGCGATCAGGGTCCAGTAGGCGTCGGCGGCCTGCGGTCCGAGCGGCAGCTCGACGGGGGCGTTGAGCATTGCCGCGGAGAGGTGGACCATCGCGGTGAGAGGTGTGTGTCCCTGCGGCATCACTCCGCCGTAGAGCCGACCGGGACGGCCGGGGTCCGTTCGGACGAAATAGGAGTCCTCGGCGTCGAGGCCGGACGGCGGGAAGAGGGCGATGGGACGTCCGAAGACGCCGCGGGACTGGGCATCGGCGCGACGGATGGTGGCAGTGGAGGCGACGATCTTCGGGCGGGTGCCGTGGTGCGCCATCGCCACGTCGAACGCGGCCTCGTAGAGCCCGACGATGGTGCCGAGCGGCCCGGAGATGAGGTGGAACTCGTCCTGAATGATCAGCGTGGGACCCGGGTCGGCGCCGGCGCCGATGAACACCCCCGCGCGCGGTTCGCGGGTGAACCGGGCGAACTTGTCCACGGTGGCGACCAGCAGCGTCGGGGGATCGGTGTAGAGCGCGTCGTCGACGGACGAGACCGGCAGGGAGGTGCGGAAGTCGCAGTCGACGTTGGGGCAGTTGATCCGGAAGCTGTTGTTGTCCGCGTGCACTCCCCAGGCGTCGTCCGGTGCGTTGCCCTTCGGGAGGATGTGGGTGCCGCACCACGGACAGCGTTCGACCTGGAAGCTCTTGGTCGTCGGTTCATGGTTGCGGATCGTCTGGAGCAGGTCGACGGCGTCGGCGAAGTTGTTGGGGCTGTTGTTGCCGCCGACCCAGATGCCGATGGACACCGCCCGCGTTCCCAGTTCCTCCGGGCGCTGCTGTCGGATGAGTTCGCAGGCGCAGATCAAGGTGGCCGCCCGCTGGAACTGTTGGGCGGTCAGTAGACGCAGGGTGTAGCGGGTGATGACGGTCGTCCCGGCGCCGGCGTCGCCGAGGGTCAGGCGGCGGTGGAAGACGGTGAAGGCAACCAGACCGAGGTAGGCCTCGGTCTTCCCGCCGCCGGTGGGGAACCAGATCAGGTCGACGAGATCACGGTCGTCGTGTTCCGCGTCGACGAGGGAGGGCAGGGACAGGAGGACGAACGCCAGTTGGAAGGGTCGCCAGCTGCGGTGCGGGTCGTCGTAGTCGGGCCTGGCGGGGAGGCGGTCGGTCCAGGCACGACCGGTGCCGGCGAACCGGGGCCCGCTTCGGATCATCTGCATCAGCATGGCCCTGTTGGCCAGGACGAAGGCGCGTCGGGCGGTGGGGTCCTCTTCGAGCAGCTGCACACCTTCACGCATCCGGGCCCGGGCGCGGTCGACGCGGTGCAGGAGCCGGTCGGCCGCCGCCACGAGGGGTTCGGCCACGTCGTCGCGGCGGGTGCGGGTCTGCTGCGCCCACTGGTCGTAGCTGTCGACGAAGGCGTGCAGTCTCCTGATGACTCCTGCGGGATCCTGTTCGAGCCCGGTGAGGTAGTTCAGGCTCAGTGCCTCCTGGTCGCCCGGCAGTTCGAAGGCGACGTCGGGGACGACGTGGCTGGGTAGGAAGGTCGTCTGCACCGACGTGGCGCTGTCACCATGCGCCTGCCAGCTCGCGGCGGCTCCGTGGCCGAGGGCGAAGACGGGGATCTTCCGGTAGAGGAGCGCGAGTTCCTCTTCCTCGGGGTCGGAATGGAGTCGCAGCGTCGACGGGTACGGGGCGATGCCGCCCTCGACCGGGCTGCACCGCAGTGTCACCTGCAACAGGCAGTCGGACGGATTCAGTTTCCCTTGTTCCGACAGTTTCCGTTGGTTGACGAGGGAGACGGTGACCAGTACGCCGTCGCCGAACTCCCGCCAGACGATGGCCACAGAGGCGTCGCCGTCGAACAGGTCGTGCGTGGTCTGACGGCCAGCTGCCGGGGGCTCGGCGAACAGGGCGCCGCTGCCGGTGGCGGCCAGTGGCTGACGCCGCCACTTCTGCCGGTCCTCGCGGAGGTAGCGTGCGGCTGTCACCTCGATCCGCAGGGTAGACCGTGTGCTGGTGACGAAGCTCAGTCCGACCGAGCTCGGCAGAAGCTGTCCGGCCAGGGCCACTGGGTCCTCGTCGCTGTCGGTCTCATCGGTGGATCCGGCGGCCGGAGCGTCGTCGACGATGTCGTCGTCGTTCGCGTCGAGGGACGCCTCGCCGGGGAACAGGATGCCGGCAAGGTACCGGCGGTCGGGCCGCTCGGTGAGGACCTCGTCCTCCCCGGTCCAGGGGCCGACGAGCTGCCGTCGAAGGTAGTCCAGGACGAGATCGCGGTCGTCGGATTCGCTGGGTGCGGGTGTGGTGGTCACCGGTCGCTCTCCTGCTGGTACATCTGTCCTCCGGTGGCCATCCAGAGTCCGACCCTCGCGCGTGTCATTCCCACGTAGAGGTTGCGGATCCGGCCGGGATCAGCGGGCCCGACGTCGCCCAGGAGGATGAACCGGCTCTCGAGGCCCTTGAAGTCCTCGACCTTCGCGAAGGCGATCCGACCTCTGGCGGGTCGTCGTAGCGTGTGCAGATCCAGTACGTCGATCCGGTGCCGCCAGCGGGCCGGCAGATCCGCGAACAGGGACTCCTGCAGGGGCAACGGGGACAACAGGATGATGTCCGTGTTCGGAATTCCGTTGTCGGCGAGCCGGTCGAGCTCGGCGGCGGCCGCCGCGGCCCGGCGGGAGCGGTCCGGCTCGTCGACCACCGTCACGTCGGGCCCTTCGCCGGCCGATGAGACACCCGTGTCCGCCCCGGTCATCTGCTGGGTCGACGTGACGATCTGCCGGGTGTTGCGGCAGTTGTCCTGCAACACCAGATTGGCCGGCCGGAGGGACCTCAGATAGTCCAGGGCCTCGTCGTCGCAGGAGCCGACCAGCCCACGCTGGTTGTTGCTGTCGAGCAGCAGGTACCAGCTGCCGTCACTGAGGCCGCCTACCAGCCGGTTGTCCAGGTTTGACAGGTCGCCGAAATTGACCATGTCCTGCGCCTCGTCGACCACGACGACGTCGAAGTCGGTGTCGTTGCCGGCCTTGAGATTGGCGAAGGGAACGACATGCACGTCCTGCATTCCGGGTTGGTGCCGAACGAACCCGGCGACCACCTGGCTGCGGCAAGTGAACAGGGTCCGCTTGCCGCTCGCGGCCGATCTGCGGGCCAGTTCGGCCGCGAGCATCGTCTTACCCGTGCCTGCCCCACCCTCCACGAGGAGCCGCGGGTTAGTTGCCCACTGATCGAGCGTGCGGTACTGGCCCGCGGTGAGGGCGACAAGGTCGGCTTCCGCATCCGTGACGATCTGGCGCAGGGTGGGGACGGCGTCGAAGTCGGGCCGCAGGGCCTGCAGGACCTCCCGCAGGAGTGGTTCGTCGAGCATGGCCCGACGCCCTCCGGGCTTGGCCCGCCAGTAGTCCGCCATGCGGCCCAGACTGCGCTGCAGTCCATCGGTGCGGTCGAGTTGTCGGCGGTCGATCAGGGTCTCCTCGTCCCACTCGACCGAGGTCTGCTCGGGTAGCTGGCAGTCCGGGAAGACGACGGCGAAGCCGATGGGAATGTTGCGCATCGTTTCGCGGCCGAGGCGCTCCTCGAGGCGGTTCTGCAGGGTGAACATGGCGTCGGTCGCCTGCGCGAAGGGACTCTCCTTGCGCCGGCGTTCCTGGCCGGTGCGGTCGCGGTAGGTCCAGACGCCGTTGGTGCACCCGACGTAGCCGCCCTTGACCTCGATCACGTACACCCCGCGCCGTCCGGCCAGGACGAAATCGATCTCGCTGACGCGCTTCCAGACGTGTGCAGGCAGATTGAGGCTGTGCAGAGCGAAGCTCCAACCGGCATCCACGAGTTTGAGACGTCGGTAGATCTCGGCCTCGGCGGCGCTCTTCATCAACGGGGAGATCGGGTCAGGAACCATCTGCACCCGCTGGATTGTGCACGATGACAGGGCTTCGCGTCTTACCTCTCCGTGGTTGTCCCGGTCCACAATGGTGGGCGTGACGTCTTCAGCCGACCCAGAGGTTGTCAAGTTGTGTGTGCAGCTGCTAATGGCGCACGTCCGGGACGCAACGGTCGGGGACTGGGAGATCGACAGTGTTCTCGAGCTGGCCGGGGACACACGAGCGGTGGTACGGCAGCAGGTCGTCGAGGGGATGGTAGGACGGGGTGTGGTCGTCATCGCCGCGCCGGAAGGCGATGGGCGTGACGGTCGTGGGCCGGCCGGCGTCATCGACCCGGCCCGGGCGGAACGTTCGATCGCAGACGCCCGGAGGCTGCTGCGCAGGGACAGGGTCTCGTCGCGGCCCTGGGACCGGGTGCTGACGGCGTCCGAGGAGGTCGGCCTTGCGCTCCTGCTGCGCGGGGATCAGTACCGGCCGCACGAAGAGGTCCCGCACGGCTTTCGCGCAGGTCTCGACGTGTCGGACGAGCGGGCGCGGGCCTTCGACGCGATGGTGCTGCACAACCGGCGGCTCGTGATGTCCGTTGCCGGCAGCCACCTGGGACAGGGGCTGGAGAGTGAGGATCTGCACCAGCACGGCGTTGTCGGCCTGATGCGGGCGGTCGAGCGGTTCGACCCCACGCGTGGTCTGAAGTTCTCCACCTACGCGGTCTGGTGGATCCGTCAGGCTGTGACGAGAGGGATCGCCAATGAGAGCCGGTTGATCCGTCTCCCCGCGCACAAATGGGATCAGGTTCGTCGGGTGGTGGCGAGCCGGAACCGGCTGTTGAGCCGGTCCGGCACGGCGGCCGTGTCGGAAATCTGTCACGAGCTCGGCTTGGACCCGGGGACGGTACTCGAGTGCCTGAGACTGCATGCTGGGGTGGTGTCGTTGGATCTGCTCATCGGGGACGGCAGTGCGGCGCTGACCGATTTCGTGACCGCGGACCAGGACACCCTGAGACCCGATGTGGTGACGCAGCATCAGGAGACGCTGACAATCCTCCGCGCCTCACTGGCTGATCTCCCCGTACGCTCGGCGGCGATCCTGAGCTTGCGGACCGGCCTCGGCAACGGCGTACCCATGACTCTCGAGGAGATCGGACAACGGCTCGGGATCACCCGCGAACGCGTCCGCCAGTTGGAGAAGAAGGCACTCCCGCAGCTACGCGAGCGGTTGACGGCACGCCTGGGCGGCGAACCATCGAGGAGCGACGATCTCGTGCACTGATGTCCGGACGTCCGGACGCCGGGGCGGCATCAGTCCATTACACCGACTCGTGCGGCCGCACAGCGTCGACATACGTCCCGTCCGACGATCTGTGGGAAGCCCGACGGTCGACGGTCCCGCACTGCCGACCTCGACCGCCCTTCCCCGGCGGGGAAAACCGGATCAGGGCGACGAAATATCGGAAATATGCCCAAGGTGAACCGGCAGGGTCGGCGACGTGGCCCCAAGGGACCCCTCCGGCTCGGAACCACCGCCGCTCGGCAGCACGGGTTGGGGTACGTTGTGGGGCGATGACGCGACGCCCCACCGCTCTCAACGCCGCCGTGTCGGCGCAGATGAGCCGGATGCCGCGGGCGCGGACGAAACCTGAGATGTCGGTGCGACGGGAACTGCACCGACGAGGGCTACGGTTCAGGGTGAACCATCCAGGGCTTCCCGGCCGACCGGACATCGCTTTCACACGGGCGCGATTGGCAGTGTTCGTCGACGGTTGTTTCTGGCACCTTTGCCCGCAGCATGCGGTGCTGCCGAAGAACAACGCCACGTGGTGGCGGGAGAAACTGCACCGTAACGTGCGGCGTGACCGTGAAAAGGACGAGGCATTGGCAGCACTCGGCTGGACGGTGCTGCACGTCTGGGAACACGAGGACCCGATGGCGGTGGCGGAAATCGTCGAACAACTCTGGCGGGCACGGTGCCGATCGGAGGCCACAGCATGGCCGGTCACGTGAGGCAGGGTGACTGTGGCATCCTGGTCCTCACGGACGACGTGAGCGGAGGTGCCCATGACGGGTAGAGCGTGGTACGACGTGGCGCCCTCAGCCGCGCGGCTGACCGGATCGCTGCGGGATATCGGTTACGAGTTCCCGACCGCGGTGGCGGACATCGTCGACAACAGCGTCGCGGCAGGGGCCACCCGCATCGACGTGACCGTCGAGTTCGACGGAGAGGACTCCCGCGTCGTGATCGCCGACGACGGTGACGGCATGTCGGCCGGCCAGCTGACAGAGGCTCTGCGGTTCGGCACGAGGCGTTCGTACCGGCGCGGTGAACTGGGTCGCTACGGTCTCGGCCTCAAGACCGCCTCATTGTCCCAGTGCCGGACGCTCACCGTGATCAGCCGCAGCAGCCGATCGGTGGCACGAATGAGCGCCCGGCAGCTGGACCTCGACCTTGTGGAGGAATGGGACCAGTGGGTCGTGGTGGACCCGTCCCCGCAGGATCCCGTGGTCCGCAGCGCCCGGCAAGGGCTGGCCGAAGGGACCGGCACCGTGGTCGTCTGGCAGGCGCTCGATCGCGTACTGCCTGAGAAGCGCCCGTCGGGCGGCTGGGCCCGACGGCGTCTGGAGACCCTGGCGGCGCGGACATCGGACCATCTCAGCATGGTTTTCCACCGTTTCCTGGAAGGATCCGATGGACTCACACCACTGGTGATCTCGGTTAACGGGCAGAAACTGCGCCCGTGGAACCCGTTCGCTCCGCAGGAGCCGCACACCTCTGAGCTGCCCCGGCAGCAGTTCGAGATCGAGATGGTCGGCGGCGTGGGGCTGGTTCACCTCCGACGGTTCGTCCTGCCGCCGCGTGACCGCTTCACCTCAGCCGCGGAATTCGAGCGGCACTCGGGCCCGCTGAACTGGAACCGGCAGCAGGGTTTGTACGTGTACCGGGCCAACCGGCTGGTGCAGTGGGGCGGGTGGGGTGGGATCCGCGGTATCGACGAGCACACGAAGCTGGCCAGGGCAGCGCTGGATTTCGACAACGACCTTGACACCGCATTCAACATCAACGTCGCCAAGATGCGCGTCAGTCTGCCGGCCCAGTTGCGCCAGATCCTGGAGGCGCCGGTCAATGAACTGTGTGTCCTGGCCAATGACGCCTACCGCAGGACCCCGCGGGGTTCGGCACGCCCCGTACCGGCGGACGTCAACGCGTCACCTGAGGTGCGTGCCGCCACCCACGCAGCCGCCACCGCCGGCCTCGCTCTGCGGATGGCCGCCATGCAGGCAGATCAGTGGGTGGCGTGGGAACGCATCGAGGAGACTCTGCGCGCCCAGTCGCCGGAGGTGGCGCAGCTGCTCGGACTTGACCGCTGACCCGGTTCGACGGGGTCAGAACAGCTGAGGCCGGTCGATACGCGCCCCGGCGCACTTCTTGACCAGCGGACATTCCTGACACAACGGCTCCGCCGGGCGGCAGAGTGTGTTCGCGAGTTCGATCAGGCCCAGGTGGGCGGCGCGGGCGTCGCTGTCAATACCGATCATCCGGGCGACCTCCAGCCGGCCGTCGGTGAGGCGGTTTCGCCGGTCGACGGGGTGACCGCTGAAGCGGGCGGCAACCCGCAACACGCCCTTGGTGACGAGAACGGGCTCTTCAGACTCGTCCTCGGTGCCCGCGGGAACGACCAGCACCGCCAGGTCGGCAATCGACTCGTGGAGACCGGGCACCCGCCGCAACGCGTCGTCGTCGCGCAGTACCCGGGGATCATCTGCGAGTTGCCGGGCGAGCTCCACCACCGTTCCGGCCCGGTTCGCCCGGGAGATGAACCCGCCGATGCGTCGCAGGTTTTCCTCCGCCGCCACCGTGTCCTGCGGCTGGCGCCACGTCCGTAGCAGGACCCAGACCTGGCGCATCACATCCGGGTGGGCGCGATCGAGAAGGATCTCCGCCTGCAGGACCTGCCAGCGTGTCTCAGCGCGCAGCCATGGAATGCCGCTGACCTGACCCGAGGCGAACCAGCCCGCGAGCGTCGAGGCGACCTCCCGCGTCGACACATGTGCCGGACGGGGATTGTCGAGCGCCCGTCGCGCAGCCCGGGACAGGTGTTCACCGAGCAACGGGGGTACCGCGTTGCCGATCTGTTTGAACGCGGCCGACGGCGGCCCGGCGAAGCGGAACCAGTCGGGGAAGGTCTGCAACCGGGCTGCCTCCCGCACGGTGATCGTGCGGTTCTGCCGCGGGTGGATGTACCAGTAGCCGTCCTTGGCGATGTGCGCCGTAATAGTGCGCGACAGGTCGTTCTCATCCAGACGTTTGTACTTGTCGTCGAAGATGTCGTCGCGGTACCGCTTGACGTCGTCCGGTAGGTCCGAATACCGGGTCGTCGGGCCCATCATCTCGAACGCCCGCAGGTCGTCCTCGCGCACAGGGCGGGTGATGTGGTCGAAAACCCGGTGCGCATCCGGTTCCGGCATCCCGTCGCGCATACGCTGCTGGAAACCTGTCACGGGAGCGCCGTAGGGAGCCCACCCCTCCGCTCCCCCTTCGGGGCGCCAGCCACCCTCGACCTCCGGCAGGTCCCCGATCGCGTTCCACACGGTGACCCGCTCGGGCTGTTCCTCCGGCCAGTCGAACGCGAGACCGTCCCGTAGACCGACCAGGATAAGCCGTTGACGGAACTGTGGGACGCCGTACCGGAAGGTGTCGACCGCCTTCTCCTCCACCGCGTATCCGAGGGATTCCAGCTCGTGCACCATGGTGCGGAGAATGAACATCTCCTTGTCCAGCGCCATGTCCGTCACGTTCTCCATCAGCACCGCCGGCGGCCGGGCCAGCCGGATGACCTCAAGGAACGAGCGCCAGAGGTCGCGCCGTTCGTCATACGGATCACGCAGACCGTGGCGCACCTTGTGACGGATCATCGACCGGCCGGCCTTGGAGAACGGCTGACACGGGGGCCCGCCGGCCAGCAACTCGACGCCTGCCAGGCGCACGAGGTCGGCGACCTCCCGGATGCGGGCCGGATCACCCAGGTCCCAGTCCACACTCAGACCACCGTGGTGGTGCCGGTGGGTCTCGACCGCTTCCGGATAGTGGTCCACCGCGAGGATGACCCTGTAGCCGGCGTTCTGCAGACCGAGACTCAGACCGCCCGCCCCGCTGAACAGATCGGCAGCCAACCGGAACCCGTCCTTGCGGGCCTGTTCGGCGTACCGCAGCAGCTGCTCGCCGTCGGTGACGGCGTCGGGATGCGGCGCCAGCTGTACGAACGGTCCCCGCACCAGCCTGACCTGGTACTTACCGCGACGGGCGGTGGGATCGTGTGCAGTCGGTTCGGCATCGGCGCGGTCGGTCACGTGCACGAACGTTACCGGTGACGGCGGCCGCAGCCCAGCATGCCCTCGCGGGGACGCTCGCCGTCGCTGCGCGGTCCGCCACCGGGTCGAAGCCCCGGGGCCCCACGTCCGGCGTGATGTCCCATCGCTCCGGCCTCATCGACCCGGCCGACCGGACAACCGGACGATCCTGACGGACGGTGACTTGCACCACCCATGCTGTATACGTGGTAACCGAACATCGCTCTGATGGCTGTCTCACGGAGACCCACCCATCGGCACCCATGACGGAAGGGCGCGGATGCACCGGATCAGCGACGAGGACCTCAACGACCTGGTCGAACAGATCGCCAGTGCCGTGTACGGCAACAGCACGATCACGGCGATTCGCCGTCAGCTGGGCAAATTCGTTCCGGCCGACATCCTCGACGCCGCCATCACGGAGTACCAGGCCCGGGCCGGACGCCCCCGAGATTTGCACGAGCCCCGTTCCCTGACGGACCCCTCGGCACAACTCGAGCCGTGGTACATCCCCCGGTCCGACGACGTCTTCTGGCCGTCGGTACGCCGCCGTCTGAAGGGCACGGGTCTCGACGACGAGCCGATCAAACGGATCAACGACGCCTCGAGCAAGATCGTCTCCATGATCCCACCGCCCGGGACGGAGCGATTCAGCAGCCGTGGACTGGTCCTCGGACATGTCCAGAGCGGCAAAACGACCAACTTCATGTCCGTGGCGGCGAAGCTGTGTGACGCCCGCTACCGGCTCGTCGTGGTGCTCTCCGGCATCACCGACAACCTGCGGTCCCAGACACAGCAGCGACTCGAACAGATCCTCGTCGGCGACGAGCGCGGCCGTTGGCATCTGCTGACCGACGGTGAGACCGACTTCGACGACAGACAGTCCCGCAATGCGGCGAACCTGCTGAGCAACCCCGACCAGCGGCTCCTCGCCGTGGTCAAGAAGAACCCGTACCGGCTGCGGAAGCTGGCGCGTTTCCTCGAGGCCGCCGGCACCATCCTGCAGGACTGCCCCATCCTCGTCATCGACGACGAGGCCGACCAGGCGAGCATCGACGTCGGCAACAGGGGGCGGCAGTCGACCATCAACTCCCTGATCCGTCGCATCCTGAGCAAACCGAAGGTCGCCTACGTCGCCTACACGGCGACGCCGTTCGCGAACCTGCTCATCGATCCGACCGTGCCCGACGATCTCTATCCCGCCGACTTCATCGTCGACCTGCCCCGTCCCGACGACTACTTCGGCGCCGAACGGATCTTCGGACGCGACCTGCTCACGTACGAGACCGGGTCGGTCGACCGAGGCCTGGATGTCGTACGGACGGTCCCTGACAACGAGGTCCCCCAGGTGCGCCCACCCGGTGCCCGCGCCGGCTTCGGCGACTGGAGACCCACCGTCACCGACAGCCTCGGCGACGCCATCCGCTGGTTCATCCTGGCCACCGCCGCCCGCCGCTGCCGCGACGGCGCACCGGCCGACTCGACCATGCTGATTCACACATCCATGCGCGCTCCCGCGCACCAGCGCACCGCCGAAATCGTGCAGGCGTACCTGGGGACTCTGCGCAGCGGCTGGTCGACCTCTGCCGTGCGGGACCTATTCCGGCAACAGTGGGAGCAGGAGACGACCCGGGTCCCGGCCACCGACCTCGGACTCCCACCCGTGCCGTGGCCGCAGGTCTGCGACCAGATTCCCGGCGTCATGGCCGACGTGGGCGTGGTGGTCGACAACTACCAGTCCGACGTGCGACTCAGCTACGGTGAGGAGCCAGTCACCGCCATCGCCATCGGCGGTAACACCCTCTCCCGCGGGTTGACCCTCGCCGGCCTCGTGTGCAGCTACTTCGTCCGAGCGGCCTCCGCCTACGACACCCTGCTGCAGATGGGGCGCTGGTTCGGCTACCGCCATGGCTACGAGGACCTGCCCCGGATCTGGATGACGGGCGACCTCGCCGCCTGGTTCGTGGACCTGGCGACCGTCGAAGCCGAGATCCGACAGCAGATCCGCCGCTACGAGACCGAACACAAGACGCCACGGCAGTTGGCAGTGATGATCCGCAAACACCCGGCCATGGCAGTGACCTCAGCCGCCAAGATGCGCGGGGGCGTCACAGTGCGCTACAGCTACGGCTCCCAGGTCATGCAGACCATCAAATTCCACCACCGCGACCAGGAGTGGCTACGGCACAACATCGACGCCGCCGACCGCCTCCTGACCGCCGCCCGTAGCCTGCCTGGAGTCCGGGAAACGTCCGTGCGGGCCGGACGCACCGCACTGACCGGCGTGCCGGCCGCACGGGTGATGGCCTTCCTGCGCGACTACCGCTTCCATGAGCGCAGCCCCAGCCTCCGTCCGGAAGCCCTGTGCGAGTACATCGCCAAGCAGAACGACTACGACGCCCTGCGCACCTGGAACGTCGTCGTCATCGAACAGGGCAGCGACCGCCTCGGCACGATGGAACTGGCGGGCCGCAAGTACCACCGGATCAACCGAAGCCGGCTCACGGTGCCGGCGGACTATGCCGACATCAAGGCACTGGTCTCCACCATGGACCGCGTCGCCGACCTGCCCGCCTCCATCAGAATCAGCGACATGATCGACGGTGATCCGACCGACCGCAGGCTACGAGAGCTGCGCGACGGGCAGCTGGGAGGCACCGGACTCCTGTGTCTCTACCCGGTCAGCAGGAACTCCACCGTCGAGCGCAGCAGCGGCACCCGCGGCTATCCGAGAACCGACCTCGCGGCGGTGGAGGACATCCTCGGGATCGGCCTGTTCTTCCCCGAGGCGCGTGGACCGGAGGACCGTGACTACGTCGCGGTCGACCTGTCCGGCCTCGCCCCAGCCGACGAGGAGCTCGAGACCGTCGATATCGACGAGATCGACGCCGCCGACGAACGCGCCGGCGAAGCCATGACCGATGGTGCCGCATCATGACAGGCGGTGCCGAGGAGATGTTCCGCCGTCTGGAAGCGACCGACCGGCCACGCCAGATGCGCGTGCTGGACAGCCCCGTCGAAGTGGCCGCCGGGCCGGTCGCCGTCGGTATCGACGCCGCGGGACGGCGGCATCTGCTCATCCCGCTGACCGACCGTCACCCCACCGTGCAAGACACCACCAGCCGCGGCGTCACCGTCACCACCCGGGGGTTGGAGGACGACTCCCGTCACCCGCAACGATACGCCGACGTGATGTGCGATCTGCCTGAGCTCAACGACATCTTCGCGGCATTCTCCGACGACCTGAGCCAACAGTTGCAGCGCCGCCCCGGCGACCCGGGGCGGGTCTGCCTGGAGGTCCTGCACCGGTGGCGTGAGCTGCTCTATCCGGCACCGGGTCCGACACTCGGACCGGAGGCGCTGATCGGCCTGCTCGCCGAGCTGCACTTCCTCGAACTGATTGGCGGGCACAGGGGCGGGCAGCCGCTGGACCTGTGGACCGGCCCCCGGAGCGCGCGCACGGACTTCACCTCCGCCACCGCTGCCGTCGAAGTCAAGGCCACCACGCACCGCGACCGCATGGTCGTCGACGTGCACGGGCCCAGTCAGCTGGAGGAACGCCCCGGCACCGACCTCTACCTGTACGTCGAACAGTTCGAACGCGACAATGCCGGTGACAGCGTGCCCGACGCCGTCAACAGGCTCCTCGACACCGGGATCGACCGGCGTGCCCTACTGGACGCCCTGGATGCGGTCGGTTACCGCAGCGACGACGCCGAGACCTACCGCCGGGACAGACACCAGGTGAAACGCGTCGCCGCGTACCACGTCAACACCCCCGGATTCCCCCGGATGACGTCAGGACAGCTCGATGCACCACTGCAGCAACACCTGGTCCGACTGACCTACAGCATCGACCTGTCAGCTCTCGATCATCACCTCATCGACCCCTGCGCGGCAGCCGCCGCGCTGCTGGAACAGCCATGACGCGCCTCGTCAGGTACGCCGAGCCTCTCCCCGCCTCCGGAGGGATAGACGCGCGCTCGGTGCGTCGTACCCTCGGCACCTATTCCATGGACTTCTGGGAGCTGTTCCTGCGCGAGACACTGCAGAACAGCTGGGACGCCGCCACCGGGGACCAACCCGTTCACTTCTGCGTCGACGGTTGGCGCCTCACCGCAGCGCAACTGCAGAACCTGCGTCTTCTCCTTCCCGGAGCCGACCTGGACTCACCGGACGTCAGGGTCCTGACGGTCACCGACACCGGGACGCGCGGACTCGGCGGACCCACCCGGGCCGACCGGGTGGGCGAGGACGACCCCCGGGATTTCGTCGACCTCATCCGCAACGTCGGACGACACCCCGACAAGGGATTCGCCGGAGGAACCTACGGCTACGGCAAGGCCGTCCTGTTCGAAGCGAGCACCATCGGCACGGTGGTGATATTCACCCGCGTCAGAACCACCAGGGGTGTCCAGTGCCGGCTGATCGGCATGTCCCTCACCGACCCCTACCGGGGAGAGCGACGTCAGTACACCGGACGCCACTGGTGGGGGGTCCCCGACAGCGCCGTCGGCGTGGAGCCCGTCACCGGCCCGACGGCGGAGCGGATGGCCCAGGCACTCGGACTGACACGCTTAACCGAGGACGGCACCGGCACCTCCATCATGGTCATCGCTCCCCGCACCGAACACGAGCGCCTGGCCGAGGTGATCGCCGTGATGGCCGACACCGCGACCAGGTATGCGTGGGCCAACGTCGTCGCGCAGGGGCACCACGGTCCCGGCCTCAGGTTGCAGTTCACCTCCGACAGCTCCCGCATCGATCTTCCGGATCCGGAAACCGATGCACGATTGCGGTACTTCGTCGAGGCGCACCGGTACTGCCGCGCCGTGTTCCAGGGCGCGGCAGAAACCCACCCCTGGCCCTGGACGGTCCAGGAGATCGTCGGCAGCCGTCCCGAGCAACGCCTCGGCGTCCTGGCATGGCGGACCTACCGGGCGGCCGCCTCAGGTAACCACGCCCGACCACCTGCCGAGATCGCTCTCCTGCGCAGGCCGGGCCTTGTCGTCGAATACCGCACCGTCACGGCGGACCCGTTCGGGCACGCCATCAGCGGCGTGTTCATCGCCGACCCCGAACTCGATGAGGACTTCGCCCGCGCCGAACCACCGACACACGACAAGTGGCAGCCGCGGCTGGCACAACGGCAGCGCTACGCCCGTAACCCCGTCAGCCAAGCCCTCCAGCGCATCGACCGGATCTTCAAGGAACGCCGGGTGGGAAACGCGGCCGCACCGACCACCGAGGCCGTGACAGGGGTGTCACGACTGGCCAACGTCCTCGGCACGCTGCTCGACACCCAGGCCGGTGGCACCGACTCCCGTATCCCGGTCGGGCCGGCCAACGTAATGCCCCACCCGCCGTCGAGCGCAACGGGAGCACCGGCAGCACCCGCCGGCACGCCGTCACCCGGTACCGGAGGCAACGGGCAGCGGCCCCCAGGGCAGGGCCAGAGACCGCGCTCCACGAGGGGTCTGACCCTGAGTTTCCATCCCCGCGCCCGGCCGGCCCTGCTGGCCGACGGCGGCCGCGCGGTCGAGTTCGACATCGACCTCACCGGAAATCCCGACACACCGCTCACCCTCACCGCCCAACCCCTGGTCGCGGTGGCGGACGGTCCACCCGAGCCGGCCGACGAGACCACCCCCGTCGAAGTCCTGCACTGGCGCGACCGGAACAGCGGAGCCCTCACACCAGGCCCACGTCTGACCCTGACCACCGAGACGTCGGACCACTGGACTGTCACGCTCACACAACCGGCTGATGCCGCCGTCACCGTCCGCGTCAGCCAGGAGGAGGTGGGACCGCGGTGAGCGCCCCCATCAGCGCGGGTTACCTGACCCCGGCCGAGCAGCGGATCCAGTCCGGGACCGTGACGGTCACCCCTCCGCAGGGCACACCCGTTGCGGAAGGTCAGCCGGTACCCGACTGGGACTACTTCACCGACCTCACCGCGACCTGGCCTCTGCATGTCGACCTGCCAGGCGTGCTGCGCGACTGCGGCCTGTCATCCGACGCCGCCGTGACCTGTTTGGTCACCTGGCACAGCAGCAGCACCAACCGCCGCGGCAACTCCCCTCCGGCCAGACTCACTGACGGCGGGAACCAGCTGATCGTCGTGATCCCGGGAACCGAGATCGGCGGGAACCTCACCGTCACCGCCCGGATGGTCCTGGCCGCCCCTGATCCTGCGCCGATCTCTCCGCTCGCAGCCACCCTGCCCGGCGCCATCCTATGGCAGGCCCGACGGCGCTTCACCCTCGAAGGCAGCGGCAGCCGATTCCCCGTCGTGGCCACGAGCTTCACCGACAGCGGACTGGCCGAGGGACGTCGCTCGCTGTGGTACCTGTCCTGCACCGCGGACCTCGACGGCTCCGACACTGGCAGCATCCGGCTGTACCTCAACACCGACCACCCCGCAATCACCACCATGCTCCACCAACCGGATGCGGAGACCTCCCGGACCCTCGCCGATATGCTCCGGCACGATGTCGTCCGTCAGCTCATCCAGACCGCTCTCCGGAGCGAGGACCTCCAGGACGACCACGACCACGGCGAAGGCACACTCGGAGAGCTGTTTATCAACCTGACACGCCGGTACTTCCCCGACCGGTCACTCTCTGACCTCCGCAGTCAACACCGCAGCGACCCGGGTGAACTGGAGGCGGTCATCCAAGGCCTGGACCGGGTCCTCGCGTGAGCCGACTGCACGTCTACCCGCGGCTGCCTGCACACCTCGCGGAGCAACTGCTGACCCACCACACCGGCCGGGACCTCGTCGAACTGCGGCGATTGTCGGCCACCGCCGACCCACGCACCACCTGGTACCCGACCGCCCCGCACCGCATAGCGGAAGACGACCTGCGAACCCTGCAACAGACCGTTCGCGCCATCGCCACGGAGGCGAACTGGCCGGAACCGTTGAGCAAGACGAGCGCCACGGCCTTCGACCGGCTGCTGGCGCCGGCCCTGTACCGGCAGATGACCATCGTGCCCGCCGATGCGGCGAGCGAGGAGGTCTGGTCATTCCTCAGCTTGGTCCTCCTGCCGGATGTCGCGCTCTGGCGATGGCCCAACCCGCTACGCCGGCCAGGATACGAACGCATCATCGGCCGCCCCCGTAACGTATTCCGACGCCTGTGGGCCCGCATCCACAGCCTCGGCGAGGACGTCGGAGCCCAACTCTACGAAGACGAAGCCGTCGCGATCCTCGAACGCCCCACGCTCGGTGCGCATCCACGCGTCGCCCGCGCCATCGCCCACGCTCACCTGACCACCGCCGCCGAGGCCGGCGCCGCACGGACCGGGATCCTGCGGGTCACCGCCCGCAGACTCCGGAGACTCGCGGTCGTGGTCAGCCTCGAATCGCTCGACGACGCTCAACTGGCAATGCTGGTGGGGAGATACACCAAGGAAGCCATCGACCAGTTGCAGTCCGAGGAAACCAGGAGCACGTACAACCTCGTACCCACGCAGGTGCAAGCGAGGTCAGGAGCAAGTCCCTAACAGCAGGCAAATCGGTGCTGCCCACGACGGAGCCGAGAACTATGGGTTGATGCGCAACGACATACCGGTCCGGACCGAGCCAGGCCCCGCGACCGTCTTCTCCATGGCGAGAGCCGTCCGAGGCGTTGCCCGATAGTAGATGGTAGCCGGGATTCCCAGACAGAGCCGCTGGTGTAACCGCGTTCTGGGAATCGAGGAGGCACCACGCGGCGAGGTCGGCACCGCCTTGGGCATGAGGCGGTCGAGGGCCACACGACGGCTGTGGAGTGTATGTATGCCCCCACATCGGGCCGGTGGCATAGTGAGCAGGCGCCGCTAGAGACAGGCAGCAACGCCACCATTGATGATGTTCGCGCCGATCACATGCGTCCGCTTTGAAGCGACCAGGCAATACTCGGGTGCGCCGAGGCGGAGGGGAGAACGAGTGGTGGTGCGGAAACCCGCGGCCGGAGTGCCAGCTCCGAGTGCCGCTCGCCGCCTAGGAGACAAGTATCAAGATCTTGTAGCGTGGAGGGTAGCTGTAGAGCTGCTTCACCCCGAGAGCGAGTTCAGCGCGATGGAGGTGGAGGCCCGAGATTCCGCCCACGTGGACGACGTGGTTCTCCGGGGGAAGTCCGGCCAGGACCGATACATGCAGCTGAAGTGGGCAACCAAAGCAGCCGCCAAGGTCGACTTCAAATTCTTGACCGGCACGTCACCGCAGAGCCGTACGTCTCTGCTAGAGAAGTTCCTGCGAAGTTGGAGAAGTCTGGGCGAATCTCGTGCCGGGTTCGTCATGGAGTTGGTGACAAGTCGGGTGCTCGACGCCGACGACCCGCTGTTGCGCCTGGTCGATTCGCGCACATCGTTGCTCAATCCTGCCGCTCGGACGGCCCCGCCACGTTCGGGGCCCGGGAAGCGACTCACGGAGCTGTGCGGCCATCTCGAGTGTGACCTCGACGAGTTCCTGATGATGCTCGATTCTCTGTACTTTCACACGGGGCGCACATTCGCTGTTGAAGAAGAACTTGCAATTCAAGTAATGAGAGCCAATGGGCTGCGCAGTGACGGCGAGGCGCTGCGGTCCGGCATCACCGCTGTTGGAGAATGGGTTGAAGACGGGCGCCGTCGTCTTGAGGTTGCCGAGGTTCGCGACGAGATCGAGCGGCTGGGGCTGTTTGCGGCGACGACGAACGGAACCGTCCGCTTCTTGGCAGATGCGGAGGTCCCAGGGGCATGGGACTCCGCGATTGTCGAGGAGTACCGCGACCTCGTGCCGGACAGCTTGCACGAACGGGATGCGGAGCTCGCTGAACTGCTGGAATTCTGCCGGCGTTACGAAGCCGGCTACATGTGGTGGCAGGCCGAGCCATGGTCTGGCAAGACAGCCCTCATGGCGACCCTTGCCCTGCGCCCGCGGCCACATTTCGACGTACTCTCGTTCTTCGCCACCGCGCGGTACACGGCTTCATCTGACAGCGACGCCTTCACCGAGGCGCTGATCGACCAGCTCAGCTCGCTCCTAGGGCGCGTTCCGTCCGAGGACAGCCGGCCGAGTGCTCGTAGGGGTCTTCTGCGGAGGTTGCTCACCGCGGCGGCTGAAAGAGCCGTCCGGCTTGGGCGGCCTCTAGTGTTGGTCGTTGACGGCCTGGACGAGGATACCGGTGCGACCGAAGCGTCAGGCATCCCGAGCGTGGCGTCGCTGCTTCCCCGGCATCCGCCCGCCGGCCTGCGGGTTATCGTCGCCAGTCGACCGCTCGGGCAACTGCCGGACGACGTGGCTGAGGACCACCCCCTGCGCCATTGCTCGGTACGAGCGCTTGAGCCATCGCCGTACGCGCGTGACCTGCGGCGACGCGCAACGCTGGAGCTCCGTCAGCTGCTGTCCAAGCCGAATCAGGCGGCAGTCCTGGCCATGATCACTGCTAGCGGCGGTGGTCTCACCGTGCAAGATCTGGAAGAGCTTACGAACGTCCCGCGCTACCAGCTCAACGAGCTCATTAGGGGGGTGTTCGGCCGCTCGGTCACCAGCCGCAGCCACCACTGGAGCGTGGATCAGCAGCCCCATCGGGTGCTGCTGTTCGCTCACGAAACCCTGCGCCTGATGGCAGAGTCGGAACTTGCAGGCAGCATGATCGAGCAGGCCCGCCATCGCTTGCACGCCTGGGCCGAGGAGTATCGCCAAGCAGGCTGGCCCGCCATCACCCCTGTCTATTTGCTGCGCGACTACTTCGCCATGCTACGTGCGAGCGGCGATTGGGAGCGCCTCTCGGCCTGCGCTCTGGACGTTGAGCGGCACGAGCGAATGCTCCATATGACCGGTGGCGATGCGGCTGCGCTCTCCGAGATTCGGGTTGCACAGGCCGTAGGACAAGAGCAATCACGACCGGATCTTGCATCGCTACTTCGGCTCGCCATGCACCGCGACGAGCTGGACAGTCGGAACGCCAACCTCCCCTCGGACCTCCCGGCGGTTTGGGCGAGCCTCGGTTCCTTCATCCGTGCACGTTCCCTGGCACGCGCCATCCCCAATGAGGCATCCAAAGCGAAGGCCCTTGCCGCCCTCGCTGCGTACGAGTTGCAGTCAGGCGACCATAGCCGAGCGGCGGGGCTGCTCGACGAGGCAGAGCAAGCTGCACGCGCAGCCGCCGGCCTCGACGGGTACCCGGGCGCACTCGCGACAGTGGCGCGACAGTTGGAGACGGCAGACAAGCCACAGGACGCGGCGCGGATGGTCAGTGATGCAACCCAAGCTGCGCGAGGACAACACAAGCCTGAGAAGAGGGCAGCGGCGCTGATAGAGGTAGCTGAGGCTCATCCCGCGCATGCCCCTGCGCTACTGCTGGAGGCCGAATCCGCGGCCATGATCGCCGACGACACATTTCGAAAGGTGAGTGCTCTTGCCGCCATCGCCGCTGCCCGATCCCGCCTCGGTCAGCGGGATGAGGCTACGAGACTTCTCGCTGTCGCCGAACAAACCGACCGCAGCCTGCACCCCGCCATGAGCGCTGCCGCCCTCGGCACCCTAGTCCCCGCGGTGGTGTCCCTTGGCGACATCTCCCGCGCTGAAGCTCTTATCCAGGACGTCATCCGGGCCTTCAGTCGAGACGAAGCCGTCACCGCTGTCGTCGATGCCTCGGCAATCGAGAACCCGGACAGGGCCAAACATCTCGCGGCTACCTTGACGGAGCCCTTCTGGCAGGCTCGGACCTGCACAACGCTGGCCCGAACGGCGGCCCGCCGCGGCGATCGCCTCGATGCAGCTCAATTGGCGGACACCGCGGAACGCTATGCCCGCAGCAGCGCATACCTACCGCGGCGCGCCCATAGCCTCGCTCAGGTGGCTATCGCCATCGGCAGGTATGGGCAGGACAAAGAACGTGCTCGTGCGCTGTGTCAGCTCGCACTAGTTCAAGCAGAGGCAACGAAGGACCCTGACGACCTCGACTGGGTTCTCGAGTCCATCGCTACAGGCTTCGCTGAGGCGGGCGACTATCGTGCGGCGGAACGGTGCGCGCGCACGATCGCGACGCGCGGTCGGGAGGACGCCGCCCTCGGCGCCATCGTCGAAGCGCTAGCTCGCGCGAGTCGACTTGCGGAAGCCGAGGCACTGGTGGCAGAGATCTCAGACAAGAACGGTCGCTCACAGGCTCTCTCGTACCTTGTCTCCACCTTTGCTTCGGCAGGCGACGCTGAGCAGGCGCAGCGACTGGCAATGGCCGTGCCTGACACGAAGACCCGGGTGTCCTCTCTTGTCGAACTCGCCTCCGCACAGATCGCTGCTGGCGACATCGCCGGGGCAATAAGCACCGGCAACCTTGCCGCTGCCGTCCCCCATTCCGAGTCGTATAGCCAATCGCTTGCCCGCAGCGCCATCGCCTGCCTCACTGCCGAGCTCGGCGACACCGAGCGTGCGAAAGCGCTGTGCGGCGCGGCCGAGCGCGAAGCCCGCCAGTTGATGAAACATCCCGTTCTCTTCGAGCGGGCTCTGATCGCCACGGTCCAAGCCTTCGCAGCCGTCGGCGAGCGGGCTTACGCTCGTCTTCTTGCCACGTCCCTGGCAGAGTCCACGCTGCGAATCACGGCGTTGGGCGGGCTGATGCAGGCCGCACATCGCGCTGGGGACCGCGACGAAGCCGAGTCTCTTCGGTTTGAGGCTGAACGCGTCGCCAACGCACTCCAAGACCCATCGCTGCGAGACGAGGCATACCATGAGATTGCACAAGCGGCCGCTGCGTACGCAGAATGGGCAACGGCAGAGACATCAGCTGACCACATCATCGGATCAGCGCGGCGGTCTAGCGCATATGCTGACCTGGCTAGGGCCGCGCTGAGCCACGCCGACTCGGAACGGGCGCGCAGGCTTGCCGCCCGAGCGGTCTCCGCAGGTGACTGGACGGCCTCGCTTACAGTCATCGCGCAGGTCAACTCTGCCGCACTAGCCCAGACAGCTGATGCTCTGAAGGTCCGACCCCGGTAGAGCGCTCGGCCGGATCTTGAACCAGTCCTCCCCGCCGCAAGTGGGGGTGCTACGACGCCGCCCTTGATACGCCGGATGACGGCGGTGTCCTCTCCACGCACGTGGAGGTGCTCCGCCGTCGACGCCGAGGCTGCGGTTCTACCGCACGTCCTCTCCACGTACATGGGGGCGCTCCGTACCGGGGCCGGACGGCGTCCACGCCGCTGTCGTCCTCCCCACGCACGTGAGGGTGCTCCGCTGGGCGGCTCCCGGCCCGTGGGACGCCGTACGGCCCTGCCCCACGCACGTGGGGTGCTCCGTCATGACGCTGCTCGCCGGTTGGCTCGCTGAAGTCCGGCCACGCATGTGGGGGGTGCGTAGTAGCGGCAGACGTCAAACTGGCTGACCGAAAGGCCCGATGATCAGCACCAAATTAACCGCGACAACGTGATTTCTAAGCACAAGTTCATGTTTAGCGAACGCAGATTTCCTGGGGAAGATCGGTCGACCGAAGAGGGCGCCGCGCCAAGCCTTAGATGACCCTTTAGCTAGGGTAGATACTCATTGAGAGAGCGACTCTTAAGGCTTTTTCCGCCAGCTCTGACACTTGACAAATTGCCTCTAAGGCCGGTCCCGGCAGCCCAGCCGGCGTGAGGCCCGCTTCGGCGGTGGCACGGCGCAGATCGGCGTACTGGTCTGCCGTGATGCCGCTCAAGGGCTCGCGAAAGTTGAGGATGTCCCGAGCAGCGTAGCCATCGGTAGTGTCGATGGCCTGTTGAGCAGTTTGGTGCAGGAGGCGTTTCGCGCGTTCGGGCCGAGTGGGGCTGGCGAGGATCGCGGTAGTAAGTCCGAGTCGCGCCCGGTAAGACGCGTAGTTGGGCGCGGAAATCGGCCCTGCGAGTTGTTCGGTGGCGGTCGCGAGGTGGTGGCTGACGGCCGGGCTCGTCGGTCCTGTGCAAATGACGTTGAGACAGGCGGCGACCTGCTGCTCCCATGGCTCGGTCAGCGTGCTGTCGGCGAGGAGTTTGCGTCCCTGTGCGGGCTTGTCCTGGATGCAGGCGGCGATGATGGCCGCTTGGCGTCCTTCCATGAGATGGCTGCCGATGCCGTTGTGTTTCTGGGCCAAGGCGGCGGCGTCGGCCCAGCGGTTACTGAGGGCGAGAATGCGGATGCCTTCGCCGAGCAGTTGCAGCCAAACCCACTCGCGTAGCTTGCGGCGTTCGCCGGCTTCGCCGTCGAGGGTAGCGGTGGGCAGGGACTGGTCATCCATGATCAGGTCGGTGCGGTGGGTGACGGCGTCGTGCATGGCCTCCAGGAGGGGCAGTGCTGGTGCGCCGTGATCGGCGCGGATCTGGAGACGGGCCAGGTTGAGGACGGGTTCGAGCATGTAGCGGGCTTCGAGGATCGATAGCGGCCGGCCCCTGTGGCGGTAGGCGTTGATGTGCTGCCAGCACAGCTTCCGGGCCAGGTCAGGCATGCCGGCGTCACTGGCGATGAGGGCAGCCTTGTTCAGGGTGTGTGCCGCGTCGGGCATCCCGTGCTCACGCTTTTGGATCGCGGTTTCGGCGGAGTTGGTGATCTCTTTGAGGCGCAGTGGTAAGGCTGGGCAGTCGGGGCGGGGGCGGCCGAGGAGCGGGAAGTAGCGTAGGGCGGCGGCGACGCTTGCGTGGTGCATGGTCAGCTCCTGGGCAGGATGGCGTTGGTCGCGGCGTGGGCGAGGATTCCTTGTGCGTGGGCCGGTAGGTCGAGCCGGTTCCAGTGGAAGATCACGATCTGGGCGAGAACGGCGCGGATGCCTCGGCGAAGTCGTCCGGCGAGCTGGGCGTCGGCGAGCTGGCGGCCGGCGGTGGCAAAGGCTGCGTGCCAGGCGTCGGCCTCGCTGCAGGGTTCACCGGGGGCGAACACCGCGTCAGCGGAGACCGCGAGGAGGGGTCGCATCTGGGCAGCAAGCTACGCGACGCGGCTGGTGTCGGCGGCTGCGGGGGCCGGGCGCATCTGGGCTACCTGGTCGAACACGTCCGCTGCCTCGAACCAGTCGAGTCCCGCGTGGTGCTGCAGGGTTCGGATGAGCAGCAGTGACAGCTCCCGGCGCCCGATCGGGGGCGCATGCTGCCCGCTGTAGTCGAGGACGCCTCGGCTGTCGGCGCAGAACAGCTCGTGCACGATGGCCATCGCGGTGTCTCCGCCGAACGCTCCCGTCTCGGGTTCGTAGATCCCTGGCTTCCAGCCGGCGAGGACTCCGCTGGTGGTGAGGTCAGCGAGCGATGCGCGTATGGCCTTGGGATGGGCGCCGCGGATGCGGATCCGCCAGTACGGGTGTTTGCGTAGGAACCACCAGCCGGTCTGCCCGTCGAGTTGGTCGAGGCGCGGGGCAACCTCCGTCCGGAGCACGGCCTCGGCGGTGTTCCAGTCGACCGGCTTGATGTGGGCATGGAGCCAGGTGTTGTGGTGGCGGTGGTGCAGAGCGGTGAGTCCGGCGGTGCGGTAGGTGTGCACGGCCGCGTCGACGACGTCTACGTCGATCCCGATCTCGGCAGCCGCGGTGACCATCGGAGTGCCCGCGAGGACCGCCTCCACGAGAGCGGCCATCCGATAGGGGCTGATGGTCAAGTGATCAGTAGACATGTGTCCCACCTGGTGCGAGGAGGTGTGTTTTTGCGCGCGGTTTCCGACGCGAGTGAGCAGCCGGGGTGGCCCGTGAGGAATCCGGCGTGGTCGGGGCTGGGAACGCGCTGGAGGCGTTCAGCCAGCGCGGGAAGTTGCGCGGCGATGTCCGATGTGAGGGCGTCTTGGGCCGCCCGGTAGGCGGTCGCGTGGAGCCCGGCGAGGCCGTGGCAGATGCCGGGATCGGTGAGCTGGTCGAGTTGAGTGCAGCTCAGGCTGGCCGCGAGCGCCGTCTCGGCTGCGGCCTGGCGGGTGGGTTGGTTGGTGGCGATGGCGGCAAGTTGGAGGGCTCGCGCGATGCCGGGCGTGCCGTAGCACCACGAGGGCCTGCCGGGGCCTGCCTGTGCCGGGCGGCCGGTTCGGAGGTCATCGCGGGTGAGCCACTGTGGCCACCAGGGTCCGTGCCTGCTGTCCTGCTGCCACCGTTCGAACCAGGAGCACAGGCGCTCGGTCGCCTCTGCCTGCCGGTCGACGTGCCGGCCCTTGCGTAGGGCGAGGGCGAGCAGAGCGAGAAGGCCAGCGGCGCCGTGGGCCATTCCGAGGTTGGCGTGGCCGCCAGGAGTAGGCAGCGTGGGGTCGGGGTCGTGGTTGACCCACCAGCCGGGCAGTCGGTGCTCGTCGTCGGTTTGGGGTTCGGTGAGCCGCGTGACGTAGGTCAGCAGGTCGGTGAGTTCGTCGCTGTCGGGCAGGTCCCGGAGCAAGAGCGCGCCGAGCCCGGTGAGGCCGTGGAACAGGTCGTACTCGGCGAACGCGGCGGCCTGGCCGTGTCGCATGCGGATGTCCGCGTCGGTGAGGCGTTCCCGGATGAGCCGCCGGACGTGCAGGGTGAGGTGCCGCCGGGCGGCGGCGTACCGCTCGTGGCCGTCGCTGGCGGCGGCGTTGAGCGTGAACAGGATGGCGGGTGCGCCGTAGTACAGGCCCGCGTGACGTCCGGCATCGACGGGGCTGCTCGTGGCCTGCGTGACGAGGCGGTGTGCCGTCGCCCAAGTCCCGGCCCCGTTAAGAGCCTGCTCGATCGCCAAGAGGGCAGGCCCGACGCCGCCGGTAGCGAGCGACTGCCCGTCGGCTTCGTCCGTCGCGGCATTGGGCTGCTCGATGGCGGTGGTCATCGGGTGCCTGCCGTCGCTAGGCAGCGCATCGCTGCGGCTCGCGCGGCGTGGTTGGTGGCGCGTTCGAAGTCGGGGTCCACGCCGACCGCGCGGATGTGGTGCTCATGTAGGAGAGTCCGCAGCACGGTGGTGGGGTCGCGTTGCGGCAGCAGGCACGCATGGTAGGCGGACAGGGCGCGGTCGTTCGCCTGCCAGGCGGCGGCGGTGGTGTCCCCGCCGGGCAGGGCCCGTAGGCCGTGGTAGTTGCTGGTGGGGTCGGCTAGCCGGCGGGCCAGGTCGGTGATGGCGCGCTCGGCTGGTGCTGTGGCCTGCTGGAGACTGGCCAGCAGGTTGCGGTAGCCAGTGTGGGGGTCGGGGGCGAACGCGGCGGCGAGTCGTGCCATGGATGCTGCGGCGAGCGCCTGAGCGGGTATGCCGGCCTTGGCGGCGGTTTGGAGTTGGGCGATGGCGGCGGTGGTGTCGGCAGCGAAGACCTGCTCGGCGGCGTCCAGGGTGGGGCCGTGACCGTAGCGGGCGGGGTGCTGGTGGTACGGGGCGAGGATGAGCTGGGCGGGCAGGGCGCGGGCGGCGAGGTCGGCGGCGAACTCGGCCAGGGCCGCGTAGACGGCGGCGTGTCCGGTGGGTTCGGCGAGTCGGAGGTACAGGGACAGGTACTGGTCGGCTTCGACGCGGATGGTGTCGCGGTGTCGTCTGATCCACCAACGCTGGAGGCCGAGGCCGGCGAGCTGGTCAGCAAGTCGTGGTAGGTGGGTGGTGATGAGGTCGTCGAATCGCGCCGGCGCCCCGATGAGCTGGGCGTGTAGGACGGTGGAGGTACCGGGCCGCAGCGTCTCACCTGGCGGTGCGGTGACGGGGAGGCGACGGGTCGGCGGCGCGGTTGGTGTCATTGCGGTGAGGAATTCGACTCGTCGACCGTCGGTCCAACCGTGGCCCTCGGCAGGGGCGTCTTCGCGGAGTTCGAGTCCTTCGGCACCGTTCAGCCGGGTTCGTAGGAGGGTGCGGTCGAGCGCGTGATCGAGGTTGAGGGGGAGCCGGAGCTCGCTGCGGCAGGCCACCACGCGGGCGGGTACGCGCCAGCGCCGACGCCACTCGGCCAGGGCCACATCCCACGGGTCCTCGGTGTCCCCTGCCGTAGAGGGCGGCAGGTCGAGAGAGGTCAGTAGCCAGCGCGCTGGGGCGAGGATGATGCGACCGTGGCGGATGCGGGGAATGTAGGGCAGGTTGCGGGCGGCTGCGCCGTGATTGAACGGGCCGAAGGCGGTGCTGCGGGCGTCGGCGACCTCGGCGAGGAACCTGGCTAGCGGTGGGCTCTGCACGATGGTGTCCAGGGCGTGCGGGATGTACGGAACGATCCGCCGGCCGGTGGGTCGGTGGACGAGGTACATCTGTTCGCCGTCAACCGTCACGGCTACCTCGTCCACGCCGATGTCCGGCCAGCCTGGCTGCTCGGACAGCGGGAGCACGAAGGGCAGGATGCGGCCGACGCGGGTGACGTTCTGGTTACGCGGCAGGCGGGGCGGGAACGACACCTGCACCGTTAACGCCTTGTCAGATTCGGTGGTGAAAGACGCGGCCAACTGCTTCTGCTCAGATGGGTGGAGGAGGTAGGCGAATCTGCCGGCCATGCTCGACGGAGTACGGGGCGCACCGGTGATCTGGAGCGTGAACTCGCCTCGGTCAATGGCGTCGGCGGTGGTGGCGTGAACGGCGAAGGCGACCTCGACCCGGGGTGGCGGGACGGTGGTGCGGTGATCGCCGACGGTGAGCGCCTTGACGTCAGCATCGGTGAGGTGGATCTCGTCGGCGCCGTTCAGGATCGCTTGCTGGATGAGGGCCTGCAGGTGCGTGTCACGTTCGGTGATGACCCGCCAGGCGGGACGGGCGCGGGGCGCGCCGAGGAACCCGGTCGGGTAGCCGAGGCCGGAGTCAGCGAGCAATTCCCGGACGGGCACCAGTGCGCCGGGTCCGTAGCGGTCGCGGAAGCGGGCGTGGTAGTCCAGCCACGCCACCGTCCCGAACGGCTGCGTGCTCAAGCGCATCAGTAAGTCGACGGCGCGCGCCGCTTGGTCCAGCACCGGCGGCGGGATACTGATCTGGGCGTCAAGGCGCATGTCGACCGCGAGTTGATGCTCTGCGTCGGGCGCCAGAACAGTCATCCGGTCCGTCACCTCGGACCGGACGAGGATCGCCTTCGGACCATCTACCTGCACGTTGTGGTGCGTCAGGAGTTGGCGGATAGCGCGGAGCTGCTCGAAGCTGCTCGCCACCTCGGGCATTTCCGCCGCGCCGGCGCTGCTGAGGACGTCGATGACGTGGGTCAGGCCGTCCACGGCGGTCATCGGCGGGTGAAGGTTGGTGATGAGGAAACCACCGTCGATCAGGCCGTGCAGCATCGCCTCGACGGTGGAGACCGGCACCTGAGGCACGTCGTGCGCGACCCGTGCGAGGAGGTGGTCGACACGAATCGGCCACGCCGCGAGCCGTAGAACCAGCCCGACAGCTGCCGTGTTTCTGGTAGACGTCTCCCTCAGCGATCCCGGCGCCCGCTGCCCCACCAAAGACTGGGCGGCGACGATGACGCGGCCGTCACGCACGACAGCCACGCTGTTGGCCACGACGAGCAGCCGTCGCCGCAGAGCATGATGCGCCTCCAGGCGGTCGGTGACCTGGGTGAGCCATTCGCCGTCTACGCGGGCCATCGCGCGATGCCGCTCTCCGATTGTTGCGGCGGCCGGACCGACAGCAGCGGTAGTGATGCCGGCGAAGACCCCGAAGGGAGTGGTCCGCCGCTTCCACCGCAGCAGGTAGCCGCATGTTGCGAGCACGGCGCGGCGGACAGCGCCGGCCGTTACGTGTGTCGCGTCGCAGGAGGTGAGCTGGTCGACTCTACGAGCCAGGTCCGCGCTCGCCAGGGAGATGGCGTCCCGGATTTCTGGCCGACCCCACTGCGTGGCCAGCCATGCGAGGCCATCCTCGGCGCTGGCCGCGGGGCCGATCAGGTTCGCTCCGGGCTCGGGGGCGAGGTCGCCCGGGTCGGTGTTGGCCCGGACTAGCATCGGGCCGATGGGCTGAAAATTGCGCTGGGGCGGCATCTGACGCCTCCTGCCGCGTAGGAGGGGTGGGGGCCCGTCGGAGCCCGCACAGCGCGGGCTCCGACGGCGCTGCTACTGCCTTGCGGAGCCTGAGGGTCAGGCCGGGTCGTAGGACGAGGTGGCGCAGGCGCTGGTGCCGCAGCTGCTTCCGCAGCCGTCGCTCGTGCTGCACGCCATGGTCACCAGCGGCGTGGTCGCCTCGACCACCCGCATGTCGAGCACGAAGTCGTCGTCGGTGACGACCTCCGCGTCGGTCGGCGGGGCGTCGAGGACCGCGGTCGGCGGAGCCATCGACATCACTCTCCTTACCTGGAGGGGTTATGTGGTGGTGCCACCTGGTCGTCAGGACCAGGAGATCGAGATGATGCCGTGGGTCTTGTCCATGACAGCGGCGTCAGCGGGGATGTGTGTGTGGTCGCTGTCGGTGGGCCAGTAGCCGAAGCGCGGCTCGACGTCGCGCCCGTCGCGATCCCAGGCCCGGATCTGCTCGACCATCGCGGTGGCCGCCCGCTGCCCGTCGGGGCCGAAGGCTCGGGCCCCGAACTCGAACCCCTCCCCCTCGGACGCGGTTCGCAATGCCAGGTAGGCGAAGCCTGCGCCGTCGATGACACCGAAGGGGAACCAGAGGCGCTCGGCAGCCAGGTCGGTGCCCTCGTCGGCTGCGACGCGGCAGAAGCCGGGCAGGAACCACGCGAACCACAGCTGCAGGTCGGCGAACGACACCCCACTGCCGATGGTCACGCCAGACCACAGCTCGGTCCGCTTGGTGGTAAGGACACCGTCGAGACGGTCTAGGTGATCGGGCACGCCGGAGTCGAACAGGAGCCGCACGTGCCGGCCATTCGCGTCAGGCAGCAGAAACACCCGATCGGGGTGCGCGCCGTCGCCTTGCATCGGTACGAACCCAGCGATCTCGACCGACCTGCTGACCAGGTGATCGCCGTCGCGACGGAAGCCGATCGTCCTCGTGACCGCGTTCATGATCAGCGGCAGGACGATCACCCCGCCCTCGCGCAATTGATCAAGCAGGGCGGGGGCGATATCCCACGCGCCAACGGTGACGATGATCGCGTCGAATGGCCCTTCGTCGGGTACGCCGTGCTCTGCGTCGGCGACGAGAACGCGGACACGGCTGCCGTAGCCGTTCTCTTCGAGCAGCGTTGCGGCCCGGTCGATAACCTCCGGGTCGATGTCCACGCTGACAACCCGACCCTCCGGGCCGACGATCTCCGCAAGGTACGCGGCGTTCAGCCCACCCGAACCGATCTCCAACACCGTCATGCCCGGCGCGAGTTCGGCCTGTTCCAACATCCGCGCCTGGATATAGGCCGCAGACACCGACGAGATCGGCACACCGTGCTCGTCGCGCTTGGTCACCACCGAGTTGTCAAAGCCGTAGGCGACGTCCAGGTCGGTGCCTGCGGGCATGAACCGCTCGCGAGGCACCCGACGCACCGCCGCCTCCACTACCTCCGAGGTAATCTTCTGCTGGGCGCGCAAGTCGCTGACGAGAGCGGCACGCAGCTCGACGGCGCGATCGGAAGCGGGTTCTATGCCCGTTGTCTGGCTCACTCGCTACTTCCTCTTCCTCAAGTGGGACCGGGTCGGGTCGGGACACTGTCCTCGCTCGCAACGGGCGAGCCAGCATCGACGGTGCGGCCAGCAGTGCTATCGGGTCCAGGATGAGCCGGCGGCCGGGGGCGGGGGTGTCTGCTGGCGCCGCCCGGTGACGTCGGCACAGCACGCCGCCGACAGCGATCGCCAGCGCGATGACCGCCGCCACGTCGGCAACAAAAGGGGGCGCCCTTGGGTGTGATCTATCGGATCGGTACGGAATTCCTCGGCAGTTCGGGGCAGGCGCCACTACGATCCCCGCCGTCGGACGTTGTCGGACAGACACGTCCTCGAACTTTGACAATCCACCGACACGGCGTGGACGATTCCCGCACCATCAGCAAGCGCGGACCTGCGATGGTCTGTACCAGGGACAGCCGTGAACTCCTTCTTCCGAAGCGTGGCTGAGGTGGCGTGTCAGAGGGGACCCGTCCGCTGTCTGGCCATCCCAGCCCGGCCGCGAACCCCCGCGACGCTCGACAGAGTCACCTGCCCGTACGCGTGCGACGATGCTGCTATGAACCACGGCGGCGCAGGCTTGGTTATCTGGGACGTTGACGGGACGCTCATCCCTGCGGACTTGCGCTGGCTGACGCGAGCGATCGGTCGTGCCTACGGCATCGCGGAGTCCGAGGTTGTGTTTCCTGAGAAGAGAGTGCACGGGTATACGGACGAGTCGATTGCCGTCGACACGGCGATCGCCTCGGGCGTCGACCCGTCAGCTGCGGAGGCGGGCATACCTGCCTTCCGTCGGGCCATCGTCACAGTCATGCAAGAGGGTCAGCGGGAGTTGGCCGAGATCCAAGCGCCGTATCCAGGTGCGGTGGCGAGCATCGCGGAGTTACACGACCGTGGTTTCACCCAGACCGTGCTGACTGGCAATCTACGTTCGGCCGCCGAGGTGAAGCTGCACGTGGCGGGCTTGAATGAGTTTCTCGACCTTCGCATCGGCGGATTCGGGTCGGACGCTCGAGACCGTTTCCAGCTTCCGGCAATCGTTGCCCAGCGCTACTCCGGGATCTACCGTCACCAGCTCGACCCTGCTCGAGTCGTCGTCATAGGGGATGCGCCCAACGACATCGCTTGCGCACGTCACGCTAACTTTCGTGTCGCCGTCGTCGCTCACCGAATTGGACGTCAGGAGTTGGCCTCGCACGAACCCGACCTGGTACTCGACAGTCTCGACCCAACGATGGTGGTTGCCGCCGTCAGTTCCCTGTTGAACTCGGGCAGCTCGCCGGCCACCTGTTAGGCGGCCATCTGCTCCTCCAGTTCGAGGACAGCCGGCTCGGCACGCCATCGGGCCAGTCGTTCTCGGGCTCTTTGAGCTCGAGCGATGCCTCGATGGTTTCCACCGGCTTTAAGCTGATTGTAGGTGTTGCCGAGCAGGGCGCAGCCTTGTTCAAGTTCGCCGGCCTCGGCGTAGGCGCTGGCCAAGTCTACTGCTGCGGCGAGGGCGACGTTAATGTTGCTCTGGTCGGGTTCCAGCATTTGTACTGCGTTTTCGAGCACCTCTATAGCCTGGTGGAGCTGGCCGAGAAGTAGGTGGCATGTGCCCACGTAGACATGGAGCCGGGCGTTGCTCCAGTCGCTATAGAGGCCGACACAGTCAGCTGGCGACAAATCGTTGACCGCATTTTCTGCGCGCTCCAGGGCCGCAGCAGCCTCGCGCGGAAGCCGCAGGGCGGCGTAGGCTTGGGCTTGTTCGGCGGCTATTCGAGCTCGTGCTGCGGGGTTGAGATGTGCGGAAGCGTGGGCGGCCTCGTCGAGTAGTCGCAGGCCGATCATGATGTCACCGTCTGCTTCGATCAGTGTGGCGGCTTCCGAGTGGAGGTTGCTCTCAAAGATCCGTGCCGTCGCGCTGATCCTGCGGTTGCCGAGCCGGTCGCCCAGCTGGCGGGCGGAGGCGCAGTGAGCGAGTGCGAGGGCGCGCTTGCCCTGTGCACTCCAGAGCCGGCTGGCGACGATCGAGGCCTCTGCAAGCATGGCTCCGATATCCGCACGGATGGGTGCACGGCCGGCCTTACGGTAGAGCGTCGACAAGCAATCGCGGTGCGCCTCGATAAGCCCGAGTAGCGCGCTGGGTGATACGGCCTGACGCTGCTGGGCCAGCATGCTGGTGAGGGTGGAGAAGCTGTTCCACTCACCCGTCAGGTAGTCGGTCTCAGGTGTGAACGCTAGCGCCTCCACCGTTAGGACGGACGGCGGCCGCGCAGCGATCATAGGCTGAGTAGCGGTCATGCCGCTTGACGCGTGCCGGGTGCGGGCAAGCTGGATCTGATCGTACTCTCGGGTCAGTCTGCCGCCAGTCTCCAGTAGCTCGTCGCTTCGCGTCCAGAAGTCACGCCGCACTCGTTGCCGGCCGGTCTCCACGTTGGCGATCGTGCTCCGTCCATAGTTGACACGAAGCGCAAAGGTCTCTTGTGTGTAACCAGCAGCTTTTCGGCTGCGGGCAAGCATGTGGCCAAGGCCGATCCACGCTGTGGCTACGTCTTGCGGTGGAACGCCTGACATCAGCACCTCCCGACGGTGAACGCTCGCGCGATGCGAGACGCTGTGGCGTGAGAGGACTGTAGTGCAGGTCTGTGATGCTGTTGGCTATCCAACGGCCTCTTCCCAGAATCTCCGACAAAGTTCCAACATCGCCCTGCGTTGTCTCGGAGCCGGGCATGCTTTGTGGAGTCGCAGCGCACCTGCTACGGGAACCTGGGCGCAGGAAAGCGTAACCGGCCGGCGGGCCAAGTCGCCCGCCATGCCACGCCATTCTCGTATCGTCAGCGCTCACACTGAGACATACCGACAGCTGAGTGCCCGGGTGTCGATAACTGGCTGCGTCGGTACTGGCAAGCTCCCACCTTCACCGGCCCGCACCATTGAGCAGCCCTCTGTGGCCGCGACCCGCAGTGCGAATTCTAGTAAGGCGGTGTCCGCCATACTCCAGCACATTTGGAGTCGTCGCCTGAAGAGGACTTTGTCGGCGGATTGTCGGACGTGACGAACGAACCTTACCGACATCGAGTCATTTCGCTTTTAGTCATCGTCGCCGCCGCCAACAAGTGCGGGGCCCCGACCTGGATACGTCGCGGTTAAGCCGCAACAGCGGGAACTTCATAGCGACGGATCGTTGCTTAACTTTGAGAAAGGATCAGGGATGGACGACCTAAGTCGCTACGGCTACCGGCAGGAGTTGGAGCGCCAGCTCCGGTTCCGGGATCTCCTGGCTTATGGGCTGGTGTACATGGTGCCGATCGCGCCGATGGCGATCTTCGGCAGTGTCTACGCCGGCTCGGGCGGGCTGGTGGCCCTGGGGTACGCGATCGGTGTGCTGGCGTTGGTGTTCACGGCGTTTTCGTATGCGCAAATGGTGCGGGCGTTCCCGATGTCGGGCAGCGTCTACAACTACGCGGGCCGCGGCATCAGCCCGCCGGTCGGGTTCCTCGCAGGCTGGGTGATCCTTCTCGACTACGTGCTCGTTCCGGGTCTGTTGTACCTGGTGGCGTCGGTGGCGATGCACGCCACGGTCCCGGCGATGCCGGTGTGGCTGTGGCTCCTCGGTTTCGTCGCGGTCAACACGATCGTCAACTCGGTGGGGATCCGCATGACGGCGGCCGTCACCCGGGTGATGCTCGTCGGCGAGCTGATCGTCCTGGCGGTCTTCCTGGCCGTCGCCGGATGGGCACTCGCCTCGGGTAGGGGCCGGTTCAGCTGGGACGCCTTCTACAACTCCGACACCTTCACCTGGTCACTGGTGGCGGGGGCGGTGTCCATCGCGGTCCTGTCCTTCCTCGGCTTCGACGGGATATCCATGCTGGCGGAGGAGACCAAGGGCGGCTCCCGGCAGATCGGCCGCGCCATGGCCGCCGTCCTGATCCTGGCCGGGGTGCTGTTCATCGCGCAGACGTGGCTGGCCGCGATGCTCGTCCCCGACCCCGGCGGCCTTCTTGCGGAGGGCGATCCAAACGGCACTGCCTTCTACGACGCTGCCGCCGTGGCCGGCGGGGGTTGGCTGGCGACGACGTGCGCTGTGGCCACGGCAATCGCGTGGGGGTTGCCGAACTCGATGGTCGCGCAGGTCGCCACCTCTCGGCTGCTGTACGCGATGGCCCGCGACCGACAATTGCCGGCATTTCTGGCAAAGGTGTCGATCCGGCGCAACGTGCCGATCAACGCCACGCTGCTCACCGGTGCCGTGTCCCTCGCGCTGGGCCTGTACATGGCGACCCGTTCGGATGGGATCACCCTTCTGTCGTCGCTGATCAACTTCGGGGCGATGGTCGCGTTCCTGGTCCTTCACGTCTCAGTCGTGGTGCATCACCTCATCCGGGAGCGCAGCGGTAACTGGTGGGCGCACCTGGTCATGCCCGCCGTCGGCTTCGGCATCTTGGTGTGGGTGGTGCTCAACGCCAACATCGCCGCCCAGCGCCTCGGCCTGGCCTGGCTCGCCCTCGGGATGGTCGTCCTGGCCGGCTTGTACCTGTCCGGCCGCCGGCCGGCACTGTCGGGGTTGGCGCCCGCGCAGCCGCAGGCGCGTCACGTGGAGCGGGTGTGACCGGCATGGACACGTTCACCTACCGGCCCGCCCGCGACGAGCTGGCGTACACCTTCGGCGGTCGGATGCCGGTGGCGCACGTGCGCGGGGGTGACGTGTTCACCGTCGTGACGGAGGACTGCTTCGGTGGTCTCGTGAGGGGGCCGGCGGACCTGCCGTCGCAGGTGTGCCGCATGCCGTACCTGAACCCGGTGTGCGGGCCGTTCTTCGTCGAGGACGCCGAGCCTGGCGACACCCTCGCCGTGCACCTCGCCGCCATCACCCCGGCCCGGGACTGGGGTGTGTCCTCGACGTTCCCGCACTTCGGGGCACTGACCTCCACCTCCCACACGGCCACCCTGCAAGCGCCGTTGGAGGAGCGGGTGTGGGTGTACGGCATCGACCGGCAGGCCGGGACCGTCCGGTTCGAGGCCACCCGCAGCGATCACAGCGTGGACCTGCCGCTGGACCCGATGATCGGCACGATCGGTGTCGCCCCCGACGGGTTCCAAGCCCGCTCCACACTCGTGCCCGACACCCACGGCGGAAACCTGGACACCCCGCAGCTGCGCGCCGGCACCACCCTCTTCCTAGGGGTGAATGTTCACGGGGCGATGCTGGCCCTCGGCGACGGGCACGCCCGCCAAGGCGAGGGCGAGGCCTGCGGCGTCGGCGTGGAGATCGCCACGACCACCACCCTCGCGATCGACGTCATCAAAGGCGTCAGCACGCCTTGGCCGCGGTTGGAGACCGACCGGGACGTCCTGACGATCGGCTGTGCTCGTCCGTTGGAGGACGCCTACCGCATCGCCCAGCACGACCTCGTCGGCTGGATCAGCGCCCTGACAGGCCTGGAAACCCTGGACGCCTACCAACTCGTGTCGCAGGCGGGGCGGGCGCCGATCGGCAATGTATGCGACCCCAACTACACCGTCCTCGCCGCCGTCGATAAGGCACTGGTCCCCGATGCGGGTACCGCGTATGGCGGGGCACACGAGCGGCTGCGGCGACTCACCGCCGGGCTGCGGTAGGAGCCGGCGATGACCGCGCCGATCCCGCGCCCGTCGCTGCGCGATGAACTGTTCCTCCTCGGCCACGACGACGACACCGGACACCCCCACGTGCACCGGCAGACCCTCGCCCTCGGGCTCGCGGGCGCGGTCCTGATCGACCTGTACCTGGCCGGGCGGGTGACCCTCGACCTGAACGACGACACCCGCGCGGCAGGGCACCAACGGATACACCCGCACGTCGACCGCGCGACCGGGGACCTGATCGCCGATGCCGCGGCCGCCACCATCCGTGACGCCCACCCGCTGCTGCGACGGTGGCTGCGAGGGTTCTCCGACGACCTCTACGACCGCACCCGCGCCGGCCTGTTCGCCGGCGGGATCCTGCGCCAGTACACCCGACGGCGCCTCGGCGGCCTCATGCGCGCCGACACCTACCTGCCCTCCGACAGCAAATGGGCGGTCATCGCCCGCTCCCGCCTGCGCTACCTCGCCGCCGGCCACGAGCAACCCAACGACCACACCGCCGCCCTCGCCGGCCTCGTCGCCGACCTCGGCCTCACCCACCACCTCTACCTCGACGACGACACCCCAGCCATAACCGCTCGCCTGAAGGCCATCGCCGCGCAGCACTATCAGCCGGTGCGCGACATCATCGCCGCCGTTGACGCCGCCGTCGGCGACTTGGCCACCGCCGCCTACCGCTAGCCCCGTCCGCTCACCTCGAGGAAGCCCACCGTGACCAACCAATCCCCCGTGCGACCTCCAACAGGCAAACCCCGCCCGGTGGGCCGGGGACCCATGAAGGTTATGGCCGCCGCCTGTGTGCTCGGTCTGCTCGCAGCCGCCACCGCTATCCCGACCTGGACCGGCACCGCCGGGCCCGTGCAATCCCCACCCTCGCCGCCAAGCACCGTCACGTCCCGGCCGACGGTGGCACCGTGTCCACCGCCCGCCGCCCTGACTGCGGCCCAGCTCAAGAGTCGCGCCCAACAGAAACTCGACCAGGTGCCGACGCGTCTGTCAGCGTCGTCCCCGACGCGGCAGGGCCTCAAGACGGTAGGGGCAGGGCCGTCCGGCTGTGATGCCATCCCGGGCCGGTTCGCCTACGTCCATCTACTCCAGTGGGCCACGGACACCACGATCGGAGATACCAGCGCGACCACGCGGATCGTGCTGTTCGAAGAGCAACGCTGGCGTGCCGACGACGCCTCCGGCCGCGTCATCCGCAGCCGCTACCCCGGCGGCAACCAGCCCACCGACGACAGCACCTACTACCCCGGCCAGCTGGACGGACCCATCGGACCGATCGCCGCCGACCCGACGGCACTCACCGCGCAGATCGACACCACGCAACCTCGATTCCTCGGACCCACCGCGGTCATCCGCGGCCTCGCGAGCCTGCTCGGCTGGCGCACCCCCAACCAAGCCGCCCGCACCGCGATCCTCACCGTCCTACGCGACACCCCAGGCATCACCTACCACCCATCGGTGACCGACCGGGCAGGCCGAACCGGCATCGGCATCAGCGCCACCGCCGACCACATCCGCTTCCTACTGATCCTCAACCCCACCACCGGCGAACTACTCGCCTACGAAAGAGCCGCACTCACACCGCCAGCCGACAGCGACCGAAACCGCGCCTTCGTCGACGACTACCACCTGTTCCTCGTCCACACCCACACCACGAGCGGCGACAACTCCTGACCCCGCCACAACAAACGCAAGGGAAATGCCATGGACACTGTCCCGCGCATCCGCGCCGCTCGCTGGGCAGACAAAGACCACGTCGCCGCACTCATCGCCGACGCCCTCCATCCCGGCCCTCTCGCCACATGGCTCATCCCCGACCCAAGCCCACGGCGCCGGATCCTCACCGACGTCCTCGCCATCTGGATCGAACACGCCATGTTCTACGGCGACATCTACCTCACCGACGACACCACCGCCGCCACCGTCGGCTTCCACCGATACCGACCCATCCCACCCCCCGCGAACTACCCCACCCGCCTCAACGACGCCGCAGGCCCCCACGCCGACCGCTTCGACCTACTCGACCGACTGCTCGCCAAGGAACGACCCACCGAACCCCACTACCACCTCGCGTTCCTGGCCGTACAACCCACAGCCAGACGCTCCGGCCGCGGCACAGCCTTGCTCAACCACCACCGCAGCCGACTCGACCACGTGAACCTCCTGTCCTGGACCAGCACCACCACCGACGCGGAAAAAACCCACATCCGTCACGGCTACACACCACAACCGACCATCAACCTGCCCGAAGGCCCAACCCTGAGCACCATGCGCCGAAACCCGCGCCATCACACCCCTGGCCAACCAAAGCCAGTCCCACCACAAGCCAACCAACCCGCGCCATTCCGTGCAGTTCCCTGAGCATGCGATCCGCAGGCCAACCGTCGACAGAAAGGACGACGGCTCCCCCACCTCCCATCGTGAGCAGCCAGCCCAGTGCTTTGGTGGGACCAGCGTTGGCTCCCGCAGCCGCATCGGCCGACCGGGGAACACGTTCACGATCGCCGCGCCTTGTCAGCTGCGGCCCGCCTGGTTGAAATAGTCGGCGGCGTGGTCACCATCGCTGCTGTGTGCGGCTGTCCGGCATCCCGCCCTGCAGATCAGCGAGCCCTACACCGTCGCCTGCAAACAGATCGCGGGCCACTACGTGCACCACCGGCCGATCCTGACCGGGGCCATGCATGACGGCACCGCCATCACCTACACACTCGCGGCGCTGCACGCGACCGACTACCGGGTCGACGTGGAATTCTGGGGCGGCGAGGCCGAGTCCTGCTGTCCGCCAAATCCGCCTCAGCCGGGCACGTAGCAGAGGGGAGATCCGATGCGTAGCGACTGGACCGCCCTGCCGGAGAGTGTCACGGCAGGGATCGCCGAACGGGTCGGCGGAACCTTCGACGTCACCCCGGCTTCCAGTGGCAACCACGCCGAGATCGCCTCGACGGTGACCGGACCCGCCGGGCGGATCTTCGTCAAGGCTGCCTCCGGCGAGCTGAGCGTTCGGTCGCTGCGCTACGAACTCGCGGCCACCCGCGCCATCGAACGGCACCCACCCGCGGTCCTGTGGCAGTTCGAATCCGATGGCTGGCTGGTGGTGGGGACCGAACACTTTGCCGGTCCCCACCCCGACCTGTCACCCGGCAGTAGTGACCTCGACCTGCTCCTCGCCGCGCTGAAAGCACTTCAAAAGACACCTGCGCCTGGCGAGATGTGGTTCACCCCGGCAACCCGGCTCGGGTTCGCGCACCCGGCGATGAACGGCGAGACACTTATCCACTCCGACCTCAACCCGGCCAACTTGATCGTGACGCCACTCGGCCTACGGATCGTCGACTGGGCGTGGGCAACCAAGGCCGCCGCATGGGTCGAACTCGCGCTGCTCGTCCAGTGGCTGATCGGCAGCGGCCACAGCGCCGAACAGGCAGAAGAGTGGCTAACCCAGCTTCCCGCATGGACGGCGACCGACCGTCAGGTCCTGGACCACTTCGCGTCGAAGAACGCAACAAAGTGGGCCGTCAAGTCCCGGCAGAGCGCCGCGCTCTGGGTACACGACCTCGCCTTGTGGACCGGCGAATGGGCCAACCATCGGACCTACGGCCGCCAGTCAACCCATCAGCCATAACCGGGGCCACCCTCCCGCCACGCGGCACCAGCAGCGGTCGGCCCAACCCCTCAACTAGCCAGCAGGCCCGCTCGGGACCGCACATCAGGTCACTCAACCGAACAGGTCCATGGCGGCCCGAACAGAGAAGCAGCCGCGCTGCTCCCAATCTGCTCCCAATGTAAGTAGCACATACGGCGAAGCCCGTTACCGACTCATCCGGTAACGGGCTTCTGACCTGCACAAACTGAGAGTGGGCGATGCTGGTATCGAACCAGCGACCTCTTCGGTGTGAACGAAGCGCTCTCCCACTGAGCTAATCGCCCTCAGCGCCGTTGACTCTACCCGATCGTGGATCCGGACCGGAAATCCGGGGTCAGTGCGTCGCGATGTAGTGCATGGCCTCGGCGACGACGTCGATGCCGAGGCTGTACTTGAGGGACAGCCAGACGACGGTGCCGACGAACACCAGCCCGACGGCACCGAGCACGGCTCGCACAACGAGTGACTGCCTCGTCACCCATCGCGTCCATCCCTGGACGTGTCGGCGGGTGAAGCCGAGCAGGCGGCGGGCCCAGTGGAATTCGACGGCCCAGATGCCGAGCCCGGCGATGACCAGCAGCCAGCCCGGCCCGGGTAGCGGGATGAGGGCGATGCCGATGGTCACGACGAGCGCCCCGGCGATCGCGATGAAGATCTTGAGGGCGATCCGGCCGGTGGGGTTGGCCCGGATGAGGTCGAGGGTCATCGAGATCCGCTGCCGCCAGTGGGGGCGCTGCGGCGGCTTCCCGGCGACGAGGACGCCACCGGAACGGCTGTCGCCGGACGTCGTCCGTCCGGGTCGCCCTGGCTGCTCCTTCGGCACTGCGTACCCCCGCTTTTCGGCTGCTCGGACCGCGACGTTCGGCGGGCCGGACGTCGCTGGCTCATCCACTGAGGATCGTTTCGGGACCATTTCACCCCCCAGTGTCGCCCGGGCCCGTCACTGCAACGCCCGACTGGACGTTACCGGAGTAAGTCGACGACTGAACCACCCGATGCCGGGCGGGATCACGCACTGGGCAGAACCGGAAATCCTACATGAATCCTCACATTCACGCGGCCTTTCCGTCCCCCTTCCCACCACTGGGTGAAGTCAGCGTATGGCGGAGCGTAGCCAGGAGTAGCACCTGAGTATGGGAAAAGCGGGACACGCGCGTTCCGCAGCGGTGCCGGGGGGAGAACGTCCATGAGTGTCATTCGACCGACGACCGTAGAGGTCGAGACGTCGCTAAGGCTCGTCGCACCTGACGCCACCGCCTTGCCGGTGCGTGCCAGTCTGCGCTACGACCCTGCTGACCCGTATGCGGTCCATGTCCTGTTCCATGCCGAATCGGCGGGGGGCGAGGCGGTGAGTTGGTCGTTCGCACGCGAACTGCTGGTCACCGGTCTGGACGAGCCGGCCGGCATCGGGGATGTGCGGGTCTGGCCCTGGGCCACCCCGCGCGGCGACTTCGTCGCGCTGGCCCTGTCGTCACCGGACGGCAACGCCCTCTTCGAGGTGCCGCGCAGCGTCCTGGTGCGATTCCTTCGACGGACGTACGTCGTCGTCCCGCGCGGCCGCGAGGCCGAGCACCTGGACGTCGACACGGCGGTGAACCGGCTGCTCGCCGGTCGCTGAGCACCGCCGGAAAGGGAACACCGGCCACACCGGGGCCGCGCGGATCTGCCGAGTCCGCGCGGCCCCGGCACACCAAGGGGTACGCGGACAGTCCGCCCCGGGTCGGCCGGTGCTCAGCCGCGCGTGGTGATGCCGCCGTCGACGGGGATGACGGCCCCGGTGAGGTACGCGCCGGCCCGCGACGAGAGGTAGATGGCGGTTCCGGCCATGTCCTCGGGGCGACCGATACGGCCCAGCGGCACCTGCTGTTCGATGCTGGCGCGGCTCGCCGGGTCGTTGAGCGCGAACGCCATCATCTTGCTCTCGAACGGGCCGGGCGCGATGGCGTTGACGGTGATCTGCTCGCCGGCCAACTGGTGGGCGAGGCCACGGGTGAGCATGTGCACGGCCGCCTTGGTGGCCGAGTACGCGTACACCTCCATCCACGGCACGCGGATGCCGTCGATCGACCCGATGTTGATCACGCGGGCCGGGTCGTCGGCGCTGGCGGCGGCGCGCAGCGCCGGCAGCAGCGACGTGGTGAGCCGGAAGACAGCCTTGACGTTCACCGCCCAGAGCTTGTCGAACGCGGACTCCGGGTACTCCTCAAGCGGTGCGCCCCAGGTCGCGCCGGCGTTGTTGACGAGCACGTCGAGTCGTCCGAAGCGCTCGCGTACGGCGGCGGCCAGCGCCTCGGCGCCGGCGTCGTCGCTCAGGTCGGCCGGGATGGCCTCGCAGCGGCCCTCGGCGGAGAGGTCCTTGGCGACCGCCTCGCAGACGTCCGCCTTGCGGGACGAGATAATCACGTGGGCGCCGGCCCGGACGAAGCCCTGGGCGATCATCAGACCGATCCCCCGCGAGCCGCCGGTGACCAGAACCGTCTTGCCTTCGACCGAGAACAGCTGCCTCATGCCCATCCCATCGCGAGTCGGCGGGTCCACCGGCGGTGTGGGCGGCCGGCGGGGCGCCGGGCGGACCGCGGACCGGACGGCGCTACCGCCGGGTAACGTAGCCCGGCCGCCCGGACCGGAACAAGCCCGCGGTTCCCATGACGACCATCTCGCCCGAGATGGGATGCGGTGACCTGCGGTTCGGGCTACCGTCGCAGGCGATGGTCCCCACCGATCCCTCCCCCGCGCCATCGATCGGAACGGCGTCACCCGTCCCCGACGAGATCGCCACGTTCGCGTTGGCCGACCTGGCCCGCGACCGGGTCTGGCGTCGGCCGGTGCTTGTCGAACGGGAGTTGCTGATCCTCACCACCCGCGGGCACGGCGACGCCGAGCTGGATTTCCACCTGCTGCCGTGCCGACCGGGCACGCTGCTGCGGGTCCGCGCCGGTCAGGTGCTGCGCTGTCCCGGCCCGCAGTTCGACGGCACGGTGGTCGGCTGGGACTCCGGGGCGTTGCGCGGGTTCGACGTCGACCCGGACGCCCCGGCGGCGTGGCGGCAGCTGGCCGGCGAGGACGAGGACGCGGTGATCACCGAGGTCAGCCAGTTGGCGGTGGACTGTCAACGGCACGGCGACAGTCCAGCCGGCCGGGCTCTGCTGCGCCACCAACTCGCCGTGCTGCTACTGCGGTTGACCCTGCCCGACGCCGACCACGCGCCGCTCCGGCCCGAGGTGGAGACGTTCCGCAGGTTCCGCCGCGAGGTGGAGACGTTCCGCAGGTTCCGCCGCGAGGTGGAGCACAGCTACCAGCTCACCCGGCGGGTGGAGGACTACTCCGCCGCGCTCGGCTGCTCGGTGCGGACCCTCACCCGGGCCTGCCTGGCCGTCACCGGTAACAGCGCGAAGCAGGTCATCGACGAACGGGTCGCGTTGCAGGCCGCCCGCCTGCTCGCCGCGACGGACGAGCCGATCGCCCAGATCGGCAGGCAACTCGGGTTCTCCGAGCCCACCAACTTCGGTCGGTTCTTCACCCGGGAGGTGGGGATCAGCCCCGGCGCGTTCCGTGCCGCGCGGGACCATCCGCCCACCGGCCGGGTGGTCCGCCCCCGACCGCCGGCCGAGGGCGCCGGCGTCAACGCGGGACGTTTCCGCCTCGGTGGCACCGGCGAACCGGCCAACGGCGGCCACAGCACCCGAACCGGGTCGCCCACCGGCCCGGGTGGCGGCACCGGCCGGGCATGATGGCAGGGTGCAGATCTCCGCGCGCGGCGACTACGCGGTACGGGCGGCGCTGAGCCTCGCCACCGCGTACCCCTCACTGCTGTCCACCCAGGCCATCGCCGCCGAGCAGGACATGCCCCGCAAGTTCCTGGAGGCCGTCCTGGCGGACCTGCGCCGCGCCGGCATCGTGCGCGCCCAGCGCGGCGCCGAGGGCGGCTACACCCTCGCGCGTCCGCCGCGCGAGGTGACAGTCGGCGCGGTGCTGCGCGCCGTCGAGGGCCCCCTCGCGGGAGTACGCGGGCTGCGCCCCGAGGAGACTCGGTACGAGGGGTCGGCGGAGAACCTGCCAGGCCTGTGGGTGGCGGTGCGCGCCGCCGTACGGCGGGTGGTCGACGAGGTGAGCCTCGCCGAGATCGTCAGCGGCCGGCTGCCCGCCCACGTGCGCAAACTCACCGCCCTGCCCGACGCCTGGGAACCACGCTGACTCCAGCGGCCGTCCTCAGCGGCCGAAGAGCTTGCCCAGCCAGGTGAGCTGTTCGACCTGCTGGTGCGCCGTACCACCCTCGTGGTCGTTGAACTCGTACACGCGCACCTCCTTGTCACCGCCGTACCTGTGGTAGGCGGCGAAGCAGGTCGAGGGCGGGCAGGTCCGGTCCATCATGGCGATGGAGAACAGCGCGGGCGCGGTGGCGCGGGGCGCGAGCACTGCGGCGTCGACGTACGACAGGGTGCGGAACACCTGGCCGGCCCGGTCGCGGTACAGGGCGAGGTATTCGGTGATCTCGCCGTACGGGCCCGCCCCGGCGACCTGGACGCCGCGCCGGAAGTCGCAGAGGAAGGGCACGTCCGGCATGGCCGCCGCCACGCCGGGGACCAGCGCTGCCACCGCCAGCGAGAGGCCGCCGCCCTGACTGATGCCGGTGACGGCGACCCGGTCGGCGTCGATGGCGGGATGGTCACCGGCGGCCTGGGCGAACCGGACCGCGTCGGTGATCAGCCTGCGGTAGTAGAAGTCGTCAGGGCTGGTGACGCCCCGGGTCAGGAAGCCCGGGACGGTTCCCGCCGGATACCGGTCCGGGTCGGCGGTGGCACCGGGTGCGGCGCTCCAGCCCTGCCCCCGGGTATCCATGATCAGGTGAGCGAACCCCGCCGCGGCCCAGAACAGCTTCTCGTGGGGCAGGCCACGGCCCCGGCCGTACCCGAGGTACTCGACGACGCACGGCAACGGTCCGGTGGCGTCCGCCGGCAGGTGCAGCCAGCCGTGCACGGGCTCGCCGCCGTAGCCGGCGACGGTGACCGCGTGGGTGCGGATCTGGGTCAGGCCCGTCTCGACGGGCTCGTACGTCGCCGCCGCGGGTTCGTCGGCGCGAAGCGTCCGCTCCCAGAAGGCGTCCAGGTCCTCCGGAACAGCCAGTTCGGGTCGGTACGCCCAACACTCGGCGAGGGTGAGATCGCTCAGAGCCACAGCACGGCCTCCGTGACAGCAGGGTTGTCGGTTGGTGTGGGGGGTGCCCTACCGGGCGTTGGCCATCGCCGAGGCGAACCAGCCGGTGATGGTGGTGGGGTGGGTGATCGCCGTACCCACGACCACCGACCACGCCCCGGCCCGCAGCGCCTGCGCCGCCTGGACCGGGGTGTGGATCCGGCCCTCCGCGATCACCGGCACGTCGACGGTGGCGGCGAGGCGGGCGACCAGGTCCAGGTCGGGTCCGGGCTGCTTGGTGGTGTACGCGGTGTAGCCGGCCAGGGTGGTGCCGACCAGGTCGGCGCCCGCCGCGGCGGCGGCGATCCCCTCGGCGAGGGTGGAGCAGTCCGCCATCACCAGCGCCCCGGTCAACTGGTGGACGGCGGCGATTGTCTCGCGCAGGCTTCGACCGTCCGGCCGGGGCCGCGCGGTGGCGTCGAGCGCGACGACGTGGGCGCCGGCCCGGGCCACCGACAGCGCGTGCTCAAGCGTGGGGGTGATGAAGACGTCGTCGTCCCCGTCCTTCCACAGCCCGATCAGCGGCAGGTCGACCGCCTCCCGGATGGCCGCGATGTCGGCCAGACCCTGGGCGCGGATGCCTGCGGCTCCGCCCTTGGCGGCGGCGAGGGCCACCCGTCGCATCGTGTCCGGGGTGCGCATCGGCTCACCCGGGTACGCCTGGCAGGAGACGACCAGACGGTGGCGGAGCCCTTCGATCAACGGGTTCATGAGATGCCCTTCCAGGCGAGTGTGGCGGCGCCGAGAAGTGGGGCGTCCGAGCCGAGAGTGGAGGCCAGCACGGGCACGTCGTCCAGGCTGGGCAGTGTCTCCCGGCGCACGGCGTCCCGCAGCGCCTGCCACCAGAGGTCGCCGAGGCCGGCGACCCCGCCGCCGATCACGACGGCACCGGGGTCGAGCATGTTGACAAGTCCGCCGACCGCCGAGCCGACGGCGGCCCCGCCCAGCAGGATCACCTCCCGGGCCGTGTCGTCGCCGTCCGCCGCCCGGGCGGCCACCGACCGCAGGTCGTCGACCCGCCGGCCGGTACGCCGCACGTACTCCTCGGTGAGGCCGGGCCCGGAGGCGATCGCCTCCAGGTGACCCTGCCCGCCGCAGGTGCAGGGCAACTGCCCGGCGTACGGCGAGGGTTGGTGGCCGGCGTGGCCGGCCGTCGAGTGGGCGCCGGTGAGTACGGCGCCGTCGATGACGAACGAGGCGCCGATGCCGGTGCCTACCGCGATGAAGAGCGTCGTCCCGTAGCCGGCCGCGACGCCGTGCCGCGCCTCACCGAGGGCGTGCGCGTGCACGTCGTTGATGACCCACACGGGTACGCCCAGCTGCTCCCGCAGTCGTCCACTGAGGTCCGTGCCGGCCCAACCGGCGAGGGCGTCGGTGGCCGAGAGCACCCGGCCCGTCAGGTGGTCGATCACGCCGGCGCTGCCGACGCCGAGGGCGCCGACGGGTGCCCCCGTCACCCTCGCCCGCAGACGATCGACGAGATCCGCGGCGGTGTCGAGGATGGCGGTCGCCCCGGCGCGACCGGGGGTCGCGGCGGTGAGCCGGTCGACGACCTCGCCGTCGCGCGTCACGATGGCGGCAGCCGTCTTGGTGCCCCCGATGTCGAGCGCGGCGACGACCGGGGGCGTGCGTACCGTGGGCATGGCTAGACGAGCCCCGCCAGTTCCAGGTGGCCCCGCACCCGCGCCGTCTCGTCGGCGTCGAGCGGTCGCAGGGGCAACGACACGGCGTTGCTGTCGATGACACCGAGCAGGGTCAGGGCCGTCTTGAACGCGCCCACGCCCCGGGTGGCCCCGGCCGCCGTCGCCGGATCGGCCGCGTCGACGATCCGGAACAGCCGGGTCAGGCGGTCCTGCTCCGCGCGGGCGGCATTCCAGTCGCCGCCGACGCAGGCCCGGTGCAGGCGCACGTAACCCTCCGGGTCCACGTTGCCCAGTCCGGGGACCGAACCGGAGGCGCCGGCGAGCATCATCCCGTCGACCACCACCTCGTGGCCGGTCAACAGGCTGAAGCCGGAGTCCGGCGCACGGTCCGCGATCGCCAGCACCAACTGGCGGAAGGAGACGTCGTCGCCGCTGGAGTCCTTGACGCCGGCGAGGACGCCGTCCGCGGCGAGCCGGCTCAGCAGATCCGGGGAGAGCTTGGTGTGCACGCAGACCGGGATGTCGTACGCGAGCAGGGGCAGCTCGACCGACGCGGCGAGCGACCTGAAGTGCCGCTCGACCTCGTGCGGGCCGACGATGGCGTAGAAGGGAGCGGTGGCCACCAGGCCGTCCGCGCCCAGACGCGTCGACGCCTCGGCCCGGTCCAGGACGCGGCGGGTGGTCGGCTCGATGCAGCCGGCGATGACCGGTACGGCGCCACCGACGGTCTTCACCACGGTCTCCAGGGCCTGGTCCCGCTGGCTGTCGGTGAGGAACACGGTCTCACCGGAGCTGCCGAGGGCGAAGATGCCATCGACGCCTGCGGCGAGCATCCGCTCGACGAGCCGCTCCAGGGAGGCGACGTCGACCGCACCCTCCTCGGTCAGGGGGGTGACGACCGGCGGCACGACTCCGGCGAACCGCGGGGCAGGGGTGGTCACGCTGTCTCCTCGACATGTAGGGGGGTGGTACGGCCGGTCGACGCTCTGGCGAGCTCGACCAGCTCCGCGTTGCTGGAACCAGCGGGTACGGGGTGGTAGCACCGGAACTCGTGGGAGCCGGCGCCGCCGTCGCCCGACCGGACCGGCGGCATCTCGATGGCGCAGCCGTCGGTCGCCTTCCAGCACCGGGTCCGGAACGGGCATCCGGTCGGCGGCTTCGTGGCGAGCGGGACTGGGCCGACGAGCGGGATGGGATCCAGGGGCGAGAGCAGACCCGGCGTGGCGGAGAAGAGCGCCCGCGTGTACGGGTGCTGCGCGACCTCGGGGAGGCCGGCGGCGGGTGTCTGCTCCACGATCCGGCCGAGGTACATGGTGACCACGCGGTCACTGATCCGCTTGACCGTCTGGATGTCGTGCGAGACGAAGACCATGGCCAGGTTCAGCCGCTCCTTGAGGTCCAGGAGCAGGTTGAGGATCTGCGCCCGTACCGACACGTCGAGGGCGCTCGTGGGCTCGTCGGCGATGACCAGGCCCGGCTCCAGGGCCAGGGCACGCGCGATCGACACCCGCTGGCGTTGGCCGCCGGAGAGCTGGCTCGGCAGAACGTCGGCGACCGACCGGGGCAGGCCCACCAGGTTCATGAGCTCGGAGACCCGCTCCTCACGCTCCCGGCGGGTGCCGCGACGGTGCACGTCGAGCGGGTCGCGCAGGATGTCCCGGACTGGCATGCGCCGATTCAGCGAGGTGGCCGGATCCTGGAAGATCATGCCGACGCCGGCACCGATGTGCAGCCGGCGTTCCGCCGCGTTCATCGACCAGACGTCCTTGCCGGCGAAGGCGACGGTGCCGCTCGTCGGCCGTTGCAGACCCACGAGCACCTTGGCCATCGTGGACTTGCCGCAGCCGGACTCGCCGACGACACCGATTGTCTCGCCGGCGCGAACTGTCAGGTCCGCGCCGGTGAGGGCGTACACCCGCTCGCGGCTGAACAGGCCGCCCCCGCGGGTGCGGTGGACCACGTGCACGTCGCGCAGCTCGACGATCGACTGGTGTGGGACTGACGCGCTCATCGGGCCAGCTCCTCTTCCCTGACGGTGACGGCCGGGTGGTGGCAGGCGTACCGGTGGGCGGCGACGCCCTCCAGGCGGGGCGTCTCCTCCCGGCAGATCTCGGTGGCCATGGGGCAGCGGTCGGCGAACCGGCAGCCCGCCGGGAAGTCGGCGGGCGACGGCACCACTCCGCGGATCTGGGTGAGCCGCTCCGCGCCGGCCTCGAGGGAGAGCACGGAACCGAGGAGGCCACGGGCGTAGTGGTGCGCCGGCGCCCCGACCACGTCGGCGGTGACACCGCTCTCGACGATCTGCCCGCCGTACATCACCACGACGCGGTCCGCGACGTCGCTGACCAGCGCCAGGTCGTGACTGACCAGGATCAGCGCGAAGCCCAACTGGCCGCGCAGCCGCAGCAGCAACTCCATGACCTGCGCCTGGACCGTGACGTCGAGCGCGGTGGTCGGCTCGTCGGCGATGATCAGGCGCGGGTCCCGGGACAGGGCCATCGCGATCACCACGCGCTGCCGCTGCCCGCCGGAGAGCTCGTGCGGGTACGCGGACAGGGTGCGCTGCGCGTCCAGGCCCACGAGTTCCATCAGCTCCTCGGCGGACCGGGTGCCGCCACGGCTGATCATCTGGGCGAGCTGGGGACCGATGCGCAGTGAGGGGTTCAGGGCCGACAGGGCGTCCTGGTAGATCATCGCGATCTCGCGCCCCATCAGGGCACGGCGCCGCTTCGTGCTCATCGTGAGCAGGTCGCTGCCCGCGAAGCGGACCTCGCCGCGTACCCGGGCGCCCTGCGGGAGCAGACCCATCACGGCGAGCGACGTCAGGGACTTGCCGGAGCCGGACTCCCCCACCAGGCCCAGGACCTCGCCGGGGCGGACGTCGAAGGTCAGGTCGTCGACGATGTCCACGCCCCGGTGACGCCCCTCGAACCCGATCGACAGGTTCCGGACCTCCAGGACGGGCTCACCCTGCGGGAGCGGACGGGCCCGTTCGCGCAGTCGCTGCGCCGCCTCGGGCAGGCCGGGCAGCTGCACCACCTCACCGGAGCCGGGCTGCGCCTCCTCCTGCGCGTCGCCGGCCTTCGTGGTGGTGGCCCGCCGCGCCGCCGGGGCGGCCCAGGCGTCGGACATGCCCTCGGAGAGCACGTTCAGGGCGAGCACCGTCAACAGGATCAGCAGGCCGGGGAAGAACGTGGCCCACCAGCCACCGATCTGGACCATCTCCTTGCCGAAGGCGATGACCGACCCCCACGAGGAGGCGGCCTCCTGGGGCGCCAGCCCGCCGCCGATGAAGGAGAGGGACGCCTCGAACACGATCGAGTCGGCCACCATGACGGTGGTGAACACGAGGATCGGCGCGGCGCAGTTGCGCAGGATGTGCCGCCAGAGGATGTGCGGTCGTCGGGCGCCGATGATCCTCTCGGCGGCGACGTAGTCCTCCCGGTACTGCGACAGCACGTTGGCGCGCACGATACGGGCGATCTGGGGAACGAAGACGAAACCGATAGCGACGACGAGAACGAGAAGGCTGTTCTTGCCGAACGAGATGATCAGCAGGGCGGAGAGGACGATGGCGGGGAATGCCATGACGACGTCGAGGCACCGCATCACCACCTCGTCGACCGCCGGCCGGCTGGTTCCGGCAAGCGCGCCCAGGATCGCGCCGACCACCAGGGCGATGCCGGCGGCGCCGAAGCCCACGATCAACGAGCGTCGGGTGCCGGCGACCAGCCGCGAGAACACGTCGCGGCCGAGCTTGTCCAGGCCGAACCAGTAGTCGCCGTTCGGGCCGGTCAGCGCGGGGCCGAGCCCGGCCTGCGCGGGGTCGTGCCGCAGGAGCAGCGGCGCGAAGATGCCCACCACGACGATGAGCAGGACGAAGCTCAGTGCGATCCGGGCCGTGAGGCCGAGCCGTTTGAAGGCGATGCCGGGAGCCGACAGCCGGGCGGTGAGTGTTCGACGCATCAGTGGGCTCCGCGCAGTCGAGGGTTGGCGAAGAGGTAGAGGATGTCGACCACCAGGTTCACGAAGACGAAGCAGATGGCGATCGTCAGCACGGTCCCCTGCGCGAGCGCGGTGTCGTTCTGCTGCACCGCGCTCATGATCTGGGTGCCCATGCCGGGCAGCGAGAAGATGGCCTCGATGACGACGGTGCCGCCCAGCAGGTAACCGATCCGCAGGCCCAGCACGGTGAGCGGGTTGACAAGCGCGTTGCGCAGCACGTTGCGTCCGATCACCACGCGGGGTGGCAGTCCAGCGCCGATCGCCGTGCGCACGTAGTCCTTGTCGAGTTCCTCGACCATCGACGTCCGAACGATTCTGGCAAGTGAGCAGCCGACCGGCACGGCGAGAGCAAGCGCGGGCATGGCGAGGGACTGGAGCCAGAGGGAGAACGAGTCACCGGGGTTGACGTATCCGCCGGTCGGGAAGACGGGGCGGCGGACCGACAGCTCCTGGATCAGCAGCAGGGCCAGCCAGAACGACGGCATGGCGATACCGGCCATCGAGACGAACCGGATGATCTGGTCGGGCCAGCGGTCGCGGTACAGCGCGGCGGGGATGCCGAGGCCCAGTGCGATGACCAACGCGCCGACGATCCCGAGGGCCGTCAGCTGGATCGTCAGGGGCAGCGCGGTGGCGATCTTGTCGGCGACCGGGACGGACGGCGGGAAGGTCACGCCGAGATCGCCCCGGAGCAGGTCACCAAGGAAGTGCAGGTACCGCAGGGGCAGCGGGTCGTCCAGACCGTTGGCGGCCTTGAACGCGGCCACCTGCGCGGGGGTCGCCTGATCGCCGAGGACGGACAGCGCGGGGTCGATCGGGGAGAACTGCATGATCACGAAGACGAAGATCGTGATGCCCAGCACCAGGGGTATCAGTGTCAGGAGTCGTCGCGCGACCAGACTCAGAACGCTCAGCATGGTGTCTTTCTCTCGTCGAGGGCCGCCGGGGCGTCCCGCCCAGCCCGAGGGACAGGGGCTGGGCGGGACGCGCAGGGGCCAGGGTGGGGCCCCCGAGGCGGGCTCAGCCCTTTCGGCTGGTGCCCAGGAAGTACAGGCCGGTGGTCGCCGCGCCCGAGAAGCCGTCGAGCTTCGACGGGTCGTACGCGGTGACGACCTTGGTGTGCAGGATCGGGTACAGGGGGGCCTCGTCGGCCACCTTGTCCAGGGCCTGCTTCCACAGCGCCTTGCGGGCCGCCTCGTCGGAGGTCTGCGCCGCCTTGTCCAGCAGGTCAGCCATGGCATTGCGGTCCGCGGCGTTCCAGCGGTACCGCTGACCCGGCCAGGTCTCGCCGTAGTAGAACCAGCGCATCAGCAGGTCGGTGTCGACGCCGAAGACGCTCGGGTCGCCGGTGGCCATCAGCACCCGGAAGGTGTCCTTCGGAACGACGTCGCCGTAGATGGCCGACGAGGGCACCGTGTTGAGGCTGGCGTTGACGCCGATCTTCTTCCACTGCTCGATGACCAGCGGGGCGACATCCTTGACGACGGAGTTGTCGGTGGTGTCGAGCTGGAACGTCAGGTTGGTGACGCCGGCCTCCTGGAGCAGGGCCTTGGCCTTGTCCAGGTTGTAGTCGTAGACGGTGGCGGCCTTCTGGTGGTCCTTGTTGCCCTCGTCCAGGTAGCTCGTCGCCGGCGTGCCGTAGCCGTTGAGCGCGGTCTTGATGACCGAGTCCTTGTCGATCGCGTAGTGCAGAGCCTGGCGTACGCGCTTGTCGTTGAAGGGCGCCGCGGACGAGTTGAACATGAGGAAGACCTGGTTGAAGGCCTGCTTCGCCTCGACTGTGTACTTGCCCTTGAGCGAGTCGACGTTCAGGTACGGCACCGACTCGATGGCCTGGACGCGGCCGCCCTGAAGGTCGGACACCCGGGCGGAAGCCTCCGAGGTGGTGTTCCAGGTCATCGTCTCGACCTTGGCCGCACGCGAGCCGTTGTAGTTCGGGTTCTTGCTGAGCTTGACGCCCGACTCCTTGGACGCGCTGTCCAACTTGAACGGACCGGAGCCGATCGGCGCCGTGTCGAACGTCTTCGACGCGGCCACGTCCGCGGTCTTCGCCTTCGGCAGGATCTTGATCACGGAGATCCGCTCGGAGAACAGGGCGAACGGGTACTTCAGCTTGAACTCGACTGTCGTCGCGTCCTTCACGGTCACCGAGTCGATGAACGACACGAAGCCCCGCATCAGCGGCGGGGCCTTGGGGTCAGCCGGCTTCAGCACGCGCTCGAAGGACCAGGCGACGTCCTCGGCGGTGACGGGGGTGCCGTCGGAGAACTTCGCGCCGTCCCGCACGCCCACGGTGTAGCTGAGCCCGTCGGCGCTGGCTACCGGATCTTCCTTGGCCAGGGCCCGGTAGGGTTCCCGGGTGACCGGGTCCAGATCGACGAGACCTTCGAAGATGTGCTGGTTGACCGCCGTCGCGACCGCCGACGAGGCGTTCGCGGGGTCGAAACCGCTGGAGAGGGTGAACGCCAGAGTGGTCTCGATCGAGGTCGCACCCCCGTTACCGCCCTCGACGGCGTTTGTCGAGGCGGGGCCGCCACTGCACGCGACAAGCCCGAGTGCGAGGGTTGCCGCGGTGGATGCGACGGCCAACGAGCGGAACCGGCGCGGGGGGAAGCGCCGACTCTCCTTTAGCTCAACGGTGGTGCTCACGTAGCTGCCTCCATAGGCTCTTCATGCGCTCGCGTCACCGCTCGCGCTGAGGGATTCGAAGGTAATGGGGTCTGACGTCAGACATCTGATGCCGATATGGTGAGCGTGTCAGATCCGTGAACGAAGGGCAAGTGGCAGATGACGACCATTGACGCGTCCCCGCTACGCGGTGCGGAGCGCCCGGGTCCCCGCCGGCAGGAGGTGGCGACCAAGATCAAGGAGTACATTCTTCGTAATCGCCTCAAGCCCGGAGACATCCTGCCCACCGAGGCGGAGCTGTGCGAGGCGGTCGGCGCGAGCCGCTCGAGCATCCGCGAGGCCGTCAAGATCCTCTCCGCCCTCGACATCGTCGAGGTGCGGCACGGTCACGGCACCTTCGTCGGCCGCATGTCCCTCGCCGCGCTCGTGGAGAGCCTGGCCTTCCGCGGCCTGCTGAGCGGCGAGAAGGACCACCACGTCCTGGGCCAGGTCGTCGACGTCCGGCAGACCCTCGAACAGGGGCTGGCCGCTCAGGTCATCGCCGTCCTCGACAGCGAGCACCGGACCGCTCTCTCCGCTCTCGCCGACGAGATGAAGGACCTGGCCTCCCAGGGCATGGACTTCCTCGACGTCGACCGGGCCTTCCACGTGAAGCTGCTGGAGCCCCTCGGCAACGACCTGATCCTCCAGCTGACCGAGGCGTTCTGGCAGGTACAGGCCATCGTCGCTCCCACGCTGCGCACCGAGCAGGAGGACCGGTTGATCACCGCCCAGCGGCATCGGGCGATTGTGGACGCGGTCGCGGCCGGCAACGTGGAGGGCCTGCAGGCCGCCATCGCCGAGCACTACGCGCCCATCCGGGCGAGCATCGCCCGCGTCGTACAGGCCTGACCCGCCGCGATCGCCACCCACCGTGCCGCTGACGGTTGAGCTGCTCCGAGAGTCGGACGGCGATGCCGGTCAGCGGCCACGGCCGCCTCGGACATCCGGGCCTCGGCGGCCCACCGGAGCAGGTCGTCCGACTCCGCCTCGTCACATAGCCCGCCTCCAGGAGTACGGAGCAGGCGACCTGGGCCGCGCGTAGCTGGGCCTGCCACTGGGCCACGGTGAACGGGCGCCGGACCGACCGCATCCGGTCGTCACCGAGCCACCCGTACGCGGCGGGATCTTTTCCAGAGGTGATCGTGCGCATCGACGGTCAGCGGGCGGCTGGCATGTAGAGGCCGCACCACACCTCCCGCATACATCATATGTTTTCGGGATCACAGCTCCGACATCAGATGTCTAACATGTGTCGATGCCCAAAACAATAGGCCGGATGACCTGTTGTTCCATGGTCGAACGAGACGATCTTGCCTCCATGCAGCGTCATCAGGAACTTAGGTTCGCGCCATTGACAAAAATATACATCCCACGTTAACTGCCGTGGCATAGAGGAGGCCCTATGTCTTTCACCGGCGGTATCCGGACGATCCTGCGCACCGCGACAGTGGCCCTTCTGGTGGCCGCGTCCCTGACACCCGTGTCCACCAGCTCCGCCGCAGCCGCAGCCGCCGCCGACCCGAAACTCGCGCTCTGGTACGACGAACCGGCCGCCAACTGGGAGAGCAACGCGCTGCCGCTGGGCAACGGCGCGCTCGGCGCCATGGTCTTCGGTGGTATCCAGACCGAACACCTCCAGCTCAACGAGAAGACGCTGTGGACGGGCGGGCCCGGCACGACCGGTTACCACCACGGCAACTGGACAGCACCACGGCCCGGAGCCCTCGACGGGGTGCGGGCGCAGATCGACAGGGACACCCGGATGGCACCCGGCGCGGTCGCCACCGCGCTCGGCCAGCCGGCGACCGGATTCGGCTCGTACCAGAACCTGGCCGACATGTACCTCGACATGTCCGGCACACCCGCCACGGTGAGCGGCTACCGGCGTGAACTGGACCTCGGCGAGGCCACCGCCCGCGTCGGGTACGCCCACGGCGGGGTGACCTACCAGCGCGAGTACGTCGCCAGCTACCCCGGCAACGTGATCGTCGCCCGGCTGTCGGCAAGCCAGGCCGGGAAGACCTCCTTCGTCCTGCGCGCCGTCCCGGCCCAGCCCGGCAGCACCGTCACGGTGGCGAACGGCCGGATCACAGTGCGGGGCACGCTGCCCGGCAACGGGCTGATCCACGAGACCCAGTACCGGGTGGTGACCACCGGTGGCACCCGGACCGACGGCGGCGACCGGATCACCGTCGCCGGCGCCGACTCGGCTCTCGTCGTGCTGTCCGCCGCGACGTCGTACGCCGACACGTACCCCACCTATCGCGGCGCCGACCCCCACGCCCGGGTGACCCAGGCGGTCGACGGCGCGGCGACCTCGACATGGGCGGCCCTGCGGGCGGCCCACCTGGCCGACTACCAGAAGCTCTTCGACCGCGTCCGGCTCGACGTGGGCGGGCAGATGCCGAACATCCCCACCGACGACCTGCGGTCGGCCTACACCGGCGCCGCCGGACGGGCCCAGGACCGCGCGTTGGAGTCGCTGTACTTCTCCTTCGGCAGGTACCTGCTCATCTCGTCCTCGCGCGGCGGCTCCCTGCCGGCCAACCTCCAGGGCGTCTGGAACAACTCCAACAGCCCGCCCTGGCAGGCCGACTACCACACGAACGTCAACGTCCAGATGAACTACTGGCCGGCGGAGATCACGAACCTGTCCGAGACGGCCACGCCGCTGTTCGACTTCATCGACGCCCTGCGGGCACCGGGCCGGGCCACCGCGCAGAACATCTACGGTACGACCGGCTGGGTCACCCACCTCAGCACCAACCCGTACGGCTTCACCGGCGTCCAGGACTGGGCCACCGCCTTCTGGTTCCCGGAGGCGGCTGCCTGGCTGTGCCAGCACCTCTACGAGCACTACCGCTTCACCCGCGACACCGCGTTCCTGCGCGACCAGGCGTACCCGGCGATGAAGGAGGCCGCCGAGTTCTGGCGGGCCAACCTGCACGTCGACCCGCGCGACGGCAAGCTGGTCGTCTCGCCCAGCTACTCACCCGAGCAGGGTGACTTCTCGGCCGGCGCGTCGATGAGCGAGCAGATCGTGTGGGATCTGCTCACCAACACCATCGAGGCGAGCACCACGCTCGGCGTCGACGCGACCCTGCGCGCCCAGTGGCAGACCACGCTGAGCAAACTCGACAGCGGTCTGCGGGTCGGCTCCTGGGGCCAGTTGCAGGAGTGGAAGGCGGACTGGGACAGCCCGACGAACGACCACCGGCACGTCTCGCACCTGTACGCCCTGCACCCGGGCCGGCAGATCTCGCCGTCGACCACGCCCGCCCTTGCCAACGCCGCCAAGGTGTCCCTCACGGCACGCGGCGACGGTGGCACCGGCTGGAGCAAGGCCTGGAAGATCAATTTCTGGGCCCGGCTGCTCGACGGCGACCACGCCCACAAGATGCTCGCCGAGCAGCTCAAGAGCAGCACCCTCGCCAACCTGTTCGACACCCACCCGCCGTTCCAGATCGACGGCAACTTCGGAGCCACCGCCGGCGTCGCGGAGATGCTGTTGCAGAGCCAGACCGGTGTCGTGGACGTGCTGCCCGCCGTACCGGCGGCCTGGCCCACCGGCTCGGTCAGCGGTCTGCGGGCACGCGGCAACGTGACAGTGGACGCCGAGTGGCGCAACCGCCTGGCCAGCCGGATCACGCTCACCGCCGGCAGCAGCGGCACCCTCACCGTCCGGAACCCGATGCTGGCCACCGCGTCGCTTGTGGACCTGACCACCAACCAGACCGTGCCGGTGACGCGCACAGGTGACCGGGTGACGTTCACGGCCGAGGCCGGGCACCGCTACCAGGCCGTCTCCACTGCCGCGACCGGCACGATCGCCGGAGTCGCGAATGGGCGCTGTGTCGACGTACCGGGGGCGGCCACCGCCGACGGCACCGCCCTGATCCTCTGGGACTGCACCGCAGCGGCCAACCAGATCTGGACCCGCGAAGCCGACACCACCATCCGCAACCGGGGCAAGTGCCTCACCGCCGCCAGCACCACGAACGGCACCGCCGCCACCATCGCCACCTGCGGCACCGCCACCAACCAACGCTGGACCTACGACACCACCGCGAAAACGCTGCGCAACCAGGCAACAGACACCTGCCTCGACGCCAACGGCGGCGGCACCGCCAACAACACCGCACTCATCCTCTGGCCCTGCACCACAGCCACCAACCAGCAGTGGCTGATGTAGCACCCGTTCACACCACCGCACCGCCCCTCCCTGCCCCGCTCTCGGAGAGGACACCCATGCCCCCCACCCTGCGCCGCCCCCGCCCGCGCGCGAGCGGGGCCGCCCTGACCGCCCTGGCCCTGCTCGCCACCTGCCTGATCCAACTCACCCCGCCGGCGGCACCGGCCGCAGCGGCACCGGGAGACGGCACGATCACTGGCGTGGCCAGTGGCCGCTGCGTCGACGTGCCCGGCGGTGCCACCACCGACGGCACCGCCCTGATCCTCTGGGACTGCACAGGCGCGACAAACCAGATCTGGACCCGCGAGGCCGACGCCACCATCCGCAACCGGGGCAAGTGCCTCACCGCCGCCAACGCCACCAACGGCGCCGCCGCCACCATCGCCACCTGCGGCACCGCCACCAACCAACGCTGGACCTACGACACCACAGCGAAAACCCTGCGCAACCAGGCAACAGGCACCTGCCTCGACGCCAACGGCGGCGGCACCGCAAACAACACCGCAGTCATCCTCTGGCCCTGCGGAACCGCCACCAACCAGCAGTGGCGGGTCGCCGCCGCCGACTACCAACCGCTGCTCGACGTCGGCTTCAGCGGCACGTTCACCTCCACCACCGGCTACACGCCGTCTACCGGCGAACTGGTGGACGGGCAGCTCACCCGGCTGGCCGGCAGCGAGACGATCGGCGGCACGTCGGTCACGCTCACCGGCGGTGGCACCGGCATCGGGTTCTCCCCGCGGATCCCGGTGACCAGCGCGAAGTACGTCAACCGGAGCCTGCTGGCCGAGGCCGTCGTACGCCGCCAGAGCGGCGCCACCCTGAGCTTCGACACCGTGCTCAGCCTCGCCGGCGGCGGCTACTACCGCTACGCCAACGGCTCGCAGACCACCACCGAGATCGGCATGTACGGGCCGGACGCGCCGTACCACGACACCCGGCAGAGCGGACCGGACCTGCCCGCCACGCAGGACACCCACGTGGCGTTGGCCTACGAGTACGTGAGCGACTCGGCGGCCCGGCTCGTCGCGTACGTCAACGGCTGCCAGGTGGGCACCACTGTCACCACACCCGTCGCCGCGGCCAACGCGTCGCAGGGTCTGCTGACCTTCGGCAACGACGCCGGCACCCGGAACCGGGGCTGGCACGGCACGGTGGACGCCATCGCCCTGGCGACGATGACCGGCGCCGCCGGACCGGCCGACTTCCAACTCGACGCGCCGGTCTGCGGAGGCACCCCACCGCCGCCCGGCTGCGCGGGCAACCCCGGCACCAGCGGCCCGGTCACCCCGGCCACCGTCATCACCGTCGACAGGTGCGACACAGTCGACCGGATCCGGCAGAAGGCCGCGCAGGTCGTCCCGTCAGCCGCCCAACTCGCCTGGCAGCAGCGGGAGCTGACGGCGTTCCTGCACTACGGCATGAACACCTTCACCGACGTCGAGTGGGGCAGCGGGAACGAGGACCCGGCCCTGTTCAACCCGACGACAGTCAACCCCGCGCAGTGGATGGACGTCCTCAAGCGCAACGGGTTCAAGCAGGTCATCCTCACCGTCAAGCACCACGACGGGTTCCTGCTCTACCCGTCGCGCTACAGCACCCACTCGGTCCGCAGCAGCCCCTGGTGGGGTCGGACCAGCCAGGGCGACATCCTGCGGGCCACTGTCGACGCCGCCCGCGCCGCAGGCCTGGCCGTCGGCTTCTACCTCTCCCCCGCCGACGGCGCGGAGATCCCCGGCCGGCGCGGAGGCGACCGGTTCGGCAACGGCAGCGCCAAGCGGGCGGTGACCATCCCGACGCTCGTCGCCGGTGACACCCGCACCCCGACCCAGACGTACGCGTACCAGGCCGACGACTACAACGCCTACTTCCTCAACCAGCTCTACGAACTGCTCACCGAGTACGGGCCGATGGCCGAGGTGTGGTTCGACGGCGCGAACCCGTACACCGCGTACCCGCAGCCGTACCAGGTCGGTGACTGGTACCGGCTGATCCGGGCGCTGCAACCGAACGCCACTATCGCGATCAACGGACCGGACGTGCGCTGGGTCGGCTCGGAGTCCGGGGCGTTCCGGGCCGACGAGTGGAGCGCGCTGCCGTTCAAGGGCACCGATCCCGGCGCGCTGAACCGCGACGACGACATGCTCGCCGGTGCCGGTTCCGGCGACCTGGGTTCCAGTGCATTGATCGGCCGCAACCTGGGGACGATCACCTACCTGTCGTGGTATCCGGCCGAGGCGGACGTGTCGATCCGGCCCGGCTGGTTCTGGCACTCCGGCCAGAACGGCTCGGTCAAGCAACCGGCCGCGCTCATGCAGCTCTACGAGAACGCGGTGGGCCGCAACGCCAACCTGCTGCTCAACGTGCCGCCCAACCGGGCCGGCGTGATCGACGCGCCGGACGTCACAGCCCTCGACGGGTTCGGCACCGCGCAACGCGCCAGGTACGGCCGGGAGTTGTTCGCCAAGGCAGGAGCGACAGGCACCCACGCCGCCCTCACCGACACGGCCCTGGGCACCTACTGGTCGCCCGCGAACGGGGCCACCACCGGCGCGGTCGAGCTGACCGCCTGCCGGGTCCGCACGTTCGACCGGGTCCTGGTGCAGGAGTCGGTCGGCAACGGCCAGCGCGTCGAGGCGTTCGCCGTGGACGCCTGGATCAACGGCGGCTGGCAACAGGTCGCCTCCGCCGGAACGGTCGGCTACAAGCGGATCGTTCCGCTCTCCACCGCAGTGACCAGCGACCGGCTGCGGCTGCGGGTCACCGCCGCGCGCGGCGTACCGCAGGTCGCGACGCTCACCGCGTACGCGACCGACAGCACCGCCAACCCGGCGTCCTGCTGATCTCCAGCCCCTTCCCGAGAGGAACGGTTCATGCGTCTTCGAGGTATCAGCGTCACCGGAGCGGTGGGAGCACTTGCCGCCGCGCTGCTGACCGTGCCCGCCACGCCGGCCTCTGCCGTGCCGGGTGACCTACAGGTGATCCCGGCGCTCAGGCAGTGGACGGCGGGCACCGGCAGCTACACGTTCGGTGCCGCGACCCGCATCGTTGTCGACCCCGCGTACACCACCCAGCTCAACGACGACGCGGCCACCTTCGCGGCCGACCTGCGGGACCTGACCGGACGCACGGTGCCGGTCGCCACCGGGAGCGCGGCTGCCGGCGACATCCGGTTGACCCTGGGCGGCAGCCAGCCCGCCGAGGGCTACACCATGACTGTCGGATCGAGCATCTCCATCCAGGGCTCCACCGACGCGGGCGCCTTCTACGGGACCAGGACGGTGCTGCAACTGCTCAAGCAGTCCACGAGCGTGCCCGCCGGCACCACCACCGACGCGCCCACCAAGTCCGAACGCGGCCTGATGGTGGACGTGGGCCGCAAGTACTTCACAGTCGACTGGCTCCGCCGGCACGTCAAGGAACTCGCCTACCTGAAGATGAACCGGTTGCACCTGCACCTGTCCGACACGTTCGGCTTCCGGCTGGAGAGCACCACCCACCCGGAGGTGATGTCGCAGCAGTACTACACCAAGCAGGAGATCCGCGACCTGATCGCCCTCGCCGCCAGGTACCACATCGAGGTCATCCCCGAGATCGACATGCCGGGCCACATGAACGTCATCCTGGCCAACCATCCGGACCTTCAACTCACCGACACCAGCGGCAACCGCAACCCCTACTACCTCGACCTGTCCAAGCCGGGTGCCTACACCCTCACCCGGGACCTCATCACCGAGTTCCTGCCGCTCTTCCCCGGCCGGTACTGGCACATCGGCGCGGACGAGTACGTCGGCAACTACGCCGCCTACCCGCAACTGCTGACGTACGCCCGCGCCACGTACGGGCCGAACGCCATCGCGAAGGACGCCTACTACGGCTTCATCAACTGGGCCAACGACATCGTGCGCGCCGGTGGCAAGACGACGCGCATGTGGAACGACGGGATCGGCACCGACGGCACCATCCGGCCGGCGTCGAACATCCACGTCGAGGTCTGGTACAACTACGGCATCACCCCGCAGGCCCTGGTGGACCGGGGGCACACCATCTCCAACCAGGCGTGGGATCCCACCTACTACGTCCCCGCCATCAGCAAGCCGAGCGTGACGTGGGCCTACGAGACCTGGACGCCGGAACGGTTCCAAGGCAACAACACGGTGAACGATCCGTCGCGCAACCTGGGCACCGTGGTGCACGTCTGGTGCGACTACCCGGACGCGGAGACCGAGGACCAGATCGCCGCCGGCATCCGGACGATCCTGCGCGTCGTCGCCCAACAGACCTGGGGATCGCCGAAGCCGGCGGCCACGTACACCGCCTTCAACACCATCATCGACCGCATCGGGCGGGCTCCCGGCGGCCCGGCCGTGGCGACAGGCAACCTGGCGCTCAACCGTCCGGCGACCGCGTCGTCCACCGAGACGGCGGCCTTCCCGGCGTCGGCGGCCGTGGACGGTGACCTGAGCACCCGCTGGTCGTCGGCCTACACCGATCCGAGCTGGATCCAGGTCGACCTCGGCAGCAGCCAGGAGTTGTCACGCGTGGCACTGCGCTGGGAGGCCGCGTACGCCAGGGCGTACCAGATCCAGACCTCCACCAACGGCACCACCTGGACCACCGCGGTGACCGTCACCGCCGGTGACGGCGGCACCGACGAGCACATCCTCAACACCACCGCCAGGTACGTGCGCGTGCAGGGCACCCAGCGGGCCACCACCTACGGCTACTCGCTGCAGGAGTTCGAGGTGTACGGGCCGAAGCGGGGTGCCATCACCGGTATCTCCAGCGGGCGTTGCATCGACGTTCCCGGTAGCAACACCGCCGACGGCACCGCGGTGAACCTCTGGGACTGCAACGGCGGCGGCAACCAGACGTGGACCCACCGCAACGACGGCACCCTGACCGCCCTGGGCAAGTGCCTGGAGCCGGCGAACGGAAGCCTCACCGATGGCACCTCGATCGTGATCCGCACCTGTTCGACAGCCGCGTACCAGCGCTGGACCTACGACGCCGCCACGAGCAGCTACCGCACCGGCGGCAAGTGCCTGGACGCCAACGGCGGCGCGACCGCGAACGGCACCCGCCTCATCCTCTGGCCGTGCACGAACGGCGCCAACCAGCGCTGGAGCACGCCCACCACCCTCTGAACCACCGATGGAGGCACGATGCAGCACGACACGCCACTGCCACCCGCATCCCGACCACGGCCACGGCCACGGCGGCTCGTCGTGCCCACCATCGTCCTGACTCTGGTCGCCGGTGCCGTCGCCACGGTCGGGGGCCATCCGGCCCCGGCCGGCGCGGCGGTCCCGGCGGACCCGACCTACGCCGACGCCGCCGGTCTGGTCTTCCCCGGCGTCGCGCCGGGCGCGGCTACCGCGTCGCTCTCCGGCGGCAGCTTCACACTTGCCAACGCGGCGCTGTCGGCCACCTGGAGCGTGGCCGGCAGCACGGTGTCGCTGACCCGGTTCGACAACCGGGCCGCGAACACCTCGGTGCCGATGAGCATGCGGGGGCTCTTCACCCTCACCCTCGCCGACGGCAGCACCATCACGACGGCGAACACGAGCGTCTCGGCCGGTCCCGTGGTCAGCGACCTGCCGGCCAACGCCGGGGCGGCCCGGCTCGCGGAACGCTTCGCCGGCAAGGCGGTCACCACCACCTTCCGGTACGGCGGCGGCACCCGGACGCTCGACGTGCAGTGGCAGGTACGACTGCGCGGCGGGGCCAACTCGGTGCAGCACAGCTTCACCGTGCGCTCGGTGGCCGGAACGTTCGACGTGACCTCGCTGCGCCTTGTCGAACTGGGCCTGACAAACGCGCGGGTCCTCGGTGCCGACGACGGCAGCCCGCTGGTGCACGGCGCGGCGGGCGCCGAGACGGTGTTCGTCGGCATCGAGAACCCGATGGCGAAGGCCAGTGTGAACGGGTCCGCCGTCGACATCGCGGTGCCCCGCGCCGGTGACCTCACCGCCGGCACGTCGTGGGTCTACACGGCCTCCACCGGTGTCTCACCCGCCGGGCAGCTCCGCCGCTCGTTCCAGTACTACCTGCAACGCGAACGGGCCCACGACCGACGCACGTTCCTGCACTACCAGAGCTGGCTGGATCTCAAACCGCCGGGCGAGGTCATCAACAGCACGGAGTTGACCCGGGCCATCAACCTGTTCGGCACCCAGTTGCGCAACCGTGGTGCCACCATCGACAGTTTCTGGGTCGACGACGGCTGGGACTACCTGCGCACGCCCCCGGTCGACGAGACGAACCTGCACGTCTGGTCGTTCGACCCGACCCAGTTCCCCACCGGCTTCGCACCGCAGAAGGCCGCCGCCGGACAGTACGGGGCCTCGATGTCGGTCTGGATGTCACCGTTTGGCGGGTACGGCACCAGCGCCGCCACCCGCCAGGCCCTCAACGCGAGCAAACCGACCGACCAGCGGTTGGAGACGCACAGCGGCGGCCAGTTCAAGCTCGGCGGCTCCCGCTACTACGACCGGTTCCGGTCGGTCGCCTTCGACATGATGGACAACCAGGGGGTACGCGGGTTCAAGCTGGACGGCATCGGCGGTGGGCTCTACCAGTCCGGCCCGAACGCCAGCTACATCGCCGACTACGAGGCCCTGCTCGGGTTGACCGGCGACCTGCGCGCGCACCAGAAGGACGTGTTCGTCAACGCGACGGTCGGCACCTGGGGGTCGCCGTACTGGCTGTGGTACACCGACTCCATCTGGCGCGACGGGCACGACGCGGGTCTGGTCGGCGCCGGCAGCGCACAGCAGCGTTACGTCAACTACCGCGACTCGGAGACGTTCCGCAACAACGCCAGGCAGAACCCGCTGTTCCCGATCCCGAGCCTGATGAACCACGGGATCATCTTCTCCGACCGCACACCCCAGTTCACCGCCGACTACGACCTGACCAAGCCCAGTGTCCAGGCCGAGGTGTCGCAGGACATCCGCGCCTACTTCGCGCTCGGGCTGAGCCTTCAGGAGCTGTACGTCCGCAACACGCTCGTCGACGCGGGTCGGCCGGGCGCGGCGTGGTTCTGGGACACCGTGGCGGCCAACGCCAGGTGGGCGCGCGCGAACCAGGGGCTGCTCAGCGACGTGCACTGGGTGGGCGGTGACCCGGCCGCCGGGGCGGTCTACGGCACTGCCGCCTGGAACTCCTCGGCGGGCGCGTCGAAGGGGATGCTGATGCTGCGCAACCCGTCGGCGTCCGCGCAGAGTTTCACTGTCAACCCGCAGACGGTCTTCGAGCTGCCCGGCGGGACGCACCAGCGGTACCGGTTCACCGAACGCGACGGGCGGCGCGCCGGCTTCGTCTCCGGTCCGGCCGCACCGGGGAGCATCACGCTGGCGCCGTTCGAGGTCGCCATCTTCCAAGCCACGCCGACGGACGAACCGATCGGCGGCGGCAGCAGCCCCCAACTGCCCCGTACCGGCTGGACCGCGACGGCGGACAGCGTGGAGACAGTCGGGGAGAACGGCGCCGCCGCCAACGCCATCGACGGCAACCCCGCCACCATCTGGCACACCCGCTACGTCGGGGGTGTCGCCCCCATGCCGCACCAGCTCAGCATCGACCTCGGCGGCAGCTACCGGATCGACAGACTCGACTACCTGCCCCGCCAGGACGGCGGCACCAACGGCACCATCGCCGACTACCAGATCCAGGTCAGTACCGACGGCACCACCTGGACCCAGATCGCCGCCGGCACCTTCGGCGCAGGCAGCACCCTCAAGACTGCCGCCTTCACGCCCACCACCGCCCGGCACGTCCGCCTGCGCACCACGCGCGCCGCGAACGGCGCCGGGTACGCCTCCGCCGCCGAGATCAGCCTGTACGGCTCGACGGCCTGACCGGTACCGGCCGTCCCGGGGCGCCCCTATCGTCGCCCCGGGACGGCCGCATCCCACCTCACCTGGCGAGGACATGGGCGAGGACCGCCACGCCCCCCGCCACCACCAGCACGTTGCCGACGGCCAGCAGGGCGGCACCCTCCGGGTGGCCCAGGTGCGTGGGCAGCCGTACGGTGCGATACCGGCGTCGAGCCAGCACAGCCACCACGACGGCGAACGGTGCGCAGGCCAGCACGATCCCCGCGGCGATCGGATGACGGGGCACCAGCTCCCGGCCGACGGCCAGCAGCACGGTGGCCGTCGCCAGCGCCGTGCGCAGCCACGCGAGCAGGGTGCGTTCGGCCTGCGCCCCCCGGTCGTCGAGGCGCGGTGGCTCCGTCACCTCAGCACCACGACGCCAGATCAGCACCACACATCAGACCAGCACCACGACGAGGATGGTCAGGCCGGCCACGACCACCCCCGCCGCCGACACGACCGCGACGGGGGTGGACGGCAACGGCAGCTGGAGCCGCAGTGCCCGTTCGTTGCGGCTCCACCGGGGGAACGCCTCGACGGCCACCCCGACGGCGAGCACCGCCAGCACGGCCGCCGCCCACTGCGAGCCTTCCGTGCCGAAGGCCTTCACCGCCGCCGCGGCCACCATGAGACCCAGCGCGGTCCGCAGCCACGCGAGGAAGGTGCGCTCGTTGGCGAGGGAGAACCGTGGGTCCGGCTCGGTGCCCACCCCGTAGACGCGGCATGGCCAGCGACGGTCGGATCGTCCCGTCGGCTCCTCCGTCACCCGGTGACCGGTGCCGACGGCTGCCACGGGACGTCACCACACTCCCGCTGGACCCGGGCCAGTTCCTCGGTGAGCGCCGCCCGGACCTGCGCGTACGCCGGGTCGTCGTAGACGCTGCGCATCTCCCACGGGTCGGCCCGCAGGTCGAACAGCTCCCACTCCGGCTCCTGCGCCGTGGCGGAGGTGCCGGGCAGGCCGAGACCGTCCGCGTAGTAGTAGACGAGCTTGTGGTCGTGGGTGCGTACGCCGTAGTGGGCCCACACGTGGTGCTCGTCGTCGTCGTGTTCCCAGTAGCGGTAGTACACCGACTGCCGCCAGCCGTCGACGTCCTCTCCGCGCAGGAGTGGTCGCAGGGAGCGTCCCTGCATGCGGCTGTCGGCGGGCACTCCGGCGTAGTCGAGGAACGTCTGGGCGAAGTCGACGTTCATGGCGAGCGCCCCGGTGGTGGAGCCGGCCGGGATCTCCGCCGGGTAGCGGATCAGGAACGGCATCCGCAGCGACTCCTCGTACATGAACCTCTTGTCGTACCAGCCGTGGTCGCCGAGGAAGAAGCCCTGATCGGACGTGTAGACGACGATGGTGTCATCGGTCAGGCCGTGCTCGTCAAGGTAGTCGAGCAGGCGGCCGACGTTGTCGTCGACGCTGGCGACGCACCGCAGGTAGTCCTTGATGTAGCGCTGGTAGGTCCAGAGCGCTGCCTCGTCGGGGTCCAGGTGCGGCGGCAGCATCTCCTTGATGTCGTTGGCCGTCAGGTCCCGGTCCACCCGCATCCGGGCGGCTCGGGCGGCGGCGGCGTGCCCGGAGTGGTCGTCGTCGAACGACCCCGGTACGGCCACGTCCTCGACGTACATGTCGCGGTGCTTCTCGTCGGGTTCCCAGTTGCGGTGTGGCGCCTTGTGGTGCACCAGCAGGCAGAAGGGCCGCTGCGGGTCGCGCTTGTCGAGCCAGTCGACGGCCAGGTCGGTGATGATGTTCGTGCAGTAGCCGGGACGGACCTGCTCGGTGCCGTCCATGCCGATGAACACCGGGTCGCGGTAGCGGCCCTGGCCGGGCACGACCTCCCAGTAGTCGAACCCGCGGGGGTCGTGCTCCGGACCGTGCCCGAGATGCCACTTGCCGACCAGGGCCGTCTGGTAGCCGGCGCGGCGCAGCAGTTCCGGGAAGACCAGCTGCCGGTTGTCGAACTCGGTCGACAGCGTCTGCACGCCGTTGACGTGGTTGTAGGTGCCGGTGAGGATTGTCGCGCGGCTGGGCGCGCACAGCGAGTTGGTGCAGAAGCAGTTCTCCAGCAGGGCGCCTCCGGCCGCGATGCGGTCGATGTGCGGCGTCTCGTTGATCTTGCTTCCGTAGGCGCCCACCGCGTGCGCGGCGTGGTCGTCGGCCATGATGAAGACGATGTTGGGCCGCACCTGTTGGTCCTTTCTCACGCGACCGTGCTCAGGACGCGTACGCGGTGGCGTCGTAGTAGGTGCTCGGGTCGACCACGTCCGGCAGCTTGCCCAGGTCCTTGAAGAGTCCGTTGAGGCCGGTGAGCCAGCCCGCGACGGTGCCGTCGGTCGACTTGGCGGCGAGTTCGGCCGACGGCAGGAACCGGGCGTTGGTCGCCTCGGCGCGCAGCTGGTCCACCGGAGCCGACTTGAGGAACTTCGCGGTGACCTCGACCGCCCGGTCCACGTTTGCCGCCCGCTCGTCGTTGGCGGCACGCAGCACCGCGAGCACCTTCTTCACCAGTTCCGGCTTGCCGGTCACCACGTCGTTGCGCCCGACATAGGCGGACGGGAAGCTGACGGCCGGGTAGAAGTCGTCGTTCTTGGCCAGCTCGGTCAGGTTCGGCACCCGCTTCTTGATGGTGCCGATGAGCGGGTACCAGATACCGGCGGCGTCGATCTGGCCCGAGCCGAACGCGGTGACGACAGTGCTCGGGTCCATCGCCACCTTCTGGACGTCGTCGATGGAGAGCCCGGCGCGCTTCAGGGCCAGCCGCACGATCATGTCGCCGGAGGTGCCCTCGGGCACGCCCACCTTCTTGCCCTTGAGCGCGGCAATGGAGGTGATGCCCGGCTGGGCGATGACGCGGTCGGCGAAGCCGAGCGAGTTGATGGCGACAACCCGGGCCTTGCCGGAGGCCGGCAGCCACAGGGCGCCCGGGCCCAGGTAGCCGAAGTCGAGGTCGCCCGCGCCGAGGGCCTGCACCTGAAGGGGCCCGTTGGTGAAGACCTTCAGGTCCGGCTTGAGGCCGTGTTGGGCCCACAGCTTCTTGTCGTCGGCGATCGCCATGAGGCTCGCGCCCGTGAAGTCGGCGATGTAGCCGAGCTTCACCGGATCGCCGCCGGATCCGCCGGATCCGGAATCGTCGTCGTCGCCGCAGGCGGCGAGGGCCGCGGCGGTACCGAGGCCGGCGAGACCGGCCAGCACGGCGCGACGGGAGAGAGGGCTCATAGTGATGCACCTTCCTGAGGGGTCTGGTGGTAGACGGCGCGCCAGACGCGATTGCGGATCCGGGAGAACTCTGGTGAGAGGCGTACGGCCTCGGTGCGCGGGTACGGCAGGTCGACGTCGATGACCTCGTGCACACGGCCCGGTCGGGCGGCCATGACGACTACCCGGTTGGCGAGGTAGACGGCCTCGTCGACGTCGTGGGTGATGAACATGACGGTGCGTCGCTCGGAGCCCCAGGTGGCCAGCAACTGGTCCTGCATCTGCACACGGGTGAGGGCGTCCAGGGCGCCGAAGGGTTCGTCCATGAGCAGGACGCCTGGGTCGACGGCGTACGCGCGGGCGATGGCGCACCGCTGCCGCATTCCGCCGGACAGCATTCGGGGCAGCGCGTCCGCGAAATCGGTGAGGCCCACCAGGTCGATGAAGTGCTGCGCCTTACGTCGCCGTTCGGCCCGCCCGACCTTGGCGATCTGGAGGCCGAACTCGACGTTCTGGCGCACGGTCAGCCAGGGGAACAGCGCGTACTGCTGAAAGATGACGCCGCGTTCCGGGCCGGGCCCGCGTACCGGTCGCGAGTCGACGAGCACCTCACCGTCGGTGGGTTCGACCAGGCCGGCCGCGATGTTCAGCAGTGTCGACTTGCCGCAACCGGACGGGCCGACCACTGTGACGAACTCGCGGTCGGCGATGTCCAGATCGACGTTCCGCAGGGCGTGGAAGGGTTTGCCGCCCACCTCGAACGTCCGGGTGGTGGAGCGGAAGGAGATTTTCTCGGTCATCGGCGTTCCTGCCATCCGGTGAGGCGCTTCTCCGCGGCGAGCAGCAGCCGGTCCATGATCAGGCCGAGCACGCCGATGGTGATCAGGCCGACGAAGATGCTCGGCAGGTCGTAGTAGATCTGTGCCTGCTGCATGCGGTAGCCGAGGCCCTCCTGGGCGGCGATCAGCTCGGCGGCCACCAGGGTGGCCCACGCCGCGCCGAGGCCGACGCGCATGCCGACCAGGATGAACGGCGTGGAGGCGGGGACGACCACCCGGCGGAACACCACCGCGTCGTTGGCCCCGAGCACCCGGGCAGCGTTGATCAGGGTGGTGTCGACGCTCACCACGCCCTGGAACGTCGACACGACGCAGGACAGGAACGCGGCGAGGAAGATGACGAAGATCTTCGGGGTCTCCCCGATGCCCATGAGCAGGATGGCCAGCGGGATGACGGCCAGGGGCGGGATCGTGCGGAAGAACTGCACGTAGGGCTCGATCAGGCCGCGGGCCGTCCCGTACCAGCCCATGAGGAAGCCGACCGGCACCGCGAGGGCGCTGCCGAGCGCGAAGCCGATGAACACCCGGCGCAGGCTGGCGAGGCTGTCGTCGAGCAGGGTGCCGTCCATCGCCAGCTCGCCGGCGCGGACGGCTACGGCCCGTGGCCCGGGAAGGCCCGAGACGCCGGCCCGGGCGAGCACGGTCCAGATGGCGAGGCCGAGCACCACGGCGATCACGTTCCAGACCGGCAGTGGCACTGCGCGGCGGGGCGGCGACGCCGCCCGGGTGGTGCCCGGCCCGCGGGTCCGGGGCTGTTGAACGTCTGTCGGCACGGTGGCCCTCCGTAGCCCAGGTCGGACGTGTGGCGCCCCCTCTTTCCGGTAGGCGGCGCTCAAGGTAAGCGAATCCTTGGTGACGCGGCTAATCCTGTCAACCCTTCGGACTAAAAAGACCCAGGGTCGGCGGCACCGCCGACCCGAGCCCACCGCCTCCCCGCATCACGACGATTAATGTGTGGGCCATTGACTAAATTGAAGGTGATGACGAGACTTCGGCGTACCGAGCCACCCAGTCGCCCGGCGACCCGGACGACGGACGAAGGAGTCCCATGTCGATTCCGCGCTCCCGCCCTGCCACCCGACCGAGACGCCGGCTGCTCGCGGCGCACCTCGCCGTGATCCTCGCCGCGACGCTCGCCGCAGCGGTCCCGTCCGGCACGCCGGCCGTTGCCGCGGCCACTCCCGTGAACCTGGCCCGGACCGGCACCGCCACCGCGTCGAGCGTCGAACTCGACCGCGCCGACTTCGTCGCCGCGCACGTCAACGACGGCGACCGCGGCACCAGGTGGTCGTCGACATACCAGGACGACAACTGGGTGCAGGTACGCCTGGCATCCCCCGCCACTGTCGACCACGTCGCGCTCACCTGGCCCAACGCGTGCGCCCGTGACTTCACGCTGCAGACCTCGGCGGACGGCACCACCTGGACCGACGTCGCCCGCCTTCAGCGCGACACCTGCCCCCGGACGGACGTCATAGCGGTGAACTCGTCGCAGCCGGTGTCCCACGTGCGGATGCGGGGGCACAAGCGGTGGGCGGGTTACGGATACTCGATCTCCGAGTTCGAGATCTGGAACGACACCGCGCCGGCCCCGGCTCCGTCACTGGGTCTGCTGCCCAAGCCCGTGTCACTGTCGGAGAACGGCGGCACGCCGTACACCGTGAACCGGAACACGCCAATCGTCGCGGTCGGGCAGCAGGCGACCGCACCGGCGACCTACCTCGCCGGCCTCCTGCGCCCGGCCACCGGGTACGCCCTGCCGGTGGTCAGCCAGAGCAGCGCGCCCGCGCCCATCGTCGTCGAGGTCGGCGCCGGCAAGGGTCCCGTCGGGCACGCCGCCGAGGGGTACCGGCTCAGCGTGACCACCGCGAAGGTCCAGATCAGCGCCGATACGGCGAACGGCGCGCTCAACGGGGTGCAGACGCTGCGTCAACTCCTGCCGCAGTGGGTGGAGTCCGACACCGTCGTCGGCGCCACCTGGACCGTGCCGGCCGTGACGATCTCCGATTACCCCCGCTTCGCGCACCGCGGGATGATGCTCGACGTCGCCCGCAGCTTCTACCCGATGAACGAGATCAAGGCGTACATCGACAGCGCGGCCCAATACAAGATCAACCGTCTGCACCTGCACCTGACCGACGACCAGGGCTGGCGGATCGCCATCGACAACCCGGCGAGCAATCCGTCGGGCATCGACTACGGCCTGCTCACCTCGGTCAGCGGACGCACCGCCATGACGTACAACGACAGCGGCCAGTTGATGGGCACCGAGCTGGGTGTCACAGGCTTCTACACCAGGGCCGACTACGCCGAGATCGTGCGCTACGCGGGCCTGAACGGCATGACGGTCGTACCGGAGATCGACATGCCGGGCCACACCAACGCGGCGCTGCACGCGATCCCCCAGCTGAACACGGCGGGCGCCCAGCCCAAGCCGGCTCCCGGCCAGCAGACCGCACCTGCCAACGGCACCGGCAACGTCGGCTACTCGACGTTCGACTCCGCCAGCCCCACGACGTACGAGTTCGTCACGCGGGTCCTGACCCAGATCGCCGCCATGACCCCGGGGCCCTACCTGCACATCGGTGGCGACGAGGCGCACGTCACCAGCCACGCGAACTACACCACGATGGTCGACGCCTTCACCGCGACTGTCGCCTCGCTCGGCAAGACGGTGGTCGGCTGGAACGAGTACGCGGGCACGACGCTGCCGGCCAACAAGGCGGTCGTGCAGTACTGGAACGGCGACCGGACCGCAGTGGCCAACGCGGTGACCGGTCGTGGTGCCACAGTCGTCCTCTCCCCCGCCGCCCACACGTACGTGCCGCAGAAGCAGGACTCCCGCCAGCCGCTCGGCGGCACCTGGGCCTGCGGTGGGCCGTGCGGACTGGACCGGCACTACAACTGGGACCCGGGCACCTTCATCCCGAACATCGCCGAGACCAGCGTGCTCGGGGTCGAGTCGGCCCTCTGGGGCGAGTTCATCCGCCGGGTCGGCCAGGCGCAGTACTACAGTCTCCCGCGCCTCATCGCCACCGCCGAGGTGGGATGGACGCCGCAGGCGCAGCGCGATTACGCCGACTTCATCACCCGCCTGTCCGTGGCCGGGGGCCGGTTGACAGTCGAGGGTGTCAACTTCTTCCCCACCGCCGACGTGCCGTGGCGCCAGCAGGCGATCGGTCGATCGGGCACCGTGCCCGTCGGCGCACCTGCCGGAGCCACCTGGACGGTCACCGCCCCGGGGCTGCGTTCCACCGACCTGGCCGCCACGGTCACCTGGAGTGACGGACGGGTGGAGGCGCTGACGCCTACCGCCACGCGCGAGCCGAGCATCCCGGCGATGCAGATCAACAGCGCATTCACGGTAGTGTCCCGCCGCGCGTTCGGTACGGCGGGAACGTACACCGGAACGCTGTCGGTGCGCGCGGCCGGACTGGCCCCGGTCCAGGCGGCACTGACAGTCACCGTCCGGGCCGCCTGATCACCGGCCGTCGCCGCCACCCCGGCCGGTGGCGGCGCCGGTTGGTGGTTACCGGCCCGTACGCTGCGGGAACGACTGGTGAAAGCAGGTATCGGTCATGATGGTGCCGTGATCGAACGCCCGGATGCCATGCAACGCGTGCGGCTGGCGCACACCGAGGCCCTGCTGGCCCAGCTCCGCAGCGCCGGCCCGCTCAGCCGGGCCGAACTCATCCGGCTGACCGGGCTGTCGCGCACCACGCTGTTCGACATCATCGGCGACCTCATCGCCCGCGGTGTGGTCGTCGAGCGCGAGCCGGCGCTGTCCGGGCACCGGGGCCGGGGTCGGCCGTCCACGACCGTCAGCCTCAACCCGTCCGCCGGCCGCATCGTCGGCATCGACCTCGGCCGGGCGACGATCACCGTCGTCGTCGCCACCCTGGGCCACGACATCCTGGCCCGGGGCAGCCGCGCCGTCGCGCTGACGGCGGGGCCGGCCCGACGCGCCAACGCGGCGATCAAGCTGATCGACGACCTCGTGCAGGAACACGACATCGACCTGCGGGCGCTGGAGGCGATCGGCCTCGGCCTGCCCGGCCTGGTGGCCGGTCGGGGTCGACCTGCCGACGGCGGCAGCCCGTCGGTGGCCGCGAAGCAGGTGAGCGCGCGGATCCGGGACCGGTACGGGGTCGCCGTCGTCACCGACAACAACTCCCGGCTGGCCGCCCTCGCGGAAGGCACCTGGGGCGCGACCCGTGACGTACGGGACGCCATCTACGTCCGGTGGAGCGACGGTGTGGGCGGCGGGCTCATCGTCGACGGTCGGCTCGCCCGCGGCGCGAACGGCGCCGCCGGGGAGATCGGCCACGTCAGCGTCGATCCCGACGGCGACCCCTGCCCGTGCGGCGGCCGCGGCTGCCTGGAGTTGCTGATCCGCCCCTCGGCGCTCATCGAGCAGTGCGCCGGCCGTGGTGTGACAGTCGCCGACCCGTCCGATCTGGTGGCGCGGGCACAAGCCGGCGAGCCGGCAGTCGTGGACGTGATGCGGCACGCCGCGCGGCTGCTCGGCCGGGTCCTGTCCGGCATGGTGGTGCAGTTGGACCCGGGCAAGGTGGCCATCGGCGGCACCGTCGCCCATGCCGGCGACGTGGTGCTCGACCCGGTCCGGGCAGCGATCCGTCAGCTGGCGATCCCCCGACACCCGCGCCGCCTGGACGTGGTGACCGCCCAGTTCGGCGACGAGGGCGGGGCACTGGGTGCCGTCGCGGCAGCCCTGCGGCTCAACACGGCCGAGCCTCTGCCGGCCCTGCCGACGGCATAGGCCCAGCACGCCCGCCGGCGCGGTTCCCGGCTACGGCACCGCCGGCAGGAGCGTGAGCAGGTGCTCGACCGTCCCGGTCACCGCGTCGCGTCCCGCTGCCAGGTACCGGCGCGGATCGCGGGACCGCGGCAGGGCGTCCCGGACCGCGTCGGTGAACGCCACGTTGAGGGCCGTACCGACGTTGATCTTCACCATGCCGTGGGCGACGGCGGCGCGGATCTGCTCCAGCGGCACCCCCGAGGAGCCGTGCAGGACCAGGGGCACGGGTACGGCGTCGCGGATCGCGGCCACCAGGTCGAGATCCAGCGAGGCGGTCCGGTCGGCCATCGCGTGGGAGCTGCCCACGGCGACGGCCAGGGCGTCGACGCCGGTCTCGGCGACGTACCGGGCGGCCTCGGACGGGTCGGTGCGGACACCTGCGGTGTGGGCGCTCGCCGGGGCATCCGGTTTACCGCCGACGTAGCCGAGTTCCGCCTCCACCCACAGCCGGTGCTCGTGCGCCCAGTCGGTCGCCTTGCGGGTGGTCGCCACGTTCGCGGCGTACGCCAGCGCGGACGCGTCGACCATCACCGAACTGAAGCCGGCGTCGGGTGCCTGCTCCAGCAGGGTCACGTCGTCCACGTGGTCCAGGTGCAGCGAGAGGGTGGCGCTGGACTGCCAGGCGACCTCGGCCGTCGCCGCCGCGATTGCCGACACACCGGAGTGGTAGCGGGCGGCGTTCTGACTGATCTGCAGGATCGCTGGCCGGCCGGCACGTTCCGCCGCGGCGGCGATCGCCTGGGCGTACTCGATCGTGATCACGTTGAACGCGAGCACGCCGGTACCGGCGGCCTGGGCGGCCGCTACCAGGTCGGCGGTCGGCACGAGGGTCATCGACCGGCCTCAGGCGACAGGCGCGGTCAGGACGACGGACCGGGTGAGCAGCCGGGGCTGGTCCGGGTGCAGACCGCGACGCACGGCGAGTTCGACGGCGAGGCGCTGCGCGGTCGTGAGGTGCGCCATGGCGTCGATCTCCTCGTGCACCACGATCGCGCCGGTGGCGGCCAGGTCGTCGTGCAGGCCCGGCACCACGGGCCCGAAGATCCAGACCACCGACCGGCTGTCCACGACGCTTATCGGACCGTGCCGGAACTCCATCGCCGGGTACGACTCGGCCCACATCTGCGCCGCCTCACGCAGCTTCAGGGCCGCCTCGTGCGCCACGCCCACAGTCCAGCCGGTGCCGAGGAAGGTGAACTGGTCCCGAGCGACAACGGCCGGGTCCAGTGGCGTGGCCAGGTGGGTCCGCGCCTGGTCGATGGCCCGGGTCAGGTCCTCGCCCAGACCGGCACGCCAGAGGGCGAGGGCGGTCGTGGCGAAGCGGGTCTGCACCACCGACTGCTCGTCGGCGAAGTCGAGAACCACGCAGTCGCTCACGAGCCGGGTCACCGGCCGGTCGGCGTCGGTGGTGAGCACCGTCGAGCGGCTGCCGGGTGGCAACTGCTCAAGGAGTCGGAGCACCTCGGTGGTGGTGCCGGAACGGGTGATTGCTACCACCCGGTCGTACCGTCGGCCGGCGGGGAACTCGGAGGCGGCGAAGGCGTCGGTCTCGCCCTGGCCGGCCGACTCCCGCAGCGCGGCGAAGCTCTGCGCCATGAAGTACGACGTTCCGCAGCCGACGACGGCAACCCGTTCGCCCGGCTGGGGCAGGGCCCGGGCCACGCCCGGCCGGGCGGCCAGCTCCATGGCGCGACGCCACGTCTCGGGCTGGGAGGTTATCTCGGAGGCGACGTGCGACACGGTTCCTGCTCTCTGTCGGTGCGGTACTCGGTGAGCTCTTGCACTGTGGTTCCGGGCAGCAGCCGGGAAGCCACGCCGTCGTCGTACCCGCCCGCCCACGGACAGGCGACGGCGGCCGCCGAGACGGCCGCCCCCCGGGCCAGGACGTCAGGCCACGGCGCGCGGGTGAGCAGCCCGTACGCGAGCACGGCCGCGAGGGCGTCGCCGGCACCTGTCGGGTTGCCGGCGACCCGTTCGGGCGCGCGGGCGCTGTAGGCGGCTCCGCCGGTCACCGCGACGAACCCGTCCGCGCCACGGGACACGACACCGGCGTCGGCACCGAGCCGGACCAGCTGGTGCGCCACCTCCACGGCGTCCTCGCGGGTGCGTACCGGGCGGCCGAGCAGATCCGCCGCCTCGTGCGCGTTTGGTTTGCCAAGCGTCGGTGCCGCCCGCAGCGCGTGGCGGAGCGCTGGGCCTTCGGTGTCCACGATGGTCTCGGCCCCACCGGCCCGTGCGATGGTGACGAGGTCGGCGTACGCCGTCTCGGGGACGCCCGGTGGCCGGCTGCCGGACAGCACCACCACCCGGGCCGCGCGGACCCGCTGCGCGAACCCGTCTCGGAACGACTCCCACTGGTCGGCGGTGACCTGCGGGCCTGGTTCGTTGAGGACTGTCGCCGTGTCCCGTCCGAGGACGGTGACGGTGCGGCGGGTCTCCGCGTCGAGGCGGGTGAACCACGCCGGTATGCCGGCGGCTGCCAGTTCGGCCTCGATCTGGTCGCCGGCGGCACCGCCGGTCAGGCCGAGGACCATCGTCTCGGCGCCCAGCTGCCGCAGCACCCGGGCGACGTTCAGGCCCTTGCCGCCGGCGCGGGACACCACGCCTGTCACCCGGTGGGAGGTGTCCGGTACCAGGTCGGGGACGGTGTAGGTGACGTCCAGGGCCGGATTGAGCGCCACCGAGACGATCAGGTCGGCCCGGACCCGGGACTCCGGCGGATCGCCGTCCAGGTCTCGTCTCATGTCCGCCCCTCCCGGAAGATGCCAGCCACACGAGCACGGATGATCTTTCGTGACATCCAGGCGGCGGAATCAATCAAGATGTTGCAAACCTTAGGAGCTGCCCCCGGCGGCGTCAAGGTCGGTCCTCCGCCTTCACGTACGGTCATCGACACCCGATCAAGGGCATCCGGGCGGCGGTCCGGTGCCGCAGAAACTTGCACCATGTTGCACGGGCAGCGAGGCTGCATCGATCCCTTGACGTGCGTCGATAAGGCTCATAAGTTCGTCCGACATCTGACGTAGGACAACCCTCGGTCCGAAGGATCCCATGACCACACGACTCCCCCGCCGCTCGTTCGCCCTGGCGGGTGCCGCCGGTGCCCTCGCCGCCGTCGTACCTCCCGGGCGCGCCGACGCCGCGGTCACCGCGACGTCCCTGCCGGTACTCGGCGTCTCCGACGACTGGAACGCCGTCCTCGCCCGTACGCCTCAGGTACAGCTCACCCCCGGCGCCACCTACACCCTCACCGCCCCCGTCGCCCTGCCCGACCGTTGCCTCATCGTCGGAAACGGCGCGACGGTCACCGTCGCCACCGACCAGACCGGCGCGCTGTCCATCGTGGGCCGCACCGGCGTCACCATCAGCGGCGTCCACTTCCTCGGACGCCAGGCCAACCCGGTCGGCACCTCACCACAGTTCGCGCACGTCGCCGTCCGGATCAGCCGCAGCACAGGCGTCCGCATCCAGGACTGCGACTTCACGAACTGGCGCGGCGCCGGCCTGGCGATCACGGGCTCGACGGCCGACGACTACTTCGGCTACCGGCTCAAGGTCAGCGGCAACGCCTTTCACCGCTGCTACTTCGGTGTCTCGCTCGCCGACCGCAGTGAGTACTCGCAGTTGACAGCGAACAGCTTCACCTCGTGCCGACTCGCGATCTGGAACTCGTCAGGGAACTGGACAGTCAACGACAACGTCATCGTCGGCTGCTACGGCGCGTACTACTCGTTCGCCCAGACCAGCCCGTACGGCGCGCTCGCCAGTGACAACTGGGGGCACGGCAGCCTGACCGGCAACACCGTCAACCACTCCAACGGCGGCGTCCCCGTGCGGTGGAGCACCGCGCTGTCGTTCCCGATCGGCGCGACGGTCCGCGACCCGGGCCCCGGTGTGGTCGTCGACGGCGTCCTGCCGCCGACCTTCACCGGCAACACCCTCTGGTACAGCGACGTCCGCGCCACGAACCTGCAGGGCAGCCGGTGGCTGCTCTCCGGGTGCACGCTCTCCAACCTCGCCGTCACCTGCGCCGGCAGCGTCCCGGTGCACCTGGTCGGCACGCAGTCCAACAGCGGCACCGCGCCCCTGTTGCAGGGCAACGTCAAGGATCTCCTACCGCTCTGAACGATCGGGGGTACACGACCGTGTTCTCGTCCCGCAAGCGGCTCCTTCCTCTCGTACTCACCTCCCTGCTGGTCGGCGCGGGGCTCAGCGTCCCGTCGGCGGCCCGGGCTGCCAATCCGACACCCCAGGTCGCGCCGAGCCTCCGGGAGTGGACCGGCGGGACCGGCGTCTGGACGCTCACCGGGACCTCCCGCATCCTGGTCGACCCCACGTACGCCAGTCAGTTGTCGACGGCCGCGACGTCGCTGCGCGTCGACCTCGGCGCGATAAGCGGTGCCGACGTGCCCGTCGTCTCGTCGGCGACACCGGGAACCGGCGACATCCTGCTCACCCTCAACGCCGGCGACCCCGGCATCGGCGACCAGGGCTACCTGCTGACCGCCGGGTCGGCCGTCGTGGTCCGCGCGAACGCGGCGGCCGGCGCCTACTACGGCACGCAGACCCTGCTGCAAGTGATCAAGCAGAGCGCGACGAGGACGACGGTGCCGGCGGGGACCATCCGGGACTACCCGCAGTACCGGGACCGGGGGGTGATGCTCGACGTCGGCCGGCACTTCTACGAGATGGACTACCTGGAGAACCTGCTGCGCCGCATGGCGTGGCTGCGTCTGAACACGCTGCGCATACACTTCACCGAGTGGAACGGGTTCCGTCTGCGCAGCGACAGGTACCCCGGTCTGGCCTCCGCCCAGTCGTACAGCAAGGCCGACCTGCGCCGGATGCAGGACGTCGCCAAGCGGTACCACATCACGATCGTTCCCGAGATCGACCTGCCGGGCCACGCGACCGCGATGACGACGTACGACCCGTCGATGCGGTTCTCCTGCCCGTCGATGGACTACGCGCCCTGGCCGGGCGGTGAGAGGGGCGGCTGGACGCTCAACCTGACGAAGGACTCCGCCCGGACGTTCGCCATGAACCTGCTGTCGGAGTTCGTACCGCTCTTCGACGGTCAGTACTTCCACATCGGCGGCGACGAGTACCAGACCGACAGCGCCAAGAACAGCTGCCCCGAGCTGGTCAGCTACGGGCAGGCGCGGGGCTTCCCGTACACCGGTGACGTCTTCACCGAGTTCATGAACCTGATGAACGACAAGGTGCGGTCGTACGGCAAGACGACCCAGCTGTGGAACTGGTGGGAGACGAACGGCCAGCAGACAAGCATCAAGCCGTCGACCAGCATCGTGCTCACGCCGTACACCGGGTCGCTGAGCTACTTCTACAACCTGGGCTACACGGTGGTCGGCGTTCCGGAGAGCACGTTGTACGTAACTCCCGGGCTCAATCTCTACGTCAACACGAAGAACGTCTACGAGAGCTGGACGCCGGACCAGAACGCCAAGGTCAACGGCTACCAGATGGCCCGCTGGTCGGACGCCGTGGAGCACCAGACCGACGAGTGGTTCGACCAGTACGCGAAGCGGCCGACGGAGGTCGTGGCGGAGCGTCTGTGGGGCGGCCCGCGATCGAGCACCGTTGAGGCGTTCTTCACCCGCGTGGACGCGATCGGGAACGCTCCTGGCGTGCCGAGCGTGGTCCAGGTCAACGACAACACCACGGGAACCGGCGACAACCAGTTCAGCTACTCGGGCACCTGGCAGTACGGGACCAACGGCGCCCGGCAGTTCCAGGGCGACGACCACTACAGCAGCACGCTCGACAGCGCGTACCAGGTCCGGTTCACCGGAAACAAGATCAAGCTCTTCGCCGCCCGGGCGGCGAACCACGGGCGGGCCGGCGTCTCGATCGACGGCGGCCCGGAGACGGTGGTCGACCTGTACTCCCCCACCCGGGTGGACCAGGCGATGGTCTTCACCAGTGGACCGCTGGCGCAGGGCTCGCACGTCCTGCGGGTGCGGGTGTTGAACAGCAGGAACGCCAGCTCGTCCGGCACCGCGGTCACCGCGGACAAGGTCGAGCTGTCCCGGGCGGCGACCCCGGCCGCGGCGTTCGACCCGTCGACCGAGTACCGGGTCGTCAACCGCAACAGCACCAAGGTGCTCGAGGTGCCGACGGGCAGCGGAGACGGCGCGAACGCCATCCAGTGGTCGAGCAACGACGCGGCGCACCAACGGTGGACTCTCGTCGAGGCCGGCGGCGGCTACCACCGCATCGTCAACCGCAGCAGCGGCAAGGTGCTGGACGTGTCCGGCTCGTCCACCGCCGACGGAGCGAGCGTCGTCCAGTGGACGAGCCACGGCGGCGCGAACCAGCTGTGGAGCGTCATCCCGGTCGGAACGCATTACAAGATCATCAACAGGAACTCCGGCAGGGCGCTCACCGTGGCGAACGCCGCGACCAACGACGGCGCCGCCGTCGTCCAGTCGACCTACCGCGGAGGTACCGAACAGCAATGGACCATCACCCGATGAACGACAGTTCGAGGGCGCGTCCGGGCCTGGCGCCCCGGGCCGGAACCGCCGCCGCAGTCGCGTTGACGCTTCTGCTGAGCCTGCTGATGCCGGCATCCGCCGCGCAGGCCACGGCAGCCCGCCAGCAGTGGTCGCTGTCCTAGCCGGCACGTGGATCCGGCTCGTGGTCCGTCGGACGGGGCGCCGCCCCGTCCGACGGACCACAGCCGTTTGGGCTCAACCCCCCGACGCCACCGCCCTTCCGGTGAGCGCCAGATCGGCCACCGTCGTCCACGGCCCCCGGTCACCGGCCTCGCTCAGCGCCCGCAGGCGCAGGTACCTGCCGCTGCGGGCGGCGCTGAACGGCACCACCTTCTGGGTCGCCGTGTCGGCGAACGTCCCGGACGCCACGGCCGTGCCCCAGGCGCTCGGGCTGTCCGAGACGTACACCTCGTAGCGGCCGATGCGGCCGTTCACTCCCCCGTCCTGCCGGGGCAGGTACCGAAGTCCGTCGACCTGGTACGTGGCACCCAGGTCGATCTGGATCTCGTGCGGCAGGGGCGCGGGCGTGGACGACCAGGCGGTGTGCCAGAAGGTGCCCGGGTCGGCGTCGAACGCGTTGGTGGCCCTGCCGTTCTCCGCGCTCGTCTCCTCGCTGTCGACGGACACGAGCCGCCAGTTGTCGCGCGGGATCGGCGGCGGCGTCGTACTGGTGCCGGCGACCGGCAGCACCGCGCCGTCGATCCGGGTCTGGAACGCGCTGCTCCGCGACCCGGCCTTCACCGACAGCACTCCGTCCGCGTAGAACCAGCCGCTGCCCGCCGAGTCGTACGCGGCGCGCGTGGCGAGGGCCGGCAGCGTCTGGCCGGCGACGGTTACCGCGCGCGGCGCGGCCGCCAGGTGCACAGTGAACTCGTAGGAGCGCGACGACGGCTTGCCCGCGTACGCACCGGTGGAGGCGCCCACGTCGACGGTGACCGTTCCGGTGCCGGACGCCGGTGCCGCCATCCGGACCTGCTGGGTGGCGTAGGCCCCGCCCTGGTAGGCGCGGGTGATCCCGTCGTCCTCGTAGAGCGTGAAGCTCGACGAGCCGCGCGGGTACAGGTCGTAGGTGAGCGTGGAGACCGGCTTCTCACCTGTGTAGTTCATCTGCGGCCACATCGGCACGATCGAGCCGCCCTTGACGAACAGGGGCAGCCGGTCCAGCGGTGCCGCGTACCCGTTCAGCGTGAGCGGCCCCTGGTACACCCGCCCGGTCCAGTAGTCGGTCCAGGTCCCCGCCGGCAGGTAGATGCCGTCGCGCAACTCGGTGTCGGAGACCACAGGCGCCACGAGGAAGGCGTCGCCGGCCATGAACTCCCCAGACGTGGCGTTGCCCCGGGCGACCGGGTCGTCGGGGTACTCCAGCACCAGGGCCCGGGTCGCCGGCACGCCTGTCACGCTTGCCACCCGGCTCATCGTGTAGTGGTACGGCATCAGCCGCATCTTGAGTTGCAGATAACGGCGGTTGATCGACAGGTACGGCTCGGCGTAGCGCCAGGGCTGCTTGTCCTGGTAGCCGGGCGCCGGATTGGTCACGCCCCAGCCGGACATCGTCATGAACGCCGGTGTGAACGACTTCCACTGCAGGTCCCGCACGTAGGTGTTCGGGCTGCCACCGAAGATCCCGTCGACGTCACCCGTTGCGTAGTTGAGGCCGGACAACCCGGCGCCCGCGACGGCCGGAACGGTCCACCGCATGTCGTCCCAGCTGCCGTACGTGTCACCGGTCCAGACGACGGCGTTGCGGTGGGTGCCGGCCCAGCCGTCGACGGTCCACACGTAGCGGCGGGCGTCAGAGTTCCGCTCGATGCCGTCGACCGCCTGCTGGACACCACGGAACGCGTTCTGGTAGCCGCCGCCGATCCACGCGACGTCGGTCTTCACGCCACGGCTGCCGGCGGTCCCGACCTCGTAGTCGATGGACCCGAGCCCCGTGGAGGTCCACAGGCCGGTCTGGAAACCGAGCGCCTTGGCGCCTGCCACTGTCGCCGGCAGGTCGGCGTAGCCGCAGCCGTACCCGTCGTTGGGCAGGAACCACCCCGACGGCATGTCCTTGGCCCGGGCCTCCCGGGCGTACGACAACACGTCGGGAGTCCGCTGGTGTCCGGCCCGGTTGTGGTCGCCCTGGTAGGCCGGGTTGGACGCGTTGAAGCAGTCGGCGTTGCCGAGTTCGAGGCCCCACATCGGGCTCAGGAACGGCTTGCCCGTCACGTCGGTGTACGCGCCGAGCACGGCCTTGAGCGAATCGCCCACGAAGTAGTACGTGTCGAAGCGTTCCTCGTTGTGGGTGGTGGTGACCGGTGCGGTGAAGCCGTACGAGCCGGGCGCCCACGTGTTGCGCAGGACGCCGTAGCCGTTCGTGGACAGGTAGAAGGGCGCCGGACTGGCGTTCGTGTTCTCCCGCCACCTGTTGTCCACGGCGATCGGCACCGTCTTGTCGCGCAGCGCCCACTCCCCCAGGCGCAGGCCGGTGCCGTAGAACTGCTCGTCCGCGTCGCGCGCCAGGCGCTGCGTCGTACGCCCGGCGGACCAGTCGAGCGGTTGCGACTCCCGCCAGACCGGCCGCCCGTCCGGGCGCTGGACCTGCATCGTCAGGGGGTCCTTGTTGATCCGGATGACAACCGCCGCGGTGGCGATGCGGAAGGAGCTGCCGTCGTCGGTCACCGTGCTGGCGACGCTGCCGAAATCGGTGCGTACGGTGATCTCGTTCGCGGCCGGTTCGGTGAACGTGCCGTTCGGTGCGGCCCAGACGCGGAAGATGTCCGCGCGCGCCAGCGTGAGCCGGATGCGGGCGGCCGTGCTGGTGGTGATGGTGTACGTGTTCCCGGCTCGGGTGATGCCGGTGGCGCGCCCTGGTGTGGCCGCGCGGGCGGGTACGGCGTGCAGCATCGCGGCGAGCAGGGCGAGGACCACGATGGCGGCCCTGACGGTGGTACGGCGGCGGTGGGCGGGCAGCGGTGACCAGATCATCGTTTCTCCCGGTGGTGAGGGACGATGCGGCCCAGACATTCACGAAGGCCGATAAGACGAGATGCTGCACCCGCTTGACTCAAGATGCAAGAATCGGCCCGTAATTTTGCACCGGGTTCCATCTTTGCCGAACGCGGCGCCCGTCAGACCCGGAGCACCTTGACCCCGGCCTGCTCGATGAGGCCGACCTTCTCCGGGTCCGCCGACTTATCGGTGATCAGGGTGTCGATGTTGCCGAGCGGGCAGATCCGGTTGAAGCTCCGGCGGCCCAGTTTCGAGGCGTCGGCCACCACGATCGTCCGCGCCGCGCTTGTCACCATGACGTGGTTGATCGCCGCCTCGCCGTCGTTGTGCGCGCTGGCGCCGTGCTGGTGGTCGATCGCGTCCACCCCGAGCACCACCACGTCCAGCGCCACCGACGCGAGCATCGTCTCGGCGATGCGGCCCACCAGCTCGTACGACTGCGGGCGAGCCGTCCCGCCGGTGAGCACCACACGTATGTGCGGTCGCACGATCAGCTCGTTGGCGATGTTCAACGCGTTGGTCACCACAGTGACCTCCGGCAGCTGCCCGTTCGGGTCGGTACGCAGCGCGAGCGCCCTCCCCACCTCGGTCGTCGTGGTGCCACCGTTGAGCCCCACGGTGCTGCGCGGTGGGATCAGCGCGACGGCGGCGGCGGCGATGCGCTGCTTCTCCGAGGCCTGCCGGACCGCCTTGTAGCGCAGCGGCAGGTCGTAGGACACGTTTGTGACCACCACTCCGCCCCGGGTGCGCGTCACCAACTGCTGGGTGGCGAGCTCGTCGAAGTCGCGTCGGATGGTCGCCGTGCTGACGCCCAGTTCACGGGCGGTGGACTCGATCTCGAGCTGGCCCTCGACCGCGACCATCTCCAGGAGCCGGTGCCACCGCTCGCGCTGGTTCACGTCGTACTCCGGTCGCTCGGCCCGCCCATACGGCCATCTTTGCATCTCTGATGCAACGTCCGTACCGCACCACGACCGAGGAGACAGCCCACGGGAACGACGAGGGCCGGTGGGCGATCCCGCGCGGCCGCCGCACCGCGACTGGTCGCCCACCGACCCGTACCGTCCCGGTCCGACCGGTGGTCGGGCCGGCGTCATGTCGCCCGCCAGCGTCAGGCCGGCGTGAGCCGCCAGTGCTGGGAGGCGCTGCCCGTGTCGCTCTGCTGCACGATCGCGGCCCCGTTCGTCGTCGCACCGCCGGCCACCGCGAGGACCTTGCCGGTCTGCACGTTCACGAGCTTCACGAACTCACCGGACGCGGTGGCCACCCGCCACTGCTGGTTGCCGCCGCCGGTCGCGGTCCACTGGATGACCCGCGCCCCCTCCGCCGTGGAGCCGCCCTCGACGTCCGCGAGCAGATTCGAGCTGACGCTGGTCATGGTGGTGACGCCGCCCACCGTGCCGGCCATCAGCCACGCCTGGTTGGCTCCGCCGTTGGGGGTCCACTGGATCAGCTGCGTGCCGGTGACCCGGGACAGGTCCGGCACGTCGAGGGCCTTGCCGCTGGCCCGGTTGACAACCGTGTGGCGCACGGCGCCCGACTGGCCGCTCAGGGTGGTTTCGAAGGTGATCGGCTGCGCCTGCACCTGGTGCAGGTCGAAGACGACGATCTCGTTGGAACCGACCCGCAGCCACGGTGCCGGGCAGTAGAGCCGCTGCTGCGGCCCCACCTTCCAGTAGCGGCCGAGGTTGCGGCCGTTGACCCAGACCACGCCCTTGGTCCACCGGGCCATGTCGAGGTACGTGTCGCCGGTCTGGGCGAGGTTCACCGTGGCCTTGAAGAAGATGCCGGGCCGCGAGCTGTTGGTGATCACCGGACGGAGGCCGGCCACGAACGCCTCGTCGACGGGCAGCAGGTGGGTCTGCCAGTTGGTCAGGGTGCCGGTCAGGGTGCCCGCGTCGACCAGGGACACCCGCTCCGTGATGCCCTTGCGGTCGACAAGCGCCTGACCGTAGTTGGTGCGCCCCATGCCCTCCACGAGGATGTCGAGCGTGGGGCTGCCACTCGCCGAGGCCCTCAACGGCAACGGAGCGTCAGGCACGGTCACCCCGAGCGGCGTCGTGTAGGCCGCCGGAAGGCTGCTGCGGGACAGCCCACCCTGGTAGACGCCGTCGAGGAACACCGTCGCGTAGTCGCGTACCGACCTGATGTCCAGCGTGCCCCTGGTGTAGCCGGGCAGGACGCGGCGGTAGAGCATGAAGCCGGAGTTCTGACCGTACATCTCCATAGGCTGTGGATTCGTCTGCGTCGGCAGCGCGGCCGGCAGGTTGTCCCACAGCGAGGCGTACGGCGCCGGCAGGACGGCCTGGCTGCCGGTCCGCACGATGGTGGGGATCGGCGCGGGTACGGCCGGCAGCGTCACCCCGAGGGCCGTGCCGATGATCTCCCGGTAGGTCGGATACAGCCGCGACTGCCCGCCCTGTTCGTTGATCGGCGCGCCGTAGTCGTAGGTGGTGATGTCCGCCTGGTAGCCCGACCCGTTGTCGGCGGCGTTCGCGCCCGCGGAGTAACCGAAGTTCGTGCCACCGTGGATCATGTAGAGGTTGAACGACAGCCGGCCGGCCATCAGCCCCCGCAACTGGCTGGAGATGTCGGTGTTCGAGCCGGCGAAGCCGCCGTCGCCCCAGTGGGTCAACCAGCCCGGGTAGAGCTCGCCGGACATGGCCGGAACCGTCGGGAACGACTGGCGGGCCGCCGCGATTGCCGCCGCGTCACCGCCGCTGAGAGCGATCGCGCCGCCGGTGACGACCGTCCGGTTGCCCTGCACCTGACCGAGGCCGTCCTCGGTGTAGAAGGGTCCGGTGATCCCGGCCCGCAGCCACAGTTGCCGCAGCTCCTCGAGGTAGACGACGTCGTTGCCGTACGACCCGTACTCGTTCTCGATCTGGACCATCAGGATCGGTCCGCCGTTGCCCACCATCAGCGGCTTGACCAGGGTGGCGAGGGCGTTGACGTAGCGCGTGACGGCAGCCATGTAGTTCGGGTCGGCGGCGGTGCGGACACGCAGCCTGATGGTCGGGTTGCGCAGCAGGTACGGCGGTAGGCCGCCGAGGTCCCATTCGCCGCAGACGTAGGGGCCGGGGCGCAGCAGCACGTACATGCCTTCGGCCTGGCACAGCCTGATGAAGCCGGCGATGTCGCGTCGGTCGGTGGTGAAGTCGAAGACACCGGGCCGCTCCTCGACGTGGTTCCACATCACGTAGATGGCGATCGTGTTCATGCCCATGGCCTTGGCCATCTGGATCCGGTGACGCCAGTACTGCACAGGGATGCGGGCCGGGTGCATCTCGCCGCTGCGGATCTGGAACGGCTGGCCGTCGAGCAGGAAGTTGCTGCCATCGGCGGAGAACCCGAAGGTCTGCGCGGCGGCGGCACTGGCCGGGCCGCCCGATGCCAGCATCGCCGCGAACGGACTGAGCACGCCCAGGGTGAGGAGTTGACGCCGTTGCATGGTGTCTCCTTCGGACAGGCATCGTCGGCACGCCGGCGGCGATCACGGCCGGGGGCGGCCCGGATGCCGACGCGATGACAATGGTCGATGTGTGTCGAGCCTGCCAGACCGCGCAACATGATGTAAATATCTGAGGCAACTTTGCATCTTTGATCAGAGCCGTGGGCTGACGGGTGCGTCCACTGCGGACCGGAGGGCGTCTGGCCACGCTCGCTCATCGATCTATTGACGACCCGCGCGCCGCCCTTTACCGTCTCGACATCAGATATCCGACGTCTTATGCCCTGGGTTTCCCCCGCCCCACCCTCCGTCCCGGAAGGACATCCCCCGTGTCTCCTGTCCGAGCACTACCGCGCCGCGTGACAGCGGTCCTGGCCGCCGTCCTCGGCGTGGCAGCGATCCTGCCCGCCACGCCAGCGCACGCCGCCCCCGCCGGCGTGAGCGCCACCGCCAGCGCCGACTGCACGACCGGCCGGCTCAACCTGCGGCTCACCAACGGCAGCACCACCGCGCAGACCTTCACCGTCACCTGGCCGGGCCGCACCAACTCCCCCTGGACCCGGACCGTCGCAGCCGGCAGCAGCAGCAACGACCTGTACTGGACCCTCCCGGCGGGTACCGCGTACACGCTGCGCACCACCACCCCGACCGGGCTCGACGACACGTCGGCAGGCATCTTCCACTGCGGCACCGGCATGTCAGCGGTGAGCAGCTACGACTGCACGGCCGGACGGCTTCAGCTCGCGCTGGAGAACCGCACCACCACGGCCCGGGACTTCACAGTCACCTGGGCGGGGCGCACCGGATCCCCGTGGATCCGCACCATCGCCGCCGGCGGCAACTACCTGCACTACTGGACCGTCGGCGCCGGCACCGCGTACAACCTGCGGGTCACCGCCCCCGGCTTCGACACCACGGTGCGTGGCACCACCGGCTGCGGCCTGGCCGCCGGCACCCCACAGATGAACACCACTGCGGTGCTGACCACCCAGAGCGTCATTCGCAACCTCAACGGCGCCAACGGCCGGTACGACGGCACGGCGGCCTCGGTCCGTATCCCGGGCATGGCCGTCACCAACAACGGCACGGTCATCGCCGTCGCGGACGCCCGGGTCAACGGCTCGTACGACCTCGGTGGCGGCACCAACAACATCCAGATCGCGATGACCCGCAGCACCGACGGTGGGCGTACCTTCGACCAGCCGCGCATCATCCACGCGCCCGCCACCACCAGCGAGGGAGCGGGCGACCCCAGCCTGCTGGTCGACCGCCGGACCGGCACCGTCTACTGCTTCTACACGTACTCCCCCAGGCCGGGCATCAGCTTCTGGTCCGGCTCGTCCGGCCTCAACACGGCGAACGACCCGAACAGCCTGCACCTGCAATACATCACCAGCCGGGACAACGGCGCGACCTGGAGCGCCCCGGTCGAGCTGAACCCAACGATCAAGGTCGCGAGCTGGCAGCAGGCGTTCTTCTCCTCCGGGCACGGCATCCAGACCAGCACGGGCCGTCTGATCCAGCCGTTCGTCTACCGGGACGGGGCGGGTCTCACCCAGACCGCCAACGTCTACAGCGACGACAACGGCGTGACGTGGCGGCGCGGTGGACCCGCCGGCGGGAACATCAACGAGAGCAAGGCGGTCGAGCGCGGCACCGGGGCCATCGTGCAGAACATGCGGCACAACAGCACCCCTAGCCGGTTCTACTCCACGTCCACCGACGGGGCTGTGACGTTCGGTCCGGCCACCGCCAGCGCGCTGCTGACCGACCCGCTCTGCAACGCCGACGAGATCTCCTACCTGCGCCCGTCCGAGGTGGGTGCGAACGGCGCGCCGGTGCGCACCCGCACCGCCCTGTTCAGCAACAACGCGGCCCCGGCCGCGCGCAACGACCTCACCGTCCGGCTCTCCACCGACGACGGCGCGAGTTGGCCGGCCCGGGCGCTGGTCAAGCCGGGCGGCGCGGGCTACTCGACGATGGCCGTGCTGAACGACGGCACGGTCGGCAACCTGTACGAGGTCGGCAACACCGGCGGCATCTTCTTCGCCCGCTTCACTGTCGACTGGGTCAAGGGCGCCTGACAGGCGACCTCGCGTCCCCGGTGCCGGCGTGACGCCGGCACCGGGGACGGTCCCGTTTCCCCGCTCAGCCGTCGAGGGTGCGGACCACCTCATCGGTGTCCAGCCGAGGCAGACGTGCCGGCCCGGTCTGCGGGGCCGGATGCCCGAGGTTGAGCACGAGCAACACCTCGTGGCGGCCGTCGGGAAGGAACTCCCGCTGCACGCCCGCGGCGTCGAACCCGGCCATCGGGCCGGCGGCCAGACCGGCAGCCCGGACACCGACGATCAGGTAGCCGATCTGCAGTGTCGCGTTGAAGCGGGCCTGCTCGACCCGCGCCGCCCGGTCCGCCAGCCACTCGCGGGCCTGCGGGCGGTGCGGGTACAGCTCGGGCAGCCGCCTGTGGAAGTCCACGTCGGCGGCGAGGATCGCGGTCAGCGGGGCGCTGGCCGTCTTGGCCCGGTTGCCGCTTGACAGGTACGGCAGCAGCCGGGCCCGGGCCTCCGGCGAGCGCAGCAGCAGCACCCGCAGTGGCTGACCGTTGTACGCGGTCGGCCCGTACCGGATCAGGTCGTGGATCGCCGCGACCTGCTCGTCGGTGACCGGCTCGTCGGTGAACGCCTCGGCCGTACGGGCCTCTCGGAACAGCAGATCCTGGGCGGCCCGGTCCAGTGCGAGCAGCTCGGACGTGGTCGGCGCGCTCACGCTGGCGCCGCCGTGGTGTAACCGCCCTGGTGGTGCACGAGAGGCGCGCCGTCGCCGCCGTCGCCGAGCGCCAGCGGTTCGGCGATCACCAGCGTGTGGTCACCGGCCGGGACCCGGTGCACCACCCGGCAGAGCAGCCGGGCCAGCACCCCGCCGAGCAGCGGCACCCCGAACGGTCCCGGGGTCCAGTCCGGGTACGCGGCGAAGCGGTCGATGCCGCTGGTGGCGAAGATGGTGGCCGCGTCCCGCTGCCCGTGGGCCAGCAGGTGCACCGCGACGTGCTCGGCGCGGGCCAGCACCGGCCAGCTCGACGACGCCACCCCGAGGCAGAACGAGACGAGCGGCGGGTCCAGTGACACCGAGGTGAACGACGTGGCGGTGAACCCGGCCCGCAGCGGGGCTCCGATCCCGCCCAGGCAGGCCGGGTCGGTTGCCCGCGCCACGGCGGTGACCACCGTGACGCTCGTGGCCTGCCGGCGCAGCAGCACCCTGAACAGGTCCCGGTCGACGGGGCGCAGCTCGGCGGCGTCCGCCGTCGGACGCTCCACGGTGGTCATGCCGCCACCAGGCTCGGCGCGGCGTACGTGCTCGCCGGTCGGGGCAGCCCGTAGTGCTCGCGCAGGGTCCGCCCGGTGTACTCGCTGCGGAACAGCCCTCGGGCCCGCAGCACCGGCACCACGTGGTCGACGAAGTCGGCCAGGCCGCCGGGCAGGTGCGGCGGCATGATGTTGAAGCCGTCGGCGGCGCCCTGGGTGAACCACACCTCGATCTGGTCGGCGATCTGTTCAGGGGTGCCGGCGACGACCCGGTGGCCCCGACCGCCGCCGAGCCGGCCGATCAACTGCCTGATGGTGAGCTGTTCCCGGCGCGCCAGCTCGGTGACGAGCTGGTATCGACTCTGATGCGCCTGCACGGTGTCGGAGTCTGGCAGCTCCGGCAGCGGCCCGTCCAGTGGCAGGCCGGTGAGGTCGAGGCCGAGCATCCCGGAGAGCTGGGCGAGGGCGTACTCGGGGACGATCAGCTCCTCCAGCTCGGCCGCGAGCGCCACTGCCTCTGCCTCGGTGCCGCCGATCACCGGCGCGATGCCGGGCAGGACCTTCACGAGGTCCGGGTCGCGGCCGGCGGCGGTGACCTGCCGGCGCAGCTCGGCGTAGAACCCCTGCCCGTCGGCGAGGGTCTGCTGGGCGGTGAAGACCGCCTCGGCGTAGCGGGCGGCGAAGGCGATCCCGTCCGGCGAGGAGCCGGCCTGCACCAGCAGCGGCCGGCCCTGTGGGCCGCGGGGGATGTTCAGCGGGCCCCGGATCTGGAACTCCGGCCCACGGTGGGCCACCTCGTGCACCCGGTCGGTGTCGGCGAACACGCCGGCGGCGGTGTCGAAGACCAGCGCGTCGTCCTCCCAACTGTCCCAGAGCTTGATCGCCACGTCGACGAACTCGGCGGCCCTCCGGTAGCGGTCGGCGTGCTCGGGGTGGCTGTCCCGGTTGAAGTTGACCGCCTCGCGTTCCTGCGCGGAGGTGACGATGTTCCAGCCGGCGCGTCCGCCGCTGAGGTGGTCCAGCGAGGCGAACTTGCGGGCGACGTGGAACGGTTCGTTGTACGTGGTGGACACGGTCGCGATGAGACCTATGTGGTCGGTCACCGCGGCGAGCGAGGCGAGCAGGGTCAGTGGCTCGAAGACGGCCTGGATGTTGTGCCGGGGGTTCGGCCCGACCGACAGCCCGTCGGCCAGGAAGATCGAGTCGAGGGTGCCGCGCTCGGCGATGCGGGCCAGCTCCTGGAAGTGCCGCACGTCGGTGACCCGACGCGGGTCGGTGCGGGGGTGCCGCCAGGCGGCCTCGTGGTGGCCGACGCCCATCAGGAACGCGTTGAGGTGCAGGGTTCGAGGCATGAGAGTGTCCTATCCGGCGGAGACGTCGACGCGCCACGTGGAGAAGCGACGTTCGAGGGCGACGAGGAGCTGGTTGACGACCAGGCCGATGGCGGAGATCGTGATGATTCCGGAGTACATGTCGGAGATCGCGAAGTTGTACTGCGCGTAGTTCACGAGGTAACCGAGGCCGGCCTTCGCGCCGACCATCTCGGCCGCGACGAGCACCAGGATCGAGTACGCCCCGGCCAGTCGGACGCCCGTGAAGATGGTCGGCACCGCGGCCGGCAGGATCACCTTCTGGAACAGCCGCAGATGGTTCAGGCCCATCGAGCGGGCCGAGCGGATCAGCAGCGGGTCGACGCCCTTCACGCCGGCGATGGTGTTCAGCAGGATCGGCCAGGAGCACGCGTACAGCACCAGGGCGATCTTGGAGGTCTCCCCCAGGCCGAGGATGAGCACGAAGACCGGCAGCAGGGCCAGCGCGGCGGTGTTGCGGAACACCTCCAGCAGCGGGCTGAGCAGCTCGGCGAGGGGCCGGTACCAGCCGATCAGCAGCCCGAGCGGTATCGCCGTGAGCACCGCCAGGCCGAGCCCGGTCAGCGACCGGGTCAGGCTCGCGCCGACGTGCTCGGCGAGCTGCCCGGTACGCAGCAGCTCCCACCAGGCGACCAGGACCTCGGACAGCGGGGGCAGGAAGACCCGGTCGACGAGCCCCAGCCGGGGCGCGCCCTCCCAGATCGCGGCCAGCGCGGCGATGGCGACGGTACGGTGCAGCACCCTCGCCCCGACGCCGAGCAGTCGACCGGCCCGCCCGGGGACGACACGGTCCGGCACGGCGGGTGCGGTCACCAGTCGGGTGGGACGTTCGGCGATGTCAACCAACGCGGGCCTCCTCGGTGACGCGGACACCGGTGCCCTCGGCCGCCTGGGCGGCCCGCACCTCGTCCCGCAGCAGCGTCCAGATCTGATGGCGGTGGTGGCGGAACGCGTCGGTGGAGCGGACGTCCTCGGCCGCGTCCCGGTCGCCGAGGTCGACGTCGATGACCTGCTTGAGCCGCCCGGGTCGGGACGTCAGGACCGCCACCCGCTGACCCAGGTACACGGCCTCGTCGATGCCGTGGGTGATGAACACGATCGTCTTGCCGGTACCCGCCCAGATGCGTACCAGCTCGTCCTGCAACGAGTCGCGGGTCTGCGCGTCCAGGGCGGCGAACGGCTCGTCCATGAGCAGCACGTCCGGGTCGTACGCGAGGCTGCGGGCGATGGCGACCCGCTGCTTCATCCCGCCGGACAGCTCGTGCGGGTAGCGGTCGGCGAATGCGCGCAGGCCCACCAGGTCGAGGTGGTGCTCGATCAGGGCGGCGCGTTCGGCGCGGGGCACGCCCTTGGCCTCCAGCCCGAACGCGACGTTGCCGGCGGCGGTGCGCCAGGGCAGCAGCGCGTACTGCTGGAAGACGATGCCCCGGTCGAGGCCGGGGCCGGTGACGGGCCGGCCGTCGACGAGTACCTGCCCGCCGGTCGGCCGGGTGAGCCCGCCGAGCAGGTCGAGCAGGGTGGATTTGCCGCAGCCGCTGGGGCCGACGACGACCAGGAACTCGCCGGGGCGTACGCCGAGGGTCACCTGGTCCAGCGCGGTGACCGCGCCGGCGCCGCCGCGTCGGGTGGCGCGGACCGGAAAGGTCTTGCTCACCCGGTCGAAGAGGATCTTGTCGGTGCTCACGCGCCGCCCCCGTCCACGAACGGGTTGAACCGGTTGGTGAAGATGTCAGTCGGTTCCGGGCGGTCGCCCCTGAGTTCGCCCTCGGCGGCGAGCCAGTCGATCCAGGTGCCGAACTCCTGTTCGGCGATCACCCCGCCACGGCCGGCGACGCCGCTGCTCTTCCAGTACGCGACGAGCGACGGGTCCTCGTTGCGGCCTCGCCCCGCGATGATGTCGCGCATCCGGGCGACCACCGTCTCCCGGGGCTGGGTACGGGCCCACTCGATGGCTTTGCCGACCCCTGTGACGAACGCCTTCACGGTCTCCGGGTTGCGTCTGATGAAGTCGTCGCGGAAGACGTAGGTGCCGCCGCTGAACGCGCCGAGCAGCTCGTAGTCGGTGACGATGGTGCGCAGCCCACCGCTGGCGACGGCCTTGTCCCGGATCACTCCGCCGAGCACCGCGACGTCGATCTGTTTCTGCCGCAGCGACTGTTCGGTGTTGACAGGTGGCAGGGCGACCAGCTCGACCTGCTTGATCTCGGCGGGGGTGAGCCCGCCGCGGGCGAGCCAGGTCTTGAGGACCGCCTCGGCGTGCGCGCCGAGGGTGTTCATGCCGACCTTGTGACCGATCAGGTCGCGAGGGCTGCGGATCGGGCTGTCGTCGAGCACGTAGTAGCCCTGGAAGGTCTGCGCGTCGGAGCCGTAGTAGCTGACCACTGCGGTGATCGGTGCGTTGGCGGCGGCGAGCTTGACGATCGCGCCGTTGAATGCGCCACCGAAGTCGCTCTGCCCGGTGGCGGTGGCCTGGATGTCCTGCGGGCCACCTGTCACGTTGCCGATCCACTTGAGCCGGACGTCGCCGAGGTAGCCGAGGTCGGCGGCGAGTTCGGGGAGGGTGACCTGGCCGACGGAGCCCTGGTAGCGCAGCTCGGTGGCCTGCCCGCCACCGGCCCGGGCGTCGCCGCCGCAGCCGGCAGCGCCGGCGAGCAGGGTCAACGTGGTGGCGGCGGCGAGGGCGCGCAGGAGGGTACGACGGGGTGGGGACATGGGGTGTCTCCTGATCTGTCCACGATGGGAACGGGTACGCCCGGATGTGGGGGCGTGGAGGCACGCCGCTCCGCGATGAGCGGGCGAGCGGTGTGAGGGCGGCGATTGCGGCCGAGCCGGATGAACCGGTCAGCTCAACAGAGCGCGCTCGCGTGCCGGACCAGGTCGACGTGCACGCGAGCGGTGAGAAGGAGCTCGTCCCGCTGCGACATGACCTCATGCTGCCGGCGGCGGGATCGACAGGTCAACGCTCTTCCAGAAGGTGAGACTTGTATCGCTGCCGATGTTACGAACCGCCCCCAACAGCGTTTACCTTCGCGCAACACCTATCTGTTGACTAGAGATTGCGGCACCGCTCCGGGCGATCGTCCACCCGGGACGGCGAGGGGGTTTCGGCATTCGCCGGTTCGGGAATGTTCGATCTCGACACGGCAGGGAACGGTGACGAGGGGAGTCCTCCGATGGGCCTCATGTTTCGCAAGCGCAAGAAGTACGGTCCGATCATCCTGAACTTCACCGAGAACGGTTTCTCCTCCTGGAGCATCAAGATCGGGCGCTGGTCCTGGAACTCCAAGGCACGGGCTCACCGGGTCGACCTGCCGGGTCCGCTGTCCTGGAAGCAGGACAAGTCCCGGTCGTAGCATCCCGGGGGTCGAGCGGGGTGCCGGTGATTCACCGGCGCCCCGCTCGGCGTCTGCGGGGCCCGCCCCGCCCCGCCCCGCCCCGGCGATCTTGCACTTTCGGTCGCCGTTATGCCCGGTCTGACACCCTTCGTCGGGGCAGAAAGTGCAAGATCGCGGGGCGAGGGCGGGGGCGGGGGCGAGGCGGGGGCGGGGCGGGGGCGGGTCAGGGGTGGGGGGTGATTGTTTCGTCTCCGGCCAGGCGGCCAGTGGGGCGCTCGCGTGTCACCTCGCCCGCGTCGACGAGGCTCTCCAGGGCGTGGTTGGCGTCGGTAGCGCGGTAGACGGTCGCGGTGAGGGTGTGCCGGCGCAGTTCGGTGACCGTTCGGGGGCCGCGCCGGCGCAGTTCGGCCAATAGAGCGTGGGCCAGCGGTTCGAGGTCTGGATCGCCTGCCACGTCGGCGGTCGCGCCTGTCGGGTCGGCCGGGTCGCGGTAGCGCACGTCGAGGTCGGCGCCGACCGCCCACAGAGCGTCGCGTACGGCCTCCAGGCTGCGGTCCGAGCGACTGCCGAACGCGATCACACCCGCCGCCCCGTCGTCGGGCAGCACCGGCGCCACCTCGGCGACCAGCGGGAATCCGGTCGCGACGAGCGCGTCGCGGGCACTGCTGCCCGCGTGCAGCAGGACCTCGCCGGTACGCCCGTTGGCGGCGGCGGTGAGCACGTCGGCGCTCACCGCGCCGGGCACGGCCACGACAGTGAACAGCGGCGAGCCGGCCGCGCCTGCCGCCTTCACCGCAACCGGCAGCCGGTCCGGGGTGCCCGGCAGCAGGTGCACTGTCACCTCGGCGGGCAGGTCCGCCTCGACCGGTCCGAGTCGGGCCGGCAGGTCGGCGGCGCTGTCGGTCAGCACCAGGACGGTGACCTGCCGGCCGCGTACCTGCGCGGCGTGGCCGGCGACCACCCGCAGCGCGGCCTCCGCGCCACCCCCGTCGACGCCGGCCAGTGCGACAGTTGCCCGCCGGGAGCGTTGCAGGGCCATGGGCAGCCAGGTCGTCAACTGGCGGACCAGCAGCTCGCGGAGGAAGTCGGTGGTCCGGTCGGTCGGCATCGGTCCGTTCTACCGCATGGCGGTTCAGGCCGGGACGGAGATCCCCACCCCGCCGCGGGTCTGGCCGCCGTATCGCCGCCGCTCGGCGTCCAGGTCGAGCCGACCGATCTGCTTGCGGGCGGCGAGCGCGGCGTCGTCGAGCAGGTCGGCCGGGATCAGCCAGACCACCTCGAACTCCAGGCCGTCCGGGTCCCTGCCGTAGAGGCTCTTGGTGGTGCCGTGGTCGGAGGTGCCGACCAGCGCGCCCGCGGCGGCGAGCCGCTCGGCGGTGGCGGCCAACTCGTCGAGGGTGTCGACCTCCCAGGCCAGGTGGTAGAGACCGACGGTGGCCCGGCCGGCGGTCGAGCGCCCGGCGCCCGCGCCGATCTCGAACAGGCCGAGGTCGTGGTCGTTCGTCGAGTCGGGGGCCTGGAGGAAGGTGGCGCCCCGGAAGCCGTCCGGGGTCATCGCCACCGGACGAAAGCCCAGCACGTCCCGGTAGAAGGCGACGCTGCGGGCGAGATCGCTGACGTACAGGACCGCGTGGTTGAGCCGGTGGATACCCATGACCCCAGAGTAACGCCGTTTAGTTGAACGCTCAACTACCGTGGGTATGATGGTCGTCATGACCCGCTGGTTGAACCCCGACGAGCAGCGCACCTGGCGGGCGTACCTCACCGCCTCCCGGGCGCTGATGGACACGCTCGACCGTGAACTGCAACGCGACGCGGGAATGCCGCACGCCTACTACGAGATCCTGGTCCGGCTCTCCGAGGCTCCCGGCCGCCAACTCCGCATGAGCGACCTGGCCGAGGCGGCAGGCTCGTCGCGCAGCCGACTCTCGCACGCGGTGGCCCGGCTGGAGGCCGCCGGCTGGGTACGTCGCGAGGACTGCCCCACCGACCGGCGCGGGCAGGTCGCGGTGCTCACCGACGACGGTTTCGCCACCCTCGCGGCGGCCGCACCCGGCCACGTCGAGGGGGTACGCCGGCACCTGTTCGACGCGTTGAGCCCGGCCCAGGTCGACCAGCTACGCCGAATCAGCGAGACGTTGGCCGAGCACCTGACAGGATCCTGACCGATCGACACCGCCGTGGGTCTTGTACTTACCGTCGTCGGATGAGCACGATGGGGCGTGCCCTCCGGCTTCGGCGACCTCACTGATCAGGCGCACCACCTCGTGTCCTCAGGTGATCTGGTGGGCGCGCAGCGGCTGCTCTCCGACGCGCTCACCGACGCCGATCCCCGCCCGGCCAACGCCACAGCCGAGCTGGCCGAGGCCGCCAGCCTCCAGGCGCGGGTCCTGGTCGCCCTCGGCGAACCGCACTCCGCTCGCGGGTGGGCCGCCTTCGCGTACGCGGCCACCACCCGGCTGCACGGCCGCTCCGACCCGCGCACGGTGGCCGCCGCGGCGACGCTGGCCGCGGTGCTGCACCGGGTCGGCAGCCACTCCCGGGCCGCCCGGCTCTACCAGGAAGTCATCATCGAGCTGACCGCGCAGGACGGCCCGGAGTCGCTGCGGGTGCTCGCGGCGCACGCCGACCTGGCCACCGTCGAGTACGCGCGTGGCCAGTGCACAGTGGCACGGGACCGGCTCCAGGACGCCTGGGAGCTGCACCGCGAGGTGTACGGCGACGGCCACCCCAGCGGCATCAAGATGCTGGCCCGGCTCGGCGCGATGCAGCGCGACTGTGGACAGTTCACCGAGGCCCACGACAATCTGGCGCTGGCCCGCGAGCTGTGCCGGCAGCACCTCGCGGCCGACGACCCGTTGGCGGCGCAGGTGGCGGCTCTGGCGCGGGCGGCGGCGAATCCGGATCATGTCTGCGCCGACGAGCCGTCCGCCGCCGAGGGCTCCCCGACGGTGCCCGCCGCCCGCGTCCCACCTCTCGACGACGGGCCGGTCGAGGCCGGCTACCACCCGCCGCAACAGGCCGCGGCGGCGGCGACCGGCGGGGGCGTTCCGACCCCCCGGGCACCGGCCGACGAGCCGGGTGGCAGCGCCGCCTGGCCGCCGGATCCGGTCGAGGAGCCGGTCGAGGAGCCGGTCGAGGAGCCGGTCCCCCACGTCACCGAGACGCCGGTCCCCCCGTCGGTCGTGGGGCTGGCCGGCGCGACGGAGGAGCAGTCCGGGGTGTACCGGCTGCGCCGGCCGCCGGGCGACCCGTACGCGCCGCTGGAGCCGTACACGCCGTCACGACTGCTTCCGGTACCCGTACACCGGGCTCCGCCGGCGCCGCGCAACCGCCTGGTGCCGGTGCTGGTGGCCGGCGTGGTCGTGGTGCTGCTCGGGGCCGCCGCGGTGATCGCCGGGGTGGCGCGCGTCGACGGTGACGACGACCCGACCCCGCCACCGGCCAGCGGCTCCCCCACCGCCGGCCCACCGGCGACGACCGCGCCGGCGCCGGGCGCCGCGCCGACCTCGGCCGAGGCCGCACCGGCCGCGGCCCCACCCGGCAGTCCGCCCGGCGCGGTGGCCCTGAGCGACACCCGGGACAGCATCACGTTGCGCTGGACCTACCCGCCGGGCGGCGAGGGTCCGGTGGTCATCGCTGGCGGCCGTGCCGGCCAGGAGCGCAACGTCTTCGCGACCCTGCCGGCCGGCACCAGCACCTACGTCATCTACGCGCTCAACCGCACCAACGACTACTGCTTCACGGTGGCCGTCGTCTGGTCCACCGACACCGTGGCCAACTCCGAGCAGGTCTGCACCCGCCGGCGCTGACCACCCGCCCGTCAGCGGAGGTCGGTGCCGTCCTCGGCCGGCAGCGCGGGCAGCAGGAGGCACACCCGCAGACCCGACGACTGGCCCTCGGCGTCGGTGAGGGCGATGCTGCCGCCGGCACGTCGTACCAGCTCCCGCACGATGGCCAGGCCGAGGCCCGCGCCGCCGTCGTCGCGGGCCCGGCCGTCGTCGAGCCTCGTGAACCGGCCGAAGACCCGCTCCCGGTCGGCCGCCGGAATGCCCGGGCCGTCGTCGGTCACCGTCACCAGGTGGTACGTCACTCCCCCGGTCCCGACCTCGGCATGGGCCTCGGCCGCGAGCAGCACGCTGCCGCGCGCGTGCCGGACCGCGTTGTCGACCAGGTTCGCCAGTACGCGGCGCAGTTCGTCGGCGTTCCCGGTCGTCCACAGTGGCCCGGTCGCCGGGGCCACGGACACGGGCGGCGACGGACAGCGCGCGGCGACCTCGGTCAGCAGCCCGCCCAGCTCCACCGGGCCGCTGCCGCGCGCCTGCGGCGCCTCGTCCAGGCGGGCCAGCAGCAGCAGGTCGTCGACCAGCCGGCTCAGCCTTTCGGTGTCGGCGAGCAGGTTGCCGGTCACCGCCGTCCAGTCGGTCCGGTCGGCGAGCCGCTGAGCGACCTCCAGCTCGGTGCGGATGTTCGTCAGCGGGCTGCGCAGCTCGTGCGCGGCGTCGGAGACGAACGCCCGCTGCCGGACCCGGGCCGACTCCAACCGGTCCAGCATGCCGTTGAGGGTGACCGCCAACCGGTGGATCTCGTCGGCCGAGGCGGGCACCGGCAGTCGGCCTGTCCCGGCGCGTCCGGTGATCTCCTCGGCGCCCCGGCGCAGCGCCTCGACCGGCCGCAGCGTCGCGCCCACCACCCGCCACGCCACCGCGGCGAGCACCGCCACCAGCAGCGGGAACGCCACCAGCAGGATGGTCCGGACCACGTGCGTGCTGTGCCGCACGTCGGCCATCGACCGGGCGACAAGCACGGTCAGCGGATCGGCGGCCGTACCGGCGGGCACGGTGACCACCCGCACCGGGCCGGCGAGCCCGACCCGCTCCGCCGGCACCTCCAGCCGTTGCCGCCGGCCCGGGTCCAGCCGCTGCGGCCGGACCATCGGCACCAGCCGGTCCGCGTCGATGGAGGCGGCCCGGATCCGCCCCTGCGCGTCGATGACCTGGACGCGGACCTGCCCACCGGCCACCGGCAGCGGATCGGGCAGCGCGTCCTCGGCGGCGAGCAGCGCGACCGCGTCCGCGGTCCGGAACGCCTCGGTGTCCACGGTGCGTTGCAGCACGAACCCGAGCGCACCGAGCAGCACCACCCCGCCGAGCGCCAACCCGACGGTGAGGCCGAACACGCCGATCGCCATGAGCCGCCCCCGCAGCCCCAGCGCCGGCAGCCGGCTCCGCCACGGCCGGCCGACCCCTGTCACGTGGCCAGCCGGTAGCCGGCGCCCCGCACGGTCTCCAGCCGGTCCCGGCCGAGCTTGCGGCGCAGGTAGCCGACGTAGACCTCGACGGCGTTCGGCGCGGTCTGGACGCTGGCGTCCCAGACGTGGTCCAACAACTCGATCTTGGAGACGACCTGGCCGGGCCGGCGCATCAGGTAGTCGAGCAAGGCGTACTCCCGTGCGGTGAGCGTCACCTCGGCGTCCGCCCGGGTGACCCGCCTGCGGGCCGGGTCCAGCCTCAGGTCGCCGACCGTGAGCACGGCCGGACGTTCCGGCGCTCCCCGGCGCAGCAACGCCCGCAGACGCGCCAGCAGCACGACGTACGAGAAGGGCTTGGTCAGATAGTCGTCCGCCCCGCAGTCCAGACCGTCGGCCTGGTCGTACTCGCCGTCCTTTGCCGAGAGCATCAGCACCGGCAGCCAGTGCTGCTCCGCGCGCAACCGCCGGACCAGCTCGTAGCCGGACAGCCCCGGCAGCATCACGTCGAGGATCATCGCGTCGTACCCGCCGTGCCGGGCCGCGTCCAGGCCGGCCGGGCCGGTCGCCGCCACGTCCACCGCGAACCCCTCCGCCTGCAGACCGCGCTGCAGGGCGGCCGCCAACCGGGCCTCGTCCTCCACCACCAGCAACCGCACAGTCCAAGGGTGCCACCCGGGTCAACGGCGGCGGATCGGCGTCCTCAGCCCGTTCACAGCCGGCACCGGGCAGGATGGTGCGCAGGAGGTGCCCACCATGTCCGTCCTGAGAAGCCGTCCCGTCCTGCGCTGGCTGGTCCCCGCGACCGCCGCCGTCGCCGTCATCGGCGGTGGCGCGGCCGTCGGCACGTTGGCCGCCGAGGCCGAACCGAGCCTGCCGCCCCGTACCGCCGCCCAACTCCTCGTCGATCTTCAGACCTCCCGGCTGGAGGGGTTGTCCGGCACCGTCGTGCAACGCGCCGACCTCGGCCTGCCGCCCCTTCTCGGTCTGGTGCCCGGCAACGACGTGACCACCCTGCTGACCGGTACGCACACGCTGCGTGTCTGGTACTCGGGGCCGGAGCGGCAGCGGGTCGCGCTGCTGGACACCCTCGGCGAGCAGGATGTGATCCGCAACGGCCGGGACCTGTGGACCTGGCAGAGCCGCACCAACACCGCCAGCCACCGCACCCTGGGCGACGGCACCGCCGAGAAGGCCGCCCCGCAGGCCACGCCGAGTCTGCCGGCCACCCCGCAGGAGGCGGCCGACCTGGCACTGGGCGCCATCGACCCCAGCACCGAGGTAAGCGTCGGCCGGGCGGCCACCGTGGCCGGCCACGACGCGTACGAGCTGGTACTCCAGCCCCGCGACCGCGACTCGCTCGTGCACCAGCTGCGTATCGCCATCGACGCCGAGCAGCACGTTCCGCTGCGTTTCGAGGTGCTGGCGAAGGGCAGTGACCAGCCGGCCTTCGAGGTGGCGTTCACCCAGGTCGACTACCGGCGTCCCGACGCGGACCAGTTCACGTTCAACCCGCCGCCCGGGGTGACCGTGAAGGAGGAGGCCGCCGAGCGGCCGGCCGCCGGCGGCCGTCCCGAGCACGCCGCACCGACGGGTGACCCAGGTGTACGGGCCGTCGGCTCCGGCTGGACGACCGTGCTGGTCGCCAAGCTCGACGGTGCGGTCGGCGGCAAGCCGGCCGACGCCAAGCCGGCCGTCCCGCCAGCCGGCGCCGCGCCTGACGTCGACGTGTCGAAGCTGCTGGGCGGGTTGCCGGCGGTCAGCGGCGACTGGGGCAGCGGTCGACTGCTCACCAGCAAGCTGTTCAGTGTGCTGCTGACCGACGACGGCCGGGTGCTGGCCGGAGCGGTCACGCCGGAACGGCTCTACCAGGCCGCTCGCGGCTGATCTCTCCTCGGGCACGCGCCGGGTCGACCACTGGTCGGCCCGGCGCTTCGTTGTGCGGATCACGCCGGGCCGTACGGCTTGATGGGAGCCGACGGAACGCGCTATCTTCGACAATTCGAGGCACAAAAAAAGAACGGCTCAAAGCCGTTCCTGCAAAAGATTCTAATCTTTAGGAGACGGCTTGTCAAGGCACTCCGGCGGTTCCGGTGAATTGCCGCTCGACGACGAGATCGGCCGCGAGCAGGAGTACGTCTCGATGCTCTACGACCGGCTCGACGGGCTCCGTGAGCAGGCCGCCGACCGGCTCACCGACGCGCTGCGCAGCACCGGCGGCACCCTTCAGGACCGCTCCCAGCGCGACAGCTCGGTGGCCATGTACGCCGACCAGGTCGAACAGTTCTCCGCAGTGGAGAACGGTCTCTGTTTCGGCAGGCTCGACGGCGACGACGACTCGCGCCGCTACATCGGCCGAATCGGCATCTTCGACACCAGCGGCGACTACGACCCGCTGCTGATGGACTGGAGGGCACCCGCCGCCCGCCCGTTCTACCTCGCCACCGCCGCCAACCCGCAGGGCATCCGCCGCCGCCGTCATCTGCGTACGCGCCAGCGCAAGGTAACCGGGCTCAACGACGAGGTGCTCGACATCGACACCGCCTCCCCCGGCGCGCACGAGGAGCTGACCGGCGAGGCGTCGCTGCTGGCCGCGCTGAACGCCGGACGCACCGGTCGGATGCGCGACATCGTGGAGACCATCCAGGCCGAGCAGGACCGGATCATCCGCGCCGAACTGCCGGGCGTCATGGTGGTGCAGGGCGGCCCGGGCACCGGCAAGACAGCGGTCGCGCTGCACCGGGCGGCGTACCTGCTCTACACGCACCGCCGGGAACTCTCCAGCCGGGGCGTGCTGCTGGTCGGCCCGAACGCGACCTTCCTGCGCTACATCTCCCAGGTGCTGCCGACACTCGCCGAGACCGGCGTGCTGCTGCGTACCCAGGGCGACCTGTTCCCCGGGGTCAGCGCGCAGCGGACCGAACCGGCCGAGACCGCCGCGCTCAAGGGCCGGGCGGTGCTGGCCGAGGTGCTGGCGCTCGCCGTGCGGGACCGGCAGTGGGTGCCGGACGAGCCCCTGGAGATCGAGGTCGAGCGCGAGGCGCTGATCCTCGACCCGGAGACCGTACGGGCCGCCCGGGACCGGGTACGTCGCACCGAGCGCCCGCACAACCTGGCCCGGGCGCTGTTCGACGTGGAGATCGTGCATGCGCTCGCCGAGCAGGTGGCCGAACGGATCGGCGCCGACCCGCTGGGCGGGGACAATCTGCTCGACGAGGCCGACCGGGCCGAGATCCGCCGGGAGCTGAGCGACGAGCCGGAGGTCAAGGCCACCCTCGACCGGCTCTGGCCGGTGCTCACCCCGCAGCGCCTGCTCGCCGACCTGTACGCCGACCCGGACCGGATCGCCGCCGCCACGCCGATGTTCACCGACGAGGAACGGGCGTCGCTGCACCGCGAGCCGGGTGGCTGGACGCCCGCCGACGTGCCGTTGCTGGACGAGGCCGCCGAACTGCTCGGCGAGGACGAGCGGGCCGCCGCCGCCCGGCGGGACCGCATCCGCCGGATGGAACGCGAGTACGCCGAGGGCGTGCTGGAGATCGCCAGGGGTTCCCGCTCGATCGACGTCGAGGACGAGGCCGAGGGTGGCGAGATCCTCGGCGTCACCGACCTGATCGACGCGGACCGTCTGCTGGAACGGCAGGAGGAGGCCGACCGGTTGACCACCGCGCAGCGTGCCGCCGCCGACCGGAAGTGGGCGTTCGGTCACGTGATCATCGACGAGGCGCAGGAGTTGTCGCCGATGGCGTGGCGACTGCTGATGCGCCGCTGCCCCAGCCGTTCGATGACCATCGTCGGGGACGTCGCGCAGACCGGCGCGCTCACCGGCACGCCCTCCTGGGCCGAGGCGCTCGCGCCGTACGTGGCGCAGCGGTGGCGGCTGACCGAGCTGACCGTCAGCTACCGCACACCCGCCGAGATCATGGCGGTCGCCGCCGACGTCCTGGCCGAGATCGACCCGGAGCTGCGGCCGCCCCGCTCGGTGCGGGAGAGCGGCGTACCCCCGTGGGACCGGGCGGTGCCCGACGGGCAGCTGTCGGCGGAGCTGGTGGCGGCGGCCACCCGGGAGGCCGCCGGGCTGGCCGAGGGCCGGCTGGGCGTGATCGTGCCGGCCAGCCGGGTGGACGAGTTGGGCGCCGCGCTTACCGCGGCGCTGCCCGAGGCTGCCGTGGGCGAGCACCCGGAGCTGGAGAGCGCTGTCGTCGTCCTGACCGTCGCGCAGGCCAAGGGGCTGGAGTTCGACTCGGTGCTCGTGGTCGACCCCGACCGGATGGTCGCCGAGTCTCCCCGTGGGCGCAGCGACCTGTACGTCGCGCTCACCCGCGCCACCCAACGCCTCGGCGTCCTGCGCCCCCAGCCCGACGCCAGTTGATCATGAGGTTGACGTGGCCTGTGGTCTCTGACAGCCACGTCAACCTCATGATCACGAGTCGGTAGATAGGCGCCTGGTCGTCAGTCGCGGGTTTTGTCCTGGGTGGACTTGGCCGGCCCGGTCGCCGACGTGGACTGGTCGCTGGTGCCGCCACCCGTCGGGGTGCTCAGACCGCCTGTGGTGGCATCGCCGGTCGTGGTCGGTGCGACAGTGCCCGGGTGCCGCTCGGGCTGCCGGGCCACCCGACGTACGCTCGCCGGCCCGGCGGTGCCACCGGTGGTGGTGACCGCACCCTGCCCGGCGACGGGACCACCGTCGCGCAGCACGGTCGGGTCGATCGGCTGGTGCGCCGGATCGTACGGGTCCTCCTCCTGGATGACCCGTTCCACGTCCGTGCGGGGCAGCGTCACCTCTTCGACAGCTCCCTTGCCGTACACGCCTCCGGCGATCCGATCCTCGGCCTGGCGGGCGGCGTCCTGCCGCATGTCGTCCTCACGCACGATCATCACCTCGCAGAAGCTGTGGAACTGACTGCGTGCCCGGCCACCGGCCGGGCAAACCGGCGCGACCGGAGGTCGTCCACGACGGTTCACCGTCGCGCCGTCCACTGGCCGTCTGCCCGCAGTCCGGGATGTCCATGCTGTCCGGCGACCGGGGGGAGACGCCCGCCGGCAGGAGGGGAAGACAGCGTGCGCACAGTACGCCGTACCGCCGTCGCGGCCCTGGTGGCCGCGACGGTGACGACCGGGCTCGCGGTGCCCGCCCAGGCTAAACCGCGACCGGACCGGACATTCGACGTGCAGGCCCACCGCGGCGGCCTCGGGTTGCGGGTGGAGAACACCCTCGCCTCGTTCGGCAACGCCCTCCAACTCGGGGTGAGCACCCTCGAACTGGACGTGCAGATCACCGAGGACGGCCAGGCGGTCGTCACCCACGACCGCAAGATCAGCGGTGCCAAGTGCGTCGACACCGCCCCGGTGACGCCCGGCGACCCGGAGTTCCCGTACGTCGGGAAGTACGTCAACACGCTCACCCTGGCCCAGGTACGCACTCTCGACTGTGGTGCGAAGACGCTGCCGGACAAGCCCGGCCAGCTCGCCGTGCCGGGTGCTCGGATGCCGCTGCTGCGTGAGGTGTTCGCCCTGGTGAACCGCTACCGGGCGAGCGACGTGACGCTCAACGTCGAGACCAAGGTGGAGGCCGGCGCACCGACCGAGACCGCGCCCCGCGAGCAGTTCGTGCGGGTCACCGCGGCCGAGATCCGCGCGGCCGGGCTGCTCAGGCAGGTCACCATCCAGAGCTTCGACTGGGGCGCGCTGATGCGCATGCGCCAGGTCGAACCGAAGCTCCCGCTTGTCGCCCTCACCAACTACGACTTCCTCCAGACCGGTCAGCCGGGCGCCTCGCCGTGGCTGGGCGGACTGGACATCGACGACTTCGGCGGCGACCCGATCAGGGCGATCCGCAGCTTCGGCGCGAGCGCCTTCTCACCTGTACACGGCATGCCGCAGAACGGCACTGTCACCGACCCGGGCTACCAGCCGTACGTCACCAGGGACATGGTCGCCCGGGCCCACAGTTACGGGATCAAGGTGATCCCGTGGACAGTCGACGACGTGCCGACCATGACCAAGCTGATCGAGGACGGCGTGGACGGCATCATCACCGACTACCCGGACCGGCTACGCGGCGTGCTGGCGCAGCGCGGCTACCGGCTGCCCAAGGCGTACGCGGCGCCGTTCGACATCCAGGCGCACCGGGGCGGACGGGCCACCCGGCCGGAGAACACCCTGTCGGCGTTCGCCAACGCGCTCTCCAACCGGGCCATCTCCACCCTCGAACTGGACACCGGCGTCACCGCCGACGGCACGCTCGTGGTGCTGCACGACCGCACGGTCAACGGGTCGCACTGCGTCGACACCGCCCCGGTACGCCGCGGCGACCCGATGTTCCCGTACGTGGGCAAGGGAGTGCACGAGCTGACCCTGGCGCAGCTCAAGACCGTCGACTGCGGCACGAGGACGCTGCCGGAGCTGCCCGCGCAGGTGCCCGTCCCAGGTGCCCGGATCCCCACCCTGGACGAGGTTTTCGCCCTGGTGAAGGCCAGTGGCCGTACCGACGTCGGGATGAACATCGAGACGAAGATCAGCCCGGTGGTGAACGACACCGAGCCGTACCGCAGCTTCACCCGCAAGCTCGTCGACGCCATCCAGCGGGCCGGCTTCACCAGCCGGGCCACCATCCAGTCGTTCGACTGGCGCACCATCACGTACGCCAAGCAACTCGACAAGCGGATCGGCACGGTCGGCCTGGTCTGGCAGTACGGGCCGACCGAGTGCGCCACCCTCGCCGACGAGTGCTCGCTGGAGGCCGTGTACGGCGACCCGTCGGTGAAGAGCCCGTGGACCGCTGGGCTGGACTGGTGGAAGTACCGGGACCTGGGCAGGCTGACCCGCGCCGCGGGGGCGGGCACGGTGTCCGCCAACTGGCAGGTGCACGACCCGAAGCAGGGCACTGTCGCCTCGGCCGACTGGTACCTGCGGGAGAACCCGGCGTACTTCCACGGACCGGACGTACGGACCCTCCAGACGCGGTACGACCTGAAGGTGATTCCGTACACCGTCGACGACGCGACTGTCATGCAGCGGGTCATCGACCTCGGTGTCGACGGCATCATCACCGACGACCCGGACCTGCTGGTAAGCGTGGCCGTCCGCAACGGCCTGCGCTGACGTGCGCCGACCCGACCGCCGGCTGGATTTTTCGGCCGGCGGTCGGTGTTACCTGCTCACCGGCGTCGGGTAGTCGGGGGGCGTCCCCGCCGTGAACACGAACCGCGCCGTGGCCGAAACGCGGTAGCGGGGCGAGGGAAGGCAGGTACGACTCATCGCATCCTGAGGAGGACCAGATGAGCACGCAGGCTGCTTCCACCCGGCCGATGAACCGGCCGATGAACGACCCGCAGAACCCCGCTGCCATGCGGGACACGCAGCAGATGCCGGTCATGCACGACGGGCATCGGAACGACATGCGGGCACCCGGTACGGAGACCAAGCAGGCGTTCAAGACCACCGAGTTCTGGATCTACCTGATCGCGGTGGCCGCCGTACTGGGCGCGTCGCAGGTCGTGGGTCGGAACTCGGCAGGGGTCGACATCTTCCGGGCCGACAACGCCTGGTTCCTGATCACCCTGCTGACGTTGGGCTACCTCGGTAGCCGGGGTCTGGCCAAGGCCGGCAGCGCCTGGCGCAGCGGCGAAGAGCGCAAGACCCGGCACTGACCGGATCACGGCGCACAGTGGCCTCCGGGAGAATCTCCCGGAGGCCACTGCCGTCTGTGGACGGAACTACTCGTCGCCACCGAAGTCGCCGAAGTCGCCCTCGAAGGCGTCCTCGATCATCTCGCCGGCGATCATGCCGCCGGCGACGCCGAGCGCCGCGCCGGCCACCATGCCACCCATACCGGGGCCACGGCCGTGTCCGTGACCGCGCCCGTGGCTCGGGCCGTACTGCGAGAGCAGGCTGCCGTAACGGGAGGTCGTCTCCCGCAGCCAGCCGTCGACGACCTGTGCCCAGTCGACGCGGTCGACGTCGGCGTGCGACACCTGGAAGCGGCCGAAGGCGTCGTGCCCGGCGCTGAGGAAACCGCCGCGCTTGTCGCACTCCAGGATCACCTCGACGCCGCGCTGGCTCGTCACGAAGGTCAGCTCGACCTCCCTGATGGTGCTCGCGTACTGCGGGGCGGCGAAGAACTCGATCTCCTGGTAGAACGGCAGCGTCTGCTGCACGCCGCGGATGTGACCGCGCTCCAGGTCGGCGTGCTTGAACCGGAAGCCGAGCCGCTGGAACGCCTCCAGGATCCGCTCGTGCACCGGCAGCGGGTGCACCGCCACGTGGTCCAGGTCGCTCTTGTCGACCGCGCGCGCCACGGCCAGCTCGGTACGCAGGCCCATCGTCATGCCGTGCAGGCGCTGGCCGTACACGTCGGTGATCGGGGTTTCCCAGGGCACCGGCAGCTGGAACGGGATCGACAGCTGCTGCTTCGGGGCGAGCTCGAACGCGCCACTGACGGCCATCCGGTGGAACTCGAGGGTGCCCGAGTACTCGGCGTCGTGCCCCTCGACCTCGACCCGGGTGACCAGCCCGATCACCACCTGCTCGATGGCCGCCGGGGCGTCACCACCGACGAGGTTCACCTGCCCGTCGAGGGTCAGGCCGGGCCGGGTGTTGGGGTTGGTCAGCACGGTGTCCACACTGGGGCCACCCACGCCGAACGCGCTCAACATCTTCTTGAAGACCATCGGAACTCCTGTGCGACGCCGACCGCTCCAGGCTGGAGTCGGACGTTGACTCGACGCGCACCTTATCCAGATGCGCTGTGAGGTGGCTGTGAAGCGTGCCGCGTCCCGTGTGTCGCCAGATCCTCGATCGCCAGCTCGGTTGCATGGTCCGGGTCGCCGCCGGCCCGGCTCAACAACCCGTCGGCGAACCAGTGACCGGCGACGCCTCCTCCGTCGGTGACATCGAGGTACAGGCCGAGATCGCAACGCTCGCCGCCGACGGTGACCTGCCAGTCGGGGCGACGCAGGTAAACGGCGAGCAGTAGTCGCCATGCCAATTCATCGCGCTCGGCGCGGCGGACCGGGTCACACTCGAGCAGGGCCTCGGCGACGCCGTCCGCGGTGGGATCAAACCCGTCCAGCAGCGGCAGCAACGACGGGTCCGCCAGGTACGCGGCGGCCTGGAAGGTGAACGTGTGCACCGCGTCCTGGGCGAGCAGCCCACGTACAAGTGGAAGCGCCCGCACGTCCCGTCGCCGCGCCAGCCCTCGGATGCCTTCGGCGCGTACCTCCGGGTCGGCGTCGTGGATGCGGTCCCACAGTGCCCTCCGGACGGCATCGCCGTCGGCGGTGCTCGCCCAGCCCAGGCTGAAGGTGGCCCACTCCCGGACCTTCGGGTCGGGGTCGGCACACAGGTCGATCAGCACCGCCTCGCCGGCTTCGGCCGGCGGGTCGTCGAGGACTGCCGGCACCGCGACGGCGACCTGGAACCGTACGTCGCTGTCGGGACTGTCCGCGAGGGTGACCAGGGTCGGCAGGGCGCGAGGGTCGCAGGTGGCGCCCAACGCGCGCGCGATCGACCAGTGCACCTCGGGATCGGTCTCGGTGGCGGCCAGCGAGATCAGGGCCGTCGTCGCCTCCACGCGTACGTCCTCGTGCTGGCTGCTCGTGACGCCAAGCAGGTCGCACGCCGCCGCGCGCACCACGCGGTCCGGATCGGCGAGCCGGCCGAGGGCCAGCCGGACAGCCAGGGCACCCGCGTCGGCCGCCTGCCGGAGCAACACCGATCCGTCGTCGGAGTCGCCATCCTCGACGGTCCGCCGTAGCCGCTGCACCGCCCGGTCGAACAGGTCCGCCACCTCGTGCGCTTCCACGGCCACGATGGTGCCCGCCGATCAGCGCATGCCGCCACCGACTTCTGATCGACTCGACATCCCCGAAGTGGGGCCATCAACCCAACCGGGACACCCCGACGTCGGCGATGTCGTGTGGATCATGGGTCGGTACGGGTGAACCTGCCGTCCTTGACCCCGTTGACGAACGCGGTCCAGTCGCTGTCGCCGTAGACGAGGATCGCCGCCGCACGGTCCTTGCTGTCGCGCACCGCCACCCGACGAGAACCGTCGAGCACAGGCCCCGCCTCGACGCAGTTGCCGCCGTTGTCGGGGCTCCTCGTGCTGATGTGCCAGGCGACATCAGGCGTGGACTCGCTCATGACAGCTCCTCCGCGAGTGCTGTGATCAGCTTCGCCGACTCAGTCGCACTGAGTGCGGCCTCCCGGAGGCGATCGTACGCGCGGACGTAGCGCGAGGCATTGCCCGATTCCAGGAAGAGACGCCCACCGAGGGTTTCGGCGTGGGCGACGTCTGAGTAGGGGGCCGGCATCCTGAAGAGCCAGAAGGTGCCATCCAGGCCAGCGTGCAGCCCGAGGGTCAGCGGAAGGACACGGATCTCGACGGTCGGCCTCGCGATAGCGCGCGCCAGGTGAGTCAGTTGAGCAGCCATGACGCTTCTGCTCATGACAGGCCGCCGCAGGACGATCTCCTCAATGATCACGGCGAGTCTCATGGGGGAAGGAGCATCCAGCAACCGCTGACGATCCATGCGTAGTTGGACCCACTTCCGAATCTCGACCTCGCTTGCGGAGTCGGGCTCGGCATTTCTGATGACCGCCTCGGCGTAGTCGCGTGTCTGAAGCAGGCCGGGTATCAGATGCGCCGCGTAGGTACAAACCTCATCGGCTCTCGATTCCAACCATGGGAAGTCGATGAACGAGTTGTCGTAGATCGTCTTGTCGAAGCCGTTGTCCCAGCGGTCGACGCGCCAGGCGTCTTGCGCCAGCTGGATCAGCCGATCTCGTTCTCGCTCGTCGTAGACGCCGTAAAGGTCCAGCAACGCCACTACCAGATCTCGGCGGAAGGGCCATTCCGCCCTCTCGTATCGGGCCAGGGACGAGAAGTCACGCTCAAGATACTGCGCGACGTACTTGAGGGTGAGCCCACGCTTCTCGCGCAGCTCACGCATCTGCTGGCCCAGCCATTGGGCACGCAGGGTTCGAACGAACGGCTCTCTGTTCGCGGCCATGCTCACCTCTCCAGGCATCCACTGAAGGATTCCGTTGGTGTCGTTGCACCAAGACCGAGGCCACTGGAAACGTGGCCTTCGGGTGAGGGTGATCGCCGGCCCCCGGGGACGCCCGGTGCAAACACGACGACCGCGGCTGTGCCAACAGCCGAGAAGGTGACGAGAGACGGCCTCGCGAGTGGCAGTCGCATACCGGCTCTCGTCGGGTCTCAACTGGAGCGTCGGGATGTGCGAATCCCGGCTCCGAACCGACTTGACGAATAAGTACCACGGCAAAGGGCGCCTTGCGACCCTGACCCGCCCATCGGTCGACGACGCGTGAGGTGATGAATGACCCGAGGCACGCTCTACGACGGCACGTTCCACGGCGGCGCTCGGTTGGCCCGGCTGCACCCGAGCCAGGTCCGCGACCGGCAGTTCACCGTGGTCGGTTTCGGCCGACGCGGGTTGGACCCCCGGGAGGTACGGCAGTTCCTGCACCGCGTCGCGCTCGACCTGGCGACGCTGCATCACGACGTGGCCCGGCTCAGCGAGGAGAACGCCCGGGTGAAGCGGGCGCTACGCGACTGGCACAGCGCCTGGCCCGAGCGGCGTCAGCCGTGAGCCCAGGATGGGAGCACCAGTACAGCGGGCTCTTCACGCCGCTGCCGAGGTTCGCCGTCGAGGCGTACACGGAGAGACCTCGGCATGTGATCCACCTGCCGGTGGCGGTCGCCGACCTGGCCGGGGCATTGGAGCTGGCGCGGACACTGGCTCGTGCGTTGGCCTCGACGCCGCAGGTCGACGTTGCCGGCACCACAGTCTCGGCCGAGGACGCGCAGCACGTACGACATTGGGTGTTCTGCGACCGGATCATGCCCGATCGCCTGCGGTGCGGGCTGCCGGCCGACCACCCCGCATCCTGCCGGCCCGCCGATGACCTCTGAGCCCGCGCGGCCGGTCAAGATCCGCGCAACTACCGGGAAGCTGCTGGTTCGCGTTGCCGTACCTCACCAAGCGGCGGCGAGCCGGGCGGCCGGGCTGAGTGGCGTCAGGGCTCCACGACCACCAGTTCGCCTACCTGCTCGCCGATCACGGTCCGCGCCTCGGTCGGAAGCCCACGGTCGGTGATCAGTACGTCGGCGGCCTCCAGGGGGGCGATGGTGGCGATGCCGATCGTCTCCCACTTGGTGTGGTCGGCGAGCACCACGAGCCGGCGGGCGGCGCCGATGAGGCACCTGTTGACGCCGGCCTCCAGCAGGTTGGGGGTGGTGAAGCCGGTACGCGGGCTGAGGCCGTGCACACCCAGGAACAGCAGGTCGACGTTGAGGGCGCTGATGGCCGCCTCGGCAACCGGCCCGGTCAGCGCGTCCGACGGGGTGCGGATCCCACCGGTCAGCACGACTGTCTGGTCGGCGCGAGGGTTCTGGTAGAGCGCGTCGGCCACCGGGATCGAGTTGGTCACCACGGTCAGCCCGCGTACGTCGGAGAGCAGCGTGGCCAGCGCGGCGGTGGTGGTGCCGGCGGACAGCGCGATGGCCATTCCCGGCTCCACCATCGTCGCCGCCCGTTCGGCGATGGCCCGCTTCTCCTCCTGCTGGCGGATCGACTTCGCGGCGAAGCCGGGCTCCTCGGCCGATCCGGGGCCGGCGAGCGTGGCGCCGCCGTGCACCTTGTCGACCAGGCCGCGCTCGGCGAGCACCTCCAGGTCGCGCCGGATCGTCATGTCGGACACGCCGAACCGGCTGACCAGCTGACTCACCCGCACGCCGCCGCGCTGGCGGATCAGATCGAGGATGGCGGTCTGCCGCTGCTGGGCGAGCATGTGGGGAACCTCCTTCGCGCCGGGGCCGTCCTGACGATCAGGCCCGATCCTCACGGACGACCGCCACCTCCCCGGCGGGCACCGCCAGCTCACCGGCACACCGCTCACCGGTCAACAGCTCGACGCCGGCCACCGGGAGCCGGACCTGCGCCCCCGTGTGGTTGAGGACGAACAGCCAGGTCCGCTCACCGTCGCGTCGTCGTACCACCTCCACGCCGGTCGGCGCCGGCACCGCCGGGCGGACGCCGGCCTCGTCGAGGAGCCGGGCGACCAGCCGGTCGGTGGCCGGCTCGTCCAGCCGGGTGGCGACGTACCACGCGGCGCCGTCGCCGACCCGGTGCCGGGTCAGCGCCGGCACGCCCGGCAAGGGCCCGTCGGTGTACGACGACAGCACCTCCGCGCCGTCGGGGTGCACCCATTCGGTCCACACGTCGGCGGTGCTGCCGTCGTCGAGGCGCACCTGTTCGCCCGCGCGCAGCGGGAAGAACTCCTCGGTGCGTACGCCGAGCAGGTCGCGGAACGCGCCCGGGTAGCCGCCCAGCCGGATGTGGTCGTTCTCGTCGACGACGCCGCTGAAGTAGGTGACCGCCACCGTGCCGCCGGCCTCGACGTACCTGTGCAGTGCCTCGACGTCCGCGTCGCGCACCAGGTAGAGGGTGGGTGCGAGGACCAGCCGGTAGCGGCTGAGATCGGCGGACGGGTGCACGATGTCGGCGGTCACGCCGGCCCGCCACAGCGCGCCGTACAGGGCGTTGAGCCGGTCGGTGTAGGTGACGTCGACGCTGGGGTGCGAGTCCAACTCGACAGCCCACCACGCCTCCCAGTCGAACAGGATCGCCACGTCGGCGTCCACCCGGCTGCCGCGTACCTCGGCGAGCGCCCTCAGGTCCGCGCCGAGCTGGCACACCTCGCGGAACACCTTGGTGTCCGGGCCGGCGTGCGGCACCAGTGCCGAGTGGAACTTCTCCGCGCCGGCCCGGGAGGCACGCCACTGGAAGAACAGCACCCCGTCCGCGCCGCGGGCGACGTGCGCGAGGCTGTTGCGGCGCAGCTGCCCGGGCAGCTTGGCCACGTTGCGCGGCTGCCAGTTGACGGCACTCGTGGAGTGCTCCATCAGCAGCCACGGGTCACCCCCGGCGACGCCCCGGGTGTGATCGGCGGCGAGCGCCAGCCCGAGGTGCGCCAGCGGGTCGGCGGCGGTCAGGTAGTGGTCGTTCGAGACGAGGTCCACGTCGGGCGCCCAGGAGTGGTAGTCCATGTGCTTGACGTTCATGCCGATCATGAAGTTGGTGGTGATCGGCTGCTGGACCAGGGTCTTGAGCAGCGCGCGTTCGGCGCGGAGCTGGGCGCGCTGCTCGTCGGAGGAGAACCGCAGGAAGTCCAACTGCTGCGTGGGGTTGGCGAAGGTCGGCGCGGTCCGTGGCGGGTTGATCTCGGCCCAGTCGCCGTAGCGCTGGCTCCAGAAGGCGGTGCCCCAGGCGTCGTTGAGCCGGTCCAGGTCGCCGTACCGCTCGCGCAGCCAGCCCCGGAACGCCTCGGCGCTGACGTCGCAGTAGCAGTGCACGTTGTGACAGCCCAGTTCGTTGGAGACGTGCCACATCACCACGGCGGGATGCTCGGCGTACCGGCCGGCGACCGCGCGCACCAACTCCAGTGACCGCTCGCGGAACACCGGCGAGCTGGGGCAGTACGCCTGCCGGCCGCCCGGCCAGAGGACCGCGCCGTCGGCCCGGCGGGGCAACGTCTCCGGGTGCGCGCGGGCCAGCCAGGGTGGCGGGCTGGCGGTGGCGGTGGCCAGGTCGACCTGGATGCCGCCGTCGTGCAGCAGGTCCAGGACGCGGTCCAGCCAACCGAACTCGAACCGGCCCGGGCTGGGCTCCAGCAGCGCCCACGAGAAGATGCCGACGGAGACCAGGTTGACCCCGGCCCGGCGCATCAGCTCGACGTCCTCGGACCAGGTTTCCTCGGGCCACTGCTCGGGGTTGTAGTCGCCGCCGAAATGGATGCCGTCGCCCTGCCATCGCCGCATGACAGCTGAGGGTGCACCCGGCGATCCACGCAAGTCAACAGTTTCCAACATCGATTTCCTTTCCAACGTTTACCACGTAACGGCCGCGTCACGACTGGGTTATCAGAGGCGAACAGCCCTCTTGACAGCGCCCTGCGGACGGGTAGCTTGAGGCCCCAATGGCCGTTCGTGTTCGCCAATGTGGATTCTCGGTGGATCCCGATGTGTCATCACGACGGCGGTTCCGCAGTCACCACCTCTGATGGCCCTTGGACTAGCACCTCTTCATCCGCAGGAGGCACAGATGTCCCGTCCCCGATCCCAAGCCGAGTACCTGGCTCGGCTCGTACCGCCGTCCGTCGCCGGCATCAACCGACGGTCGCTGCTGGCCGGCGCGGCCGGCACCGGCGCGCTGCTCGGCACCGGCCTGCTCGCCGGCTGCGGCGACGACTCCGGCTCCGGCGGGTCCAGCAAGGACGTGTCGCTCGGGTCCAACCAGTCCGACCCGAAGCCCAAGGATGTCCTGGTGAAGGTCACCGACGGGTTCAAGACCTCGTCCGGTGTCCAGGTCGCGGTGAACACGGTCGACCACAACACGTTCCAGGAGAACATCAACAACTACCTCCAGGGCAAGCCGGACGACGTGTTCACCTGGTTCGCCGGCTACCGGATGCGCTTCTTCGCGCAGAAGGGCCTGGCCGGCGACATCAGCGACGTGTGGAGCAAGCTCTCCGGCTATTCCGACGCGTTCAAGAAGGCATCCACAGGCGACGACGGCAAGCAGTACTTCGTCCCGGCGACGTACTACCCGTGGGCCGTCTTCTACCGCAAGTCGGTCTGGAAGCAGTACGGCTACCAGGTGCCCACGACCCTCGACCAGTTCACCGCGCTCGGCACGCAGATGAAGAGAGACGGCCTGACCCCTGTCGCCTTCGCCGACAAGGACGGCTGGCCGGCGATGGGCACCTTCGACATCCTCAACCTGCGGATCAACGGCTACCAGTTCCACATCGACCTGATGGCCGGCAAGGAGGCCTGGACCTCCGACAAGGTCAAGAAGGTGTTCGACACCTGGGCCGGTCTGCTCCCCCTGCACCAGCCGGACAGCCTCGGACGCACCTGGCAGGAGGCCGCCCAGTCGTTGCAGCAGAAGAAGAGCGGCATGTACCTGCTCGGCCTCTTCGTCGGTCAGCAGTTCACCAACGAGGAGCAGGACGACCTCGACTTCTTCACCTTCCCCGAGATCGACCCCTCGATCGGCGCCAAGGCGCTCGACGCGCCGATCGACGGCTACATGATGGCCCGCAAGCCCAAGAACGAGGACAACGCCCGCAAGCTGCTTGAGTACTTCGGTGGCAAGGACGCGGCGGACATCACCGTCAAGAACGACCCGGCCACCCTGGTCGCCAACACCGGCGCGGACGTCAGCGGCTACACCGCCCTGCAGAAGAAGGCCGCGGAGCTGGTCGGGTCGGCCACCGAGATCGCGCAGTTCCTCGACCGGGACACCCGACCGGACTTCGCCTCCACGGTGATCATTCCGGCGATCCAGCAGTTCATCAAGGACCCCAAGGACATCGGCGGGCTCACCTCGTCCATCGAGAACCAGAAGAAGTCGATCTTCACCGACTGACGGCGGAAGGGGGAGGACATCGTGTCCGACCTGCCCCTGATCCAAGCGGATCGCGCCGTGCCGCCGCCGGCCGCGACCACCTCCACGGGTGGTCGTCGCCGGCGGCTACGGCTCCTGTCCCGCACCGACCGCGTGGTCATCACGCTGATGGTGCTCGTCCCGCTGCTGCTCGTCACCGGATTCGTCTGGCTGCCGGCGGCGGCCACCGTGCTGCTCTCCGGCACCAACTGGGACGGCATCGGCCCACTCAACGAGATCGAGTTCGTCGGCGCGCGCAACTACAGCGACGTGGTGAACATCTACCCGCCGTTCGTGCCGGCGATCCAGCACAACCTGCTCTGGCTGGCGGTGCTGTTCGTGGTCGCCACCCCGTTCGGCATGTTCCTGGCCGTGCTGCTGGACAAGGAGTTGCGGGGCAGCCGCTTCTACCAGACCGCGCTCTACCTGCCGGTGGTGCTCTCGCTGGCGCTCATCGGCTTCGTCTGGCAGCTGCTCTACTCCCGCGACCAGGGGCTGATCAACGCCGTCTTCGGCAGCAACATCGACTGGTACGGCGACTCGAACGTCAACATCTGGGCGGTCATGGTCGCCTCCGGTTGGCGGCACGTCGGCTACATCATGCTGCTCTACCTGGCCGGGCTCAAGGGCGTCGACCCGTCGCTGCGAGAGGCCGCCGCGGTCGACGGCGCCTCGGAGAGCCGGGCGTTCTTCCGGGTCGTCTTCCCGGTGCTGCGGCCCATCAACATCATCGTGCTGGTGGTGACGGTGATCGAGTCGCTGCGCGCGTTCGACCTGGTCTGGGTGGTCAACAAGGGCCGCAACGGGTTGGAGCTGATCTCCGCGCTGGTCACCCAGAACGTGGTGGGTGAGGCGAGCCGGATCGGGTTCGGCTCGGCACTGGCCACGATCATGCTTGTCGTCTCGCTTGTCTTCATCACCATCTACCTGGCGACAGTGATGAGGGAGAACCGGCAATGAGCACCGACATCCCGGTCCGTCGCCGCAGGCCGACCCCGCTGCGGCTGCTGCTGCACGGCTTCCTCATCGTCGTCGCGCTGGTCTGGCTCTTCCCGATCGCCTGGGCGGTGCTGACCTCGCTGCGCTCGTACGAGTACACGGCAGTCAACGGCTACGTCTCGTTCGGCGGCTGGACCTTCGACAACTACGTCACCGCCTGGCGGACGGCGGAGTTCGGCAAGCACTTCCTCAACTCGGTGTACATCACGGTGCCCGCGGTGCTGCTGACGCTCTTCCTCGCCTCCTGCGTGGCGTTCGTCATCGCCCGGTTCAGCTGGAAACTCAACCTGGTCCTGCTCGGCATCTTCACCGCGGCCAACCTGCTGCCCCAACAGGCGTTGCTCATCCCCCTGTTCCGGCTGTTCACCGAGGTGCCGCTGCCGGAGTTCATGAGCGACTCGGAGCTGCTCTACGACAGCTACTGGGGGCTGATCCTGATCAACGTGGCCTTCCAGTGCGGGTTCTGCGTCTTCGTGCTCAGCAACTACATGAAGGCGCTGCCCCGCGACCTGTACGAGGCGGCGATGGTCGACGGCGCGAGCATCTGGCGGCAGTACTGGCAGGTCACCATGCCGCTGTGCCGGCCGGCCCTGGCCGCACTGGCCACCCTGGAGGTGACCTGGATCTACAACGAGTTCTTCTGGGCCACGGTCCTGATGCGTACCGGCGACAAGTTCCCGGTGACCAGCTCGCTCAACAACCTGCGCGGCGAGTTCTTCACCGACAACAACCTGGTCTCGGCGGGCAGCGTGCTCGTCGCGATCCCCACCCTGGTGATCTTCTTTATGCTCCAGCGGCACTTCGTCCGGGGCCTGACCTTGGGAGCCTCGAAGGGATGACGATCCTGCACCTGCGCCACGCGCGGACCAGCCTGGTGCTCGACGCGCGCGGCCCGGGGCTGCCCCGGGTCGTGCACTGGGGTGGCGACGTCGGCGACCTCGACGACGAGGGCCTGCGCCAGCTCACCGACGCGACGGCACCGCCTGTGGTGCCGAGCAGCTTCGACGAGCCCGCCGTGCTGTCGCTGCTGCCGGAGGCGAGCGCCGGCTGGAGCGGCAGGCCTGCTCTGGCCGGGCACCGTGACGGGCGGGACTGGTCCACGGCGTTCCGGTTGGACGGTGTCGACGTGGACCAGCCCGCCGACGCCACGGCGCGGGTGGTCGTGCGCGCGTCGGACGCGGCCGCCGGACTGTCCCTGACCATCGAGCTGACGCTGACCAGCGCGGCCTGCTGACCCTCCGCCACCGGCTGCGCAACGACGGCGACGGCGCGTACGAGCTGCGGGAGCTGACGCCCGTGCTGCCGGTGCCGGCGGTCGCCACCGAACTGCTCGACCTGACCGGCCGCTGGTGCCGGGAACGGTCCCCGCAGCGGCATCCGTGGCAGCACGGCGCCTGGGTCCGCGAGGGCCGGCACGGCCGTACCGGGCACGACGCCACCCTGCTGCTGGTGGCCGGCACCGCCGGGTTCGACTTCGGCCACGGCGAGGTGTGGGCGGTGCACACCGCGTGGAGCGGCGACCACGTCACGTTCGCCGAGCGCCGTCCCACAGGCGAGTCGACAGTCGGCGGCGGCGAACTGCTGGCCCCCGGCGAGATCCGGCTCGGCCCCGGCGAGTCGTACGACACTCCCCTGCTCTACGCCGTCTGGTCCGATGCCGGGCTGGACGGGCTCAGCGACGTACTCCATTCCCACCTGCGGGCCCGGGCCGGGCACCCGCGCTCCCCGCGCCCGGTCACGCTGAACGTCTGGGAGGCCGTCTACTTCGACCACGACCTGGACCGGCTGCGGGCGCTCGCCGACCGGGCGGCGCAGATCGGGGTGGAGCGGTTCGTGCTCGACGACGGCTGGTTCCGCGGCCGGCGCGACGACACAGCAGGGCTCGGCGACTGGTACGTCGACGAGGACGTCTGGCCCGACGGCCTGCAACCGCTCATCGACCACGTGACAGGTCGGGGCCTGCAGTTCGGTCTCTGGGTGGAGCCGGAGATGGTCAACCCGGACTCGGACCTGTACCGCGCGCACCGTGACTGGCTGCTGGCCGTACCGGGGCGGCTGCCGCCGGCCTGGCGCAACCAGCAGGTGCTCGACCTGGGCCGCCCCGAGGCGTACGACCACCTGCTGGAACGGCTCGACGAACTGCTCAGCGCCCATCCCGGAATCAGCTACCTCAAGTGGGACCAGAACCGGGACCTCACCGAGGCCGGGCACCACGGCCGACCCGGCGTGCACGGGCAGACGCTTGCGGTCTACCGGCTCCTCGACGAATTGCGCAGACGGCACCCCGGCGTGGAGATCGAGAGCTGCTCGTCCGGCGGCGCCCGGGTGGACCTGGCCATCCTGGCCCGCACCGACCGGGTCTGGGCCAGCGACTGCAACGACGCCCTGGAACGGCTCGCCATCCAGCGCTGGACCGGGCTGCTGCTGCCACCGGAACTGATCGGCACGCACATCGGCCCGGAACGCTCGCACACCACCCACCGCGTGCACGACCTGGCCTTCCGGGCGGCCACCGCGCTGTTCGGCCACCACGGCATCGAGTGGGACATCGCGTCGATCAGCGCCGCCGAACAGACCGAGCTGGCCGCCTGGGTGGCGCTGCACAAGCGGCTGCGCCCGCTGCTGCACGCCGGCCGGGTGGTCCGGGTCGACCACCCGGACCCGGCCGTCTGGGCGCACGGCGTGGTCGCGGGTGACAAGACCCGGGCGGTGTACGCGGTGGCACGGCTGGCCACCTCTGTGGCGCAGGTCCCGGGCGCGGTACGACTGCCCGGCCTCGACCCCGAGCGGCGTTACCGGGTACGGCCGGCGGACGGTGTCCCGGCCCCGGCGACGATCAACAGGTCCGCGCCGATCTGGCTGGCGACGGGCGTCACGCTCAGCGGCGCGGCGCTGGCCCGGGTGGGGGTGCAGATGCCCGCGTTGCACCCGGAGCAGAGCCTGGTCCTGGAGGTCGACGCCGTCGACTGAGCGGTCCGGAGGCGCGTGTGCTTCGCGCCGCCCCCTGTCGACGGCGGGCGGTACCGGGTGCCGGCGCTAGCCTGGGCAGCGACGTGTCACCGACCACGAGGGGCTGACGGCGCATGGCGTACGTGCTGCTGGGGATCGCCATCGCCGCCGAGGTGCTGGCGACCAGCCTGATCAAGAGCACCGCCGGGTTCAGTCGCCTGTGGCCGACTGTGGGTTGCCTCGCCGGCTACGGCGTGGCGTTCCTGCTGCTGGCCCAGGCGGTCAAGGAGATACCTGTGGGTGTGGCGTACGCGCTCTGGTCGGGTCTGGGAACCGCCGCCATCGTGGCGATCGGGGCGGTGTTCCTCGGCGAGTCGGTCGGGCCGGTGAAGCTCACAGGCATCGCTCTGATCATCGCGGGAGTGGTGATCGTGAACCTGGTCGGCGAGCACTGACCGAAACGGGCGTGGTGGCCGGGCCCGGCGTGGGGCTCGGCCACCAGCCCGTCGTTCAGCTCGCCGTGCAGCTCACGACAGGCGCGGCGTTCGTGCCGGTCCAACCGCCGATGAAGCCGAAGCTGGTGCTGGCACCGGCGGCCAGCCGTCCGTTGTAGTCCACGTTGCGCGCGGTCACCGTGGTGCCGCTGCTGGTCAGGGCCACATTCCAGGACTGGGTGACGCTCTGCCCGTTGGCGAAGGTCCACCCGGCGGTCCAGCCGGTGATCGCCCTCGCGCCGGCGGTCACCCGTACCTCACCCTGGAAGCCACCCTGCCAGGAGTTGGTGATCGTGTACGTCGCGGTGCAGCCACCGTTCGGCGGGGTCGTGGGCGGCGGGGTGGTCGGTGGGGGCGTCGTCGGCGGCGGGGTGGTCGGCGGGGGGATGCTGGCGTAGACGCTTGCCTCCCGGGCGGTCTGCCGGATGCCGTTCGCGCCGTTGAAGAGCCGCTGACCCCAGGTGGTCAGGTTGGCCGGGTTGAAGGACGTGGACAGGTCGAGGTATTCGACGCCACCGCCGTTGCCGCTCCACGACCAGCCCAGCCAGCCGATCCCGTTGGCCTGACTGTAGGCGAGGATGGTGTCCTCGTCGGGGTCGCCGTCGGAGTGGTTGAACCCGAACTCACCGACCACGATGGGCAGCCCGGCGGCCCGGAACCGGCCCAGGTAGTCGCTGATCTCCGCCGCGGTGTCGAACACCCCGTACATGTGGATGGAGAAGACCGTGTTGCGGGCCGGGTCGGCGGCGAAGACGGAGGCGGCGTTGTCGCGCATGGTGAACGACCAGTCCTGCCCCCAGTTCGGCGCGTCCACCATGATCGTGTGGGTCAGGCCGGCGGTGCGCAACCGCTTGATCGCCGCCGCGTTGTCGGTGGCCCAGGAACCGTAGTTCTGGTTGCCGTACGGCTCGTTGCCGATGTTGACGATGACGTACTTCTCCTGGCCGGCGAGGACGTCGGCCAGGCTGATCCAGTAGTCGACCGCTCGGGCGAGGGTGATCGCGCCGCTCTGCTCGCCGTACCCCGTGGTGTCGTGCACCTCGAGCACACAGATCAACCGGTTGGCCTTGCACAGCGAGATGACGTTCGCGACGTCCGCGTTGGTGTTGCGGGTCCACCTGTCGCCGCTGGAGAGCACCACCCGCACGGTGTTCGCGCCGAGCGCCTTCACGTCGGCGAACGAGCTGGTCTGCTGCGGGTACCAGGTGTGCGCGTGGTTGACGCCGCGCATGATGAATTCGGTGCCGTTGGCGTCGTACAACTTGCCGTTGGCGACTGTGAAACCGGCGGCGGCGCGGGCCGGCTGGCCGAACGCCAGCACCGCGACGAGCAGCGCCAGCAGCGCGGCGCCGGCGGCGGAGAGTCGAGTCTTCATGGCCTTCCTCAGGCAGGACCCCCGGTGCCCGACAGGGGTGGGACGTGACAGGGAAGGCGGCTGCAGCCCGGCAGCCACCGCTCGGCTCCCGGCGGCGCAGGCATCAGCGTAGGACGATGGATCGGTGGGCGCAACCGGTTCAGTGGCCGCAGCCGACCCCGCACAGCCGCGACGGCCCACGCGAGCGCAGGCCGTCACGGGGCGAACATCCCCACCACAGGATGCGCGCGACACCGAATCTTAACCGGTTAATCCCGTCACGCACCACCACCCGTGAACCGGACGGGAGGGTTGAGGGCTGCCGACCTGGGTATCCCGGGAACGATACGTCGGTGGAAGGGGAAACCAGGATGGTCAGCGTCGGCTACACCCTGATGGGCGAACAGGCCGGTCCCAAGCAGTTGGTCGACCACGCGATCCGGGCCGAGGCCGCCGGCTTCGACCAGCTGGTGATGTCCGACCACTACTACCCCTGGCTGGACTCCCAGGGCCACTCCCCGTACGCCTGGTCGGTGCTCGGCGCGGTCGCCCACGCCACCTCCCGCGCGGAGCTGATGTCCTTCGTCACCTGTCCGATCCGCCGCTACCACCCGGCAGTGGTCGCGCAGAAGGCAAGCACGATCGGCGCGCTCTCGGACGGACGCTTCACCCTCGGCCTGGGCGCGGGCGAGAACCTCAACGAGCACGTGGTCGGCGGTTGGCCGCACGTGCAACAGCGGCACGAGATGTTCGAGGAGGCGTTGCAGATCATCCGGCCGCTGCTCAACGGCGAGACGCTCACCTTCTCCGGCAACCACTTCGACGTGCCCGACGCGTACGTCTGGGACCGCCCCGAGCGTCCGGTGCCGATGGCCGTCGCCGCGTCCGGTCGGCAGTCCGCGACGCTTGCCGCCGAGTACGGCAACGGCATCATCGCCACCGAACCCGACCGGCACATCATCGAGATGTACGACGACGCCGGCGGCGCCGGCCAGCCCCGCTACGGGCAGGTGGCCATCTGCTACGGGCCGGACGAGGCGGAGTGCCGCAAGATCGTGCACGACCAGTTCCGCTGGTTCGGGCTGGGCTGGAAGGTCAACGCCGACCTGCCCGGGCCGGATTCCTTCGCCGCCGCCACCCAGTTCGTCCGGGAGGACGACGTCGCCCAGGGCGTCCCCTGCGGCCCGGACGTCGACGCGCACGTCGAGGCGTTCCGCAAGTTCGTCGACGCCGGCTTCACCCACGTGGCGATCATCCAGGTCGGCGGGGAGACCCAGCCGATGTTCCTGGACTGGGCGCAGGAGCAACTGCTGCCCCGGCTGCGGCAACTGTGAGGTTGACCCCCGGCGGCCGTTTCGGGAGGACCGAGCTGCGCCTCGCGATGGCCGCGCCCCGGCCGGCCGCCGGTCTGGTCAGCGAATGGCGGCTCGTCGACGGCCTGCGCACCCACACCCGGCGAAGCGAGGACCCGGGCACCGAGGCGCCGCCTGTGGTCCTGGTGCACGGGCTCGCGGTCTCCCACCGCTACCTGACCCCGCTTGCCGTCGCGCTCGCCGCCACCCATCAGGTGTACGTGCCGGACCTGCCCGGCTTCGGGCTGTCCGAGCGCCCCCGGGGCGCGTACGACGTGCGCCGGCACGCCGAGCACCTGGCCACCTGGCTTGCCGCGTACCGGCTGCCGCCGGTGTGCCTGCTCGGGCACTCGTTCGGTGCGGAGGTGGCCGCCTCGCTCGCCGCCACCCACCCGGACGCGGTACGTGCGCTGGTCCTGGCCGGGCCGACCAGCGACCCGGCTGCCCGGTCCCGTCGAGGGCTGTTCGGCAGGTGGCTGGTGGACACCGCGCGGGAGGCGCCGTTGCAGGCGCCGATCCTGGTGCGGGACGTGTGGAACGCCAGGCCCTGGCGGGTCTTCGCCACCCTGTCGCACTCGGCCCGCAACGCCATCGAGGCTGATCTGGTCCGGGTCACCGCGCCGACCCTCGTCGTCGCCGGACGTCGTGACCCGGTCGCACCGGCCGGCTGGCGGGACGAGGCGGCCCGGCTGGTCGACGGCGACCTCGTTGTCGTCCCCGGTGCCGCGCACAACGTGGCAACCACTGCCCCGACGGCGGTCGCCGACGCGGTCCGCCACCTCCTCAGCTCCACCCTGACGAAAAGGTGAACCCATGCGCTTCGGAAACACGGAGATCCGCCCGCTCGGCGGCGGACTCGGCTGCCTCCTGATGATCCTCTTCTCGATCGTCGCCTCGGTGGTGCTGACAGTCCTGCTCAACCTGGTGCTGTGAGGCCCGACCGCCTCAGCGGCGCAAACCCAGTGCGGTGAGCACCTCACGGGAGGCCAACCGGGCCGGGTCGAACACCGACCGGCGGATCCAGCGGGCCACCGGCGCGACGGTGGCCCGCCAGGCCGCCCTGACGCCGCGCGCCACCGGCACCACCGTCACCGACCAGACCCACCGGGCTCCGAGCAGCAGCGGGCGCAGCAGCAGGCGGTAGAGCAGCCGCAGCACCCGTCCGGCCGTCCGCCACGCGCCGAGGACGGCGGCGGCGAGCAGGCGACCGAGGCCACGAACCCCCCGCCAGATCCCGCTGGCCAGCCAGACCAACGCACCCCCGAGCAGCTCCACACCCCGCCAGAGGACCTCGCCGACGGGTGCGAGCAGCGCGCCCAGCCACACCAACGGCCTCCAGAACAGCCAGTGGGCAGCACGCCCCACCGCCGTCCCCACCACCGCCAGCAGGCCGCCGAGGGCGACCAGCGGAACCCAGACCAGCACGCGGGCCAGCCACGCGAGACCCCGCCCCGACCACAGCAGCGGAACCCAGACCAGCGTGCGGGCCGCCCACACCAGCGGAAGCCACAGCAGGTGGCGGACGCACCAGACAAGCGGCGCCAGCAGCCAGCGGCGCAGGAACCGGCCGGCCGGGGTGAGCAGGTGCCGGTGCACCAGCCGGCCGGCAGCCTCGATCAGCTCCCAGAGCAGGCGTACCGGCAGCACCACGACCAGCGCCACACCGCGCGCGACCGCCGCGACGAGCGGAAGCGCGACGGCGGCCGGCTCTCCCCCGTGCCCGGCCGTACGTGCCGTAGTGGGAGAGCCCGGACGACCGGGCAGCGGCGGGTGATCGGTGGGTCGGTCGGTCACGGTGGGCACGATAACGGTCCCGTGCCACGGCTCACGGTCCTGGACCGTTCAGTGTGGAGCGTTGTCGAGGTCCAGGTCGGCAAGCAGCGGATAGTGGTCCGAGGCCGTGTCGGCCGCACCGCCACGGATCACCCGACAGTCGGTGACGCGTTCGGCAAGCTCGGGGCTGCCGAACAGGTAGTCCAGGCGCATTCCGGCGAACTCGGCCCCGCCGAACCGGGTGGGCACGGTGAGCCCCTCGGCCTCCGGCGCCCCGGAGGCGGACGCGGGCCAGAGATCGACAAGCCCGGCGGCAAGCAACCGGGCGATGGCACGGGTGTCCACGGTCCCGCCGGCCCGTCGCAGGTGCCGCCGCCGGTACATCGCGGGCATCCCGGCCAGCCGTGCGGTGTGGTCGACGGTCGGATCGAGCGAGTTGAGATCGCCTGTGACAAGCGTCAGGGGCCCGGGCGCGCGTCGCACGGCCGACACCAGCCAGTCGACCTCCATCCGCCGGCGCCCACCGGAGTACGGATAGAGGTGGGCGCCCACCACGGTGAGCGGGCCGGCGGAGGTGGCCACCACGGCGCGGGCGGCGGCGTGGTGGAACGGGCGGCGCACCGGGCCCGCGTCGACGACCCGGTACGGCGGCCGGACCAGCACCGCCACCGGCTGCCCGAAGCAGGACCGGGCCAGGTGGGGCGCCATCCCCACCCGGCCCGCCACAGTGGCCATCAGCCCGTCGCGGTCGAAGCCGCGCAGCTCCTCCAGGGCCAGCACGTCCGGCGCCTGCTCGGTGACGACCCGGACCACCTGATCCAACCGGTCGGAACCACCGCGGTCCCGCCCGCCGGTGCGGATGTTCCAGGTCATCACGCGCAGCACGGCGCCGCGCTCAATCGGCCCGGCCGGCCCGCGCCAGCTCGTCGTCGAGGGTGTGCACGTCCTCCGACTCGATGGCCGGCTGGTTGCCTTCCTTCAGGTCGGCGTTCGGGCGGACGACGAGGTAGAGCAGCCCGATCCAGAGCGCGGAGAGCAGGATCGCACCCATGAAGTCGGTCGGGTGGTGCATGCCCCGGTACATCCGCGAGGTGGCCACGCCGACCGGCATGATCACGGCCAGCGCCACGAAGACCCACCGCCACCAGCGGTCGGTACGGGGGAACACGATGAGGGTGATGGCCAGCCAGACGCAGATCGTCGCCGCGATGTGCCCGGACGGGAACGACGAGGTGGGCATCTGCCCGTCCAGGTTCTCCACCGGCGGACGCGGCCGGTCGACCGCCCGCGCCGAGGCGAGGAAGAGGGTCAGCTCGCCGATCATCGCCAGCGCCACGAACAGCACCGGCCGCCAACGCCGCCACACCGCGAGCACCAGCGGGCAGAACACCAGCGAGATGAGCAGGATCGCGTGGGTGTCGCCGAACTTGCTCCACCACCAGCTCAGGTCGGTGAGCATCTCGGTGTGCCGCTCGGCGAACCAGCGCGGCACCTCCGTGTCCAGGGTGTCGAAGAAGGTGCCCTTGGCGTGGTAGCTGACGTACGTGCCGAAGCCGTACAGCGCGCCGAACACGAGCACCCAGCCGACCAGCAGCTCGGCCACCGCCGAGCGCGGATGGGCCAGCACGTGCTCCTCGGCCGGGGCGGGGGCGATGTCGTGCCCGGCCTCCGGCTCCAGACCCTCGCTCAGCGGCGGCACCGGCCGGCCCCGCTCGCGCCGCCACAGCCGGAAGGCGTACGCGGTGACGCCCAGCCACGCCGCGCCGAGCAGCCAGCCGCCGAACACGTCGGAGACGAAGTGCACGCCCAGCGCGATCCGGGTCAGGCCGATCAGCGCCACCAGCACGCCGACGCCGACGATCGCCGGCTTACGCCAGCGCGGCGCCATCGCCGGCAGGAACACCAGCAGCAGCGCCCCGTACGCGACGAACGAGCCGAGCGCGTGCCCGCTGGGGAAGCTGTTCCCCGGGGCGCTGGCGACCGGCACGTCCACGATCGGGCGGAGCCGGCCGACGAGCGTCTTGAGTGACGGGTCGAGGATCAGACCGCCGACCCCTGTGATGATCAGGTAGACGGCCAGTCGGGGCTGCCGCCGGATCAGCAGACCGACCACCGCGATGGTGACCAGCCAGATGAGAATCGGCCGGCCGCCCAGGTCGGTCACCGCCTGGAGCACTGTGACGAGTGCGTGGTGCGGGGCGACGAGCCCGTTGAACCACTCGGCGACGGCGTGGTCCGCGTCCTGCAACGGGCTCCAGCGCACCCGCACGAGCAGCAACAGCAGCCCGAAGGCCACCCCGGCGCCAGTGACGGCCGCCAGGCCGGCGACGCTCCGTTCGGCGAAATGACCGATCGGACGCCGCGCCACCTCTTTGACCGCGGTCACCCCGCACCTCCCTTGTCGTCTCTGGCGAGGCGCTTTACCCGATCCGCGTCGTGCGTACACGCGGGGGGCGCTACAGGGCGGACATGTCCCCGGTGTCGAGCAGCTCGCCGCGCTGGGCGTCGGGCTCCCACAGGTCCGGTTGGGCGGGCTCCTGCACGCCGATGCGCAGCGCCTCCAACTGGGCGGCGAACGCCAGCCCGCCGAAGAGCGCGATCCCGGTCAGGTTGGCCCAGAGCAGCAGCGCCATCATGCCCGTCAACGCGCCGTAGGTCTGCCCGAAGCCGTCACTGAACCGCACGTACGCGGCCAGCAGCAGGCTGGCCATCCACCACAGGGCGGTGGCGATGCCGGCGCCGAAGAGCAGCCAGGACAGGCCGGGCTGCCGGCGGCGGGGCGCGTGCCGAAACAGCACGGCCACCGCGAGCACGGTCAGCCCGAGGCTCAGCGGGAAACGTACGGCGTCCCAGATGCCCTGGGCGACATCGCCCCACTCGTAGTGCTCGCGCACCGAGTCACCCATCGCGCCGCCGCCGACCAGGATGAGGAACCCGGCGAGCGCGGGCAGGCCCGCGGTGACTGCGAGGACGGCGGCGCGCAGGTACTTGCCCAGCGCGGGGCGGTCCCGTTCGACGCCGTAGATGCGGTTGGCGCCCCGCTCGATCTGGGCCATCGTGGTGGTCAACGCGATCAGGCCGGTGAGCAGACCCAGGGTGAGCGCCAGCTCCCCGGCGTCCTCGACCCGCTCGCCCTCGCCGAGCAGCTCGCCGACCACCTGCTCGCTCTGGCCGGGAGTGAGCGCCAGGACGGTATCGGCGACCACCTGGCCGCCCTCCCGGACGCCCAGCTCGCTGACCAGCCCGGTGAGGGCGATCAGGAACGGCACCACGGCGAGGCACAGTTGCAGCGCGAACGCCCGGGAGTGGCTGAACCCGTCGCCGTAGCGGAACCGGATGAAGGCGTCCCGCAGCAGGTGCCAGCCACCCTGCCGGCGCAGCGTGCGCCAGGCGTCGTCGGCGGACAGCTCCGCGTCGGCCATCAGCCGGGTCTCCGGCACGATGCGGGTGCTACTCACGGCGCGCTTCCTCGATCAGCTGCTCGCCCCGCTCTCCGGCGCCCTGTGCGTCGACGGCCAGGTCGGGGGCGTCCTGCGGCTGGGGGACGCAGAGCCAGAGCGACTCGGGCTTGATGTCCGCCCGCAGTTGGCGGCCCGGGGCGATGAGGTCGCCGTCGAGCTCGCGCGGCTGGGCCCGGTTGCTGGTGACCACCACGCTGCGGCCGCGGAACACCTCCATCCGGGGCACCTCGCCGCTGCGGCGGATCACCGCCCAGCCGAGCGCGAGCCAGTGCCGCAGGCTGTGCGGGGTGAGCACCGCGACGTCGAGCCAGCCGTCGTCCGGCTCGGCCTCGGTGAGCAGCCGTACGCCGCCCTGGAGCCGGCCCACGTTAGCGATCAGGACCGAGCGGGCCCGACGGCGTACCGGTGGCCGGTCGTCGATGCGGATCTGCACCCGCATCGGCCTGTCGCGCAGGTGCCGGACGGCGCCCACCACGTACGCCGGCCAGCCGATGCGGGCCTTGGTGGTCTCGTTCGTGGCTTCGAGCATCTGGGCGTCGAAGCCCATGCCTGCCATCACCGTGAAGTAGCGGTCCTCGACCGCGCCGACGTCGAGCAGCCGACGGCCCCGCTCGACGGCGACCTGGAGGCCGGCCGCCAGGTCGGTGGAGAGGCCCAGGTTGGCGGCGAGCAGGTTGCCGGTGCCCTGCGGCAGCACGGCGAGGGCCACCTCGGTGCCGACCAGCGCGCTGACGCAGGACATCACGGTGCCGTCGCCACCGCAGGCGAAGACCAGGTCCACCCCGTCCTTGACTGCCTGCTCGGTCTGGCCCCGGCCCGGGTCGTCGACTGTCGTCTCGTACCACTGAGGGGCCGGCCAGCCGGCGGCGGCCAGGGCGTCGTCGACCGTGCGTCGCAGCTCGTCGAGATCGTCGACCTTCACCGGGTTGACCACCACTGCCGAGCGCAGCCCGCCGTCGCCGCCCGAGGGTCGTCTGTCCTGTCCAGGATCCACGGCGTCAGTGTGCAGCACCGGGACGGCTTCAGCGAGCCCGTGGACGCCGGGCGTCGGAAGTGCCACAGACAGGTTTCAACGCCTGCGGGGCGGTCAGGCGGTGGTCCGCAGGGCGTTCTCCACCCGCTGGCGCAGATCGTCGAGGTCGACGCCGGATTCGGTGAGCACCTGCGCGCCCAGCCCGTGGCCCTCGCGGAGCACGCCCAGCAGGATGTGCTCGGTGCCGATGTGCTTGTGGCGCAGGCGCAGCGCCTCCCGCAGGGACAGCTCCAGGACCTTCTTCGACCGGGGTGAGAACGGCCCGCCCAGGTGCCTCCTGCGCCTCCAGCGGCGGCGCGGCGCGGGTACGGCCTCGCGCAGCGCGTCCGGGCCGAAGGACTCCTCGATGCGGGCCACTATCGCGGCCAGGTCGATGCCGATCTCCCGCAGGGCTGCCGCGTCGGCGTCGCCGAGGCCGGCGCCGCCGCTGGCGGTGTGCCGGCGTACCCGCTCGCGAAGGTCGTCGGCGCGCACGCCGGCGTCGGTCAGTACGCGGCTGGCCAGCCCGGCCTCGTCGGCGAGCAGGGCGAGCAGCAGGTGCTCGGTGCCGACCGGTCGTTGCCCCTCGGCCCGTGCCTCCTCCAGCGCCCGCCGCACCACGTCGCGCGCCCGGTCGGTGAACCGTTCGAACATCACGCCTCCCAGGATGAGTTGACCGCCGGTCGTCCGGCGTGCTTCTTGTGCACCGCCTGCCGGCTGACCTCGAGCGCGTCGGCGATCTCCTGCCAGGACCAGCCCTGTCGACGGGCGTTGTCCACCTGGACCACCTCGAGCCGCTCGAGCAGCCGGCGCAGCGCGCGAACGGCGCGCAGCCCGACCCGGGGGTCGGTGCTGCCGGCTGCCGCCGCGAGTTCCGTCGCCTGACTCATGCCGTCAACATACGTTGACAGCGCCACTCGTGTCAACCTCGGTTGACGAGGCGTGGGTGAACCGGCCCCGCTGCCGCACCCGCCCGACTACCCTCGGTGAGGGACAGCGTGGTCGTGCCGGGCGCGACGCCCGGGAGGTGATGTCGGATGACCGCATCCGCCGATGCGGAGGTGATCGTCGGCCTCGGCTCGGAGCGCGATCTCCCGGTCGTCCAGCAGGCGGCCCTGGAGGCCGCCGGGCACGGCCGGGCACTGCGCCTGCTGCACACCTTCGACTGGCACGCGGCCTTCGCCGCCGACACCGTCGCCGCGCCCCGGGACCGGGCCGAGCAGCTGATCGCACAGGCCACCCAACTCGCCCACCGGACCGAACCGGGGCTCACCGTACGCGGCGAGATCGTCGAGAGCGCCATGCTGATGACTCTCATCCGGCGCTCGGAGGCGGCCTTCCTGCTGGCGGTCGGCGACAGCGGCATGGCCGGCAGCGGTAAGTGCGTACCGGCCGAGACGCCCGCGGTGCAGTTGGCAGCGCGGGCCGGCTGCCCACTGCTGGCGGTCCGCAGCGAGCCACCGCCGCAGGGCCCGGTGCTTGTCGGCGTCGACGGTTCACCCAGCTCCCACCTCGCCCTGCGCTGGGCCCTGGAGTGCGCGGCCCAGCGTGGCGCACGACTCCTGGCCATGCGGGTGGCGGAGTACGACGAGGACACCGACGCGGTCACCGAGCAGCTCACCGAGGCGCTGGCTCGGCACACCGCCGACCGCCCCGGGGTGGTGACCGAGAGCCGTGTCGAGCGCGGCGATCCCGGCGAGGTGCTCGTCGAGACGTCCCGCTCGGCGCAGGTGGCGGTGGTCGCGGCCCGGGGTGACGAACCAGGCCGAGCCATGTTGGGCGCCGTCGCCCAGTCCCTGCTCTACCACTCCCCCGCCCCGGTGGTCGTCGTGCGAGGCCTCGCCACGAAGCCGCTCACCGGCCCCGCCGCCCGCCCGACACGGGACCAACGGCCCTGATCCGGGGCGCCGCCAGCCGCGAAGCTGGACGCCGGACGCCCATCCGACCCGCGAGAGGCAGCATCATGGACACCGCTCTCGACGTGCACGGCGCCCTCACCGACGACGAGCTGCGCCGGTTGGACGCCTACTGGCGCGCCGCGAACTACCTCACCGTGGGGCAGATCTACCTGCTGGGCAACCCCCTGCTGCGCGACCCGCTGACCCCTGACGACATCAAGCCGCGGCTGCTCGGCCACTGGGGCACCAGCCCGGGCCTCAACCTGATCTACGCCCACCTCAACCGGGTGATCGTGGCGCGCGACCTGAACGCCATGCTGGTCACCGGCCCCGGGCACGGCGGCCCGGCCATCGTGGCCAACACCTGGCTGGAGGGCACCTGGTCGGAGCGCTACCACGACGTGGCGCGCGACGAGACAGGGATGGCCCGGCTGTTCCGGCAGTTCTCGTTCCCCGGCGGCATTCCCAGCCACGTCGCGGCGGACGTGCCGGGTTCGATCCACGAGGGCGGCGAGCTGGGGTACGCGTTGAGTCACGCGTACGGCGCCGCGTTCGACCACCCGGACCTCGTGGTGGCGTGCGTCGTCGGTGACGGCGAGGCGGAGACCGGTCCGCTGGCCGGCAGCTGGCTCTCCAACGTGTTCCTCAATCCGGCCCGCGACGGCGCGGTGCTGCCCATCCTGCACCTCAACGGCTACAAGATCGCGAATCCGACCGTGCTGTCCCGGATCCCCGAGGCCGACCTGCTCGAACTGATGCACGGGTCGGGCTACCAGCCGTACGTGGTGGCCGGCGACGACCCGGCCGAGGTGCACCGCACCCTCGCCGCGACGATGGACCGGGCGCTTGACGAGATCGCGGCGATCCAGAGCCGGGCGCGTACCGGGGGTGTCGTCGAACGCCCCCGCTGGCCGATGATCATCCTGCGGACGCCGAAGGGCTGGACCGGCCCCGGCGAGGTCGACGGCAAGCAGGTGGAGGGCACCTACCGGGCCCACCAGGTGCCGCTGTCGGAGGTTCGCGACAACCCGGCGCACCTGGCCGAGCTGGAGCAGTGGCTGCGCAGCTACCGGCCCGAGGAGCTGTTCGACGCCACCGGCGCGCCGGTGGACGAGTTACGTACGCTGCCGCCGCGCGGCGATCGACGGATGAGCGCCAACCCGGTCACCAACGGCGGAGTGGTGCTGCGAGACCTGACCCTGCCCGACTTTCGTGACTACGGCGTGGAGGTCCCCGAGCCGGGCCAGCCGATGGCCGGCGCGACGGGGGTGCTCGGCCCGTGGATCCGCGACGTCATCGCCGCCAACCCGCAGACGTTCCGGCTGCTCGGCCCCGACGAGGTCGCCTCCAACCGGTTGGGTGCCGCCTTCGAGGTGACCGACCGGGCCTGGGTGGCCGAGACGGTGCCCGGCGACGACCACCTCTCCCCCGACGGGCGGGTGATGGAGGTGCTCTCCGAGCACCTGTGCCAGGGATGGCTGGAGGGCTACCTGCTGACCGGCCGGCACGGCGTGTTCACCAGCTACGAAGCGTTCATCCACATCGTCGACTCGATGCTCAACCAGCACGCCAAGTGGCTGAAGGTGACCCGGGCCATCCCGTGGCGGCAGCCGATCGCCTCGCTGAACTACCTGCTGTCCAGCCACGTCTGGCGCCAGGACCACAACGGCTTCTCGCACCAGGACCCCGGCTTCATCGACCACGTGGTCAACAAGAAGGCCGAGGTGGTCAGGGTCTACCTGCCGCCGGACGCGAACACCCTGCTCGCCACGATGGACCACTGCCTGCGCAGCAGGCACTACATCAACGTGGTGGTGGCCGGTAAGCAGCCGGCGCCGAACTGGCTGACGATGACCGAGGCCATCCAGCACACCCGGCGCGGCCTGGGCATCTGGGAGTGGGCCAGCAGCGACGCGGGCACCGAACCGGACGTGGTGCTCGCCTGCTGCGGCGACGTGCCCACCCTGGAGACCCTCGCTGCCGTGGAACTGCTGCGCCAGCACCTGCCGGAGTTGAAGGTGCGGCTGGTGAACGTGGTCGACCTGATGCGGCTCCAACCGGACACCGAGCATCCGCACGGGCTGCCCGACAAGGAGTTCGACACCATCTTCACGCCGGACCGGCCGATCATCTTCGCCTACCACGGCTACCCGTGGCTGATCCACCGGCTCACCTACCGCCGTACCAACCACGAGAACCTGCACGTACGCGGCTACAAGGAGGAGGGCACCACCACCACCCCGTTCGACATGGTGATGCTCAACGACCTGGACCGCTTCCACCTGGTCATCGACGTCATCGACCGGGTGCCCGGGCTGGGCGCGCGCGCCGCGCACCTGCGGCAGGAGATGGTCGACGCCCGGCAGGCCGCCCGCGACTACACCCGCCGGTACGGCGAGGACGACCCCCAGGTCGCGGAGTGGCGCTGGGTCCGCGAAACCGACCCGACGAACCGCTGAAGGAGGACGACGTGCGTGACGCGGAGATCCTGGTCGGCTACGACGGCTCCACCGACGCGTCGAGGGCCCTGGACTGGGCGCTGGACGAGGCTCGGCGCAGCGGGCAGCCGGTGCGACTGGCGTACGTGTTCGAGTGGCTGACGGTGGCCAGCTGGGTGGGCCCGGGCGTGGCGCCCGGCGTCTGGCCGGACGACACCGCCCGGCGGCAGGTCGAGGACCTGGTCCGCAGGGCAGCGGCGGACGCCACGGCCGCGAACCCCGGGCTGACGATCACCGGCCAGGTGTACGACGGGCCGCCGGCCCTGGTGTTGCAGGAGCGCTCCGCCGAGGCCGGGATCCTGGTGCTCGGCAGCCGGGGACACGGCGGGTTCGGTGGCCTGCTGGCCGGGTCGACGGCGGTGGCGGTCGCCGCGCACGCGCGCTGCCCGGTCGTCGTGGTCCGCGACGGTGACGTCCCGGGCGGCGCATCGGTCGGCCCGGTGGCGGTGGGCGTGGACGGCTCGGAGCCGTCGCAGGTGGCGCTGGGTTTCGCTGCGGAGCGGGCCGCGCAGCGGCAGGTTCCGCTGCGCGTTCTGCACGCCTGGACGCCGGGCCCCGGCGGGGCGGCCGGGGTGCCCGACGAGCGGGCCGCGATCGAGGAGTTGGTGGAGCCGTGGCGGCGCACGTTCGCCGGCCTGGACGTCACTGTCGACCTGGTGCCGGGCAGCCCCGCGGCGATGATGATCGAGGCGAGCCGCGACGCGCGGCTGGTGGTGGTCGGCACCCGGGGCCGGGGCGGGCTGGCCGGCATGCTGCTCGGCTCGGTCAGCCAGCAGCTGATCCAGCACGCCCACTGCCCGGTGGCGGTGGTCCGGGAACGCTGAGACCGGCCGGGGCTCGTGGTTCACCGCCGCTCGGCCGACGGGTCCGACGGATCCAGGGAGAAGAACTCCTCCCACGCCCACCACCGCCGGAGGCGGACCCGGACCGGCCGCTCCGGCACACACTCGGTCGACTCCACCGCCCCCACTGCGCATCGTCGCAGCCCGGGGCCGGGCGGCAACCGTACACCCGGAGTTCGTCGGTGTGCGGGCGCAACGTCCCGGTGCGGTCGGGACCTGCGACCCCTGCGGGTTGACGCCCGATGGCACAGGATGGTGCGGCAAGTCCCGCACGGCATCGTGTCGTGAGGCACGATGAGCAGAGACGGAAAGGTCGTGACCATGAGTCAGGAGAGCCAGCTGACCACCGCGCTGGCGGAGGCCGCCGCCACCGCCGGCCACGCCCCCTCGGTGCACAACACGCAGCCGTGGCGGTGGCGGGTGCTGCCCGACGCGTTGGAGCTGCGCTCGGTCGCCGACCGCAAGCTGGCCGCCACCGACCCGGAGGGTCGGCTCCTCGCGATCAGCTGCGGCGCCGCCCTGCACCACGCCCGGGTGGCGCTTGCCGCGCAGGGGTGGCGTGCCGTCGTGGAGCGGCTGCCCGACCCGGGCGACCGCGAGCTGCTGGCCCGGCTGACCGACCTGAGCCGCACCGACGCCGACCCGGACGCCATGCACATGGTGCAGTGCATGCAGGTCCGGCACACCGACCGGCGGCCGGTGAGCGACGAGCCGGTGCCGACGGACGCGATCACGCAGATCAGCCGGGCGGTCACCGCCGAGGGCTGCCGGTTGCAGATCCTCGACCGCGACCAGGTGCTGGAGCTGGCCGCCACGGCCGGGCACGCCGACACGGTCGAGTCCGAAGACCCGGAGTTGCGTGCCGAACTGGCGTACTGGACGGGCCGGGCCGGCACCGGCACCGGGCTACCGGCGGAGGTGCTGCCCGAGCAGCTCCCGCAGACCACGGTGCCGGCCCGCGACTTCGGCCGCCCCGGCAGCCTGCCGATGGGTCCCGGCCACGACCGCGCCGCGGTGTACGCGCTGCTGCACGGCGACGAGGACGAACCGGACAGCTGGCTGCGTGCCGGCGAGGCACTCTCCGCCGGTTGGCTGACCGCCACCCGCCTCGGTGTGTCGGTGGTGCCGCTCAGCGCCGTCGTGGAGGTGCCGGGCACCCGGCAGACGCTGCGTCAGCTCCTCGCCGGGCTCAGCTACCCGTACCTGGTGCTGCGCATGGGGATCGCCGACCCGGCACACGCCGGCCCGCCGCACACCCCGCGACTGACCACCGAGCAGGTGGTCGACACCTCAGCGGTCCGCGGTGAGCAGGGCTGAGCAGCCCGGCCGGAAAATTCACGGCGCTACCATCGCCGGGTGACGAGCAGCCCTTCGCATCCCCGCCACGAATCGCCGGTGACCCCGTCTCTCGGGTTGAGCCCCCTGTCCCGGGTACGCCTCGACGAACTGCTCCAGGAGATGCTGGACCGGGTCGGTGAGGTGGTCACCAGTCGGGAGCGGCTGCGTGCCCTGCTCGACGCGGTGGTCGGCATCGGCACCAACCTGGATCTGCGTACCACCCTGCAACGGATCGTGCAGTCCGCCTCGGAGCTGGTGGGCGCCCGGTACGGCGCGCTCGGCGTGATCGGCCCGGACCGGCTGCTGCACGACTTCATCGTGCACGGCATCACAGCCGAGCAGCACGCGCGGATCGGTGACCTGCCGCACGGGCGGGGCGTGCTGGGCCTGCTCATCGACGAGCCCCGGCCGCTGCGGATGCCGGACATCACCCAGCACCCCCGTTCCTACGGCTTCCCGGCGAACCACCCGCCGATGCACAGCTTCCTGGGCGTGCCGGTGCGCATCCGGGACCAGGTGTTCGGCAACCTCTACCTGGCCGAGAAGCAGGGCGGCGCGCAGTTCACCGAGGACGACGAGGAGATCGTCGTCGCGCTCGCCGCCGCCGCCGGCGTGGCAATCGAGAACGCCCGCCTGTACGCGCTGGCGCACCGGCGGGAACGCTGGCTCGCCGCGACCGCCGAGATCACCTCGGTGCTGCTCGGTGAGGTGCGCCGTACCGACGCGCTGGCCCTGGTGGCGCGGCGCGCCCGCGAGGTGGCCGAGGCGGAGCTGGCGCTGGTGCTGCTCTACGACACCGACGCCGAGCAGTTCACAGTCGAGGTGGTCGACGGTGTCGACGAGCAGGCCCGCGGGTTGGTCGGCACGGTCCTGCCGGCGGCCGACACCAGCTTCGGGAGGGCCATCGCCGAGGGCCGCCACGACCAGGTGGACGACCTCGGCCACGCCGCGCCGTGGCCGGCGCTGCTGCACACCGGCCCGGCGGTGATCTCACCGCTGGCCACCGCGGAGACGCTGCACGGCGTGCTCGTCGTCGCGCATTCGCCGGAGCGCGGCGGCGGCGCCAGCGACGACGAGATGGCCCTGCTGGGCAGCTTCGCCGGGCAGGCGGCGCTGGCCATGGAGCGGGCGCGCGGTCAGGAGGAACGGGAGTTGCTGGTGGTCCTGGAGGACCGCGAGCGGATCGCCCGCGACCTGCACGACGTGGTGATCCAGCGGCTCTTCGCCACCGGCCTGCAACTGCAGAGCGCCGCGCCGATGATGACCCGACCCGAGGTCGCCAAGCGGATCAACGCGGCCGTCGACGACCTGGACGCCACCATCCGCGACATCAGGCGGACCATCTTCGAGCTGCGCACACCGATGACCGCCGCGCTGCGCACCGAGATCCGCGAGGCGGTCGAGCTGGCCGCCGAATCGCTGGGTTTCAGGCCGCACCTGGAGCTGACCGGCCCGGTGGACAGCGCCGTCCCGGACGCCATCCGCCCGGACCTCACCGCCGTGCTGCGCGAGGCATTGTCGAACGCGGTCCGCCACGCGCAGGCCAGCCGGGTCACCGTCGCCGTCCGGGTCGACGGCGGGCAGGTCAGCCTGACGGTCACCGACGACGGGGTGGGCTGCGACCCGGCCACCGCCCGGGGCGGCCTGGTCAACCTGCGGGAACGCGCCGAGGGCCACGGGGGCATCTTCACCGTCCGCCGGGTCGAGCCGCACGGCACCGAGCTGTGCTGGACAGTTCCGCTGCGCGACTGACCGGGTCGGCTCAGGGAGTCTTGCCGAGCAGGCGGGTCGCCAGGACGGCGGCCTGCGTACGACGTTCCAGGCCCAGCTTGGCCAACACGCTCGACACGTAGTTCTTCACAGTCTTCTCGGCCAGGAACATCTTCCCGGCGATCTCCCGGTTGGTCAGCCCCTCCGCCACGTACTCCAGGATCCGCCGTTCCTGCTCGGTGAGGGACTTCAGCTCGCGCGGCTGCTCGACACCGTTGCGGATGCGCTCCAGCACCCGGGTGGTGATCGCCGGGTCGAGCAGCGACTGCCCGGCCGCCACCCGGCGCACCGCGTCGACCAGGTCGGTGCCGCGGATCTGCTTGAGCACGTACCCGGCGGCGCCCGCCATGATCGCGGCGAACAGCGCCTCGTCGTCCTCGTACGAGGTGAGGATGAGGCCCTTGATGGACGAGTCGACGGCCCGGACGTCGCGGCACACGTCGATGCCGTTGCCGTCGGGCAGTCGGGCGTCGAGGATCGCCACGTCGGGTCGCAGCGCGGGGATGCGGCGGGCCGCCTCCTGCGCGGAGCCGGACTCGCCGACCACCTCGATGTCGCCGCTGCTCTGCAGCAGGTCGGCCAGGCCACGGCGGACGACCTCATGGTCGTCGAGGAGGAAGACGCGGATCATCCCTCGTTTCTACCCCGTTGCCGCGACCCAACGCACGGGCCGAAGGTCCCGATCAGGACGGGCCGGAGTTCGCGGGCGGTCGGACCCGGCTGGTCGGGACGTCCGGCCCTGCTCGTCACCCACCCGTGGGGCGGACCGTGGGGGTGCGTCGGCCGCACGTCTCGGCGACCGGCCGGACCGAGAGGAGCACCGCCATGGACGTCGGCTACAGCCCGGCCCACCTGCGCGCCGCCGCCGTGGACGCGGTCCGGGCGCCGTCGCTGCACAACACCCAGCCGTGGCGGCTGCGCCTGCGCGACGGTGGGATCGAGGTGCTGGCCGACCAGACCCGTCGGCTGCCGGCGACCGACCCGAACGGGTGGGGGGTCCGGATCGCCTGCGGCGCGGCCCTGTTCAACCTACGCGTCGCGCTGGCCGTGGCGGGTCTCCCGGCCCGGGTACGACTGCGTCCCGACCCGGCCGAGCCGGACCTGCTGGCCCGGCTGGTGCCTGACGTTCCGCGTCGACCCACCCCCACCGAGCAGAGCCTGTACGCGGCCATCCCCCGCCGGTTCAGCAACCGGATGCCGTTCTGGCCGGACCCGGTGCCGGCCGACGCGCGGTGGCGGCTCGGCGAGGCGGCCCGCGCCGAGGACTGCTGGCTGGAACTGCTGGTCGGGGTCAGCGCGGTCACGGCGTTCGGCGAGATCGCCCACAGCGCGCACCGGGTGCTGGAGCGCGACCCGGCCTACCGGGCCGAACGCGAGGAGTGGCTGCGCCGGGAGCCCGCGCCGGACGGCGTACCCGCCTCGGCCGGCGGCCCGCAGGGCGAACCGCAGGACCTGCTGCCGACGCGCGGCTTCGGCGGCCGCGACCGGGCGCCGGGGCGGGACTTCGAACCGGAGCCGCTGGTGGGCGTGCTCGGGTCGATGGGCAACACAGCCGTGGACCAGGTCGTCGCCGGGCAGGCGCTGCAACGGCTGCTGCTCACCGCCACCGACGCCGGGCTCAGCGTGTCGATGCTCTCCCAACCGATCGAGGTGCCCACCGCCCGGGACCAGTTGCGGCTGGCGCTGGGCCGGTTCGGCACCCCGCAGATGGTGCTGCGGATCGGGTACGGCCAGCCGGGCCGGCCCACCCCACGCCGCTCGGTCGACGAGGTGCTGGAGCTGCCGGTGGTGCCGGCCTGACCCCGGCACCACCGGCAGCGACAACGCTCAGGCGAGCAGCGCCGCCTCCCGCTGCGCGTCCAGGCCCACCGCACCCGCGCCGGACGTCCGGCGCGCGGCGGCACCGACCGCTCGCCGTGGACCTCCGTCGCGGCCAGTGTCGACCACCAGATCTCATTCGTCCCCCGGCGGGCCGCCTCGGCGACCGTCGCGCCGCCCACGAAACCCGTCCCACCCACCATCAGCAGTCGCATGCGGCCACCCTGCCCGCCAGCCATGGTCGGCGGCACCCGCGTTCACCAGCAGCGGATCTGCTCCGGGCAGAAGCCAACGACCGGCTGTCGACGGGGGATGCCTTGGATGCGCGCGGTCAGGGTGCCGCAACGGCCGGCCGGAACGGCCACCGGGTCGTTCAGGGATGGTGGGCGATACTGGGTTTGAACCAGTGACCTCTTCCGTGTCAGGGAAGCGCGCTCCCACTGCGCCAATCGCCCGTGGTCTCCGCCGGAACCAGCTGGCGGATCGAGAGCGGACGACGGGATTCGAACCCGCGACCCTCACCTTGGCAAGGTGATGCGCTACCAGCTGCGCTACGTCCGCACGCCCCCGGCGAGCGCCGGCGACGGGTGAGACTCTACCCGATGCCAAGATCGGCGGGCGCGGCACCCTGCGGCGGTGGCGGTTGCGCTGCCTGACGACGGGGTACTGAAGGACCTCGACAGCACACCACATCCCCTAAGGAGGCTGTCGTGGGTATCGGCACCAGCATCTTTCTGATCGCCCTCGGCGCGATCCTCACCTTCGCGCTCGACGCCAGCGTCGGCGGCATCAACCTCGACGTGGTCGGCTGGATCCTGATGGGGGCCGGTGTGCTCGGCCTGATCATGACCACGCTGATCTGGGGTCGTCGCCGCAACGCGGTGGTCGCCAGCACCGAGCAGCCGGTCGAGTACCGCCGGGTCGAGGAGCGGCGGGACATCGCCCCGCCGCTGTGAGGCTTCCGCCTACCGAGCCGGCCACCTCCCCCCGAGGCGGCCGGCTCGTCGCACTCCGTTCCACGCCTGGTGACGACGCCGCTCATCCCATCAGCGAGTTGAGCGTGCCGTAGTCGAGGGCGTCCGCCAGCGCGCCGTACGTGCCCGCGCCGAGGGCCTCGTCGGCCGCCCGGCGGGCCACCGCGTACGCGGCCTCCGCCACCGACGAGCCGAGGCTCACCCGCGCCACGCCCAGCCGGGCCAGCTCCCCCACCGTGGGCGCACCGGGTCCGGCGAGCACGTTCAGCGGCGCCGGCACCGCCTCCACCAGCGCGCTGATGGTCTCCGGGGCGACCACCCCGGGCACGAAGATGCCGTCCGCGCCGGCGGCGAGGTAGGCGGTGGCCCGCGCCACCGTCTCGTCGACGTCCCCGGCACCGGCGAGGAACGTGTCGATCCGGGCGTTGACGAAGAGCGGCAGTCCCGCCGCGTCGGCAGCGCCCCGCACCGCCGCGATCCGCGCGCACTGGTCGGGTACGTCGCGCAACGGCGGGCCGGCCGCGCGGTGGGCGTCCTCGACGTTCACGCCTACGGCACCGGCGTCGAGCACGGCGCGGGTGGTCACGCCTACCTCCGCCGGTGTCGCCCCGTACCCGGACTCGATGTCCGCGGTGACCGGCAGCGACACGGAGGCGGTGATCCGGCCGATCAGGTCGACGGCCGCGTCGCGGGCGAGGACGTCGCCGTCGGCCGCGCCGAGGCTCCAGGCGACGCCGGCGCTGGTGGTGGCCACCGCGCGGACGCCGGCCGCCGCCACGATGCGGGCGCTCGCGGCGTCCCAGGCGTTGACCAGGACCAGTGGCGTCCCGGGGATGTGCAGGGATCGGAACAGGGCAGCTCGGGTGTGGTGTTCGCTCACCCGGCAAGTCTCGGGCGGCGCCGACGCCGCCGGTAATGTTTCAGTCCCAGCTGAATCCACCGGGGGTGCCGTGGTCGCCATCAGCATGTCGGCGGGCGCCGTCGCCCGCATCCGGTTCGCCGTCTCCTGCCTCTGGGAGGTCGTCGCGAGCGTCCGCGTGCTGCGCGACCCCGGGGACCACGCGGTCCACCTGCCCTGGGTACGGCGGGTACGTCGACCCCTGATCGAGGCGGGTCTCATCGAGGCGGACGGCGCGCTGCTCTGGCAGCTCGTACCGGCCCCACCCGGCTACCTGGCGGACTTCCTCACCCCGCCTCCCGCCGGCCTCAATCCCGACCTGGTCGCCGAACTGGCAGCCCTGCGCGCCACCCCGGCCGACACCGTCCGCGCCCACCTGGACCTGTATCCGGGCGACCGGCCGCCGGCGCTCGCCACCCTGTACGCCGATCCGCCGGCCGGGCTGCGCCACCTGTGCGAGGAGATCGAGGCGTACTGGCGGATCGCCCTGGCACCGCACTGGCCACGGCTGCGGCTGCTGCTCGACGCCGACGTCACCGCCCGCGCCCGCCTGCTCGCCGAGGACGGCGCGGCGGTGCTCCTGAACGACCTGCACCGGCAGGTCCGGTGGGAGGACGACACGCTTGTCGTCGCGCAGCGGCACTGCCTGGCCCCGGACGTCGCGAACGGCCCCGGCCTGGTGATGGTCCCGTCGGTCTTCGTCTGGCCGTCGGTGGCGAGCGTGTCCGCCGGCGACGCGCCCCAGCTCGCCTACCCCGCCCGCGGGCTCGGCACCCTGTGGGAGCCCTCGAACGGCGTCCCGGACGCGCTGGCCGTCGTGCTCGGTCGCGGACGGGCCCGGCTGCTCACCGAGCTGACCGGGCCGGTCAGCAACACCGAGCTGGCCCGGCGCAGCGGGATGTCACCCGCCGGGGTCTCCCAGCACCTCACGGCGCTGCGCGCGGCAGGCCTGGTGGTTACCCACCGCCGGGGCCGGACCCTGCTCAGCGCCCGCACCGACCTCGCGGAGGCACTGCTGTCCGCCACCGCGTAGGCGACGTCCGGGCGGGTGGCCCGACGCCGTTCGCGCGCTGGTGAGGCGCACCGGCAGCGCGCGTTACGCAGAAAAGCCGCCCCGGGGCATGGTCAACGAAGCCGCCGATTGCGAAACTGCTGGGAATGTCCAGCAACCCGCTGTCCCTGCCGCAGCCGTCCGCGCGGGCACCCGAGTTCGGCCGGGACTCGCTCATCGTCTGCGAGAACCTGGTGCGGATCTACCAGACCGGGTCGGTCGAGGTGCAGGCACTGCAGGGACTGGACCTGGCCGTGCAGAGCGGTGAGATGGTCGCCGTCGTCGGCGCCTCCGGGTCGGGCAAGTCGACGCTGCTCTCCATCCTGGCCGGCATCGACACCCCCACCGCCGGGCGGGTCCGGGTCGACAGGTGGAACCTGCTGGCGATGTCCCGCGCGGACCGGGTGGACTACCGGCGGCACACCGTCGGGTTCGTACGGCAGCAGACGGCGAGCAACCTGATCCCCTACCTGACCGCGCGGGAGATGGTGGACCTGCCGATGACGGCGGCCCGTACCGCGAAGAAGGAACGCCGGGAGCGCGCGGCCGAGCTGCTGGACAGCCTCGGCGTCGCCGACTGCGCCGACCGCCGCCCCAGGCAGCTCTCCGGCGGGCAGCAGATGCGGGTCGCGATCGCCGTGGCACTGGCCAACCAGCCGCAGGTCCTGCTCGCCGACGAGCCGACAGGTGAGCTGGACGCCGCCACGTCCGCGGAGGTCTTCGGTGTGCTGCGGGACGTCAACAGGCGGTACGGCGTCACAGTTGTCGTGGTGACCCACGACCCGGAGGTCAGCGGCCAGGTCGAACGGACCGTCGCGATCCGGGATGGTCGCACCAGCAGCGAGGTGCTGCGCCGCGCCACCACCGACGCGGAGGGCGACACGCACATGACAGCCGAGGAGTACGCCGTGATGGACCGGGCCGGGCGGGTCCAGGTGCCCCGCGAGTTCCGCGAGGCGCTGTCACTGACCCGACGGGTCCGGCTGGCCCTGGAATCCGACCACATCACGATCCGCTCCGACTCGCGAAGCGGCGAATGAGCGGCGAGCCCCTGCTGCGCGTGCGGGGCGTACACAGGCGCTTCCGCACCGGGCCGACAGTCGTCCACGCCCTGCGCGGCGTGTCGTTCGACGTGGCCGCCGGTTCCATGGTGGCGCTCGTCGGCAGGTCCGGTTCGGGCAAGACCACCCTGCTCAACGTCATCGGCGGCCTGGACCGCCCGGACGCCGGCACCGTGCACGTCGACGGCACCGACGTCACGGCGCTCGACGAGGACGGCCTGTCCCGGCTGCGACGCGAGAAGGTGTCGTACGTCTTTCAGAGCTTCGGGTTGATCCCGGTGCTGTCGGCAACGGAGAACGTCGCCGCGCCGCTGCGGCTGGCCCGCGTCGCCCCCGCCGAGCGCGAACGGCGGGTCGAGCTGCTACTGGACCTGGTGGGCCTGGCCGACCACGCCCAGCAGCGGCCGGCCGAGCTGTCCGGCGGCCAGCAGCAGCGGGTGGCGATCGCCCGCGCGCTGGCCGCCTCGCCCCGGCTCCTGCTCGCCGACGAACCCACCGGGCAACTGGACGCCGAGACAGGCCTGTCGGTGATGGCCCTGCTGCGCGGGATAGCGGAGTCCGAAGGCGTCACCGTGCTGGTATCGACGCACGACGCGGTGATGATGGCCCTGGCCGACCGGGTGATCCGCCTGCACGACGGGCACCTCGACGACCAGGCGGCCGGGCAGCCGTCCGAGCCCGCACCGGACGCCAGGTGACCCGACGATGCTGAGGCTGGTCAGCCGGCGTGCCCGCGCGCAGTGGCCGTTGCTGGCAGCCCTCCTCGGTGTCGTCACGATAGGCGCGACAGTGCTCGGGACCTGCACCCTGCTGGTCACCCGCACCGCCGAGCGGGCACTGGAGGTCGCCATGGCCCGCGCCGCCCCCGCCGCCGTCGACGCGACCGTCTACACCGGAACCGTCGAGGGCCCGGACGTCCCGTCCGTCGCCGCCGACACCCGTTCCGTCGTGGCCTCCGCCTACGCACCGTTCCCGGTGACGACGACCGCGCGGGCCTCGACGGTGCTGCGAGCGCTGCCGCCCACCCTCGCACCGGGCACCACGGTCGGGGCCCAGGCGTACCTCTCCGGGATGGACGACCTGCCGGCCCGCGCCGAGCTGGTCACCGGGCGCTGGCCGCAGCACCCCGGCGACGCGGTGCTGCTGGAGTCCACCGCCCACCTGCTCGGCCTCACCCCCGGCCAGCGGGTGCGCCTCGGCACCGAGTTGGCCCACCCGCCCGTACCGGCCATCGACGTGACAGTCGTCGGTGTCGTACGCCCGCTGCCGGGACGCGGCTGGGAGCGCGACCCGCTCGCCGCGGCCGGCTCCGCCACCGGCTACCGGGACGGCCGCTTCCTTCAGCCGGTGAACGCCTACGGCCCGTTCCTCGTGGACCTCGCCGACCTGGTCACCACCGGAGCCACAGTCGACCGGATGGAGATCAGCGCCCATCCGGACCTGTCCCACGCCAACCGCAGTGACCTGGAGGCCATGGCCGGACGCGTCCGCGACGCCGACCGCCGGCTCGCCGGCACCCTCGGCGACCGTGTCACGCTCGCCCGTGTCGCCTCCGACCTGCCGCTGACCCTGCGGGCCGCCGACGACCAGCGACACGTCACCGCCGCCGTCGTGCTCGCCATCGCCGTCCTCGGCGGTGTCCTGACCGCGACGGCACTCGTCCTCGCCGGCCGGCTGACAGCGGGCATACGCGCCGACGAGACCGCCCTGCGGTCCGCCGTGGGCACCAGCCGTCGCCAACTCGCCGCCACCGCGACACTCGAGGCCGGAATCGTCGCCGCCGTCGCCGCCGCGCTCGCGACACCTGCCTCGTCGGCAGTGCACGCCGGCCTGACCCGTCTGCCACCACTTGACGACGCCGGCCTGACCGTACGGCCTGCCATCGTCGGCGCCCAGGTCCTCGCGGTCGCCGGTGGCGCGCTGGTGCTCGCCGCCGTCCTCACCGTCCTGGCGATCCGGCCCGTCCCGGCAGCCGGCGACCGGGGCACCCGCCGCGAACTGCTGGCCCGCTCCGGCGCCGACCTGCTGCTCGCGGTGTTCGCCGCCGCCGGGTGGTGGCAGCTGTACGCGCAGCCCACCGCCGCCAGCCCCCGCGCCGACGCGGTCCGGGTGCTCGCGCCGGCGCTGCTGCTCACCGCAGGCGCCGCCCTGGCGCTCCGGGTGGTACTGCCCGCCCTGCGCGGCGTCGACCGGCTGGCCTACCGCGCCCGCGGGCTGGCGCTTCCGCTGGCGGTCGCCGAGGCCGCCCGCCGGCCCCAGGCGGTCGCCGCCGGGCTGCTGGTCGGGCTGGCCTGCGCGTCCGCGACCTTCGGCCTCGCCTTCGACACCACGTGGCACCAGTCGCAGCGCGACCAGGCCGCGCTCGCCGTCGGCACCGACCTCGCACTCACCCTCGGCACGGCCCCGGTGGCCGGCGACAGCGCGCTAATCGGCGCGGCCACCGGCGGGGCGGTGAGCCCGGCCCTCGACCGTGGTACCACAGTCGGTCAGTGGCTCGGCACGGCAGGCGACGCGCCGCGCCTGGTCGCCGTCGACACCACCCGCGCCGACGCGCTGCTGCGCGGGCAGGTGGACAGCGACCGAGGATGGGCCGACGTCGCCGCCACGCTGGCGCCACGCACCCGGGTCACCGGCCTCGCCGTTGCGGCCGGCGCCCCACTCGTCCTGAGCGGAACCGCGGCCGGCGACACCCCGCTGACCGTGACGCCCCGGCTGCTGTTGCAGGACGCCGCCGGCCTCCGCACGTCCTGCACCGGTCCCCCCGTACCGCTCGACGGCCGGGAGGCGCGGCTGCCCGCCTGCGCCACGGCCGACGGGCTGCGCCTCGTCGCGGTCGCTCTACCGGTCACCACCGACGCGGTCGGCGGCCCGGTGGCCGTAGCCGTCACGCTCACCGTGCCGCCCGCCGGGTCGGCGGAGAAGGCCACTGACGGATCGGACTGGACCGCCACGTCCGCGCCACCGGTCCCGAGCAGGGTGAGCGGTCCGGCCGTCACGGTGTCCACCACGCCGACGGGAACCGCGCTGCGGATGGCCGCGACCGTCGAGCTCGGCGGCGCCGACGACGCCGCCCGGACCATCGTCGCCAGCGCCTTCCCGGACCCCGGACCGGTGCCCGTCGCCGTCTCCGCCCGCTTCGCCGACGAGGTCGGCGCCGACAGCGGCAGCAGGCTCAGTGTCACGATCGGCATCACGCCCGTCCCGATCGTCGTCACCCAGGTCGTGCCGACCGTACCGTCCGCCCCCGGCGCCGTCGCCATCCTGGCCGACCTGGACACGCTGTCCCGCGCACGCGTCGTCACAGGCGATCTGACGTTCCCGGTCGACGCCTGGTGGGTCGGCCACCCCGCCGGTCCCGGCGCCGCCGAACGGGCCACCGCCCTGCACCTGGGCACCGTCACGACCCGCGAGGCGGAGACCGCCCGCCTCACCGGCGGCCCGCTGCGCGCCGGGCTGCCGGGCGCGCTCCGGCTCATCGTCCCGGCCGCGGCCCTGCTCCTGCTCGCCGGCGTCGTCCTGCACGTCACCTGCGATCTCCAGGCCCGTGCCGTCGAGGTGGCGCGGCTGCGCGGCCTGGGAATGTCCCGACGCGACAGCCGGGCCGTGCTGCTCGGCCAGCACGCCGGCGTCCTGCTGCCCCTGCTCGCGGCGGGCGCGGCCGTCGGCGCGCTCGCCACCCACGTCGTCGCTCCCCTGCTCGTACGCTCCGACACCGGCGCCGCACCCGTCCCGGCCGCCCAGCCACAGTGGCCGTGGCCGGCCGAGGCCGCACTGCTCGCCATCCTGCTGGCCGGATGCCTGCTGGCGGTCGCCGTCGTGGTCACCGTCCAGGTCCGCCGGGCCGACGCCGCGCACCTGCGGGTGGCGCCGTGAAGCGGTGGCTGGCCCGCCGGTGGCCGACGCCGCACTGGCCCAGCATCCGCGGCCGGGGCCGGACCGACGCCGGCCCGCTGCTGCTCACCGCCGCCGTCATCGCGGCCGTCGCGCTGCTCGCCGGTGCCGTGCCGGCGCTGCTGCGCGCCGCCGCCGACGACGCCGTCCAGGACGAGGTCCGCCGCTCCGGCCACGACTCGAACGTCCTCGCACACGCCGACTGGGAACGGGACGACGGCCCGACCGGCGGGCGGGTACGGACAGCCCGCCTCGCCGAGGACGTCGACGACTTCCGCGCCCGGGCGACAGACGCGCTCGGGCCCGACCTGGACGCCGCGCTGCTTCCGCCCATCGCCGTCGTCAACGGCCCGATCCTGAGCATCACCGAGGGCGACGTGCCGCGTACCTTCCAGTTCACCTATCTGGCCGGTGACGCCGGCGGCCCGGACGTGACCTGGGTGGCCGGCAGCGCGCCCGGCTCCGCCGTCCCCGACGAGTACCTGGAGACCCCCTACGACGGACCGCCCTGGCCGGTGCAGGTGGGCCTGTGCGAGGCGGACGCCGCCGCGCTCCACCTCGGCCCCGGCGATCGGATCCCGGTCAGGGACGGCCGGGGTCGCGACAGGGACGTCCGGATCAGCGGGATCTACCGACCCGCGGACAGCGGTGACCCCGCCTGGCTCCTGGCTCCGGCGCTCCTGCGCCCCGTGCCCGGCGCCGACGGCGTGGGCGTCACCCGCTTCGCCGGCCTGCTGTCGCGCGAGTCGTTACCGGACGCCCGGCTCGCCGTGGACGAGGGCCAACTACGACGCACGGTCCACTTCGCCCCCGAAGCCGACGCGCTCACCTGGGACACCACCGCGACGCTCGCCAGCCAGGTGGTCAAACTCAAGGCGGCCTCCGCCTCGTCAGGCGCCCGCGACGAGTCCCTGAAGTGGGAGTCGCAGCTCGACACCACCCTGCGCACCGCCCGTACGCGGATCAGCGCCGTATCCGCACAGGCCGCCGTCCTGCTCACCGGGGTCCTCACCGCCACGGTGCTGGTCCTGCTGCTCGCCGCCGACCTGCTGGTGCGCCGCCGCACCCCGGCGCTGAGCGCCGCCCGGCAGCGTGGGGCGGCGCTACCCGACCTCGGCGCCGAACTGATCGCCGAGTCCACAGTGGTGTCCGTGTCGGCCGCCGCCGTCGGGCTCGCGCTCGCCCGCACGGTGGCTCCGGGCGTCTCCTGGTCCTGGGTCGTTCCCGTGATCCTGGCCGGTGTCGTCGCCGGGCCGGCGTTCGGCACCCTCGCCGCCGCCCGCGCCAGCCGCGACCGGCGGCAACCCGCCAACCCGGCCGCCCGACGCTGGACCCGGGCGACCGGGCAGCTGCGGCGCGCCGCCGTGGAGGCCGCGGTCCTCGTCGCCGCGGTCGCCGCCCTCGTCACACTGCGCCAGCGCGGGCTCCTGCCCACCGCCTCCGGCGGCGACACCGGTGAGCTGACCAGCGAACAGATCCTGCCGATCAGCGCACCCGCTCTGGGCGTGCTCGTCGGCGCGCTCGTCCTGCTCCGGCTGCTGCCCCTCGGGGCGCGGTTCGCGCTCCGGCAGGCTCTGCGCTCGCGCCGCCCGCTTGCCGTGTTCGGTGCCGCTCGGGCGGCGACCACGGCCGGGCGGGCGCTGCCGCTGCTGGTTCTGGTGAGCACCACGGCGCTCGCGTCGTTCGCGCTCATCCTCGGCGCCACTGTCACCCGGGGCCTGGCCGACGGCGCGTGGAGCGCCGTCGGCGCCGACGCCCGCCTCGACGTGGGCGCCGACGCCGGGGCCGCCACGCCCGCACTGGCCGAGCGCATCGCCGCCGCGCCCGGGGTGGAGCAGGTCGTCGTCGCGCAGGTGACGGACTCGGCGCGCGTCTTCACCGATTCGACACTGTCCACCCCACGCCTGGTCATCGTGGACGCCGCCGCGTTCGGGCGCCTGCTGGCCACCACCCCGCTGCCCGACGCGCCGGCGCTGGCCCGGCTCACGGCACCCGGCCCCGGGGACGTCCCGGCGCTGGTCCGGTCGAGCGACGGCGATGTGCGGCAGGGCACGCGCTTGCAGCTTCCCCGCGACGGCGGTCCGGCGATCCACCTCGTCGCGGTAGGTGCCGCGCCCTCCGTCGGGGGCGCCGGTGACGTCGTCATCGTGGACGCCGCGGCCCTCGCCGACGCCGGGCTGCCCGCCGTTCCGAACACCGTCTGGGTGACCGGTCCCGGCGCGGCGCGGGCCGTGTCGAACAGCGGCGTCGCCGCCGACGTCGTCCTGCGCCCGGACGTCCTGCGGGCGCAGCGAGTGGCTCCGTTGTCCGCAGGGCTCCTCCGGCTGGCGTGGACGGCCGCCGCGGTGCTGCTGGCGCTGGGGTTGCTCGGTCTCGCGCTCGCGGCCGCCGCGGGCGCGTCGGAGCGGTGGCAGACCCTGACCCGGCTACGGACCCTCGGTCTGCGGCCACGCGACGCCCGCTGGGTCGCCGCCGGAGAACTGCTGCCGCCGGTCGTGGTCGCCGCCGTGTGCGGCCCGCTACTCGGGGCCCTCCTGGCGCGCCTGACGCTCGGCCCGCTCGACCTGCGTCTGCTCACCGGCCAGGCCGCCGACCCGGGGGCGGTCCTGCCGTGGTGGCTGCTCGGCCTGGTGAGCGTGGCGCTGCTGGCGGCGGCCGTCACTGTCGTACCTGTCGAGTCGGCGCTGCGGCGACGCGACCGGCTGAGCGAGGTCCTCCGCGCCGGCGGGTGACGGGAGGCCGATCGGGCCCGGCGGCGCCCGGCTGATCACTCCGGAAACGGAAATCGCCGAGACCCGGTACCGGGTCTCGGCGAATCACCTGTCCATCTGGTGGGCGATACTGGGTTTGAACCAGTGACCTCTTCCGTGTCAAGGAAGCGCGCTCCCACTGCGCCAATCGCCCGTGCATAATGCCGAGGTGGGGACGGGATTTGAACCCGCGTACACGGCTTTGCAGGCCGTTGCCTCGCCTCTCGGCCACCCCACCGAGGTTGCCCCCGTCATGCGTGGCGGCAGCTCCGAGCGGACGACGGGATTCGAACCCGCGACCCTCACCTTGGCAAGGTGATGCGCTACCAGCTGCGCTACGTCCGCACGCCCCCGGTGTTCCCGGGTGACGGATGAGAACTTTAGCCGAGCCCGGGAACGACTGCCAACTCGGGGGGCGTCTCGGCGCGTCCCGTCCCGTTCCGGTGGCTCGGGGGTGGCGCCGGACGAGATCACGACCACCGCCGGCTGGGCTTCCTAGGGGGCTGGCCTGGTGTCTCAATTGACGTTCTGTCGTCACACTCCGGCATCACCCGACAGATCCCGCACCGGCGGTCCGACCCTCGCCCACCAGCGTCCCCGCACCCGGCGGACGCGCGACGGACCTCGACGAACACCCTCAGAAGAACGACCGACGACACCTTCTGGAAGTGTCCGGCTTCCGACTGCCGCAGCGCGAATCGGACAGCGGCGGTAACTGTTCGTGTTCGGTCAGATGGGCTACGGTAACGGTCGTGACGAGACGTGCGGCCGAGATCCGCCTGGATGCCCTGCTGCGCACCGCCTGTGACGTGATCGTCGAGCGCGGTCTGGCGAACACCCGGACGGCGGACGTGGCGCAGGCCGCCGGCGTGAGCCAGGCGCTTGTCTTCTACCACTTCGCCACCAAGGAGCGGTTGCTCGCGCAGGCGTTCGCGTACGCGGTCGAGCAGGATCTGGCCCGACTGGACGCGGTGATCCGGTCCACGGCCCCGCCACTGACCAAGCTCCGCCGGATCCTCAAGCTCTACACACCGGCCGGGCGGGCCACCTCCTGGTCGATGTGGATCGACGGCTGGTCCGAGTCGCTGCGTACCCCCGAGCTGGAGAAGGTCTCCCGCCGGCTCGACCTGCGCTGGCGGCAGGACCTGGCCGCGGTCATCGCCGCCGGCGTGGCCGACGGCACCTTCCAGTGCGCCGACCCGGACGGGGCTGCCTGGCGGATCAGCGCGGTGATGGACGGCCTGGCCGTGCAGCTCGCCGTGCACGACCGGGTGATCTCCCGCCGGCAGTTCGGCGAGTGGGTCCGGCTGGTCACCGCCCGGGAACTGGGCCTCGACCCGACCGAGCTGGACTGACCCGCTCCGGCGACCGGCCGCCCGCCCAATGGCGGGCCGACGACATTGCACAGGCTCCGGACCTTGCCCTGCCCCCGGCCGACTGATATCCACAGATGCGCATGCGTGACCGCGCAGCATCGGTCGGCAGCCGCCGGCCATCCCGCTCCCACGAGGAGGTCCCGTGCCACAACCGGAGTGGTCACCCCCGATGAGCCGGCGTCGACGCCGGCTCATCGCCATCCTGGCGACGACGGCCACGGCCGCCGCGTTGCTCCCCACCGGCGTGAGCACCGCGGCCCCCAGCGCGAACCCACCCTCCGCCGAGCGCAGGTCCGGCCCGTTCGCCGAGGGCCACCAACCCGCCGACGTCGACAACCGCACCGGTACGGCGGCACCCGACGCCCGCCAGCGCGGCCTGGCCCGCGCCGCGGACCCCGACGTGCGGTGGAACCGCCTCGGCACCCCGCAGGCGCTCGGCCCCGGCCGCACCCCCCTCGCCGCCGGGCTGCCCACCGACCCGGAGGCCGCCGCCCGCGCCTACCTGACCGCCAACCGCGACCTGTACGGCATGGACGCCCCCACCGTCGCCGCCATGGAACGGGTGCTGGTACGCCCCATCGGCAGCGGCGCCGTGGTCACCCTCCGGCAACGCTTCGGCGACCTGCCGGCCGGGCCGGACGGGCTCGTCACAGTCGCCGTCGCCGGCGGGGCGGTGCTCTCGGTCAGCTCCTCGCTGGCCCGCGACACCGGCACGCCGGCACCGGCCACCCGCACCGCCGAGCAGGCGTACGCCGCCGCGCTCGCCGACGCGGGACTCGACGCCGGCGCGGTCGCCAGCCACACCGTGCGGGCCGTTGCGGTACCCACCCCGGTGGACGGCCCCCGGTCCGCGTACGAGGTGACACTCATCGGCGCCGACAGCGACCACCCGGCCGCGTTCACCACGTACGTGGACGGCATCACCGGGAAGGTGCTCGTCCGGGAGGACCTCGTCGACTTCGACTCCGACAACCCGAGCTGGGCGGTCTTCCCGGCAACCCCGCCCCGCGACCTCGGCCCCGGGCAGGACCCCCGGGTGCGCTGGTGCGGCGACCCGGCACCCGGTTGCCAGGCCGCCTTCCGTGACCCGGCCACCGGCCAGCCGTGGGACATCGACGCGGCCACCGGCACGCCCACCTTCACCTCGCGCGGCAACTCGGCCAACACGGTCCTGTCCTGGGGCAACAACACCCCTGTCGTCCCGGCGCCCACCAGCCCGGAGCGCCGCTACGAGTACCCGTTCACCGACCAGTGGCACCAGGCGAAGTGCAACCCGGAGGTGTTCACCTCCGCCCAGCGCAACGACGCGGACGCGTCGATCGCCAACCTCTTCGCCATGCACAACCGGATGCACGACTGGGCGTACCAGCTCGGCTTCACCGAGTCGGCGTGGAACCTCCAGGCGGTCAACCTCACAGCGGCCGGTCTGGGGGGTGACGCCGAGCAGGGCCGGGCCCAGCAGGGCGCGTTGACAGGCAACCGGAACAACGCCAACCAGGGCACCCCGCGCGACGGGCTGCCGCCGACCACCAACATGTACCTGTGGCAGCCGCAGGCGGGCGGACCGTACCCGCCGTGCGTCGACGGCGACTACGACATGACGGTGATCGGCCACGAGTACACCCACGCGATCACCAACCGGATGATCGCCGGCCCGGACAGCGGGATCGGCGGCCACCAGGGCGGGGCGATGGGCGAGTCGTGGGGCGATCTGCTCGCCGCCGAGTACCTCTACCAGAACGGCCTGCGCGCGCCAGGCGAGACGCCCTTCGTCACCGGCGGCTACGTGACAGGCAACCTGGTCAGCGGCATCCGCAACTACGACCTGAGCCGCAGTCCGCTCAACTACTCGGACATCGGCTACAACACCGGAGGCCCGGCGGTGCACGCCGACGGGGAGATCTGGGGCGCCACCAACTTCCGGGTCCGCTCCGCACTCGTCAAGCGGTACGGCCTCGGCACGCCCCAGCGGCAGGCGGAGTGCGCGCAGGGCAAGGTCGCCGCCGACAGGTGCCCCGGCAACCGGCGCTGGTCGCAGCTGGTCTTCGACTCGTTCCTGCTCCAGGCGGCCAGCCAGGTCAGCATGCTCGACATGCGGGACAACATGCTCACCGCCGACCTGCTGCGCTTCGGCGGGGCGAACCAGGACCTGATCTGGGCGGAGTTCGCCCGCTCCGGGATGGGCCGCGACGCCGTCACCAACGGCGCCGCCGACACCGACCCGACGCCGAGCTTCGCGTCACCGCGCGGCGGCAACGGGACGCTCACCCTGCGCCCGCGCGGCGAGAGCGCCGACGCGCCGATCCGGGTGTACGTCGGGGCGTACGAGGCCCGGGCGACGCCGATCGCGGACACCGACCCGGCGACCCCGATCCCGGACACGGTGGAGATGGTCGCCGGTACGTACGACCTGCTGGCGGTGGCGCCCGGCTTCGGGCACCAGCGACTCAGCGTGGTCGCCGACGCCGGGCGGAGCGGAATTGTCGACCTGTCGCTGAGCCGCAACCTCGCGTCCACCACGTCCGGGGCCACGATCAGCGGCGACGGGGTCAACCTGGACCGGATCGCCGACGACACCGAGGCCACGAACTGGGCATCGGTGGACGGGGTGGCCGGGCGACAGGTCACCGTGGCGCTGCCGGGCGGCGTGCCGCAGACCGTCAAGCGGGTGAACGTCAGCGCGATGCTGCGTCCCGCGGTGGCCGGGGACGTCGACACCGGCAGTCAGAACGCGCTGAGCGCGCTGCGCTCGTTCGCGGTGTCCGCGTGCAACGCCCGGACCACCGACTGCGCGGACCCGTCGCGCTGGCAGCGGATCTACACGAGTGCTGCCGACGCGTTCCCCGGCGGGGCGTACCGGGCGTACAGCCGGGACATCAACCTGCGGACGTTCACGGTGCCCAGCACCGTCGCCACCCACCTGCGGCTGGAGGTGCTGGCCAGCCAGTGCACAGGCGGCCCGAACTACGCGGGTGAGCAGGACGACGACCCGGCCACGACGACCGACTGCGCGACCGCCAGCCCGGCGCGCGACCAGGTCCGGATCGCCGAGTTCCAGGCGTTCACCAGGTGACACCGTGGGGGCCGGCGGCGATCCGCCGGCCCCCACGGCTGGCGGCCCGCCGCCGGCGTACCCGATCGTCAGCGGCGGGCGGTCACCAGCGACCGGCGGGCGCCGGCCGTTCCCAGAGCCGGTCCACAGGCGGCTCCTCGGCCTCGGTGGCAGCGGCCCGGGTCAGGTGGCGCAGTCGCAGCAGCAGCCCCACCCCGAGCGAGAGCAGCAGGCCGCCGAGCAGGAACGCGGCGTGCACCAGGCCGAACCCGCCGGCCTGCGAGACCGGACGGCCGGCAGCCGGCGGTGCGGCATCGACCGGCTGGTCCACGACGGGCTCGTCGGCAGGCGTGCTCGCCGCCTCCTCCGGCTCGCCAGTCGGCTCGCTCGACGTCGGCGTCGCGCTCGCCTTCGGCGAAGCGGTGGCCGTGGCGCCCACCCCCACCACCGAACGGGTGGCGGTCTGCCGGGCCAGCAGCCGCAGGTTCGCGTCGTACGCCTCGGCGGCGAGGGTGATCCGCCCCTGGGTGACGTCCTTGTCGAAGGCCACCCGGTAGCGGGCCGTGACAGTGCGGCCCGGGCAGAGGGTGCCCGGGTCGAGCTGCCGGTCGGTCAGCCGGGCCACGTCGCCCTCGGTCCGGATCTCCAGCGGGAAGTCGCCGTTCTCCTCCACCCGGTCCATCTTCACCTGGTCCAGTCGGATACCCCGCACGGTGAGCACCATCGACCAGCGCACCTTCGCGCAGCCGGCGCGCCGGTCCGTCTGCGAGACCACGGCGGAGATCGTGCGTACCTGGTCGCCGGCCGTGAACCGGGCCGGCAGGCCACTCATCTCGGTCGCGAAGGCCGCCTGTGCCGGTGCGGCCAGGGTCAGCAACGCCCCGGTCAGGCCGGCCAGCACCACCCCGGCCCTCAGCGCGTTCCGCCACACCGTCACCACCGTCGCCTCCGTTCGGTCGTCTCCACCTGGCAACGCTAGGAGCGGGCCGGTGCCCCGACCAGACGGGTGTGTTCGCACCGGGCGGCAAGCACGGGGTGGGTTTTCACCGACGGTGGTGAACCGGTCACCACTCCCCCGCGACACGCCGGGCGACTGGTCGCTGGAACAATCGGGCAGGTGTCCGAGCTCTCCAGCACCTTCGTCCGGCTGCACGCGCGGCTAGCCCCGGTCCCGTTCGTTCCCGAGGTGCGACTGCACCAGGCGGACGAGCCGATCGGGCTCTGGGAGCTGACCGAGGGCGAGTTCAGCACCGACCGTCCGCCACCGTTCTGGGCGTTCGCCTGGGCCGGCGGGCAGGCCCTCGCCCGCTACGTGACCGACCACCCGCAGGCGGTCGCCGGCCGTCGGGTGCTCGACCTGGCCTCCGGCTCCGGCCTGGTGGCCATCGCCGCCGCCCGGGCCGGCGCGGCGTCCGTGCGGGCCGTCGAGGTGGACGAGCTGGCCGTCGCGGCCGTCGCGCTCAACGCCGAGGCCAACGGGGTACGCGTCGACGCCGAGTTCGGCGACATCCTCGACGGCGACGCCGGGGACGCCGAGGTGGTGCTCGCCGGTGACGTCTTTTACAGCGACGCGATGGCCCGTCGGGTGCTGCGGTTCCTGCTGCGCGCCGCCCGGGCCGGCGCGCCGGCGCTTGTCGGTGACCCCGGTCGGGCGTTCCTGCCCCGGGACCGCTTCGACGAGTTGGCCCACTACGACGTTCCGGTGCCGGAGGCGCTGGAGAGCGTGCGGGTGAAGCGCACCACCGTCTGGCAGTTGCGCCCCGGGCTGCCGGGAGCCGCCCGCTAGCGTGTCGGCGTGCTGTTCCGGAGCTGGGAGTCCGCGGTCGAGGCACCCGGGCCGGACGTCGTCGAGGTGACCGACCACGTCGGCGTACGCCATCTGGTCGTCACCAGGCACGCGCTGGTCCGGCAGGTCCTCGCCGATCCGGTCAGCTACCGGCCGGACAACGCGCTGGACGCGGTGACGCCGATGCCTGTGACGGCGCTGCGGGTGCTCGCCGGGCACCGGTTCCGGCTGCCGCCGACCCTCGCGAACAACTCGGGCGCCAGTCATCCGGCGATCCGGGCGATCGTGGCGGACACGCTGCATCCCGCGCGGGTCGCCGCGCAGCGGCAGTGGCTCACCGCGCTGGTGCGGGACCGGGTCGCCCGGCTCGGCGCCACGCTCGACGCCGGCCGGCCCGTCGACCTGTACGCCGATCTCGCCGCCGACCTGCCGCTGCTGGTGCTGGCCCGGCTGGTGGAGCTGCCGGACGCGCCGGTCGGTGCGGTCAAGGAGTTCGCCCGGGCCGCGCTGGAGTTGTTCTGGGCGCCGCTGGACGCCGACCGGCAGGTGGCGCTCGCCGACGAGGTGGGCAGGTTCCACGACGTCCTGCGCGACTTCGCGGCCACCGGCGGTGGGCTTGCCGGCGACCTGCGCGCCGCCGGGCATCCACCGGACGTGGTGGTAGGTGCGCTCTTCTTCCTGCTGGTCGCCGGGCAGGAGACGACCTCGCAGTTCCTCACCCTGCTGCTGCACCGGCTCGCCGGCGAACCGGCGGTACGGGCCGGGCTGCGGACCGGCGACGTCGCGGTCGCCGACGTGGTGGAGGAGGGCCTGCGGCTGGAACCGCCGATCGTCACGTGGCGGCGGGTGGCGGCGGTGGACGGCACGCTTGGCGGGACGGACGTGCCGGCGGGCACCAGCCTCGTGCTGTGGCTGGGCCGCGCCGGCCGCGATCCGGCGGTCGTCGAGTCGCCAAACGAGTTCCGCCCCGGCCAGCGCGGATCGCGCCGGCACCTGGCGTTCGGGGCGGGCGCGCACCGCTGCGTCGGTGACGTGCTGGCCCGGATGGAGGCGGCAGTCGTGGTGGCCGAGGCCGCGCCGCTGCTGGACGGGATCCGGGTCGTCCGCCCGCCCTGGTGTCCGGACAATCTCACCTTCCGGATGCCTGACGCCTTCGTGGTGCGGCGGCCCCCGGGCTGATCTCCACTCGGTATGTTTCCGGGCGTGTCCGCCACCCCATCCCGTCGGATCCGTGTCGTCACAACGCTTCTGGCTCTGCTGGCGCTGAGTGCCTGCACAGCCGGGCCGACGTTCCACGCGCGCCGGATCACCACGACCCCGCTGCCGACCCCGTCCGCCCCGACGCCGTCGGCCTCGCCGTCGCCCACGGCGAAGCCCACACCGGGGAGCCTGGCCTGGTACGTGTCCCAGGTGCCGACGTTCCCGCCCGCCCCGCCACCGCAGCCGGTGCCGCTGCCGGCGACCGGTTCGGCCCCGTTCTGGCACCGGCTGCCGACCGAGCAGCCTGTCGCCTTCATCACCATCGACGACGGCGGGCTGGCCCGACCACCCGCCGTGATCGACTTCATCCGGGAGGCGCACATCCCGGTCACGATGTTCCTCAACTCGCCGGCGGCGCAGGAGCACACCGACTACTTCCGGCAGATCGAGGCGGCCGGTGGGGTCGTCGAGAACCACACGATCACGCACACCTCGCTGTCCGGCCGGTCGTACGAGTTCCAGAAGCAGGAGATCTGCGGCGCGGCCGACCGGTTGGAGACCCTGTTCGGCAAGCGGCCGACCCTGTTCCGCCCGCCGTTCGGCAACCGTGACGCCAGCACCCTGCGGGCGGCGCACGACTGCGGCATGAAGGCTGTCTTCCACTGGTCCGAGACCGTCCACGAGGGGAAGGTGCGCTACCAGACCCCGGAGAAGGTCGTACGCCCCGGCGACGTGCTGCTCATGCACTTCCGGCCGGCGCTCATGGACGACCTGCTGGGAGCGTTGAAGGCGATCCACCGGGCCGGGCTCACGCCGGCGCTGCTGGAGGACTACCTACCGCTGACCTGACCAAAGTCAGGGCCGGGTGGTGCCGTTCGGGCGCGGTGGGACGACCTCCCGCACGCCTACCGTCACCGCATGATCACATTACGTGGGTTGACGAAACGGTTCGGTGCGACGGTCGCTGTCGACGCCCTGACCGTCGACGTCGCACCCGGCCGGGTCACCGGGTTCCTCGGCCCCAACGGCGCCGGCAAGTCCACCACCATGCGGATGATCCTCGGGCTGGACCGGCCCACCGCCGGGCAGGCCCTCGTCGGCGGACGGCCGTACCAGGAGCTGCGCCGGCCGCTGCGCGAGGTGGGCGCGCTTCTCGACGCCCGCGCCATCCACCCGGCCCGGTCGGGACGGGCGCACCTGCTGGCCATGGCCCGCAGCAACGGGATCCCGGCCGGTCGGGTCGACGAGGTGCTGGACATCGTCGGGCTGGACGGACCGGCCGCCGGGAAACCCGGACGGACCCTGTCGCTCGGCATGGGCCAACGGCTCGGCATCGCCGGCGCTCTGCTCGGTGACCCGCCGGTGCTGATGTTCGACGAGCCGGTCAACGGCCTCGACCCGGACGGGGTGCGCTGGGTGCGCCAGCTCACCCGGACCCTCGCCGACGAGGGACGTACCGTCTTCGTCTCCAGCCATTTGATGAGCGAGATGCAGCTCACCGCCGACCAGCTCGTGGTGATCGGCCGGGGCCGGCTGCTCGCCGACGCCCCGGTCGCCGAGGTGATCGCGGGCAGCGGGGTGGCGGTCCGCGTCCGCAGTCCGCACCCGGACGGCCTGGTCACCCTGGCCGCGCACCTCACCGCCGCCGGGGCAACCGTCGAGCCGGCCGGCCCGGACGAGCTGACCGTCACCGGCACCACCGCTGACCGCGTCGGCGACCTGGCACACGAGCTTGGGGTACGACTGCACGAGCTGAGCGCGCACGGCGCCTCGCTGGAGCAGGCGTTCATGGAGTTGACCGCCGACAGCGTCGAGTACGCGGGCGGCCCGACCGGAGGTGGCACCCGATGAACGGCTCTCTGCGCGGCGCGGTGGCCGCCGAGTGGACCAAGCTCTCCTCGGTCCGGAGCACCTGGTGGACCGTCCTGGCCGGACTGCTGCTGATGGCGGCGAGCGCCGGGCAGCTGGCCATCTACGTCGCCAACGGCAACACCAACGACGACCTCACCGACAACGCGGGGGTCGTCACCGTCGGCAGTGTGGTGATCGACGCGGTCGAGCTGACCCAGTACGCGGTGCTGGCGCTGGGCCTGCTGGCGGTCACCGCCGAGTTCACCAGCGGCACCATCCGGACCACCCTTCAGTGCACCCCGTCGCGCGGTCGCGTACTGCTGGCCAAGGCCGTGGTCGCCGGTGCGGTGACCTTCGTGCTCGGGCTGCTGCTGGGCGGTGTCGGCACAGTGGTCGCCCGGCCCGTCCTCGGCGAGTGGGGCACCGCGCCGGCCGCCGACACGATCGGCGACATCGTGGCGGTGGCCACCTACCTGGCGCTCGTCGGCGTCCTCGCGTTGGGTCTCGGTGCGGCGCTGCGCAGCGCGGTGCTCACGATCATCGTGCTCCTCGCCACCCTGATGATCGTGCCGCTGTCCCTGCAGGAGCCGGACATCGCCGTGCTCAACCGGATAGCCGACGTGTTCCCCGGGGTGGCCGGCGGGCACTTCCTGGCCGGCGACACCGACCCGTACCCCGGCGCGGTCGGGCTGCTCCTGCTCGCCGGATGGGCCGCGGCGGCGCTGCTGCTGGGCCGTGCCGCGCTGCGCCGGCGCGACGCCTGAGTCGCTGAGCGGGGGCCGGGCCGGCCCCCGCTCAGCCGTCGACCAGCCCCGCCTCGTACGCGACGATCGCCGCCTGCACCCGGTTCCGCACGTCCAGCCGGGTGAAGATGCTTGTCAGGTAGCTCTTCACGGTGCCCTCCACCAGGTGCAGCCGGCGGGCGATCTCCGCGTTGGACAGCCCCGCCCCGACCAGCGCCAGCACCTCCCGTTCCCGCTCGGTCAACCCGGCGGTCCGGTCCCGCGCGGCCGGTCGACGGGCCAACCGCCCCGCGCCCAGCTCGATCACCCTCCGGGCCACCCGCGGCGACAGGTACGCCCCACCGTCGGCGACCGCGTGCACGCCTGCGATCAGCTCACGCGGGTCGCCGGCCTTGAGCAGAAACCCGTTGGCGCCGTGCCCCAGCGCCCGGGCCACGTGGTCGTCCTCGCCGAACGTGGTCAGCATGATCGTCGCGGTCTCCGGCACGACCCGGCGGATCTCGGCGGCGGCGGCCAGCCCGTCCAGCCTCGGCATCCGGATGTCCAGCAACGCCACCCGGGGCCGGTGCGCACGGACCAGTTCCACAGCCGTGTGCCCGTCGCCGGCCTCGGCGACCACCTCGATGCCGGGATCGGTGGCGAGGATGGCCCGGACACCCGCCCGGATCATCGCCTCGTCGTCGGCGAGGACCACCCGCACGGGTCCGGTCGTTTCGGTGCTCACTGAGTGATCCGCTCCTTGCTGGCCAGCCGGCCGTCGGCGAAGCAGAGCCGCCACGTCGGCGCGGCGAGCGGAAAATTGCCGTCGGTGTAGTACTCGCAGCCCGGCTCCGACGTCCCGAGCGGCCCGGTGAGCTGTCGGCGGGGCAACCCGGGCAGGTCGGCGCGTGGGGTCCCGGGCCGCATCCGGTCGTACACCGACTCGCTCAGCACCGTGCCGGCAGTGGCGAACGGGTAGTAGACGAGCGACAGCACCAGCGCCAGACCGGCAGGGGCTGCGAGCGCGGTCACCAGACTGCGCCGGACCCGACGGCGGGCCTCACCGAGCCGCCGCTCGATCCCACCGTCGTCGTCACCCGCTTCCGGGTCGAGGGGAGCCGCGGACCACCCTCCGGCCGGCACGCCCGTGGACGAGTCGGCGGGCAGGGGCAGCCGGGCCCGCACCTGGAATCCACCGTCGGGGCACGGGCCGGTGTCCAGCACGCCGCCGGCCAGCCGTACCCGCTCCGCGAGGGCGAGCAGCCCGCTGCCCGAGGACGCCGGTACGGGCGGCCGGTCGGCGGGCGACGGCCCGTTGCGTACCCGCACCTCGATCCCGGCCCCTTCGGGGGCGAGGGTGACGGTGACCGGGGCGCCCGGGGCGTACCGGGCCGCGTTGGTGAGGGCCTCCCGGACCACCCGGTGCGCGGCGGCCCCGGTCATCCCGGGCGGCTCGGCGGCGCCGGCCTCGACGTCCAACCGCACCGCCATCCCGGCCTCCCGCGCCCCGTTGACCAGGTCGACGACTGTCTCCCCCACCGGCGCGACGCCGGCCGGGCGGCCCTCCTCGCGCAGCACCCCGATGATGTCGTGCAGCCGCTCGGTCGCCGCCGCCACACTGGCCCGCAGCTCACCCACCGCCGCCCGGTGCGCCGGCGGCAGGTCGTCGGCCAGCTCCAGGGCGGCGGCCCGCAACGCGATCAGGCTGAGGTCGTGGCCCAGCGAGTCGTGCATCTCCTCGGCGATGCGGGCCCGCTCCCGCAACCGGATCCGCTCGGCGGCGCCCCGCCGCTCGCGGGTCGACGCCTCGACGTGGCGGCGGGCGGCGTCGGTCAGCTCCCGCTGCTGGCGGCGGTACCGGCCCACCAGCCAGGGGAACACGCCTGCGAACAGCAGCACCGAGGCCAGCAGGAACCAGGTGGCCGCGCCGGTGCCGAGCAGCCCCAGGTTCAGCACCGTGCCGCCGACCGCGATGACACCGAACACCACCGCCGCCGGTGCCGCGCCAGCGCTGCGGCGGCCGGTCAGATAGCTGAACACCGGGATCGCGAAGACGAAGTTGCCGTCCACCAACGAGCCGAGCACCGCCAGCAGCAGTCCGACAAGCGGCCAGCGCCGCGCCGACACCACGGCCACCGCCAGCACCGCCAGCGAACCGACAAGCATCGCGACGTCCCACGGCGGGGACGGCGGGCTCAACCTGGCGCCGGCTATCGGGGCGGCGAGCACCGCCCAGAGCAGCACGTCCAGCAGTGGACGCCGCCACCGGGACACCCGCCGCGGCGCACCGGCCGCCGGGTGGTCCAGAATCCTCACGGCGGTCAGGCTACCCACGCCCGACCTGCCCGGACACCGACGAAAGTCAGGTGTTCAGCTGCTCTCCTCGGCCCAGGTCCGCCAGTCGTCGAGCACCCCGTGCAGGGCCGGGGTGAGCCAGCCCGGCGCCGACCGCCGGAACACGCCCGGGTCCATCGCGCCGGCGCCGTCGGGCACCGCGCCGAGCAGGTTCGGCACCAGGTCGGTGAGGTTCGTCCAGTGCACCAGCTCCGGCGTGGCCGGCCAGGCGCCGATCACCACGCCCGCCGGCACCGCCCGCCGGTCCAGCGCCTCCAGGGTCAGCGCGGTGTGGTTGAGCGTGCCCAGACCGGCGCGGGCGACCACCACCGCTGGCGCGCCGAGCGACACCGCCAGGTCGGCCATCGTCCACGGCTCACCCGACGGGCGCAGGCCCATCGGCACCAACAGCCCACCGGCGCCCTCCACCAGCACCAGGTCGTGCTTGTCGGTCTCGTCGCGTACGGCGTCCACCGCCGTGTACAGCTCCAGCGGCGGCAGGTCGGCCACCCGGGCGGCGGCCAGCGGCGCCAGCGGATCCGGATAGCTGGCCAGCGTACGGCCGGTCAGCGGCGCGGCGAGCCGGTTCACCGCGTCCACGTCACCCGGTTCGCCGCTGGCCGTACCCGTCTGGCCCGGTTTGACCACTGCCACCCGCAGTCCGGCGGCCTGCGCGGCTGCCGTGATCGCCGCGGTCACCACGGTCTTGCCGACCTCGGTGTCGGTGCCGGTGACCAGCACCACTCCCTGCCAGGCACTCACGCGACCACCTCGGTATCCCTCGCCGGCACGGGCGCACACTCCACGACGACGTCCAGGGCCCGCTCGAAGGCCGCCCGGGGCACCCCGGCGCTGACCGTGAGCCGCAGCCGGGACCGGCTGTCCGGGGTGGACGGCGGCCGGAAGCAACCCACCGCGACGCCCCGGTCCCGGCATGCGGCGGCCCAGGCGGTCGCCGCGTCCGGACCGGGGGCGGTCACCGAGATCACCGCCGCGTCCGGAGCGGACACGGTCAACCCGGCGGCGCGCAGCCGACCGACCGCCAGCGCCACCCGGTCGGCCAGTTCGGCGCGCAGATCGTCCCCGGCCCGGGCCAGCCGCAGCGCGGCGTGCACCCCGGCGGCGACCGCCGGCGGCAGCGCCGTGTCGAAGATGAACGTACGCCCGGTCTCGACCAGGTGCCTGACGAACTCGGCCGGGCCGGCGACCACTCCCCCCGCACCGCCCAGCGCCTTGGACAGGGTGGCGGTGACCACCACGTCCGGTTCGCCGGCCAGCCCGGCAGCGGCGACCGCACCGGCGCCTGACGGACCTGTCACGCCGAGCGCGTGCGCGTCGTCGACGAGCAGCAGCGCGCCGTGGCGGCGGGCCACCGCGTGCAGTCGGGTCAGCGGGGCGAGGTCACCGTCGACCGAGAAGACCGACTCGGTGACCACCACCGCCGGGCGGCCCGGGGCCGCCGCGAGCGCCGCGGCGACCGCAGCCACGTCGGCGTGCGCGGTGACCACTGTCTCCGCGCCCGAGATGCGACACCCGTCGATGAGGGACGCGTGGTTGTGCGCGTCGGAGACGAGCAGCGTCCGGGGCTGCACGAGGGCCCGCAGCGCGCCGAGGTTGGCCAGGTAGCCGGAGGAGAAGACGAGAGCGCCGTCGGTGCCCAGCCACCCCGCCAGCTCGGCCTCCAGCGCGTGGTGCGCGTCGGTCGAGCCGCGTACCAGCCGAGACCCGGTGGCCCCCAGCCCGTACGCCGACAGGGCCGCCGCGGCGGCGCCGGTGACCTCCGGGTGGGTGGCCAGGCCGAGATAGTCGTTGCCGGCCAGGTCGGTCATGCCGTCGTCGGCGGGACGCGGGTGCAGCCGCCGGGTCAGCCCGGCCTTCGCCCGCAGGTCCGCGCGGCGGTCGAGCGTCGCCAGCCAGTCCGCCACCGTCACCCCTTCGCCGCTGTCCGCGCCGGTCACGCCGACACCCGCCGGGCGAAATTACCACCCGCCGCCAGCCGCCCGACGGATCCACTCGGTGCGAGGGTCCGGAGACGGCGGGTCATTCCGGCTGATCGGGAGGCCTTGTAGGGTACGAGCCATGCCAGAGATCCTCGACCAGGCCCGGACCCAGGTCCTGGGTGACGGTGTCGGCCTCGACCAGGCCGGCATTCTCGCCGTGCTCAGTCTGCCCGACGAGCACCTGCCCGCAGCCCTCCAACTCGCCCACGACGTGCGGATGCGCTGGTGCGGCCCGGAGGTCGAGGTCGAGGGGATCGTCTCGCTGAAGACCGGCGGCTGCCCGGAGGACTGCCACTTCTGCTCCCAGTCCGGGCTGTTCACCTCTCCGGTGCGGTCGGTCTGGCTGGACATCCCGTCGCTCGTCGAGGCGGCGAAGCAGACCGCGAAGACCGGGGCTACCGAGTTCTGCATCGTGGCGGCGGTACGCGGCCCGGACGCGCGGCTGATGAAGCAGATGCGCGAGGGCGTGGCCGCCATCAAGGCCGAGGTGGACATCCAGGTCGCCGCGTCGCTGGGCATGCTCTCCCAGGAGCAGGTCGACGACCTTGTCGACATGGGCGTGCACCGCTACAACCACAACCTGGAGACCTGCCGGTCGTACTTCCCCAACGTGGTCACCACGCACTCCTGGGAGGAGCGCTGGGAGACGTTGCGGATGGTCCGCGACTCCGGCATGGAGGTGTGCTGCGGCGGCATCCTCGGCCTCGGCGAGACCGTCGAGCAGCGGGCGGAGTTCGCCGCGCAGCTCGCCGAGTTGAACCCGCACGAGGTGCCGCTCAACTTCCTCAACCCCCGCCCCGGCACGCCGCTGGGCGACCGTCCGGTGGTGGAGGGCAAGGACGCGCTGCGGGCCATCGCCGCGTTCCGGCTGGCCATGCCGCGCACCATCCTGCGGTACGCGGGCGGTCGGGAGATCACCCTCGGTGACCTGGGCACCCGCGACGGTCTGCTCGGTGGCATCAACGCGGTGATCGTCGGTAACTACCTCACCACGCTGGGTCGGCCGGCGACAGCCGACCTGGACCTGCTCGACGAGCTGAAGATGCCTGTCAAGGCCCTCTCCGCCACGCTGTGACGACCATGACGACGACGCAGGTGTGGTGCGACAGGTGCGGTGAGTCGGCGACCGACGGCGCCCATGCGGGCTGCGCGTCGGCCCGCCGGTTGGAGCCGCCCCGGTACTGCCATTCGTGCCGCCGTCGGATGAAGGTGCAGGTGCTGCCGGTCGGCTGGTCGGCGATCTGCGTCGAGCACGGTGAGATCCGGGGCTGAGCCGATGCTGCGAGGGCGGGCGGTGACCCTGCGACCGGCGACGGTCGAGGACGTGCCGGCCCTCGCGGCGATCCGGGCGGCCCCAGAGGTACGCCGGTGGTGGCGCGGCGGCGACGACCTGGCCGACTCGGTCCGCGCCGACCTCGGCGACGACGACCTGGCCCTGTACGCCATCGAGCACGACGGCCGGGTGGTCGGCGCGATCCAGTGGCACGCCGAGTCCGATCCGGACTACCGCCACGCCAGCCTGGACATCTTCCTCGACCCGGCGGTCCGCGGCGAGGGCCTCGGTGGGGACGCCATCCGCACCCTGGCCCGGCACCTCGTCGACGAGTACGGCCACCACCGGTTCACAGTCGACCCGGCGGCGGCGAACAGCGCCGCCATCCGCGCGTACGCCAAGGCGGGTTTCCGTCCGGTAGGTGTGCTGCGGCGCTACGAGCGCGGCGAGGACGGCCGCTGGCACGACGGCCTGCTGATGGACCTGCTCGCCGACGATCTCGTGGAGTGAGCGGGCGCGTCAGCCGTCCCAGCACAGGTGTCCGTCGGGGAGCTGGCGGGCACCCTCGGCGGGCTGGTGGGAGCTGATCCGGCCCTCCGGCATGAGGTGCGCGACAGGCATTCCCCGGCCGAGGGCTGTGACGTCGGCGATGAGTCGACGGTGGCAGCGCCACCAGAGGCTCTCGCTGCACATCACGGCGGTGGTCCGCCGGGTCGCGTCGGCCAACATCTCGGTGAGCGCCACGTCGAACTCCGGCGTGCGCGTGTAGGCGGCGTATGCCCGGAACGCCGCGACGTTCCACCAGGTGTCCGGCTCCGGCTCGCCGGAGGGGATGTGCCGCCGCCCGCCCAGGCGTGGCTCCCAGCGGTAGTCGATCCCGAACTCGGGGAGCCACCGCTCCAGCTCCTCGCGGCGGACGTCCGGGTTGGTGCGGCTGGCCGGGTACCTGCGCACGTCCACGACCAGGGCCACCCCGGCCCCGGTCAGCAGGTCCCCCAGCCGCACCCGGTCGGCCGTACCGTGCCCTACGGTCAGCAGTTCCACCACACTGCTGCCTTGCCCCGAATCCCGTGTGCTTATCCCGGGTACGACGGAGTGGGTACCCGGACGCAGATCGCGGGCGTGCCCGGCACCGTGCGGTGCCGGGCACGCCCCTGTTCTCCGAATCCGGTGACGCCTAGCGTTGGAGGGTCAGCACACCCGGCCGCCACGGCAGCAGGTTGTAGTCGCCCCCCGCACTGGGGTTCTTGCCCTGGTACAGCAACTGCAGGTTGCAGGCGTCGACGGTCTTGGTCTGGTCGGGGTTGGTGCGGACCAGGTCACCGTGGCTGATGTCGTTGGTCCACGTCGCGCCACTGTTGGCCTTGCCGGCGAACGGGTTGCTCTCGGTGGCGGCCTGCGGGGTCCACGAGCCGCTCAGGCTGGTGGACGTGAACGAACGGAAGTAGCGTTGCCCCTGGCTCCCGATCGCCTCGACGATCATCAGGTACTGGTTCTGGCCCGCCACCTTGTAGACCTCGACGCCCTCGAACAGGTTGTTCGTCGAGTCCGACATGACAGTCGTGTAGGTCGAGCCGAAGCTGCCCGGGAAGTTCCCCAGCGGCATGCTCGACCGGTAGATCTTGCCGTTGTCCCCGGCGAAGAACAGGTACATGTTCTGGTCGTCGCCGATGAGGGTCTGGTCGATCACGCCGTACGGAGCGTCCGAGAGGGTGGCGGTGGACAGCGTCTGCGCCGAGGACCAGCCGTTGGCGTTCGTCGGGTCGCTCGACGTCTTGTAGCTGAACGAGGTCGGTCCCCACTGGTACGCCAGCACCCAGATGTTCTTCGGGGCGAAGTACAGCAGCGTGGGCGCCACCGTGCCCTGGCTCATTCCGGTCTGGCCGGCCGAGGCCATGTCGGACCAGTTCGTGAAGGGGCTGAAGTTCATCGAGCTGTACTGGCCGCTGCTGTTGACGTACGACCCGTAGACCAGGTGCTTGCCGTTGTAGACCACATTGGTGAAGTCCTTGAGCGAGACCCAGCCGTTCTGCGGGTTGGCCAACGCGCCGGTCGACGACCACCGGTAGGTCGACGGCAGCGCGCAGCCATCCGTCGGCGGTGGCGTGGTGGTCGGCGGGGTGGACGTCGGCGGGGTCGATGTGGGCGGGGTGTCGCCACCGAAGTCGGTCCGCCACTGCTGGTTGGTCTGCCCGTGGCAGTCGTACAGCTGGACCTGCTGGCCGTTGCCGGTGCCCCAGACGTCCAGGCACCGGCCGGACTGGACACCGCTGATGGTGCCGTTGGAGTTGATGTTCCACTGCTGGTTCGCCCCGCTGTTGCAGTCCCAGATGATGATTCCGGTGCCGTTCGCGGTGGCCGCGCCGTTCGCGTCCAGGCACTTGCTGCCGTAGACCCGCAGCTGCTTGCCGCTGGTGTACGTCCACTGCTGGTTCGACTGACCGTTGCAGTCGTAGAGCTGGACGCGGGTGCCGTTGGTCTGCGTGGCGTTGGGCACGTCGATGCACCGGCCCGACTGCACCCCGACGATCCGGCCGGCGCCACCGCTCGGCGGCGGGGTCGTGGTCGGGCTCACCGTCGGGGTCGTGGTCGGGCTGGAGGTCGGCGGGGCCGCGTTGAGGGCGTTGAGGACGGAGTTGTAGGCGGCCTTCTTGTTGCCGTTTCCGTCGAAGAGCAGCGGGCTCTCGTTCGAGCGCCAGGAGTCGCTGTCGCGTACGCCCCAGACGGTGATGCCGATGCAGCGCGGCACGTTCAGGCACGCCTGGGTCAGCCCGGCGTACTGGGTGGTGGAGGAGTTGGTGACGTCGACCTCGGTCAGCGCCACGTCCACGCCGAGCGCGGCGAAGCTGGACAGCGTGGTCTGGAAGTTGCTCGGCAGCGAACTGCCACCGGTGAAGTGGGTCTGCAACCCGACGCAGTCGATCGGCACTCCGCGGGACTTGAAGTCCTGGATCATGCGGTAGACGCCCTGCGTCTTGCCGTACGACCAGTTCTCGATGTTGTAGTCGTTGTAGCAGAGCTTCACCGACGGGTCGGCCGCCCGCGCGGTGCGGAACGCCACCTCGATCCAGTCGTTGCCGGTGCCCTGGAGGTTGGAGCTGCGGCGGCTGCCGTCCTCGTTGAACGCCTCGTTGACCACGTCCCAGGCGGCGAGCTTGCCCCGGTAATGGGCCATCACGCCGTTGATGTGGTCGATCATCGCCTGACGCAGGTTGCTGCCACTCAGGCTCTGCATCCACCCCGGCTGTTGTGCGTGCCAGGCCAGGGTGTGCCCACGGACCTTCAGGCCACGCTGGGTCGCCCAGTTGTAGATCTGGTCACCGGAGTTGAAGTTGAACTGGCCCCGCTGGGGCTCCGTCGCGTCCGGCTTCATCTCGTTCTCGGCGGTGATCATGTTGAACTCACGCGCCGCGATCGTGCTGTACGTGGAATTGCTCAGCCGGCCCGCCGCGATGGCGGTGCCGAAGTACCGGCCGGACTGCGCGGCGGCCGCGCCGAGCGTGGTCGCGGCGGCGTTCGCCGAGGGCATCATCACCGCGACAGCGGCCACGGTCACGACGCTGAACGTGCCGGCGAGCAGCGCTCGGACGACGTTCGACCGCCGCCGCCGAGTTCCGCCGGAATGAACGGATGGGCTTGTTTCCATCTTGGCCTCCTTACTTGGCCAACACCCGGAACGCCGAGGCGGGACGACCGGACGTCTCAGTCATATATTTATCTTGGTCAATGTTCATACCACGCGACCGGTCCCGGTAGCGGAGGTTTCGGAAAAGTTTCGGAAATGTGTTGGCGCTACGCGGCGTGGCCTGGCCGGTCGCGACACCGGCCACACCACGCCCCGTCGTCGAGTCAGGCGACCGCGCAGGTGGTGTTGTTGACGGTGAAGGCCGTCGGCTTCGGGTTACCGCCTGTGTGGTTGCCGTTGAAGCCGAAGCTCACCGACGCACCCGGCGCGATGGTGCCGTTGTAGGACAGGTTGGTGGCCGTGACCGCCGCGCCACTCTGGCTGACCGTCGCCGACCAACCCTGGCTGACGGTCTGCCCGGCGGCGAAGCTGAACCGCAGCGTCCAGCCGTTGATCGCGGTGGTGCCGGTGTTGGTGACGGTGACGGTGGCGGTGAAGCCGGTGCTCCAGTCGGTGGTGGCGTACCCCACCGAGCAGGTGCCGCCGACCGGCGGTGCCGCGGTGGTCACCGCGACCGGCGCGGACGCCGCGGAGGTGTTGCCCGCCGCGTCGACGGCCACCACGTAGAACTGGTACGCCGTGGACGCGGTCAGCCCGGTCACCGCGACTGTGGTGCCGGTCGGTGAGCCGACGAGCGCGTCGGTCGTGCCGGCCTCGCGGTAGACCCGGTACCCGGTGACGCCCACGTTGTCGGTGGACGCCGCCCAGCTCAGGGTGAGCCCGGTGGCGGTGACAGCCGAGGCGACGGGGGTGCCGGGCGTGCTCGGCGCTGTGGTGTCGGCGGTGCCGGCCGGCGGCGTTGTCACGCTGAGCTTCGGTGACGCGGCCGACGTGTTGCCCGCGCCGTCGCGCGCGACGATCGTGTACTCGTACGTCCGCTCGGGCAGCAGCGTCGAGATGGTGACCGAGTTCCCGGTGACGCGTTGGGTCGCCACCACGTCGTTGCCGACCATGAACTCGTTGACGTCGTACCCGGCCAGGCCGCTGCCGCCGCTGTCGGTCGACGGCGTCCAGGTCAGGGTGACCGTGCGGGGGCCGAAGTTCGACGCCACCGGGGTGCCCGGGACGGTAGGCGCCGTGGTGTCCGGAACCACCGGGCCGGGCTCCTCGCCCCAGATCCGGGTGCTGCCGGCGTAGAGCGGAACCTTGCGGTTGGGCCCGGCGGTTGCCTGGTACGACGGGTCGTTTGTCGGGTCCCAGGTGCCGCCCTCCGGCACACCGATCTTGAACTGGACCTCCATCCGGTGCTGCGACTGACCGGCCGGGGCGATGGTGTAGCCGGTGCAGTCCACCTCGACGTACCAGATGTCGCCGCTGAACTGCTTGGCGGTGGTCGGGGACGGGCAGCCCTGGGTGTAGCCGGCGGTGACCTGCACCGGACCGGTGCCGTCGGGCCGGAAGTAGTACCGGAACCTCCCGTTCGTCAGGGCGCGGGCCGGGAACGCCGACTTGTTGTAGACCATCACCTTGAGCCCGGTGGCCCGCGGCTCCGCCTGGGTCACGGTGGTCTCCACTGTCAGCTCGTCCATGTCCGGCGTCTCGGCGACCGGGAAGTTGGCAAGCGGCGTGCCCCCGTACTCGGAGGTGAGCCGGACCAGCGCGGACGTGAAGCCGGCGTTGTAGTCGGTGGCGACCTCGTTCATCACGTAGTCCGAGCGGCTGTCGCTGTACGCGTCGTTTGCCGAGGACGGGCCGCCGACAAGCGCGCCGTAGAGGGTGTGCCGGGTCTCGACGGGCACGGTCTGACTGTCCCACCAGGACCCGTGCGCGGTGCGGTGGTGCGGGTTCTTCGGTGAGTTGGCCCCGAACCCGATGACGTAGCTGGAGTTGCGCGGGTTGTCGCCGAGCGCGTAGTTGATCTGCCGGACGGCGAAGTCGTGGTAGCGCGCCTTGCGTGTGGTGTCGCTGGTCTTGTCGCTGTAGACGAGCGCCGCGAAGGATGTGTTGGCGGCGTAGCGCAGCGCGCCCCACGAGTCGAGCACCGCCATCCCGCCGGGTGAATACGGCACCCGCTGCCCGTCCACCCCGACGGTCCAGTAGTCCAGCCAGCGGTTGGCGTCGTCGACGTACTTCTGCTTGCCCGTCAGGTTGGCCAGCAGCACGTACGCGCCGAACTGCTTGTTGTCCCAGGCGATCGTCCACTTGTAGGAGCGGGTGGTGCTCTGGTTCTCGGTGCCGAGCTTGTCGTACTCACTCTCGGCCTTGGCCAGGTAGCTCGCGTCGCCGGTGGCCCGGTACAGCCAGATCGCGCCCCAGACCAGCTCGTCCTGCCAGCCGCTCCACGACTTGTAGAACGACGCCGCGTCGGTGATGCACTCGCTGTACGCCTTCCGCACGGTGTCGGCGAACGTGTAGAGCTGCCGGGCGTGGCCGAGCAGCTTGTCCGCGTAGGCCGCGTCGGTGGGCCGGAACACCATCGAGGACGCGGCCATCGCGGCTGCCGTCTCCCCCGCCAGGTCCGCGCCGCCACAGCTCGCATCGATCTTGTACGCGGGCCGCGCCATCGGCATCACCTCGGCCGGACCCCACCACTTGTGGTCGTCGTCGCCCTTGCCGACCTGCCCGTAGAGGACGTTCGCCGACGGGTGCGCCTTGATGAAGTAGTCGTTGACGAAGCGCAGGTTGTTGAGCAGGTGCGGCAGTTGGCCGGAGGAGGTGTAGCCGCTGCGGTACTCCACCGCTCCCCAGGCGAGCATCGTGGCGCTGAACGCCATCGGGAAACCGAACTTCACGTGGTCACCGGCGTCGTACCAACCGCCGGTGAGGTCCAGCCCGGCGTCCCGGCCGTCGGTGAGGGCGCTGTCGCCGCGCCAGGAGACCCGGTTCCAGTCGGGCAGTTCGCCGGACTGCTGGGCCTCGTAGAAGAGCAGCGACTTCTGCAACGCCTCGGCGTAGTTGAAGGACGCCGCCGCGGACGCCGGACCGGACGGCGGTGCGGTGACGGCGAGGGACAGGCCGGTGAGCAGGGCGATGCCGGCGGCCAGCATTCGCCTGGGCCAGGGCTGGTCGGCGACCGGCCGCCGGCCGGGTCGGCCGGGAACCGGCCGGGTCAGATGGCGCATGGCGGGCTCCTGTCGGAGGCGCCGCCGGTGGTCGCACCGACGCGGGACGGCGTGGGGGCGGCGTGGCCACCGGCGACGGTGGGGTGGCGGTGTCACCAGGGGTAGCCGTGGAAGCGCTCCCATGGATAGTCGACAATGTATCGGCCCTGACGTCGCTTGGGAAGCCCGCAACCGCCGACGCCACCTCGCGGCCGGCGTACTCGCGAGTAACCCCGGTGGACGACATCACACCATCGATGTACATCGATTCTATGACGATCGTGTCCGCAGCTCAGCCGCTCCGCACCCGAGCAGACCGTCGGGCATGACAATGCCAACGACGTCCAGCCAGACAAACGTACTGTTGCTGACCCGCTACTGCCCGCGAGACAGTACCGACCATCAGCGGTGCCATCGACGCCGCCGCTCCCCGGTCGACCCTGAGGAGGACGCGATGGCACTACGACTCGCCGAGGGCACCGCCTGGTCCGAGGTCCTCGCCCGCGCGGTGGCTGCCGCGCCGGAGGCGTTCGGCGCCGACGTGGACGGCGTCACCACACTGCACAACCTCGTCGAGGGCGAGTGGCGGGCCGTGGGCCGCCCCGCCCCGGTCCGCACCCCGGTGGACAACACGGTCATCGTCAACCTGCCCCGGCTCGACGCCGACACTGCCCGCGCCGCCGTCACGCACGCCACCGCCGCGCACCACGCCTGGGCCCGTACCCCGCTGGCCGACCGCAAGGCCCGGGTCGCCGACGCGCTGGACGCCCTCACCGCCCACCGCGACCTGCTCGCGCTGCTGCTGGTCTGGGAGATCGGCAAGCCGTGGCGGCTCGCCTGCGCCGACGTGGACCGCGCGCTCGACGGCGTCCGCTGGTACGCCGACGAGATCGACCGGATGCTCGCCGACGGCCGCGAACCGCTGCCCGGCCCGGTCAGCAACATCGCCTCGTGGAACTACCCGATGAGCGTCCTCGTGCACGCCGAACTGGTCCAACTGCTGGCCGGCAACGCGGTCATCGCCAAGACGCCGTCACAGGGCGGCGCGGTCTGCCTGACCGTCGCGCACGCGCTGATGCGCCGCGCCGGTCTGCCCGCCACCCTCGTCTCCGGCGGCGGTGAGGAACTGTCCGAGGTGCTGGTCCGCGCACCCGAGATCGGCGCGGTGGCGTTCGTCGGCGGCCGCTCCAACGGCGGCAAGGTCGCCGCCGCGCTGCTCGACAGCGACAAGCGGCACTTCATCGAGCAGGAGGGCCTCAACGCCTGGGGCATCTGGAACTTCTCCCAGTGGGACCTGCTCGCCGCGCACCTGAAGAAGGGCTTCGAGTACGGCAAGCAGCGCTGCACCGCGTACCCCCGGTTCGTCGTGCAACGCGACCTGGTCGACGAGTTCCTCGACATGTACCTGCCGGTGGTGCGCTCGGTCCGCTTCGGCCACCCGCTCGCCGTCGACGAGAACTGGACCGCCGGCGACCCGCTGCCCGAGCTGGACTTCGGGCCGCTGATCAGTGCCGCCAAGGCCGACGAGCTGCACCGCAAGGTCGACGAGGCGGTCCGCGGCGGCGCGGTGCCCCTGCACCGGGGCAAGCTGACCGGCGCGCCGTTCCTGCCCGGGCAGGACACCTCGGCGTACGTGGCGCCGTCGGTGCTGCTCGCCCCGCCCGGCCGGTCCCGTCTCATGCACGCCGAACCGTTCGGCCCCGTCGACACGATCGTCGTGGTGGACACCACCGACGAGCTTCTGGCCGCGATGAACGCCTCCAACGGCGCGCTTGTCGCCTCCCTGGCCTGCGACGACGAGGAACTGGCAGGCAAGCTCGCGGTGGACCTTCAGGCGTTCAAGGTGGGCATCAACAAGCCACGCTCGCGAGGTGACCGCGACGAGGCGTTCGGCGGTCGGGGCGCCTCGTGGAAGGGCGCGTTCGTCGGCGGTGACCTGCTGGTGCACGCCGTCACCGTCGGCGGCCAGGGCCGGCTGTACGGCAACTTCCCCGACTACAGCAGCTACCCCGCCACCTGACCGACACCCCGGTCCCCGCCACGGTGGCGGGGACCGGGACCGCGTACGGTCGACCGATGGCGATGATCGCGCAGCTTTCCCTGGGCGTGTCCGACGCCGAACGGGCCGAGGCTTTCTGGGCGGCCGCCCTCGGCTACCGCCGACGCCCGCCCCGCCACCCGGGCGACGAGTGGATCGTGCTGGAGCCGCCGCCGGGCGTGTCCGGTGCGGCCATCGCGATGGACCTCAGCGACAGCCCGGTCGAGGAGTTTCCCCGCGTCCACCTCGACCTGGACGCCGGCGAGCGCACCCTCGACGAGGAGGTCGACAGGCTCCTGGCCCTCGGCGCCCGACCTGTCGACTGGCGGCACTACCCGACCGATCCACTCCCGACCGAGCCGCCGTACGTGGTGCTCGCCGACCCGGAGGGCAATCGGTTCTGCGTGTCGGGTCGGCGCGAACCGCCCGAGGACCCCCGCTAGCCGCCAGGCGTCAGGACGGTCCCCGGCACGGTCGCCCCGGCCGGTGCGGCGAGCGGAACGGTGAGGGTGAGCAGAGCACCGTCGCGCTCCGCCGTGCCGGGCCGGTCCAGCCGGCGCAGCGTCCGCAGCATCGGCGTGTTCTCGGCGTGGACGTGCAGCACGAGTGCCGCGTACCCTGCCGCGTCGGCGTGCCGGGCCAGCCGGCGTAGCAGCACCGAGCCGAGCCCCCGCCGCTGCCAGTCGTCCCGTACCAGCAGCGCCGCCTCGGCCTCGTCGCCCTCGCCGAGCAGGTTCGCCAGGGCGACCACCGACTCCGGCCCGCCGTCGGCGCCTGTGGTCGTGGCGACCAGCGCCAGCCCCCGGCCCGGCTCCAACAGTCGACGCAGCCGGGCCGGCTGCGGCACCGCCGCCCCACCCAGGTAGCGCCGGTGCCGGCTGCGCGGGGAGCACGCCTCGTGCAGCTCCAGCACAGCCGACAGGTCGTCCGCGCACGCCGGCCGCACAGCCACCTCGGCGCCGTCGGGCAGCACCAGTGTGACGTGTTCGGCCGCCCGCCGCGCCACCGTGGCAGCCAGCTCGACGAGGGCCTGCGCCCGGGCGTACTCCGCCGGGGTGAACGCGGGCGCGGCCCGGCGCAGCGCGAACGAGCCACCCGCCGGGTCGGCCAGCAGCATGCTGGTGCCGGTGACGCCCCTCTCGGCCCCGGTCGACGCCGGTCGCCAGCTGACCGAGTCGGCGCCGAGCAGCGTCCGCAGCGCCTCGCCCGTCGCGTCCGGGTCACGCACCAGCCGATTGGCCAGTCCGAGCACCCGGGTGGGCTGGTCGACAAGGCCGCGCGCCTCGCTGCGCGCCACCCAGCAGTCCCGCCCACGACCACGCTCGACGGCCGCGACCAACTCGGCCTCGGCGAGCGTGTCAGGCGCGTCGACCAGGAAGTCGTCCACCGCACCCTGCTCGGTCGGCTGCACCTGCACGGTGAGGATGTTGACCCCGCGCAACGCGAGGCTCGCCGTGAGCACCGACAGGTAGCCCGGACGGTCGTCCACGGTCGCTCGGATCCGCCACAACGTCATGGTTGGCTCCCTTCCCCGGGTACCACCCTGACCTCCCGCTGTTGCCGCCCGATTGCCCGGCGGTGACGGGTTGCGCTCGGGCCGGTGTCTCCCGCCCGGGTCGGCCGCTACGCGGGGAGGCCGCGGTAACCGATGGGGCCCTCCCCGACCCGCTGGTAGGTGCCCAGGAACCCACGCTCGCCGAAGGCGACAGTGCCGTTGTTGCCGCGCAGGTCCCGCCAGGCCAGCCTGGTGACCGGGCGGCCGGCCACGGTCACCGAGACGAGCAGGTCACGCGAGCGGTGCCACCCACCGGCCCAGCCCTCCTGGGTGGAGAAGCGCCACGCCTCCTTGGCGACGGTGCCGCGCTGGGTCAGCCGGCCACGGAACTCCGTCGGCTCTCCACCCGGCTGCCGCCGCCAGCCGTAGAAGGCGGCCTGCTGCTTCTCGAACGTGATCGCGTACTCGACGCCGGACTCGTCGGCCCAGGCCACCTGCTCCAAAACGGCCTGCTCGCCGCGGTCGATGAAGATGGTGATGTCGCCGGCGTCGCTGGCGTACCGCAGCACCGGCTCGGCGATCGCCTGCCGTTCGAGGGCCAGTCCCGCCTGGTCGTGTGCGTGCATCGGGTCGATCGTCACCCGGTACAGCCACAGCATGCTCCGGGCGTCGACACCGCTCTCGATGCGCAGCGTGTTCCGGCCGGCCGTCAACTCCTCGGCCGGCACCGCGAAGACCAACCGTTGCGGGAGCCCACCGCCGTTGGGGATCCGCAGCCGGTTGGCCAGCGGCCTGCCGTTGAGGCGAACGGTGAGCGGGGCGTACCCGGGCGCCCGGGAGAGCATCGACGCGAGCGCCCGGATGGCGACGCAGGCCTCGCCGACGACGGCCGGGTCGGGCACGTCGAACTCCAGCTCGACCGACCCGCCGGCGTCGATGGCCAGGTGGTCGCCGGCGGCCGAGGAACGGTCGACGCCGGTGATCGTGACGTTCCCGACGCGGGGCGGCTCGGTGCCGAAGTCGGCGTAGGTGGGGTCCATCTGGATCCCGGGCCTCTGCCCGCTCACCGGCGCGGCGGCCGGCGGTCGCAGCAGCACCTCGTAGGACCGGGCGGTGCGCTCAACGTCGTCGTATCCGATGTTGGCGGCGCGAAAGGCCCGCCGCACCTTGCCGATGCGCAGGGCGCCCGGCGCGACCGCCGCCCGGGCGACGTAGAGCGGTTCGCCGTCGCTCTCGCGGCCCGCCGGCAACGCGTCCGCGGGCACCGAGCCACCGGACGCGATGCCCCAGACGCCGCGGTCCATCAGCACCTCGTACTCGTCGACGCGGACCACCTCGCCGGCCCAGGTGGTCCGGGCCGCGCCCAAGGCCGGACGGACCTGGCCCGGGTGCACGCCGCCGTGCATCCGGACGCGGCACACCCACAAGGGCTGGTCCTCCTCGTACCCGTGCGGTACCGCGCCCGCCGGGATCGAGCCACCGCGGGCCGCCTCCCAGCGATATCCGTCGAAAGCAGAGTCCATTCCGGAGAGACTAGATCAACAGGCTCGGGCCTCGCGGACCGCCGACCCCGGCGGGTGGCGGCTCAGGGGTTGGCGCTGACCGGGGGCGCGCCCACCAGGTCCAGCCGGTCCCCGAGAATCACCGCGCAGGCCCGGACGAGCTGGCTGAGCCGGTCGACCTCGGTGCTGTGGAACCCGGCGGCGTAGAGCGTGTCGCTGTGCTCGCGGGCCACCACGAGCACCAGGCCGGCCCGGCCGAACGGCGCTACCGCGTGGTGCGTGCCGTCGGGGGTGGTCATCGAGCGGCCCCGCAGCGGGGTCACCTCCGGCAACCGCAGGGGTACGGGGGTGCGCCAGCTCGCGTGCCCGACGGTGGCCCCACCGCTCCCGCTGCGCGAGGCCCAGTCCACCGGGACCACGGCGGCCACCGCCCAGTCGGCCGCCAGTAGCCCGGGCACCGCGTCGACGAGGGTGGCCAGCCCGTCGGCCGGGTTGGCCGCGACCTGGGCCAGCAACTCGGCGTCCTGACCGGTGGTGGTGGGCGCGCCGATCGCCCGCCACACACCGTCCACCCGCACGCCCGGGATCGCCGCGAGACCGGCCAGCAGCCGCTCGACCCGGGCGGCCCCCGGCCAGACGACTGTGAAATCGTCCACCGCGCGCCCGCCCAGCCGCTCCAGGACCACCACCTGGACGATGTCCGCGCCCGACACGCCAAGCGTGCGGGCGACCTGGCCGAGGGTGCCCGGACGGTCCGGCAGGGTGACCCGAACTCGCAGCAACATGTCTGTCCCTCCGCTCGGCGGGCCGGCGACGGCCGGCAGGCTGGTCACAGCCTGGTCGTTGACCATTTCGTCCCTGTTGCAGGGGCATGTCCCGAGCGGAAAATCTGACCTTGACAACGTGAGCGGGCTGCCATCAACTAGTCGGATGACTGATCCGGCCGTCGACGCACTCCGGCCCGGAGCAGTCCCGGCCGGCCTGGACCTGGCCCGCCTCGCCGACCACCTCGCGACACACCGGCCGGAGCTGGCCGCCGGGCCGCTGCGGGCCGAGTTGATCGCCGGCGGCAAGTCCAACCTCACCTACCTACTGCGCGCCGGCGACCGGGAGGTCGTGCTCCGCCGGCCGCCGCTCGGGCACGTTCTGGCGACCGCGCACGACATGGCCCGCGAGTTCCGGGTCATCTCGGCGCTGGCGCCGACCGAGGTGCCGGTCCCGCGGGCGCTGCTGCTCTGCACCGACCCGGACGTCATCGGCGCCCCGTTCTACCTGATGGAACGCGTACCCGGGGAGGTGTTCCGCACCCGGGCGCAGACCGACCCGCTGGGCGACGAGCGGCGCCGGGCACTCGCCATGGCGATGATGGACACCCTCGCCGCGCTGCACACAGTCGACCCGGCAGCGGTCGGGCTGAGTGACTTCGGCCGCCCCGAGGGCTACCTGGCCCGGCAGGTACGCCGCTGGGCCGGGCAGCTCGACCGCTCCCGCAGCCGCGATCTGCCCGGCATCGACGAGCTGCGCGACAGGCTCGCCGCGACCGCCCCGGAGGGCGCGAACACCGGCCGGATCGTGCACGGCGACTACCGCCTCGACAACCTCCTCGCCTCCGCCGATCCGGTGGCCGTGCACGCCGTCCTCGACTGGGAGATGGCCACCCTCGGCGACCCGCTCGCCGACCTGGGGCTGCTCCTGACCTACTGGGACGTGCTCGGCGGCAGCGACACCGCCGAGGGCAACCCGGTCGCCGACGGCCTCGGCCCGCGCGCCGGCTTCCCCAGCGGCGCCGAGCTGATCGACAGGTACGCCGGGCGCAGCGACGTCGACGTGGGGCCGCTGCACTGGCACGTGGCGCTCGGCTGTTTCAAGCTCGCGGTCATCTGCGAGGGCATCCACTACCGCCACACGCTCGGGCAGACGCTCGGCGAGGGCTTCGACCGGATCGGCGACATGGTGGCACCGCTGGTCGCGCACGGGCTGACCGCCGCCAGGGAGCGGTGATGGACTTCGCATACGACAGCCGGACCGAGGAGCTGCGCGACGAGCTGACCCGGTTCCTGACCGAGCACGTCTACCCGGCCGAGCCGGTGCACGCCGAGCAGGTGGCCGCCGGGGACCCGTGGTCGCGTACCCCGGTGCTGGCCGAGCTGAAGGCGGAGGCCCGCAAGCGCGGCCTGTGGAACCTCTTCCTGCCCGATCCGCGCTACGGCGCCGGCCTGACCAACCTCCAGTACGCGCCCCTGGCCGAGCTGACCGGGCGCAGCCCGCACCTCGCGCCGGAGGCGGTCAACTGCGCGGCACCGGACACCGGCAACATGGAGCTGCTTGCCGAGTTCGGCTCGGACGCGCAGCGGGAACGCTGGCTCATGCCGCTGCTGGAGGGGGAGATCCGCTCCGCGTTCTGCATGACCGAGCCGGACGTCGCCTCGTCCGACGCCACGAACATCGCCACCCGGATCACCCGCGACGGCGACGAGTACGTCATCAACGGCCGCAAGTGGTGGTCGTCCGGGGCGATGGACCCGCGCTGCGAGATCTTCATCGTGATGGGCAAGACCGACCCGGACGCCGACCGGCACCGCCAGCAGAGCATGGTGCTGGTGCCCCGGGAGACCCCGGGCGTGCACGTCCGTCGGGGCATGACGGTGTTCGGCTACACCGACGGGTCGCACGGCGGGCACGCCGAGATCGACTTCATCGACGTCCGGGTGCCTGCGGAGAACCTGATCGGCGCCGAGGGCGGCGGCTTCGCCATCGCCCAGGCCCGGCTCGGTCCGGGCCGGATCCACCACTGCATGCGGCTGATCGGGATGGCCGAGCGGGCTCTCGAACTGCTCTGCCGGCGGGCCAACGAGCGGGTCGCGTTCGGCAGGCCCCTCGCCGAGCAGGGCGTGGTCCGCGAGTGGATCGCCGAGTCCCGGGTGCGCATCGAGCAGGCCCGCCTGCTGGTGCTCAAGACGGCCTGGCTGATGGACACCGTCGGCAACAAGGGCGCGCACACCGAGATCCAGGCCATCAAGATCGGCACGCCGGCCATGGCGGAGTGGGTGATCGACAAGGCCATCCAGGGGTACGGCGGCGCCGGCGTCAGCCAGGACACCCCGCTCGCCGCCCTGTGGGCACAGACCCGCACCCTGCGCCTCGCCGACGGGCCCGACGAGGTCCACCGCAACTCCCTCGCCAAGCGCGAACTCCGCCGCTGGACCTCGTAACGCCCGTCCCGGAGCCTCCGCCCGCCCCGGACGCAGGTCAGGCGGAGGCTCGGTGGACCAGTTGGGTGTCCAGGAGGATGTGCGGGGCGGGCAGGTCGTCGCCGCGGATGCGGGCCACCAGCAGACGGGCCATCTGCCGGCCCATCTCCTCCACCGGCTGGAAGACAGTGGTCAGCGGCGGTTCCGCCTGCCGGGCGATCGTCGCGTCGTCGAAGCCGATCACCGCCACGTCCTCGGGCACCCGCCGGCCGGCCTCGCGCAGGGTACGCAGCGCGCCGAACGCCATCAGGTCGGACGCGACGAATACCGCGTCCAGGTCGGGGCAGGCGTCCAGGAGCCGGCGCATGGCGCTCACGCCGCTGCCCTCGCTGAAGTCGCCGTACGCGATCAGGTCGGGGTTGACGCCGCCACCGGTGGCCTTGACGGCCTCGGTGTAGCCGGCCAACCGGGCCAGGCCGGCGCCCATGTCCTGCGGCCCGGCGATGGTGGCGATGCGGCGCCGACCCCGCCCCGTCAGGTACTCCACCGCCTGCCGGGCCCCGCCAACGTTGTCCACGTCGACGAACCAGGCCGGCTGAGCGCCGGGTTGCAGCATCCGGGCGGGCCGACCGCCGAGCACGGCGGGCAGGCCGCGCTCCTCCAGCAGCGTCGGCAGCGGGTCGGAGTCGTGCAGCGACAGCAGCAGCACGCCGTCCACGTGCTGGTTGGTCAGGTGGTGCTCGACCCGCTCCCGCTCCACGGGCGACTGGGCCATGGCCAGCCAGAGCTGCATCGGTGTCTCGAGCAGCGCGGAGCTGATCCCCCGCACGATCGAGGCGAAGAACGGCTCGGTGAAGACCCGCTCGCCGGATTCGGACACCACAAGCGCGACGGAGTCGGTCCGCTGGGTGACGAGCGCTCGGGCGGCCCGGTTCGGCACGTACCCCAGCTCGGCGATGGCCTGTTGGACCGCGGCCCGGGCCTCCGGGCTGACCTGGGGCGAGCCGTTGACGACGCGGGAGACCGTGCCCCGGCCGACGCCGGCGCGCGCCGCGACCGCGTCGAGGGTCGGGCGCCCGAGCGACCGGGTGCGCTGCGTTGTCATCGTCTGCTCCTCCGACGGCGGGCGGGCCCGGTGCCACCAGCGGAAGGTGGACACCAGGACCGCCCTGATGGCTGGCCCGAGCCTATTGTGCGGCCAGACCGTTGCGTCGGATCACCGAGGCGTACCACCTGGCGCTGGACTTGGGAATGCGGACCTGACTGTCGTAATCGACATGGATCATGCCGAATCGCTTGGTGTAACCCCAGGCCCACTCGAAATTATCCATCAACGACCAGGCGAAGTATCCCCGCAGGGGCACCCCCGCGTTGATCGCCTCGTGCGCGGCCCGCAGGTGGGCGTCGAAGTAGGCGAGCCGGTCGACGTCGTCGACCTGCCCGTCGACGACCTCGTCCACGAAGGCGGAGCCGTTCTCGGTGACGTACAGCGGCAGGTCCGTGTAGTTGTCGTGCACCCGGCGCAGCGTCTCGGTCAGGCCGGGGGCGTCGATCTCCCAGCCCATGTCGGTGACCGGGACGCCCCTGGTGACGAAGCGGACGTCCTCGCTGCCCGGCCAGCACGACGGGGCCGGGTCGGCCTCGACGCCCTCGACCGCCGCGGCGACCACGTGCCTGCTGTAGTAGTTGACGCCGACCATGTCCAGCGGCGTGGCGATGGTCGCCAGGTCACCGTCGCGCACGTGGTCGAAGTCGGTCACCGTGCGCAGGTCGGCCACCAGATCCCGGGGGTACGACCCACGCAGCAGCGGGTCGAGGAAGAAGCGGTTGGCCAACCCGTCGATGCGCCGGGCCGCGTCCACGTCCGCCGGCGCGTCACTGGCCGGGTCGACCGGGTAGAGGTTGACCGTCACACCCACCTCGGCGTCCGGCCGGGTGGCCCGCAACGCCTGCACGGCCAGGCCGTGGCCGAGCATCAGGTGGTGCCCGGCACGGACCGCGTCCGCGCCGTCGGTACGACCCGGCGCGTGCACGCCCGAGCCGTAGCCGAGGAACGCCGAGCACCACGGCTCGTTGAGCGTGGTCCAGTAGCGCACGCGGTCGCCGAGCGCGTCGGCGACGAGCGTCGTGTAGTCGGCGAACCGCGCCGCCGTGTCCCGGGCCGGCCAGCCACCGGCGTCCTCAAGCGGCTGCGGCAGGTCCCAGTGGTAGAGGGTCAGCCACGGCTCGATGCCCTTGGCCAGCAGCTCGTCGACCAACCGCCGGTAGAAGTCCAGGCCGCGCTGGTTGGCCGCGCCGGTGCCGCCGGGCTGCACCCGAGGCCAGGAGACCGAGAAACGGTACGACTTCAGGCCCAGCTCGGCCATCAGCGCGACGTCGTCACCGACCCGGTGGTAGTGGTCGCAGGCCACGTCGCCGGTGTGCCCGGCGACGACCCGGCCGTCGGTGTGGCTGAAGGTGTCCCAGATCGACTGGGTACGGCCGTCCTCGGCCGCCGCCCCCTCGATCTGGTACGCGGCGGTCGCGGCCCCCCACAGGAAGCCGGGTGGAAAGGTCAACCCGGGCCGGTCGTCGAGGACACCGACGGCGGGCGGGCTGGCGGGGTTGCTCACGACTTGACGGCACCTTCCATGATCCCGCCGATGATCTGGCGGCCGAACAGGACGAACACGATGAACAGCGGAAGAGTGGCGATCAACGTACCCGCGAAGATCTGGGAGTTGTCCGCGAAGTACGCGGTGTTCAGACTGCGCAGCGAGATCTGCACTGTCGGGTTGGCCGGGTCGGCCAGCACCACGAACGGCCAGAAGAACTGGTTCCACTGCTCCATGAAGGTGAGCAGGCCGAGCACCGCCGCGGCGGGTCGCAGCGCCGGCACCACCACGTGCCAGTAGACGCGCCAGGTGGAGCAGCCGTCGACCCGGGCCGCCTCGATCAGTTCGTTGGGCACGGCCTGTTCGGCGTACTGGCGCATCATGAAGATGCCGAAACCGCCGATCAGGAACGGCACCGTCACCGACGGCATGGTGTTCAGCCATTCCAGCTTGGCCATCAGGATGTACAACGGCAGCACGCCGAGCTGGATGGGGATCATCATCGAGGCGAGGATGATGAGCAGCAGCGCGTTCTTGCCCCGGAACTTCAGTTTCGCGAACGCGAACCCGGCGAGCGAGCCGAAGAAGACTGTCGCCACGGTGATCGTGCCGGACACGAGGAACGAGTTCATCAGGCCCTTGACGATGTTCGCGTCGCCGTTGTCGAGCACCCGCTGGATGTTCTCGCCAAGCTTGCCGCCGGGCAGGAACGGCGGCGGCCAGGAGTTGGCCGCGTCGCTGGTCCGCGAGGCGATGACGATCATCCAGTAGAACGGGAACAGCGACAGGATCACGCCGAGGACGAGCCCGACCCAGGTCAGGGGGCTGGCCGTCCAGAGCTTCTCCGCCCGGTGGCGGATGCCGGTACGCCCGGTCGGCGGCAGCGCCGCCGGTGGTCGCAGAGTGGTCATGGTCATGGGTGCGCCACCCTCACTTGTCGGAGCTGATTCGGCGGGCCAGCAGGTAGTTGAGCAGTGAGACGGATGCGATCAGCACGAAGAGCACCAGGGCGACGGCGCCCGCGTACCCCCAGCGGAACCGCTGGTTCATCACGTCCAGCAGGTACATCGTGATCGTCTGGAACTGCCCCTCCGAGCCACCGGAGAGTGCGCCCGAGCCACTTGTGAACATGAGCGGCTCGGTGAAGAGCTGCAGACCGCCGATCGTCGAGATGATCAGCGTGAAGATGATGGTGGGGCGCAGCTGGGGAATGGTGATCGACCAGAACTGCCGGCGCCGGGAGGCGCCGTCGAGGGCCGCGGCCTCGTACATGTCCTTGCTGATCGACTGCATCGCCGCGAGGTAGATCAGGGCGTTGTAGCCGACCCACCGCCAGTCGACCATCGTGGAGATGGCGAACCAGGACGCGAACCGGTTGGCCCGCCAGTCGATGGGACCGACCCCGACGAGGTCGAGCAGCCAGTTCACCAGGCCGAACTCGCGGGCGTAGATCATCGAGAAGATGAGCGCCACCACGGCGGTCGAGGTGATGATCGGCATGGCGATGGCCAGCCGGAAGAACATCTGCCCCCGGATACGCCGGTTCAGGGCGTTTGCCAGCAGCAGGGCGATGAGCAGCTGCGGAATCGTGGACATGAGGAACATCCCGAAGGTGTTCACCACTGCGTTCCAGAACTGCGGGTCGTTCGTGAACAGCTCGACGAAGTTGTCCACGCCGACGAAGCTGATCGTGGCGTTCAGCGGTGACCTGTCGGTCATCGCGATCCAGAACGTGTAGATGATCGGGTAGACGCCGAAGATCGCGAAGAGCACGAAGAACGGCAGCACGAAGGCGTACGGGGTCAGGCGCAGGTCCAGCCGGTTCAGTAGCCGGCCACGCTGCGAGGAGTGCCGCGGGGCGGGCCGCGGGCCGCGGGGCGGTGCGGCCGGCGGCGCGGTGGTCTCGAGAGAGCTCATGAACGGTCCTTCACACTTGGCGGCACCGTCGCGGGCGCCGCGGCAGGGCGTTCCGACGCGGGTTCACGGGTGGTGCCGGAGTCCGGCACCACCCGTGAGCGCGTCGACAGCCGGTTACTTGCCTGCTGCCTCGCCGTTCTTCACCGCGTCCTGCCAGGCCGCGTCGGCGGCCTTGCCCTGCTCGACGCTGCGCAGCGCGTTCTCCACCGCGTCGCGGACCGCCTGGTTCTTCGGGCCGAGGTAGACCGGCTTCAGCTCCTTCGCGCCGGCGGCGAAGATCTTGCCGATGGGCGCCCCGTTGAAGTACTCGTTGGTCGCGGCGAGCACGGCCGGGTCCTCGAGGGCCTGCGGCGACGAGGGCAGGTTCCCGACCTTCTTGAACGCCTCGGTCTGGCTCTTGGCGGTGGTCAGGAACTTGGCCAGCTCGGCGGCCTCCTTCTGGTGCTTGCTGGACTTCGGCACGGCCAGCCAGGAGCCGCCCCAGTTGCCGCCGTTGCCGGGCGCCTTGGCCACGTCCCACTTGCCGGCGGCCGCGTCACCGGCCTGCCCCTTGATGACACCGGTCATCCACGCCGGGCAGCCGATGGTGGCGAAGCTGCCGTTCTTGAAGCCGGCGTTCCACTCGTTGGAGAAGCTCTTGAGGTTGTTCGACAGACCGGCGGCGGTCATCTTGGTGGTCAGCTCGAACGCGGCCCGCACGTCCGGGTTCTCTCCGATGGTGAGCTTGTTGCTCTTGTCGAAGTAGGTGTAACCGGTGCCCGCGCCGGCCTTCTGCATCAGCACGATGTTGTAGAAGTTCGTGGCCGAGTCGACGAACTTGTGCTTCTTGTCGGCGGCGACGAACTTCTGGCCCTGGGCGATGAACTCCTCCCAGGTCGGCCAGAGAGCCCCGACCTGCTCGCGGTCGGTCGGCAGGCCGGCGGCCTTGAAGAGGTCGCTGCGGTAGCAGACGGCCATGCCGCCGACGTCGGTGCCGAGACCGAGGACCTTGCCGTCGGGGGTGAGGCCACCCTCCCACTTCCAGGGCAGGAAGTTGCCCTTGAGGTCGTTGGCGCCGTGGTCGGCCAGGTTCACGAACTTGTCGGCCTGCGCGAAGAACTGCACGATGGTGCCCTCTTCGAGCGCGACGACGTCCCCGGCGCCCGCGCCGGCGGTGATCTGCTGCGTCAGGCGGGTGTTGTAGTCGCCCAGGCCCAGGCCCTTGCCGCGCTCCTGGATGGTGACGTTCGGGTGCTCCGACTGGTACTGCTTGTAGAGCTCCTCGTACCCGAAGCCCTGGTCGCCGAAGACGTCGACGACCAGAGTGACCTTGCCGCCGTCCGATCCGGACGACGAGTCGCTGTCGCCGCAGGCGGTCGCCGCGGCGAGCACGGCGACGGACGCGAGCGCGATCGCCGCAAAGCGGCGACGTGAGGTGACGCTCATCCTGACCCCTCTCAAGTGGTGAGGCTTGGTGTCGTGTGTGGCGGGGGATGCTGCAACGCCCCTGCTGTCGCCCTGCCGGTGGCAGGGGCGTCTGGGGGGAGCCGTGAAGGAGATGTCCGCCACTCCCCCGGGAGCGCTCCCATGAGATTGCCGGGGTGCCCCCGGGGTGTCAATAGACCAATGGGAGCGTTCCCAGATCGTTACCGCCCTGTTTCGGGCGGATGCGCGGGGCGAGCGTTGCCTGGTGGAACTGGCGGAGCCGGCTCAGCAGAAGCGGCGCAGCAACGTGGTCGTACGGCCGGGGTCGAAGCGGGACGGGTCGTAGTCGGCACCCGCCCAGTCACGCAGCAGGGCGTACCGCGGATCGGCCAGGACATCGGGATCGTCGAACGCGACAAGCAGCGCCTGGTGGCCCGCCGGCCCGCCGATCCCCTCCGGCGGGCAGGCCCGCTCACCGTCCAGGCAGACCGGGTACCGCTCGTCCGGGTCCGCGGTCAGCGCGTCCTCGACGACCAGGTCGTGCTCCCACCAGTCACCGAAGTCGTACGTGTAGGAGAAGCGGCTGCCCTTGCCGAGCACCGCGTCCAGCCGGACGTCCAGCTCGTCGTCGAGCGCCAACTCGCCGTCCGGATCGGGTTCTCCGTACTGCACGGCGCCGATCTCGAACGAGTGCAGGTGACAGTCGTGCCAGCCCATGGCGTGCTGCACCACCCGGTGCAGCCGGTCCAGCGTGTAACCGGCCGGCACGAGCACCCGCCGCCACACCGGCGGACGGACACCGGCGAGGGACATCTTCAGCTGGAAGATCTGACGCGGCATGCTGTCCTGTCCTCCCGCGGCTTAGGCTGCCAGCATGATCTGCCGAGCGTGCCGGGCCCGGCGACACGGTGACTGCCCGGGCCGGAACTGGTGCGACTGCCAGCACCGTACCGCCCAGCCGACCCCTCCCGTCACCGGTCCGGCCGGCGAATGACGGTCGGAATCCCGATTCGACGGCTCTGGCCCGAGCCGTCGACCGAGCCGCTCGACAACGCCACGCTGACCAGCCTGTACGCCCGCGCCGACCACCCACGGCTGCGTGTCAACTTCGTCTCCAGCCTGGACGGCGCGGTCACCGTCGACGGCTACTCCGCCGGGCTCTCCGGCGAGCCGGACAAGCGGGTGTTCGGGCTGCTGCGGATGGTCTGCGACGCCCTCGTCGTGGCCGCCGGCACGCTGCGCCACGAGGGATACCGCGCGGTCCGGCTCGACGAGCGCCGTCGCGCCTGGCGCCGCGAACACGGGCTCGCCGCGTACCCGACGCTCGTGGTCGTCTCCGGCTCGCTCGACCTGGACCCGGCGCAGGCGGCCTTCGCCGACGCGCCGGTCCGCCCGATCGTGCTCACCCACGCCGACGCCGACCCGCCGCCCGGGCTGACCGACGTCGCCGACCTGCTGCGCTGCGGCACCGGGCGGGTCGACCTGGCCGCAGGCCTCACCGAGCTGCACGGTCGCGGGCTGACCCAACTGCTCTGCGAGGGCGGCCCGCACCTGCTCGGCGCGCTCACCGCCGCCGACCTGGTCGACGAGCTGTGCCTGACCGTCTCGCCGCTGCTCGCCGGCCCCGGCCCGGGCCGGATCACCGCCGGCGACGCGGCACCGCCCCGGCACCTGCCGCTGCGGCACGTGCTCGCCGCCGACGACGGTGTCCTCCTGCTCCGCCACGCCCGCCAGTGACGCGCCGTCACCCGTTCACACACCGAGCGTCGTGAGTGTGACGCCGCCTGGTGTCGTCCGCCGCGTCGCGTGGCGACCTGTCGTACTCCTCGGGCAGGATGCACGTCATGCGCGCCGACAGTGATGCCCGAGCGACCCGGGTCGCCCGATGACCGACCCCGACCTCGACAGCCCTGGCGAGGCGGTCGGGCGGGTGCTGGGCACCGCCGACGCGACCCCGTTGCAGTTCTGGACGGCCGTGGCGCCCGGCAGCTATCTCCAGCTCGACGACGTGGTGGTCACCCGACGGGAGCTGCCCGAGCGGGAGCCGGTGACGATCGCCGGGGTGGTCACCCAGGTCCGCGCCCGCCACGAGGGCGCGCAGTTCGACTCGGACGTGTTCGCCATCGCCGACGGCACGCTGCCCGCGCAGGTGCAGGAGGCAGCCGAGATCACCACCACGCGTGTCGACCCGGAGCTGTACGTGCCGCCGACCCCTGGCGCGGTGGTGCACCGGGCCGAGGGCGACGCCCGGGCGCGCGCGCTGCACTTCGACCGCATGGAGCGGCGCATCCCGATGGGAATGGGCCGCGACGGGGTGCCTGTCTACCTCAACGCCGACTTCCTCGACGGCAGCCGGGGCGCGCACGTCTCGATCTCCGGCATCTCCGGGGTGGCCACCAAGACGAGCTTCGCCACCTTCCTGCTCTACTCCGTGTTCCGCTCCGGAGTGCTGGGCGGCGACGCGGTGAACGCCAAGGCGCTGATCTTCAACGTCAAGGGTGAGGACCTGCTGTTCCTCGACCACCCCAACACCCGTTTGGACGAGCCCACCCGCGCGGCGTACGCGAAGCTCGGGTTGAGCGCCGGCGCGTTCCCCGACGTGCGGGTCTACGCCCCGCCGCGCCCCGGCGACTCGTCGGGCACTCCCGACGTGAGCAGCCGGCTCACCGGCGTGGACAGCTTCTACTGGACGCTCGCCGAGTTCTGCGCCGACCGCCTGCTGCCGTACGTGTTCGCCGACGCCGACGACGAACGCCAGCAGTACACGATGGTGGTCCACTCGGTCACCGCCCACCTGGCCCGGTACGCCCAGCCGGCCGACGGCGGGGTGAGCATCGACGGGGTGCGGCTCGGCTCGTACGGCGACCTGGTCGACCACATCGTCGATCAGCTCAACGACGACGAGACCCGCTCGGACTGGGCGGGCAGCGCGGTGGGTCTGGGCACCGTCAACGCGTTCGCCAGGCGGTTGATCGGCAGTAAGAAGGACCTGGCCCGGCTGATCCGTGGCGACCTGGCCACCCGCCGCCCGCACTCGATCAACACCAGCGAGTCGGCGCAGGTGACAGTCGTCGACCTGCACAACCTGCCGGACCGCGCGCAGCGGTTCGTGGTCGGTGTGACGCTCAAGAGCGAGTTCGAGCGCAAGGAGAAGTCCGGCACCGCCAAGCCGCTGCTCTTCGTCGTCCTCGACGAGCTCAACAAGTACGCCCCCCGGGAGGGCTCCTCCCCCATCAAGGAGGTCCTGCTCGACATCGCCGAGCGGGGCCGCTCGCTGGGCGTGATCCTGATCGGCGCGCAGCAGACGGCGAGCGAGGTGGAACGCCGCATCGTCACCAACTCGGCGATCCGGGTGGTCGGCCGGCTCGACCCGGCCGAGGCGTCCCGACCGGAGTACGGTTTCCTGCCGCCCGCGCAGCGGCAGCGGGCGCTGCTGGCCAAGCCGGGCACCATGTTCGTCAACCAGCCGGACATCCCGGTGCCGCTCTGCCTGGAGTTCCCGTTCCCGGCGTGGGCGACCCGGGTTTCCGAGGCGGGCCGGGCACCATCGGAGACGCTGCGTTCGATCACCCAGTCCGCCGACCCGTTCGCCGTGGTGGGCTCCGGCGGCGGCACCGACGACGACATCCCGTTCTAGGCAGAGGCACCGGAACAGCCATGAAGATCCTGCACACCTCCGACTGGCACGTGGGAAAGGTGCTCAAGGGGCAGTCCCGGGCCGAGGAGCACAAGGCCGTACTGGCCGGGGTGATCGACATCGCCCGCGCCGAGCAGCCGGATCTGGTGATCGTCGCCGGTGACCTCTACGACACCGCCGCGCCCACCTCGGAGGCGACACGTCTGGTCACCCGGGCGTTGACCGCGTTGCGGCGTACCGGCGCGGACGTGGTGGCGATCGGCGGCAATCACGACAACGGTCCGGCGCTCGACGCGCTGCGGCCGTGGGCCGACGCCGCGGGCATCACCCTGCGCGGCGGGGTGCGGGAAAACCCCGACGAACACGTCATCGACGGCACCACGGCCGGCGGCGAGCGGTGGCGGCTCGCCGCGCTGCCGTTCCTGTCCCAGCGGTACGCGGTCCGCGCGCTGGAGATGTACGAGCTGACCGCCGCCGAGACCAACCAGACGTACGCCGACCACCTGGGTCGGGTGCTGGGGCGACTCACCGAGGGTTTCACCGAACCGGACCGGGTGCACCTGGTCACCGCGCACCTGACGGTGACCGGCGCGGCCACCGGCGGCGGTGAGCGCGACGCGCACACTGTGCTCGGTTACGCCGTGCCGGCCACGGTCTTCCCGGCGACCGCGCACTACGTGGCGCTGGGTCACCTGCACCGGGCGCAGCGCGTCGAGGGCCCGTGCCCGGTGCGCTACAGCGGCAGCCCTCTCGCTGTCGACTTCGGCGAGCAGGAGAACGTCCCGTCGGTGACGATCGTCGAGGTGACGGCCAGCACCGCCGCGCGGGTGCGGGAGGTGCCGGTGACCGCGGCGAGTGCGCTGCGGACGGTGCGCGGCACCCTGGCCCAGCTCGCCGAGATCGAGGCGCCGGACGCCTGGCTGCGGGTGTTCGTGCGGGAACAGCCGCGCGCCGGCCTGCGCGAGGAGGTCCAGGAGCTGCTGCCCCGGGCGCTGGAGATCCGGATCGACCCGGAACTGGTGGCCGCGTCGAGCAGTGGCACGCGCATCGCGCAGCGGTCCGGGCGGTCGCCGCGGGAGCTGTTCGCCGACTACCTGGACAGCCGGGGCCACGCCGACGAGGGTGTCCGGGAACTCTTCGACGAGCTCTTCGAGGAGGTCGATCACTGATGCGTCCGATGCGGCTGGACATGGCCGGGTTCACGGTCTTCCGGGACGAGACCACTGTCGACTTCACCGACGCCGACTTCTTCGCCCTGATCGGCCCGACGGGTTCGGGCAAGTCCACGGTGTTGGACGCCATCTGTTTCGCCCTCTACGGCACGGTGCCCCGCTGGGGTGGCGCCAGGGGGTTGGCGAACGCGCTCGCGCCGTCGGCGGCCGAGGCCCGGGTGCGGCTCGTCTTCGAGTCCGGCGGCGCCCGGTACGTGGCGACCCGGGTGGTCCGCCGGGACGGCCGGGGCAACGTGAAGACGGCGAACGCCGGGTTGCAGCTGATGCCTGCCGGTTTCGACGTGACCAAGCTGGACACCGGGTTGAGCCCGGACGATCTCGGTGAGGTGGTGGCCGGCACCCCCGCCGAGATGGAGCAGGCGGTGCTGGAGGCGGTGGGGCTGCCGTACGAGCAGTTCACCAGCTGTGTGGTGCTGCCGCAGGGGCAGTTCGCCGATTTCCTGCACGCCAAGCCGGCGACCCGGCAGCAGATCCTGGTCAACCTGCTCGGCCTGGGCGTCTACGAGGACGTGCAGAAGCGGGCGACGGCGCGCGCGGCGCAGGCGGAGGCCCGCCTCGAGGCGGTCGACCAGGTGCTCGCCGGGCTGTCCGATGTGGACGACGAGGTGCTGGCCGAGGCGGACGCCCGGGTCGACCGGATGGTCGAGTTGTCCGCCGCGGTGACCGAGGCGGTGCCGCTCCTGGCGGCGGCCCGGTCCGCCGCACGGGAGGCCGCGGCGGCGCTCACCGCACTCGACGACGAACTGGCGGTGCTCTCCGACGTGTTCGCGCCGGGCGGCGTGGCCGAGGTGGCGCTCGCGGTGACGACGGCACGGACCGAGGCCGAGGCGGCGGCCACCGCCGTGTCCCTGGCCGAGGAGCGCGAGGAGAAGCTGCGCGGCGAGCTGGCGAGCGCCGGGGACGAGAGCGCGCTGCGACTGCTGCTGCGGGCGTACGACGATCGGGACCGGCTGACCGGCGAGGCCGAGACGGTCCGCGCGGCGGTGCGCGCGGCGGACGAGGAGCACGCCGAGGCGGTGGCCGCGCTGGCGGCTGCCCGCGCGGACGCCGAGCGGGCCGACGCCGAGTTGGAGGCGGCCTTCCGGGCGCACGAGGAGGCGAAAGCCACCGACCTGGCGGTGAGCCTGCGGGTGCACCTGCACCAGGGTGCGCCCTGCCCGGTGTGCGAGCAGCCGGTGGCGCGGGTGCCGGCGGTGCCCGCTGATTCGGCGGTGGCCGCGGCGACGGCGGCCGGCAAGGCGGCGCGGGCCGCCACCAAGGCAGCGCAGGCGGCGGTGCAGCAGCGCGACACGGCGGCACGGGACCTGGAGCGGCTGCTGGTGCAGGCCCGCGCCCGGCAGGAGCAGGTGGACGCCCGGCTGGCCGAGTTGGCCGGGCAGCTCGCCGGCGCGGCCGAGCCGGCGGTGCTGCGTCGGGAGTTGGCCGAGCACGCCCGGCTGCGGCGCGCGTTGGAGGAGGCGGCAGCCGCGGTACGCGCCGGTCGGGACACCGCCCGTCGGGCCCGGGCCGGGGTGGACGCCGCCGAGGAGCGTCTGCGGGCGGCGTGGCGGGGCTTCGACACCACGCGGGACGGGTTGGCCCGGTTCGGTCCACCCGCGACGGACCGGGGCGACGTGGCCACCGCGTGGGCGGCGTTGACCGGTTGGGCGGCGTCCGAGGCGGACCGGCGCCGCGCCGACCGGGCGGGCCGGGCGACTGCTGTCGCCGAGGCCGAGGCGGCGGCCGACGCGGTGCAGCGGCAGATCGCCCACCGCTTCGCCACTGCCGACGTGCCGGTCGGCGATGACCCGGTGCACGCCGCGACGGTGGCGGTGGAGCGGGCCGAGGCGGACCGCCGCCGGCTGCGGGAGCGCCGTGAGCAGGCCGGGACCCTGCGCGAGCAGCGCGTCGGCCACGAGCGGGACGCGCAGGTCGCCCGCGCCCTCGCCGGGCACCTGCGCGCCAACAACTTCGAACGGTGGCTGCTGGCCGAGGCGTTGGACCTGCTTGTCGACGGCGCGTCGGGGATCCTGCGGGAGCTGTCCGCCGGGCAGTACGAGCTGGTGCACGACAAGGGCGAGTTCTTCGTGGTCGACCACCACGACGCGGGGCTGCGGCGGGGCGTGCGCACCCTCTCCGGTGGTGAGACGTTCCAGGCGTCGCTGGCGTTGGCGCTGGCGCTCTCCGAGCAGCTGGCAGGCATGTCGACGACCGCGGCGAGCCTGGAGTCGATCGTCCTGGACGAGGGTTTCGGCACGCTGGACGCCGCCACACTGGACACGGTGGCGGCCACCCTGGAGAACCTGGCCGCCCGGGGTGACCGGATGGTCGGCGTGGTCACCCACGTGTCGGCGCTGGCCGAACGGATCCCGGTGCGCTTCGAGGTGCGCAAGGACGCCCGGTCCGCGCGGGTCGAGCGGACGGGCCGGTGAGCGACGCGGCGTTCTTCGTCGACTCCTGGGATCCGGCGTACGGGGCGTCGTTCGAGGCGTCCGCCGCCGGGCCGGCCGCGCCGAGCAGCGCGCAGGTCGACGCGGACGTGGAGCTGCCCGCCGCGGAGTGGCGGGCGATCGGGGTACGCCCCGGAGTGCGGGCGCCCGACGTGGTGCTGATGGTCGACGGGGTCCGCCGGATCGACGCGAGCATCTGGACGGCCGAGGACGACGGCGGGTCGTTCCCCGGGTTGGCCGCCTCGTACGCGGCGGGCGTGGTCCGCTGCGACCTGGGGGCGGGTGCGGCCCAGTTGGCGGGTACCCGCGTCGGTCGGGGGTTGTTCACGGCGAGCCCGTCGGCGCAGGACGTGGTGGCGGGCGCGATCCGTTACCCGGTGCACCGGGTGGGTGGCACCGGTGAGTTGGCGAAGTTGCCGGCCGCCGTGCAGGGCCCGCTGACCGCGCTGGAGGTGGCGGTGTCGGACGCGGCCCGCGTCGACGGTGACCTGCTGGTGGTGGACGGCCCGTTGCGCAGTCGGCGGCAGTTGCCACGCACACTCGGCTACATCAAGACCCAGCACAGCCAGTACCTTGATGCCCGGTTGACGGCAGTGGTGACCGCGCTGGCGTCGGGTGAGCGGTCGCCCGTGTTCCGGCTGGGCACCGCCTGGGGCGGCTGGTCGTGGTACGTGCGGCTGCCGGTGGCCGTGGGAGCGCCGTGGGCGGGCATCGTGCGGGTGGAGTGTTCGGCCGACCTGCCGGTCGAGGCGGCGATCGAGCTTGCCGACCTGTCGCTCGTCACACTGCCCCGGTTCGCCTCGACGCCGTACAAGGATCCCCGGGCTCCGCAGAATCTGATTCCGATCGCCGGGCTGGAGCGCCGGCTCCGCGCCCTGCTCGGTGATTCCCGGCTGCTGCACCGCGCGTTGACCACCGTCTCCCGCGCCGCGGCCCGTTGAGCAGGGACGCCTGTCGTCGTGGGCCGTAAGCGGGCTGGTGACCGGGTGGTCGAGCAGGTGGACACCGGGCTGGCCGAGTTGGTGCCGTCACCGGACCGGGCCGGCTCGTGGACGTTGCTGTTGAACGGCGCGCCGCAGTCGCACGTCGACCTGACCGATCCCACCCACCTGGAGTTCGAGTACGTCAGGCGGCTGGCCGCCGCGGTGGATCTGCTCGCGCCGCCGGGTGAGCCGTTGCGGGTGCTGCATCTCGGCGGTGGCGCGTTGACCCTGCCCAGGTACGTCTCGGCGACCCGGCCCGGCTCGACCCAGCGGGTGTCCGAGGTGGACGGTGCGCTGGTGGAGCTGGTCCGGCGGGCGTTGCCCTGGCCGACGGACACGCGGCTGCGCGTGCGGGTCGAGGACGCCCGTGCCGTGCTGGCCGCCACCCGGGACGCCAGCTACGACGTGGTGGTCGCGGACGTCTTCGCCGGTGCCCGCACGCCGGCGCACCTCACCTCTGTGGAGTACGCGACGGAGGCGGCCCGGGTGCTGCGCCCGGCGGGCTGGTACCTGGCGAACCTGGCCGACGGTCCGCCGCTGCGGCACGCCCGGGGGCAGGTAGCCACTGTCCGTTCGGTGCTGCCACGGGCCTGCCTGATCGGGGACGCGGCGGTGCTGCGGGGCCGCCGGTACGGCAACCTGGTGCTGGTGGCGGGGCGTACGACGCCTCCGGTGCCGGAGTTGACCCGGCGGGCGGCCGGCGACTGGTTCCCCGGGCGGGTGGTCGCAGGTGACGAGCTGGACCGTTTCGTCGGTGGCGCGGCGGTGGTGCGGGACGCGGACGCCACCGGTTCGGATCCCCCGCCGCCGGGCCTGTTCTCCGTACGCCGCTGACCGTCGCGCAGAAGTTTTTTCGCGCTTCGTTGATCCGCTCGCGGCGGTGCTGCGTACCACCGGGCGGCCCACCTCGTGGGCCGGCGTTGGTCACGGACATCCCGGAGGTCTGCATGCATGCGGTGGCGGCCGGTTGGCATGGCGACGCGGTACGTGCGGACTGGATGTCCGCGCGGTCCTCGTCACGGCCGACCTCGTCTGCCCGTGGGGTCGACGCCCGCGCGACGGCTCGCCAGAATGGTCCGGTGACGCCGCGACCGGCGCCCGGGCGCCATCAGGCGACGTCAACCGAGGCGAGCCACTCCGACCAGTTGATCCGGCTGCTCTACGCGGAGCACGCCGGTCCGTTGCTGATGTTCGTCATGCGGCTCACCGGGGGGGACCGGCAGCGCGCGGAGGACATCGTGCAGGAGACGCTGCTGCGGGCCTGGCGCAACGCGCACCGGCTCGGCGCGCAGGGGCAGGGCTCGTTGCGACCGTGGCTGGTCACGGTGGCCCGTCGGATCGCCATCGACGAGCACCGCAGCCAGGAGGCCCGCCCACCGGAGACGTACGACCGGGACCTGACGGCGTTCGCCGAGGCGGACAGCACGGACCGGGTGCTGCGCACCATGACGGTGGCGGACGCGCTGCGTACGCTGAGTCAGTCCCACCGGGAGATCCTGGTGGCGACGTACTTCCGGGGACGGACGGTCCCCGAGGCCGCCGAGGAGTTGGGGCTTCCTCTCGGCACCGCGAAGTCGCGGGTCTACTACGCGCTGCGCGCGCTGCGCACGGCTCTGCAGGAGCGGGGGGTGACAGAATGAGCCGGCCAGACCACATGGACGTCGCCGCGTACGCGCTCGGCGTGCTCGACGAGCAGGACACCGAGCGGTTCGAGGAGCATCTCGCCGCCTGCTGGGCGTGTGCGGCCGAGTTGGAGACCATGGTGCCGGTGGTCGGGCTGCTCTCCGACATCGACGGCGAGACGATGATGGCGTTGGAGCAGACCGCGACGGATCCGGCGCTGCTGGACCGGACGTTGGGCGCTGTTCGCGCCGACCGTCGGCGTACCCGGTTTCGTCAGCTCCTCGCGACCGCCGCGGCGGTGGTGGTGTTCGGCGGGTTGACCGGGTACGGGTTCGTCAGCGTGGCAGGCGACGAGGCGCCGGGGGTGCTCGCCGACCCGACGGCGACGGCGGCGGTGAACGACCCGCCGACGAGCGTGCCGACGGCGCCGCCGAGCGGCCCGGGTGTGGGCGGCACCGAGGAGGAGGGTGACCAGGTCGACGCGACCGACCCGACCACAGGTGTGCAGACGACCATGTTCCTGGTGAAGCGGGACTACGGCACCCGGATCAATTTCAGCCTCCGCAAGTTGCCCGGCCCGCGTACCTGCCGGCTGGTGGTGGTACGCAAGAACGCCGACACCGAGGTGATTTCCACGTGGTCGGTGCCGGAGGGCGGCTACGGCACGAACACCAGGCCGCAGGGTCTCGAGTTGAGTGCCTCCACGGCGGCGCCGATGAACGACATCAAGCAGATCCAGGTGCAGTCGGTGGACGCCAAGGGGGTGGCGAGTCCGCTGGTCACGGTCCCCATGTAGGTCGCTTCGACACGTCGGCGCCGGTCATTGTCACAATGGCCGGCGCCGATCTGTCGTGGCACCGGAAAGGTCAGGTACCGGGGCGTACGAGCGGCAGCCCCGATCGGTTCAATCAATCGAAGTGAAATTGACCACTGTTGCTGTTTCAACCTTGACAGCCCTCCCGCCGTACCTATGGGTGAACTGCCAAGAATGAGGAGGGCACGTGGCACAGATGAAGCGGACCGTCATCGTCGCGAGCGCGATGGTCGCACTAACGGCCTGCGCTCCCGCGGGTTACGACGGGGCGAACCCGGGCGCGGCCGAGCCGGTCGCCGTCGCCGCGGCCGAGCCCACCGCATCGGCGGAACCCGAGGCCTCGGCGGCGCCGGAGGCGCCGGTCGCCGACGCGCCGCCCGCGAACGTCGACCTGACCGAGCAGTTGATCGGCAAGAGCGTCGCCCGGATGGGCAAGGTCGTCACCGACCAGGACGGTTGGATCCTGTACCGCTTCGACAAGGACACCGCCGACCCGCCGGCGTCGAACTGCGTCGACAAGTGCGCCGAGGTGTGGCCTCCCGCGCTGACCGACGGCAACCCGCAGCTCACCGGCGTCTCGGACGACAAGGTCGGCAGCGTGACCCGGCAGGACGGCACCCGCCAGCTCACCGTCGGCGGCTGGCCGGTGTACCGCTACATCGGTGACAAGAAGCCCGGTCAGTGGAAGGGCCAGGCCGTCGGCGGCACCTGGTTCGTGGTGCAGCCGGACGGTAAGAAGAACCTGAGCTGCCTGCCCAAGGGCACCCCGAAGGCGGTCGCCCCGCCGGCGGACAGCGGGTCGAACGACGCCGGAGGCTCGGGCTACTCGTACTGAGCCAGCGGGACACGGTGGTCGGTCGCAGCCGGGGAGGGCGCGGCCGGCCATCGTCGTACCCGGGATGTCGACGCCACGGCGGTGCCTGCGTTCCGTCGGGCACCTGGCACAGTGGCGGGGTGACCGGAACCGGGCCCGCCGCGACGCGGGTGCTGCACCCGCCGGCCGGCTACCGGCTGGCGGCGTCGGTCCGCGCGCTCACCTTCAGCCCGTACGACCCGTGCGCGCGCGTCGCCGCCGGCACCTTCTGGTGGGCCACCCGCACCCCGGACGGGCCGGCCACCCTGGCCCTACGGCCCGGTGGCGGCACGCTGCTGGCCGAGGGCTACGGGCCGGGCGCCGAGCACGTCCTGGCCCGCGCCGACGCGATCGCCGGGCTCCGCGACGACCAGAGCGGCTTCGCCGAGCTGGCCGCGACACATCCGCTGGTCGCCCGGCTGGCCCGGGAGCACCGGGGGTTGCGGATGCCGGCGACCGGGCAGGTCTTCCCCCGGCTGCTGCGGGCGGTCTTCGAGCAGAAGGTCACCGGCAAGGAGGCGTACCGGGCGTACGCGGCGACCGTGCGGCACTTCCGCGAACCGGCGCCGGGCCCCCTGCAACCGCTGCTGCTGCCGCCCGAACCGGCGGCGGTGGCGGCGACCCCGTACTGGGTGTTCCACCCGTTCGGGGTGGAGCAGCGGCGCGCGGACACGTTGCGCCGCGCCGCCGCGCTCGCCGACCGGTTGGAGCGATGCGCCGACGCCACCGAGGCGACCCGCCGGTTGACAGCCATCGCCGGCATCGGGCCGTGGACGGCCGCCGAGGTGGTCCGGATCGCGTACGGCGACCCGGACGCGGTGAGCGTCGGCGACTTCCACATCCCGAACACGGTGGCCTGGGCGCTGGCCGGCGAACCCCGGGGCGACGACGCCCGGATGCTGGCCCTGCTGGAGCCGTTCCGGGGTCACCGGGGCCGGGTGTGCCTGCTGCTGGAGGCCGCCGGCATCCAGGCGCCGAAGTACGGGCCGCGCGCCCCGATCCGTTCCTTCGCCAGGTATTGAGCGCCGCGGCGGTCAGCGCTCGGCGCAGAGCCGGCGCAGGGTGCGACCGAGCCACCAGGCGTACGCGTGCTGCACCGCCCGGACGGCCGGGCCGGCGGCGCGGGTGAACCAGCGGTCGGCGAGGCTGAACGCGCGTACCTCGAACCAGACCGCGCCGGTGTCGTCCCGGCCGACCACGAACGCCTCCTCGCCCCGCTCCGGATGCCCGGGAAGGGTGCCGTAGCCGAAGCCGGCGAGCGTGGGCGAATCCTCGCTCCAGACCACCCGGCAGGGTCCCCAGACGCGGGCCGGGCCGACACCGAGCCCGGCCGTCACCAGGGCCCCGGCGGTGGCGCGCGGGGAGTCGGTACGCATCCGGACCCCGGCGGCGCGGTGCAGCCGCCAGCTCAGCACCGCCTCGGCAGCGGTCGCGAAGGAGCCGGCCGGAAGCGGGGACCTGTGGCGCAGGTGGTGGTATCCGCCGGGCAGCGGGCCGTGCCGGGTCTCCCCCACCTCCGGGTAGGTCAGCTCGGCCACCGCTCCCCCTCGCCGTCGTCGGACCCCGCAAGGGTACGGCCGGTGCGGGCGGGCCGCCCATCGACGAGGTGGACGGCTGTGGTGTGCTGCCCGGATGAGCATCGAGGCGAGCATCGTCCCGGCCGGCGTCGCGGACGCCGGCGAGATCCTCACCGTGCAACGCGCCGCCTACCTGACCGAGGCGCAGCACTACCGCGACCCGTTCCTCCCGCCGTTGACCGAGACCCTGGACGAGGTCGTGGCGGCGCTGACCGGCCCGGCGATCGTGCTCGCGGCCCGGCTCGGTCACCGGCTGGTCGGATCGGTGCGGGCCCAGCTGGACGGGGACGCCGCGTACATCGGCCGGCTGTCGGTCGCACCGGACCAGCAGGGACGGGGGGTCGGGGCGCGACTGCTCACGGCGATCGAGGATGCCTGCGCGGGCCGGGTCGCCCGGTTCACCCTGTTCACCGGTGCGGACAGCGCGACGAACCTGCGGCTGTACGAGCGGCACGGCTACCGGATCACGGCGCACCGGCCGGACCCGAACGGCGTCCCGATGGTCGTGCTGGAGAAGCCGGCGGTCAGCCCCGCTCGCACCGACGCCTGAGCCCGTCGGCCTCGGTGCGCACATAGCGGCGCAGCAGCCCGCCGTACAGCCAGCCGACCGGCCCCGCGAGCGGCCCGCTCTGGTCGATGGCCAGCTCGACCCGGGTACGTCCGTCGGGCAGCGGCAGCAGCCGGTGCTCGCCCCGGGTGAGCACCCCCGAGGTCGCGGAGACCCAGGTGAACGCCCGTCCCTCGGTCAGCTCGGTGACCCGCCACACCGCCGGCCGCAGCCGTGGCTGGGTCAGTCGGGCGGTCGCGCCGACGGTCAGCGGCCCCGGCTCGCCCCGCTCCGCCCGACTCACCGAGGCCGTCCACTCCGGCCAGCGCCGCACGTCGGTGAGCACCGCCCAGACCTGCTCGGGCGTGGCGTCGATCTCCGTACCGGCCTCGAACCGCATCGTGTCCCCTCCCCGGCGGTGCCACCCGGCCCCGCCGGAGAGGACGACGAGACAACCCGAAGAATCGTGACGACCGGGTGCCGGCCGGTCGGTATCAGGCGGCTTCGCGCAGGTCGGCGAGGCTCAGCGGGGTACGACGGCGCAGCAGTTCCTCGAGCTCGGGCACCGAACCGACCTCGCCGAGCACGTTCCGGCCGCCGCCGAACCGCTCCGGGTAGCGGCGGGTCAGCCGGTACCGGTAGCGGCCCCGGATCAACTCGACGCTGACCCGCCACCGCCCGCAGCAGTCACAGACCCACTCGGACACCTCGCGAAAGTAGCTCTGACCTGCGGTTATCTGATTCGCCCGGCGGGGACGAGCGGCGCGACGCAGGACACCTCGCCCGCGTACCCCCGGTGATCTGCCTCACGGCTGTCGGTGCCGTCTGATTGACTGGTCGCCGTGGACCTGCCGATCAACCCTCCGGTCGAGCCGATGTTGGCCAAGAGCGTCGCCAAGCTACCCACCACCCCCGGGGTGACCTACGAGCCCAAGTGGGACGGGTTCCGGTGCATCGTGTTCCGCGACGGCGACGAGGTCGAGCTGGCCAGTCGGGGCGGCAAGTCGATGACCCGCTACTTCCCGGAGGTCGTCGAGCAGGCCCGCCAACAGTTGCCCGAGCGGTGCGCCGTCGACGGTGAGCTGATCGTGATCCGGCGGGACGGCCCGGGCGGCCAGCCGCGGCTGGACTTCGAACTGCTGGGTCAGCGCATCCATCCGGCCGCGTCCCGGGTGAAGCTGCTGGCCGAGACCACCCCGGCGGATTTCGTCGCGTTCGACCTGCTGGCCATCGGTGACGAGTCGTTGCTCGACGAGCCCTATCCCCGTCGCCGGGAACGGCTGGTCGAGGCGCTGGCAGGGGTGCGGCCGCCGGTGCACGTCACCCAGGTCACCACCGACGCCGAGACGGCCCGCCGCTGGTTCGACGTCTTCGAGGGCGCCGGGCTGGACGGGCTGATCGTCAAGCCGGCCGACCTGCCGTACGAGCCGGGCAAGCGGCTGATGTTCAAGGTCAAGCACGCCCGTACCGCCGACGTGGTGGTGGCGGGTTTCCGCTGGCACAAGTCCGGTCCGGTGGTCGGCTCGCTCCTGCTCGGCCTGTACGACGACGCGGGGGTCCTGCACCATGTGGGGGTGAGCGCGTCGTTCACCATGGCGCGCCGGGCCGAGCTGCTCGACGAGTTGGCCCCCTACCGGGACATCGGCGGTGAGCACCCGTGGGTGCACGGTGATCACGAGCGCGGCCAGCGCATCCCGGGTGGGGTGAGCCGGTGGACCGGCACGAAGAACCTGGAGTGGGAGCCGCTGCGCCCCGAGCTGGTGGTCGAGGTGGGTTACGACGCGATGGAGGGTGAGCGGTTCCGGCACACCGCGCGGTTCGTCAGGTGGCGACCGGATCGTGATCCCCGCTCCTGCCGTTACGACCAGCTCGACCGTCCGATCCGCTTCGACGTGGACCAGGTGCTGCGCGGCGATCCGGCGGCCACCGTGGACCGGGCAGCCACGTGACCCGCACCGTTGAGCTGGCGCATCGTGTCCGGCGTACTCTCGTGGCCTTCGGCGTCGCGGCTCTGCTCACCGCCGGCTGCACCCTGCCGGCGTTCGCGCCGCGCACCGAGGTGGAGGGCGCGGCGGCGCCGACGGGCAGCACGCCGACCTGGCGGGCCTGCCCGGAGGTCGCCGACGAGCTGGTCGGGCGCGGTGCACCGGACATGCGGTACGAGTGCACCCGGATCGCGGTTCCCCGTGACTGGGGCACCGGTGGCGGGGCGACCGCCGGTCCGGGCGCCGGGGAGACGTTCGAGATCGCCCTGCTGCGCGCCCGCTCCACGAAGCAGCGCGACCGGATCGGCTCGCTGGTGGTGAACCCGGGCGGCCCCGGCGGGTCCGGCGTCGACACCGCCGTCTACCTCTCCTTCGGCACGCAGTTCGGCGGGCTTCCCCCCTCGGTCACCGAACGCTTCGACATCGTCGGCTTCGACCCGCGCGGGGTGTCCCGGTCCAGCCCGGTGAAATGCATCTCCGACGCCGACCTGGACGCCAGCTTCGGCTACGACCCGGATCCGGCAAGCCAGTCGGCGTTCGACGGTTTCGTCGGGCTGAGCCAGCGGATCGGGCGTGGCTGCGGCGACAGGTACGGCGATCAGTTGCCGCTGTACGGCAGCGAGCAGGCGGCCCGCGACATGGACGCGGTGCGCGCCGCCGTCGGCGACGACAAGCTGACCTACCTGGGTTACTCGTACGGCACCCTGCTCGGCGCCATCTACGCGCAGCTCTACCCGCAGCGGGTGCGGGCGCTGGTGCTCGACGGCGCGGTCGACCCGCAGCAGCGGCTGGTAGCCGGGTCGGAGAGTCAGGCCCGCGGCTTCGAGCGGGCCTTCGACAACTTCGCCCGCTGGTGCGCGGCGAACGCCGACCGCTGCCCGATCGCTCCGGACGCGCGCGCCGCGGTCACCTCGGCCATCGACAAGGCCAAGGTCTCGCCGGTACGCGGCCCCGACGGCCGGGAGGCCACCGCCGGGTGGGTGTTCTACGCGGTCATCTCCTCGCTGTACACGGAGTCCGGTTGGCAGGAGTTGGCCCGGGCGATCGACCGGCTGGCCGAGGGTGATCCGAAGGACGTGTTCCGGCTCGCCGACTCGTACGCCGGCCGGGAGAGCGACGGGCACTATTCCAACCTGTTCGACGCCAACCTGGCCATCAACTGCGCCGATGAGACCGAGAAGCCGAGCCGGGAGCAGATCCGCCAGTTGCAGTCCCAGTGGCGCTCAAAGTATCCGCTGTTCGGGCCGGCGCTCGCGGTCGGCATGCTGAGTTGCGTGGAGTGGCCGGGCGGGCGTGACCCGTACCCGACCGGGAAGGCGAACGGCGCGTCCCCGATCGTGGTGGTCGGCACCACCGGCGACCCGGCGACGCCGTACGAGCAGACTCCCCGGCTCGCCTCCATGCTGGGCGTCGGTCGGGTGCTCACCTGGGAGGGTGAGGGGCACACCGCGTACCCGCAGACGTCCTGCATCACCGACGCGGTCGACGCCTACCTGATCGACCTGACCGTGCCACGGGAGGGCCTGCGCTGCCCGGCCCGCTGACCGGCTGGACCGGCGGCAGGGGCGGCACCTCGATCCCCTGCCGGGCGGCCAACTCCTCCACCAGCGCCCGCATCCGGCGCACGTCGGCCTTGAGCTGCTCCTGCTCCTCGTGCTCGAACGCGTCGTCGTCGACGATGAGCCGGCTCGCGAAGTGCGCGGTGATCAGCGGGATGACCAGCAGCACCATGGTCGAGATGAGCAGCGCGGCGAGCGTACGACCCGCCCAGGTCGTCGGCGAGATGTCGCCGTACCCGACGGTCGAGGCGGTGACCACCGCCCACCAGACGGCGTCCGCCGGGCTGCGCTGCTCGACCTCCCCGTAGATGACCCCGGCCACGACGATCATCAGCAGGTACGAGGTGATCAGCGTGCGGGGTGAGTTCGCGAACCACACCAACGCCCGGTAGATCCACCGGAACGGCAGCAGCAAGACTTCCATGCCGCTCATGCTGCGCCCTGCCGGCAACCGCCACCGACCCACCCGTCGACGTCGCTGTGTCAAGCTCATCGGCATGACCGACGTGACCTACCGGGAGGCGGCCCGGGCCGACCTGCCCGCCGTCATCGCCCTGCTCGCCGACGACGTGCTGGGCAAGGCCCGCGACTTCACCGTGGTCGACGAGGCCTACGAGAGGGCGTTCGCGGCCATCAGCGCGGACCCGCGCAACCAGCTGATCGTCGCCGAGCAGGACGGCGAGCTGGTCGGCTGCCTCCAGATCACCTACATTCCCGGGCTGGGCCGGCACGGTGCGGAACGGTCGCTCATCGAGTCGGTCCGCGTCCGCTCCGACCGGCGCGGCCAGGGGTTGGGCCGGGAGCTGATGACCTGGGCGGTCGACCAGGCCCGCCAGCGGGGCTGCGCGCTCGTGCAGCTCACCACCGACAAGGCCCGCGAGGACGCGCGCCGCTTCTATCTGAGCCTCGGCTTCGTGGCCAGCCACGAGGGCATGAAGTTGGCGCTCTGACGCCGTGCCCCCAGCCCGGGGATGTGGTCGTCGGTCAGCCTGCGGCTGGCGGCGTCCAGCCGACCGGCAGGTGCCCGACGCGGACCCGCTGCGGGTGGTCGCCGACCGGGACGCTTGTCACCTTCTGCCCGGTGGCGAAGTTGATCGCGGTGACCTGGTCCGCGCCGGATTCGGAGATCACGCAGTCCCGGCCGTCCCCGCTGACCGTGGCCCAGTACGGCTTGCTGGCCGGCACGAGCGGGCCCGGGTTCAGGGTGGACCGGTCCATGACGGTGGTGTAGCCGTCCATGGTGCCGGCGACGCAGAGCCGGGTGCCGTCCGGGCTGATCGACAGGCCGTGGTGTCGAGAGTCGTTGACCCAGGTGGTGCGGTCCTCGCTGGTGGCGGGGTTCTTCGGCAGCGTGGCTACCCGGGTGATCCGGTCGGTGGCCACGTCGTACTCGATCAGGCCGTTGAAGAAGGACACCTGGAAGTAGAGCTTGCCGCCGTCCGGGGTGAACACGGCCGGGCGCACGGCGTCGGAGAGGTCACGCCGGCCTGCGGCGTCCAGGCGGTCACGCATGTCGATCACCTTGACCACCTGGTACGTGCTGGCGTCCGCAATCGTGATCTTGCGGTCTCCCTTGGTGAAGTCGAGCCAGGGCGCGTCCAGGTCGGTGTTGACCTCGCCGATGGACGAGTTCCACAGTCGACCGTCGTTTGTGAAGATGTTCTCGTGCGGCTTGTCGCCGGTGCCGAACGAGCCGAGCTGCGCTCCGGTGCGGATGTCCAGCACGTGCACGGTGTTCGAGGTGGACGCGGAGACCGCGACCCGGGTGCCGTCGGGTGAGATGGCCATGTGGTCGGCGCGGTAGCCGGAGACCGGGAACCGCCAGCGGATCGCACCGGTGGCCAGGTCGACCGAGACCACGTCGGCGAAGCTGGGCCGAGACACCACAAGCGCGGTGCCGTCCGGGGTGGTGTACATGTCGTCGATCAACTGGTCGTGCCCCTCCCCCGGCCCCTGCCGGATGCCGAGGAAGAACGCCAGCTTGATCGGGTTGAGGTAGATCTCGCGCAGTCGCGCGGCACGGTCCGGGATCACGTTGATCCGGCCGAGCTTCGCGTAGTCGCCGCGGGACCGGATGACGTCGGCGGTGCCGTCCCAGTTGTTGCCGACGAACATCACCTCCTGGAGGGCGACTGCGGCGGCCGCCGGCCTGGGCGCCGACACCAGCGGGGTGGGCGCGACGAGCGCGAGCGCGGCCAGCGCGGCGAGGCCGGCGCGGCGGCGGCGGGAGCGGGACGGGTGGGGTGGCACGGGGGTCATGTACGCCTCCTGACAGCCGGCAGGACATCGATGTTTCTCGGTGCCTCGATCGGTGTTACCTTGCGGTAACAACCAGGAGAGCAACCGGCCGGTCGCCACGACTAGGGACCGGGTGCCAACGCACGACCGGTCCGGTTGTGCCGCGGCGACAACGGGAGGCGGCGGGCGCCGATGACCCGGACCGGAAAGGCCCCCACGTTCGGCGGGCTGCTGCGCGACCTGGCCGCCGACGCGGCAGTCGTGGACGAGGTGGCGCGGGCCGCCCGCGCGAACTCCCCGGAGGTGGCCCGCCTCCCCGCCGGCGAGGTCCGCCGGCAGGTGGTCCTGCTGCTCACCAGCGGCCTCGGCGCGCTGGAACGCCACGAGGACCCCGCCGGGCGGGACTTCACCGAGGCCCGCCGGCTCGGCGCTGACCGGGCGGCGCAGGGCATCTCCGTCGCCGACCTGCTGGGCGGCGTGCAGGCTGGCCGGGACCGGGCGGTCGAACTCGTGGTCCGACACGGGCGGGCGGCCGGCATCGCCGACGAGGTGCTGCTGGAGGGGCTGCTCACCATCGGCCGGTACGCCGCGGCGGTGGAGCGGGCGGTGGTGACCGGACACCGGGCCGCCGAGCGGGAGCTTGTCGGTACCGGCGCGGCGGCCCGGGCACGCCTGCTGCGCCGGCTCCTGCTCGACGGGCCTACCGGCACGTCACCTGCCGAGCTGACCCGGTTCGGCCTCCGGCCGGACGGGCGCTACCACTGTCTGGTCGGCACCGAGCCCGACCCGGCGCGGACACACGCCCTGCACCGGCAGCTCATCCGGCACGGCGGCCTGCTCGGCACCGTCGAGGACCGGTTGGCCGGCCTGCTGCCGCGGTGTCCGGGCACCATGCCGGTCGACCTGCTGGTGCTGGTGGCGCCTGCGCAACCGCTGGAGCGGGCCCCGGCGATGTACCCGCTCTGCCTGGCGGCACTGCGGACCGCGGCGCGGCGGCGGCTGCGCGGTCTGCGCCGGGTGACCGACCTGGCCGGGGAGACGGCGCTGGCCGCCCAGCCGGCCCTGGCCGAGCTGCTGCGGGGCGCACTGCTCGGCGCGCTGGACCCGGCCGACGAGTTCCACCGGGAGCTGGCCACCACGGCGCTCGCCTGGCTCGACCACGGCCAGCGGCTGGACCAGACCGCCGCCGCCCTGCACGTGCACCCGAACACGGTCCGCTACCGGTTGCGCCGGCTCCGGGAGGTGACCGGCGGGCCGCCGGTCGAGGAGGGGGCACGGTCCACGGTGCCGGAGATCATCCACTGGTGGTGGGCTCTGCGGAGCTGGCTGGACGGCTGCTGAGAGGGCGGGCGGCGGCTCGGTCTTCCGGACGCCACCACGGGCGGGCGGTGCGGCCGCGCCCGGCGGATTAGATTGACCGGGATGGGCACCCCGGCCGCGTCCGATCCGCCACCCCACCCGCGCGGTGTCGACCCGCGGTGGCGGCGCCTGGGCTCCGCCGTCCTGCTGGCCGGTGTGCTCGCCGTGGCGGTGGCCCCGCTGCTGCCCGCCTGGCGCACGGTGTACCCGGACGGCACCCAGCTCAAGTCGGGCGCGCAGGTCGGCTGGGTCGCCGTGCCGGTCGCGCTGGTCGCCGCCGCCGTGGCCACTGTGTCACTCACGCGCACCGGTCCGGCCCGCCGCCCGTGGCGCGAGGCGAGCCTCGGGCTGCTCATCGCCAACGCACTGACCTGCGGCGGCCTCACCGGCGCGGTGTGGATCGCCCAGGCCCACGACGCGTACGCCCGCGAGGCCGGCATGCTCTCGACGGACCCCGGGGCCGGCACCTGGCTGGCCCTGCTGGGCTGCCTGCTGATCCCGCTGGCCGGCACCCTGCCAACCGCGCCCCGGCCGGACACTCGCTGACCAGCCCGGTGGGCCACGACCGCCGCGGGCGGGGCGGCGATCGGGCCCCGTCAGGCGTCGACCAGTCGGCCGTCGCGCAGGACGAGCACCCGGTCGGCGAGGTCGATCAGGGCCGGGTCGTGTGTCGCCACCAGGGCCGTCATGCCACGGGTGTGCACCACCGCGCGCAGCAGGTCCATGATGGACCGTCCGGTCTCCGAGTCGAGCTGGCCGGTGGGTTCGTCGGCGATGAGCAGGTCCGGTTCGTTGGCGAGCGCCCGGGCGACCGCGACGCGTTGCTGCTGACCGCCGGACAACTCGTACGGTCGCTGCGCCGCGTGCCCGCCCAGGCCGACCAGCTCCAGCAGCACTGCCACCCGCTGCTCCCGCTCGGCGGCCGGCACCTGCGCCAGCCGCAACGGCACACCCACGTTCTCGGCGGCGGACAGAATCGGCACCAGCCCGAAGGTCTGGAACACGAACCCGACGGTGCCCCGGCGTAGCCGCAGCAGCTCCGCCTCCCCCGCCGAGGTCACGTCGTGCCCGGCCACCACCACCTGACCGCTGTCCGGCCGGTCGAGCCCGCCGATCATGTTCAGCAGTGTGGTCTTGCCCGCTCCGGAGCGGCCCCGGATGGCGACGAGTTCACCCCGCTCGGCGCTGAACGAGACGTCCCGTACCGCGTGCACCGCGTGCTCGCCCCGCCCGAAGCTCCGGCTGACGCCGCTGACCCGCACCACCTCGACGGGGGACGTCGTCGATCCGTCCCCGTACCCGGTCGCTCCGGTCACCACCATGTCCCGACTGCTCACGCCCGTGCCTCCCGTTCCTCCGAAGCCCGGTCGCCGGGCCGTACCTGCACATGGTCGGGCTCCAGATCGAGCCGGACCCGCTCCTTGAGCGACAGCGCGTCGACGAACGCGGCGGGCAGCTGCATCCGCCCGTTGCGGTCGAGCACCGCGTACTCCTCGCTGACCAGTTCGGTGGCGCCGTCCGCGCCGATCCGGGCGGTCCGGCGTACCTCGGAGGCGGTCCGGCCGTCGCGGATCGCGACGGTCCGGCGGACCTGCGTGGCCACGGCGTGGTCGTGCGTGACGACGACGATCGTCACGCCCAGCTCGGCGTTGATGGTGCGCAGCGCCGCGAAGACGTCCGCGCCGGTCGCCTCGTCCAGTTCGCCGGTGGGCTCGTCGGCGAAGAGCACCTCCGGGTCGTTCGCCACCGCCACGGCCACCGCGACCCGCTGCTGCTCACCGCCGCTGAGCTGCCCGGGTCGCCGGTCCGCGCAGTAGCCGACGCCGACCAGGTCGAGCAGTTCGCGGGCCCGCTGCCGGCGGGACCGACCGCCGCGCTTGCCGGCGAGCTGCATCGGCAGCTCGACGTTCTCCAAGGCGCTGAGGTACGGCAGCAGGTTGCGGCCGGTCTGCTGCCAGACGAACCCGACCAGCTCCCGCCGGTAGCTCAGCCGCCGCTTGGCGGACAGCGAGAGCAGGTCGTAGTCGGCCACCCGGGCGATGCCCGCGGTCGGCGTGTCCAGGCCGGACAGGATGTTGAGCAGTGTGGACTTGCCCGACCCGGAGGCGCCGACGATCGCCACCAGCTCCCCCCGGTCGATGACCAGGTCGAGCCCCTGCAGGGCGACCACCTCCACCCCCTCGGTCTTGAAGATGCGCACCAGGCCGTCGCAGACGATGTGTCCGCGCAGCCGGTCCTGCCCGCCGGCCCGCTCGGCGGCGCGTTGCGCGGCACGCTTCTGCAGGGCGGCCAGATCAGGCGCCAGTGCACTCTGGGCGGTAGCGGTCATCTCAACTCTCCTCTCCGAGCCGGAGCACCTCACCGAGGCGCAGCCGGCGGTTGTTCAGGGCCTCGACGGCGACCGCGAAGGCGAGGGCGACCGCCCCGAGCGCGAACACCGCGGCGACCAGACCGGGCTCGAAAGCCACCCGGACCGGTGTGCCACTGGTGAACGCGGACAGGCCGAGCACCGGGTTGAGCAGCAGCGGAAGCACCGCACCGACAAGCGCGCCGGTGAGCACCGACACCCCGACCAGCGGGGCCAACTCGACAAGCAGCAGCCCGCGCCACTGCCTGCGGGACAGCCCGAGGGTGCGCAGCCGGGACAGCACCTGACCCCGGGCTCGCGCGCCGGCCAGGACGGTGAACGCGATGGCCAGCAATCCGAGCACGGTGCCGCCGATGGCGCCGGCCACGAAGCCGAAGACCAGCACACCGTTCGCGCCACCGTTGCCGAGGTCCCGTCGTACCTGCTCCCGGGTGTCGACTGTGACACCGATGGGGCGTTCCTCACCGGTCACCGCACCACCGGTCTGGTAACGCTTCTGCCCCTCGTCGCCGGCCCGGCGCAGCGCCCCGACGTCCAGCCGGTCCCCCGCGATCAGCAGGCTGGTCGGCACGGGCGCGGTGACCCGTTGCGGCAGCGCCTGCCAGGGCAGGATCACGAACCGGGCGGTGTTCGCGGGCAACAGCGGGAAGGCCTCCTGTGTGCCGGCCACCCGGAACTCGTACCGCTCGCCCTGCACCAAGACGAAGGCCGAGCGGTCCAGCCCGGCCTTGGCCAGGTCGGCGGCGACCGCCGGGGAGACGATGGCCGGCAGCGGCCCCGACGTCGGCTGGGCGGAGCCCAAGGCGGCCGGCACGGACAGGTCCACACCGGACTCACGACTCACCGTGCTCAGCCCCGGCCCGTCGATCAGCAGCACGTTCGTCTGCCCGATCCGCGCGTCGGTGCCGAGGTCGTCGGCCGCCAGCCGCTGATCCGGCTCGTTGAGCACCCGCGTGACGGCCCGGACTCCCGGCACACCACCCAGCGCGTCGACGGTGTCCGGGGCGAACCGTTCGCCACGGATCACCGCGTCGGCGGGAACGAGCCGCTCGGCGGCCCGGTCCCGACTCGCGTCCACACCGGCGGCGACGACCCCGCAGAACGCGGCGGTGCCGATCGCCAGCACCACCACGACCAGCGGGGCGGCGACAGTCGACCGGCCGGCCCGCGCCGTGCCGAGGAAGGCGACGCTGCCCCGCGTCCGCGCCGCCAGCCGGCTGACCAGCAACAACGGCCAGGGGTACGCGCGCAGCGCGAGCACCGCGGCGGCGACCGCGAGCAGCACCGGCACCGACACCAGCAGCGGGTCCACCTCGCCGAGGGTCAGGCCGCGCCGGCGCAGCAGCACCGCCGCGAGAACGGCGAGCACCAGCAGGGAGACCTCGACGGTGATGCGCCGTGCCGACGGGCGCACCCGTACCAGGTCGCTGCGCTGCGCCCCGCCCGCCGGTACGGCAAGCGTCGCCAGGGGCAGCGCCAGGGTGACGAGCACTGTCACCGCCGCGGCGTACGGGGCGGTCGGGTCGGGGGCGCCGGGGAAGAGGGTGCCGAGCAACCAGCCGATCACCGCGGCGACCGGCACCACCAGCAGCGACTCGGCGAGACTGCGCCGGGCTCCGGCGGTGGCCGCGCCGCCGCGCGCCCGCAGCAACGCGAACTCCGAGCGGCGCCGTCGGATGGCGAGGATGGCCGCGAGCACGATCAGTCCGGCAAGGGTCGCCAGCACACCCGCCCCGATCACCGCCAGCAGGGTTCGGGCGGCGTTCACCTGGGCGGCGAACGCACGCAACGGGACATCGACGCCCACGGTCAGCGCCACACCCGGCGGGACGTCGCGCTGCATCTGCTGCAGGCCGTCGATCATCTGGTCCAGGTGGCGTGCGTCGATCCGATCGGTGCCCAGCCGGTACCGCCACTCGGACTGCACCGGCCAACCGTCCACGGCCCGCTTGTTCAGCGCCGACTGGGCCACCACACCCACGACGACCAGTGGTTCGCCGTCGCCGAGCGGTTCGGTGATCCGCAGCATCGAGGGCAGTCCGTCCCATGCCCCGTTGGCCCGGTCGACGGGCCGGAACAACCCGGACACCACCACCGGGACGGGATCGAGCAGGTTGCCGTTGCGATCGACGCCGCCCATCCGCAGTCGACTGCCGGCGCGCAGGTTGAGCTTCCCGGCCACGTCCACGTCGAGCGCGACCTCGACGGGCCGGCTGGGCACGTACGTCTCGCTGGGCCAGGCGCCCTCGACGAGGGTGCCGGCGTCCTGGATGCCCGGCATGGCCCGCAGGCCCAGGTCGACGAGCAGCTTGCGCGCCTCGAGGTCCGGTCCCTTGACGCGGACCGGCGCGAGGTCCACCCGGTGCCACCGCTCGGTGACCGCCGAGCGGACCGGTGCGGGCATCGCCCCGGCCAGCATGTCGAACTGCTCCCTGGCTCCGCCCGTCGCCGTCTTCGTCGATGTGGCGGGCGCCACGGTGGAGGTGTAGGTGATGTCCCGGCGGGCGGCCGGTTCGCTGGTGAGCTGCGTGCGCAGCCCCTGCTCGGCGAGCCGGTTGACCAGCCGGGGCACCCCGCTGATGAGCAGCGTGACCACCAGGGTCAGCACCGCCAGGAGCAGGAACTGCCCGCCGTACGCCCGGACCCGCCGGACGGCAGCGCCGACGCTCATCGTTCTCCCCCGATTCGCAGCTGCACCGCCGCCACCCGCTGTCGGATGCCGGTGGCGATGAACGCGCTGAAGGCGAGCGCCGCCAGCAGCAGACCGGCCGCGGTCAGGCCGATCGGTAGCCACGGCAACGCGAACGTCGCCGCGGGGATCGGCCGGCCGGCGGCCGGGGTGAGGATGACAAGCGGGGCCATGGTGGCCCCGACGGCGGCACCGAGCAGCAGTCCGACTCCCACGCCGATCCCGGCGAGGAACGTCTGTTCGGCCAGCAGCGCCCGGGCCAGCAGCCGGGGCGTGGCGCCGAGGGTGTGCAGCACCGCGAACTCGCCGAGCCGGTGCCGGGCGGTGGCCCACACGTCCACCATGAGGCCGACGAGGGCGAGCAGCACCGCACCGAGGGCGGCGGCGAGCATTCCGGTACGCGAACCACGCCAGTACGGATCGTCGGCGGCCGCCTCGATCGTCTTCTGCCGGTCGAGAACTGTCACGCCGGACAGGTCACCGGCTGCCCGGGCGGCTGCCGACGCGTCGTCGGTGCCGATCCACCACTCCGGGATGGAGCGCATCGTGCCGCCGGTGCGCAGCAGCGTGTCGGCGGCGGCGGGCAGGTCGAGCAGCACCCCCTCGCCGGTGGTGGTGGGTACGGCGTCCACCTCGCCGACGAGGCGGACCCGCAGCGTCGCCCCGGAGAGCGTCAGGTCGACGGTGTCGCCGACGCGCATGCTCAGCGCGTCGCGTACGCCGGGGGTCATCAGCACCGCGACGGGCGTGTCGCCCTCGGCGGGCACGATGGCGAAGCGGGTGGGCGGTTGGTACGCGTACTGGCCGCCGACGATCAGCTCCACCGGGTTGTCGGCGGCGACACCGGTGGCGGTCGAGCGTGCCGGCTTCGGTGACCCGCCGACCGCCGTCGCCGCCCATGCGCCGGTCAGCTCGGCCGGCTGGGTGGTGCCGTCCGCGGCCACGAGTTGGAGCCCGTCCACCTGGAGGCGGTAGGAGTTGCCGGCGGCGACGCCGCCGTCGGCCTCGAAACCGGAGAGCCGGAGCCGGGTGGCGCCCACGTCGGGTAGTTGCACGGTGAACCGCGTGGCCCTGCCGTCGCTGGGGGCGTCGACGGCCGGTAGCCGGAACGCGAGTCCGTCCGCGCTGGTCAGCAGCAGCGCCACCGCGATCCGGTGTGGTCGGACGGCATCGTCGACGGGCGTGCGGACGGTGCCGGTGACGGCGCGGGTGCCGGCGGGCAGTTCGACCCCCGCCGGTGCGCCGCGCGCCCCGGTCATCCGCCGGTACTGCTCCGCCGCCGGGTCGTCGCTCAGGCGGTCGGCGAGTCGGACGACGCCGTCCGCGCTGGCGGGGTCGACGCCGACGACCGTCACCGGCAGGTCCTCGCGGCCGACCCGCACCTCGTCACGCCAGGCGGGCAGCGCCCGGCGTACGCCCGGCAGCGCGGCGAGTTCACCGGCCCGGGTCAGCGGGGCGGCTCCGGCTCGCTCGGTCACCCGCAGGTCGGCCCCGACCGTGTGGCCGGCCTGCTCGACCTGTGACCGCTCCCCCGTGCTGACCAGTGACCAGGCCAGGGTGCTGCCGCCGACCGCGAGGGCGAGCAGCAGCACCGGGCCGGCGTGCGGACGCCGGCCGGCCTGCCACATGCCGAACATGGTGGCCGTCCAGGGACGTCGGTCGACGAACCGTTCGGCGAACCGGGTGAGCGGCGGGAGCACCCGCAGTGCCAACACCGCGCCGGCCAGCACACCGAGCGTCGGGGCGGCGACCAGCAGCGGGTCGAGCCCGAGCCGGCCGTTCGAGCCGGCCAGCGGTGAGGCGTACCGGCGCAGCTGCAGCCAGGCGAGCACGGCGAGCGCCACCAGCACCAGGTCGACACTGGCCCGCTGGACGCTCACCGATCGGTTCGGGCGGGACCGGGCGGCCATGTCCGCCACGTACGTCCCGGCGCCGCGAAGCGTCGGCGCGACCATTGCCACCAGGCAGCCCACCGCGGTCGCCACGGCAGCGGCCCAGACCAGTGCGGTGTTTCCGCCCGCGGCGGAGAGGTCCGCCGACCCGCCGGGCCGGACGAACCGCAGCGCCTCCACGGCGATCAGCGGCCCGAGCAGGGCGGCCGGGGCGACCACGAGGGTGGCCTCGCGGGCGGCGAGACCTGCCAACTGCCGGCGGGCGGCGCCCCGGGCGCGCAGCAGCGCGGTCTGCGGACGGCGGTCCTCGTGCAGCAGTGCGGCGACCAGCACCAGCGCGTACCCGCCGAGCACCAGGATGAGCAGCAGCGGGGTGGCAAGCGAGGAGCGGCCCACCAGGTCGGCTCGGGCGATGCGGTCCAGCAGCCCTTCCATCTTGGTCGCCGTCTGCGCGGAGGAACCCAGTTGGGCGGCCTCCGGCACGGCGGTGCCGGCCGCGGCGAGGGCCTTGCGAACGGCTGGCAGGTCAGCGGTGTCGACGTCACCGAGAGTCGGTTCGGCCAGCCAGGACGCCGACACCGCGCCCGGGAAGGTGGCCTCGAAGTCGGCCGGGTCGAGCGTGAACGGCCCGTACGACGTGCCGGAGCCGACGCTGCCCGCGCCCACCCCGGGTGCGAGCAGCCAGTACGCGTCGTTCGGGTCGCGGGGCCGCCAGGTGCCGGCCAGCACCAGTTGGCTCGACTGCTCGGTGGCGCGGTCGCGCAGCGGGATCCGTTCGCCGACGGTGAGGCCCAACGCGCCGGCGACCCGCTCCGGCAGGCTCACCTGGACCGGGTCGGCGCCCGGGCGGGGCCACGCTCCGCCGGTCAGCTCGGCGTGCCCTACCAGGTCGTCGAGGGTGGTCAGGTTCGCGAAGATCGGCTCGTCGTCCGGTCGGAGGGCCGGGCCGAGGTCGCCGGTCAGCTCCCGACCGGTGCCGTACCGGGCGACGGCCACGGTGACCGGCACCCCGGCGAGGCCGTCGGTGAACTGGTCGCGGACCGCCCTGTCCCGGGTGGCGAACTCGGCGGCGTCGCGTCCGGCGGACCCGCTGACCAGCAGACCACGTTCCTCGGCCGGGGCGGCGGTGACCAGCGCCCGTTGCCCGGCGTCCACCGCCCGGCGGTTGTAGTCGGACAGCCCGGTGACCAACGCGACGGCGACCAGCGCGGCGATGACCGCGGCAACCAGCAGCCCCCGCGCCTCACGGGCCCGCCTCCACACCAGCTTCATCCGACGCCTCCCCTGGCCCTGGCGGGCCGACGACCTTCAAGACAGGCCATCTACGGGGAAAGGTTCGCGCCCGTTACATGATCGTTATTCCGGGTGCGCCGAGCGTCGTCAGCTCCCGCGGCGCGCCGCCCGTACGGCGAACGCCACCGCGCCCACGACGAGCACCGCGCCGATGAGCTGGAGGCCCGGTGAGTCGTCGGCTCCCCCGAACACGACGGCGGCGATACCGAGGGCGACGGCGAGGATGGCGATGACGTACCTCATGGGGTTTCCTCCTCGACCCACTCGAGCAGGTCTCCGGGCTGGCAGTCGAGCACCCGGCACATGGCTTCCAGGGTGCTGAAGCGCACCGCCTTGGCGCGGCCGTTCTTCAGTACCGCGACGTTTGCCGGGGTGAGCCCGACCCGCTCGGCGAACTCGCCGACGCTCATCTTGCGCTTGGCCAGTTCGACATCGATGCGGACGACGATGGGCATCAGATCACCGCTTCCATGTCGGTGCGCAGCGTGGTGGCCTGCCGCAGCAGCGCGCGCATCACCACCATGAGGAGCCCCAGCACGGTGACACCCACGGTGAGCAGGAACAGCAGGAGCGGCAGCCCTGGGTCGTTCGCGTTGAACCCGACGTAGAGGAAGACACCCACGAGCACCGCCCAGGCGGCGGCGATGGCCCACACGATCGCGTCCACCCACTTCAGGGACGCCTCCGTGAAGATGCGGTCGTTCTTGACGAGGTTGAGCAGCTGCCAGGTCGCCACGATCACCACCTGGACGCACAACACCCAGAACACCGTCACGATGGTGGCCGGCCAGCGGAGGTAGGCGTCCTCCGGCGACTCCTGGGCCATGTGCGCGAACTGCCCGGGCAGCGAGAAGACCTGGAACATGACCAGGACTCCGAACAGCACTACGAGGAAAACTCGGAGAGCGGCTACCGCTCGATGCTCTGTAACCATGCATCGAGTTTCGCTCGTTAGCTATCGAAAGTCAATCGGTTGCCTCGGTTGTCGGCCTGGCCTTCTGCGGATAGATCGTCTCGTGGCGGGCCAGCATGGCGACGAACTCGGTGATCTTCCGCTCGCGGGTCTGCGCCCGCTTCACGGCGTTGACCCGGTGGATGAGGGCGAACCGGTTGGTTCTGGTGAGCACGTCGAACATGGCCTGGGCGGCCGGTTCGGCGGCGATGGCGGCGAGCAGGTCGTCAGGCACCTCGGCCTCGGACGGCGGGGCGTACGCCGCCGCCCAGCGTCCGTCCGCCTTCGCGGCTTCCACTGCGGCGCGACCCGAGGGCTGCATCAGCCCCTGCGCCTCCAGCCGGGCCACGTGCTCGACGTTGCGTCGGGACCAGGAACTACGGGACCGGCGAGGGGTGAACCGGATCCAGGAACTCTCCAGATCGCGTTTGCGGGCCTGCCCGTCGATCCAGCCGAAGCACAGGCCCTCGTCGACCGCCTGCTGCCAGGTCAGCGTCGTGACCGTGCCGCCCTTGCGGGTCAGGGCGAGCCAGACGCCGGGCGACGTGGCGTGGTGAGTCGACAACCACGCGCGCAACGCGGCGGCGTCCGCGACGATCAGCTCTTCCAGCTCCGCGCTGCCCATGCCCGGCAGGTTAACCGCGCACCCCGACAGAACGCCCCGACCGGCCCACCGTGGCCCCGGCCTCCTCCCCGCCCCCGGCCTCCGCCCCGCCCCCGGCCGCCGGCCCCGCACCCCGGCCGCCGGCCCCGCACCCCGGCCGCCGGCCCCGCACCCCGGCCCAGCCCCCCGGGCCCCGACTCCGACCCTCCGGCCCCCGGCCTCGGATCCGCGTCCGGCATCGACTGTCGGTGCTCGGCGGTAGCGTCCGTCGCCGTGGACAACACCGCCGCGACCCGGCAGACCGCGCACGAGTACGTCGATCGCCTGGAGAGCCGGGACTGGCCCGGGCTGGCCGGCCTGCTCACCGACGACGTCGTCTACGAGATGCCGCAGACCCGCGAGCGCATCCGTGGCCGGGACGATTTCCTGCGGTTCAACGTGGACTACCCCGGCGACTGGCATCTGCGGGTGCGGCGGGTGGTAGCGGACGACCAGATGGCCGCCCTGTGGCTCGACGTCCGCGACGGCGCCGAGCAGCAGGACGCGTGCGTCTGGCTCGACGTGACCGAGGACGGGCTGATCAGCCGGATCGTCGACTACTGGCCCGAACCGTACGACCCGCCGCCGGGCCGCGAACACCTCACCGAGCGGTGGTGACGGCCTACGTTCGACGGTGGTAGTGGTTGCGGCGCGGGACCCGCGCGGGGTCGAGCCAGGCCGGCGGCACGAACTCCGGGTGCCCGTCGCCGCCGAGCCGGACGGTCCAGTCGCTCTGGTGCACGTGGCGGTGGTGGTGGCCGCAGAGCAGCACGGCATTGTCGAGGCTGGTCGGGCCGCCGTCGGCCCAGTGCCGGATGTGGTGGGCGGCGCACCAGCGCGGCGGGCGGTCGCAGCCGGGAAACGCGCAACCGCCGTCGCGTAACACCAGGGCGCGGCGCAGCGGGCCGGTAATGAGGCGCCGTTGCCGGCCGACGTCGAGGGGTTGACCCGCGCCGCCCAGCACGGCGGGCAGGATGGCGGCGTCGCAGGCGAGCTGGCGCACAGTGTCGGGCGTAAGCCGTAGACCGGTGTCGAGCGCGCCGGCGCCAAGCTGGCGGGTCAGACCGTCGTAGCCGGCGGTGATGACGATCTGGGCCGGCTCGCCGCCGTTCTCGGGCAGCTCGCCGGCGCGCAGGGCGAGACGGCACACGTCGGCCAGAGCGTCGTGGCGGCGCTGCCCGGCGAAGCGGGTGTCGTCGGGGCCGGAGGGCGCGCTGAGCGGGTCGACGACGGCGCGCAGCAGCGCGGCGGCCTCCGCGTCGAGCGTGCCGCTGAGCCGGAGCCGCCCGTCGGTCTGCTCGGAGATCGTGACGTGCCGGTCACGGGTGGCCCGGGCAGCCTCGGCGGCCAGGGCCGCCGCCGCGGCGGCGTCGGCGAGGTCGGGTGCGACGTGGTCGAGGATCCGGGTGCCCATCCGGCGCAGCAGGGTCGGCTCGAACTGCCCGGCCCACCCGACCAGCACGCCGACCGCCTTGTCGGCGACCTCGGCACCGGCGGACGCCGAGACCGTGGCGGCCGTGTCGGCGATGACCCCTGCCTGCTCCACGCTCACCGCGCCAGCGGCCAGGGCGTGACGGACGGCGGTCGGGGCGGCGTCGAGCGAGGCGGCGAGATTGACCAGCCGACGGGCGGCGGGCACGTCGAGCCGCAGGCGGTCGCGCAGCCACACGACCGTCGACGAGGCACCCTGCGTGACCGCGACGCCCCGACCGTCCACCTCCCGGACGACCGCCAACCGCACCGCCGCCAGCCGCTGCTGGAGCCGGTGCGTGGCGTCGAGCACCGCGATCAGATCGTGCTCGGAGAGCGCCCACACGGCGGCGTCGGTGCAGCTCGCCACCGCGCTCTCGGCCCGCGCCAACTCATCGATCACGCCCACACTTTAGAACGTGTGTACGACAATCTTCGGCCGCGCGAGGCGCGTCAGATCAACCGCTCGCCGACTCCGGCCGGTGCTTCTTGATCCAGGCCTCGACGTCCGACTTCCGCCAAACCTTCCCCATCGCCAGGACGGCGACCGGCTCCGGGAAGTTCCGTTGATTGGCGATCACCGAGGCGCGTTGCCGCGACACGTTCCCGAGCATCACCCGGATCTCCGCTACGCCAACCAGGTCCACGCATTGACGATGACAGCGGCGTTGTCCGCCCACTGCGACAACTACGGAGGTCGTTGACAGAGACAACAGCAAAGCGCACTATCGGGGAATGCCGTCGAACGAGCAGCCGGCCCATCTCCGGCAGCGCAGAGCTGTCCGCCCGCACCTTCCGATGCGCCCGCTGTGGCTGTGCAAGGTGTGTGCGGCCGCCTGGCCGTGTCCGCCGGCGCGCATGTTGCTGCGCATCGAGTACCGGGCGGACCGGGTGGCGCTGTCGGTCTACATGGCCAGCCAGCTGTTCGACGCCACCGCAGACCTGTGCCGACTCCACCCGAACCCGACGCCGGACCCGCAGGAGCTGTTCGCCAGGTTCCTGGCGTGGACCGCCCAGCCAGATGCCTGAGCCGAAACGGTCAGTCGTCGGTGCGCTTGGCGCGGCTGGGCTGGACCCGCTTGGGCTCGCCGGGCATCTTCGGGTGGTCGGGCGGGTACGGCAGGTCGCCCTGGCCGGCGGCGGCGTCGCGGTCGGCCCACTCCAGCAGGGGCGTGATGTCCCACGGGGCGTCGTCGATGCCGGCGTGCGGGTCGCCGCGCTCGGCGAGCCGGGCCGGGACGGTACGCAGGTCGAAGTCGTCCGGGTCGACGTCGGGCAGCTCGTCCCAGGTGACCGGGGTGGAGACGGTGGCCCGGCCGTTGGCCCGCAGCGAGTACGCGCAGGCGATCGTCCGGTCCCGGGCCATCTGGTTGAAGTCGACGAAGACGCGGGTGCCGCGCTCCTCCTTCCACCAGGCGGTGGTGACGAGGTCGGGGGTGCGGCGTTCCACCTCCCGAGCCAGCGCGATGGTGGCGCGGCGCACCTCGGTGAACGTCCAGCGGGGCTGGATGCGCAGGTAGACGTGTACGCCCCGGCCACCGGAGGTCTTCGGCCAGCCGGTCGCGCCCAGCTCGTCGAGGACGGCGCGGACCTCACCGGCGGCCCGGGCCGCGTCGGCGAAGTCGGTGCCGGGCTGCGGGTCGAGGTCGATGCGCAGTTCGTCGGGGCGGTCGGGGTCGGCGGCGCGTACCGGCCAGGGGTGGAACACGATGGTGCCCATCTGCGCGGCCCACGCGACGTGCGCCAGGTCGGCCGGGCAGAGTTCCGCGGCGGTGCGGCCGCTCGGGAAGGTGATCTGGGCGGTCGTCACCCACGGCGGCACGCCCCGGGTGGGCACCCGCTTCTGGAAGAACGCCTCACCCTCGACGCCCTCGGGGAACCGTTGCAGCGTGGTGGGCCGGTCCCGCAGGGCGCGCATGATCCCGTCGCCGACCGCGAGGTAGTAGTGGAAGACGTCCGCCTTGGTGAACCCCCGCTGGGGGAAGATCACCCGGTCCGGACTGCTCAGCCGTACGCTGTGCCCGGCCACCTCGATCTCGGTGACCGTCGCCTTGGTGCCCGCCATCTCGCGACCATATGCCACGCCCCCGACGTTCGACGTACCGTGGACGGGTGAGTCTTGACGACAACGAGCTGCCCCGCACCGAGGACGAGTGGCGGGTCCGGTTGACCCCCGAGGAGTTCCACGTCCTGCGGGAGGCCGGCACCGAACGCCCGTGGACCGGCGAGTACGTGGACACCAAGACCCAGGGCGTCTACCACTGCCGTGCCTGCGGTCTGGAACTCTTCTCCAGCGACACGAAGTTCGACTCGCACTGCGGGTGGCCGAGCTTCGACGACGCCATCCCCGGCCGGGTGAAGGAGATCGAGGACCGCAGCCTCGGCATGGCGCGTACGGAGATCCGCTGCGCCCGCTGCGACAGCCACCTCGGGCACGTGTTCCACGGCGAGGGCTTCACCCCGAAGGACACCCGGCACTGCGTCAACTCGATCTCGGTCCGCCTGGAGCCTCGCTGACCTGAGCGCCGTACCCCCTGAGCAGCTCGACCTCCGCGGTCCGGGACTGTTCGATCCGCCGCGCCAGGTCGCGGACCCGTTCGCTGCGGCCGACGCCGACCTGGACGCGGGCCAGGTCGGCCGCGGCCCGCTGGTGGTCGGCGAGCACGTCGCGCAGCACTCGGTCGACGTCGGCGTCCGGCGCGGCCCGCAGCCGCTCCAGCGCGGCGTCGTCGCCGTGCCCCTCGTGGTGGTGCGCGGCGGCGCTGGCGCCCGGCCCGTCGGTGGGCAGCCACCCGCGCATGTCGGCCAACTCGTCGCCCTCGGTGGCCTCGATGGCGGCGGCGAGGGTCCGCAGGGTTTCGTCGCGCACCCGGTCGCGGGCCGCCCGGACGATCTGCAGGGTGCGTTCGCTGTGGCCGACCATCGTGCCGAGGAACACCACGTCGATCCCGCTCATCTCGTCGGCGGCGGCCGCGTCCCCGGCCGCCGCCGCCCCGGGGGGGGGCGCCGGGGGGCCCGCCCGGGGGGGGGGGCCGGCGCCCCCGCCCGGCGAAAGAAGAAAAAAAACCCAGAGACGAACACCCGC
>NZ_JBFBEO010000007.1:0-193079 GCF_040683695.1 Micromonospora sp. NPDC093244
CCCCAATCACTTTAATAACCCGCCCCCGGGCATTTTGGGGGTTGGGGGAAAAAAATTGCACCCGGGGGGGGGGCGGGCGCGGGGGCGCCCCGGGGGGGGGGGGGGGGGGGGGGGGCCCCCCCCCCCCCCCGCCCCCGTCGCCGTTCGGGCCCGGACCAACTGTCAGCTCCCGGACATCACTACCGGCGGGTTGTGGATAACCCGCGAAATCCTGTGGACAACGCTGGATAGCAGCCTGGCCACCTGTGGACAACGATCTACCGAGAGCAGGGAAGCGGTCACGATTCGTCAACATGAGCCGTACCGCGTTGCCCCGGCCCACCCTGCTGCCCGGCCTGCACCGCCTCTGGCGGGACAGGCACACCCTGCAACTCGGCGTCGGTCCCGGGCCCGCCGTGCTGCTCGAGCTGGCCAATCCCCGGGCCGCAGGTCTGCTCGACCTGCTCGACGGCAGCCGTAGCGAGCGGCAGGTGCTTGCCCACGCGGCCGGCGCCCGGGTCACCGCCGACGATGCCCGTACCCTGCTTGCCACTCTGCGCGCCGCGGGCCTGCTGGTGCCCGCGCACAGCCTGCTCCCCCGCGACCTGGCCGGCCCGCTCAGAGCGCGGCTCGCCGCCGAGGCGGGAGCGCTGGCCCTGGCCGCGGCCCGACTGCCCGGCACGCCCGCCCAGGTGCTGCGACGCCGACGAACCGCCCGGGTGCTGCTCACCGGCCCCGGCGCGCTCGGCGCGGCACTGGCCGTGGCGCTTGCCCAGTCCGGTGTCGGGCAGGTGATCCCGCACCTCAGCGGCCCGGTACGCCCTGTCGACCTGGTCGGCACAGGCATCACGGCCGCCGAACTGGGCGACCCGCTGGCCCCGGCGGTACGGGCCGCGATCGGCAGGGCGGCGCCGAGCACCGGCACCCGCCCGGGCCGGGCCGCCCGCGTCGACCTGGTGATCCAGCTCGACACCGACCGTCCTCCGGCCCTGCTCGCCGCCGGTCTCGCCCAGCGTCGCCAGCCGCACCTGTTGGTCACCCTGCGCGAGGGCGTACCTGTCGTCGGGCCACTCGTCCGCCCACCCGCCGGTCCCTGCCTGCACTGCGTCGAGTTGCACAGGGCCGACCGCGACCCGGCGTGGCCCCGGCTCGCCGCCCAGCTCGCCGCCGCCGCGCCGGCCCCCGCCGGTGCGACAGGCACGCTGCTCGCGGCGACCGGGTACGCGCTCGCCGAGGCGCTCACGCAGCTCGACGGCGGCAGTCCGGAGACCCTCGGCGGCGCGATGGAGATCGTCGGTGCCGGCCGGTTCCGCCGTCGGGGATGGCCACCACATCCGGCGTGCGGGTGCTCGGAACGCCGGGTGAGTGCACCAGCCCGGCCGCACGGCAGCAGCGGAGCCCTCCGGTCGGTAACAATGACCGGGTGACCGACATCCCACGCCGGGCAGTGTCCCGGACCGCCAAGCTCGCCGCTCTGCCGCTCGGCTTCGCCGGCCGGACCGTCCTCGGCATGGGAAAGCGTGTCACCGGGCTCGCCTCCGACGTGATCTCCGCGGAGATCCAGCAACGCACCGCCGAGCAGTTGTTCAGCGTCCTGGGCCAGCTCAAGGGCGGTGCGATGAAGTTCGGCCAGGCGCTGTCGGTGTTCGAGGCGGCCCTTCCCGAGGAGATCGCGGCGCCGTACCGCCAGGCGTTGACCAAGCTCCAGGAGGCGGCGCCGCCGCTTCCGGCGGCCAGCGTGCACAAGGTGCTTGCCGAGCAGCTCGGCCCCGACTGGCGGGACCGGTTCGTCGAGTTCGACGACACCCCGGCCGCCGCCGCCAGCATCGGCCAGGTGCACCGGGCGCGGTGGCGGGAACCGGGCTACGACGCATCGGGTGCGCCGCACGGCCGCGACGTGGCCGTCAAGATCCAGTATCCGGGTGCCGGCGACGCGCTCCTCTCCGACCTCAAGCAGCTCTCCCGGCTGGGCGGGATGTTCCGGGCCATCCAGCCCGGCCTGGACGTGAAGCCGCTCTTGGTCGAGCTCCGCGAACGGATCACCGAGGAGTTGGACTACGAGCTGGAGGCCGAGTCGCAGCGCGCCTTCGCCGCCGCGTACGCCGACGACCCGGAGATCTACATCCCGGCGGTGGTCCACGCGGCGCCCCGGGTGCTGGTCACCGAATGGGTGACGGGCACCCCGCTTGCCGACATCATCCGGGAGGGCACCGAGGAGCAGCGGGACGAGGCGGGCCGGCTGATGGCCACCCTGCACCTCTCCGCGCCGCAGCGGGCCGGGCTCCTGCACGCCGACCCGCACCCTGGGAACTTCCGGCTGCTGCCCGACGGCCGGCTCGGGGTGATCGACTTCGGCGCGGTGGCCCGGATGCCGGAGGGCACGCCGGAGCCGATCGGCCGCATCGCCGCGCTGGCCCTGCGCAACGACGCCGCAGGGGTGGTGCAGGGGCTGCGGTCCGAGGGCTTCATCGGCGCCACCGACGACATCGACGCCGAGGGGGTTCTCGAGTTCATCCGGCCGATGCTGGAGCCCATCGCCACCGACGGGTTCCGCTTCACCCGGGCGTGGCTGCGCGGCGAGGCTGCCCGTCTGGCCAGCCCCCGCTCCCCCACGTACCAGTTGAGCCGGCAGCTCAACCTGCCGCCGTCGTACCTGCTCATCCACCGGGTGACCCTCGGGTCGATCGGGGTGCTCTGCCAGTTGGAGGCGAAGGCCCCGTACCGGGGCATCCTGGAACGCTGGCTGCCCGGCTTCGCCCCGGTGGCCTGAACGTCACGAAGGGCGGGTGCCGGTCGGCACCCGCCCTTCTTCGTGGAGTGGTACTAGAGAACGCCCAGGTCGCGTGCCGACTGGTTACGGCTGTTCATGGCGACGGTACGGGCGGATCGGGTTGCCTCAGTGCTCGTGGTGGAACGACCGGCCTGAGGCCGGCGCATTCGAGCCCGGGACAACGCTTCGTGGAGTAGTTGCATCTCGAAGGCTCCAGTCGGGACGTTCAACATCGTCTTCTCACTAACTGCCGGTGTGCCACCGGCGTCGTTGGTACGGAACGGGAACATGTCAGGCTGCCAGCCGGACCGCGCCACGCACCTCGGACAGCCCACTGGCTGCCAGGCGCGCCTCGGCCTCGACCCGGAGCGCGGCGTCACGGGCGACGTCCTCCTTGCGCGGGCGGCCACGGGGCCGCTTGCGCGGGACGACCGCGCCACGCTCGAAGATCTCGCCGCCCCAGACGCCCCACGGCTCCGCTCGCTCCACCGCCCCGGCCAGGCACTCGACGCGCAGCGGGCAGTCCCCGCAGAGCGACTTGGCCAGCTCGAGCTCGGCAGGCGAGTCGGAGAACCACAGGTCGGGGTCGAACTTCCGGCAGGGCAGGTTCGCCTCCAGCTCGACGCTCACATCGAGGGGGGCCAACGCCAGACTCATCTCCCGGTCACCTCTCTCTCACTTCGATCTCGTGGATCGCATTCCGACGTACTTCGGCGGGGCAAAAAACTGAGGCCGCGGATCCCGGTAAGCGGGTTCCGCGGCCTCGAGGTGAGCCGGTGTCTGATGATCAGACCGGTTTACCTCGAGGTGGAACGCCGCGGACATCCGTGCGCTTCTTGACGCCATTGATGTCCATGCCCGTGATGCCACTGGTCCCGTTGACTCCGGTGGGCGCGACGGCCAGGGTCAGCTCGGCCTGAACCTGGTGCACCTGCGGAACCGACGGTCGTGCGGCCGCGAGGGCCACCCGGACAGCCGACAGCGGAGCGTGGACAGACGGCATCGCCGTCAGACGCTCATAGGTGAAGATCTCCACGGTGGCCACCTCCCTCACGTTCCTCGAATCGACTGGACCAACCCCCGTGAGCAGCCGGAATGGCGCCGCTCGCGTGGTGTGTTCTGAGGCTATTCCTCGCCTGGGGGCGAGGGCAAACGAATTTACGACTGGATTTCGAAAGTTTTCTCCGGGCAGACGTCGTCCACCCCGGCGCCTCCCACGAGCGCCAGCACCGACTCCCCGTACAGCCCCAACTTGCGTGGGCCGATACCGGCGATGGCGATCAACTCCTCGGGCCGGCCGGGACGCCGCTCGGCCAGCGCGGTGAGCGTGGCGTCGGTGAACACCACGTACGCCGGGACCTTCTGCGCCCCGGCCACCCGCTGCCGCCACTCGCGAAGCCGTTCGTGCAGCTCATCGTCGATGTCGGAGGGACAGGTGGGGCATCGGCCCAGTTTGCGGTCGGGGCCGGCGAGCAGGGTGGCGCCGCAGATCCGGCAGGACACGATCTGCGTGCGGCGCCGTTCGGGACGGCGGGCCGGACCGGTGCCGGCGGCCGCCCGCTGGGTGCCGCCGGAGCGGTCCAGCTGGGGCAGGAACCGCGACGGCCGCCGGGCCCGCCCACCCGGCGTGCGCGCGGCGGCGTACGACAGCCACAGCCACTGCCGGGCCCGGGTGATCCCCACGTAGAGCAGCCGGCGTTCCTCCTCGACCTGCTCGACGGTCTTGGCGTACGTGGTGGGGAGGGTGCCCTCGGCGAGACCGACCAGGAAGACCGCGTCCCACTCCAGCCCCTTCGCCGAGTGCAGCGACGCAAGCGTCACCCCGTCCACGGTCGGCACGTGCTGCTGGGCGGCGCGGTTGGCCAACTCCTCGGTGAAGTCGGTGAGGGTGACCTGGCGCTCCACCGAGGCGGCCTCGCCGATCGGCACCACCTCGGGGGTGGCCGCGTACTCCTCGGCGAGCTGGACCAGCGCGGCCAGCGCCTCCCAGCGTTCGCGGGCCGCGCCGCCGGCCGGGGGTGCGTCCGGGGACCATCCGACGGCGGTGAGCGCCTCGACGACGGCGGTCGGCAGCGGCGTCTCCCCAGGGATCGAGCGGGTGGCGGAGCGCAGCGCGACCATCGCCTGGCGCACCTCGGCCCGCTCGAAGAAGCGCTCCGCGCCCTGCACCACGTACGGCACCTCGGCCTCGGTGAGCGCCTTCTCGTACGCCTCGGACTGCGCGTTGACCCGGAACAGCACGGCGATCTCCTTCGCCGGCGTGCCCGCGTCGATCAGGGACCGGCAGCGCGCGGCCACGGCGTTCGCCTCGGCCGGCTCGTCGGTGAAGATCCGCAGGTCCGGTTCCGGTCCCGGCGGGCGCTGGCCGCTCAACTCCAGGCGCAGCCGCGCCTCGGTGCCCCGGGCCTGGGAGATCACCGCGTTGGCCAGCCCCACCACCTGCGGCGTGGAGCGGTAGTCGCGGACCAGCCGGACCACTGTGGCGTTGCGGTGCCGGCGCGGGAAGTCGACCAGGTACGACGAGGTCGCCCCGGTGAACGAGTAGATGGTCTGGCTGGCGTCGCCGACCACTGTGAGGTCGTTGCGGCCGCCCAGCCAGGCGTCGAGCAACCGCTGCTGGAGCGGGTTGACGTCCTGGTACTCGTCGACCACGAAGTGCCGGTACTGGCCCCGGACCTGCTCGGCGACGTCCGGGTGCTCCTCGACGCCCCACACGGCGGCGCGCAGCATGTCCTCGAAGTCGATCACGCCGTTGGAGCGCTTGAGCTGCTCGTACGCGGTGAACACGTCGGCCACCTTCGCCGGCTCGTGCGGCGTGTCGCGCAGCGCCCGGGCCGCCGCCACCACGTACTCCCCCGGTTCGACGAGCGACGACTTGGCCCATTCGATCTCACCGGCGAGGTCCCGGGCGGCGGCCCGGTCGGTACGGAGACCGACCCGGGCGGCGGCGAGGGTGACCAGCCGCACCTTGCTGTCCAGCAGCTCGGGCATGGCGCGGCCGGCCAGCAGCCGGGGCGCGAAGTACCGCACCTGGCGCAGCGCGGCGGCGTGGAACGTCCGCGCCTGCACGCCCCGGACCCCGAGCAGCGAGATCCGGTGTCGCATCTCGGCGGCGGCCCGGGCGGTGAAGGTGACCGCGAGCACGTGCCGGGGGGAGATCTCGCCGGAGAGCGCCCGGTGGGCGATCCGGGAGGTGATCGCGCGGGTCTTGCCGGTGCCGGCGCCGGCAAGGATGCAGACCGGGCCGGCGGGTGCGGTCACCGCGGCGCGCTGCTCCGGGTCCAGCCCGGCGAGCACCTGTTCCGACGCTGAATGAACCACCACAACCAGGAATCATCTCAGCTCCTCCGGACGTTGCAGCGAACAGCCTCGGCTTGATCCGCAAGCCGGCGGTCAGAGGAGTTGGAGGATCCGACCATGCTGACGATGTATTCCACCCCCTGGTGCGGCTACTGCCACCGGTTGAAGTCGCAGCTCGACCGGGAGGGCATCGGGTACGAGGTGGTCGACATCGAGCAGGACCCGAAGGCCGCGGAGTTCGTGATGAGCGTCAACGGCGGCAACCAGACGGTGCCGACGCTGCGCTTCGCCGACGGCAGCGCCCTGACCAACCCCTCGATCACCCAGGTCAAGCAGCACCTGGAGACCCTCAACGCCTGACCGGCCGGTTCATCCTCGACGAGCGGCCGCCCCCACCCGGGGCGGCCGCTCGTCGTGTCCGGCACCGGTCAGGGCGGGGGTGGCCGGCGAAGGCCGGTGGCCACCGGCGTGTCGGCGTCCTCGGCGGGGCGCCGGGGCGCGGGCAGGGTCGGCGGTGTGGGCGGGCGGGCACCCGTCGGGGCGCTCAGGTGCCGGCCCCGCCACAGGTAGCCGCCTGCGGCGAGGGTGGCCACCCCGATCAGCGCGAACAGCATCCGGTAGTCCAGGAGGCCGACGAGCAGGGCGCCCGCTCCGATGGAGAACGCCTGCGGCCCGCTGATCACCGCCTCGGTGGCGGCGGCGACCCGACCGACCAGCCCGGGTGGGGTACGCCGCTGGATCAGCGTGTGCAGACCCACCATGGTCAGCGGTAGCGACACGCCTGCCAGCAGCACCGCCGCGAACCCGAGGCGGAGGTCTGGGTACGCGAGCGCGAGCGCGGCCGGCCCGAAGAGCGCGACCCCTGTGGCGAGCGTGCCGACCTCCCCGAGTCGTCGGACCACCGCCGGTGAGCAGAGCCCGCCCAGCAGGCCACCCACTCCCTGTACGGTGACCAGCACGCCGACGAACGCGGCGTCACGGCCCAGCCCCTGGTCGACGTAGGCGAAGATGAGCGACTCGCTGAAACCCATCGCCAGCGATCCCAGCCCGTACCCGAACAGGGCCCGGCGCAGGGCCGGCTCACCGGCCAGGTGCCGCAGCCCGGCGCCCAGCTCGGCCGGCCAACGCAGGCGCACCGTCGGCGGCGGGGGCTGCGGGGTGGGCAGCGCGCTCACCACCGCGGCAGCGGTCAGGAAGCCGACCATGCCGATCGCGGCCAGCGCCCAGCCGCCGACCGCCGCATAGAGCGCCGCCCCGACCAGCGGACCGATCAGCCGCAGACCCTGGCGTACGGTCTGGAGCACCCCGTTCGCCTCGGCCAGCAGCTCCACCGGGACCAGTTGCCGGATCAGCCCGCTGAGCGCCGCGCTGAGCGTGATGTACGACAGGCCGTACAGCGCGGCCACCAGGTAGACGACCCAGACGTCCCCGGCGTCCCGGACGGTGAACAGCGGGGTGAGCAGCACCGCGGTGACCAGGTTCGCGGCCACGAAGAACTGTCGGCGCGGGTAGCGGTCGACGAACCAGCCGACCAGGGGCGCCAGCGTCATAGGCGCGATGACGGCGAAGATCGTGGCGCCGGCGAGTCCGTCGGAGCCGGTGAGGTCCTTGACCCAGATGGCGAGCGCGAGCAGCAGGATCGACTCGGCGGTCATGCTGGCCAGCAGGCCGACGAAGAGCAGTCGGAAGTCGGGTCGGCGCAGGACGGTGCGCATGGAGTCCCTCCGGCGGGATGGCGCGCCCGAGGTGGGCGGGGTCGACGGACTGCGACCGGGGGTCCGTCGTGCTCCGGCGTACCCGTGGTCCATTTTTCGCGAGACACGCCCCCGCCGGAACCTCCGACGCCGGTCGCGCCGTCCATACTGACCGTGGGGGGCGAATTTCATACAGTTACCGTCGCGTCTGCGTCGGTCGACGGGAAAGAGGACACCGTGCCTCCTGCCGCACCCAGCCCGATCCTGCGTCGTCGCCGGTTGGGCGTCGAGTTGCGCCGCCTGCGCGAGACCGCGGGCCTCACCGGTGACCAGGTCATCGAGCGGATCGGTTGGGCTTCCGCGTCCAAACTGTCCCGACTGGAGAACGGTCGCAGTCGTCCGGACCCGCAGGACGTGGGCGTCCTTCTCGACCTCTACGGTGCCGACGCGGCGCTGCGCGAGGAGCTGCTCGGGATCACCGGCGAGGCCGGCGACATGCGGGGCTGGTTGAAGAACTTCCCGGTGATGACCCTGCAACAGCGCAGCTGGGCGGAGCTGGAGGCGGGCTGCGCGGAGATCTCCGAGTACAACCCCGTGCTGGTGCCCGGGCTGTTGCAGACCCCCGGGTACGCCCAGGTGCGGATCGTCTCGGCCCGCCGGGTCGGCGCCGGGGCGGGCGAACCGGAGCCCGGCGACGAGCCCGAGACCGAGGTGCAGGCGCGGTTGGCCCGCCAGTCGCTGCTGACCCGGGAGCCCGACGCTCCGCGCTACACGGCGGTGCTGGAGGAGGCGGCCCTCGGTCGCCGCGCGGGGCCGCCCGAGGTGCTGCACGAGCAGCTGCTCCAGCTCTGCGACCTGGCCCTCCTGCCCAACGTGACGCTGCACGTGCTGCTGCGGGACACCCAGATCGGCGATTGGTACCTTCCGCCGACCGCGTTCTCCCTCTATCGGTTCGCAGATCCGCTCGATCCGGAGACGCTGGCCATCGAAGGGGGCTTCACCGACGTCATGTCGTCCGACGCAATCGCTCTAAATCGCTATAAAGTGGTGTTCGAGTGGTTATGCGCGGCGGCACTTAACGAATCGGACACCCTCTCCTGGCTGATCGAGGCGACGGGACGGCTGACCGAGGCGACGCCCCCATCCACAGTGGCGTTCGGCCCGGCAATGGCGCCGGCCCAACGCCGCCGGGCTGCGGGGCGGCTGACGGATCGGTGATCCACGGGGGACCTCCGTCGGGGCGTGCGGCACCACTCGTCCCATCGGATCGGTTCACACCAGGAGCAGAACCATGAACGACATCCGCAACACGCCCTCCGTCTCCGCGCACTCGTTGGCGGACGCCCCGTGGCGTACCAGCACACGTAGCCAGACCTCCAACTGCGTCGAGGTCGCCCCGCTGGGCACCGGCCCGTCGGCGGTCGCGCTGCGCGACAGCAAGGACCGGGGTGGTCCGGTGCTGCTGTTCAACCGGGCAGGCTGGCTCGGCTTCATCAGCGGAGCCAAGAAGGGCCAGTTCGATCTGAGCTGATCCGGTGACCGCAGCGGGGCCGTCGGCGAATCGCCGGCGGCCCCGCTGTCGTACACGGGGCCAACCCCGCTGAGCAGGCATCGGTTGATCGGACGAGGCTCGAAACCAATAGGCGCGTTTCAGTTGCTGAGATGAATACGCGGCGTAACATGGCCCTCGAGTACGTGGAACTTCCACACTGGCTCATCGCGGTTCATCCGGAGACCCTCATGCGGTTCCTGATCGTTCGCACCGACATCCGCGCCGTCGCCGACGGGGACATCGCCGCCGCCTGGGCGGACGGCCACCGCCTCCGCGACGAGACGACCCAGCCTGAGCCGCGCCGGCAGATCGTGCACGCCGAGGACCGGGACGCGGCGTTACTGCTGGCCCGCGCGCTCGCCACCGTCGGCGCGGTCCGCGCCGGCCGGCAACGCGTCAAGGTTCTGCCGCTCAGCGAGCCCCGCACCGTCTTCCGACACAGACCGGGCCGCACCGGCCCCTGACCCACCAGACGTCCGTCGTGGTCGGATCGGCTCCCCCGCCGTGTTCCTTGCCTTCGACCACGACGGCCCGTGTTCCCGGCCCGTGACCGCCGCGGCAACGGCGGCCACGGGTCGGGACCGTGCTCACCGGTCGCCGTCCACCCAGCCGTCCAGCCAGCGGTGGATGAGGAACAACGCGATCGACGACGCAGGCGGCAGGATCAGCCGGGCCCCGTCGCCGACGTCGACGGTCCGCCCGGCCAGCGCCGCGCCGATCTCCCGGCGGGAGAACCACCGGGCGTACGCGATCTCCGACGGGTCGACCCGGACCGGGTCCTCCGGGTCGGCGGTGGCCAGGAAACCCAACATCAGCGAGCCGGGGAACGGCCACGCCTGGCTGCCCGCGTAAACGATCCGCTCGACGGCGATGCCCACCTCCTCACGGACCTCGCGCAGCACGGCGGCCTCCGCCGACTCCCCCGGCTCCACGTAGCCGGCCAGGCAGGAGTAACGCCTACCACCCGGGTTGCCCGGCCAGCCGGCGTTGTTGCCGAGCAGGCAGCGGCCGTCCGGCCCGTCGACCCCGTCGTGCACCAGCACGATCATCGCCGGGTCGGTACGCGGCCAGATCCGCCCGCCGTTGCGGTCCACCCGGGACCAACCAGCCTCGTCCATCGCCGTCGGAGCGCCGGTGCTCGCCGAGTAGCCGTGCCTGGTGTGCCAGTTCACGAGCGCCAACGCGGTGGTGAAGATGCCCGCCTCCCGGTCGGCGAGCAGGTGCCCCACCTCGCGCAGGTTCACCGCCCGGGTGCCCGGCAACGCCGGCAGCGGCGCGTCGACCGCGAAGACCGGCACCCCGTCCGGCTCGACGCCGAGGAACATCGCCATCGCCTCGGACCCGGCTGGCACGTCCGCCGCGCCGAACAGCACGAGCGTCGGAGGCGACGCGCCGGTACGGGCCAGCGTCCGCCCCTCGTCGGTCGAGTCGAGCAGCAGGATCCGCCCCCGCAACCAGGCCTCGGTCAGCCACTGCGAGTCGCCCCGCCGGTGCGCGGCCCGGTCCAGTGTCGACCGGGCCAGGGGTGGTGCCGCCTCCCCGCTCACGGCAGCGACTCGGTACGGATCGTGGTTAGCGCGGACAGCCCCGGGGCGACCCGCTCGGCGTCACCCAGCACCACGAGCGCGGCCCGGGACGGCGCCAGGTAGCGGGCAGCCGCCTCCGCGACGTCGTCGATGCTCGCCTTGGCCAACCTCGACGCGTACTCGGCGAGGAAGTCCAGGCGCAGCCCGTTGCCGGCGTACGCGCTGGTCAGCGCGGCGAGCCCGGCCTGGGTGGACATGCCGAGCTGGAGGGTGCCGAGGGCGTACTGGCGTGCCTGCTCGAGTTCCTCGGGCTTCGGCGGCAGCGATGCCAACCGGCCCAGCTCGTACGTCGTCTCCAGCAACGCCGGGCCGGTGACCTCGGTCGCCACGTCGGCGCCGGCGACCAGCACCGACCCGGCCACCGAATGCTCGATCAGCGAGTGCGGCCCGTACGTGTAGCCCTTGTCCTCGCGGATGTTCTCCACCCAGCGGGAGGAGAAGTAGCCGCCGAAGATCAGGTTGGCCAGTTGCAGCGGGGCGTGGTCGGGATCGGTGCGCGACACGGCCGGCAGCGCGACACGCAGCGAGGACTGCACCGAGCCGGGCCTGTCGACAAGCAGCAGCGGCCCCGGCTCCAGCGGCGGTGTCGGCGGCAGCTCGGCCGTACGCCCGGCACCGGTCCACCCGGCGAGCGCCCGCTCGGCCGCGTCGAGGGCCTTCTCCGGCTGCACGTCGCCGACGAGCACCAACTGCGCGCCGGTCGGGTGCACCCGCTCGGCGTGCAGGGTACGCAGCGCGGCCGGCCGGACCGCGCGGATCTGGCCGGGCTCGGGGGTCTGCGTCGCGTACGGGTGCCGGCCGTAGATCCGCTTCAGCAGCGCCTCGCGGGCCAGGTGCGCCGGCTGGCTCTGCGCCACCTGGATCCGGTCGACCAGCCGGTCCCGTTCGGTGGTCACCTCGTCGGTCGGGTAACTCGCGCCAATCAACACCTCGGCCAGCAGCTCCAGCATCCGGTCCAGACCGGTGACCAGGCCGGCGCCGGAGAGCATCAGCCGGTCCGGGTCGACGCCCGCGGAGAGCCCGCCGCCCACCTTCTGCAACTCGGCGGCGATCTGCACGCTTGTCATCGACCCGGTGCCGGAGAGCATGGTCTGCGAGAGCATCGCACCGCGGGCCAGGTTCGCCCGGCCGAACGGGATCCAGAGGCGCAGCTCGACAAGGGGAACGGCGGGCCGGCGTACCGCGATCACGGTGAGGCCGTTGCGCAGCGTGCGTTCGGCCTGCTTCGGCACCTTGAGCTTGCGGTTGGGGCCGAGCGCGGGCAGCGTACGCGGCGCGGTGGTGGTCGTCGCGCTCATCGGGCACCTCCGGGGATGACCTCGACCACGGCGCGGCGCTCCGGTCGCAGGGCGGCGGCGGCGATCTGGACCTGTTCCTCGGTGACCTCACCGACCAGCTTCGGCAGGTCGTTGAGCAGGCCAGGCTCGCCGCGTTGCTGTTCCAGTACGGCCATCCGCAACGCCCGGCCGAGCACCGCATCGGTGTCGCGCAGCAGGTGGGTGGCCATCCGGGCCTGGGTACGGGCCAGCTCGCCGTCGGTCAGACCGTCGGTGGCCAGCCGGTCAAGTTCCTCGTCGACGGTGCGCAGCACCTTGTCCACGTCGCCGCCGGGCGGCAGGTGCGCCTGGAGCAGCAGCGCGGTGGGGTCCCGCACGTCGAACGGGTCACCCATGAAACCGAGGTAACCGCCGAGGCTTGTCACCGAGCGGTCGCGCTGGACGAGCCGCTCGACGAGCCGCGACGCGTCGCCGTCGGTGAGCACCTCGGCGAGCACCACGTACGGCAGGTACCCGGCGAAGTCGGTGATCGGGTCGGGCACCCGCCAGGCCCCGGCGACCGCCGGCAGCGGCGCCAGCTTGTCGGTGTACGAGGTGCGCCGCTCGGCGGTCAGGTCCGGCTCGGTGAAGTCGGGTCGTTTCGGCGCGGGGCGGGCCGGCACGTCGCCGAAGTGTCGGGTGACCAGTTCGGTGGCCTCGGCCACGTCGATGTCACCGCTGACGGCCAGGACGGCGTTGCCGCTTGCGTAGTAGTGGCGGAAGAAGTCCGCGGCGTCGGCGACCGTCGCCGACTCCAGGTCGTCGAAGGAGCCGTAGCCGTCGTGCGCGTTGGGGAACGTGTCGAACATGACAGGCGGCAGCGTCAGCCACGGAAACCCGCCGTACGGGCGGTTGAGCACGTTGACCCGGATCTCCTCCTTGACCACGTCGACCTGGTTGCGCAGGGTCTCCTCGGTCAGTCGGGGCCCGCGCATCCGGTCGGCCTCCAGGAACAGCGCGCGTTCCAGCGCGTTGCTCGGCAGCGTCTCGAAGTAGTCGGTGTAGTCCAGGTGGGTGGAACCGTTGAAGGTGCCGCCGGCGCCCTGCACGTGCCGGAAGTGGGCAAGCTTCTCCAGGTTCTCCGAGCCCTGGAACATCAGGTGCTCGAAGAGGTGGGCGAAGCCCGTACGCCCCTCCGGCTCGGAACGGATGCCGACGTCGTAGACGACCGCCACCCCGATGACCGGAGCACTGCGATCGGGGGTGAGAACCACCCGCAGGCCGTTGTCGAGGGTGAACCGCTCGACCGGGTACTTCGTCGCTGGAATTCTGGATCTCCGCGCCGCCACGGGACTGACCCTAGCGCGTCGGAACTCGCGCCACCGGCGACCTCCACGGAGCCGCCGCCACCGCGGTGGATTGGCGTCCGCGACCGGCGGGAAGCCGGCGGTACGGGGACAATGGGCGGATGAAGCGAGAGGTACGCCTGATGCGGTTGACCGGGGCGCGCGCGAACGGCGCGGCGGCGACAGGCGCGCGCGTCGCGGGCGCGGAGGCTGTCGGCGCGCGGGCTGCGGGCGCGGCGTCGCTCGGTGCGCTCGCCGTGGGGGCGCTTGCCTTCGGGGCCGTCGCCGTCGGGGCGCTGGCCATCGGGCGGCTGGCGATCCGCCAGGCGATCGTGCGGGAACTGCGCGTCGGCCGGTTGGAGATCGACGAACTGGTGGTGCACAACCGCTCCACCACCGAGGAATGACCCGGACCACCTAGGCGGGTCGGCTCGTCACCTGAGGCGTACTGCGCGATCTCCCGCAGGCTCGCGCCAGGCGTGGACGAGGGGCAGCACCTCGGCACCGACCCGCTCCGCCTCCTCCCGGTGCGGCCAGCCGGAGAGGATGAACTCGTCGACGCCGAGCGTGGCGTACTCGTCATCGATCCGGTCACTCCGCCTACCCTAGCGAACAGGTAGGAAATACCGACATATCTGAGACGCGCCTTCCCGGCATGTGGATGGGTCTTGACGCTGGTCCTGGCCTGGCCCAGTCTTCCTACCGACTAAGTAGGAATACTGCGGATTGGATGGACGATGAGACGGCTTCCCTTGCGCCGGCTGGTCACCCTGGCCACCCTCGCCGCCCTCGGCGCGGCGACCCTGGGCAGCACCGCCGCGTGCGGCGACGACAGCGAGGGCGCGGGCGGCAGCTCCGGCCCGGTCACGCTGCGCCTCGGATACTTCCCCAACATCACCCACGCCCCGGCGGTCGTCGGCGTCGAGAAGGGCATCTTCGCCGAGAAGCTCGGCAGCAACGTGAAGCTCGACCCGAAGACCTTCAACGCCGGCCCGGCCGCCATCGAGGCCGTCTTCTCCGGCGCGCTCGACGCCACCTACATCGGTCCGAACCCGACGGTCAACGCATTCTCCAAGTCCAAGGGCGAGGCCGTCCGGGTGATCTCCGGCGCGGCGTCCGGTGGCGTGGCCCTGGTGGTCAAGCCGGGCATCACCGGCCCCCAGGACCTGAAGGGCAAGAAGATCGCCACCCCGCAGCTGGGCAACACCCAGGACGTGGCGATCCGCTACTGGCTCAAGCAGCAGGGGCTCACCACCACCAAGGAGGGCGGCGGCGACGTCAAGATCGTCCCGCAGGAGAACGCCCAGACTGTGGAGACGTTCAACAGCGGCGCGATCGACGGCGCCTGGGTGCCCGAGCCGTTCGTGTCCCGCCTGGTCAACGCCGGCGGCAAGGTGCTCGTCGACGAACGCGACCTCTGGCCGGACAAGAAGTTCGTCATCACCAACCTGCTCGTCAGCACGAAGTTCCTCAAGGCGCACCCGGACGTCGTGCAGAAGCTCGTCGACGGCCAGGTCGCCGCGAACGAGTTCGTCAACAGCAAGCCCGACGAGGCCCAGCAGGCGATCTCCGACGCCATCGGCAAGATCACCGGTAAGCCGCTCGACCTGAAGCTCATCAAGCAGGCGTGGCCGACGCTGGAGTTCACCAACGACCCGATCGCCACCTCGCTCAAGGCCGGCCTCGACCACGCCGTCGAGGTGGGACTCACCGAACCGGTCGACCTCAAGGGCCTGTACGACCTCAAATACCTCAACACCGCGCTCAAGGCAGCCGGCAAGCCCGAGGTCACCCAGCCATGACGTCGACCACGACGACGCCGCCGAGCGCGACCACAGCGGTCGCGCTCTCCGGCGTGACAAAGGTGTACGGACGCGGGGCGAACGCCGTACTGGCCCTGGACGGGGTGTCCCTGGACGTCGCGCCGGGCGAGTTCGTCTGCCTGGTCGGCGCCTCCGGCTGCGGCAAGAGCACACTGCTCAACCTGGTCGCCGGGCTGGATCGGCCCAGCGGCGGACAGATCGCCCTGGCCGGCGACGCCAACCCCGGGCTGATGTTCCAGGAGCCGGCGCTGTTCCCCTGGCTGACCGTCGACGGCAACGTGGAGGTGCCGCTCAAACTGCGCGGGATGCCCCGGGCCGAACGACGCGAGCGGGTCGCCGAACTGTTGCGGACCGTGCACCTCGGCGACTTCGGCCGCAAACGCCCGCACGAACTCTCCGGCGGCATGCGGCAACGCGTCGCGCTCGCCCGCACCCTGGCCCTGGACACCCCGGTGCTGCTGATGGACGAACCGTTCGGCGCGCTCGACGCGATGACCCGCGACATCCTGCACGACGAGCTGGAACGGATCTGGTCCGAGCGGAACCTCTCGGTGCTGTTCGTGACGCACAACGTCCGCGAGGCGGCCCGGCTGGCCGACCGGATCATCCTGCTCTCCAGTCGCCCCGGACGGATCATCTACTCCACCGAGGTGAACATCCCCCGCCCGCGACGGATCGACTCCCCCGAGGTCGCCGCCATCGCCGCCGAGGTCACCGAGCGGCTCCGTACGGAGGTGGGCCGCCATGGCCAGTGACACCCTCACCAGCTCGGCGCGTACCGACGCGCAGATCTCCGGCCTCGACGCCCTGGAGATCGCCGGCCGGGACAAGGAGGTCTCCCGGGGCGCGCGGTTCTGGGCAGCGACCTGGCCGAAGCTCGCCGCACTCGCCATCGCCATCCTGGCCTGGCAGTTGGTCGTCTGGTCGGGGTGGAAACCGCCGTACTCGCTGCCAGGGCCACTGGAGGTCGGCCGCGAGCTGGCGGCCCAGGCCCAGGGACCGCAACTCTGGGAGGGTCTGCTCACCACGCTCCGTCGGGCCGCCGTCGGGTACGTCTTCTCGGTCGCGGTCGGTCTGCTCCTGGGCCTCGCCGTGGCCCGGTCCACCGTCCTGCGGGCCGCCATCGGCTCGATGATCACCGCGTTGCAGACCATGCCCTCGATCGCCTGGTTCCCCCTGGCCATCCTGCTGTTCGAGCTGAGCGAGAAGGCGATCTTCTTCGTGGTGGTGCTCGGCGCCGCGCCGTCCATCGCGAACGGGGTGATCTCTGGGGTGGACTACGTACCGCCGCTGCTGCTGCGCGCCGGACGCAACCTCGGTGCCCGGGGGCTCAACCTCTACCGGTACGTCATCGCGCCGGCCGCCCTCCCGGCGATCGTCGCCGGGCTCAAGCAGGGATGGGCGTTCTCCTGGCGCAGCCTGATGGCCGGTGAGCTGATCGTCGTCGGGATCTCGCAGACCTCGCTCGGGGCGCAGCTCACCTACTCCCGCGAACTGTCCGACGCGCCCTGGCTGCTCTCCACGATGATCGTCATCCTGGTGCTCGGCCTCGTCGTGGATGCCGCGTTCGGGGCTGCCGACAAGGCGATCCGGCGGCGCTGGGGCGTACTGGACCAGGCTGGTCAGTGACGTGTACGTCTCCGCGCGCAGCGACTACGCGCTCCGGGCCATGCTCGCCGTCGCCGCCGCCAGCACCGGCGGCGGCGAGGGCGGCGCCGGCGAGCTGGTGAAGGCGGCCAGCCTGGCCGAGGTGCAGGAGATCCCGCTCAGCTTCCTCCAGGGCATCCTGCTCGACCTGCGCCGCGCCGGACTGCTGCACAGCCACCGTGGCGCCGAGGGCGGGTACGCCTTGACCCGACCAGCCGCGGAGATCACGGTCGGGGACGTGCTGCGCGCGGTGGGCGGCTCGCTGACCACCGTGCGCGGCCTGCCGGCCGAGCGGGCCGGCTACCACGGGGTGGCCGCCGGGCTCACCGACGTCTGGCTGGCCGTGCACGGGGCGATAGCCACAGTGGTCGACAGCACGAGCCTGACCGACCTGCTCACCCGCGACCCGAGCGGCCACGCCCGCAGCTCGTCCTGAACAGACCGCGAGACAAAGGCCACCGCACCCCGAACGACCACGCTCGATCATGGATGAGGCGACGACGGGCGGAGGCGGTGTGGTCGGGCCGGTGCCCCGCCGGCCCGACCACACCTCGTACCGATCCTGACCGGGCCTGCCCCTCCGCCGGCGCCGGTCGGCCGGTCGCTGCTCAGCCCCGGTGTGTGACGGTCGGGCCGGAGCCCGGGTCGCCTGGGCTGCGCAGCTCCACCAGACCGGCGGGAGCGTTGCCCGCCGGGGTGGCATGCCAGGGTGTGAAGGCCGCGACCATGGCGAGCAGCAACCCGGCGAGCGCGACGGCGACCACCAGGATCAGTTCGCGCAGCGCCCCCGAGCCGGCTTCGCCCGCCATGGTCACCCCTCCCGTGCCGGGTCCCCCGCCCGGCTGCCCCCGTTGGCCAGCTTCGGCCACCCGGGGTGCGGGCGCAGTCGGCCAGCCGACCGCACCGAGGCTGATTACCGACTCGGATGTTCAGTCGGCAGTTTGACCGACCGGCCAGGCGTCGTCTCCGCACCGCGATTCATGGCTCCTGGCGACAGGCGGGGACCAGGGTCGGCGCCCGCCACCCTGCCCGTCGCCTTTGCTCTGCTTCAACGGACGCAACACCGCCCGTCCGCTATCCGGACAGTGCCCGTTGCGTGGGTTGAAGCAGAGCAAAGGGAGTCACGAGGGGTCGGTTGCCCGCGCACAGCCCGGCCGCCTGTGCTACCGCCGCCGCGTCCCAGACAGACGAAACCGACCCGCCCCGCCGAGGCGGAACGGGTCGGTCGGAGTGCGGAAGATCAGACGGTACGGGGGCGGCGCGGACGGCGGGACCGGCCCGACGCGCGGTGCGCGGGCCGGGCGGCACCGTCGACGGCCGAGCCACCGGAGGCGCGTACCCGACCGGCAGCCACCGGCGGCGCGACGATCGTCACGGGCACACCTGACGGCTCACGGGCACCTGTCACCCGGGCCAACGCTCCGTCGCCCGGGCGCACCTGGACCGACTCCGGCCGGATGCCGGCGACGGCCATCAGCCGGGACACGTCCCGGCGCTGCTCGGGCAGGACCAGGGTGACCACGCTGCCGGACTCGCCGGCCCGGGCGGTACGGCCACCCCGGTGCAGGTAGTCCTTCGCCTCGGTCGGCGGGTCCACGTTCACCACCATGTCGAGGCCGTCCACATGGATGCCCCGGGCCGCCACGTCGGTGGCGACCAGGGCCGTCACCTGGCCGTTGCGGAACTGCTCGAGGATGCGGGTGCGCTGCGGCTGGGACTTGCCGCCGTGCAGCGCGGCCGCGCGTACACCCTTGGCGAGCAACTGGCGCGCGAGCCGGTCGGCGCGGTGCTTGGTGCCCATGAACAGGATGGTGCGGCCCTCGCGGGCGGCGATCCGGGTCAGCGCGTCGGGCTTGTCGACCGCGTCGACGTGCAGCACGTGGTGGGTCATCGCGGTGACCGTTGCGGTGCCCGGGTCGACCGAGTGGGTGACCGGGTTGCTCAGGAAGCGGCGGACCAGCCGGTCCACGCCACCGTCGAGGGTGGCGGAGAAGAGCATCCGCTGCCCCTGCGGCGCGACCTGCTCCAGCAGCTTGGTCACCTGCGGCAGGAAGCCCATGTCGGCCATCTGGTCGGCCTCGTCCAGCACGGTGATCTCGACCTGGTCGAGCCGGGCGTCGCCACGGTTGATCAGGTCGTGCAGCCGGCCGGGAGTCGCCACGACGACCTCGGCGCCGGCGCGCAGCGCGTCCGCCTGGCGCTGCAACGACAGCCCGCCGACGACTGTGGCGCAGCGCAGCCCGACGGCGCGGGCGTACGGGGCGAGCGCGGTGGTGACCTGCTGGGCCAGCTCACGGGTAGGCACCAGCACCAGGGCCAGCGGACGACCCGGGCGGGCCTTGCGGCCGGCGGTGCGGGAGAGCAGCGGAAGCCCGAAGGCGAGTGTCTTGCCGGAGCCGGTACGGCCCCGGCCGAGCACGTCGCGGCCGGCGAGCGAGTCGGGCAGCGTCGCCGACTGGATCGGGAACGGCTCGGTGATGCCCTGCGCGGTCAGCGCGGTGAGCAGCGCCGGTGCCAGCCCGGTATGAGCGAAAGAAGGAATAACTGTGGTCATGCGGAAGCCTTCCTCGACGCGGCACGTGTCGAGGGAGGGCGCCGAGATCGGCGCTGTCACCGGCGGCCAGAGGCAGCCAGGACTCACAAGCACGAACCGATTGGAGTACAGGCCGGCCCGCCGCCGGGCCGCCGCCTGCGGAGGCAGGCGGCGGCGGGGCGGGCCGGTCCCGTCACCGTCACACCCGGAGGGCGCGACAGGTAATGCTGACCGATCCGAAGATCAGAGCGGGCGGATGTTCTCCGCCTGCGGGCCCTTCTGGCCCTGGGTCACCTCGAACTCGACCCGCTGGTTCTCGTCCAGGCTCCGGTAGCCGGAGGACTGGATCGCCGAGAAGTGGGCGAAGACGTCAGCGCCGCCGCCGTCCGGGGTGATGAAGCCGAAGCCCTTGTCAGCGTTGAACCACTTCACGGTGCCAATAGCCATGTGTTTCGTCTCCTTGACGGAACGTCGGACGCGCACTTGTTGCGCGCCCGAAGAGGAGCGCTCCGCGCGGGAATGCGCGAATCGCCTGTCGCTTCTGGTCGCCCCGCCCGGAGAACTCCGGACACAACAAAGAGCGCCTGGGGCCACAATCCCGCCAGGCGCACACAGAGTCTCTGGTAACCAAAACTGCAACCCGATCAACCTACCACGGTTTTCCCCCCAGCGGTCAAGCTTGGGCGGAATCTTCGGGCAACTGGGCGATCATGGCGGTGAGCCCGGCCACATCCAGCAGGTCGGTGGGTCGCACCGTCGCACCGTCGCGGACGTAGTGGAAGGCCGCGCCCACCCGGTCGACAGGCACCCCGGCCAGCTCCGCCCAGGCCAGTCGGTACACGGCCAACTGCACCGCCGCCACCTGCGCCGCCGGGCCAGTGGGCTGCCGACCCGTCTTCCAGTCGACCACGTCGAACCGACCACCAGGCCTGGCGAAGACCGCGTCCATCCGGCCCCGGACCACCACCCCGGCGATCACCGTGGCGAACGGCACCTCCACCTCCACCGGCGCCCGGTCGGCCCACTCGCTGGCCAGGAAGCGCTCCTGAAGCTCCACAAGCGCCTCGTCCGGTGCCGCGTCCGCGTCCGCCGCGCCGGGCAGCTCGTCCAGATCGAGCAGCCGGTCGGCGCCGAAGCGCTGCTCCAGCCACGCGTGGAAGGCGGTGCCCCGACGGGCGTACGGGTTGGGTTCGGCGGGCACCGGACGGCGCAGCGTACGCGCCAGCGCCGCCGGGTCGTTACGCAACGCGACGAGCTGGGTGACGCTCAACTGCCCCGGCAGGGCCACCTCGACCGCGCCGGAGAGCCGGGTCAGCTCGGCCCGCTCGGCGAGCAGCAGATCAGCTTCGCGCCGCCAGCGCGCCACCTCCGGATCGGGCTCCGGTTCGGCCGTCGCGGCGACCACCGGCCCGACAGCCACCGGCCCGACAGCCACCGCAGCCGGGCCGTCGGTCATCAGGCGGCGGACCAGCCCGGCCGCCTCGGCCAGCGCCGGCCGTCGACCGCCCAACGGGTCGGCCGGCCACTCCGCACGGAGCACCACCTCGGCCGTCGGGTTGGTGGCGTCCGGGGTGGGCTCGGGCGCCCACACGTCGACCAGGTGCCCCGGGCCGCCGTCCAGGCAGGCGTCGTACACCTCGCGCAGGAAGACCGACGGCCCGCGCGGCCGCTTCGTGCCCTCCCCCCACCAGTAGCCCGAGCAGAGCAGCAGCCGGCGCGGGCGGGTGACCGCCACGTACGTCAGCCGGCGTTCCTCCCGCTCGTCGTGCGCCCGCCAGGCGTCGGTGAAGTCGGTGACCGCCCGGGCCACGGCCCGCTGGTCCCCCGCCTCGTCGAGCATCAGCTCCGGCAGACCGTCGGCGTCGCCGCGCAGCGGGAACGGCAGCACACCCAGCCCGCCCAGCCAGTGATCGGAGTTGCGCGCCGGCCCCGGCCACGACCCGCGGCACAGCCCGGCGACCGCCACCACGTCCCACTCCAGGCCCTTCGCGGCGTGCGCGGTGACCACCTGGACCGCGCCCTCGACCACCTCGACCTCGCCGGGGGTCAGGCCGCGTTCCTCGTCCTCGGCGGCGGCCAGGTAGGACAGGAAGCCGGACAGGGTGGCGCCCGGCGTCTCGCCGCTGAAGCGGGCCGCCACGTCACCGAGGGCGTCCAGGTGGCCCCGGGCCAGGCCGGCGTCACCCGCGCCGTCCCGGCCAGCGCGAACCGCCACCTCCACGTCCAGGCCGATGGTCCGCTCGATGTCCGCGATCAGGTCCGGTAGCGCCTGGTCCAGCCGGTAGCGCAGCAGCGCCAGCTCCATGCCGTACGCGCGCAGCCGCGCGAACCCCTCCGCGGAGTACGCCTGCGCCGGCCCCAGATCGGCAAGCGCCTCCACCAGGGTGGCCTCGTCCAACAGATCGGGGGTGATCTCCGGGGTCTCGTCGGCGGCCACCTGCCGGCGGGCGTTGGCGATGGCCCGGGCCCGCCGGTGCAGCGCCACCAGATCCCGTGGCCCGATCCGCCAACGGGCGCCCGTGAGCAGCCGCAGCAGCGCGGCGCCGTCGGTCGGGTCGGCCAGCACCCGCAGCGTGCACACCACGTCGCGGACCTCGGGAGTGTCCAGCAGGCCGCCCAACCCGACGACCTCCACGGGCAGGCCCCGCTCCCGCAGCGCCGATTCGATCGCCGGGATCTGGCTGCGGACCCGGACCAGCACGGCAGTCGTCGGGCGCTGCGCCACCGGGATGTGCTCGGGCGCCACGCCGGGCATCCGGGCCGCGCCGCGCCAGGCCGCGAGCACGCTGTCGGCGATCCAGGCCGCCTCGTCGGCGTACGTGGGCAGCAGCGCGCAGTGCACAGTGCCGCCCGCCACCCCGCCGGGGCTGCGGTGCGGGATCGGGTCCAGGACGGTCAGCGCCGAGCGCAGCTCCGGCACCCGGGCTCCGGCCGCGCGCAACGGGGTGGACAGCGCGTTCGCCACCCGGAGGATCTCGGGGCGGTTGCGCCAGCTCGTGGTGAGCCCCAGCGCCCGCGCCGGCTGGCCGTCGGACCGCGCGAACTCGGTGGGGAACCGGTCCAGTGTGCCCGCGCTGGCCCCCCGCCAGCCGTAGATGGACTGGCACGGATCACCCACCGCCGTCACCGGGTGCCCGCCACCGAACAACGCGTTGAGCAGCACCACCTGGGCGTGGCTGGTGTCCTGGTACTCGTCGAGCAGCACCACCCGGAACCGGTCCCGCTCGATCCCGCCAACCGCCGGATGGTCCCGGGCCACCCGCGCCGCCCGGGCGAGCTGATCGGCGAAGTCCATCGCCTCGAAGTCCAGTTTGCGCCTGGCGTACGCCCGCACCAGCGGCAGGAGGCGCAGCCGGGTCTGTTGCAGGGCGAGTGCCTTGCGCACGTCGGCGTACACCCGCCCCGGGCGCGACTGCACCTCGGCGAAGAACCGGCCCGTCCACGCCGCCAGCTCGTCCGGGGCGACCAGGTGCTCGTCCAACTCCCCGGCGAGCGCCAGCACCGCGTCGGTGATGGTGCTCGGCATCCGGTCCACCTCGGACATGTCACCGTCGTAGTTGCGCACCAGCAGGTCGACCAACTGCCAGCGGGACGCCTCGGTGAGCAGCCGGGTGGACGGCTCGTAGCCGGCCCGCAACCCGTGCTCCGTGACGATCCGCCCGGCGTACGAGTGGTAGGTGGAGACGGTGGGCTCGCCGGCGAGCGGGTCGCCAAGCGGGTCGCGGCCCTGCCTGCCGAGTCGGCGGATCAGCTGGTCGAGCCGTGTACGCACCCGGTGCGCCAGCTCACCGGCGGCCTTACGGGTGAAGGTCAGCCCGAGGATCTGCTCCGGCCGCACGTACGAGTTGGCGACCAGCCAGACCACCCGTGCGGCCATCGTCTCGGTCTTGCCGGAGCCGGCACCGGCCACCACCAGCAGCGGCTCCACCGGGGCGGCGATGATCGCGGCCTGCTCCCGGGTGGGTGCCGGCAGCCGCAGGAGTTTCGCCAGCTCCACAGGGGTGTACCGGGGCCCGGAGTCGGCGAGCCGGGGCGTCGGCGCGGGGCCGGCGCCGAACAGGGTGGGCTGGGTCACGGTGTCGCCTCGACTCCTGACACCGGCTCACTCCTCGCCCTCGGTGGCGCGTCGGACGGTCGGCGGCTCGACGACCTGGCGCCCCTGCCCGGAGACCGGGCAGCTGGTGCGCACCGGGCAGACCCGGCACTTCGAATTGGCCACCGCGGCGAAGGTGGCAGCGGCCATCGTATCGGCGGTGCGCCGGACCAGCGCGGTCGCCCAGCCGGCCGCCGGGCCCTCGCCCGCCGCCGGCTGGTTCTGCTCCCGGGCGTCCTTCGCGGACGTGCCGAGCTGCACCAGCGCCGCGCCTCCGGACTCGTCACCGAACTCGGCGAACGCCCCCGCCTCCACCGCCGCCTGGTAGGCGCCGAGCTGCGGGTGCTCGGCCAGCTCACTGCCGGTGACCGCCGTCGACTTGCCGGTCTTCAGGTCGATCACCACGAGCCGGCCGGCCTCGTCGACCTCCAGCCGGTCGACGCGGCCGGTCAGGTCGACCGGGCGGTGCGGGTCGTCCAGCCGGACGGCGAACTCGTGCTCGATGGCGAGCAGCCGGCGCGGGTTGGTGGCCAGCCAGCGCAGCAGCTTGTCGACCATCGCCTCGGCGCGTTCCCGTTCCGGGCCGGCCATCCAGCGGGCGGCCAACTCGATCGCGTCGAAGCGGGCGGCCACGTAGTCGAGCAACGCGCCCCGGTCGGCGCTGGCGTCCTCGGCGAGCATCGCGGCGGCGTGCACCAGGTTGCCCACGCCCTGCGCGGTGCTGGTCGGGCCGCTGCCGCCGTGCCGTTCCAGCAGCCAGCGCAGGCTGCACCGCAGCGCGCTCTCCATCGCCGACGGGGTGACGCGTACCGCCTCGCCGTCGTCGACGAGGGGCCTGTCGTCGGAGAGCGCCCGCAGCCCCCACCAGTCGTCCGGGTGCGCGCCGGGCACACCGGCGGCGGCGAGGCGGGCCAGTTCGGTCGCCGCCGCGCGCCGCCGGCTCGCCGGCACCGCCGGGTCGGTGATGGCGGTACGCAGTTCGGCGACAAGCGCCGGCAGGGTGAGCGCCCGGGGCGGTCGGGTCACCGGCAGCGCGCCGGGGCTGTCCGGCTCCTCGTCGCCGTCCTCGCCCGCCGCCACGCCCTCGCCGGACGAGGGACCGTCGAGCGGGTCACCGGAGGGCGGGCCGGTACGCGGGCCGGGCGGAGGGGCGGACGGCGGAGTGGGTGGCGCGGCAGGGGCCAGCTCGTGCAGGAACCGGCTCGGCTGCTCCTCGTGGTCGTCGCCGCCTACCGCCGCCGACGCCACCGCGCTGACCAGCAGGCGGTGCCGCGCCCGGCTGACGGCGACGTGGAAGAGGCGGCGTTCCTCGTCCAGCAACGCCGAGGTCTGACCCACCACGTTCGCCGCTGCCGCCCCGCCCACGGACCGGCCGGTCAGCACGTCGACCAGCCGCTCCGAGCCGAGCAGGCTGCCGCGCAGCCGCAGGTCCGGCCAGATGCCCTCCTGCACACCGGCCACCGCGACGAGGTCCCATTCCAGACCCTTCGCCGCGTGCGCGGTGAGCAGCCGCACCGCCGCACCCCGGTCGGCGGTCGGGGCGATGGTGTCGGCCGGCAGGTCCTGGGCGAGCACGTGGTCGAGGAAGACCTCGGTACGGGCACCGGGCAGCCGGTCGGTGAAGCGCGCCGCCGCGTCGAAGAGCACGAGCACCGCGTCCAGGTCCCGGTCGGCCGCCTCGGCGCGCCTGCGCCGGGCCAGGTCCCCCTCGCCTGCCGCCGGCCGCCCCTGGGCGATCGCGCCGGCCCAGCGTTCGGCGAGGGCACTGGCGTCCCAGACCTCCCAGAGCACCGTCTCGGCTGTCGCGCCGGGCTGGGCGGCCGCGTCCCGGGCCGTGGCGAGCAGCCCGGCGACCGCCTGCGCGGGCTCCGCCCACCGCCTGTCGATGTCGGCCAGCTCCGTCGGGTCGCGCAGCGCCTCGACGATCAGCTCACCGGAGGGGCGCCGGTCACCACCGGCCAGCGCCAGGGCGCGCAGGCCCTGCCGCAGCCGCCGCTCGGCGAGCGGGTCCGCACCGCCGAGCGGCGAGTGCAGCAACGCGACGGCCGCCTCCTCGTCCAGGTGCTCCGGCTCCAGGGCGCAGCGCAGCAGGAGCAGCAGCGGCGCCACCGCCGGTTGCAGGTGCAGCGGCAGGTCCTCGCCGTGCACCACTGTGGGTACGCCGGCAGCGTGCAACGCCCGTTGCAGGGTGGGCAGCTGCAACGCGGTGGACCGCACCAGCACCGCCATCCGCGACCAGGGCACACCGTCGAGCAGGTGGGCGGAGCGCAGCGCGTGGGCAAGCCAGGCGGCCTCGCTCGTCGCCGAGCGGAACGTGTGCACCTCGACCACACCTGGCGGCGCGTCCGGCAGCGGGTGCAGCCTGCGGTGCGCCGCCGGGCCGCGCAGCCGGCGACCCAGCCGGGCGATCGCGGCGAGCAACTCCGGGCCGGCCCGGTATGACGTGCTGAGCAGCACCTGGGCCGCCGGCGCACCGGACGCGGTCCGGAACCGGTGCGGGAAACTGCCCACCGCCGCGGGGTCGGCGCCCCGGAACGCGTACGTGGACGAATCGGGGTCGGCGAAGGCGACAAGCGAGGTGCCACCGCCGGCGATCACCGAGAGCAGCTCCAGTTGGGCGGGGTCGGTGTCGGCCAGCTCGTCGACGTACACGTGGGCGAGGCGGCGACGCTCGGCGGCCAGCAGCTCCTCGTCGTCGCGCAGCAGACCGGTGGCCGCCCGGACCAGCTCGGCCGGGTCGTACGCGATCGAGCCCCGGTTGCTGACGTCGCGCAGCGCGAGCACTGCCACGTACTCCCGCAGGAAGCGGGCGGCGGCCGGCCAGTCGTCGCGGCCGAGTTTCTCGCCCAGCCGGGCCAGGTCGACCGGGCCGACGCCGCGTTCGGCGGCCCGCATGAGCAGGTCGCGCAACTGGCCGGCGAAGGCCCGGGTGCGCAGGGCCGGGCGCAGGTCGTCCGGCCAGCCGACCGGGTCGTCGTCGGGCTCCTCGCCCACCACGTCCAGCAGCTCCCGGATGATCAGATCCTGCTCGGGGCCGGTGAGCAGGCGCGGCGACGGCTCGCCCCGCTCGGCGGCGGCCCGGCGGAGCAGCCCGAAGGCGTACGCCGGGAAGGTGCGCACGAGCGGCTCCCGGAGCACGCGGTGGCCGTCCTGCGCCACCCGGGCCTCGATGCGTTGGCGCAGCGCGGTGGCGCCCCGGCGGCCGAAGGTCAGCACCAGGACGCGTTCGGGGTCGACGCCCTCGCGGACCCGGGCGGCGACGGCCTCGACCAGGGTGCTCGTCTTGCCGGTGCCGGGGCCGCCGAGCACCAGCATCGGCCCGTCCGTGTGCCCGATGACCTCGGCCTGCACGGTGTCGGCCCGCCAACCGGCGGGACCGGCCCCGGAAGACGCGCCGCTGTCGGCGGCCACTACGGACCGCCGCACCAACCGGTACGCCTGCATCAGCTCATCCCATCAAACCGGTACGACACTCACCCACCCCACCCCGACCCACCCCAACCCCACCGCATCCAGCTCTGTCGATCATGAAGTTGGCGGCGCGACACGCCGGGCGCGGTGCCGTCAACCTCATGATCGACGGGGAGGACGCAGACCCGTGGTCAGGTCAGGGCGGACTCCAGCGCGTCCAGGGCGGCCGGGACCGTCGGGGCCACGGTCACGAGGCCGAGGCCTGCTGGTTTGAGGAAGTGCTCGTCGGTGAGGGTGGCGAGCCAGTCCAGCAGCGGGCGGTAGAAGCCGTCGGCGTCGACGAGCACCATCGGCTTGCGGTGCAGGGTGAGGGTGGCGGTGGTCCACACCTCGAACAGCTCGTCGAGCGTGCCCAGCCCGCCGGGCAGGGTGAGGAACGCGTCCGACTTCTCGATCATCAACGTCTTGCGGCTGGCCATCGAGTCGGTGACCAGCAGTTCGTCCGAGGCGAGGTCGGCGACCTCCAGGTCGACGAGCGACTGTGGGATCACGCCCAGGGTGCGCCCACCGGCGTGTCGGGCGCCGTCCGCGAGCGCGCCCATCATGCCGACGCAGCCACCGCCGCTCACCAGCGTGTGACCGCGTCGGGCCAGCTCCGCGCCGGTCTCGGTGGCGAGATCCAGAAAGCGCTGGTCGAGGGTACGGGAGGACGCGCAGAAGACGCAGATCGCCGCCATCAGCCCTCCCGCGGTTGGTCGGCGGCCTGCTCGGCGGCGGCCTGCTGGTCGGCCCCGGTGCGGGCGACCGCCTCGTCGCGGACCGCGTCCTGCTCCACGGAGAGCGCCGCCTCGGACTCGACGATGTGTCGGACGGCCGCGTTGACGTCGTCGGTGAGGCAGATCAGGTCCAGGTCGACCGGACCGATCTTGCCGTCGGCGGCCATCGTGTCGCGCAGCCAGTCGAGCAGGCCCTGCCAGTACGCGACCCCCATCAGCACGACCGGGAACCGGGTCACCTTGCCGGTCTGCACAAGCGTGAGCGCCTCGAACAGTTCGTCCATGGTGCCGAAGCCGCCGGGCAGCACGACGAACGCCTGCGCGTACTTGACGAACATCGTCTTGCGGGCGAAGAAGTAGCGGAAGTCGATGGCCAGGTCGACCCAGTCGTTGATGCCCTGCTCGAACGGCAGCTCGATGCCGAGCCCGACGGAGAGTCCGCCGGCCTCGGTGGCACCCCGGTTGGCGGCCTCCATCACGCCCGGCCCACCCCCGGTGATCACGGCGTAGCCGGCCCGGGCCAGTGCCCCGCCCACCTGCTCGGCGAGTCGGCACTCGGCGGTGTCCGGGCCGCTGCGGGCGGAGCCGAACACACTGACCGCCGGCGGCAGGTCGGCGAGGGTGTCGAAGCCCTCGACGAACTCCGAGAGGATGCGTAGCGCCCGCCAGGCGTCCCTGGTCTTCCAGTCGCCGCGTCCCCGCGAATCCAGCAGTCGCTGGTCGGCGGTGCTGCTCGGGATCGCCCCTCGACGCAGCGTCACCGCGCCCCGGTGCCGCTCCTTCGCTGGGCCGCGGCTGGCCTCCCGCCCGTTGCTGTCGCTCATGGAGCAACCGTAGTGCTCCACCAGGTGCTTGCCGGGTCGGGTCGCGGACGCTGAGAAATAAGTCCCGATCAAGGGCAACTATTCGGCTCGCTCGTACGTCTTACTATTCACATACCGGGTATGCCCCGGCGCGCGCCTTCGGGGGAGGAGACAGCGTGATCAGCAACAGCGAGATGATCCGGATCCGTCGCCAGATGCAGCGACGGATCCGAGATGTGGTGGCCGAACGCCGCCGCACCCGCCAGCAGGACCCGATCCCCCTGCTCGCCCCTCCCCCACCCGGAGCCGATCAAGAGGTTTGCGTCGCCGACAACGGGCCCGGCTGACGCAAACCTCTTGATCACCGGCGCGAGCCGGCGGGCGGGGGGTGGCGGTTAGGCCGGGGCCAGCCAGCGGTGCAGGGTTGCCGCGCCGTCGCGGATCTTGCTGATCTCGACGTGCTCGTCCGGGTGGTGGGCCAGGTTGGGGTCGCCCGGGCCGAAGTTCAGCGCGGGGATGCCCATGGCCGCGAAGCGGGCCACGTCCGTCCAGCCGAGCTTGCCGATCGGCGCCGCGCCGACCGCCGCCAGGAACTCCTTCGCCGGGGCCGCCTCCAGCCCGGGTGGGGCACCGGCCACCGAATCCGTCACCACCACCTCGAAACCGGCGAACACCTCGCGCAGGTGCGCCTCCGCCTCGGCGGGCGTACGGTCCGGGGCGAACCGGTAGTTGACCTCGACCTCACAACGGTCCGGGACCACGTTGCCGGCGACCCCGCCGTTGATCCGCACCGCGTTCATGCCCTCGCGGTAGTCGCAGCCGTCGATGGTGACCCGGCGCGCCTCGTACGTCTGGAGGCGCCGCAGCACCTCACCTGCCGCGTGGATGGCGTTCACCCCGTGCCAGGAGCGCGCCGAGTGGGCCCGTACCCCGGTCGTGGTGACCACCGAACGCATGGTGCCCTGGCAACCCGCCTCGACGATGCCGTACGTCGGCTCCAGCAGCACCGCGAAGTCCGCCTCGAGCCACTCCGGGAACGCCTGGGCGACCAGGTTCAACCCGTTGTACCGCGACTCGATCTCCTCCGCCTCGTAGAAGAAGTACGTCACGTCGTACCGCGGGTTCGGCAGGGTCACCGCCAGGTGCAGGGCGTACGCGGTGCCGGACTTCATGTCCGAGGTGCCGCAGCCGTACATCAGGTCGCCGCGCATGGTCGACGGGAAGTTGTTGTTGAGCGGCACGGTGTCCAGGTGCCCGGCCAGGACGACGCGCTGCGACCGACCGAGGTCGGTACGCGCCATCACCGTGTTGCCGTGCCGGTGGGTGCTCAGGTGCGGTACACCGCGCAGGACCTCCTCGACACAGTCGGCGATCGCCTTCTCGTTGAGGGACACGGACTCTATGTCGACGAGAGCGCGGGTCAGCGCCACCGGATCGGCGAGGACCTCGGGGGTCAGCGGGTTCTCCATGGTTCGCACGGTACCTTCAGGTCTGTCAGCGCGAGGAGTGAGCTGAGGCCGGCGCGGCCCAGACCGAGAGGTGTAACAGTGACGTCCGCAGATTCCGCCTGGGGCATCGGCCTGGCCACCGTGACGGCAGACGGACAGGTGCTCGACACCTGGTATCCGACCGGCAAGCTGGGCCTGGGTGAGCTGCCCCTGGTCGCCGGTGAGGGTGAGTCGGACGTGCTCGACCTGCCGCCGGGCGCGCTCGGGGACCGGGCGCTGCCCGGTCTGCGTACCGTCCAGGTGGTCACCGTGATCGGCTCGCTGGACGACCCGATCAAGGACGCCCCCGACGCGTACCTCCGGTTGCACCTGCTCTCGCACCGCCTGGTCCGGCCCAACCAGCTCAACCTGGACGGCATCTTCGGCAAGCTCGCCAACGTGGCCTGGACGTCGGCCGGGCCGTGCCCGCCGGAGCGGGTGGACGAGCTGCGGGTGATCGAGCGCGCGGCCGGCCGCCATCTGGCGGTGTACGGGGTGGACAAGTTCCCCCGGATGACCGACTACGTGGTGCCCTCAGGCGTGCGGATCGCCGACGCGGACCGGGTGCGGCTCGGCGCCCACCTGGCTGCCGGCACCACTGTGATGCACGAGGGCTTCGTGAACTTCAACGCCGGCACCGTGGGCACCTCGATGGTCGAGGGGCGCATCGTGCAGGGCGTGCTTGTCGGCGACGGCTCCGACGTCGGCGGCGGCGCCTCGATCATGGGCACGCTCTCCGGCGGCGGCACCGAGAAGGTGAGCATCGGCGAGCGCAGCCTGATCGGTGCGAACGCTGGTGTCGGCATCTCCCTCGGCGATGACTGCGTGGTCGAGGCGGGCTGCTACATCACCGCCGCCTCGAAGATCACCCTGCCGGACGGCCGGGTCGTCAAGGCCCGGGAGTTGTCCGGCGTCGACGGCCTGCTGTTCTGGCGCAACTCGGTCACCGGCGCGCTGGAGGCGAAGCAGCGCACCGGCCGGGGCATCGAACTGAACGCTGCCCTGCACGCCAACGACTGACGTCCCCGCCGGGTCCGCGGCGCTCGGCCGCGGACCCGGACGGGGTACGCCTCAGCGCAACCGGTACGCCTGGATGATCCGTTGGGTCACCGTGTTGCCGGCGGCGTCCCGGGCGGTGGCTCGCAGCGACGCGTAGCCGGCGCCCGACGGATGCCTGACTGTGGCCGTCCAGCCGTGCCCACCGTGCCGGACCCGGGCGGGTTGCCAGCTCCGGCCGCCGTCGTAGGAGACGTCCACGGTCAGCCCGGTCAGGCGCGACCCGGGGGCTCCGGGCTGTCGCCGCACCTGCACCGGGATGACGAGGCTCCGGCCGGCCGGGGCCGTGTTGTCCCGGCCGAGCGGTGGCGTGAACGAGATCGCCGACACCGGCAGCCGCCGGTAGTCCTCGCCGGGTACGTGCCCGGACCGGAACGTCCACGCCGCGTCGACCTCGGTGCTGAGGTCGGTGAAGCTCCGCTTCGCCGACACCTCCAGCCGGTACTTCGCGGCACCGGGCGGCACCGTGAACTGGCCGTACCCCGGGTCCGCCGACTCGTCGACGAGGGCCCCGTCGCGGTAGAGGGCGGTCCGGGCCGTGTCCGCGATCGACCAGCCGGCGTGGCCGTCGGCGTCACCGTGCAGCGGAACGTCCACCACGATCTCGTCACCGAGACGGGTGACCCCCTGCCCCGGCCAGCGCGGCGTCGGGAACGACGGCCCGTACGGCGCGCTGTTCCAGCTCTCCCGCGTGTGCCGGCCGGCCCGGTACGCCTTCGGTTCGGCGACCAGCACCGCCTTCGTGTCGAGCCACCCCTCCTCGGTGGGCACGCCGAACGTCAGCTCCGAGGACCAGCGCAGCCCGTCGGTGTTGTAGTGCTCGACCCGCCTCCCCGGCACAGTCGTGGGCAGGACGACCGCCCAACCACCCAGGTCCGGTTCGAGGTGCGGGAAGACCACCCGCTCCGCGGACAGCCCCGGGTAGCCGCCCCGGAACTCGTGGGTGACGGTGGCCAGGTCCCGAGCCCGGTAGGTCCTGTCGAAGCCGGTCGGCATCCGGCCGGGGATCTTCTCACTGAGCGCGTACAGGTAGGGGCTGTCGGCCACGTCCGGCTTCCTCCACTGGCTGCTCACCGTGGCGAGGAACCGTTCGCCGGAAACCGCCCGACCGAGGTGCCCGGTGGCCAGCCCGGTGAAGTCGAGCCCGAGCAGACCGAATCCGTACGAGCCGCCGTCCTCGGCGAGGAAGATGGCGCTGATGTCCACCAGGTCCGGGACGGCTGTCGGCTCCGGGATGCCCGTCCGCACCGGCCGTGCCCTGCGGGCGTCGACAGTGACAGTCGTGTCGGCGGTCACCGCCAGCTCGGGCTGCGCCAGTTGGGCGGCGCCGGTGTCCCCGCTGAAGACGATGCTTGCCAGCCCGTAGCGGCCCTTCGGCACGCGGAGTTCGTCGGTGCCGTCCGGGTCGTACAGGTTGTAGCTGTCCAGGGTGTCGAGCCGGATCAGCGTGGTGATGTGGTCCGTGGCGGCGGCACCGGTGGCGTCGAGGTGCCGGACGGTGAGCTGGTAGCTCTCCACCTCCCGGTTCACCGCCACCGGGGTGACAGCCACGGCCGTACCGGAGCGGGCCACGATGCGGCCGGTCCAGTAGCCGTCCGTACCGACCCGGGTGTCCACGGTGACAGTGGTGCCTGCGGTGCCGCCCGGCGGCACGGTGACCTGGCCCGCGCCCAGGGCGAACATGCCGGCCGGTGCCGGCTGGCCGTCCGGGCCGGTCACCTCGAAGGCGAGGTCCAGGGTGAGCGGGTTCGGGCCGTCGTTACGCCAGTCGACGTTCCTGGTGATCGGGGTGTCGTCGTCGTGCGGCCAGGTCGGTCGACCGAAGGAGACGCTCACCGGGTCGCTCGTCACCCGCTGGGTGATCGCCCGGGCCACGTCGACCCGGCCGGCGCCCTGCTGGAACGCGGTCTGCTCCGGGTGCGGCTTCGCCGACGCCATCAGGGTGGCCTTGAGCTGCGTCGCCGTCCAGCCGCTGTGCTGCTGGGCGAGCAGCGCCACCGCTCCGGTGACGTGCGGCGCGGCCATCGAGGTGCCGGAGAGCGCGACGTACCCGCCCCCCACCGGCGTACCGATCTCCGTGCCGTCGGCGCGGGCGGCCACGATCTCCACCCCGGGCGCGGTGATGTCCGGCTTCAACCCGCCGTCGCCCACCCGGGGGCCCCGGCTGGAGAAGTCGGCAAGGGCGTCGTCACGGTCCACCGCGCCCACCGTGAGCGCCGCGTCGGCGCTGCCCGGCGAGCCGACCGAGCCGTCGGTGCCGTCGTTGCCCGCGGAGAGGACGAAGAGGGCACCGGTCTGCGCGGTGAGCGAGTCGACTGCCGCCTCCAGCGGGTCGATGTCGGGTGTGTCACCGCCGCCCAGGCTCATGTTGATCACATCGGCGTGCTGGTCGGCGGCTGCCCACTGCATGCCGGCGAGGATCGCCGACTCCATGCAGCCGCCCTCCTCGCAGACCTTGCCGTTGAGCAGCGTGGCGTCCGGGGCGACACCGTGGTACTTGCCGCCGGAGGCCGCGCCGCTGCCCGCGATGATCGAGGCGACGTGCGTGCCGTGGCCGACCGTGTCACCGGCGTCTGCGGCCTCGGTGAAGTTGTGCGCCTCGGCGACCCGGCCGGTCAGGTCGGGGTGGCCGGCGTCGATGCCGGTGTCCAGCACCGCGACGCGTACGCCCTGACCGGTGAGGCCGGCCTGGTAGGCGGCCGGGGCGCCGATCTGCGGCACGCTGTGGTCCAGGGTGAGCTGTCGGCGGCCGTCGAGCCAGATGCGGTCGGCGCCCCCCGCCGTGCCGACCCGGGCGCCGGCGCCGGTGAGCGCCGCCCAGACGTTTGCGGCCTGCCGCTTGTCGGCGGTGGCGGCGACCCCGCCGATGGCCGGAAGTTGGGTGGTGACGGTCAGCCCGGCCGGCGTCGCGGCCCGCTGCCGCGCGCCCGCGTTGCCGGCGACCAGCACCGGCAGGTCGCCCCGACGGGCGTCGTCGTAGCCGGCGTCGACCAGCCCGGTCACGTCGAAGAGCCGCCTGTCGACCCGGCCGTCGCGGACCAGCGGCAGGGCGTCCTGCGGCAGCACGGTGAGGTGACCTCGGTCGCGGGTGGTGAGGAAACGCAGATGGGTACGCCCCGGGCCGGGACGGATCGCGGCGGACCCGGACGGGGTGACGGTGACCCGGTCGCCGGTGAGCAGGGTGACGGTGGTCGTGGTGGTGGACGCGCGACGCGGGTTGGCGTCGGCAGTGGTGCTTGTGGGTGGCCTTGCCGCGGCGGTCACCGGAGTGCCGAGCACGAGGGCCAGGGCTGCGGTGGCGGCGGTCATTCTGCTGCGTCGACGCAACGGATCCTCCTTGGTGGAGCGTTGAAATCGGTAGAGACGCATTGACCGCCGCCAGTATTACATACCGGGTATGCAAAAAAGACGGCCAAAATATGACGGACCTGCCAACTCGCGGCGTGCCGGCCGGCATCATCGACCTGGTGACCTCCATGAAGGACAAGATGCTCGCCGGTGAGCCCTACCTCGCCGACGATCCCGAGATCATCGCTGACCAGGACCGGGCCACCCGCCTGATGGAACGCTTCAACACCAGCCCGGCAGCCGATCCGCGGGCTCGACTCGCCGCACTGCGGGACCTCCTCGGCGAGCTGGGCGAGGACACCTGGATCCGCCCGCCGTTCTACTGCGACTACGGCTGGCAGATCCGCATCGGCCCGCGCACCTTCGTCAACTACAACGCCGTCTTCCTCGACGTCGCCCGGATCACCCTCGGCGCGGACGTCCAGGTCGGCCCGAACGTGCAGCTGCTCACCCCGACGCACCCGGTGGAACCCGCGCCTCGGCGCGACAAGTGGGAGGCCGCCAGACCGATCACCATCGGCGACAATGTGTGGCTCGGCGGCGGCGCGATCGTGCTGGCGGGAGTGACGATCGGCGCGAACACCGTCGTGGGCGCCGGAGCGGTGGTCACCCGCGACCTACCCGCAAACGTGGTAGCGGTCGGCAACCCGGCCCGACCGGTCCGCGAACTCGACTAGGAGGACAGCATGGGCACCATCCACATCGACCTGTTCGCGACACTCGACCTGGTCGCCCAGGCACCGGGCGGCCCGGAGGAGGACCCGGAAGGCTTCCCGTACGGAGGTTGGCAGGCGCCCCTGTTCGACGAGACAGGCGGCCAACAGGTCGAACAGGGCATGCGGGGCATGGACGCGCTGCTGCTGGGCCGCAGGACCTACGACATCTTCGCCGGATACTGGCCGCACCAGAACGATGGCCCCGACGGCGGCATAGCCACCCTGTTCAACAGCATCCCGAAGTACGTCGCGTCGCGCGGCAACCCGGACCTGGACTGGGCCGGCTCCACCCAACTCGGGCCCGACCTGGTGAGCGCCGTGGCCGCCCTGCGGGACCGGCACGAGCACATCCACGTGATCGGCAGCCTGAACCTGGTGCAGACCCTCCTGCACGAGCGCCTGTTCGACAGGCTCAACCTGTGGATCTTCCCCATCCTGCTCGGCGTCGGCAAGAAGGTGTTCGACGGCGGCGCGGTGCCGAGCAACCTGACACTGCTGGAACCACCCGCCACCTCGGGCAAGGGTGCGGTGCTCCTGCGGTACGGGCTCGCCGAGGGAACGCCCACCACCGGGGACATGAGTCGCGAGGACCGGGGCGTCACGGGGTGAATCACCCGGTCGGTCGGGTCAGGGCGCCGGCGGCTCGGAGAGGCGCAGCACCAGGTCGGCGCGGTCGGCGGTGGGGGTGATCAGGGCCGCGTTCGACTCGTCGGTGCCCAACGCCCAGGCCCGCGCCTGCTCCGGTGACCGCCCGAACGCCTCGTGCCGAGCGGTCAGCCGCCGCTGCCGCACCTCGGCGTCCAGGTCGAGGAACCACGCCTCGTGCAGCAGCGACCGGATCTCCTGCCAGGGGAAGTCCGGAAGCAGCAGGTAGTTGCCCTCGGTCACCACCAGCCGGACCGAGGGCGGCACCTCGATCGCCCCGGCTACCGGCTCCTCCAGCTCCCGCCGGAACTCCGGCGCGTACACCGAGGTCGGCTCCAGGCGGCGGAGCCGGCGCAGCAGCGAGACGTACCCGTTGGCGTCGAAGGTGTCCGCCGCGCCCTTGCGGTCCGCGCGGCCCAGCCGGACCAGCTGCGACTGCGCCAGGTGGAAGCCGTCCATCGGCACCAGCCGGGCGGCCGGCCCCACCTCGGCCACGATCAGCTCGGCGAGGGTGGACTTGCCGGCACCAGGCGCACCGGCGATGCCGAGCAGTTGTCGCGAACCCGCCTCGGCGAGCGCCGACGCCCGCGCCACCACCTCGTCGACGGACAGCACCCGGGCCGGCGGCATCAGCCCAGGACCGGGGTGCTGATGGTGAACCGCGCCTGCACGGCTGCCTGCACGGTCTGCGGCTGCGGGTCCAACTCCAGCTCCGGTGGCGTGTCACCCCCGGCGAACGCCGCGCGGGCGAACATCGGCCGGTCGGCCGGGCCGGCGTCGGCCAACTCGATCAGCGCGGTGACCTGGGCACCGAGCGCCTCCGCGTACTCCCGGGCCCGCAGCAGGGCGTCGCCGATCGCGGCGTGCCGTGCCTCGCGGTGCGCGGGGCTGTCCGGATGCAGCTCCCACCACGGACCGGCCACCTCGACCTGATCCTGGTCGGCCAGCCGGAGCATCAACTCGCCGAGGGCGGTGAAGTCGGTGACGGTGACAGTGGTGGTGACGCTGCCGTGCCAGGCGACCACCCGCTCCCCCGAGCGCCGGGTCTCCGGGCGCACCCGCAGGTCACCCGTCTCCCGCCGGACCACCACCGGCCCGGCGCCCTCCAGCAGCACCCGCACGGCGGCGGCCCGCTCGGCCAGCCGGGTCAACGTGACCTCCCGGTCCCGATCACGAGCCGTCGCGGTGACCGCGAAGCGCGCCAGCTCGGGCGGCACCTCCCGGTACGCCTCGCCGCGCACCTGCACCACCGGGCCGTCCACCGCCATGCCCTCAGCCTAGTCAGCTGTCGGGCGTCGCGCCGCGTAGGAGACGGTGTCGGCACCGACGCGCAGCCCGGTCAGGTGACCGCCGGCCACCCCCAGACCGCACAGCCAGGACACCTCGGCGGCGTGGTCACCGTCGAGGGGGAACCGCCGCTCGTACGCGTCGAACCGGCGGTCGCGCAGCGCCATCCGGGAGGCCCGCGCCTCGTCGTACCGCGCCGTGAGCGCCGGCCCGTCACCGGCGTGCAGCGCGGCGGCCAGGTCGTCCAGGAACGCGGTGACCTCGGTCAACTCCCGCAGCACACGCTGCCGGTTGCCGAGCAGCATGTTCGCGGTCCGGTCGGCCGGAGTCCCGGCGACCCGGGTGCCGTCGGAGAAGCTGCCCGCGGCGAGCGCCAGTATCGCGTCGCGCAGCGGTGCGCGCTGCACGGCGCCGGCCAGCGCGCCGGCGAGCAGGTGCGGCACGTGTGAGGCGAGTGCGGCGGCCGAGTCGTGCTCCGCCGGGGACATCGGCACCACCCGGGCCTCGAAGAGGTCCACCAGCAGCCTGGCCAGCCAGCGGAACGCGGCAGTGGCCGGCCCGGGCGTGGGACAGAGCACCCAGGCGGCGCCGGTCAGCAGATCCGGCCCCGCGGCCGTCAGTCCCGCCCGGTCGGTGCCGGCCATCGGGTGCCCCGGCACGAACCGGTCCGTCAGGCCGCGTGTGGCGGCGAACGCCGCCACCTCCTCCTTGGTGCTGCCGACGTCGGTCAGCACGCAACGCTCACCTGTCATCGCGGCCACCTCGACAAGCGTGGCCGGCAGGGTGGGCAACGGCCCGCACAGGAACACCACGTCCCGGTCGGCCACCGCCTCGACAAGCAGATCCGGAACGGGTACGCCCATCAGGCGGGCCCGTCGCCTGGTGTCCTCGTCCGGATCCCACCCGGTCACGTCGACGCCCGCGGCGTGCATCCGGAGCAGCACCGAACCACCGATCAGGCCGGTGCCGACCACCGCCGCCCGTACCCGCGCACCGGGCCCGTCCACCATCCGCACACCTCGACGTTCCTGCTGGGGTGCGGGGCCGACGGCCCCGACCAGGTCCGGCGCCGAGGATATCCCCCGGTGCCGGCCCGGACGCCTGTCAGTCCTCGACGGCCATCGCGTCGTCGCGCCACGCGACGAACGGGATCACCGGGTCGTTGTTGATGTACTGCCAGGGCCAGTTGGTCACCTGGTCGCCGATCACCTCGAACTGGCCAGCGGCGGAGCGCAGGTCCCCCACCTTGGAGAAGCCCATGGCGAAGGTGTTGTGCACACTCGCCCAGCCCGGCCGGCGCCGGTAGTCGGGGTGGCGTACCGAGTGGTCCGCCGCGGCGTTGATCTCCGCCCGGAGCGCATCGTCGTCCAGGTACTCCTCGTCCTCGCCGACGGGCAGGTCCAGCCACTTCTCCAGGTGGGCGACGACGACCAGGTGCCCCAGCGGCGAACCGGCCGGCGACTTCGCCACCGCCTCCCGGGCGAAGTCGAACATCTCCTCGTGGCTGCCGAACCACTTGTGGCAGCGGTACTGGAGCATCTGCTCGTGCGCGATCCGGTGCCACGGGTGCCGGGCGACGACGTCGGCGAAGCGCCGGTCCGCCTCCTCCCGGTCCACCTGCCGCCCCCGCGCCGAGGTGACGAGGAAGGTACGCGCGGTGGTGTCGTCCGGGTCGCGGTCGGCCACCTCGTCCAGGGAGTTCTCGGCGAGCCGCAGCCGTCGCCAGAACTCCTTGAACTGATCCTGGCTCACCTGCGAGGCCCGGGCGCTGCTGCGGGCCTCCCAGGCCCAGTAGACCGCGTGCGCCCCCCGCACCAGCACCGGCAGTGTCGACCGGGGTTCGGCCTCGACCCACTCGCCGATCCAGTCCTGCAGGCCGTCGGTGTTGGCGAGCACCGAGACGTAGAAGGCGTGGTCGTCCGGGTCGGTCACCGGGGTGAGGAGATCACGGATGGTGCCCCAGTCCCGGCGCTCAACGGCCTCCCGCAGCGCCCGCGCGGTCGGGTCGCCCTCCGCCGGATCCACGATCAACGTGGGAACGGCCACCCGCCTGTTGTTACGTCGGAACGGCCACATGCCGCGTTTCCTCTCAGCCCGTCGAAGACCCGGCAGATCGTAGATCTTGCCAAGGCCGGTCCGGAAGGGGGTTGTCCACTTCTGATCACCGTCGTACGGTCCGCTCCGCTGCCCGCCGTCTCGATGCGGGCTAACAGCGGGAGGAAATGAAATGTCCGCGACATACCGGGCCCTCGCCTCGGTGGTCATGTTGATCGGCTTCTACGTCGTCGCGCTCCTGCAGCTCGCCGCCGTCGTCGCGCTCGGGGTCTGGCTGTACGGCCACACCAACGGGCTCGTCACCGGGAAGCTGCTGCTGCCCCTGGTCGTGGCGCTGGGCGCGGCGGCCGCCGGGCTGTGGCGCGCGATCCGTACGAAGAACGAGCCGGCGCCCGGCCTGGTCCTCACCGAGCGCGAGGCGCCGGACCTGTGGGCCACCGTGCGGGAGCTGGCCACCGCGGTCGGCACCCGCGCCCCCGACGAGATCCGGCTGGTGCCCGAGGTGAACGCGGCGGTCGCCGAGCAGAGCCGGTTCCTCGGCCTCGTCGGCGGGCGGCGCACCCTGTATGTCGGACTGCCGCTGCTCCAGGCGATGCGGATGGACCAGCTGCGTTCGGTGCTCGCCCACGAGCTGGGCCACTACTCCGGCAAGCACACCCGTCTCGGCGGCGTCGCGTACCGGGGTCGGCTGGCCATCGCGGAGACGCTGGACCGGATCAGCCCGCGCAACCCGATCGGCTGGGTCTTCAAGGGGTACTCGAAGCTCTACCTGAGGGTGGACAACGCCGCGTCGCGGCGGCAGGAGCTGGAGGCCGACCGTTCCTCCGTGCTGCTGGCCGGGCACGACGCCGCCACCTCCGCCCTGCGGACGCTGCCGGCGCTCGGCGCCGCCTGGGGTTTCTACATGCGCCGGTACGTCGAGCCGGGCTGGTCCGCCGGGCTGGCGCCGGACGACCTCTTCGGCGGCTTCGGCCAGTTGCTGCGGGCCCGCCGGGACGAGTTGGCCGAGCTGCGGGAGAACGCCCCCGACCGGGAGCCGTCGCCGTGGGACACCCACCCACCGATCGGCGTCCGGGTCGCCGCGATGGCGGGCCTGCCGGCGGGGACTGTCGCCTCGGACGAACGACCTGCCGCGCTGCTACTCGCCGACATCGACGGCGCCGGCCGGCAGTTGCAGGGCGTCGTGGTCGAGCACGGCAGCCGCGAGGTGCTGCCCTGGCCGCAGTTCACCGCCTCGTCGGTGGCGGCAATGGTGCAGCAGCAGGCGGACGGCATCTACCGGGCCGCGGGGCGGTTCACGGGCGTCGCCAGGCCGGGCCTCACGACAGTGCTGGAGCTGGTCAGCTCCGGCCGGCTCGGCGAGTTCGCCGAGCAGTTCTTCGGCGACGCGACCCGCAAGGAGGCGGCCGCCCGGTTCGCCGGGCCGATGGAGACGCTGCTGGACAACGCGGCAGTCCGCTCCGGTCGGGCCCACTGGCAGCTCTCCTGGTCCGGTCCGGCCCGGCTCGTCGGCCCGGACGGGCAGCCGTGGGACCTCGCCGAGATCGCCAAGCTGGCCGTCGCGCCGCAGACCCTTGACGTTGCGCTGGCCCGCCTGGCCGAGCTGGGCGTCGATCCGTCCGGCGCGACGGTGGTGGAGGAGCGGGTCTCCGGGCGGGACGCCGACCTGATCGGCGCGCTGGCCAACATCAAGATCGACGGCAGGGAGCACGACGTGCTCATCCTCGACCGGGGGCTGGTCCTGATCGCCGACCCCGGCAAGGCGAGCCAGGGCGAGAAGCGGCTGCGCGCGCTTGTCGACTCGGTGGCGATCGCGGAGCTGGCAACCACACACACGTTCCTGCCGTACGAGGAGGTCGCCTCCGTGAACGTCAAGCGGGAGGTGCCGCTGAAGGCGGAACTGACCCTGCACGACGGCCGGGTGATCGCCGTGCAGGAGCTGATGTCCAGCGAACTGCTGGAAAAGCAGAGCCGGAACACCCTGCTGCGGGTCTTCGCCCGGATCAGCGACTGACGCGGCCGGGCGGTCGACCCCCACGGGTCGGCCGCCCGGAAGGGCGGTCAGACCTCGGCGAGGCGGGCCGCGACCGCGGCGACGTGTGCGTCGGACTCGGTGAGCGCGACCCGGACGTGCCGGCCGGCGGTGGGGCCGTAGAAGACGCCGGCGGCGACCAGGATGCCCCGGCGGGCCAGCCAGTCGACCGTCTCCCAGCAGTCCTCGTCGCGGGTGAGCCAGAGGTAGAGACCGGCCTCCGAGTGCTCGACCGTGAACCCGGCGCCGGTGAACGCGGCCGCCAGCACCTCACGGCGGGCCCGGTAACGCTCCCGCTGCTCGTCGGCGTGTCGCTCGTCCCCCAGGGCGGCCACCATCGCCGCCTGCACCGGGGCGGGCACGATCATGCCGGCGTGCTTGCGGACCTTCAGCAGCTCGGCCACGAGCACCGGGTCGCCGGCCACGAACCCGGCCCGGTAGCCGGCCAGGTTGGACCGCTTGGACAGCGAGTGCACGGCGAGCACCCCGTCGTACGAGCCGCCGCAGACCTGCGGAGACAGCACCGACACCGGCTCCGCCGACCAGCCCAGCGGCAGGTAGCACTCGTCGCTGGCGACCACCGCGCCCCGTTCCCGGGCCCAGTCGACCACCTTGCGCAGGTGCGCCGCGGGCAGCACCCGACCCGTCGGGTTGCCCGGCGAGTTGACCCAGACCAGGCGTACCCGGGAGGTCGGCCCGACCGCGGTGAGCGAGTCGGCGCGGACGACCGTGGCGCCGGCCAGCCGTGCCCCGTCCTCGTATGTGGGGTACGCGACCGACGGCACGACGACCACGTCACCGGGGCCGATGCCGAGCAGCGTCGGCAGCCAGGCCACCAGCTCCTTCGAGCCGATGGTCGGCAGCACACCGAGACCGTCGACGCCGGCGCCGCAGGCACGGGCGACCCAGGCGGCGATCGCGTCGCGCAGCACCGGGGTGCCGGCGGTCAGCGGATAGCCGGGAGCGTCGGACGCGTCAGCGAGCGCCTGGCGGATCACCTCGGGCACCGGGTCGACGGGCGTACCCATGGAGAGGTTGATCAGGCCCCCCGGATGCGCCGCGGCCACAGCGGCCGCGGCGTCCAGGGAGTCCCAGGTGAACTCGGGCAGCCGCGACGAGACCGGCGCGGACCGGGTCAGTGGCCCTCGCCGCGCGGCGGCTGCGCGGCGACGAAGGTCGCGTCCTTCTCGACCTTGCCGATCTTCGAGGCGCCCCCGGGCGAGCCCAGGTCCTCGAAGAACTCGTAGTTGGCGCCGGTGTAGTCCTTCCACTGCTCGGGGACGTCGTCCTCGTAGAAGATCGCCTCCACCGGGCAGACGGGCTCACAGGCACCACAGTCGACGCACTCGTCGGGGTGGATGTAGAGCATCCGGTTGCCCTCGTAAATGCAGTCGACCGGGCACTCCTCGATGCATGCCTTGTCGAGCACATCCACGCACGGCTCGGCGATGATGTAGGTCACCGGTCTTCTCCTCCGCAAGACACGCCGCGATCACCGCGACGGTAAGAGCCTAGTATCTCGCCGGGGAGGGGGTCGATCGTGCTCCGACAGCAGGATGTGGGACACCGAATCGTGGTCCGCCGGATTGTGGGGATTCGCGAAGGCCGCCCGCTGTTCTCCGACGCCCTCGGCGAGCTGGTGGAGCTGAGCGAGACTCATCTCACGTTGGCCACCGCGCAGGGTCCGCTACGGGTTCCGGTGGCGCAGGTACACCGGGCCAAACGGGTGCCGCCGACCCGCCGGCCGACCGCCGCTGCCGTGGTGGCGCTGGAACGCGCCGCCGACGAGGCCTGGCCGGCGCCCACTCGCGGCCGCCTCGGCGACTGGCTGCTGAGATCGGCCGAGGGCTGGACCGGACGCGCCAACTCGGCGTTGCCGGTCGGCGATCCGGACCGCCCGCTGCCGGCCGCCGTGGACGCGGTCGAGCGCTGGTACGCCGAGCAGGGCCAGCCTGCGATGATCAACACACCGCTGCCGCTCGCCGCGCCCGTCGGCGCCGAACTGGACGACCGGGGCTGGGGCAGCCGCCCGCCCACGCTGGTCCAGACCACACCCCTGCCCCTACCCGCCGCCGACCCCTCCGCCGGCGTGGCCTCCGCCGGCCTGGCCTCCGCCGGCCTGGCCTCTGCCGGCGTGGCCTCTGCCGGCGTGGCCTCTGCCGGCGTGGCCGTCGAGCTGGCCACGGTGCCGAGCGAGGAGTGGCTGGCCGTCGCCGCTGGCCGCAAGGGCGGCCTCCCGGACGCCGCCCGGCACGTGCTCACCGCCGTGGAGCAGGTCCGCTTCGCCCACGTGTACGCAGACGGCACGCTTGTGGCCACCGGCCGGGGCACGGTGACGGGTGAGGGCCGCTGGTTGGGCCTCAGCCTGATCGAGGTGGTGCCCGCCGCCCGCCGGCAGGGGTTGGCCCGACGGGTGATCCACGCGTTGGCCGGCTGGGGCGTGTCGGCAGGCGCCACCCACGCCTTCCTCCAGGTGGAACAGCGCAACACGGCGGCGGTGGCGCTCTACCGCACCCTCGGCTTCACCACCCACCACACCTACCTGACCCGCGTCGCCCCCTAACCCCCACCCCTCACCACGCCGATCTTGCACTTTCTGCGGTGACAAAAGGGGGCGCAGAGCACCAAATCGGCGCGCAGAAGTGCAAGATCGGCGCGGGGGGAGAGCGGGGTCGGGCGGGGTCGGGCGGGGTTAGCGGCGGACCACTCGGCGCGGCTTGGCGGCCTTGACTTCGGCGTACCGCTTGAGCTGTTGCGACCGGTAGTCACGGCCGAGCGCGGTGAGCACCAGGTACCCGATTAGGATTCCCGCGCCCGTGGCGAGCAGGTAGAGCCAGATCTGGGCGAAGAACGTGCCCGCGCCGGCACCGAACGGGTTGTCGCCGACCAGCAGCGGCCCCACCAGGACGGTCAGCGCCATGGCGATCCCCACCACCAGGGCCAGGTCGGCCAACCAGGCGGACAGTGGCCGGCGGCTGCCCCAGCGGAAGGCGACCAATGCCAGGATCAGACCGATCACCACGAACATCGCCAGCGACACCCGGTCGGCGGCGGTGTCGTCACCGTCGAACCCGAGTTTGATGATCAGCCGGGCGGCCACGTTCGCCGCGAACAACGCTCCCGTGAGCACCCCGACGTCACGCCACCGTCTGTCCATCGCACGACCTCCTGCCGTACGCCCCATTGCGGGGCCGCATCCCTGGCAGGAATATCTACCACCCGCACCTGTGTGGCGTCATCAGCCGAGCAGGGTGGGTGGTGGGGTGAGGATCTGCCGGAAACCCATCACCGCGAAGGTCATCGCGCCGGCCACGATCATGGCCAGGCCTACCCAGTTGTCCCCGGCCAGCAGCAGGTCGCCCTCGGAGGTCCGGATGGCGGCCACCGCCATCAGGGCGAACCACGGCACGGCCGGCAGCGCCACCGCCCATCGTCGGCCCACCGCCTCGTGCGCGAACCAGCTCAGCACGATGTTGGCGCCGACGGCGAGCAGCACCGACACGCCGATCAGCTGACCGCCGACACGGACCGTGGCGAGCAGCAGCTCCAGCACCCCGGTCAGCACACCTGCCACCACGACGACCACCGCACCGGCAACCCGCAGACCCAGGTCCAGCAGACGCGGGGGCGGCCCCGCCTCCGGCGGGGTGCCCTGGTCCTGCACGACCGACATCGGCGCGGCGGGCAGGGTCACCGGAGGCCGGCTGCCGCGACCGGGCGGCGGTCGGTGGCGGATTCGTCGGGAAGCCCGGCGAACAGGTCGTCCTCCCAGCCGTACGGGCCGGAGCCCGGTCCCTTCGCACCGACCGCCAGGGTGAAGAACTCCACGCCCATGAACTCGCCACCGAAGTTGCCGGCGATCGAGTAGAGCCAGGAGGTGGCCGGGATCTGGGTGGCGTGCGCCCGCATCGCGGCCTCCTTGGCGGTGTGCTGGTCGGTGCCGTCGATCCGGGCGGCGATCTCGGCGTCCGGGGTGCCGAAGGGCAGCTCGGCGAGGTCGCGGATGCCGGCGAACGGGTTGTCCGAGGATTCGGCGAAGTGCTCCAGGCCGGCCTCCAGCACGCTGAGCGGCATGGCCGTCCAGTAGACCTTGGCCGGGGCGCAACCCTCGACGGCGGCCAGCTCGACCGCGCGCATCGCCACCCGGTGCGCCTGGATGTGGTCGGGATGGCCGTAGAAACCGTTGGGGTCGTACGTGACAAGCACCTGCGGGCGTACCTCCCGCATGATCTCCACCAGGTGCCCGGCGGCCTCGTCGAGGTCGGCCTGCCAGAAGGCGCGGGGGTGCTCGTTGGTCGCGAGCCCCATCATCCCCGAGTCGCGGTAGCGGCCCGCACCCCCGAGGAAGCGGTGGTCGCTGACGCCGAGCGCCGCGCAGGCGGCGGCCAGCTCGCCGATCCGGTACCCGCCGAGCTGGTCCGCCTCGGCGGCGGCGAGCTGGGCCAGCGCCGGTACGTGGATCTCGCCCTCCTCGCCGAGGGTGCAGGTCACGAGCGTCACGTGCGCGCCGGTGGCGGCGTAGTGGGCCATCGTCGAGCCGGTGCCGATGGACTCGTCGTCCGGGTGCGCGTGGACCAGCAGCAGGCGGCGGTCGGGCAGCGTCGTCACGACGGTCACTCTAACCGGCAGTTCGGCCCTGCCGGCGCTGACGCGTCCGCCCAGGTCGGCCACATCACCCTCGCCACCGCTCTACGATTTGGCGGTGGACTTCCCGGAGCTGGCCGCCCGTACCCGCCGGTTCACCCACGGCGCGCCGCGCGCCGTCGCCGTGGCGGAGGACGGCTCCCGGGTGATCTTCCTGCGTTCCGCAGGTCCGGAGGATCCGGCGGACGCCCTGTGGCAGCTGCACGTGGCCACCGGCGAGGAGCAGCTGGTGGCGGACCCGGCGACACTGCTGGACGGGGGCGGCGATCCCCGGGCGCTCTCCCCCGGCGAACGCGCGTTACGCGAACGGCTGCGGCTCAACGCCGGGGGCATCGGGTCGTACGCGCTCGACGCCGCCGGCCGGGTGGCGGTGTTCGCGCTGGCCGGACGGCTTTTCCGGGCCGACCTGGTGCACGGCGACGTGGTGGAGGTGGCAGCCGTCGGCCCGGTGCTCGACCCCCGTCCGGACCCGACCGGGCAACGACTGGCGTACGTGACGGACGCGGCCGAGGGTGTCCGCCGGGGCGAGCTGCGGGTGATCGAGGCCGACGGCACCGACACCCTGCTGGCCGGCGAGGACGCCGGGGTGAGCTGGGGCCTGGCCGAGCACATCGCGGCGGAGGAGTTCGGCAGGTACCGGGGCTACTGGTGGGCGCCGGACGGGCGCATGGTGCTCGCCGCCCGGGTGGACGAGTCCCGGCTGGAACGGTGGCACCTGCACGACCCTGCCGACCCGGCGAGCCCTCCGACCGCTGTGGCGTACCCGCGGGCGGGCGGGCCGAACGCGGAGGTCAGCCTGCACCTGCTCGATCTGGACGACGGCTGGGTCGACGTGCACTGGGACCGGGAGACGTACCCGTACCTGACCGGGGTGAGCTGGGGCGAGGGCAGCCCGCTGATCACCGTGCTGCGCAGGTCGCAGCAGCACGGGCTGGTGCTCGCCGTGGACCCGCGTACCGGTGAGACGCAGGTGCACGCCGAGCTTGCCGATCCGCGATGGGTGGAGCCGATCGCCGGCACCCCGGCGCACCTGCCGGACGGTCGGGTGCTTGTCGGCGGGGAGCTGGCGCACGACGGGTACGACGCGCGGTGCCTCTTCGCCGACGGCACCCTGCTCACGCCGCCGTCGCTGTACGTACGGCGGGTGGTCGGTCGACTGCCGGCCAACTCCGGCCCGGCGGACCTGCTGGTCGAGGCGAGCGACGGCGAGCCGAGCGAGCGGCACCTGTTCCGGGTGCGGACCACCATCGGCGGCGGAGTGGACGCCCGCCGCATCACCACCGACTCGGGCTGGCACACCGCCGCCGTGGGCGGGGACGTGCTGGTCATCGGGGTCGCCTCGCTGGACCACGCCGGCGTGCGGTGGACGGTGCGGCGCGGCGACCAGGAGGTGGCCGAGCTGCGGTCGCTGGCGGCGACCCCTCCGTACTCGCCGCTGCCGCTTCTCGAGCGGGTCACCGACCGGCGGTTGCCGGCGGCGGTGCTGTACCCGGACAACCACGTCACGGGCCGGCGACTGCCGGTGCTGCTGGACATTTACGGCGGGCCGGGCCACCAGGAGGTGGTGACCGCCCGCGCGGCCTGGCTGGAGCGGCAGTGGTGGGCCGACGCCGGGTTCGCGGTGGTCACCATCGACAACCGGGGTACGCCGGGAGTGGCCCCGTCGTTCGAGAAGGCGATCCACCGGCGGGTCGCCGACGTGATCCTCACCGACCAGATCGACGCGCTTACCGCGCTCGCCGGCAAGCATCCCGACCTGGACCTGGACCGGGTGGGGGTGCGCGGCTGGTCGTTCGGCGGGTGGCTGGCCGGGTTGGCGGTGCTCCGGCACCCGGAGCTGTTCAGGTGCGGCATCGCCGGTGCCCCGGTGACCGACTGGGCGCTGTACGACACCGCGTACACCGAGCGTTATCTCGGCCTGCCGGAGGACGGCATGGACGTGTACGCGCACCACTCGCTGATCGAGCTGGCCGCCGAACCGGTCACCGGCCCGGATCAGGCCCGCCCGCTGTTGCTGGTGCACGGCATGGCCGACGACAACGTGGTGGCCGCGCACACGCTGCGGCTCTCGGCGGCGCTGCTGAGCACCGGCCGCCCGCACGCGGTGCTGCCGCTGACCGGCGCCACCCACATGGCCGCGAACGGCACCGCCGAACGACTGCTCCCCCTGGAACTGGACTTCCTGCGTACGCACCTGGGGTGAGCGACACCGAGCGGAATCCAGCTAGGGCTTTGAGCGCGCGCGAACGCTCAGGTCGACGCGCTCAGGGGCGTGCGTCGTACCGGGTCCGGGCTTCGAAGACACGGTCCATGTGCGTCTCGGCCCAGTTCTTGATCGCGATCATGACCGGGAACAGTTCGTGGCCGAGCGGGGTGAGCTCGTAGTCGACGCGGACCGGTACCGAGGCGGTGACCGTGCGGGTGACCAGGCCGTCGCGTTCCAGGGTGCGCAGGGTCTGGGTGAGCATCTTCTGGCTGACGCCGGCGACGCGTCGGGCGAGTTCACCGTGCCGCTGCGGGCCGTCGACGAGCGCTGGGATCACCAACGCGACCCACTTGTCGGTGAGCCTGCTCAGCAGCTCACGTGTCGGGCACTGGTCCAGGAACGCGTCGTAGTCGCGTTTGGCCTGCTCACGGCGTTGAGCCGCACTCGTCGTCGCCATGCTGTCTCCTCCGGGTGCCCTAGGCACTTCAAGGTACCTACTTACCGACAGTGCCGACCAGTCGTACGGTCGTGGTGATCACGAAATCCCACGAAGGAGACGACGATGCGCGCAGTCAGCTATGCGGAGTTCGGAGGACCTGAGGTCCTGCACGTGGCCGAGGTGCCGGTGCCCGAGCCCGGGCCGGGGCAGGTCCGGGTGCGGGTCGCGGCGTCGGCCGTCCACCCGGTCGATCTGGTGATCCGCTCCGGTCGATTCCCAGCCCCGTTGCCGACCGGCCTGCCGTACACGCCCGGCTGGGACGTTGCCGGCAGCGTCGACGCGGTCGGCCCGTCGGTCGAGGGGTTCACGATCGGCGACGAGGTCATCGGCTTCTCGCCGTGGCTGCAGACCACAGTCGGCGCCCACGCCGAGTACGTGGTCCTCGACGCCGCCTGGCTGACCTCCGCGCCCGCCGGCGTCCCCGCCACCGAGGCGGCGACGCTGCCGACGAGCGGCCTCGCCGCCGCCCAGGCCCTCGACCTGCTCGCGCTCCCCGCGGGTTCGACAGTGCTCGTCACAGGTGCCGCCGGGCAGGTAGGCGGGTTCGTTCTGGCGCTTGCCCGGGCGACCGGTCTGCACGCCACGGGACTCGCCGGACCGGACGACAGTGAGTTCGTCGAGTCGCTGGGCGCGGCGTTCCTGTCGCGCGCCGACGACCCGACGGGAACGTTCGACGCGGTCGTCGATCTGGCGGTGATCGGCTCCTCACTGCTGGACCTCGTCCGGGACGGCGGCGGCCACGTGGCCGCGTCACCTCCGCTTCGCCTGGAGCCGGTGCGGGGAATCAGGACCTTCGCGCTGGACGTGGTCCCGGACGGATCCCGGCTTAGTGAGCTGGTCAAACTCGTCACCAGCGGAGACATCCCGCTCCGGGTAGCCGACGTGTACCCCTTCGCCGACGCGGCGGCCGCCCACGACCGGCTGGCCCGCGGTGGCGTACGCGGTGGCGTGGTGCTCGTCCCCTGACGGGTCCCACCGCTCGGCGGGTACCACACGTCGCCGGCACAGTCCTTCGCTCACCGGCCGTGTGGTCGTACGCTCGGCCGCCGCTAGCATCGTCGGCATGGCGACGCGGCTCGTGCAGATCAACATGAAGGCTCACAACGACGCCGCGCTCGGCGGTTTCTGGGCGCAGGTGCTCGGCTGGGAGGTCTCCAGCGAGGGGCCGGGCGTGACGAACCTCGAACCCGAGGGCTTCGTCTACCCCGACCCCGTCGCTGTCTGCATCGACCTCGTCGCCTACCCGGACCCGAAGACTGTCAAGAACCGGGTGCACGTCGACCTCGCCACCACCTCGCCGGCCCACCAGGCGGAGCTCGTCACGCGCCTGAAGGATCTCGGCGCGACGGTCGCCGACGTGGGCCAGGGCGACGTCCCGTGGACGGTCATGGCCGACCCGGAGGGCAACGAGTTCTGCGTGCTGGACTGGCGGGACACGGCCCACGACACCGGTCCGATCGCCTCGGTGGTGGTCGACTGCGCGGACCCGCGGGCCATGGCCCGTTTCTGGGGCGAGGCCACGGACTGGACGGTGCACAAGGTGACCGACGACAGCGCGGTGCTGCGCTCCGCCACCGGCGTCGGCCCCTATCTGCAGTTCCTCCGCACGCCCGATGTGAAGACCGGGTGGAACCGCGTCCACCTCGACGTGCGCCCCTACCCGGGCGACGATCTGAAGGCGGAGGCGGCCAGGCTGGAGTCTCTCGGCGCCACGGTCATCGACCTGGGCGGCGAGATCTCGTGGATGGTTCTCGCCGACCCGGAGGGCAACGAGTTCTGCCTCCTGACCCCGGCCTGACCCGCGCGCTCACGTCACGCCGGCTCGATGGGCAGCCACAGTTCGCAGGTCGCGGTGCTGAAGTCCTCGGCGCGTTCGAGGATGGCGACCATCGAGGGGCCCGGCCGCAGTCGCCACGGGTTGGAGGGGAACCACTCGCTGGCGGTCGCCGCCCAGGTGTTCTGCAATGCCTGCGGATGGGGTCCGGAGGTACGGAAGACCGCCCACTGGCCCGCCGGCACGTCGATGGCGTCCAGGTCGTCGGGGACCTGGGTGTCCCGGGAGACCGCCACCCCGTGCAGGTAGGTCAGTTCGCTGCCCTCGGTGGCCTCGGCGTCGACGTCGTCGCTGACCTGGAGCAGCCCGCCGGGTTCGGTGTCGCTGAGGGCCTTGAGCCGACGATGCTCCTGCGGTGGTAGTCCGGCGATGTGCTGCTGGATGTGCGGGTTGACGCCCCGGTGGATGAGCGGGACCCGGGCGGCGTGTCCGACGAGCCGGAACGCGGGGCGGTCGACGATACGGGTGTCCATGGGGGTGCTCCCTTCGACGGTCAGGCGGAACCTGAGCTGCGGTTGTGTGCGAAGGGGGCCTCCGTCGCGGCGTACGTCACCGGGGCTGGCGCCGTGGACGGCCCGGAACGCCCGTCCGAACGCCTCGGTCGAGCCGTATCCGTGCCGGACGGCGATGCCGAGCAGATCGTCCTCGCCCCGAACGACGTCGGCGGCGGCGACTGTCATGCGGCGTCGGCGCACGTACTCGGACAGCGTCATCCCGGCCAACGACGAGAACATCCGGCGCAGGTGGTACTCGGTGGTGCCGAGCGTCCTGGCCAGTGCGTTGACGTCGAACTCCTCGGTAAGGTGCTCTTCGAGCTGGTCGACGAGCTTGTTGAGCGCCGCGATCACGAGGCCTCCCTTCGACGTCAAGCCTGGCCGAAGGACCCTGCCCCGCACCCGACCGTAGCGGTCCGATCCGATCAGGTCCCCGAGCTCCCGGACGACGACAGGGGTCCCCTTCCGACGGCGTTGTCGGGAGGGGACCCCTGTCTGTCTGCGGTGTGCTTACGGCTTGACGTGCGCGTTGACGAACGACGGGTAGCCGAAGACGCTGGAGATGAAGATCCCGCCGGCCTTGGACCCGTGCACGTTGTAGGCCACGTCGACGTACATCGGCACGACCGGTGCGTGCTCCTTCATGATCCGCTCGTCGAGCTTGGCCCACTCCGGGCCCTGCTCGGCCGGGGCCAGCGCCAGGATGCGATCCATCTCGGCGTTGACTGCCGGGTCGTTGAAGTAGGACTGGTTGCTGTTGCCCTCGGCCTTGATGGTGCGGCCGTCGTAGAGCACAGGCAGGATCGAGGCTCCGCTCGGCCAGTCCGCCGCCCAGTTACCGATGTAGAGGTCCCAGGGGTTGTTCTTCTTCTTGATCTCGTCGAGCTTCGCGTCGTCCGAGATGTTCCGGACGGTGATCTTGAAGCCGGCCCGCTCCAGGTTGGCCTTGAGCTGGGCACCCTGCTGCTGCTCGGTCGTGTTGTCGGCGACACCGAGGACCAGCTCCGGCGTCTTGCCGCCGAGCAGTTCCTTGGCCTTGTCGACGTTGCCGTTGGCACCCGCCGGGTACGCGTCGTACGCCTTGTAGCCGATGGTGGCCGGCGGCATCAGCGTGGTCAGCGGCGCGGCGACGTTCTGCCCGCCGAGCGCCTTGATCATGCCTTCACGGTCGATGGCGTAGTTGAGCGCCTGGCGCACCTTCAGGTCGGTGACCCGCTGGTTGTTAATGACGAGCTGGTTGGCGCTGGGGGTCGGCGAGAGGATGCTGCGGGACTTGAGCGAGGCATCCCCGGCCACCCGGGCGACGAGCGAGGCGGGCACGGCGTTGAAGGCGAGCGCGCTCTGGTCGGCGCCGTTGTCGGCGATCACCCGGTTGTTGGCGGCGTCCGCGGTCGGGCCGAAGGTCCAGACGAACTGGTCCGGGTACTGGTGCCGGACCGGGTCGGTGTTCGGGTCCCAGTTGGGGTTGCGCTCCAGGGTGATCTGCACGCCCACCTGGTTCTTGGCGACCCGGTACGGGCCGGACGAGAACGGCTGCTTGTCCACGTTGATGCCTGTGTCCTTGTCCGCGGGCAGCGGCGCGGTGGTCGGCAGCGAGACCGCGAACGGCAGGTCACAGCGGGGCTTGGCGAACTCGAAGCGCAGGGTCTTGGCGTCCGGCGTGCTCAGGCCCGGCGGAAGCGACGTCTTGTTCTTCTTGAAGTCCCACTTGGTGTCGAACTGCGCGGTGTCGGCCAGCCACTCCTGGATGTAGGTGGGGCCGCCGGAGAGGTCCGGGTCGAAGGACCTGGCGATGCCGTACGCGATCTCCTTGGAGGTGATCGGCCGGCCGTCCTCGAACTTCACCCCCTCCTTGATGGTGAATTCCCAGACCTTGCAGTCGTTGTTGACGTTCTTGCCCGGGGTCTCGGCCAGGTCGCCGACCAGGACCAGGCCGCCCTTGCCGTCGTCCTTCCAGGTGGTCAGGTAGCGGGACCAGAGCGGGTTGGCCATCAGGCCGGCGAACGAGTACGTCCGCTGCGGGTCGAGGTGGGAGATCGGCGTCTCCCGGATGACGGTGAAGGTGCCGCCCTTCTGCGCCCCGCTCACCTCCGCGGCCGGACCCTGTGAGTCCTTGGGGTCGGTCGCGATGACCCCTGTCTGCTGCCGCTCGGTGTCCACGGTGGTGCCCTCGCCCGTGTTCTTCGAGCACGCACCCAGTGCCACCACCAGAGCTATCGCGCCGCCTGCGGCGGCCACCACGCGTGGTCTCATGAAGTACCCCCTTCACCCATGTGCCGTGCGGTTTCGTCGGGGCGAGAACCGCCGACGTCCCGAGGATCGTAAGGAAAAAAACCTACGAGTTGTGTAACAGTTGTCGATAAATTTCGCCATCGACAGGTGCGCTGGCCACCCGGCGGGTCAGCGCAGCCGCACCCGTGGGTCGATGGCCGCGTAGAGCAGGTCCACCAGCACGTTCGCCAACACCACGAAGACGGCGGCGATCAGCACCGTGGCCATGATCGTGGGTAGGTCACCCGAGCGCACCGCGTCCACCGCCGTACGCCCCAACCCCTGGATGCCGAACGTCGTCTCGGTGATCACCGTGCCGCCGAGTGCCCCGCCCACGTCCAGCCCCGCGATGGTCACCACCGGGGTGATCGCCGCGCGCAACGCGTGCCGCCCGTACACCTTGGGTTTGGCCAGGCCCTTGGCCCGCGCGGTGCGGACGAAGTCCTCGGACAGCGTCTCCAACATCTGCGCCCGGGACAGCCGCGCGTAGATGGCCGAGAAGAGGAAGGCAAGCGCCACCCAGGCGAGCACCAGCCCACTGGCCCACTTCGCCGGATTGTCGAAGATCGAGGTGTAGCTGGGCACCGGCAGCCAACGCAGGTTGTAGACGAAGATCAGTAGCAGCACCGCGCCCACGAAGTAGAGCTGCAACGAGGCTCCGGTGAGCGAGAAGCCGATGGCCGCGCGGTCCAGCCAGGTGCCCCTACGCAACGCGGAGACCATGCCGAGGCCAACCCCGAGCAGCAGCCAGAGGATCGCCGCCGGGATGACGATGCTCAGCGTCACCGGGAGCACCCGGGCGATGGTGTCCGAGACGGCCTCGTTCGTGACGTACGACCAGCCCAGGCACGGCGCGTCGCACCTGCCGCCCTGGGCGCTGCCCAGGTCGCGTCCGGTGACGATGCCCTTCATGTAGCCGGCGTACTGGGTGATCAGCGGATCGTTCAGACCCAGGTCGTCGCGGACCCGCTCCAGCCGCTCCGGATTGCAGTTCTTCGAGCAGATGCTGGTGACCGGGTCACGCGGCAGTGCGAAGAACATCAGGAACGTCAGCACACTCACCGCGAACAGGGTCAGCGTGGCGGAGAAGAGTCGCTTGAGTAGAAATCGCGCCATGATTTGACCCCTACCGGGACGACTTCGGGTCGAGCGCGTCTCGCAACGCGTCACCGAAGAGGTTGAAGGCGAACACCAGCGCGAAGATCGTGATGCCCGGGAAGAACACGTACGCCGAGTCGGTCTGGAGGAAGTTCAGACTGCGGTAGATCATCCGGCCGAAGCTCGGCGTCTCGTCGCTCAGGCCGACGCCGATGAACGACAGGGCGGCCTCGCTGGTGATGAACTGTGGCACCGCCAGGGAGAACGACACCAGGATCGGCGCCCAGATGTTCGGCAGCAACTGCCGGAAGATGATGTGCCCCAGCCCGGCCCCGCTGGCCTTCGCCGCCTCCACGAACTCCCGCTCGCGCAGCGCGATCACCTGCCCGCGGACCAGGCGGGCCGTGCTGGTCCAGCCGAAGATGGCGAAGACGCCGATCAGCACACCCACGCCGAAGGCCGCGGACACCTGCCCCCGCTCGCCGTAGAAGCGCAGCGTGACAGTGGGGGTGAGCGCCAGCGCGATGATCAGGAAGGGCATGGCGAGCGTCAGGTCGGTGATCCAGTTGATCACCGCATCGAGCCAGCCGCCGAGGTAGCCGGCGAGCGCGCCGAGCACGACACCGATCGTCGCGGTGATCAACGCGGCGGCGAACGCGATGAACAGCGAGGTCCGCAGCCCGTACACCAACCGGATGAAGATGTCCCGGCCGAGCCCGGGCTCCACGCCGAACCAGTGGTCCCCGCTGACACCACCCGCGTAGCCCAGCGGCATCCCGAAACCGTCGAGCAGGTTCTGGAACTGCTCCCGCGGGCCGATCCCGTAGACCATCTCGATCAGCGGGGCGGACAACCCCAACACCATGAAGAAGACCAGGAGTACGCCGCTGACCAGAGCCGTCCGGTCGCGACGCAGCCGCAGCCAGGCGAGCTGACCGGGCGACCGACCGACGACCCCCTTGGTCGCGGGCTCGCCCACGCCGTCGCCGGACTCGATCTCGGCAAGCGCCACACCCTCCACCGGAGACAGGCTCACGGCGACACCTCCTCGATCTGAGTGACCGACCCCTCGACCTCGGGGCTCGTGCCGGCTGCTCCCTCTTCCGGGAAGTGACACGCGGTGGCTTGTCTGCCCCCGTCGCGCGGGACCAGCGCCGGCTCCTCGGTGGCGCAGACGTCCTGCGCCTTCCAGCAGCGGGTGCGGAACCGGCACCCCGACGGCGGGTCCAGCGGGGTGGGCACGTCACCGGCCAGCCGGATCCGGCCAGCCGGGCCGAGCTGGGTGACGTCCGGGATCGCCGAGAGCAACGCCCGGGTGTACGGGTGCTGCGGGCGCTCGTAGATGTCCGCCCGGTCGCCGATCTCCACGATCCGGCCCAGGTACATGACCGCGACCCGCTGGCAGAAGTGCCGCACCACGGCCAGGTCGTGCGCGATGAACACGAAGGCCAGGCCGAGCTCCCGTTGCAGGTCGCGCAGCAGGTTGACGACCTGCGCCTGGATCGAGACGTCAAGCGCGGACACCGGTTCGTCGGCGACGATCAGCTTGGGCCGCAGGGCCAGCGCGCGGGCGATGCCGATGCGCTGGCGCTGCCCGCCGGAGAACTCGTGCGGGTACCTGTTGTAGTGCTCCGGGTTCAACCCGACCAGCTCCAGCAGCTCCTGCACCCGCGCCTTGATCCCACCCGGCGGCTTGATCCCGTTGACCTGCAACGGCATCGCCACGATCCGGCCCACCGTGTGCCGGGGGTTCAACGAGGCGTACGGGTCCTGGAAGATGATCTGGAGTTCCTGACGCAGCGGGCGCAACTCCCGGCGGCCGGCGCGGGTGATGTCCCGCCCGCCGAACTCGATGGTGCCGGCCGTCGGCTCCAGCAACCGCACCAGCATCCGACCGGTGGTGGTCTTGCCGCAGCCCGACTCCCCCACCAGACCCAGCGTCTCGCCCGGTCGCACGTCGAAGTCGAGCCCGTCGACCGCCCGCACCAGACCGGTGCCGCGCAGCCCCTGACGTACCGGGAAGTGCTTCGTCAGCCCGCGTACCCGCAGCAGTGGTTCGTCACTCATCGGGCCACCCCCACGGATGCGACGTCCTCGGCGTAGCGCTCGGCGCGCTCCTCGGCGCTCAGGTGACAGGCGACCAGGTGACCGTCCGCGCCGGCGGGGCGCAGCTCGGGCACCTCGGTGCGGGACCGGTCGCCGTTGCGGTCCGCGTAGCGGCAGCGCGGGTGGAAGGCGCAGCCCGGCGGCAGGTTGATCAGGCTGGGCGGGTTGCCGGGAATCGGCACCAGGTCCGCGTCCGCGTCGCCGTGCAGCGACGGCACGCTGGAGAGCAACCCCCAGGTGTACGGATGCTGCGGCGACCGGAGCACCTGCTCGACGCTTCCCCGCTCGACGGCCCGTCCGCCGTACATCACCAGGACGTCGTCGGCGACCTGGCCGACCACGCCGAGGTCGTGGGTGATCAGGATGATCGCGGAGTGGAACTCGGCCTGGAGGTCGGCGAGCAGGTCCAGGATCTGCGCCTGGACGGTGACGTCAAGCGCGGTGGTCGGCTCGTCGGCGATCAGCAGCGCCGGGTCGTTGACGAGCGACATCGCGATCATCGCCCGCTGGCGCATGCCGCCGGAGAACTCGTGCGGGTACTGGTCGAAGCGGCGGGCCGGCTGCGGGATGCCCACCCGGTCCAGCATGTCCACCGCCCGCTGGCGGGCCTCACGCCGGTCGGCCTTCGGGTGGTGCACCCGGTACGCCTCGGCGATCTGCCGGCCGACGGTGTAGTAGGGGTGCAGCGCGGAGAGCGGATCCTGGAAGATCATCGCCATGTCCCGGCCGCGCAGCCGGCGTACCTCCTCGTCGCCGAGGCCGACCACCTGCCGGCCACCGACGGAGATCTCGCCGGTGACGGTGGTCCGCTTGGGATCGTGCAGGCCGAGGATGGCGAGCGAGGTGACGCTCTTGCCGGAACCGGACTCGCCGACGATGCCGAGGGTGCGACCCCTGTCGACGGCGAAGGACACCCCGTCGACCGCGCGCACCACGCCGTCCTCGGTGTCGAACCGGACCCGCAGGTCACTCACCCGCAGGTAGGCGTCCTCGTCGGAGCGCTGCGCCGGCACGGCGGGTCGGTCGTCCGGTTCCCCGGACGGCGACGGTTCCGAGCTGTCCACGGCCACCTCCCTCAGTGACGAAGGGAACTTACAGGAAAGTCCCGAGGGTGAAAATAAGCTACAAAGTCGGCACGTGTCAGCGGGGCCGAGCGTAACGAGTCGGCATCGGCCCTGAACACCCCTCACCTCGGGCATTCATGGCCTTGAGCGCACGTCAGGTGCGATCATTGGCCGAGCACTCAGCAGAGGATTCCCGCTGGTACGAGGTGGAGGTGACGATGACAGCGGCGGTGTTCAACCACGAAGGCCCGTGGACCGAAGAGGAGTACCTCGCCCTCGGCGAGACGCAGCAACGCGTCGAACTCTTCGACGGGAGCCTCCACGTGACCCCAGCCCCCACCCCCCGACACCAGAACATCTCCGGCGAACTGCGCGCGGCGCTCCGGGCTCCGGCTCGTGAGGCTGGCCTGCACGTCCTGGAAGCCGTGAACGTCCGCCTCCGGCCCGGCCGGATTCCCATTCCCGACCTCGTGATCACCGGCCCGATCGACTTCGACGAACTCAACGTCGAAGCGGGTGACGTGCGGTTGGTGTGCGAGATCATCTCGCCGAGCAACGCATCCACCGACAAGGTGCTCAAGATGCACTACTACGCCTCCGCCGGAATTGAGTGGTACCTGCTGGTGGAGCAGGCGAATGGCACGCTGCACCTCTACCGTCGGCAAGGCAGCCACTACACCGAGCAGTCCGTGACCAGGCCGGGCGACCTGCTCGTGCTGACCGAGCCGCTGAAGGCCACCATCCGGCCGGAAGATCTGCTCCCCTGACGGGTGTCGGTCGGCTGGCCTAGGGTCGGTCCATGACCGAGTTCGACGCGGCCAGCGCCGCCGTCCAGGCCGCTCTCGACGCGGGGGCGCGGTACGCCGACGCGCGGGTGATGCACCGCCGCTACGAGTCGATGACGGCGCGCAACGGCGACGTGGAGGAGCTGACCCAGGACGAGAGCATCGGCCTCGGAGTCCGGGCGCTGGTCGGGGCGAGTTGGGGCTTCCACGCCGTACCCGATCTGTCGGACGCCGCCGCCCGCGACGCCGGCCGGCGCGCGACACGGACGGCCATGGCGAGCGCACGCGTGCCCGGCCCGGCGGTCGACCTGGTGCCGGTCGAGGCGTTGACGGCGAGCTGGGCCTCCGGCTGCCAGATCGACCCGCTCGGGGTTCCGCTGTCCGACAAGGGCGATCTGCTGGTCGGCGCGACCCGCACGATGACCGAGCACGGCGCGGACCTGGCCGAGGGCCTGTACCAGATCTGGGACACCGCCAAATGGTTCGTCTCCAGCGAGGGGCACCGGATCGACCAGCGGATCCGCGAGTGCGGTGGCGGCATCTCGGCCACCTCCATCGGCGACGGCGAGACGCAGCGGCGCTCCTGGCCCAGCTACCGGGGGCAGTACGGCACCACCGGATGGGAGCTTGTCGAGTCGCTCGACCTCGCCGCGCACGCCGCGCAGATCGCCGACGAGTCTCGGGCGCTGCTCACCGCGCCGCCCTGCCCGGCCGGCGAGACCGACCTGATCCTCGGCGGCGAGCAGTTGGCCCTTCAGATCCACGAGTCGGTCGGGCACGCCATCGAACTGGACCGGATCCTCGGGTGGGAGGCCGCGTTCGCCGGCACGTCCTGGCTGGACCTGGCCCAGCTCGGCTCGCTGCGCTACGGCTCCGACCTGATGAACATCACAATCGACCCGACCATCCCGGGCGCGCTGGGCAGCTTCGGTTTCGACGACGAGGGCTCCCCCGCGGTCAAGCGGGACGCGGTCCGCGACGGTCGCTGGGTGGGTGTGCTCGCCGGCCGCGACTCGGCGGCCATGGCAAGCCTCGACTACGGCGGCAGCGTACGGGCCGACGGGTGGGCCCGGCTACCGATGGTGCGGATGACGAACGTCGGCCTGGAACCCGGCCCGCACACCCTGGAGGAGATCATCGCGGCGACCGACGACGGTGTCCTGATGGACCTCAACCGGTCCTGGTCGATCGACGACAAGCGGCTCAACTTCCAGTTCGGCTGTGAGGTCGGCTGGGAGATCAAGAAGGGCCGGCGGGGGCGGATGCTGCGCAATCCCACGTACACCGGGATCGGGCCGCTGTTCTGGCGCTCGATGGACATGCTCTCCGGCGAGATGGTGCCCTGGGGCACCCCGAACTGCGGCAAGGGCCAGCCCGGCCAGATCGGGCACACCGGCCATCCGGCGGCGCCGGCCCGCTTCCGCAACGTCCGGGTAGGAGTGTCAGCGTGAGCGGGTCGGGCGAGCTGGAGTTGGCCGGGCAGGTCGTCGAGCTGGTCCGGCGGCTCGGTGGGCCGGGCGCGCAGGCCGAGGCGGTGGTGACCCGGGCCGATCTGGCGCTCACCCGGTTCGCCAACTCGGCCATCCACCAGAACGTCTCCGAGTCGACAGTCGGTGTCCGGCTGCGGCTGTACCTGGACGGGCGGACCGCCGCCGGCAGCGGCAGCGTGGTGACCTCCGACGGGCTGCGCGCGCTGGTCGAGCGCACCCTGGCCGCCGCGCGACTCGGCCCGCTCGACCCGGCCTGGCCGGGCCTGGCGCCGCCCACGCCCGTGCCTGTGGCGCCGCCCGTCGACGAGGCGACCGCGTACGCCGAGCCGGATCAGCGGGCCGACCGGGTGGGCGCGTTCGTAGCCGCCGCCGGGGGCCTGAGCACCGCCGGTTACTGCCGTACCGCGCACCGGTCGTCGGCGTTCGCCAACTCGGCCGGGCATTCGGCGTACGGCCGCTGCGCGGACGCCGCGATGGACGGCATCGCCCGCCGCGACGGCGCGGACGGGGTGGCACGGCGTTACGCCGACCGGCTGTCCGACCTCGACGGCGCCGAGCTGGGCGCGCACGCCGCCGCGAAGGCGCAGGCAGCGGTCGACCCGGTCGAACTGCCGCCGGGGCGGTACGAGGTGGTGTTCGAGCCGGCCGCAGTGGCGGACCTGTTGCAGAACCTGTCCTGGTACGGCTTCAACGGCAAGCGGTACGTCGAGCGGCAGTCCTTCGCCGAGCCGGGCGTGGCCCAGTTCGACAGGTCGGTGACCCTGGTGGACGATCCGTTGGGCGCGTCGGGGCTGCCGTTCGACGCCGAGGGCACCGGTCGGCGGGCACTGACCCTGGTCGAGGCGGGCACCACCCGCGCGGTGGCGCACGATCGGCGGACGGCCGTCGAGGCGGGTGCGGAGTCCACCGGGCACGCCGTCGCCGGTGGCGCCACCTGGGGTCCGATGGCCCACAACCTGCGCCTGTCCGGCGCGGTGGCTGGTCCGGTAAGCGCGGCGGGCCGGAGCACCACAGGCGCGGCGGCCGGCGCGGTCGGCGACGCGGACACCGCCGCGCTGGTCGCCGGGGTACGCCGGGGGCTGCTGGTGAGCGATCTCTGGTACACGAGGGTGCTCGACCCGAAGAGCCTGGTGGTCACGGGGTTGACCCGCAACGGGGTCTGGCTGATCGAGGACGGCGCTGTCGTACGGGCGGTCCGTGACCTGCGGTTCACCGAGTCGTACCCCCGGGCGCTCGGGCCGGGCGCGGTGCTCGGGCTGGGCGCGCGGCCGGTGCTCCAACCGGACCGGGTGGACGGTTCCTGGTGGGCCGCGCCCCCGGTGCGGCTGGCGTCCTGGCACTTCACCGGGGGTGCCTCCGGGTGAGCCGGCCGGGCGGACAGTGACGTTCTTAACAACGGGCCATCGATCGGCGTGCCAGGGCTTTTCCGCAGGCCAGACACACGGGACACTCCCTTGCGCGGACGGCTCGGGAAGATCGGCGTAACGTGTGTCACTTAGCTGCGTCGGTCGATCCGACGTGGTCGTTGGTGTGCGCATGACGTGGCAGCGGGTGCGGGTTCGCCGGTCCGCGTGCCGACCGGAGAAAGTTCAGCCCGCCCGTACGGGCCCGTCGAGGAGACGACTCGAATGACTTCAACGGCAACGAGGCCGCGGGGAGCGCGGGCGCGCGCCGCCATCGCGGCGAAGACGTTGCGTACCGACCGCTGGTGGTTCGCCCCGCTGATCACGGTGATCGGGCTCAGCGCCTGGGTCGCGTACGCGACGGTCCGGGTCTTCATGCACAAGTGGTACTGGGTGGACCAGTTCCACTACCTGACCCCGTTCTACTCCCCGTGCGTGACCGACAGGTGCGTCGAGGAAGCCTCGCACTTCGGCCGGTTCCTGCCCGGCTGGTGGATCATCCCGGACGCCGCGCTGACCCTGCCGTTCCTGCTGCTGTTCCGGCTCACCTGCTACTACTACCGCAAGGCGTACTACCGGTCGTTCTGGCTGTCCCCGCCGGCCTGCGCCGTCCCGGACGGGCACAAGGAGTACAGCGGTGAGACGCGTTTCCCGCTGCTCGGGCAGAACCTGCACCGCTACTTCTTCTACGCCGCCGCGATCATCTCGCTGATCAACACCTGGGACGCGATTCTCGCCTTCCACTCGCCGAAGGGCTTCGGCTTCGGGCTGGGCAACGTCATCCTCGTGCTCAACGTGGTGATGCTCTGGGCGTACACGATCTCCTGCCACTCCTGCCGGCACATCATCGGCGGTCGGCTCAAGCACTTCTCCAAGCACCCGGTGCGGTACAAGGCCTGGACGTTCGTCTCGGCGTTGAACGTCCGGCACATGCAGCTCGCCTGGATCACCCTCGGCACCCTGGCGCTCGCCGACTTCTACATCATGGCGCTCGCGGCCGGCTGGTTCTCCGACCTGCGGTTCATCAACTAAAGGGCCCCTGACATGACCACTACCACTCGCATCGAACGACACCACTACGACGTCGTCGTCATCGGGGCCGGCGGCGCCGGTCTGCGCGCGGCGATCGAGGCCCGACTCGCCGGCAAGAAGACCGCGATCATCTCCAAGTCGCTGTTCGGCAAGGCGCACACGGTGATGGCCGAGGGCGGCGCCGCAGCCGCGATGGGCAACGTGAACAGCCGGGACAACTGGCAGGTGCACTTCCGCGACACCATGCGCGGCGGCAAGTTCCTGAACAACTTCCGGATGGCCGAGCTGCACGCGAAGGAGTCGCCGCAGCGGATCTGGGAGTTGGAGACGTACGGTGCGCTCTTCGACCGCACCAAGGACGGCAAGATCTCCCAGCGCAACTTCGGTGGCCACGAGTACCCGCGCCTGGCGCACGTGGGCGACCGGACGGGCCTGGAGCTGATCCGCACCCTCCAGCAGAAGATCGTCTCGCTTCAGCAGGAGGACCACCGGGAGTTCGGCTCGTACGACGCCCGGATCAAGGTGTTCTCCGAGACGACGATCACCGAGCTGCTGCTCGACGGTGACCGGGTCGCCGGGGCGTTCGGCTACTACCGGGAGTCGGGCGAGTTCATCCTCTTCGAGGCGCCGGCGGTCGTGCTGGCCACCGGTGGCGTCGGACGCTCCTACAAGGTCACCTCGAACTCGTGGGAGTACACCGGGGACGGGCACGCGTTGGCGCTGCGCGCCGGGGCGACGCTGATCAACATGGAGTTCCTCCAGTTCCACCCGACAGGCATGGTCTGGCCGCCGTCGGTGAAGGGCATCCTGGTCACCGAGTCGGTGCGCGGTGACGGTGGCGTCCTGAAGAACTCCGAGGGCAAGCGGTTCATGTTCGACTACGTCCCCGACGTCTTCCGCAAGCAGTACGCGGAGACCGAGGAGGAGGCGGACCGCTGGTACACCGACCCGGACAACAACAGGCGTCCGCCCGAGCTGCTGCCCCGCGACGAGGTGGCCCGCGCGATCAACAGCGAGGTCAAGGCCGGTCGGGGCTCCCCCGCCGGTGGTGTCTTCCTGGACATCGCGAGCCGGCGTTCGGCCGACGAGATCCGCCGCCGACTTCCGTCGATGTACCACCAGTTCAAGGAGCTGGCCGACGTCGACATCACGGCCGAGCCGATGGAGGTCGGGCCGACCTGCCACTACGTGATGGGCGGCGTCGAGGTGGACCCGGACTCGGGTGCCGCCTTCGGCCACGTACGCGGGCTGTTCGCCGCCGGTGAGGTCTCCGGCGGTATGCACGGCTCCAACCGGCTGGGCGGCAACTCCCTGTCCGACCTGCTGGTCTTCGGCAAGCGGGCGGGTGGGCACGCGGCGAGCTACGCCGACGGTCTGGCCGCCCGGCCGAAGGTGGCCGTGGACGCGGTCGAGGCCGCCGTGGAGACCGCTCTGGCGCCGTTGCAGCGCGACACCGGCGAGAGCCCGTACACCCTCCAGCAGGACCTCCAGGCCGTCATGGGCGACCTGGTCGGCATCATCCGGCGCGAGGGCGAGCTGGCCGACGCGCTGGTGCGGCTCGCCGAGCTGCGCGAGCGGGTCGCCAAGGTGAGCGCGGTCGGCGGCCGGCGCTACAACCCGGGCTGGCACCTCGCCCTGGACCTGCGCAACATGCTGGTGGTCTCGGAGTGCACCGCGAAGGCGGCGCTGGAGCGGCAGGAGTCGCGCGGCGGGCACACCCGGGAGGACTACCCGGCGATGGAGCCGAAGTGGCGGCAGGTCAACCTGGTCTGCTCGCTCGACGGCGACACCGTACGACTGACCCGCAAGCCGCTGCCGAAGATGCGACCGGAGCTGATCGGCCTCTTCGACCGGGCCGAGCTGGCCAAGTACCTCACCGACGAGGAGCTCGCCGACTTCGACGCTCTCGTCGCCGACGCTGGAGAGGCGGACAACCGATGAGCGCGAAGCGTCAGTTCCGGATCTGGCGGGGCGACGAGAGCGGCGGCGACCTGCAGGACTACATGGTCGAGGTGAACGAGGGCGAGGTCGTCCTCGACGTCATCCACCGCCTGCAGGCCACCGATGCGCCCGACCTGGCCTGCCGGTGGAACTGCAAGGCCGGCAAGTGCGGCTCCTGCTCCATGGAGATCAACGGCAAGCCGCGGCTGGGTTGCATGACCCGGATGTCGACATTCGGCGAGGACGAGACCGTCACGGTCACCCCGCTGCGCACCTTCCCGGTCATCCGGGACCTGGTCACCGACGTCTCGTTCAACTACGAGAAGGCACGGGAGACGCCCGCGTTCGCCCCGCCGGCGGACGTCACCCCTGGTGACTACCGGATGCAGCAGGTCGACGTGGAGCGCTCGCAGGAGTTCCGCAAGTGCATCGAGTGCTTCCTGTGCCAGACCGTGTGCCACGTGATCCGCGACCACGACGAGAACAAGCAGGCGTTCTCCGGCCCGCGGTACTTCATCCGGGCGGCCGAGCTGGACATGCACCCGCTGGACACCCGGACCGACCGCAAGGAGTACGCCCAGGCCGAACAGGGCCTCGGATTCTGCAACATCACCAAGTGCTGCACCGAGGTCTGCCCGGAGCACATCAAGATCACCGACAACGGGATCATCCCCATGAAGGAACGGGTCGTCGACCGCAGGTACGATCCCCTTGTGTGGCTTGGTAGCAAGATCTTCCGGCGGGGCGAGACGCCCCAGACCAGCGTGACCACCGCCCGTCAGGGCTCGGCGACGTCGTCGGGCGCGACCCGGGGCGGGGTCCACTCGCACGCGGGTGGCTCCCACGACCCCCGGGCCGAGGCGCAGGCACAGAGCGGCGTCAACTGGGATCGGGAGGTGCCCCACCCGACGGCTCCGGCGGTCGACGACCGGGGGAGGCTGCCGCTGACCGAGCTCACCTTCGACCGGGCCGCCGCGCCGTCGCCGTTCGGCGACGACGTGACCTTCCCGCTGCCTCCGGAGCACCTGAACTTCGCCCACCCGGAGCAGGACGACAAGCACTGATCACCCGAACGACAACGGGGGCCGCGGCACCAGCCGCGGCCCCCGTCCCGTTCCGGGAGGTCAGCGCTTTTTCAGGTGGGGGCGGAGGGCCGCGACGATGGGGGCGTCGGCGGGGAGCCAGGTGACCGAGCCCAACTCGTCGGCGGTGAGCCAGCGCAGCGCCTCGTGCTCCAGGGCCTGCGGCTCGTCAGCACCGACCAGGCGGGCCGCGTACACCTTGAGCACCGAGCGTCCGTGGGCCATCCGCACGTTGCGGCCGACCCGGTCGCCGATCTCGACGCGTACGGCAAGCTCCTCGGCGCACTCCCGGATCAGCGCCTCGGTCTCACCCTCCCCCGGCTCGACCTTTCCGCCGGGGAACTCCCACATGCCCGCCACCTCGGGTGGGGCGGAACGCGCACAGGCGAGCACCCGCCCGTCCCGGATGATCGCCGCTCCCACGATCACCTTCAGGTCCCGTCGTTCGGTCTGCCCGCCGCCATTCGCCCGTTCGGTCCGCACGGGCGTCCAGGGTGCCAGATCAATCGGCGGTTTGGGTACCGTAACCGGCCGCTAGGCCAGGAGAACCCGGAAGTGTGGGCGTGGACACCCCTTCCGAGCGACGACAGACTAGAGGGCACCGACAAGGCACGGGATGGCGACGATTTGGCCACAAGCCGGCAACGACGCTTGGGGGGTGCGGTGATGCGCGTGCTGTTCAACAGCCGGTCCAAGCACGACTACCTTTCCGACGCGTTGACCTTGCTAACTGGTTGGACGCGGGAAGGCGAGCAGATCCGCCGGACTCTGGTGATCGACGATACCCAACACGCGGCGCTCACCGAACGCGTGAAGGTGGTCGCCGACGCGCTGCACCTGCGCCCCGAGATCAGCCGGCGGTCCGACAGCACCCAGATCCGCGTCGGGCACGGCAACGGGGAGCCGCTGACCGAGGGCGAGGTCCTGCTGGCTGCCCGCATCGAGGACGCGTACCGGGCGGTCACCGAGTCCTGAGTTTCCTGAGTGGTTGCTGAGATGTACGGGTTTCGCGAAAGGCGCTCGGGGTACCAATCCGGTGCGGGAGCAGACAACCGCCCCCTACCGGAGATACCCCTCTGATATAGCGCATTTCAGGAGCTGACATGACCACGCCCACGCAGAATCGCGCCAACGACCACGTCGAGCACGCCGGCCAGCACGACGTCCACCGCGTCCACCGCCACGGCGACGAGACCAAGCCGTCCTGGAAGACCACCGAGCTGGCTGTCTACGTGCTGGCCGTGATCGGCGTGCTGATCGCCTCGAACGCCGTCGGCGACGGCGCCGCGAACAACGGCGCCGACTACTTCGCCGCCGACAAGGCCTGGTGGTACATCACCCTGCTGACCATCGGTTACCTGGTGAGCCGCGGTCTGGCCAAGTCGGGCAGCCGCAGCACCAGCCACGACCCCCGCAACGACCACTGACGTACCGCCGCTCCCCCGAAGCCCCGCGCTTCCCGCTCTCCGGCGGGTGGCGCGGGGCTTTACCATCACCGCCGGCGTCCGCGAGTTCGTCCGCGCCGCCACCGACGCGAACACCGCCGGCCGGCTGGCGCCGGTTTCCTAACCTGGTTCGCATGGCGAACATCGCGTACGACCGCAAGGAGCAGGTCCAGCAGATCCAGAGCGGACTGCTCGACGGTGAGCAGATCATCGCCGTCTACGACGCCGTCGGCACCGGCACCGGGTTCATCGGGCTGACCGACCGGCGGGTGATCATCCAGGACCGTTCGTTCGTCGGGAAGCGCTTCGCGATCACCAGCATTCCGTACTCGAAGATCACCAGCGTGAGCGTGGTCAGCAACAAGTCGTGGGGAGGCTCGTTCTTCTCCACCGGCGCCATCGCCATCCACGTCGGCACGCACACCTACGAGGTGGAGTTCCGTGGTGCGCAGAAGAGCCACCACGTGCACAACGTGATCCTGCACCACATCTCCTGACCGTACGACAGCTGAGGGCCCGGCCGGCGTAATTGCCTTGCCGGGCCCCAGCCGTCTCTGGTGTCCTCGGTCGACAGCCGCGCGAAGGGAGCAGCCACCATGCCAGACACGACGAAGTCCCCCGAAACCATCGTCATCCGATCCGAGGAATCGAGACTTCGTGAGCAGATCTGCTCCCCTGACCACGGCGCGGTCACGCGCCACTGACACCAACCCCGGAGGCCGCTGATGTCGGTCTTCGACGATCCCGGCCTCTTCGGCCGGCTGTGGGCCGCCGACTACGACATCGGCAACCCCGACCCGACGTCCGCTGTGGCCTTCCTGGCCGACCTGGCCGACGGCGGGCCGGTCCTCGAACTGGCGATCGGCACCGGCCGTGTCGCGTTGCCCCTTGCCGAACGCGGGCTCACCGTGCACGGCGTGGAGGCGTCCGAGGAGATGATCGCGCAGATGCGGGCGAAACCGGGTGGTGACCAGATCCCGGTGGTCGTCGGCGACATGGCGGACGTACCTGTGGAGGGCGACTTCCGGCTCGCCTACCTGGTCTTCAACACGCTGTTCAACCTGGTGGACGCCGAGCGGCAGGCGGATTGTTTCCGTAACGTCGCGCGGGTGCTGTCGCCGGACGGAGCGTTCGTCATCGAGACGTTCGTGCCGGACCCGCGTAGCTTCGACTCGGACGAGCGGGTGCAGGTGTGGGCCGTCACGGAGGACTCCGCGACGATCCGACTGCATCAGTACGACAGGCCTGCGCAGCGCTTCATCAGGCAGACGATCACGTTCGACAGCGCGGGTGTCCACCTGAAGCCGTTCGCCATGCGGTACGCCTGGCCGCACCAGATCGACGAGATGGCGGAGCGGGCCGGGCTCCGGCTCACCGAGCGGTACGCCGACTGGCACCGACGGCCGTTCACCGCCGACAGCCCGTCGCACATCTCCGTCTACCGCGTCCACTAGCGGTGTGATCGACTCGGGTTCCGGAGACTCGGGTGTCATCGCCACGATGGCACCCCGACCTCAGGAACCCGAGTCGATCTCCCGCCGCCCGAAGGGTGAGATGCCATGAGCAGACGGGCCATCCAGGCGATCCTGGCCGTGTCGGTCGTTCTGATGGTGGCCGGCATCATCCTCAAGGTGACCGGGGACGGCGGCGCCGACACCGCTGGCGGGGCAGCGGTGTCGCTCGCCTCGGTGGGTTCGATCGTGGCCGCCGTCGGCTCGTCCTTCCGGGCCTCCCGTGACGGCGACAGCCGAGACCGGAAGTCCGGCTGAGGCTGGGTCACGTTCCGCCCGAAGCGGAATCTGCTGAGAGCAGCCTCCGCTGGCCGTCGACGGCCGCGTCAGGTCGACTGGCGGCATGTCGTCGAATGCGGTCCGCTTCCCGCGCACCTCGCCGTACTGGCCGGTGCTGAGTCACCCACTGCTGCGGCGGGTCCTGCCCGGGTTGGCGGTGTCCGCGCTGGGTGACGGCATGGCGGTGGTCGCGGTGGCCTGGCTCGCCATCGAACTCGCACCGTCCGGTCAGCGCGGCACCTGGATCGCGCTGGCCATGGCGGCGTACACCCTGCCCAGCGCGGCCGGGACGGTCATCTTCGCCAGGGTGCTGCGCGGCCGCGGCGGTGCCCAACTCGCCGGGTGGGACGCGATCCTACGGGCCTGTGCCCTCGCGGCGATCCCCCTCGCCCACCTCGCCGACGTGCTCAGCGTCGAGCTGTACGTCGTCCTGCTGGCCGTGTCCGCGCTGCTGCACTCGTGGGGGTCCGCCGGACGTTTCACCCTGATCGCCGAACTGCTGCCGCAGCGCCACCACCTGCCGGCCAACGCGGTGCTCGGCACCATCGGAGGGTTCGCCACAATCGTCGGTCCGCCACTGGCGGGCATCCTGATCGGCTGGGTCGGGGCGGTGTGGGTCATCGCCATCGACGCCGCCACCTTCGCCGCGCTGGCACTGACGTACCGCCTCGCACTGCCTCCCGCCGGCAGCGTCGACGGGTACGAGCGCGGCGCCTCGCGTACCGCCGGTTTCGCCGTCATCCGCCGCAACCCCGCGCTGCTGGGTCTCCTGGTGCTGAGTCTGTGGTTCTTCTTCCTCTTCGGACCGGTGTACGTGGCCATGCCGATCCACATCACCGACGACCTGCACGCCTCGGCGACACTGCTCGGCGCCTACTACACCGCGTTCGGCATCGGCGGTCTCACCGGAGGCCTCATCGCCGGGTACCTTCGCCGCTGGCCGCTGCGCGCCACCACCATCGGCATCGTCGTCGCGTTCGGCGTCGCGATGCTGCCCCTCGGCCTGGGCGCACCGATCGGGGTGTCGTTGCCGGCGTTCGCCCTGGCGGGCCTCATCTGGGCGCCGTACATGTCGACGTCGATGGCGCTGTTCCAGCGCAGCGCGTCCGTCGCGCAACTCCCGGCTGTGCTTGCCGCGAACGGCGCCGTCCTCGTGCTGGCGGTGCCGCTGGGGACGATGCTCGGCGGCCCGCTCGTGGGTGCCCTCGGCGCACGCCCGACGCTGCTGCTCTGCGCGGCGGCGATCGTGGCGCTCGGCCTGGTCGCCGGGGGAATCGCGCTCTCCCGGCGGAGCACGCGACCCTCCGGCGACCCGGCCCCCACAGACGTAGGTGTCAGTCGCTGATGCGGGCGTCGTCCGGCGCCGGCCGGCCGCGTTCGATCGCCTCGGCGATCCGCTTGATCCGGCGCAGACGGGCGTCCCAGGTGGCGCCGACCGCCGACAACTGGGCGACCGCGCGGGCGAGTTGCGCCTCGTCGACCTGGTAGTGCCGCTCGCGGCCGGCCGGCTCGGCGTGGATGAGCCCGACCCGGTCCAGGACCGCCAGGTGCTTCGACGCGATGCGCAACCTTTCGTTGCGCCTCCCGGGGTTTGTCGGACCCGGCGCGCAGAATGCCTGCCATGTCTGAGCCAGCTCCGCACCGGCACCACGTCATCGACTACGTCGAGCTTCCGGTGACCGACATTGCCGAGGCCAAGCGCTTCTACGCCGACGCGTTCGGCTGGGAGTTCACCGACTACGGGCCCGGTTATGCGGGCATCCGCAGCCCGCACGGCGACGCCGCGCCCGAGGTGGGCGGCCTCCGTCTGGACCAGGACGTCCGGAGGGGCGGCCCGCTCGTGCTGCTCTACTCCGACGATCTGGACCGGTCGGCGCAGGCCGTGAAGGACGCCGGCGGCCAGGTGACGAACGGGCCGTACGAGTTCCCGGGCGGGCGGCGATTCCACTTCACCGACCCCAGCGGCAACGAGCTGGGCGCCTGGGCCGAGCAGTAGCACGCTGCCAGCCCGGCCGGTCCCACCGGTCGACGCGTTGGTCGACGAACGCGTGACGAGCGGCAGCGGACGACGCGGCTACGATTCTGACGTGGTAGCGACCAGCGGTGTCACGGATGCGGAGCGGTTGCGCCGCATCGAGGCGGTGACCGACGCGACGCTGTCCCGGCTCGATGTCGCCGACCTCTTCGACGAGCTGCTCGACCGGGTCCGCGAACTGCTGCACGTCGACACCGCCGCCATCCTGCTTCTGGACGTGCACGCCCGACAACTCGTGGCCACCGCCGCCAAGGGGTTGGAAGACGAGGTCCGGCAGGCCTTCCGGGTCTCGATCGGCCAGGGCTTCGCCGGCCGGATCGCCCTCACCCGCCAGCCGGTGATCATCGAGTACGTCACCGCCGACAAGGTGGTCAACCCGCTCCTACTGGAGACCGGGGTCCGGTCCCTGCTCGGCGTACCGGTCTTCACGCGCGGTGAACTCATCGGCGTCCTGCACGTCGGGACCCTCACCCCGCGCCGGTTCGCCGCGGACGACGTCCGGCTGCTCGAACTGGTCGCCGACCGGATCGGCGTGGCAAGCCAGGCCCGGGCTCACAGCCTGAACCAGAACGCCGCACTGGCCCTGCAACGAAGTCTGCTCCCCACCGAGTTGCCCAGGGCGCCGAATCTGGAGATGGCCGCCCGGTACGTTCCCGGTCACGTCTCCGGCGTCGGCGGCGACTGGTACGACGTCTTCACCCTCCCATCCGGATGGCTGGGAGTGGTCGTCGGTGACGTGTCGGGGCACGGGTTGCAGTCGGCTGTGGTGATGGGACGGATCCGAAGTGCCCTGCGCGCGTACGCCCTGGTCTCGGACGACCCGGCGGAGGCGCTGACCCTCCTCGACCGGAAGGTCAACCACTTCGAGACCGGCAGCCTCAGCACCGCGATGTACGCGATGATCTCCCCGGACGGCGCGACCATCCGCATCTCCCTGGCCGGGCACCTGAGCCCCGTGCTGGTTGCGCCATCGCAACCCGCCCGTCTGCTCGCCGTACAGGTCGACCCACCGCTGGGCATCGGCTACCGGACGCCGCAGCGGCGCAGCACAACCGTGGACTTTCCGCCCGGCGCGGTGCTCGTCGGCTACACCGACGGGCTCGTCGAACGCCGCGGCGAACTGATCGACACCGGTTTCGCCCGTCTGACGTCTGCGGTTCCCCTCGCCTCTCCCGACACCGTCTGCGCCACAGTCATGACGGCCCTGGACATCGAGAACCCCAACGATGACGTCGCCCTGCTTGTCATCCGTCGAACAGCCCCGGACCCGACCGACCAGGTCAGCTGACCGTCACAGCAGCCGGGCACGCAGCACGGCGGTCAGCATCGGCAGGGTGAACTCGCCGTCGGCGGTTTCGGGCCTGCTGCCGAGGAAATCGCGGACCCGGCCCAGTACGGCATCCCGGTCCGGATCTCCCATGACCAACAGGCCTGCCCGCGTCGCGAGTGTCGCGACGAGGGAGTCGGCGGTGCGGAGCTGCCCGTGCGGGAACTCGACGTGCGTCGGAGAGCCGAACCGGGCGACCATGCCGGCGCCCGGTACCAGCATGTCCGCCGTCGCCGCGCGCCAACTGCTCACCGTGTCACGGGGGCCTATGGCCGCGCTTCCGCTGACGCGTTTAAGGTCGGCGATCCAGTCGATCCGGTCGTCCAGGACGTTCCACAGCCCGGCCAGGACGCCTCCGGGCGCGAGGACCCGGGCGATCTCCGGCCCCGCGACGGCCATGTCGAACCAGTGCATCGCGTTGCCGGCCAGCACGGCGTCGACTGACGCGTCAGGCAATGGGATCGCCTCAGCACTGCCCGGCAGGGCACGGACGGCCGGCAGCGCGTGGCGCAGCTCGGCGAGCATCGCCGGATCGGGTTCGACAGCGACAACCTCCGCACCCAGCGCGACAAGCGTGGCGGACAGTTTGCCGGTGCCGGCCCCGAGGTCGAGCACCCGAGGACCGGGCGCGGGCTCGAGCGCCCACCGCACCGCGTCCGGCGCGTAGTCCGGGCGGTGCTCGGCGTACGCGGTCGCCGCCGCCCCGAACGAGGAGCTGAGCAGAGTCCGGTCGTCCACGCGCCCACCCTACGTCGAGCACCACTGTGGTAGGTGCCCGACGCGAACGGTTCCGCTGGAGAGCGTCAGGATCAGGGACAGCCTCGCCGACTTCTGCGAGACGCACCACTCCCGCCTGCCCCACCAGTATTGGCGGGACCCCATCCCCCGTGCTCGTGAGTACCTGCGCCAGCACATTCCGCCCTGGGTGTAGTTCAGCCCTCCAACGCCCGGGCGGGCAGCGACAGCGGCCGGCGCGTGGCAGGCTCCCCGAGCATGATCGATGATTTCGCGAAGGAGTACCTGCACAGCGATCTGCGAGAGATGCGCGAGGCGCTGCTCTGGAAACTCGACGGACTGTCCGAGTACGACATCCGCCGTCCCCTGACCTCGACCGGAACCAACCTTCTCGGCCTGGTCAAACACCTGTCGATATGGGAGGCCACCTACTTCGGCGAGGTCTTCGACCGACCCTTCCCCGAACCGCTTCCCCGGTGGGACGACGACGCCCTGCGGCAGGGCCTGGACATGTGGGCGACCGAGCAGGAGACGCGCGAGGACATCATCGACCGCTACCGTCGCGTGTGGCAACACTCGGACGCCACGATCACGGCCCTCGCCATCGACGCACCCGGCCGCGCACCCTGGTGGCCGCAACCGGACGTGAAGCTGTTCGCCATCCTGGTCCACATGCTCATCGAGACCAGCCGGCACGTCGGGCACGCCGACATCCTGCGGGAACAGCTCGACGGATCGACCGGGACGATAGCCAGGAGAGCACCCGCCGAACGCGACGCGGCCCTCTGGGAGGCCCGACGCGCCACCATCGAGCGAGCCGCCAGAGCCGCCGACCCCAGCACTGCCTGACAGCGCAGACGGCCGGATTCAGATGTTGAAGCGGAACTCCACCGGGTTCCGTCACAGACCGGCCTCACAACTCAGGGCACCCACTGCCTCCGGGGGCCACCGTCGACTAGAATGAACATTGGTTCACCGAAGGAGGCGATGGGTGAGAACGCCGGAACAGAATCAGGCCCTGAGCGCTGCGACGCGCGAATCGATCGAGCTCGCCGCCGTCCGAGCCTTCGCTCGACACGGTTACGCTGCATCGAGCATCCGACAAATCGCCGAAGAAGCCTCACTCAGCATCGGATCGATCTACCGACACCACGCGAGCAAGGAAGCCCTCTTCGAAGCGCTGCTCGAGCGCGCCTTGACCGGTCTCGCCGCAGCAGTCGGCGGACTCTCGAGAGATGGCGATCCGCTCGCACTGGCCCGCGGATTCACACGCGCGTTCCTCACCGACCTCGCGAGCGACCACGGCCCAGCCGAGTTCTACCGGGTGATCAACCAGGGGTTTCTGACGGATACGCCGCCGGGCACTGCCGCACGGCTGGCGGTTGGCCAACAGGCGTTGTGGAACGCTTTCGCCGACCTGGTGCGGCGGGGCCAAGCCTCGGGACAGTTCGCGGCAGGCGACCCCGTTCAATTGACCGCGTACTACTTCGCGATGCTGTCCGGCATCGCGACCATGCGCCTGGTCAACGAGAAGACACCGATCGATTCAGGCGTCGACATCGCGCTGCGCCTGCTGAGCGCGGAGGGACGTCCATGATCGAGATCAAACGCGGTGACGAGCTCGGCGAGAATTCCCGCCGAGACATTGCCCGAGTCCTCGTCAACGGGTTCGCCGAAGACTTCGAGTACTTTTCAACAGACCCGGAGGTCCTCACAGACGCGTTCGCGCACATGATCATCCTCAAGCGCTTCTACGTGGCGCTCGTCGATGGCCAACCCGCAGGGATTGCCAGCGTGACCGAGGGGGATCAGGAATGCTTTGCACCTTCCCGCCGTGAAATGCAACGTGCACTGGGTCGCTGGCACGGACTGTTCAGCTATGTGATCGTCAGGAGCCAGTTCCTCGGGGCATTCGACGGTGCACGGCACGGCCTCGCGGAGATAGGCTTCGTGACCACCGCGCCGCAGCACCAGGGAAAGGGCGTGGCGACGGCCCTCATGAACCGCGTGCTGCAGCTGCCCTACGACGAGTTCGTGCTTCGCGAGATCAAGGACACGAACACGCCAGCGCTGGCCCTCTACCGCAAGCTCGGATTCCGGGAGTCGCACACGCGCCCGATGAAGTTCGCCAAGCGTGCGGGCTTCTCTGCGTACGTATCGATGAGTCTCAGGACCGGTGAGTAGCGCGAGGGTGCGGCGGGCGCGCCTGACCGCGGTCAGACGTTGAAGCGGAACTCCACCACGTCGCCGTCCTGCATGACGTACTCCTTGCCCTCGATGCGGACCTTGCCCGCCGCCTTGGCCGCCGCCATCGAACCGGCCGCGACCAGGTCGTCGTAGGAGACCACCTCGGCCTTGATGAAGCCGCGCTGGAAGTCGCTGTGGATGACACCCGCGGCCTCCGGCGCGGTCGCGCCGACCGGGACGGTCCAGGCGCGTGCTTCCTTGGGGCCGGCCGTGAGGTACGTCTGGAGGCCGAGCGTGCGGAAGCCGACGCGGACGAGCTGGTTGAGGCCGGGCTCGTTCTGCCCGATCGACTCCAGCAGCTCGCGGGCCTCGTCCTCGGGCAGGTCCACCAGCTCAGACTCGATCTTGGCGTCCATGAAGACGGCCTCGGCCGGGGCGACCAGGGCGCGCAGCTCGTCGAGGAACGTCTCGTTGGCCAGTTCGGCCTCGTCGACGTTGAAGACGTACAGGAACGGCTTGGTGGTGAGCAGGTGCAGCTCGCGCAGGTGCTCCAGCTCGATTTTCGCGGCGGCGGCCCCGGAGTACAGGGTGGTGCCGCCGTCGAGCACCTCGATGGCGGCCTTCGCGGCGGCGACCGCGGCGAGGCGGTCCTTGCGGAGCTTCGCCTCCTTCTCCAGCCGGGGCAGCGCCTTGTCAAGCGTCTGCAGGTCGGCGAGGATCAGCTCGGTATTGATCGTCTCGATGTCGTCGGCCGGGGAGACCTTGCCGTCGACGTGCACCACGTTCGGGTCGGAGAAGGCGCGGACGACCTGGCAGATCGCCGAGGCGTCGCGAATGTTGGCCAGGAAGGCGTTGCCCCGGCCCTGCCCCTTCGACGCGCCACGCACCAGACCGGCGATGTCGACGAACGACACAGGGGCGGGAAGCACCTTCTGCGACGAGAAGATCTCGGCCAGCTTGCCCAGCCGCTCGTCGGGCAGCCCGACCACGCCGACGTTTGGCTCGATGGTGGCGAACGGGTAGTTCGCCGCCAGCACGTCGTTCTTGGTCAACGCGTTGAAAAGCGTGCTCTTGCCGACGTTGGGCAGGCCGACGATGCCGATGGTGAGACTCACGACGGGCCAGCTTACGCCGGTCCCGACCGGGCCGGTCCAGGCGGCTCCGATTCCACCGGGCCGGACGCCGGCCCTGGTCACGACTCGACGGATCCCGACGCTGGGATCCCGTTGCTACCCTCTCGGTGTCGCGTGCGACGTGAGGGGGCGTTGTGGACCAGGTGACCGAATTCGACAGGCTGTTCCAGCAGACCCGACAGGCACTGGCGTCGATGCGTTCCACCGGGCAGGTCCCCGACGGCCTGGACGTCGAGCCGGCACGGGGCACCGGCTCCGCGGCGGGCGGTCAGGTCGAGGTCGTTGCGGTCGGCCAACGCGTCGAGTCGGTGACGGTGGACCCGCGCGCCCTGCGGATGGGCGCCGAGATGCTCGGCGAACAGATCACCCTGGCGGTAAACGCCGCGCTGGACGACCTGCGCCTTGCCGCCGGTGAGGCCGCGGACGCGCCAGCGGTGGACCCGGTGGCGCTGGGCCAGCAGCTCGACGAGTTGCAGAACGAGTCGGTGCGCAGCATGGCGGCGATGACCGACGCGCTCACCGACGCGGTGCGGCGCATCCAGCAGGCAGCGAGGTGATGGCATGCGCGAGGACCTACAGGTGCACCCACCCGCGCTGCGGCAGGGCGGCGGCCACCTGACGACGGTGGCCGAGCAGCTCGCCGCGCAGTGGGAGGCGCTGCGCGCACGGACGGCGTCGATGGGCGACATCTTCGGCGACGACGACGTCGGCGGCCTGATCGGCATGTCGTACCAGGTGGCCGAGGAGATCGCGGCCGAGTGCCTCGGATCGGTCGTCGAAGGGCTGCGCGGCTTCGGTGACGGGCTGAGCCTGATGGCCGACCAGTACGACCTGGTGGAGCAGGACAACGACGCCCAGTTCACGACGATGAGCTGGTAGGCGGCTCGATGGGGATCATGCTGCCCGGCGAACTCGCCGGCCTGCTGAACGAGCTGGGCTACACCTGGCCCAAGTCGGACGAGACGAAGATGTTCGAACTCGGTCAGATGTGGATGGAGATGGCCGAGTCGCTGAACAACGCGGCGGCGGAGGGTACGGCGGCCGCGCAGCGGGTGCTGGACGGCAACCAGGGCGACGCGCTCATCGCGTTCCAGCAGCGCTGGGAGTCGGGAGGCTCGGCGATATCGGTGCTCCGCGACGGCGGCACCGGCGCGCAGATGGTGGCGGCGACGCTGTTCGTGTGCGCGCTGATCGTCCTCGCCCTGAAGATCAACGTGATCGTCCAGCTGATCATCCTGCTGGTGCAGATCATCCAGGCGCTCGCGACGGCCGCGCCGACGTTCGGCGCCTCGCTGCTGGAGATCCCCGTCTTCAAGAAGCTCACCGACATCGTCCTGAACATGCTGATCGACCAGGCCATCGGGGTGGTACTGGGATGACCTCTCCCCTGCCCGAGCTGTATGTCGGCGTCGACGTGGAGGCGGACGGGCCGATCCCCGGGCCGTACAGCATGATCTCGCTGGGTATGGCCGTGGCCGGGCGTCCGGACCTGACGTTCTACACCGAGCTGCGGCCCATCTCCGACGAGTTCGTGCCGGCCGCGCTGGCCGTGTCGGGTCTGGACCGGAACCGCCTGCTGCGCGAGGCGCCGACCGCCGCCGAGGCGATGGCATCGGCGGCGGCCTGGGTCAACGGGCTCCGCCGGATCGGTCGTCCGGTCTTCCTCGCCGCGCCCGCCGTCTGGGACGGCATGTTCGTGCACTGGTACTTCGTACGTTTCGTCGGCCACAGCCCGTTCGGCGCCACCGGGTCCGGAGTGGATCTGCGCAGCTACTGGATGGGGTTGACCGGCAGCGAGTGGGTCCAGACCCGCAAGGGCAAGATCAAGCACGAGCTGGGTCTGCACGACGTGCCACACACCCACCACGCCGGCGAGGACGCCGCCGAGCTGGCGCAGGTCTTCGACGCCGTACTTCGCCGCCGGCAGTCGGGCGGGCCACGATGACCGGCCGTCGGCGGGACCTGCCGGACGGCGCCACCTCTGCCGCCCGGGGCATCGTGGCGCAGGCCGCCCGGAGCATGATGCGGCGGGCCGACGACGTGGCGGGCGAGGCCGCCGAGACGGCGACCACCCGTGCCGCCCGCCAGATCCCGCAGGGCTTCACCGAACGGCAGTGGACCCGCTTCGCCCGGGGCGCCCGGCAGACCCAACGGCAGGCCGGGCTGCCCGACGGCGACCTGGTCGCCCACGGCAGCCGGGTGAAGGGCACCGCCCGCCCGGACTCCGACATCGACGTGGCGCTCATCGTCGACGACAAGACCTTCTTCGACCTCGCCGAACGCTCCCTGGCCCGGGCGCCGGACGGCACCCGGCTGCGCAAGACGATGCTGCGCCGGATCAACGAGAACGGTCAGCTCGCCAGCTTCGACCTGGGCACCGACTTCACCCACCTGCGGCGCGAACTGATGGACACGCACGTACCCCACAAGGTGCAGTTCTCCGTGCTGCGCCGGGGCGGCAAGTTCGACAACGGCCCGTTCCTCCCGCTCGATTGAGCGGATCCGCATCTGGCAAGGTGGCAGACGTGCAGACGACGTTGCAGTTCCTCATCATGGTCGACGGCCCGCTCACGGCGGCGGAGCTGCTCGACCTGATCCGCACCCGGCTGCCCGACGCGGTGCCCTACCGCCGGGACTCGGTGGACGTCCGGGGCAACCTGCTGGAGATCAACCCCAACGAGGACGCCAACCCGCAGCTCGCCGCCACCGACGAGGACGACTACCTCTACTTCCGGTGGCGGGTGGAGCTGACCCCGATGGACCGGACGGTCGACGAGGCACACCAGATCGCCCTCGCCCGGGAGCTGCTGCGCGCGATCGAGGGGCCGCAGACGCGGGCGACCGTGTGCGCCGCCTTCGAGGACCGGGTCTGACCCGCGCTCAGCCGAGCAGACGGGGAGCGATGACCGCCTCCCGCACACTGCCGTCCGCGCCGCGGCTCACCTCGTACGCCGAGACGCCCTCGCGGTCCGCGATCGCCTCGACCAGTTGGGTCCCCCGGTAGACGAGGCCGACACCGTCGTCGGTGCAGTGGCTGGTGGGCAGCGTCCCGTCGCCGACCAGCTCGTGCATCAGCGGTCGCCGCTGGGCCTCGCTGTCGTAGTGCACCCCGTTGCCGTACGGCAGCCAGGCCAGCCCCTCGGTGAAGCCGCGCAGTCGGGGGCCGAAGCTGTCGGTGGCGCCGCCCACGTGCCAGCAGATCGAGCCGGCGGAGACGCCGGCCAGCACCACGCCGGCCTGCCAGCACTCGTGCAGGATCTCGGGGAGCCCGTGCACCCGCCAGACGGCGACGAGATTGGCCACGCTGCCGCCGCCCACCCAGACAATGTCCTGGGCGAGCAGGTGGGCGCGGACGTCCTCGACGTTCGGCATCGGGAAGAGGGCGAGGTGCGACAGCCGGAACCGGGTGTCGGCGAACGCGCCGTACACGGCGGTCAACGAGGTGGGCTGGTCGCCGACGGCCTGCCCGAGGTAGCACACCCGGGGCTGCTCCCCGGCCTGGGCCAGCTCCGCCGCCAGCTCGAAGACCGGGCTGGGACGCATGTCGTACGGCCCTCGGTCGCTCCGGAAGAAGCCCATGCTGGTGGCGATGATCGTCGGGTCGCTGGCAGGCATTCGTCGTCTCCTTCGTCGGTGCTGACGGCGTCCATCCTGCCGCAGCCCACACCCGGCGCGGGGATGACGCTGCTCAGCAGGCCCGGCGCTGGCTGGGCACCACCACGGCGTCGGCCGGCAGCCTGTCGAGGGGCGACTCACCCGCGGGCAGGTGCGCGGCTGCGGCGCGCGGCAGGGTGAACCGCTCGGGCGCGGCCGGACCGGCCGCGGTCGACTCCCGGAGCATCCACAGCACCTCGTCAGTCGTCCAGCCCAGGCTCGGGCGACGGGCGATCTCCCGGAGCAGTCGCCTGCCGACGCGGGTGTCGTCGTCGTAGAACCGCATGCACCAGTGGTGCGTCCACATGCCGAGCGCCCGCAGACCGGCGTCGTCGAGCGAGTGGGCCAGGCGACCGCAGGCGGTGTCGGCGAATGGCCGCTCGATGTCGCCCGCCCGGTCCCGTTCGAGGGCACCGACCGCGGCCGGCCCGACGGCCCGCATCCGGCGGTAGAAGGACTGGGCCACCGCCCGGGGCAGCGGCGGGAACGCGCCAGATGTCGACGCCGCCGCCCGACCCGCCACGCTCGCCATCGCCGCACCCCTTCTTGAATTGGTGGCCGGACGTTACCCGGGACGACTGACACTTCCGGGCGGAAACCTCCCGCGGATCAACGGGTTCGCGGCACCGGAGACCCTGTCGTGACGCAGACCTCCTGATCACCGTGGCGGGAACGGGCGGTGGAGGTGGGAGGGTGGCGAGGCAGAGCAGAGGAGACAGCGATGACCACCCTGGCCCGGGTGCCCGACTCACTCACCGGGCAGCTCGTCACGCCCGGCGACCGTCGGTACGCGCAGCTGCGCTCGACGTACACGACCACCGCCTCACCGGCCGCCGTCCTGCTGCCGAAGACCACCGCGCAGGTGGCCGACGCGATCCGCTACGCCCGGGAGCAGCGGCTGCCGATCGCCGTCCGCAGTGGCGGGCACGGCCTGTCCGGCGTCTCCTCGAACAACGGCGGCCTGGTCATCGACCTGTCCATGCTCAACCGGGTGCGGGTGCTCGACGAGCGCGCCGGCCTGGTCCGGGTCGAGGCGGGCGCCCGCTGGGCGAACGTCGCGAAGGCGCTGGCACCGTACGGCCTGGTGATCAGCTCGGGCGACCACGGCGGCGTGGGAGTCGGCGGCCTGGCCACCGGCGGTGGTGTCGGCTGGCTGGTCCGCGCCCACGGGCTCACCATCGACCGCGTCCGCGCGGTGGAGGTGGTGCTCGCGGACGGGACGCTGGTACGCGCCGACGCCCAGCACGAGCCGGACCTGTTCTGGCTGGTCCGGGGCGCCGGTGCGGGGGCGGGGATCGTGGTGGCGTTCGAGATCGAGGCCGTCGAGCAGCGCAACGTCGGGGTGGCGCAGCTCGTCGTCGAGGCGCACCCGGACGGCCGGACCCTCCGCGAGTGGGCGAGCTGTCTGGCGCAGGCCCCCCGGGAGCTGTCCGCGGCCGTCGTGCTGTTCGCGGAGGGGCGCTCGGCGCTGATGTCCGTCACCGCCGTGGTCGCCGCCGAGAGCCTGCGCCGGGTCCGCCCCGTGGTGGAACCGCTGCTGGCCATCGGCAAGCTACTCGAACACCGGACCGACCTGCTGCCCTACCCGACGTTGGTGCCTACCGCACACCTGCACCCGAACGTCGGACAGCAGCGGGGCACGACCACGAACGGCCTGTTCAGCGGGCTGGACGACGGCGGAGCACGGGCGTTGATGCGGGCGGTGACCGGGCCGGGCCGGGCGGTACTCCAGCTCCGCTCGCTGGGCGGGGCGGTGAACGACGTCCCCGCGGACGCGACGGCGTACCCGCACCGGCACCAGGATGTCCTGGTCGTGGCCTCGGTGTTCCCGCCGCAGGGCGACGCGGCGCTGGACACCGCCTGGCGGGGCGCCGCAGGTCGGGCCGACGGCGCGTACGTCAATTTCGAGAGCCGGCCGGACCCGGCGGCGTTCGCCCGGATCTACCCGGGCGAGACGGGCGCGCGGGTGCGGCGGCTCTGGCGACGGTACGACCCGGACGGCGTGTTCCGCTCGCCCCTGCTGACGGCGCGACCCCAACGGTCGGGACAGCAGGTACGGTCCGGCCGGCCGGCGCGGTCCGGGCAGGCGCGGTCCGGTCAGCCGCACCGGCGTCGCCGCTGAGCCTCACCCGCCTGGCGGTACGCGCCGGGGTCGGCCCACACCCAGGTCCGATTCCCGCCAGCCGACGGTCGGGTGAGCGGGGCATCATCGGTGACGTGGAGATGGACTTCGAGCGGTGCTACCGGGCCGTGGACAGCCGTGACCAGCGGTTCGACGGCTGGTTCTACACAGGCGTGACGTCCACCGGGATCTACTGCCGGCCGTCCTGCCCGGCGACCACACCCAAGCGGCAGAACGTCCGGTTCTTCCCGTCCGCGGCGGCGGCGCAGGGTGCCGGGCTGCGCGCCTGCCGCCGCTGCCGGCCCGATGCCGCACCCGGCTCGCCGGAGTGGGACGTCCGCGCCGACGTGGTCGGCCGGGCGATGCGGCTGATCGCCGACGGGGTCGTCGACCGGGGCGGCGTACCGGGGCTGGCGGCCCGACTCGGCTACACCGAGCGGCACCTGCACCGGATGCTGCGCGCCGAGATGGGCGCCGGACCGCTCGCGTTGGCCCGTGCCCAGCGGGCGCAGACAGCCCGGATCCTGATCGAGACGACCGGACTCGGGATGGCCGAGATCGCGTTCGCTGCGGGTTTCGGCAGTGTGCGGCAGTTCAACGACACGGTCCGCGAGGTGTACGCGAGCGCCCCGTCCGAGCTGCGCGCGGCCCGTGGCCGGCAGCAGGCGGCACGCGGCGCGGGGACCATCTCGCTCCGTCTGGCGTACCGGCCGCCGCTGCACGCCCGGGCGCTGCTGGACTTCCTCGCGCTGCGGGCGCTGCCGGGCGTGGAGGAGGTCCGCGACGGGACGTACCACAGGGGGTTGCGGTTGCCGCACGGCGTCGGACAGGTGGCCCTGACCCCGGCGGACGGGTACGTGGCGGCGACGCTGCGCCTGGCCGACCTGCGCGATCTGGCGCCGGCGGTGGCCCGCTGCCGCCGGCTGCTCGACCTGGACGCGGACCCGGTGGCCGTCGACGGGACGCTGGCCGCGGATCCGGCGCTGGCGCCGGCGGTGGCGGCGGAGCCCGGAATCCGGGTCCCCCGGGCGGTGGACGGCTTCGAGATGGCAGTCCGGGCCGTGATCGGCCAGCAGATCTCGGTGACGGCGGCAAGAACAACACTGACCCGTCTGCTGAAGCAGGTTGATCATGAAGTTGTCGCAGGCGATGTCTGCGCGTCGGGACAACAACCTCGTGATCGACACGTCGAGGGCCGGAGCGACCTGCGGGGGTTCCTGAGCGCGGAGGAACTGTTGTCGGTGCCGGACGCCGGGTTCGGGATGCCGGCGGGGCGGCGGGAGACCCTGCGGGCGTTGGCTCGGGCGGTGGTGGACGGGTCGGTCGACCTGGCGCCGGGGGGCGACCGGGAGGAGACCGTACGGCGGCTGCTGGCCCTGCCCGGCATCGGCCCGTGGACGGCCGGCTACCTGGCCATGCGTGCCCTCGGCGACCCGGACGTCTTCCTCGGAACCGACCTCGCCGTCCGGCGCGGCGCGGCAAGGCTCGGCCTGCCCGACGACCCCACGACCCTCGACGCGTACGCCGACCGCTGGCGCCCCTGGCGGTCCTACGCCACCATCAGACTCTGGAGAGCGGCATGAGCATCGACAGCACCGTTGTGAACACCCCGGCCGGCCCACTGAGCATCCTCGCCGGCCCGGACGGCGACGTGCGGGCGGCCGGCTTCACCCCGGACCCGGCGGCACTGCTGCCCCTGGTCCACCCGACGCTGCGGGCACCCCTGCGGCTGCGGGACGACCTCGGCCCGATCAGCACGGCCGTCGAGTCCTACCTGGACGGCGACCTGGCCGCTATCGACGCGGTGCCGGTACGGCAGCACACAAGCGGCGCGTTCATGGCACACGCCTGGCAGGTGCTGCGCGAGGTGCCCCCGGGCACCCCTGTCACCTACACCGGGTACGCGGCGCTGGCCGGTCGACCGCCGGCGGTGCGGGCCGCCGCGGCCGCCTGCGCCCGTAACGCCGCCGCGCTCTTCGTGCCCTGTCACCGGGTGCTGCGTACCGACGGGACGCTCGGCGGCTACCGCTGGGGGTTGGACGTGAAGACGTGGCTTCTCGGTCACGAGCGACGGCTGACAGCAAGCTGACACAGGCATCGACAGGTATTGACGCTACCGTCGGGTGGTGCCTGCGGAGAACGACGGCGACCCGGCCGCCCGGGCCGTCGCGGGTCCCCACCCGGTGCACAACCTCTGGCGGCTGCGCCGCTACCTGCGCCCGTACGCCGTCGAGTTCGCCTGGCTGCTCGTCGCGGGTCTCGCCGGCACAGCGGCCGGGATCGCCGTACCCCTTGTGGTGCAGCGGGTGGTCGACGGCCCGGTGGCCGGGCGCGAGCCCGGTGCGCTGATCCAGCTCGCCGGTCTGGCGCTGCTGCTCGGCGTGGTCGAGGCGGTGCTCATCTTCATCCGCAGGTGGGTGCAGTCCTCGTCGGCGGTGGGCATGGAGGCGGCCCTGCGCGCCGACGTGTACGCCCACCTGCAGCTGTTGCCGGCGAGCTTCCACGACCGCTGGCAGTCCGGCCAGTTGCTCTCCCGGATCACAAGCGACCTGTCGGTGATCCGCCGGTTCCTCTCGTTCGGCGTGTTCTTCCTGCTGCTCAACGTCACCACCTACGTGGTGGTCGTGGCCCTGCTCGTGCATCTGCACCCGGCGCTCGGGTTGCTCGTCGCGGCCAGCGGGGTGCCGCTGCTGCTGATCAGCCGTCGGTTCGGCAGGCACTACCACACGGCTTCGCGCCGGATGCAGGACCAGCAGGGCGACGTGGCGACACTGGTCGAGGAGACCGCGCAGGGGCTGCGCACCATGAAGGCGTACGGCCGGGGGCCCGAGCTGGCCGCCCGCTTCGCCGGTGGGGCGCGGACGCTGCACGACACAGGCGTGGGCAAGGGCCGACTGCTGGCCAACACCTCGGCGCTGCTCGACCTGGTGCCGAACGTGACCCTGGGCGTGGTGCTGGTCGCCGGGGCTGCCGCCGCCGCGCGGGGCGCGCTCACCATCGGCGAGTTGGTGGCGTTCGTGAGTCTGCAACTGATGCTCATCTGGCCTGTGCAGTCGCTGGGTTGGATCATCGCCAACGGCCAGGAGGCCGCCACCGCGGCCGACCGCATCCAGGAGGTGCTGGACACCCCGCCGCAGATCGTGGACGCCCCCGACGCGCTGGCGCTTCCCCGCGACGCGGTGGTCGGCCGGCTCCGCTTCGAGAAGGTCTCGTTCCGCTACCCGGGTGCCGCCGCCCCGGTCCTGCGCGAGGTCGACCTGACCATCGAGCCGGGCGAGACCGTGGCAGTGGTCGGCGCCACCGGCTGCGGCAAGAGCACCCTGCTCTCCCTGGTGCCCCGGCTGCACGAGGTGACCGGGGGCCGGATCACCCTGGACGGGCACGACCTGCGTGACCTGCGCCTGGACTCGCTGCGCCGGCTGGTCGGGGTGGCGTTCGAGGAGCCGACGCTGTTCTCCATGTCGGTCCGCGAGAACCTCACGCTGGGACGCCCGGACGCCGACGACGACGAGGTACGCGCCGCGCTCGCGCTGGCGCAGGCGGAGTTCGCGTACGACCTGCCGTGGGGGTTGGCCACCAGGGTGGGTGAGCAGGGGCTGTCCCTCTCCGGAGGGCAGCGGCAGCGGCTGGCGCTGGCGCGCGCCGTGCTCGGCCGACCGGCGTTGCTGGTGCTTGACGACCCGCTGTCCGCCCTCGACGTGCACACCGAGGCGCTTGTCGAGGCGGCTCTGCGGCGGGTCCTGCGCAGCAGCACCGCCCTGCTTGTCGTACACCGCCCGTCGACCATCGCGCTCGCCGACCGGGTCGCCCTGCTCGCCGGCGGACGGATCACAGCGATCGGCAGGCACTCCGACCTGCTGGCCACGGTGCCCGCGTACCGGGCCCTGCTCGCCGCCGAACCATCGTCCGGGGAGCCACCGCCGGCCGCGTCCACGACGGACGGATGGGGCCTGGTGCGCTCGTGACGCAGGAGGCCGACCCGCCACCCGGGGAAGAACCGGAGCTGACCCGGTGGCGCGGCACCGCCACCGACCCGGAGGCCGACCGGAGCCGCGCCGAGGACAGCAGCCCGGAGGCGGTGGCACGGCTGCGCCGCCTCAGCCGCACCCTGCTGGGCGACCTGCTACGCCCACACCGGCGCCGGCTCGTCGCCGCCGTCGCTCTGCTGCTGGCGCAGAACGCCGCCGCGATGGCCGGCCCGTACCTGGTGATGGTCGGCATCGACAGGGGCATCGCGCCGCTGCGGGACGGGGATGCGGTCCCGCTGGCCGCCGTCGCGGGAGCGTTCGCCGCCGCAGCCGTCGGCGAGTACGCGGCCCGCCGGGGCTTTCTGACCCTCTCCGCCCGGATCGGCCAGGCCGTCCTGCTGGACCTGCGGCAGCGCGTGTTCGGGCACTTCCTGGGGCTGTCGGTGGGCTTCCACGAGCGGTACACGTCAGGCCGCATGGTCTCCCGGCTCACCAGCGACCTGGACTCGATCGCCGAACTCGTCAACGGCGGCATCGACAGCCTGGTGCTGGCCGCCCTGTCGATCCTCTCGGTGGCCGCCATCCTGCTCTGGCTGGACCTGCCGCTGGCCGCCGTGACACTGCTGGCGTTCCCGTTCCTGTTCCTGCTCTCCCGCTGGTTCGCCAAGGCGTCGGCAAGCGCGTACCGGCGGACCCGCGAGGCTGTCGCGCTGGTCATCGTGCACTTCGTCGAGTCGATGCGGGGCATCCGGGCGGTGCAGGCGTTCCGACGGGAGCCCCGCAACCAGCGGATCTTCGTGGCGCTCGGCGACGAGTACCGGCAGACCAGCCTGCACACGTTCCGGCTGATCGCCACCTACTCCCCCGCGATCAAGCTGATCGGCAACGTCACAGTGGCGGTGGTGCTCTGCTACGGCGGCTGGCGTGTGCTCGGCGGACGGACCGAGGTCGGTGTGCTCGCCGCGTTCCTGCTCTACCTGCGCCGCTTCTTCGAGCCGATGCAGGAGCTGAGCCAGTTCTACAACGCGCTCCAGTCGGCCACCGCCGCGCTGGAGAAGCTGGCAGGTGTCCTCGACGAACGGCCCGCCGTCGCCGAGCCGGCCCGGCCGGTGCCGCTGCCGACCGGCCCCGGTCGCGGCGAGCTGGCGTTGCGGGCGGTCTCCTTCGGCTACCGCCCGGACACCCCGATCCTCGACAGGCTGGACGTGACAGTGCCGGCCGGGCAGACCGTGGCGCTGATCGGCCCGACAGGCGCCGGCAAGTCGACGATCGCCAAGCTGGTCGCCCGCTTCCACGACCCGGACACCGGCACGATCCGCCTCGACGGGGTCGACCTGCGCGACGTGGCCGACGCCGACCTGCGCCGCGCGGTGGTGCTGGTGACCCAGGAGAACCACCTGTTCAGCGGGAGCCTGGCGGAGAACATCAGGTTCGGCCGACCCGGCGCCGACGACGACGCCGTGCGGGCCGCCGCCCGCGCCATCGGCGCGCACGAGTTCATCGCCGCGCTCCCCGACGGGTACGCCACGCAGGTGCACAGGCGCGGCGGCCGGCTCTCCGCCGGGCAGCGGCAGCTCGTCGCGTTCGCGCGGGCGTTCCTCGCCGACCCGACAGTGCTGATCCTGGACGAGGCGACGTCGTCGCTGGACGTGCCCACCGAACGGCTGGTCCAGCGGGCGCTCGGCACCATCCTGCGCGACCGCACCGCCCTGGTGATCGCCCACCGTCTCTCCACTGTGGAGACGGCCGACCGGCTCCTCGTCGTCGACGGCGGCCGGATCGTCGAGGACGGCCCGCCCGCCGTGCTGGCCGAGGCGGAAGGCCGGTACGCGGCCCTGCACCGCCAGTGGCGCGACTCGCTTGTCTGACCCGGCGATGCGCAACTGCGTGGCCCGGCCCCCTGGTGATGCCTACGATCGCAGGATGACCGACACGGCGAGAACGGCCCGCGCCGGTGTCCCCGACCGTCCGACCCTGGACGGGCTCGAGGAGACCTGGGCGCGCCGCTGGCAGGAGGAGGGCACGTACGCGTTCGACCGCACCAGGCAGCGGGCCGACGTGTACGCCATCGACACCCCGCCGCCGACCGTATCGGGCGAGCTGCACATGGGGCACGTCTTCTCGTACACGCACACCGACACCGTCGCGCGGTACCAGCGGATGCGCGGCAAGGCGGTGTTCTACCCGATGGGCTGGGACGACAACGGTCTGCCCACCGAGCGTCGCGTGCAGAACGTGTACGGGGTGCGCTGCGATCCCGCGTTGCCGTACGACCCGGTGTGGCGGCCACCGGCGACGCCTGTCGACGACGCGGCACGCCGCGACCCCACACCACTGTCGCGGCGCAACTTCATCGAGCTGTGCGAACGGCTGACGGTCGCCGACGAGCAGGCCTTCGAGGCGCTGTGGCGGCGACTTGGGCTGTCCGTGGACTGGTCCCTGACGTACACGACGATCGGTCGGGTGGCCCGGGCGACAAGCCAGCGGGCGTTCGTGCGCAACCTGCTGCGCGGCGAGGCGTACCAGGCGGAGGCGCCGACGTTGTGGGACGTCGGGTTCGCCACCGCTGTCGCGCAGGCGGAGCTGGAGGACCGGGAACGGCCCGGCGCGTACCACCAGTTGCAATTCACCACTCCCGACGGGCGCGCGGTGCTCATCGACACCACCCGACCGGAGCTGCTGCCGGCCTGCGTGGCGCTTGTCTGCCACCCGGACGACGAGCGGTACGCCGACCTGGTGGGCGGTACGGTGCGCAGCCCGCTGTTCGGCGTCCAGGTGCCTGTGCACGCCCATCCGCTCGCCGACCCGGCCAAGGGCACAGGCATCGCGATGGTCTGCACGTTCGGCGACCTCGCCGACGTGACCTGGTGGCGTGAGCTGCGACTGGACACCCGGGTGGTGATCGGTCGGGACGGCCGCCTGCTGCCCGAGCCGCCGGCCGGGGTGCCGGCCCAGCCGTACGCGGCGCTGGCCGGGCAGACAGTCAACGCGGCCCGCCGCGAGATCGTCGGGATGCTTGCCGACGCGGGCGACCTGATCGGCGACCCGCGCCCGATCACCCACCCGGTCAAGTTCTACGAGCGGGGCGACCGGCCACTGGAGATCGTCTCGACCCGGCAGTGGTACCTGCGCAACGGCGGCAGGGACGCCGACCTGCGGGCGACGTTGCTGGCCCGGGGCGGGGAGCTGCACTGGGTGCCGGCGCACATGAAACAGCGCTACGACAACTGGGTGGGCGGCCTGACCGGGGACTGGCTGGTCAGCAGGCAGCGCTTCTTCGGGGTGCCGGTGCCTGTGTGGTACCGGCTCGACGACACTGGCGAGCCGGACTGGTCCCACCCTCTCACGCCTGACGAGACGGCGCTCCCGGTCGACCCGTCCAGCGATCCGGCGCCCGGCTACGACGAGTCCCAGCGCGGCCTGCCGGGTGGCTTCATCGGCGACCCCGACGTGCTGGACACCTGGGCCACCTCGTCGCTGACCCCGCAGATCGTCGGCGGCTGGGAAACCGACACGGACCTGTTCGCGCGGGTCTTCCCGATGGACCTCCGCCCGCAGGGCCAGGAGATCATCCGGACCTGGCTCTTCGACACCGTGATCCGGTCGCACTTCGAGCACGGGGTGCTGCCCTGGCGGGACACCGTGCTGTCCGGTTGGATCCTCGACCCCGACCACAAGAAGATGGCCAAGTCCAAGGGGAACGTGGTGACCCCGCTGGCACTGCTGGAGCAGCACGGCTCGGACGCGGTGCGCTACTGGGCGGCAAGCGGCAAACCCGGCACGGACCTGGCGTTCGACCCGGCCCAGATCAAGGTCGGCCGGCGGTTGGCCACCAAGCTGCTCAACGCGTCCAGGTTCGCGCTCGGGTTGGGTGCCGCCGACGCACTGCGCACCCCGGCGACGGCCCCGCTGGACCGGGCCATGCTCGCCGAGCTGTCCACCGTCGTCACGGCGGCCGGCACCGCCTTCGACGCGTACGACCACACGACCGCGTTGCAGGTGACCGAGGCGTTCTTCTGGCGGTTCTGCGACGACTACATCGAGCTGGTCAAGGAACGCGCGTACGGCGCCGGAGCGGCTGCCGACTCGGCACGGGCCGCGCTGGCGTCGGCGCTGTCGGTGCAGTTGCGACTCTTCGCCCCGGTGCTGCCGTACGTCACCGAGGAGGTCTGGTCGTGGTGGCGGTACGGCTCGGTGCACCGGGCGCCGTGGCCCACCACGCACGAGGTGGCCCGCACGATCGAGGGGACGGGTGAGCCGGCGCTGCTGCGGCTCGCCGGTGACGCGTTGAGCCAGGTGCGACGGGCCAAGTCGGAGCGGAAGCTGTCGATGAAGGCCGAGGTGCCGCTGGCCGAGGCGCTCGGCCCGGCGGCGCTGCTGGAGCAGCTCACCCTGGTCGCCGACGACCTGCGGGCGGCCGGCCGGATCGGCAAGCTCGACCTGCTGCCGGACCGCACCCCGGAACTCGTCATCGCCTGCGCCTTCTGACGACCGCCGTCCGCCGCCGCCCACCCCCCGGGGGCGGCGGCGGACGGGGAGTCACCAGCCGCGCAGGAACCGCAGGCCGAGCAGGATCGCGACCACGGCGGGCCCGACCAGCAGGGTGATCGCCTGGAGCCGATACGGCATCCGGTGCCGGGTCAGCTCCACCGCGTTGCCCAGCACTATCGCCCCGGCCAGCATCATGAACGCACCCCACCAGCCGGTCTCCAGGTGGATCAGCTCCACCCGGATCAGCAGCAGGGTGAGGCCGACCAGCGCGCCGGTGAGCGCGAGCAGCGCCACCGCCCGGTGCAGGCCGCGGGCCAGCGGATGGGCCGCCCGCCAGCCGTACGTGCCGGCCACCGCCAGGCAGGGCAGCACCACCAGCAGCGGCCATCCCCGACCCATCACGCCGAACATCAGCAGCGCGCCCACCGCGAACACCAGGGTGCCCACGCAGGCGATGACGTACCCGGCGAAGGCCCGACCGCCACGGCGGGCCAGCAGCGGGCCGCCGCTGGCGGCGATCAACGCGGCCGGGATCAGGATGAAACCCGCCCACCAGTGGAACCGTCCGCTGCCCTGGGCGGCCGTCGCGACCGTGGCGCAGGCCAGCCCGGCGACCGCCAGGCTTGTCAACCAGGGCCGGCTGCTCCGGGAGTACGGGTCAGACAAGGACATCCGCTCCGCTTCGACGCTCACGCCCACCAGCGTGGCCCGTCGGCCCCGGGGCCGTCCATCCGGCCAGCCCTACCGGCGGGCGGTGGCTGGCCGGAGCAGCGGCACGCACCCTCAGCTCGTCTCGCCGGCCACGCTGAACGACCGCAGACGGTCGATGGCCAGCACTGTGAAGCCGACGCTCACCAGCGCGGTCATCACCGCCGCCACAGGCACCGACACGCTGGTCTCCAGCAGCCCGCTGGGGGCGAGCCGGTCGGCGAGGGCGATCACGTACTGCTGGATGGAGAGCACCTTGGTGCCGCTGACGAAATTGCCCAGCAGCCCCTCCCAGATCAGCACGTAGACCAGGCCGAGCAGCACCGGCCGGCGGGTGACGAGGCTCAGGGCGAGGAACAGCGCCGAGTACGCCAGCGCGCCGAGCGCCGAGGCGGCGGCCAGCGCCAGACCGAGGCGTACCGAGTCGGCAAGCACGCCCGCCACGTAGAGCGGCACGGCGACGGTGGCCGCGGCGACCCCGGCGGCCACCCCGAGCTTGGGCAGCACGATCTGCCAGCGCGGCAGGGGCTTGGTCAGGATGTGCACCACGGTGCCGTCGTCGATCTCGGCGCCCAGCACACCCGTGCCGATGATCAACGCGACGACCGGCAGCACCACGGCCAGGCCGAGGCCCACCAGGACCGGAGGCCCCCACTGCCCGGGGTCCACCCCGAGGGACCGGCAGAGCACAGCCAACCCGAGCAGCACCAGCGGCAGCGGAAGCAGCAGCAGGAACCGGCGCCGGCCGAACAGCCCGCGCGCGGTGATCCAGGTAATTGTCGACATGCTCTCAGGCCTCCACCAGGTAGGAGAAGACGCTCTCCAGGGATTCGTCGGACGGCACCAGCTGGCGCACCCGGATGCCGCGGTCCAGGGCGATCCGGGGCAGCGCCCGGGTGAAGGCGCCGTAGTCGCCGGCGCGCACCGTCAGACCGGTGCGGTCCAGCTCGACGCCGCTCACCGACGGCTCGGCGATCAGTGCGACGGCCAGCGCCCGGTCGTCGGTGGAGCGCACCGCGAAGACGTGCGGCCGGTTCGTCATCAGCCGGCGGATGGTCCGGAAGTCACCCGAGGCGGCCAACCGGCCCGCCACCATCACCTGCACCGTGCCGGAGACCTGCTCGACCTCCTCCAGGATGTGCGAGCTGAACAGGATCGTCCGGCCGGCGTCGCCCAGGGTGTGCAGCAGCTCCATCATGTGCAGCCGCTGGCGCGGGTCCATCCCGTTGAACGGCTCGTCGAGCAGCAGCACCTGCGGGTCGTGCACCAACGCGGCGGCCACCCGCGCGCGCTGACGCATGCCCTTGGAGTACGTGCCGATCCGGCGGTCCTGCGCCGACTCCAGCTCCACCAGGTCGATCGCGCGCCGGGCGGCCGCCGCCGGGTCCGCCAGCCGGTGCAGCTTCGCGCTGGCCAGCACGAACTCGTACGCGGTGAGGAAGCCCTGCACCGCCTCCCGTTCACTGACCAGCCCCAGCCGCCGGTAGACGTCGGGGCTGCGCCAGGTCGGTTCGTCGTCGAGGGTGACCGTGCCGCGCGACGGGGAGAGGAACCCGGCCATCATGTGCAGCAGCGTGGTCTTGCCGGCGCCGTTCGGGCCGAGCAGTCCGGTCACTCCCGGCCCCAGGGCCATGCTGATGTCGTTGACCGCGACCACGTTGCCGTACCACCGGGACACCCCGGTCAGGCTCAGCGTGCTCATCAGGAGGCGACCTTCCGGTAGCGGGCCAGCAGGAGGGCGGTCGCGCCGGCGACCAGCAGCACCGCGGCCAGGGCGTAGACCGGACCGAAACCGCCTATCGTCATCTCGCCCGGATCGCCCTCGACCAGGAGGTCGCCGAGCGACCAGATGCCGACCCCCTGCACCAGGGTGGACGGGGAGGCGAGCCCGGCCAGCTCGTTGGCCGCCCGCGACGGCAGGATGCTCAGCACGCCCACGATCGGGGTGGTCATGAGGAAGACCGCGACCACACCGCCGGCGGCGAAGGCCCGCTTGCCGGTCAGCGACGCGACAAGCAGCCCGATCGAGGCGAAGACCACCGCCCAGAGGCCGGCGTAGAGCAGCCCGGGCAGCAGGTCGAGCAGCTCGTTCCAGACCCCGCGCATGCCGTCCTTGGTGGTGAAGGCGGCACCCAGGAACATCACCAGCTGCGGCCCACCGAGCAGCAGCCAGAGCGCGGTGACGAGCGCCAGCAGCTTGGCCAGCGCGTAGTCGGTACGCGGCAGCGGTCGGGAGAAGTACAGCGGCAGCACCCCGCTGCGCAGGTCGCGGGAGACCAGCTCGGGCGCGGCCACCGCGACGAAGAAGATGACCAGCCAGCTCATCGCGTCGGCGAACTGGGCGTACGTGGCGACGGGCTCGCCGATCTGGCTGCGTACCGCCGCCAGGGCCACCGCGACCAGGGTGACGATCCCGACCACCAGCCACGGGAAGATCTTGGCCTTGACGCTGCGCCCGAACCCGAACGTGGTACGCAGCCCGTGCAGGTAGAGCGCGCCGAAGACGTGCCGCCGGCCCAGCCTCGGGCCCTGGTAGCGCTGGTAGCCGATGTCGTGGATGACGCCTGTCGGCGCGGAGCGCACGGCGGCGGTTGACGGCTCAGGCATGGGTGAGCTCCCTCGTCGCGAAGAGTTCGGCCACCCGGTGTCGACGCTGGTCCAGTCGGTGCAACGGCAGGTCCAGTTCGGCGACCGCGCCGAGGATCAGGTCGTAGGTGCCGTCGTCGGCGAGCGGCACGAGAAGCAGCCGGCCCTCGCGCGCCACCGGCAGGTCGAGCGCGGCCAGCCGGGCGGCCAGTTCCTCGGTACCCTCGCTGACCTCCACGGCGAGCACGTCGGTGGCGGAGGTCATCGCGGAGATGTGGTCGGCGCGCAGCAGCCGGCCGCCGTCGATCGCGACGAGCGTGTCGCAGATCCGTTCCACCTCACCGAGCAGGTGCGAGCAGACCAGCACGGAGATGCCGAACTCGGTGCCGATCCGGTGCACCAACGCGAGCATGGCGTCGCGGCCGGCCGGGTCCAGTCCGTTCGTCGGCTCGTCGAGCAGCAGCAGGTCGGGGTCGTGCACCAGCGCCTGGGCGAGCTTCACGCGCTGCTTCATGCCCGTGGAGTAGCCGCCGACCGGACGGTAACGCTCCTCGTACAGCCCGACGTGGCGAAGGGCCTCGGAGGCCCGCTCGCGTGCCGCCGTACGGGGCAGGCCGCTCATCCGGCCGAGGTGGGTGACCAGCTCGGCGGCGGACAGGTCCGGCGGGAGGCAGTCGTGCTCGGGCATGTAGCCGACCCGGGCGCGGACGGCAGCCGGATCGGCCGTCGGGTCGATGCCGAGCACCGAGACCTGACCGCTGGTCGGGGCGATCAGGCCGAGCAGGATCTTGATCAGCGTGGATTTGCCGGCGCCGTTCGCGCCCACCAGACCGATGATCCCGGGCTCGACGGCGACGGTGAGGTCGGTCAGCGCGGTGACCCTGCCTCCGTACGTCTTGGTGAGCGACTGGGTCGCTATCAGTGTCACGCTGCCCAGCGTAGGGAGTCGATGCGCACCGGAGACACCGGCGCGCCCCCGGTACCTCCCTGATCCTTGCCGCAGTGGACCCCTAGGGTCCGTCGCCCCGGGGGTCGGAGCGTCAGCGCCGGTCCCATGTTCGGCCGGACCCCGACTGGGGAAAGGCCTCCGGAGGGTGACACCATTCACTTCCCGTTCGCCGGGCAGTGTCTCGGTGGCCTGCCGGGCCGACGGCGCCCGCCCGCCCCGGTCGTGGAGTGGCACCCTCGACCGATCGGCGGTCGGCTGCGAAACTGTGTGCCGGTCAGCGAGTGGGGGGTGTGGATGAGCAACGGCTGGGTGCTGCCCGACGAGGTGCTCCGGGGCGCGCCGGCGTACACGCCGCGTCCCGGTGAGCTGGCGGATCTTGAGCTGCTGCTGACCGGTGCGTACGCCCCTCTGACGGGGTTCATGACCCGCGCCGACCTGGTCTCGGTGAGCCGGCGGGGCCGGTTGGCCGACGGGACCCCGTGGCAGGTCGCGGTGACCCTCCAGGTGCCGACGGCACTGGCCCAGGGTTTCGACCCGCGTGACCCGGCCCGCCGGGCGCTGGTGCTGACCGACGGCGAGGGCGCACCTGTCGCCGGCCTGGACGTGTCGGACGTCTGGCCCGTGCGTGACGGCGTTGCCGGCGTCGGCGGTCAGGTCCGGCGGCTGGGCGACGGTGGCCACGGCCCGTTCCAACGGTTGCGCCGCAGCCCGGAGGAGGTGCGGGCGCTGCTGCCCCCGGGTCGGGTGCTCGGCGTGATCGCCGACCGGCCCCTGCACCGCCCGCAGCTCGCCCAGATCGCGCACGCCGCCCGTACCCTGGCCGCGCACCTGCTGGTGATGATCCCGGTCGGTGAGGGCGGCGCCGGTGGGCTCACGCCGGAGGCGCTTGTACGGTCCGTGTTCGCCGCACGGGACCGGATGCCGCCCGCCACCCTGGTCGCGGTGCCGCTGTCGCACCGACGCGAGGAGATCGACGACGCGCTGCTGCGCGCCCGGGTCTCCGCCGCGTACGGCGTCACCCACCTGCTGTCCACCGGGGAGATGCTCTCCGGCGCCGGGCTGCGGGTGCTGGTGCCGCGCGAGCTGGCGTACGACAACCGGGACGGGCAGTGGCGGTGGCGGGAGGACATCCCGCCGCGCAACCGTCGCCTCGCGCTGACCCAGGCCGAGATCGACGATCTGCTCGACAGGGGTTTCCCACTGCCGGAGTGGCACACCCCGCCCGCTGTGGCGAAGGAGCTGGCCCAGGCGCGGCCGGCGCGCCGGCACCGTGGGCTGGTGGTCTTCCTGACCGGGCTCTCCGGCTCGGGCAAGTCGACTGTGGCCCGGGGGCTGACCGACGCGCTGCGGGAGAGCGGCGAGCGGACGGTGACCCTGCTGGACGGGGACGTGGTGCGCCGGGAGCTCTCCGCGGGATTGGGCTACAGCAAGGCCGACCGGGATCTCAACGTCCGGCGGATCGGCTGGGTGGCGGCGGAGATCGCCCGGCACCGGGGGGTGGCTGTCTGCTGCCCCATCGCCCCGTACGCGGCGGCGCGCGCCACGGCGCGGGAGATGGCTCTGAGCGCCGGGGCGGGTTTCGTGCTGGTGCACGTCGCCACCCCGCTGGAGGTGTGTGAGCAGCGGGACCGCAAGGGCCTGTACGCGCGGGCCCGCGCCGGCCTGCTCACCGGCATGACGGGCATCGACGACCCGTACGAGGTGCCGACGGACGCCGAGCTGGTGCTGGACACCACTGACGTGAGCGTGCCGGAGGCGGTGGAGGCCGTGTTGCAGCACCTGACGGAGACCGGCTGGGTGGAGTTGAAGATCCCGTCCAGCTGAGGCGTCGTCGCACCCCGTTTCTTCCGCAGGCACCCGCCACGCGCTAGTGTTCATCTTTGTTGGAACACGTTCGACCGCGTGAGAGTACGTGGGGACCGGGGAGGCACGGCGAATGCTCGCTCAGCAGCGGCAGACGGCCATCCTGGAACGGGTCCGGGCCGCCGGCGGCGTCCGGGTGACCGACCTGGCCACCGAGTTCGGCGTCTCCGACATGACGATCAGGCGAGACCTGGAGGCGCTGCACGAGCGCGGCCTGCTGGCCAAGGTGCACGGCGGCGCGACGGCCGCCGGCCCGAGTTCGACAGACGAACCGGGCTTTCGCGCCAAGTCGGTCCGTCAACTGCCGGAGAAGGCCGCCATCGCCGACCGGGCCGCGCAGCTCGTCCGCCCCGGCGCGGCGGTCGCGCTGTCCGCCGGCACCACCACCGCCGAGCTGGCCCGCAGGCTGGTGGACGTGCCCGGCCTGACCGTGGTGACCAATTCGCTGCCGGTTGCCGAGATCCTGCACGGCGGCGGTCGACCGGACCAGACGGTGGTGCTCACCGGCGGCGTACGCACACCGTCGGACGCGCTGGTCGGCCCGCTGGCCGTCGACGCCATCCGGACACTGCACCTGGATCTGCTCTTCCTGGGCGTGCACGGCATCACCGAACGGGCCGGCTACACCACTCCGAACCTCATGGAGGCGGAGACCGACCGGGCGTTGGTGGCGGCGGCGGACCGGTTGGTGGTGCTCGCCGACCACACCAAGTGGGGCACTGTGGGCATCTCCTCGATCGTCGGGCTGGCGGCGGCGCACGTGCTGGTCAGCGACGAGGCGTTGCCTGCACCCGCCCGACGGGTACTCGGCGAACAGGTGGGCGAGTTGATCATCGTGAAGGCGACGGGGGCGGGACGCGCAACGCGCACGCCGACGAGTGAGGGGACTGCGCCGTGAAGCGCACCGCGATCGACCTGGCCGACGGCCGGGAGCTGATCTACTTCGACGAGCGCGACGACGCCGTACGCGACCAGCCGGACCGCCGGGAGCTGCCACCGCCGCCGCCCGCGTCCCAGCTGCGCTACGACCCGCTGACCGACGAGTGGGTGGCGGTGGCCGTGCACCGGCAGACCCGCACCTTCCTCCCGCCGGCGAACGAGTGCCCGCTCGACCCGTCGGTCGGTGACCGGCTGACCGAGATCCCCGCTCCGGACTACGACGTGGTCGTCTTCGAGAACCGGTTCCCGTCGCTGAGCGGCCGGGTGGCCGACGAACCCGGGGAGATCACCCCGTTCACGCCGATCCGTCCCGGCCTGGGCCGGTGCGAGGTTGTCTGCTTCACGTCGGACCACAACGCCTCCTTCGCCAGCCTCCCGCCGCGCCGGGTCCGTACCGTGCTCGACGCGCTCGCCGACCGGACCGAGGTACTCGGCGAACTGCCCGGGGTGGAGCAGGTGTTCTGCTTCGAGAACCGGGGCGTCGAGATCGGCGTCACGCTGCACCACCCGCACGGGCAGATCTACGCGTACCCCTTCGTGACGCCGCGCACCCGGGCGCTGCTGGCGGCGGCGCGGCGGCACGCCGAGCGCACCGGCGGCAACCTGTACGCGGACGTGCTGGCCGCCGAACGCGCCTCCGGCGAGCGGGTGGTCGCCGAGAACGACCACTGGACGGCGTTCGTCCCGGCGGCGGCCCGCTGGCCGTTCGAGGTGCACGTGGCGCCGCGCCGGGTAGTGCCCGACGTCCCGGCGCTCAGCGACGGCGAGCGGGACGCGTTCGGGCCCCTCTACCTGGATCTGCTGCGCCGCTTCGACGGGCTGTTCGACATGCCGATGCCGTACATCTCGGCGTGGCACCAGGCGCCGGTGCGGGTCGACCGGGAGTTGGGCCATCTGCACCTTCAGCTGTTCAGCATCCGGCGGGCCAAGGACAAGCTGAAGTATCTGGCGGGCTCGGAGTCGGGGATGGGCGTCTTCATCAACGACATCTCCCCGGAGCGGGCCGCCGAGTTGCTGCGCGCCGCCTGAGAAGGGTGTGAAACAGGGCGCGGGGGGCCCGGGACAGGGCCCCCCGCAGGGAAGGGACGGCTGGCTGTGCACGACACAGCCGGGAAGGCTGGCTGATCGGCAGGCATTGCCGCGAGGCGACCGAAGTCAACCTTCCTGGACGCGACTGGCATCTCGTCCACCCTGCTCAACGAGGCGCGGCCGGTGACGGTGACGCCGAGGCCGTGTGTCGAGCACTGGACACGCCGGAGCCCGCCGACACATGCCGACGGGCTCCGGTGCTGTGGTATCTGCCAGCTCAGGCGAGCTTGCGGGCCAGGTTCTCGTCGAGCGCGTTCATGAACTCGTCGGTGGTCAGCCACGGGGCGTCGCGCGAGATGAGCAGCGCGAGGTCCTTGGTCATCTGGCCGCCCTCGACGGTGTCGACGATGACCTGCTCCAGGGTGTTGGCGAACTCGGTGACCGCCGGGGTGCCGTCCAGCTTGCCCCGGTGGGCGAGGCCCCGGGTCCAGGCGTAGATCGACGCGATCGGGTTGGTCGAGGTCTTCTCGCCCTTCTGGTACTGCCGGTAGTGCCGCGTGACGGTGCCGTGGGCGGCCTCCGCCTCGACGGTACGGCCGTCCGGGGAGAGCAGGACCGAGGTCATCAGACCCAGCGAACCGAAGCCCTGCGCGACGGTGTCGGACTGCACGTCACCGTCGTAGTTCTTGCAGGCCCAGACGTAGCCGCCCTCCCACTTGAGCGCGGCGGCGACCATGTCGTCGATGAGCCGGTGCTCGTAGGTGATGCCGGCGGCGTCGAACTCGGCCTTGAACTCGTTCTCGAACACCTCGGCGAAGATGTCCTTGAACCGGCCGTCGTACGCCTTGAGGATGGTGTTCTTGGTGGACAGGTAGACCGGGTAGTTGCGGTCCAGCCCGTACCGGAACGAGGCCCGGGCGAAGTCCCGGATCGACTCGTCGTAGTTGTACATGCCCATGGCGATGCCGCCGCCGGGGAAGTTGGCGACCTCCATCTCCATGGGGGCGCCGCCGTCGGCCGGGGTGTAGGTGATGGTCACCGTGCCCGGGCCGGGGACGACGAAGTCGGTGGCCTTGTACTGGTCACCGTGGGCGTGCCGGCCGATGATGATCGGCTTGGTCCAGCCGGGGACGAGCCGCGGCACGTTGGACATGATGATCGGCTCGCGGAAGACGACGCCGCCGAGGATGTTGCGGATGGTGCCGTTGGGCGACCGCCACATCTTCTTCAGGCCGAACTCCTCGACCCGGGCCTCGTCCGGGGTGATGGTCGCGCACTTGACGCCGACGCCGTGCTCCTTGATGGCGTTGGCGGCGCCAACGGTGACCTGGTCGTCGGTCTCGTCGCGGTGCTGGATCGACAGGTCGTAGTAGTGCAGGTCGACGTCGAGGTAGGGCAGGATCAGCTGCTCCCGGATCTGCTTCCAGATGATCCGGGTCATCTCGTCGCCGTCGAGCTCCACGACCGGGTTGTTTACCTTGATCTTCGCCATCGGCCGGCGCTCCTCTCGGGGGACACGTGCTCAAGCAGTACGAGCGTACTGCAATTGGGCCGGCAGCCCCCAGCCGGCCTCTACCGGCCGGCGGAAACCGGGCTGCACGGCACAGCATTTCCCTGACACCATCACCCGATGCCTCTGAGCCGCACCCTCGGGTCTATCACGGTCACCGCGCTCACCGACGGGCAGGGCCCCTTCTTCCAGCCCCGCGCCGAGGCGTTCCCCGAGGCCACAGCGGCGCACTGGCGGGAGGCCGACCGCCGCGACCCCGGCTCGGTGACCGCCGACGGGCAGTGGTGGCTGCCGTTCCGCAGCTTCGCGATCCGCAGCGGCGACGGACCGGTGACCCTGGTAGACGCCGGCATCGGGCCTGCGGACTCCCTGGCCGCGAGCTGGGCGCCGGTGCCCGGCCGGCTGCCCGCCGAGCTGGCCGCCGCCGGTATCGACCCGGTGGACGTCGACACGGTCGTACTCACCCACCTGCACAGCGACCACATCGGTTGGGCGGTGACCGGCACACCTGGTCTGCCGTACTTCCCGAACGCGGCCTACCTGGTGCAGCGCGCCGAGTTGGACGCGGCGGAGACCATCAGCCCTCGCCTGCCGGCCGGCCTGATCGCGCCGTTGCGCGCCGCCGGCCAGCTCCGGGTGGTCGACGGTGAGACCACCCTCACCCCGGCGGTACGACTGCTGCCGACGCCCGGGCACACCCCAGGCCACCAGTCGGTGCTGCTGGAGGCCGCCGACGAACGGGTGCTGATCACCGGCGACCTGCTGGTGCACATGGTGCAGCTCGTCGACCCCGACCTGGCGTACGCCCACGAGGTGGACCCGGACCTCGCCCGCGCCTCCCGGCGAAACGCCCTGGACACCCACTCCCCGATCGTCCTGGCCACCCCCCACCTAGCCACCCCCTTCACCCCCCACCCCGCCCGTCGATCATGAAGTTGTTGCCCCGACACGCCGAGCCGGTCGGCAACAACTTCATGATCAGCAAGGTGGGATCGGGGTGGGACGCACGAAGGGCGGGCCGGCGGAGCCGGCGCGCCCTTCGGTGGTGCGGTGGTTCGAGGAACTACATGTTGGCGACGTCACCCTGCTTGGCGCGGACCGCCTCGGCGGCGGCGAGGAGGCTGGCGCGCTCGTCGGCGTCCAGGTCGGTCTCGACGACCCGCTTGACGCCCTCGGCGCCGATCTCGGCCTCGACACCCAGGTAGACACCGGAGATGCCGTACTCGCCGTCGACCCAGGCGCAGACAGGCATGACCTCGCCGGAGTCCTCGGCGACGGCCTTCGCCATCCGGGCCGCGGCGGCCGACGGGGCGTAGTACGCCGAACCGGTCTTGAGCAGCGCGACCACCTCGGCGCCACCGTTGCGGGTCTTGACGACCAGTTCCTCGATCTGCTCCGCCGGCATCGCGTCGCGCAGCGGCTTGCCGTTGACGGTGCTCTTCGACGGCACCGGGACCATGGTGTCGCCGTGCGAGCCCAGGGTCAGCGTGCGGACCGACGCCACAGGCACGTTCAGCGCCTCGGCGACGAAGTTACTGAACCGGGCGGTGTCGAGCATGCCGGCCTGGCCGAGGACCCGGTTCTTCGGGAACTGGGTGGCGAGCTGGGCCAGCGCGGTCATCTCGTCAAGCGGGTTGGAGACGACGATGACGACGGCGCTCGGGGCGTACTTGGCGACGTTCTCGGCAACCTGCCGCACGATCTTGGCGTTGGTCTCCAGCAGGTCCATGCGGCTCATGCCCGGCTTACGCGGCAGGCCGGCGGTGATCACGACCACGTCGGAGCCCTCGATGGCCTCGTAACCCTCGCCGTTCGGGCCGGTGGTCACGCCGACGACCTTGGTCTCGAAGCCCTCGATGGCCCGCGACTGGTTGAGGTCGAGGGCGAGGCCCGCGGGCTTGCCCTCGACGATGTCGGTGATGACGACGGTGTCGAATACGTCGTACTCGGCCAGGCGCTGTGCGGTGGTGGAGCCGTAGAAGCCAGCCCCGACGACAGTGACCTTCTTACCCATGGTCGTCCCACTCCCTGATACCAGTCGGTTTTCCGGACCGTATCAGTCATCCTGGCACCCATCAGGCCAGGGGCGGACGGTTACAGCCTGCTGGGCGAAGAAGGACCGTTTCCTCCCCCTCAGCCGCGCTCGGCGCGCTCCACGACGTTGGTGAGGAGCATGGCGCGGGTCATCGGGCCCACACCGCCGGGCATCGGGACCACCGCGCCGGCCGTCTCGGCGACCTCCGGGTCGACGTCGCCCGTGTAGCGGCCCTTGCCGTCCGGGCCGATCACCCTGGTGATGCCGACGTCCACCACCACCGCGCCCGGGTTGATCATGTCGGCGGTGAGCAGCCCCGGTACGCCGGCCGCGACGATGACGATGTCGGCGGCGCGGGTGTGCGAGGCGAGGTCGAGGGTGCCGGTGTGGCAGAGGGTCACCGTGGCGTTCTCACTGCGCCTGGTGAGCAGCAGGCCGAGCGGGCGGCCGACGGTGTTGCCCCGGCCGACCACGGCGACGGTGGCGCCGCGCAGCGCCACGTCGTGGCGGCGGAGCAGCTCGACGATGCCGCGCGGGGTGCAGGGCAGGGGGCCGTCGTAGCCGAGGACGAGCCGGCCCAGGTTGACCGGGTGCAGGCCGTCGGCGTCCTTGGCCGGGTCGATCAGCTCCAGCACCCGCTGGGTGTCCAGGTGGGCGGGCAGCGGCAGCTGGACGATGTAGCCGTGGCACGCCGGGTCGGCGTTCAGCTCGGCCAGCACGTCGTCGACCTGCTGCTGGGTGGCGTCGGCGGGCAGCTCCCGGCGGATCGAGGCGATCCCCACCTCGGCGCAGTCGCGGTGCTTGCCGTTGACGTACGCCTGGCTGCCCGGATCCGCGCCGACCAGGACGGTGCCCAGTCCCGGGGTGATACCGCGTTCCGCGAGTGCCTTCACACGTATCCGCAGCTCGTCCTTGATCTCCGCTGCGGTCGCCTTGCCGTCCAGAACCGTCGCCGTCACGGTCAGATCGTCTCACGGCCGTCGCGCGCGGTTCGGGCGACCTCGTTTCGACAGGCCCACCAGCGCTCCCGTCGTGCCGCCGCCAGTAACGGTAAGTCACGTGTTGCTCATCACTCTGCGTGACGTTCTGTGGATCCCGTCACCGCCGAACCGGTCGGTGGATTCAAGACCCACCGATACCGGACGGTCGGCCACCGGCGGCCGAATCGGCTCCAGGCAGGCACACGACACTCCCCACCACTCAAGAAAACAGCAGCTGATAGCCGTGTTTCGGGTTTGGGCTAGCACGGGTCAGGGTGCCCTGCAAGCGAAGCGTCCCCGGACCGTTACGCACCCGCAACCCTCTCGTTGTCGAAGGCCACCACCCCGACCTACCGTTACCGCTTGTTGCGCAGCGTAAACCCAGCGTCGGGCATGACTGCGCAGCGTGAGGAGATGAGGAGGCTCAATGCGAGTTCGTAGACTCGCCGCCTGGACCGCCCTCCCGCTCGCGGTGACGCTGGGCCTCGCGGCCTGCGGCAGCGGCGGAGACGGTGGATCCGGCGGCAGTGACAGTTCGGCGGTCAGCATCCAGATCGGCGAGCCGAAGCACCTGGTTCCCACGAACACCACCGAGACGTCCGGCGCGCAGGTGCTCACCGGCCTGTTCAGCCCGCTCGTCGACTACGACGCCCAGAACAAGCCGTACGAGGTCGCCGCAGAGTCGATCACCTCGTCCGACAACAAGGTCTGGACGGTCAAGCTCAAGGACGGCTTCACCTTCCACAACGGCGAGAAGGTCACGTCCGAGGACTACATCAACGCCTGGAACTACGGCGCGTACGCCCCCAACGGCCAGGACAGCAACTACTTCTTCGAGAAGATCGCTGGCTACACGGACCTGCAGGGCAAGGAGCCGAAGGCCAAGGAGATGTCCGGCCTGAAGAAGGTCGACGACCTCACCTTCACCGTGACGCTCGCCGAGCCGTACATCGACTTCCGGACGATGCTCGGCTACACCGCGTTCTACCCGATGCCGGATGCCGCATTCTCCGCCCCGGGCGTGCTCAAGGAGTCCTACGAGCAGGCGCCGATCGGGCAGGGTCCGTTCAAGATGAAGGGCGCCTGGCAGCACGACAGCAAGATCGACGTCGAGCGGTACGACGCCTTCCCGGGCGAGAAGCCCAAGGTGAAGAACATCGAGTTCCGGATCTACCAGCAGCTCACCGCCGCGTACGCGGACGTCCTGGCGGACAACCTGGACGTGCTGCCGACGATCCCGACCGAGAGCCTGAGCACCGCGCCGACCGACCTGGGCGACCGGTTCCAGACCAGCCCGATGTCGTCGTTCCAGTTCCTCGCGTTCCCGACGTTCGACAAGGACTACAGCAACCCGGACGTGCGTAAGGCCATCTCGATGGCTATCGACCGGGACGAGATCACCAAGTCGGTCTTCAAGGACTCGCAGGACCCAGCCCGTTCGTTCGTCTCGCCGGTGCTGCCCGGCTACCGGGACAACACGGCGGGCAAGGCAGGCGAGTTCAACCCGACCGAGGCCAAGAAGCTCTACCAGGCCGCGGGCGGCCCCGCGAAGATCGTCATCTCCTACAACGGCGACGGCGGTCACAAGGACTGGGTCGACGCCACTGTCAACCAGCTCAAGGCCAACCTGGGCGTGGACGCCGTGGGCGTCGCCGAGCCGAAGTTCGCCGACCTGCTGACCAAGGTCGAGAAGAAGACGCCGGTTGGTGCGTTCCGGATGGGTTGGGTCATGGACTACCCGACCATGGAGGACTACCTCGGCCCGCTGTACAGCACCAACGGCTCGTCGAACTACTACGGCTACAGCAACCCGGAGTTCGACAGGCTCGTCAAGGAGGGTTCCGCCGCCAAGACGCAGGACGAGGCGATCGCCAAGTACCAGCAGGCGGAGGACATCCTGGCCAAGGACATGCCGGTGATCCCGCTCCGCTTCGGCGAGAACGTGTACGGCCACTCGTCCAAGGTCAAGAACGTGGAGATGGACCTGTTCCAGCGGGTCAACCTCGTCAAGATCGAAGCGGCCAGCTGAGCTGACCGATGGTTGCGGGCCACCCGGGCGACGACGCCCGGGTGGCCCGGACCGCGCCACCGCCGCCGGGCGCCGCACCCGCGGGCCCGGCCGAGGTGGCGGCGGCTCCCCCGGGCCGGACGGCACCTCTCCGACATTTCGGGTACGACCAGAGATGCCGTCCTGCGACCCTTTCGCACATTTCCGGAGAGACTGCTAAGCATGTTCCGCTACATCTTGCGGCGCCTACTCCAGATGGTCCTGGCCTTCTTCGGGACCACCCTGATCGTCTACGCGCTGATGTTCGCCGGCCAGGGCGATCCCATCCAGGCCCTCGCTGGCGAACGACCGGTGACGGAGGCCCAGCGGGCGTACCTGACGGAGAAGTACCACCTCGACGCCACAGGCGTCGGTGGCTTCTTCTACCGCTACTTCGACTACGTCAGGAGCCTGCTCCAGGGCGACCTCGGCCAGTCCCTGACCGGCCGGCAGATCGGCGACATCCTCCAGGCCGCCTGGCCGGTCACCCTCAAGCTCGCGCTCATCGCGCTCGCCGTGGCGATCATCTTCGGTGTCACCGCGGGAGTGGTCGCCGGCATCCGCCGGGCCAGCATCTTCGACAACTCGACGCTGGTGCTGACCCTGCTGGTGCTGGGCATCCCGACGATCGTGCTGGCGCCGCTCGCGCAGTACCTCCTGGGCGTCAAGTGGCAACTCTTCCCGCCCACCGCCGGCTCCCAGCCCACGTTCTACGCGCTGCTGCTGCCCGGCATCGTGCTCGGCTCGCTGTCGCTGGCCACCGCACTGCGGCTGACCCGTACCTCGGTGGCGGAGAACCTGCGCGCCGACTACGTCCGGACCGCCCGGTCCAAGGGCCTGGTCAAGCGCCGCATCGTCACCGTCCACGTGCTGCGCAACTCGCTCATCCCGGTGGTCACCTTCCTCGGTGTGGAACTCGGCAACCTGATGAGTGGCGCGATCATCACCGAGGGCGTCTTCAACATCCCCGGCGTGGGCTTCAACCTCTTCCGCGGCATCCGCACCGAGGACGGCCCCCTGGTGGTGGGCATCGTCAGCGTGCTCGTCGTGGTCTACCTGGTCTCGAACCTGGTGGTGGACGTCCTGTACGCCGTACTCGACCCGAGGATCCGCTATGAGTGACTTCGAAACTGTGGCGGCCACCGAGAACCAGGCCGCGCGGCGTGGCCCCTCGGGCGAGCCGGGCACCCCGAACCAGATCGGCGCTCCGCAGAAGCCGCGCAGCCTCGCCGGAGACGCCTGGCGCGACCTACGTCGCAACCCGATCTTCTGGATCTCGTCGGCGCTTGTCGTCATCTTCACCCTGATGGCGCTGGCTCCCGGCATCTTCACCGCCAACAGCCCGAACGACTGCCTGCTCTCCCGGCAGCACGCCGGGCCGTCCGGCGGGGCCATCTTCGGGTACGACTTCCAGGGCTGCGACACGTACTCCCGGGCGGTCTACGGCACGCGGGCCTCGCTCCTGGTCGGCGCGCTCGCGGCGCTGGGCACCGGCGTCATCGCGCTTGTCGTCGGGATGCTGGCCGGGTACTTCGGCCGCTGGGTCGACGCCGTGCTCTCCCGGGTGATCGACGTGGTGCTCGGCATTCCGCTGCTGCTGGCCGCGATCGTGCTGCTCAAGCGGGTGTCCAGCGACAGCGAGAACGCCCGGATCGCCGCGGTGATCTTCGTGCTGGCCATCCTGGGCTGGACCACCGCCGCCCGGGTGGTGCGTTCCTCGGTGATCACCGCCAAGGAGCAGGACTACGTGGCGGCGGCCCGGATGCTCGGCGCCGGCAACGGCCGGATCATGTGGCGGCACATCCTGCCGAACTCGCTCGCCCCGGCCATCGTCGTGCTGACCATCGCGCTCGGCTCGTTCATCGCCGCCGAGGCGACGCTCTCCTTCCTGGGTATCGGCCTCAAGGCGCCGACCATCTCGTGGGGCCAAGACATCGACACCGGGCGCATCCACATGCGGGAGGCGGCGACACCGCTGATCGTCCCGTCGGCCTTCCTCGCGCTGACCGTGCTGGCGTTCATCATGCTCGGCGACGCGATCCGTGACGCCTTCGACCCGAAGCTGCGGTGATCAACTCATGACCGTCGAACCCACCCCCGCGTCCGCCACACCCGACGGCGGCCACCTGCTTGAGCTGCGGGACCTGCACGTCGAGTTCCGGACCAACGAGGGCGTCGCCCGGGTCATCAACGGGGTGTCGTACCACCTGGACGCCGGGGAGACCCTCGCGGTGCTCGGCGAGTCCGGCTCGGGCAAGTCGGTCACCGCACAGGCGATCATGGGCATCCTGGACACGCCGCCCGCGTTCGTCCGCTCCGGTCAGATCCTCTACCGGGGTCAAGACCTGCTCACCAGCTCAGAGGAGCAGCGCCGGCAGGTCCGTGGCAAGGAGATCGCGATGATCTTCCAGGACGCGCTCTCCGCGCTGAACCCGGTCTTCCCGGTGGGCTGGCAGATCGGCGAGACACTGCGCCAGCGCTCCGGCATGTCCCGTGGCGACGCCCGTCGCCGGGCGATCGAGCTGATGGACCTCGTCAAGATCCCGGGCGCCGCGAAGCGGATCGGCGACTACCCGCACCAGTTCTCCGGCGGCATGCGGCAGCGCGTCATGATCGCCATGGCGTTGGCGCTGGACCCGAAGGTCCTGATCGCCGACGAGCCCACCACCGCGCTCGACGTCACAGTGCAGGCCCAGATCATGGACCTGCTCGCCGACCTGCGCCGCGACCTCAACATGGCGATGATCCTGATCACCCACGACCTGGGCGTGGTCGCCGGGGTCGCGGACCGGATCGCGGTCATGTACGCCGGCCGCATCGTCGAGCACGCCGACGTCCGCTCGCTGTACAAGGCGCCGGCCCACCCGTACACGAAGGGGTTGCTGGAGTCGATCCCGCGGATGGACGTGCGCGGCCAGGAACTGGCGACGATCAAGGGTCTGCCGCCGAACCTGATGCGCATTCCCTCCGGCTGCCCGTTCCACCCCAGGTGCCCGTACGTGCAGCAGGTCTGCGTGGACGTGGTGCCGCACGACCTGGTCCTCGGCGACGGCCGGACCAGCGCATGCCACTTCGCGCAGGAGGTCCGTGATGACAGCGCCCGCTAGCCCCACCAAGGTCCGCGGCGAGACCATCCTCTCCGTCGACAATCTGGTGAAGCACTTCCCGATCAGTCAGGGCGTGCTGTTCCAGCGGCAGGTCGGCGCGGTCAAGGCCGTCGACGGGGTGAGCTTCGAGCTGCGCCGGGGCGAGACGTTGGGCGTGGTCGGCGAGTCCGGCTGCGGCAAGTCCACACTCGCCCGGCTGCTGATGCGCCTGGAGACGCCCACCTCCGGGCGGGCCACCCTGGAGGGCAAGGACCTGTTCAAGGCCTCCGGGGGCGAGCTGCGCCGGCTCCGCCGCAACATGCAGATGGTCATGCAGGACCCGTACACCTCGCTGAACCCGCGGATGACTGTCGGCGACATCATCGGCGAGCCCTTCGAGATCCACCCCGACGCGGCGCCCAAGGGCAGCAAGGAGAAGCGGGTCCAGGAGTTGCTGGACGTGGTCGGGCTCAACCCGGAGCACATCAACAGGTACCCGCACCAGTTCTCCGGCGGTCAGCGTCAGCGCATCGGCATCGCCCGCGCCCTGGCGCTGCGCCCGGAGATCATCGTCTGCGACGAGCCGGTGTCCGCGCTCGACGTCTCCATCCAGGCCCAGGTGATCAACCTGCTGGAGCAACTCCAGGACGAGTTCGGCCTCTCGTACATCTTCATCGCCCACGACCTGTCAGTCGTCAGGCACATCGCCGACCGCGTCGCGGTGATGTACCTCGGTCGGATCGTCGAGATCGGCACCGAGAACGAGATCTACGAGCGGCCGACGCACCCGTACACCCAGGCGCTGCTCTCGGCCGTGCCGGTGCCGGACCCGGAGGTACGCGACCAGCGCACCATGATCCGGTTGGTCGGGGACGTGCCCAGCCCGGCCGACCCGCCGTCCGGCTGCCACTTCCGTACCCGCTGCTGGAAGGCCCAGGAGATCTGCGCGATCGAGGACCCGCAGTTGGTCGAGCGGGCCGCCGATCCGCACCCGTCCGCCTGCCACTTCGCCGAACTCCGCCCCACCATCACAGCCTGACCCCAGCCCGACCTCCGACCCGACTTTGGCCGTTGATCATGAAGTTATTGCCCTGCACATCGGCGTGTCAGGGCAATAACTTCATGATCGACGAGGTCGAAGCCCTCGGGGTCAGTGGAAGAAGTGGCGGGTACCGGTCAGGTACATCGTCACGTTTGCCTTCTTGGCCGCTTCGATGACCTCTTCGTCGCGGATCGAGCCGCCTGGCTGCACGATGGCGCGGACCCCGGCGTCGATGAGGATCTGCGGGCCGTCGGCGAACGGGAAGAACGCGTCGGACGCGGCCACCGAACCCCGCGCCCGGTCGGCGCCGGCCCGGCTGACCGCGAGCCGCGCCGAGTCGACCCGGTTCACCTGACCCATGCCGACGCCGACGGTCGCGCCGCCCCTGGCGAGCAGGATCGCGTTGCTCTTCACCGCGCGAACCGCCCGCCAGACGAACGCGAGATCACGCAGCAACTCCTCGTCGGCGGCCTCGCCGGTCGCCAACTGCCAGTTCACCGGGTCGTCGCCGGAGGCATCCACCCGGTCGGCGACCTGAGCCAGCACGCCGCCGGTCACCTGCCGCCACTCGACAGTCGCCGGGGCCCAGGACGGCGCGCGCAGCAGCCTGATGTTCTTCTTGCCCTGCAACACCTCGACCGCGCCCTCGTCGAAGCCGGGGGCGACCACCACCTCGGTGAAGATGTCGGCGACCTGCCGGGCCAGCTCGACCGAGACCGGCCGGTTGACAGCGATCACGCCACCGAACGCCGACACCGGGTCGCAGGCGTGCGCCAGGCGGTGCGCCTCGGCCACGTCCGCGCCCACCGCGATGCCGCACGGGTTGGCGTGCTTGATGATCGCCACGGCCGGCTGGTCGGCGAAGTCGTTGGCGGCCCGCCAGGCGGCGTCCGCGTCGACGTAGTTGTTGTACGACATCTCCTTGCCGTGCAACTGCTCGGCCTGGGCCAGCCCCGCCGGGGCGTCCGGGTCGCTGTAGAGCGCTGCCGGCTGGTGCGGGTTCTCGCCGTAGCGCAGCACCGTCGACTTGCGCAGCGCCGAACCGGTGAACGCCGGCCAGGAGTCGTCGGCCGGGGCCAACTCCCGGGCGCACCACTGGGCGACGGCCACGTCGTACTCGGCGATGTCCGCGTACGCCCGGGCGGCCAGCGCGCGACGCTGGGCCAGGGTGAAGCCACCCTCGGCGAGCGCGCCGAGCAGCGCCGGGTACCCGGCCGGGTCGGTGAGCACGGCGACCGAGGCGTGGTTCTTGGCGGCGGCCCGCACCATGGCCGGGCCACCGATGTCGATCTGCTCCACGCACTCCTCGACGCCGGCGCCGGAGGCGACGGTCGCCTGGAACGGGTAGAGGTTGGAGACCAGCAGGTCGAACGCCGCCACCCCCAGCTCGTCGAGCTGCGCGACGTGGGTGTCCTTGCGCAGGTCCGCCAGGAGGCCGGCGTGCACCTTCGGGTGCAGGGTCTTCACCCGGCCGTCGAGCACCTCGGGGAAACCGGTCACCGTCTCCACGGGCGTCACCGGCACACCGGCGGCGGCGATGGTGCCGGCCGTGCTGCCGGTGGACACGATCTCCACACCGGCGGCGTGCAGGGCCTGGGCCAGCTCGACCAGCCCGGTCTTGTCGTAGACGCTGACCAGCGCCCGCCTGATCGGGCGGCGCCCGTCCTGAGTGGGACTCACGGAACCGTGACCTTCCTTCCGGTGATGGTCCAGCCTTCGCGGACCAGGCGACCGACCTGCTCGACGAGCTGCCGCCGCTCGGCTTCCTTGATGCGCTCGGTGAGCGTGTCCACGTCGTCGTCGTCGAGCACCGGCACCGCGACCTGCGCCACGATCGGCCCGGTGTCCATCCCCGCGTCGACGAAGAAGAGGGTGGCGCCGGTGAGCTTCACGCCGTAGGCGAGCGCGTCACGCGGGCCGTGGATGCCGGGGAACGCCGGCAGCAGGGTGTTGTGGGTGTTCAGGTAGCGGTCGCCGAACGCGGCGAGGAAATGCGGGCCGACCAGCTTGAGGAACCCGGCGGAGATGACCAGGTCGGGCTGGTGCTTCGCGACGTGCGCGGTGAGCGCCCGGTCCCAGTCCTCCCGGCTGTCGTGGTCGCGGACCCGCTCGACGAACGTCGGCACGCCGGCCGCGGCGGCCCGGTCCAGGCCCGCGATGCCGTCGCGGTCCGCGCCTACCGCGACGACCTGCGCGCCGTACGCGGGGTCGGCGGCGGCGTCCAGCAGGGCTTGCAGGTTGCTCCCGGAGCCGGAGACGAGGACGACGATGCGGGCGGCGGACGCGGGCTCGGTCACCGGGCCACCCTATCGGGCACTTCAGCACTCCCTCCGGCTGGGAGGCGCCGATCTCTGACAGTGCGGACATGCATCGACCCGGTACGCTGCCGGTCGCTCGGGCCGGACGTCGTGCCGGCCCGCACCCCCGTCACTGATCCGGCACGCCAGCCGTGTCGTTGGAATGAGGAGCACCCCATGCAGCCGGGTACCCACCCCCACCAGCAGCCGCCTGTCAACAACAACATGGCGATGTCGATCGTCGCCATCTTCCTCTTCTGGCCGCTGGCCATTCCGGCGATCATCAACGCCTCGAAGGTCAACCCGCTGCTTCAGCAGGGCGACTACGCGGGCGCCCAGGCCGCCGCCGCGGAGTCGCGCAAGTGGTCGAAGTGGGCGCTCATCGTGGGCATCGGCTGGTATGTCGTCGCCCTGCTGTGCTGTGCGTTGGGCGGTCTGGGCGCGATCATGAGTGGGAACAGCAGCACCAACTGACGGAACAAGCCCCAAGGAGCTTCTCGAATGCAGCCCGGTAACCCCGGTCAGGACCCGTACGGCCAGCAGCCCAACCAGGACCCGACCGCCCCCCAGCCGCCGCACGACCCGTACGCCCCGCCGCCGGCCGCCCCATACGGTCAGCAGCCGACCTCCGGGCAGCCCTACGGCCAGCAGCCGCAGGACCCGTACTCGGCGCCGCAGGCCCCGTACGGTCAGCAGCCGCCGGCACCGTACGGGCAGCAGCCCCACGACCCGTACGGCCAGCAGCAGCCGCAGTACGGCGCACCGACGTACCCGAACGCCGGCTACCCGCAGGCCCAGGGGCAGAACAACACCCTCGGTCTGGTGTCGATGATCCTCGGCATCGCGTCGATTCCGCTGGTCTGCTGCCTCTACCTGGGCATCCCGGTGGGCATCGCGGGCGTGGTGACCGGTTACCTCGCCAAGCAGAAGGTCGCCCAGGGCCAGGCCAACAACGCCGGGCAGGCGAAGGCCGGCCTGATCTGCGGCGCGGTCGGCGTCGGGCTCGGCATCCTGCTGATCATCCTGAGCATCGTGGCGAACGTCGCGCTGCCGACCCAGCCCTGACCGGTCGGGTCTCGACGGGGCGCTCCGGACTTCTCCGGGGCGCCCCGCGCTCGTCTACGGCGCGGAGGGCCTGGTGAGCGCCCGGGTCGCGGCGGCACCGAGCAGCGCACCGACCGCGATGACGCCGGTGGCCACCGCGGCGACCTGCCAGGCCACCGGCCCGAGCTGGGTGAGCCGGCCGGCACCCAGCGGCCCGGCGGAGACCTTCGCGGCCACGCCGAGCAGCACGCCGGCAACCGGCCCGGCCAGTGCCGCCGGCACCAGCAGGTCGGCCCAGCGCCGCGAGGTCCGTTCGCGGCCGTGCTGCGCCTCGGCGTCCACGCCGCCGATCCTGGCCCGCTCGGGCCCGGCGTGCCGGGCCGTGCGCCGGGCGAGCAGCCAGCCGGCCACCATCCCGGCCAGCACCGGCACCGCGAGCAGCAGAGCGCCGAAGCCGTCCACCGGGCCGCGCGGCAGGCCGGCGAGCAACGGTACGGCCGGCAGCGCGCCCACCGAGACCTCACTCGTCCGGATCGCGGTGTCGGTGCCGACGGCGAAGCCCGGCCCGAGCAGGTAGCTCGTCGACCAGATCGCCGCGTTCGGCGCGTACGCCACGCTGACCAGGGTGATCCCGGCCTGCCCGGCCACCCCGGTGCGGTACGCCCCGATCATGTCCGCCGCGTCCCCGCCGCCGGTGGCCACGGCCAGTCCGGCCGCGCCGGCGCCCGCGCCGAGCAGCAGGAGCCCCGCCACCAGGCCGGTGCGGACGCCGTCCCGCAGCCGGGCCGGCATCCGGTCGACGAGCAGCCGGGTGACGGCGGTGATCCGGGTCGCGCCGACGAGCGCGGCGAGCGTGCCTACCGCCGCGAAGGTGGCTGCCGCCCGGACCGGGGAGGCATCCGGGCCACCGACGCCGACGAGCACCGCGGCGAGCGTGCCGAGCAGCGCGTACGCGACGCCGACCGCGGCCGCGGCGAGTAGCGCCCGGCGCGGTGAGCGGGTGTCCCGGGCGCCGATGGCGCGGCTGACGTGCACGCCGGCCCGGGTGAGTCGCCAGGTCGCGAGCACTGTGAGCGCCAGCGGGGCAAGCCCGAACGGGCCGGCCTCGGTGTGCAGCGGCACCCCGTGCCCGACCAGCCAGCCGGCGAGAGCGGTGCGCAGGGCGCCGCCGAGCGTGGCGCCGTCCGCGCCGAGCTGCACGAGCGCGAGCACGATGGCGACCGGCAGGTACGACGTGAGGGCGGCCCAGCCGGCGGCGACCCCGGCGGCGACGGGTAGCGGCGCCCGCCCGCGCGGCGACCCACCGGTGCGGGGCGCGGGCACCCGTCGGGCCGGCGTGGCGCGGTCGACCGGCCGGTCGTCGGCGCGCACACCGCCGGGACGGCTGGGACGGTCAGGGGTGACGGGGGACATCCGCTCTACTCTGGCACGTCGCGCGGGCGGGAGCAGTCCGTTAACCCGCCCCGAAGGGCGGCGAGTTGACCGAACCCCGGTCCGGGGCGCCCGGTCGGGTCTAGCCTCGGCCCAGAGGGGGCGCGCGTCGCCGGTACCCCGGGTCGGGTCGACAGGGCACGGTCCGGGGCGGTCGCCGCCCACGACCGCCCGGAGGTAGCCGTGACGACCGCATACCCGCCGCCCCCGCCGCCACCGGCGCGGGGACGGGACCGGACGACCCTCTGGGGCGTGCTGGGCATCGTGCTGGGCCTGATCTGCTGCGGCATCCTCGGCATCATCTTCGGCTATCTGTCCATCCGGGACGCCCGGCGCTACGGCCAGTCGCCGGTGCTCGGATACCTTGCCATCGTGTTCGGCGTGATCAACATCATCGGCGGCTCGATCCTGCGTCTCACCGGCAACTACCCGTTCTGGAACAACGACTGAGCGGGTGGTACGACGAAGGGGCCGACCGGTTCCGGTCGACCCCTTCGCTGGTGCCCTGCCGGCTCAGTTGCCGGACATGATCTCCCGCATCAGCTTCGCGGTCTCGGTGGGCGTCTTGCCGACCTTGACGCCGACGGCCTCCAGCGCCGCCTGCTTCGCCTCGGCGGTGCCGGCCGAGCCGGAGATGATGGCCCCGGCGTGGCCCATGGTCTTGCCGGGGGGCGCGGTGAAGCCGGCGATGTAGCCGACCACCGGCTTGGTGACGTTGGCCTTGATGAACTCGGCGGCCCGCTCCTCGGCGTCGCCGCCGATCTCACCGATCATCACGATGGCGTCGGTCTCCGGGTCGGCCTCGAACGCCTTGAGGGCGTCGATGTGGGTGGTGCCGATGATCGGGTCGCCGCCGATGCCGACGCAGGTGGAGAACCCGATGTCGCGCAGCTCGTACATCATCTGGTAGGTCAGCGTGCCGCTCTTGCTGACCAGGCCGATCCGGCCGGAGCCGGTGATGTCGGCCGGGATGATGCCGGCGTTGGACGCGCCGGGCGAGGCGATGCCGGGGCAGTTCGGCCCGATGATGCGGGTCCGCTCGCCCTGCGCCAGGTTGTACGCCCAGAACGCGGCGGTGTCGTGCACCGGCACGCCCTCGGTGATCACCACGGCAAGCGGGATCGCGGCGTCGATCGCCTCGACGACGGCGGCCTTGGTGAACTGCGGCGGCACGAAGATGACTGTGACGTCGGCCCCGGTCTCGGCCATGGCGTCCGCCACGGACGCGAAGACCGGCAGCTCGGTGCCGTCGAAGTCGACAGTCTGACCCGCCTTGCGCGGGTTGACGCCGCCCACCACGTTGGTGCCGGCGGCGAGCATCCGCCGGGTGTGCTTGGAGCCCTCGGAACCGGTCATCCCCTGGACGATGACCTTCGAGTCCTTGGTCAGCCAGATAGCCATGATCAGACCCCCGCAGCTGCCAGCTCGGCGGCCCGCTCGGCCGCGCCGTCCATGGTGTCCACCCGCTGTACGAGCGGGTTGTTCGCGCCGTCCAGGATCGCCCGGCCGGCTTCGGCGTTGTTGCCGTCGAGGCGGACGACGAGCGGCTTGGTGACCTGCTCGCCGCGCTGCTCCAACAGGGCCAGCGCCTGGATGATGCCGTTGGCGACCTCGTCGCAGGCGGTGATGCCGCCGAAGACGTTGACGAAGACGCTCTTCACCGCCGGGTCGGAGAGCACGATCTCCAGCCCGTTCGCCATCACCGCGGCGCTCGCGCCGCCGCCGATGTCGAGGAAGTTGGCGGGCTTGACGTTGCCGTGCCGCTCACCGGCGTACGCGACCACGTCGAGGGTCGACATGACCAGACCCGCGCCGTTGCCGATGATGCCGACCTCGCCGTCGAGCTTGACGTAGTTGAGGTCCTTCTCCTTGGCGGCCTGCTCCAGCGGGTCCACGGCGGCCTGGTCGACCAGGGCCTCGTGGTCCGGGTGCCGGAACGCGGCGTTCTCGTCCAAGGTGATCTTGGCGTCGAGTAGCAGCAGCCGACCGTCGCCGTTCTTCGCGAGGGGGTTCACCTCGACGAGCGTGGCGTCCTCGGCGACGAACGCCTGCCACAGGCCGACGGCCACCTCGACGACCTGGTCGGCGACCTCGGCCGGGAAGCCGGCGGCGGAAACGATCTCCCGCGCCTTGGCCTCGTCCACGCCGGTGTTCGCGTCGATCGGCGCCTTGACCACGCGATCCGGGGTCTCGGCCGCGACCTGCTCGATGTCCATACCGCCGGCGACGCTGGCGATGCAGAGGAAGGTGCGGTTCGCCCGATCGAGCAGGTACGAGAAGTAGTACTCCTCGGCCACGTCCGCCGTCACGGTGATCATGACCTTGTGGACGGTGTGACCCTTGATGTCCATGCCGAGGATGTCGGTGGCCCTGGCCACCGCCTCATCCGGACCCTCGGCCAGCTTGACGCCGCCGGCCTTGCCTCGTCCGCCGACCTTCACCTGCGCCTTGACGACCACACGACCGCCGAGGCGTTCGGCGATCGCGCGGGCCTCCTGAGGGGTAGTGGCGACGCCGCCGGCCAGCACGGGCAAGCCGTGCCGCTCGAACAGGTCCCGCCCCTGGTACTCGTACAGGTCCACGATTGCGCGTCCCGTCCCGTCTCCGCGGCGCGCCGTCGCGCCGCCACCAGCGTTCAGAAAACAGTTTGACGCCTGTCATCACTTGACACAGGCCATTGGCCGCAGCCTAGCGAGGTGGGCACGGCCGGCAACCGAGCGGGTGCACGGTGTGCGGTAATGCACAACCCGGCCGTACGCGGGGCGGGTTTCGGTGCCCGACACGCAGGGTGTCAGCCGTCCGGGCGATGTTGCCGGGGGTGCGTAACCCGCCTGACGGGGCGTCGTTGAGTCAGGTGTCGGAGCGCTGCACAGCGCGATGACGGGAGACGGCCGATGCCCTGTCGGTCGAGGGGTGGCGGCGGGGCATCGTGCATAGAGGGGCCGGACGTGTGAGGGGTGCGTCCGGCCCCTCCCCCGTGCCCGGACCCGCCCGTCGACCCGCGCCGGTACGTGTCAGGCGACCGGCTGCGCCACGTTCTCCCGGACCCACTCGACGATCGCCTGAGTGGTGGCCCCCGGCGTGAAGATCTTGGCGACGCCCAGCTTCTCCAGCTCGGGGATGTCGCCGTTGGGGATGATGCCGCCGCCGAACACGACGATGTCCCGCGCGTCCCGCTCGCCGAGCAGCTCCAGGACGCGACGGAAGAGCGTCATGTGCGCGCCGGACAGCACGGAGAGGCCTACCGCGTCGGCGTCCTCCTGGATGGCTGTCTCCACGATCTGCTCCGGAGTCTGGTGCAGACCGGTGTAGACGACCTCCATGCCGGCGTCACGAAGGGCGCGCGCGACGACCTTGGCGCCCCGGTCGTGGCCGTCCAGGCCTGGCTTCGCGACGACGACCCGAATACGAGAGCTCATCAACGCACACCTTTCACCGGCTCCACGGCCTTCACCTGAACGAACGGTAACCCGGCCGACCGGGCCCGGGAAATCCGGGCCGGGAAACCCGCCGGGCGCGACTCAGCCGGGGCGAGGCCCGGCGGCCCTCGCCGTCAAGCCGGACGACTCCGCCGGACCGGTCACGCTCGGCGACGAACGGGCAGTAACAGGGGCACCGTTCGACGGTGCGATGCATGACAATCAGGGACGCAAACGGACAGATCGACACGCCAATTATTCGCTCTGGCTTGTGACTCGCCTGGTGGTTGGCTAACGTGTCCACGGTTGTCATCAGGTCCATGGACGGGTGACGACGCGGTCAGCGGACGTTCAACGAAGCTTCACGAACGCCCACCGGCCGCTTCGGAACCCCGACAACGGAGGGTGTGCGTGCGCCAGCGCCTGTCGTCTGAGCCCGATCGATATCGCGGTCGCCGCCGCGTACCCACCCCACCCCGCAGCCGCTACGCCGCGGTCGTCACCACGGCGTTCGTCGGAGCCGGCATCGTCGCGCTCGGCGCGAGCGCCCTGCCGGACGCCAAGGACGTCAGCCCGTCGGTCCTCGACGAGCTCAAGCAGGCGTCGGTCACCAGTCAGGACGCCGCAGCCCGCGCCGACAACGCCGACCGCGCCTCCCGGGACAGCCGGGGCAAGGAGGCGGCCGAGCGCGAGGTCTGGCTGCTGCCGCTGCAGGGCTACGACTTCAACTCCCCGTACGGGCTGCGCTGGGGCAAGATGCACACCGGCGTCGACCTGGTCGTCCCGGAGGGCACGCCGTACGTGGCGGTGCACGACGGCCTGGTCACCAAGGCCGGCTGGTTCGGCGGGTACGGCAACGCGGTGATCGTCCAGCACGCCGACGGCACCGAAGCGATCTACGGCCACTCCTCGGCGGTCACCGTGAAGGAGGGGCAGCAGGTCAAGGCGGGCGACCAGCTCGGTCTGGTGGGTCAGACGGGCCACGCCTACGGCGTCCACCTGCACCTCGAGCTTCATGTCAAGGGCCAGCCGATCGACCCGGTGCCGTTCCTCCAGGAGCGCGGAGTGGACATCAAGCTGCAAGTCGAGGCAATCTACAGCGAGGTAGCCGCGTCCTGACGCTGCGTATCGACCGTTGACCGCCCGGATCTGTCGATCCGGGCGGTTTTCTTTGACGCATGTCTGCTGGGTCACACGGCCGGCTGTGACCGACGGCACCACGCCACATGATCACAATTACGGACGGAAGACCGCAGGGCGGGACGTATCAGGACAGCGCGCTGCCGATCCGCTGGACGGTGGTCCGGTCCCGGTACCCGGCCCGAGCCGACCCGACACCAGTATTTCGAGGTCAAGTGCCCCTCGACTGTGAAGGTCCGCCGTGCAGGAAGACAGCCCCGTCCAGAACGAGAACACCCCCGACACCACTGTCGAGCAGCCGCAGCGCCCCGGCCGGCGGAACCGCCTCATCGTGCTCGGCGCGGCCGCCGCTGTCGCGCTCGGCGTGGGCGGCGTCGCCGTCGCCACGACCGGCCCGGACCGCCCGGCACCCACCGCCGTCTCCGCCGACGCACAGTCCCGCGCCGAGGCCGCCAGCCGCGCGGACCGCTCGGCCCGCGAGTCGAGCGCGCCCTCGTCGGCCAGCCCGAGCGTGAGCCCGTCCACGGCCAGTGCCAGCCCGACCCCGACGAAGACGGTCACCGCGAAGCCGAAGCCGAAGCCGAAGAAGACCACCAAGCCGACTCCCGCCTGGGTCGACCCGATGCCGGGCGCCTCGGTCACGTCCTGCTACGGACAGCGCTGGGGCACCCTGCACGCCGGCATCGACCTGGCACTGCCCTCCGGCACGCCGATCCGCGCCGCCGCGGCCGGCACCGTCACCCAGGCCGGCGACGCAGCCGACGGGTACGGCAACTCCGTCTTCGTCGACCACGGCAACGGATACCTCACCCACTACGCCCACCAGAGCCGCATCGCGGTCACCGTCGGCCAGAAGGTCAAGGCCGGCCAGGTCATCGGCTACGAGGGCGCCACCGGCGACGCGACCGGCCCGCACCTGCACTTCGAGGTGCACCAGGGAATGTGGAACCAGATCGACCCGGCCCCCTTCATGCGCACCCGGGGCGTCAACCTGGGCTGCTGACCCCCGCCACTCCTGCGCCGATCTTGCACTTTCTGCCGTGACACAAGGGGCATACCCACCCCTGTCACCCACCGAAAGTGCAAGATCGGCGCGGTTCTGGGGGTTAGAGCTTGTCGATCGGGGCGTGGCGCAGCACCAGCCACATGGTCTGGTCGCCGAAGTCGATCTGCGCGCGGGCACCCGGGCCATGGCCCTCGACGGCGAGCACGCGGCCCAACCCGTACCGCTGGTGGTTGACCCGGTCACCGGCGGACACCTTCGGCCCCTGCGGCAGCTCACTGGCCGTGGTCAGCCGGCTGGCGTCTACGCCGAGCCGCTGGGCCAGCTGCGCCGCCTTCGGCGTACCCCCGGTGAAGGTGCCACGCACGCCTGGCGCGCGGTCCGCGCGACCGCCGACGCCGCCGCCCCCGCCAGCCCACGAGGTGTACGAGCCCTCGGTGCGCTCCCAGTGCACCAACTCCGTCGGCAGCTCCTCCAGGAAACGCGACGGCGGGTTGTAGGCCGGCTGCCCCCAGGCCGAGCGGGTCACCGCCCGGGAGAGGTAGAGCCGCTGCCGGGCACGGGTGATGCCCACGTACGCCAGACGGCGCTCCTCCTCCAGCTCGCGGGTGTCGCCAAGCGAACGCAGGTGCGGGAAGACGCCGTCCTCCAGCCCGGTCAGGAACACCACAGGGAACTCCAGGCCCTTGGCGGTGTGCAACGTCATCAGGGTGACCACACCCTGGTGGTCGGGGTCGTCCGACGGGATCTGGTCGGCGTCCGCCACCAACGCGACCTGCTCCAGGAAGCCGGCCAGGGTGGCCCGCTCGCCGTCGTCGCCTGTCGCCTCGATGCGCTCGGTGTACTCCCGGGCGACGCTCACCAGCTCCTGGAGGTTGTCGACCCGGCCGGCGTCCTGCGGGTCCAGGCTCTCCTCCAGCTCGGTGAGGTAGCCCGAGCGGGTCAGCAGCGCCTCCAGCACCTCCTCCGGGGTGCCGGTCTCGGCCAGCTCACGGGCGCCGTCGAGCAGCGCCACGAAGTCGGCGATGCCGTTGGCCGCCCGGGTGGAGATGCCCGGCGCCTCCCGGGCGCGGCGCAGCGCCGCGCCGAACGAGATCCGGTCGCGGCTGGAGAGCGCTTCCACGCACGCCTCGGCGCGGTCGCCGATGCCCCGGCGAGGGGTGTTCAGCACCCGCCGCAGGCTCACCGTGTCGTCGTCGTTGACCACCGACCGCAGGTACGCCAGGGCGTCGCGGACCTCCTTGCGCTCGTAGAAGCGCACCCCACCGACCACCTTGTACGGAAGGCCGACGCGGATGAACACCTCCTCGAAGACGCGGGACTGGGCGTTGGTGCGGTAGAAGACCGCGACGTCGCCCGGTCGGGTCTCGTCGGCGTCGACGAGTCGGTCGATCTCGCGGGCCACCCAGTCGGCCTCGGCGTGCTCGGTGTCGGCGACGTACCCGACGATCCGCTCGCCGGCACCGGCCTCGCTCCACAGCCGCTTCGGCTTGCGGGAGGTGTTCCGGTCGATCACCGCGTTGGCGGCGTTGAGGATCGTCTGGGTGGAGCGATAGTTCTGTTCCAGCAGGATCGTCCGCGCGTCGGTGAAGTCCCGTTCGAACTCCAGGATGTTGCGGATCGTCGCGCCCCGGAACGCGTAGATCGACTGGTCGGCGTCACCGACCACGCACAGCTCGGCCGGCTCCAGGCCGTCGGTGCCGGACACCAGCTCCTTGATCAGGACGTACTGGGCGTGGTTGGTGTCCTGGTACTCGTCCACGAGCACGTGCCGGAACCGCCGCCGGTAGCTCTCCGCGACGTGCGGGTGGGACTGGAGCAGGTGCACCGTCGTCATGATCAGGTCGTCGAAGTCCAGCGCGTGCGCCTCGCGCAGCCGGCGCTGGTAGAGCGTGTACGCCTCGGCGAGGGCCCGCTCGTTGGGGCCGGTGGCCCGCGCGGCGAACTGCTCCGGGTCGACCAGCTCGTTCTTCAGGTTGGAGACCTGGGCGGCCAACCCGCGCGCCGGGTAACGCTTCGGGTCGAGGTCCAGCTCGCGGGCGACCAACTGCATAAGCCGCCGGGAGTCGTCCGCGTCGTAGATCGAGAAGGTCGACTTGAGGCCTGCGTGCTCGTGCTCGGCGCGCAGGATCCGGACACAGGCGGAGTGGAACGTCGACACCCACATCAGGCGGGCCCGCGGGCCGACGAGCGCGGCGACGCGCTCCTTCATCTCGCCCGCCGCCTTGTTGGTGAAGGTGATCGCGATGATCTCCCCGGGGTGGACGTCCCGGGCTGCGAGCAGGTAGGCGATCCGGTGGGTGAGCACCCGGGTCTTGCCGGAACCGGCGCCGGCGACGATCAGCAGCGGCGAACCGGCGTGACTGACCGCGTCGCGCTGCGGGCCGTTCAGCCCGGCGAGCAGCTGCTGCGGATCGAGGCGGACGGCGGACGGCCGGGGCCGGTCCGGGCGGGCCGGCGCGGACTCCGGCGCAGGCGGGGACGCGGGAATGTCGAAGAGAGGATGCATCGCGCAGCAAGTCTATGCCGCCGGCCGGACACTTCCCGCCCGCCGGTCCCGCGTCCGATGCCCTCTGTTGGCGCCGAATCCTTGCGCACCGACCACAGTCGTGGGCATACTCGACGGCGTGATCGCTGCGCGCTACTACTTTTACTACGGCACCGGGAGTCCGGCTGCCGTAGGTCGCGCCTGATCGATCAGACCTGCGAACAGCCCCGGGCTCCTGGAGTCCGGGGCTTTTTCGTCCCGGGTTCCGGGCACCACAGTGCGAGAGGTACCCGATGATGACAGACGTGGTGGAGCAGAGCGGCAACCCGAGCCGACCGGTGGCCGAGCAGTCCCCGGCGAACGGGAGCGAGCCGGCGGTGGTGTCGCCGAGCGGGGACGGCGGGCCGGCCGAGGCACGCACCGGCACGGCGGAGCCGACGGCCGCCGCCCGGATCGTGCAGATCAGGGAACGGATCGACGAAATCGACCACGCGCTCATCTCGCTCTGGCAGGAGCGGGCGACGCTGTCCCAGGAGGTAGGGGTCACCCGGATGGCCTCCGGCGGGACGCGGCTCGTGCTCTCCCGGGAGCGGGAGATCCTGGAACGCTTCCGGACCGCGCTCGGCGCGGACGGCACCCAACTGGCACTGCTGCTGCTGCGGGCGGGTCGCGGCCCGCTGTGAGGGGCCCGACGGCGTCGTGGGCGTCCGACCCAGCCCGTCGGGTTGCCCCGGGGGGACCGGTCGCGCACGGCGCCGTACAGACGGAACCGCCTGCCGTCGTCGTACTGACGTCGGCAGGCGGTTCCGGGGACCTCACACCTCGTGCGTGGCGACGATCTCGCGCTTCTCGGCGAAGTGGCAGGCGCTCGGGTGGTCCGAGCCCTGCCGGACCTCCAGCAGCGGGACCTTCTCGGCGCAGACATCCTGCGCCTTCCAGCAGCGGGTCCGGAACCGGCAGCCCGAGGGCGGGCTGATCGGCGACGGCACGTCACCCGTGAGCCGGATGATCGTCTTGTTGTGCCGCTGCGTCGGGTCCGGCACCGGCACGGCGGAGAGCAGCGCCTGGGTGTACGGGTGCGTCGGCCGCTCGTAGATCTCGTCCTCGGTGCCGATCTCGACGATCTTGCCGAGGTACATGACCGCGACCCGGTCCGACAGGTGCCGGACCACCGACAGGTCGTGCGCGATGAAGACGTACGACAGCCCGAACTCGGACTGCAACTGCTCCAGCAGGTTCATGACCTGGGCCTGGATGGAGACGTCGAGCGCCGACACCGGCTCGTCGCAGACGATGACCTCCGGGCGCAGCGCCAGGGCGCGGGCGATGCCGATGCGCTGACGCTGACCGCCGGAGAACTGGTGCGGGTACCTGTTGATGTGCTCCGGGTTGAGCCCGACCAGGTCGAGCAGCTCCTTGACCTTGCTTCGCCGGCTGCCCCTCGGTGCCACCTCCGGGTGGATCTCGAAGGGCTCACCGATCAGGTCGCCGACGGTCATCCGCGGGTTCAGCGAGGTGTACGGATCCTGCATGACCAGCTGGATCTGCCGACGCAGACGCCGCAGCGCGCCACCGGACAGCTTGGAGATGTCCTGGCCCTTGTAGACCACGCTGCCGGCGGTCGGCTTCTCCAGGTTCATCAGAACCCGGGCGAGTGTCGACTTGCCGCAGCCGGACTCGCCGACCACTCCGAGCGTCTCACCGGCACGCAGGCCGAACGAGACCCCGTCCACCGCCTTGACCTGGCCGACGGTCTTCCTGAACACCACACCCTGGGTGACGGGGTAGTGCTTGACCAGGTCACGGACCTCGATGATGTTCTCAGTCACGGTTCACCAGCTCCTCGGCGAAGTGGCAGGCGCTGGCCCGGGCGTTCCCCACCTGCAGCAGCGGCGGGACCTTCTCCCGACACACCGGCTGGACCATGGGGCAGCGCGGGTTGAACGGGCAGCCCGGCGGGATGTTCATCAGGTTCGGCGGGAGGCCCTTGATCGTCCGGAGCTGCTGCCCCTTCTCGTCCATCCGCGGGATCGAGTCGATCAGACCCATCGTGTACGGGTGCGCCGGCTTGGCGTACAGGTCGTACACGTCGGCTTCCTCGACGATCCGGCCCGCGTACATGACCGCGATCCGGTCCGCGACGTCGGCGACCACGCCGAGGTCGTGGGTGATCAGGATCATGCCCATGTGCCGCTCACGCTGGAGCTCGGCGAGCAGGTCCATGATCTGGGCCTGCACGGTCACGTCGAGCGCGGTGGTCGGCTCGTCCGCGATCAGCACCTCCGGGTCGAGCGCCAGCGACATCGCGATCATCGCGCGCTGCCGCATACCACCGGAGAACTGGTGCGGATAGTTGTTGAACCGGCCCTTGGCGTTCGGGATCTTGACCTGGTCGAGCATCTCGATCGCGCGCTTCTTGGCCTCGGCGCGGCCCAGGCCCCGCCGGACGCGGAACTGCTCGGCGATCTGGAACCCGACGGTGAAGACCGGGTTCAGCGCGGAGAGCGCGTCCTGGAAGATCATCGCGATGCCCTCGCCGCGGATGCGGCGGCGTTCCTCGCTGGACATGCGGAGCATGTCCTTGCCGTGGAAGCGGACCTGCCCACCGGTGACGAACCCCGGGGGCGTGTCCAGGATGCCCATGATGGTCTGCGCCGTGACGCTCTTACCGGAGCCGGACTCGCCGAGCACGGCGAGGGTCTCCCCCGCGTCGACGTGGTACGTGACCCCGTTGATGACCTTTGCGACGCCGTCCCGGGTGCGGAACTCCACCCGCAGGTCGTCGACCTCGAGCAGCCGGCCGGAGGGACGTCCGGACCCGCCGGATCCCGGCGCGGACTGCTCGGACACGAGAATGTCGGACAACTGGATCTCCCCTAGCGGAGTTTCGGATCGAGGGCCTCGCGGACCGCCTCACCGAGCATCACGAAGCTCAGCACTGCGGTGACGAGGAACGCGGCGGGGAAGAACACCAGCCCCGGCGCGACCCGGATGAACTGCTGCCCGTCACTGATCATGATGCCCCAGGACACCACAGGCGACTTCAGGCCGACACCGAGGAAGGACAGCGTCGCCTCGGCGCCGATGAACGAGCCGACCATGATCGTGCCGTAGACCAGCAACGGGGCCAGGCAGTTCGGCAGCAGGTGCTTGAGGATGATCCGGCCGGTGCCGGCACCCAGCGCCCGAGCCGCGACGATGTAGTCGGCCTCCTTGGTGGCGAGCACCGAGGAACGCATCAGCCGCATCACGACCGGCCAGCTCAGCACGGTCAGGGAGACGATGACGAGGCCCATGATCTCGGCCTTGCTGTTGCTCGTGCCCGAACCGTTGAACGTGGTCAGGATGACGATCGCGCCGAGCACGAACGGCAGGCCGAAGAACACGTCGGCGATCCGGCTGAGCAGACCGTCGACCCAGCCACCGCGGTAGCCGGCGATGATGCCCATCGTGCCACCGACCAGCAGGGTGCCAAGTACGGAGAGCACCGCCACCACGATGGAGGCCCGCGCGCCGTAGATGACCCGGGCGTAGACGTCCCGGCCCTGCACGTCGTAGCCGAACCAGCCGTTCGCCGACGGCTTGTCGAGGCTGCGGGACAGGGAGCCGTTGACCGCGTCGCCCGGAGCGAACAGCGCCGGGAAGGCCGCCATCAGCAGGAAGACGACGATCAGCGTGGCCGAGATCCAGAACAGCGGCTTGCGCCGAAGGTCCCGCCAGGCGTCACCGAGCAGGCCGCGCGGCTTCTCTTTGCTCTGCGGCCCCTGGGTGGCGGGGGCGGGAGAGTCGGTCGGGTGCGCGGCGGGGGTGCTGACGATCGATGCGGTACTCGGGTCACTCATAGCGGATCCTCGGGTCCAGGGCGGCGTAGAGCAGGTCAACCAGCAGGTTCATCAGGAGATAGACCAGCACCAGGACGACCACGATCCCTACCACGGTAGCGCTCTCCTTGGTGACGATCGCGCGGAAGACCTGGCGGCCGATTCCGTTGATCCCGAAGATGCCTTCGGTGACGATCGCGCCGCCCATCAGGGCACCGAGGTCGGTGCCGAGCAGGGTGACCACCGGGATGAGCGAGTTGCGCAGCAGGTGCACGCCCACCACCCGGCGCATCGGGAGGCCCTTGGCGATGGCGGTACGCACGTAGTCGGCACGGCGGTTCTCCGCGATGCTCGTTCGTGCGACCCGGGCTATGTACGCCACTGACGCGCTGCCCAGCACGAAGCCCGGCACGATCAGTTCGGAGAACCGCATCTCCGAGGAGACGGTCGGCTTGATGATGCCCCACTGAACGCCCAGCAGCCACTGGAGCAGGAAGCCGATGACGAAGACCGGCAGCGCGATCAGGAAGAGGGTCGAGACCAGAACGAGGTTGTCCAGGAAGCCGTTGCGCCGAAGACCTGTCAGTACGCCGGCGCCGAGGCCGATGACGGCCTCGATGGCGAGCGCCACCAGGGCCAGCTTCAGGGTGTTGGGGTACGACGTCAGGATGATGTCGCTGATCTCGCGCTGCGAGAACGTCTGACCGAAGTCGCCCTGGAGCAGATTCTTCATGTAGTTGGCGTACTGCACGAAGACGTTCTGGTCGAGGTGGTACTTCTCGGTCATGAACGCGATGTACTGATCCGGGCAGCGACGCTCACCGCACTTGCCGGCGAACGGATCGCCCGGGACGGCCCAGACGAGGGCGTAGATCAGGAACGTCGTACCGATGAAGACCGGCACGAGTTGGAGCAGCCGTCTCAACAGATAACGGCCCATGGGGTGGTCCTCCAGACAGGGGGCGCGTCGGACGGCCGACACGGTGGTGACAACGTGGCGAGTGGAGTGTTGTAACACCCACTCGCGGAACGGCCCCGGGTCGGGCTCACCGGATGTGGCGAGCCCGACCCGGGGTCAGACCGTTCGGATCAGAGCTCGACCGAGGTGATGTCGAGTTCACCGACGTTGTTCAGCTCGAGCTTCTTGATCTTCTCCGAGTGGCCGGACTGCTGGCCGTAGAAGTAGATCGGGATGGTCGGAACGTCCTTGTCGACCAGCTCGACAGCCTTGGCGAACGCCTCGTGCGAGGCCTCCAGGCTCGGTGCGGCGCTGGCCTGCTTGGCGAGCGCGTCGACCTCCTTGTTGCTGTAGAGGCCGTCGTTCGAGGAGCCACCGGTCACGAAGAGCGGGTTGACCCAGTTCTCCACGTCCGGGTAGTCCTGCTGCCAGGCAGCGCGGTACAGACCGGTCATCTTGTGGGCGTTGACGTTCTGGCGGAAGACCGCGAAGGTCGGCACGCCCTCAGCCCGAGCCTCGATGCCGAGGTTGGTCTTGATCTGCTGCGCAACGGCGTCCATCCAGTCCTTGTGGCTGGAGTCGGCGTTGTAGTAGAGGACCATCTCGCCGGTGAAGCCACCGGCCTCGGTCAGCAGCTGCTTGGCCGTCGTCGGGTCGAACTTGCAGGCGGTGCAGTTACCCGGCTTGGCGCCCGGGGTCAGCGGGTTCGCCCAGCTGTCGGCCGGCTTGCGGGTACCGAAGAAGATCTTGTCCGAGATCTCCTGCCGGTTGATCGACAGCGACACCGCGCGACGCAGCTTGGGGTCCTGGAAGCGCTTGTCGTAGATCGGGAACGCGATGAACGCGGTCGACGGCGTGGTGGTCGACAGGCCCCGGTCACCGAGGTCGGTCTTCCACTTGTCACCGGCGAGAGCCGAGGTGGGGATGGTCTCGAGGAAGTCGAGGTTGTTGGCGAGCACGTCGTTGTACGCGGCGTTCTCGTCCTGGTACAGCTTGACGTCGACGTCCTTGATCTTCATCTTGTCGCGCAGGTTGTAGTCGTCGAAGCGCGTCAGCTTGATGAGGACGTTGTCCTCCCACGACACGAACTTCACCGGACCGTTACCGATCGGCTTCTTGCCGAAGTCCTCGGGCTTCATGGTGAAGAAGGCGTCCGGAAGCGGCATGAAGGCGGCGTAGCCGAGCTTGGTCGGGAAGACCGCGGTCGGGGCCGCCAGGGTGACCTCGAACGTCTGCTCGTCGATGACCTTCAGGCCGGACATCTCCTTGGCCGACGGCTCCGGGGCCTTCTTCGGGCCGTCCGGACCGTCCGGGTCCTCGGTGTAGGTCTTGTCGAAGCCCGCGATGTCCGAGAAGAAGGTGCCGTTCTGCGCACCGTTCGGCGAGTAGGCGGCCCAGTTCCAGGCGTCGACGAAGTTCTTCGCCTTCACCTCGGTACCGTCGTGGAACTTGGTACCCTTCTTGATCTTGATCGTGAAGACCTTGGAGTCCTTGGTGTCGATGGACTCGGCCAGCGCGTTGCGCGGGGCCCCACCGTCGTTCGGGTACTCGACCAGGCCGGTCCACAGCCAGTCGACGATCTTGCCGCCGCCGGTCTCCGTGGTGTTCGACGGGACCATCGGGTTCTCCGGCTGGACGCCGTGGATAACGATCGAGCCGTCCTTGCTGGCGGCGGCGTCGCCGTCGCCGTCACCGCTCGAGCAACCGCTCGCGACAAGCGCGGCAGCCGCGCTGAGCGCGATCGCGCTCGTCGCCCGCTTCGAGACTCTCATTCCGAGGGGCCTCCTCTTTCTAACCTGGTTCCGTCGTGGGTTTCACGCACGTTTTGGGGGTGACACCGCCCGACCACCCCGGGGGCGCGGGTCGTCGGGATCACAGGGAAGTTGGAGACACCCCTGATGTTCCGATCCGCCGGGCTGCCCACCGCCGAGGCGTGGCCCTACGCAGGCGACACGGCCACGATCCGCCGTGGAAACAGCGAGGGTCGTGGTCGTGGACCGTACGGGGTGCCACACACCGAGGGTGAGGTGCTGCCACTGTGACACCCACCGGCCGCTTCCGTGAAGGTGCCGTTATCAAGCCGTTAGTTGCCCGCCACGTTGCCGATACTTGAAAAATGATCATAAAGGGGTCGGGTCGGGCAGCCCTGAGCAGGAAATACGTCGACGAACCGGCCAGGACGGCGGTAAGGGGGCGGGCGTCCTGTGAGGTTTCCCGCGCTTCGTCCGGCCTGAAACACGCTCTCGTTATCTGTCCGTCCGGCTGACCTGGGCTTCGTCCGCGCGGCCAAGATCGTCGGCTGGGTGGCCGAGGGCGTCCGGGCTGCTCGTCTGATCCTCGGCGGCGGCGCGCGGAACGGCATCGCGCCGCCGCCGGGGCACGAACGGCACCGGCCCCGACACCGCGCGAGGCGGAGCCGGGGCCGGGTGGAGCCGGAGTGGATCAGGCGGTGAAGCGGACCTTGCGACGGCGGACCATCAGCACGGTCACCGCACCCGCGGCGAGCAGCAGCACGCCAGCGGTCGCCGCCGCCGCGATCGGCGAACCGGTGAGCGGCAGGGCGCCGCCACCGCTGGCCGGCGAGGTGGACGGCGCCGGGCTGGCCGGCGGGGTGGTGGCCGTCGGGGTGCCGGACGGAGTCGGCGACGCCGACACGGTCGGGGTGGGGGTCGGGCTCGACGGGGCCGCCGTGAACGACGCCGCGGCCTTGGCGGTGACCGTCGCGCCGGTGCTACCGCCGAGGATCAGCTTCTGCGCCTTCTTGGTGCCGGTGAACAGGAACACCCGGCCGAAGGAGACCGAGTCCTGCGCGGTGAGCGTCACGTTCACCGTGCCGGCGCCCTCGGCAGTCAGCCAGAACTGCCCGCCGTTGGCGATCGTGGTGACCGGCTTGCCCTCGGCGTCGACGGCCGCGCCGCCGGTGGCGGCGACGGTGATGGCGCCCGCCGGGCCCTTCACCGTGAACGGGCCGGCCTTCGCGCCGACCGTGGCGGTGGCGTTGGCCGGGTCGACGGACAGCTCGGCCCGCGGCTCCGGCTGGTCGGTGGCGTTCTTGACCAGGTAGTCACGGACCTTCGTGATCACCTCGTACTGGTCGCGGGCCAGCAGCCCCTTCTCCCAGGCGCCCAGCTCGATGCCGTCGCTGAAGTGCCAGACGGCGGTCTGGGTGCCGAAGTAGAGCAGGGTCTCCAGCCGCTTCTTGCCGACCTTCGTGTCGACGCCGGCGGCGGCGAGCAGCTTCGCGGAGTCGGCGTTCGGGTAGCCGTGGGTGAGCACCCACTGCACCTTGCCGAGGTTCTTCACCTGGGACTCGTCCCAGGTGCCCTCCTCGTACTTGCCGTCCAGCTTCACCGCGGTGCGGTAGTCGATGCAGAACGCCGGCACCAGCTTGCCGTCGATCTTGAGCGCCAGCGCCGACGTGGTGCGCGGCTTACCGTCGAGCTTCAGGGCCACCTCGGTGCCCTCGACCGCCTTGGCCACACCGGTGGCCGGGGCCGCGGAGGCGGCACCCGCCACGCCGAACGCCAGCGCGCCACCGGCCACGGCCGCCAACGCGACCCGAGCCCAACGTCGTCCTCGTTGTCCGAACATCAAGATTCGCGTACCTCTCCCCCAGGGGTGACCCGCTCGCGCGGGCACACGTGAGCCGCAGCCTCCGCGGGATGCTCAGCACCCACGCGCGGAGACGGGACCGGGGCAGTATGGAGTGAGGGTTGTTCGTTTGTCAGCCCCCGGCAGCGGCATCCGTGGCATCTGCCCCAAATGTCGGGGAAGAGGAATGGATCACACGAGCCTTCGGTCCGCCGCCCAGCGGGAAAGCTCGTAGCGGTTGGACATCTGAAGCTTGCGCAGCACGTTCGACACGTGCGTCTCCACCGTCTTGATGGAGATGAACAGCTCCTTCGCGATCTCCTTGTACGCGTACCCCCGGGCGAGCAGCCGCAGCACCTCCCGCTCACGGTTGGTGAGCTGGTCCAACTCCGGATCGGCGACCGGGGCGTCCGGCCGGGCCGCGAAGGCGTCCAGCACGAACCCGGCCAGCCGCGGACTGAACACCGCGTCACCGTCGGCGACCCGACGGATCGCCGCCGCCAACTCGTCCGGCGAGATCGTCTTGGTCACGTACCCCCGAGCACCGGCCCGGATCAGACCGATCACGTCCTCGGCCGCGTCGGAGACGCTCAGCGCCAGGAACTTGACCTGCGGGTGGCCCCGCCGCATCGCCTCCAGCACCGCGCGTCCACCACCGTCGGGCATGTGCACGTCGAGCAGCACCACGTCCGGCCCGGTAGCGGCGATCCTGGTGATCGCCTCGGCCACGGTGCTCGCCTCGCCCACCACCTCGACGTGGACGCCCAACTCCGCGCGTACGCCGGCCCGGAACATGGCGTGGTCGTCCACCAGGAACACCCGCAGCCGCTCGGGGCGGGCCTGCGCCGGGTCGAGGTGCTCGGTCGGCTGCTCGGCCATGGTCATCTGTTCCTCTCCGCTGCGGACGAGTCCCGGGAGATCGGCAGGATCAACCGGACCTCGGTCCCCTCCCCCGGTCCGGACCGGATCTCGGCCCGTCCGCCGTGCCGCTTCATCCGCCCGATGATCGAGCCGCTGACGCCGTGCCGGTGGTCCTCCACGGTATCCGGATCGAAGCCCTTCCCCCGGTCCCGGACGAAGACGCTCACCTGGTCCGGCTCCACCTCGGCGTAGAGCGAGACGGTCTGCACCCCGGCGTGCCGGGCCGCGTTCACCAGGGCCTCGCGCGCGGCCGCCACCAGCGCGCCCACCTTCTCGTCGGTCTCCCGGTCCCCCACCACTACCGCCTCCACGGTGATCGCGAACGTGTCCTCGACCTCGGCGGCCGCCTGCTCCAGGGCGGCGGCGAAACGCTCGTGCGGCGACGCGGTGGGCTTGTAGAGCCAGTTGCGCAGCGACCGTTCCTGCCCCCGCGCCAACCGCTGGACCGTCTTGACGTCCCCCGCGTTGCGCTGGATCAGGGCCAACGTGTGCAGCACCTGGTCGTGCACCATCGCGGCCAGCTCGGCCCGCTCCTGCTCGCGGATGCGCCCCTCGCGCTCCGAGCGGAGCTGGTTGTACGTCCGCCAGAGCACCGGCGCGGCGACCACGCCGACCCCGGCCAGCCCCACCAGCGCGAAGATCACGCCGTTGATCACCGCGTCGAAGTTCTGTGCCGGCGAGTAGACGGCCGCCACACCGATGATGCCGACGGCGACGAGGATCCCCCCGCCGATGAAGCGGAGCACGAAGGCCCGCCTGTCGCTCTCCTCGACCACCGCACCGAGCCAGGGCACCGGCGTGTCGCCCCACCGTCGGCGCCGCTCGGGTGCGGACTGGTGCCAGATGACACCGGCGCCCACCGCGATGATGGCCACCAGCCAGCCGGCGGTGCCCGCCGCGCCTACCGAGTCGAACACCATCACCTGGATCAGCAGGACACCCAGCCCGATCCCCACGAACGGCAGGAGCTGGGCCACGTCCCGTCGGGGCGGGACGGCGGTGTCTCCGGGACGCAGCGGCACCACCGCCCAGAAGGCCGCGTACAGCAGCAGGCCCAGCCCGCTCAGGCCGAGCAGCACCATGAACGCGACCCGGACGCGCAGCACCGAGATGCCGAGGTGGTCGGCGATGCCGGCGGCGACACCGGCGGCCATCCGATGCTCGGGGGCGCGGTAGAGGCGCGGGGGCGGGATGACGGTGCTGATCGCGGGCTCCCTGGTCACGGTGGCGGGTCGGTCGGGATCGGTGAATCCGATCGTCACACGCTGCGGCGCCCGCGACCACGGGGACGCCCCCGACATTCCGGCCGTCCAGATCTCAGGGTGGGGTCAGGGTCGGGTCCTGAGGTCGCTCGGGCGGACCGCGCAGCAGGATCGAGGCATGACCGAGGAAGCTGCCCAGCCGGCCCGCCCGGGGTCGGCACAGCCGGGCGGTTCATCACCGCCCCCACCAGCCGCCACGCCGTCCGGCTGGGCCGAGCCCACCACGTTCGGCCCGCCCGGCGCCGACCCCACCGCGGCCTTCGCGGGCGGCGGCGGCACGGGCTACCCGCCCGGCACCGGCTACGGGCCGGACACCGGCTACGGCGCGGCCGGGGGCACACCACCCGGTCCGGGCGGTCCCGGTCCGTCCGCGCCTCCACCGCCGCTTGGCGGCGCCGGCTTCACCTCGCGGTACGGCCTGGTCCGACCGCGTGAGGGGCGCTACCTCGCCGGGGTCTGCGCGGCGATCGGCCGGGCCACCAACACCGATCCGGTGCTCTGGCGGGTGCTGCTCGCCGTCCTCGGGTTCTTCGGCGGCATCGGCATCCTGGTGTACGTCGCCGCGTGGCTGATCATCCCGAACGAGGGCGACACGGCATCCCCTGTCGAGTCCATGCTCGGGCGCGGCCGGTCCAGCATGTCGCCGGTGACCGTGATCATCCTGGGCATCCTGGTCGCGGCGAGCTTCGGTTACATCGTCACCGACGCCTTCCGTGCCGTGCTGCTCGGCGCGGCCATCCTGATCGGCGGGGCGCTGCTGCTCAACCGGGACAGCCGGGGGCCACAGCCGGGCGCGCCTGTCGGACCGTCACCTGTCGGCACGCCACCCGGCCCGGTCCCGCCGGTCAGCTGGCCGGCTCCGGCGTACAGCGCGGCGCCTCCCACCGGCCCGTCGGCCACGGTGCCCCTGGCCGGCGCCGACCCGGCGTACGCGACGCCGCCAGCCACCACCCCCACCCAGGCGTACGACGCCCCGCCGGTGGCCGCCACGCAACCGGTCTCCGGGGTGGGAGCGACAGCCGGGCAGCCGTCCGGCACGACGTCCTCGCCGCAGGCGGGCTGGCCGGCGCCCCCGCCCGCCTGGCCGACCACCGGGGCTCCCAGCTCCGGCTGGCCTGCGGCACCGGTGACCGGGGCACCCGCCCCCGGCACCCCGACGGCACCTGGCGGCTACCGGCCCCCGTTCGCCCCGCACGGCCCGTACGCGTCGCCGGCACCGCCCGCGTACCCCCCGCGCAAGCCGCCGAAGCCGCCGAAGCGGCCCAAGGAGCGCTCGCCGCTCGGCGCGGTGACCTTCTCCCTGATCTTCCTGGCCCTCGGTCTGGTCGCCCTGCTCGACCTGCTCGACGTCTTCAACATCGGCGCGTCGGCGTACTTCGCGGCCGCGCTCGCCACCATCGGGCTGGGTCTGCTGGTCGGCACCTGGTTCGGTAGGGCCCGCTGGCTGATCGCGCTCGGTCTGGTGACGGCCGCCGCGCTGGGCACGGCTACCGTCGCCGAGTCGTACGACCGGATCCGGGGTGTCGACGGCGCTGTCACCTGGGCGCCCACCGACTACCGCGACCTCGCCGACAGGTACGAGAACAGCTTCGGTGACGCCGTGCTCGACCTGCGCGGAATCGACTTCGCGAAACGGGACACCCAGGTGACCGTGGCGATCAACTTCGGCCAGGCGACTGTGGTCGTCCCGCCGAACGTGGACGTCACCACGGTGGCCGACGTCAACGCGGGCGACGCCACCATCTTCGGCAACCACTCCGGCGGGCTGGACGGCCGCCTGCGGGAATCCACCGACCTCGGCGCGGACGGTGCCGGTGGCGGGACGCTACGCCTGTACATCCACGTCAATGCCGGAAACCTGGAGGTGACCCGATGAAGGCTCACCGCACCGACCTGGTGTCGTTCGCCTTCGGGCTGGTGTTCCTGGCGCTGTCCGCCTGGTGGCTGCTCGCCCAACTGCTCGGGCTCGCGCTACCGCCTGTCGGCTGGTTCCTGGCCGGCGCGCTGATCCTGATCGGCGTCTTCGGGTTGGTCGGCGCGCTGCGCTCCGGCCGGCCGGCCCAGCCGGAGTCGACAGTCGAGACCGCCGCCACGCAGCCGGTCTCCGAAGCGAACGCGCCCGTCTCCGGGGCGACCACGCCGCTCACCGCGGTCGACGTTCCGACCTCCGGTGCGCCCCTGCCCAGTTGGGAAGCCGAACGCTCCACCTGGGACGCTCCCCCGGCACCGGAGGCGCCGACCGCGGAGTTCCGCACACCGGAGGCGCCGACGGCGGAGTTCCGTACAGCGGAGGCACCGCCCGGCGACGTGATCCACCCGGCGTGGCTGGCCCATTCGCCGCCGGAGCCGGACACCACACCCGTTCCCGATCAGGCCGGCCCGACGGGTGACGAGCCGACCCGGGTCGACCATCAGGTGCCGGCCGCCGACGACCGGCCGGTGGACGAGCGGGGGGCACGGCGCACCGAGCCGTGACGCGACGGGGGCGTCCGCGCCGGCCGCTCGACCGCCTCGGCGGTGTGGCCGGCGCGGACGGGCGCATATGCTGACCAATGGAGATCCCGCCTCCGCCGGCCGGCCCGACCCGCCATGGCGGTCCCGCCGCGATTCCCGTCGCTACCCCGTCAGGAGCCCGTCCGACATGACCCAGTCCCCCGCCGTGCGTACCACCGGTCGGTCCGGTCCGGTCCGTATCGGCGAGCGAGCCGCCCGAACGCTCGTCACCGAGCTGGCCCGGATCAACGATCCCAAGGCCGCCCTGCTGGTCGGGGCGAGCCCGGAGTCCGCGGTGCTGGCCGCCGCGATCGAGGCGCTGCTCCCCGGCGACCGGCTCACCGTGGTGCCCGCCGAGTCGTCCGACGCCAGCCTGCTCCGCGAGCACGTCACCGCGCAGGGCCGTTGGGTGTCCGAGCGGGTGCGCGTTGTCGACTCGCTCGCCGAGGCGGAGGCCGCTGCGGTGGTCATCGCCGGCGAGGCTTTCGCCGGCACCGTGGAGGAGACCCGCGGCGGCGTCGAAGGGCTGGCCAAGTACCTCGCCGACGGTGCGGTGCTGAGCGTGGCGACGACCGCCACTCCCGGCCGCACGGCCGGCGCCGCCGCCGAGCTGGCCCGGCAGGACGCCCTGCACGGGGTCGGCGCCGACCTGGTGCTGCGCAACTCACCTCCGCTGCGGATCTACCGGCTGCGGTTCACCCCGGCCGACCCGGCCACGGCGGCCCGGCTGACCCCGGCGTACCGGCCGTCGAGCGTGCCGCTGACCCGCGGGATGCACATCGACTCCAACGGTGTGGCGGCTGCGGGCATCACGCTGGGCCTGGCCGCGTTGGCCCGGGTGGCGCGCCCGTCGTCGAAGCTGTGGCTGCTGCCCGCGCTGGCCGCCGGCCCGGTCGCCGCGTTCTTCCGGGACCCGGAGCGGGACGTGCCGGAGGACCCGAGCGCCGTGGTCGCCAGCGCCGACGGGCAGGTCCTGTCGGTGCAGCGGCTGCACGACGAGCGCTTCGGCGACGGCGAGTGGCTGCGGATCGCCGTCTTCCTGTCGGTGTTGGACGTGCACGTCAACCGGGCGCCCGTCGCCGGCAAGGTGGTGGACTACTTCGTCGCCGACGGTGGCTTCGTCAACGCCATGAAGCCGGACGCCGAGCACAACGTGGCGGCGTACACGGTGCTGGACACCGCGCGCGGCACCGTGGTTGTCGCACAGCGGACCGGGCTGATCGCCCGCCGGATCGTGCAGCGCGCGCCGATCGGCGCGTTGCTGGCGAAGGGTGAGCGTTTCGGTCTCATCCGGTTCGGCTCGCGTACCGATGTCTACCTGCCGGCCGACGCCGCCGACCCGCTTGTCGGTCCGGGCGACAAGGTCGTCGGGGGCGCCAGCGTCATCGCCCGCTGGCGCTGACCGGACAGAACGAGAAACGGGGCGCCGCTGTTCGCGGCGCCCCGTTCTGCGTGGCTCGATCAGGCGGTACGACGCTGCCGCAGCCAGAGCACCGGCCCACTGACCAGGTAGCCGACCACGATCAGGGCGAACGTGAGCCGGACGTCGACGAGGGCACCGATCACCGGGGCCAGCCACAGCCACGGCGGCATCTTGACCAGGCGGGCGAGCTTGGCGTACGGGAAGCTGGAGACCATCGCGAAGGCGAGCAGCGCCACCCCTGCGACAAGCATCGGACCGGGCACCGGCAGGCCGATCGCCACAGTCACCGCGAGCACCGCGGCGGCCATGGTGGTGGGCACACCGCAGAAGAAGCGGCCGTCCTTCGGTGAGACGTTGAAGCGGGCCAGGCGGATCGCGGCACACGCCGCGACAAGCGCACACGCCACCGCGGCGGCGGCCGTCGACACGGAGCCGGCGAGCGAGGCGTACACCACGACGGGCGCGGCGAGGCCGAACGAGCACATGTCGGCCAGCGAGTCCATCTGTGCGCCGAACGGGCTGGCAACGCCGAGCCGCCGGGCCAGAGCGCCGTCGAGCCCGTCGAAGATGACGCAGGCGATCAGGCACAGGGCGGCGATGCGCACCTCACCCTGCATGGCCAGGAAGATGGCGAGCATGCCGAGCATGAGGCTCGCCAGCGTGCAGGCGTTGACGACGCCGAACTTCATCCGGCGGGCCATCGTGCGCTCACCGGGGAGCAGAGGGATCGACCCGGCCGTGGCCTCGTCGGTGTGCATCATCGGCAACGCCGGGCTGACCGGCATGACCGCCTCGATCTCCGCGCGGGTGGCGTCGATCGGCGGCCGGCTGAGCCGGTCCAGACCGTAGCGGCGGCGCTGCCTGTCGACGTACCGGTGCTCGGGCAGCGCCAGGTCGGTGGTCCGCAGGTCGTCGTCACGGCGACCCACTCGGACCAGCAGCACCTGGCGGGCGAACGTGCTGCTGCGGCGCAACGGGCCCGCCCAGCGACGCCCTGCGGGGCGCGGACTGTCAGTCGTACGACGCCGGCGCCATGGGGCTCTCGGCACGTTTCCTCCATCACCGGATCGGCTGGCCCGCCGTGGGCGGGGTGTCCGGCTGTCTCGTGCCGGACCTTCATGGCCCGGCAGCCGTTTTGCGGAGTACACCATCGCATAGGGGAACAGGACTTGGCGATAGCTGCCGGCGGTACTTCCATCTGGCTTAAACCGCGCGAACCGCTCTCTTATTCCCATCCCGGGCATCAACGCCCGTTTCCTCCGTCATCCCTCTCCTGACTGTACCGGAGGGTCACCATCGCGGCTCAGTGAGCGGGGTGTTATCGACCCCGTTGTCCGATTGCCGAGGCAGCGATGCCCGTCAACGGCAGGTCAGCGGCCTGCGCCCGGGTGAACCAGCCGGCCCGGGCCGTGGAACCGCCCGCGGACTCGGTGACCACCGCATCCGTCGGTACGTCCACCAGCACCCGATAGATCACCCGTACGCCGTGCCAGTCCAGCGGACGGCCCTCGGGGCCCAGCGCGGCGGGGTTGTGCAGGTTGTCCACGCCGAGCAGCTCCACCACCCGACCCAGTTGCCCACCCTCCTCGACCAGCTCCCGCAGCAGCCCGGTGGTCGGCTGTTCGCCGTGGTCGGTGCCACCACCGGGCAGGTGCCACTTGCCGGCACCCGGGTAGCCGTCCGCGATCTGGGTGAGCAGGATCCGCCCGGCCGGATCGGTGACCAGCCCGTACGCCCCGAAGCGCAGCCGGCGATCGGGGTGCGGCGGCGGGATCGGCTCGGCGGACCGGTGCGTACCGGCCGGGAGCGGGGTGACCGGGAGGCCGAGCAGTTCGGCGCTGAACGGCGTCAGCGGCAGCCGGGCTGCCTCTTCGGGGGTGACCCAAAGGGTCTCCACCTCGCCACCTCCGGCGCTGCCCGACGCGCCGCCCCGGGCGGCCACCTCGAAGAGCAGCCGATCGGTGTGCAGCGAGATGTCCTCCTGCGCGAGGACTGTCACGTCGGCCACGACGGCGAGCAGCCGGCCCACCGCCACCGTCGAACCGGTCTGCCCGGAAACGGCGCGGACGACGGCCCGCTCGGGGTGCTCGGCGTGCGCCACCAACCCTCCGGGCAGCGACCACACCTCCGGCTCCCGGCCCTCCCGGACAACCAGAACCCGCCCGGCATCCCGCAGAACCCCGTAGACCCCAACCCGTCGCGCCAGTTCCATCCCGCCCCGCTCCCCCGCCTACCGCCCACAGCGCTCGTCGATCATGAAGTTGTCGCCGTCCATCCCGGCGTGTCCTGACAATAACTTCATGATCGACGCGGCGAGGGGAGGTGGGAGGGAGGGAGCCGGGGGTGGGTCAGGTTAGTTGGGCGGCTTGGACTGCTTCGGCGGTCACCTCGGTGAGGCGGTCGGTGGGGAGGGCGCCCAGCTCCTCGCGGGCGAACCAGCGGGCCTCGCACGTCGAGCCGCCGACGTCGGCGATCGTCAGCGGGTTGGGCTGGTCGACCACCACCCGGTAGAAGGCGCGTACGCCGTGCCAGTCGATCGGGTAACCCTCCGGGCCCAGCGACGCGGCGTCGCGGTGGCTCGCCACCCCGAGCAGCTCGACGAGGCGGCCGGTCTGCCCGGTCTCCTCGACCAGCTCCCGGATCAGCGCCGCGCCGGGCTGCTCGCCGTAGTCGGTGCCGCCGCCCGGCAGGTGCCAGCAGCCGGCGCCCGGGTAGCCGTCCGAGACCCGGGTGAGCAGCACCCGACCGGCCGGATCGGTGCACACCGCGTACGCGGCGAAGCGCTGCGCCCGGTGCAGCCCGTCCGGGCCGGGCACCGCGTAGAAGGAGGGGAACTCGGGCACCTCGTCGGGCACCACGTCGGCCGAGGAGGCGGGCAGACCGAGGGCACGCGCGGTGAACGAGCGCAGCGGCAACTGGCGCGCCTCGTCGAGCGTGTACCACCGGGCCAGGTCGGTGGGGCGCTCGCCGGCCCGGTCGGCGAGGGTGCCGCCGCGCACCGCCACCCGGTAGATCAGCCGGTCGGTGTGGATGGTGATGCCGCGTTCGGGAAGTGCCCGCATGTCGGCGAGCACGTCGTCCAGCCCCGAGACCGCGACGGAGAGGCCCGTCTCGGCGGCGGTCTCCCGGACCACCGTGTGGTTCGGGTCCTCGCCGTGGTCGACCGCCCCGCCGGGCAACGACCAGGTGCCGGGGGTGCCGGAGCGCTCCGATGCGCGGACCAGCAACACTCGGCCGTCTGAATCAGCACAAACTGCGTATGCCGCGATCCTGCGGAGCGGCTCCAACATGGTGGTCACGGGTCCAAATTCTCCCCGGGCCGGGTTACCGGAACGGAAAAGAGTCGGATTCCTGACTGTCTGGCCCCAATCAGGGATCGGTCAGGGTAAGGATCCGGGCGGTCACCGAGGGCGGGCCCGGCACCAGCGCGGACCGTGGAGGCATGACATCAACCACCGCTCCCCGCGCCCCGTACAAGCAGCTCCGCCGACCGACCACCGACCGCATGGTGGCGGGGGTCGCCAGCGGCCTCGGCCGCTACTTCGACGTAGACCCCACACTGGTCCGGGTGGTCTTCGCGGTCACCGGCCTGCTCACCGGCGGGCTCGCGCTGTTCGCGTACCCGATCATGTGGTTCCTGATGCCCGAGGAGCCCACCGGCGCGCCGGCCTGGCCGCACCCGGCGGGCGCCGCGCCGCAGCCCACCGCCGGGCCCGCGCCCGGCCAACAGACGCCTGGGTACGCCCCGACGCCGCCCTACCCGCCGACGACCCCGTCCAGCACGCCGCCGGCAGCCTGAGCGGCGCTCACTCCCACTCGATGGTGCCCGGGGGCTTGCTGGTGACGTCAAGCACCACCCGGTTGACCTCGGCCACCTCGTTGGTGATCCGGGTGGAGATCCGGGCCACCACCTCGTAGGGCAGCCGCGACCAGTCGGCGGTCATGGCGTCCTCGCTGGAGACCGGGCGCAGCACCACGGGATGCCCGTAGCTGCGCCCGTCGCCCTGCACTCCGACGCTGCGCACGTCGGCAAGCAGCACCACCGGGAACTGCCAGACGCCCCGGTCCAGGCCGGCGGCGGTCAACTCCTCGCGGGCGATCAGGTCGGCCCGGCGCAGCAGGTCGAGCCGCTCCCGGTCGACCGCGCCGATGATCCGGATGGCCAGGCCGGGGCCGGGGAACGGGTGCCGCCAGACCATCGCCTCGGGCAGGCCAAGCTCCAGGCCGAGCGCCCGGACCTCGTCCTTGAACAGGGTGCGCAGCGGCTCGACAAGGGCGAACTTCAGGTCCTCCGGTAGGCCGCCGACGTTGTGGTGGCTCTTGATGTTGGCGGTGCCGGTGCCGCCGCCGGACTCCACCACGTCCGGGTAGAGGGTGCCCTGCACCAGGTACTCCACGTCGCCGTGTGCGGCGACCTCACGCGCGGCGGCCTCGAAGACCCGGATGAACTCCCGGCCAATGATCTTGCGCTTCTGCTCCGGGTCGGTCACCCCGGCCAGCGCGCCGAGGAACCGCTCCTCGGCGTCGACGACCTTGAGCTTGATGCCGGTGGCCGCCACGTAGTCCTTCTCCACCTGCTCGGCCTCACCGGCGCGCAGCAGGCCGTGGTCGACGAAGACGCAGGTGAGCTGGTCACCTACCGCCTTGTGCACGAGCGCGGCGGCGACCGCCGAGTCCACCCCGCCGGACAGGCCGCAGATGACCTCCTTGTCGCCGACCTGGGCGCGGATCCGGGCCACCTGTTCGTCGATGATGTTCGCGGGCGTCCAGGTGGGCTCGATGCCTGCGATGTCGTACAGGAAGCGGGTCAGCATCTCCTGACCGTGCGCGGTGTGCCCGACCTCCGGGTGGAACTGCACGCCGGCACGACGCCCGGCCACGTCCTCGAACGCCGCCACCGGTGCGCCCGCCGACTCGGCGGTCACAGTGAAGCCCTCGGGCGCCTCGGTGACGCAGTCGCCGTGGCTCATCCAGACCGGCAGGTCGGCCGGCAGGTCGCGCAGCAGCACGCCCGGCTCGGTCAGACGGGGGCGCAGTGGCGTGCCGCCGTACTCGCGGTTGCCCGTCTTCGCGACGGTGCCACCGAGCGCCTGGGCCATCGCCTGGAAGCCGTAGCAGATGCCGAAGACCGGCACATCCGACGTGAACACGTCGGCGTCGATCTGCGGGGCGTTCGGCGCGTAGACGCTGGCCGGGCCGCCGGAGAGGATGATCGCGGCCGGGTTCTTCGCAAGCATCTCGGCGACAGGCATCGAGTGGGGCACGATCTCGGAGTAGACCTTCGCCTCGCGGACCCGGCGCGCGATGAGCTGGGCGTACTGGGCTCCGAAGTCCACCACGAGGACGGGGCGAGGCAGGCTCATGTGCACAAAGCCTACCGACAGTCACCGGCACCCCCGCCACCGGCACGCCCCCTGTCCCGCCCCGTCTCCCGTCCACCTTCCCGGCGATCTTGCACTTCCTGCGGCGACAAAAGTTCACAAATCCCGCGTAACGACGACTAAAACTGCAAGATCGGCGGGGTTAGGGGCGCAGGGCGCCGGGGGCGCCTGGCGGGACCGTGGGGTTTTGCGGGGGGACGGGTGACACACGGCGGTACGGGGCGCCCAGGGGTGGGCGCGGGTCCTCCTCGCCCCGGTTGGGCCAGAACGACATCGCCCGCTCCGCCTGCGCGGTGATCGTCAGCGACGGGTTGACCCCGAGGTTGGCCGAGACCGCCGCGCCGTCCACCACGTGCAGCCCCGGATGGCCGTACACCCGGTGCCAGGGGTCGATCACCCCGTCGGCCGGGGTGGCGCCGATCACCGCCCCGCCCAGGATGTGCGCGGTCATCGGGATGTCGAACGGCTCGGTGACCGAGCCACCGGGGGTGCCGCCGATCTCCTCGGCGAGCAGCCGGGCCGCGGCGTTGCCGGCCGGGATCCAGGTAGGGCTCGGCGTGCCGTGCCCCGGGCCGGTGACCAGTCGGCGACCGAACACGCCGCGCCGCCACCGGGTGGTCAGCGAGTTGTCCACCGACTGCATCACCAGGGCGATGACCGTCCGCTCGGACCAGCCACGGACCGAGAGCATCCGGGCGGCGAGCCCCGGCTGCCGCACGATGCTGCCCAGCCAGCGCCGCACCCGGCGCGGACCGCCGTCGACGAGCAGCGACTGGAGCAGCCCCATCGCGTTGGAGCCGCGCCCGTAGCGGACCGGCTCGATGTGGGTCTGCGCGTCGGGGTGGAACGAACTGGTGATCGCCACACCCTCGCTGAAGTCCAGTCGCTCGGCCCGGGCCCGCTGGCGCTCCACCGAGGCGCCCAGGATGGCCTCCGAGTTGGTGCGGGTCAGCTCGCCGAGGCGGGGCGACAGCGCCGGCAACGCCCCGTCGGCCTTCATCGCGTGCAGCAGTCGCTGGGTGCCGAGCGCGCCGGCGGCGAAGACGACCTGGTCGGCGTGGATCACCTGCCGGCGCCCCCGCATCCACGCGCCGGTGCGGACGGTGTGCACCTCGTACCCGCCCTCGGAGGCGGGCCGGACGGCGGTCACAGTGGTCAACGGGTGCACCTCCGCGCCCTGCCGCTCGGCGAGCCAGAGGTAGTTCTTGACAAGCGTGTTCTTGGCCCCGTGCCGGCAGCCCGTCATGCACGAGCCGCAGTGCAGGCAGCCGGTGCGCTCCGGGCCGGCGCCGCCGAAGTACGGGTCGGCGACGCGCTGACCGGGCCGACCGATGTGCACGCCCACCGGGGTGGCGTGGAAGGTGTGGCCCACCCCCATCCGCTCGGCCACCGCCCGCATGGCCCGGTCCGCGCCGGTGTCCATCGGGTACGTGGTGACGCCGAGCATCCGCTTCGCCTGGTCGTAGTGGCGGGCCAACTCGTCACGCCAGTCGGTGATGTCCCGCCACTGCGGGTCGGCGTAGAAGGCCGGAAGCGGTTCGTAGAGCGTGTTCGCGTAGACCAGCGAACCGCCGCCCACCCCGGCCCCGGACAGCACGAGCACCCCGCTGCCGGATCCCCGGTCGGCCGGGCGCAGGAGGGTGAGCCGCTGGATGCCGTAGCACCCCAGCTTCGGCGCCCACAGGAACCGCCGCGCCCGCCAGGACGTCTGCGGGAACTCGTCGTCGGCGAACCGCCGGCCGGCCTCCAGGACGCCGACCGACCATCCCTTCTCCGCGAGTCGCAGCGCGGTGACGCTGCCGCCGAAGCCGGACCCGATGACGACCACGTCATACCGCATGGACGCATCATTACTCGTCAGTAGCGCTCGCGCCAGCGCCCGTTTTCGCGCGATCATGCACCGGCCGACCGACCCGACGGCGCCCGGCCGCAACCCGGGGCACCTGTCGGAGCGTTGTTCAGCAGACGGGTGGAAGGATTCCAACATGGTCCTCGGGTCGATGGCACCGCGCCGACGGTGGTTACTGCTGGGCCTGGCGGCCCTCGCCGCCGTCGCGCTGATCGTCGCCGGGACGGTGGTGGTCACCCGGCTGACCGGCGACAGCAGGCCGGGTGGCGCTCCGGTGGCCGGCTCGCCGAGCCCGTCGCCCATCGACACGCCCACCCCCAGCCCCAGCGGCCCTCCGCCGGGCGCGAACATCACCGGCCCGCTGACCCTGCTGCTGGTAGGCGTGGACACCCGGGTCAGCGTGCCCGGCTGGGAGCCGCACTCCGACGCCGTGCTGGTGCTGCACGTGCCAAAGGGGTTGGGCCGGGCGTACCTCTTCTCGCTCCCCCGCGACCTGCTGGTGGACATCCCGGCGTTCCCCAAGGCCGGTTACAAGGGCGCCAAGACCAAGCTCACCCACGCGATGAGCTACGGCAGCCGGGTGCCGGGCAAACCCAAACAGCCGAGCACCGCCCAGGGGTACGAGCTGCTGCGCAGCACGGTAAGCGGCTACACCGGGCTGCGCATCGACGCGGGCGCGGTGCTCACCTTCACCGGGTTCGACAGGCTCGTGAACGCCCTCGGCGGCGTGGACATCTACGTCGACCAGCGGGTCGCCTCCCTGCACCGCCGGCCGGACGGCAAGTACCGGGAGAGCGCACCCGGCGGGTACACCGGGCCGCAGCAGGTCTACGAGAAGGGTGAGCGGCACCTCAACGGCTGGCAGGCGCTGGACTACGCGCGGCAGCGCTACATCACCGGCGGCGACTACGCCCGGCAGCGCCACCAGCAGCAGCTCATCCGCGCGCTGACCCGCAAGATCCTCGACGAGGGTCTGGCCCGGCAACCCGAGCGGGTCGACCAGGTGGTCGCGGCGCTCGGCGACACCCTCGTGTACGTGGGCGGCAACCGGATCGTCGACCTGGCGTACGCGCTGAGCGGGGTGCCCGAGGACCGCTTCGTGCTTGTCGGGTTGCCCGGCTCCGGGGTCGGCAAGGGCAGCGCCTACCGCGGCGAACAGCTCACCACCGAGGGCCGCACGTTCATCACCGAGCTGCGCGCCGGCCGCGCCGACCAGTACCTGGCCGCCCACCCCAAGCTGGTGGTCAGGAACTGACCCCGGTCAGAGCCGCTTGGGCTGGACGGGTCTTTTGGTGCCGTAGAGCCACGCGTCGAAGAGTGGGTCGAGCTGCTTTCCGGAGACCCGTTCGGCCAGGGCCACGAACTCGGCAGTCGTGGCGGTGCCGTTGCGCTTGTCCGCCGCCCAGGCCTTGACGATCTCGAAGAACGCCTTGTCGCCGACGGCCACCCGCAACGCGTGCAGGGTCATCCCGCCGCGCTGGTAAACCGACTCGCTGAACAGCTTCTCCACACCCGGCCGGCCCGGTGGCGTCTTCCACACCGAGGCGGACATCTGGGCGTACCTGTTGTCGAACGCCTCCTTGGCGGTGTACTCCCCGGTGTGCTCGGCCCACAGCCACTCCGCGTACGTCGCGAAGCCCTCGTTGAGCCAGATGTCCTCCCACCTGGCAAGCGCCACGCTGTCGCCGAACCACTGGTGGGCCAGCTCGTGCGCCACCACCTCGGTGTTCTCGCCCTGGCGGAAGAACCCGCCGGAGTAGACCGGGCGGCTCTGCGTCTCCAGCGCGTACCCGATGCGGCTGTCGGAGACGACCACACCGCCGTACGCGTCGAACGGGTACGGCCCGAACACGCTCTCCAGGTAGTCGGCGACCGTGACGGTCTGGGCGATCGACGCGTCCGCGGCACCCTTTGGCAGTTTGGTGGTGACCGCGCTGTACACCGGTCGGCCCTTGTGCTCACCTGTGGTGACCCGGAACTTGCCGATCACAAGCGTGCTCAGGTAGCTGGCCATCGGCGACTTCTCGGACCACTTCCAGGTGGTCCACCCGTCCTTGTTGGTCCGGCCGCCGGGTACGCCGTTGCTGACCGCGGTGAGCCCGTCCGGGACGGTGATCTCGAAGTCGTACGAGGCCTTGTCGGAGGGGTGGTCGTTGACCGGGAACCAGGTGCTCGCCGACTCGGGCTGCCCCAGCGCGATGGCGCCGTCGGAGGTGTGCAGGAATCCGCCGTCGCCGAGCACCTCGTTGCGCAGCGGCTTCGGCACCCCCGCGTAGGTGATCTCCGCGACGAACCCGTTGCCGTTGATCAGGCCGGTCGCCGGCTTGATGACCAGTTCGTTCTTGTCCCTGCGGTGGGTGGCCGGGACGCCGTCCACTGTCACCCGCTCGACGGTCAGGCCGGCGAGGTCGAGGTTGAACGACGACAGGTCGGCCGTCGCGGTGGCCTGCACCGTGACCGTGCCGTCCAGCCGGTCCTTCGCCGGGTCGTAACGCACCTTGACTGTGTACCGACCGACGTCGTACCCGCCGTTGCCGTAGCTCGGGAAGTAGTCGTCGCCGACCCCCGCGGCGCCGGGGGTGAACGTCCGCCCCTGCGTGGGGGACGCGCTCGGCGACGGCTCCGCCGTTGGTGTGGTCGAGTCACATCCGGACAGCAGGAGCGCCCCGGTCACCAGCAGACCGGCACCGACCCGCAGCCTGCGCCGCGTCACAGTCATCACGAGTCCTCCCGTACGGATGCGGTGGCGGCCGGGCCGCCCCGCGCGACGGGCGTCTCCCACCGATCGCAGGCGGCAGCCTATCGACAGGTGATCACGTCACCGTCACGGCAGGGTGGGGGCCGAACCGCCCACCAGCCAGGCGTCGAGAAGCGGTCGCAGCTGCCGACCCGACACCCGCTCGGCGAGTGCGACGAAGTCGGACGTGGTGGCGTTGCCGCCCGCCCGCTCGGCGGTCCAGGTACGCAGGATGCGGAAGAACACGTCGTCGCCGACGGTGCGGCGCAGCGCGTGCACGGTCAGCGCGCCGCGCTTGTAGACGGCGGTGCCGAACATGCGCTCCCGGCCCGGCTCGACCGACGGCTGCGTCCAGTCCGTCGCCGCGTACTGGATCTCGAAGTTGCGCTGCGCGGTACGCCCGCCGTCGTGCTCCTCCCACAGCCACTCGGCGTAGCTGGCGAAGCCCTCGTTCAGCCAGATGTCACCCCAGCGGGTCAGCGACACGCTGTCGCCGAACCACTGGTGGGCCAGCTCGTGCGCGACGACTCCCGGGTGGGGTCGGTCGCCGGTGAAGAAGGCGGGTCCGTAGACCGGCCGGGACTGGGTCTCCAGGGCGTAGCCGATCCGGTCGTCGGCGACGACGATCCCGCCGTACGAGTCGAAGGGGTACGGGCCGAAGCGGCTGGCCAGGAAGTCGACGATCTCCCCAGTGCGGGCCACCGAGCTGGCGGCGCCGCCGGTCGCCGGCAGGCTCGCCGCCACGGCGGTGACCATCGGCCGACCGGCGTGGGTGCCTGTCGTCACCCGGTAGTTCCCGATCACCAGGGTGCTCAGGTAGCTGGCCATCGGGGCGCGCTCGGCCCAGCGCCAGGTGGTCCAGCCGTCGGCGCTGTTCGTCGGGCCGGGCACCCCGTTGCTCAGCGCCGACAGTCCGTCCGGGACGGTCACCGCGACGTCGTAGGTGGCCTTGTCGGACGGGTGGTCGTTGACCGGGAACCAGGTCGCGGCGGAGTCGGGTTGGCCGAGCGCGATCGCCCCGTCGGCGGTGTGCAGGAAACCGCCGCTGCCGAGTTCACCGTCGGCGATGGCGTCGGGAACGCCCGCGTAGTCGACGGTCACCGTGAACTGCCGGCCGCGGGGCAGCCCGTCGCGTGGGGTCACCACCAGTTCGTCGTCTCTCCGGCGGTGGTCGGCGGATGCGTCGGCGACGGTGACCGCGTCGACGGTCAGGCCGTGCAGGTCCAGGTTGAACCGGGACAGGTCCTGGGTGGCGGTGGCGGTGATGACGGCGCGGCCGGTCAGCCTGTCGCTCGCCGGGTCGTAGCGGACGTCGAGGCCGTAGTGCGTGACGTCGTAGCCGCCGTTGCCGCGCCCGGGCACGTACGGGTCGCCGGCATCGGCGGCGCCCGGCCGGAACCCGTCGGTGCCGGCGCCCGTGCAGCCGGACGCCAGAAGTGCCACTGCACCTGTCAACGCGATGACGCCGGCGGCCAGGCGGCGGCCGGTAGGTATCCGTCCGGTGCGGACCATGCGCACTCCTCCTGCCGTGAACCACGGTCAGGACGAGCGTAGTCAGCGCCATGCGGCGTGCGGCCCGTATCGACGATCATCAGTTACTTTCGTTGAATCAAACAAAAGTTGGTGCTGATCAATACTTTCTTTTGGCTTCGACCGTCGTTAGTGTCTGACTCCAAGATGTAACGCGTTCGGAACAATCGGACGCGGACGGGCGCTCGGCGGCGCCCCGCGACCGGACTCTCGTCGCACCTCTGCTGATCGTCATCGACGGCAACCACCGTCGCGAAAGGTGGAACGATGCCAGACCAGACCGCACCCGACGCCTCCCCCGCCGGCCGGCTCAGCCGCCGGTCCCTGCTCGCCGCCTCCGCCGGCGCCGCCGCCGCGATCGGCGCGGCCGGGCTCCCCGTCCTCGCCACCGGCACCCCCGCACTCGCCCACCCCAAGGACAAGGGCGGCAGCAGGCTGCGGGTCGAGCCGCTGATCCCGGCGAAGAACCGCGGCATCATCCTCTACAGCGTCCGGGACCGGATCACCGCCGCACCCGACGACAGCGGCGTGCCGTACGGCTTCGAACGCGTCCTCGCCCGGCTCGCCGAGATCGGCTACAAGGAGATCGAGTTCGCCGGCTACACCCAGAGCACCGAGATCCTGGGCCGGCAGATCACCCCTCGCGAGATCCGCAAGATCCTCGACGACAACGGACTGGTCGCAAACGGCACGCACGCCTCGATCCAGGCGGCCACCTTCCAGGAGCAGCTCGACATCGCCGAGGAACTCGGCATGAAGAACATCGGCACCGGCAGCGACCCGACCAACAGCGCGTACAAGGCCGACTGGGACGCCGCCGCCGACACCTGGAACGAACTGGGCCGGCAGGCCCGGGCCCGGGGCATGCGCCTCTACACGCACAACCACGACGTCGCGTACAGCTTCCTGCTCGACTCCGGGCCCCTCGACGCCCAGGGCCGCCCCACCCGTTCGTCGGGCATCCGCCGGCTTGAGTACTTCTTCGGCAGGACCGACCCCCGGTACGTCTTCTTCGAGTTCGACATCTACTGGGGTTACGTCGCGCGGTACAAGCACCAGAAGTACGTCGACCCGGCCGGCCGGGAACAGACCGACCTGTTCGACCCGATCCTCAACGTGGCCGACCGGACCACCAGGTTCCCGCTCTTCCACGCCAAGGACGGCGACCGGGACCCCAGCGTGCCCAACGGCCACCAGATGACGCCGCTCGGCGAGGGCGACATCAACTTCCAGCAGTTCTTCCAGACCATCGGCGAGCGGGACTTCCACCACGCCAACTGGGAGATGGACACAGCGCCCGGCGGCACCGCCAACCGGGCACAGTCGCTGGACTTCGCGGCGCTCAGCTACCGCAACATGTCCGACCTGACCATCTACCTCAAGAAGTAAGCGGGAAGGCCGGCCCCGCCACGGGGGCGGGGCCGGCCTTCCGGCGTCTGATCGGGCAGGTCAGCGGTCCAGGACCAGGCCCACCTTCTGGAACTCCTTGAGGTCGCGGTAGCCGCACTTGGCCATCGCCCGGCGCAGCCCACCGAACAGGTTGAGCTGGCCGTCGGCCTCGTCGGCCGGCCCGAAGAGCAACTCCTCCATCGACCCGAGCGGCTCACCGGCCACCTCGAACGTGCCCCGGGGCAGCGACGGGTGACTCGCCGCCGAGTGCCACCACGCGCCACCGGCGGGCGCCTCGTCGCAGAGCGACAACGGCTCGCCGAGCATCACCGCGTCCGCGCCGCAGCCGAGCGCCTTGGCGATGTCACCGGAGGTCTGGATGTCACCGTCGGCGATCAGGTGCACGTACCGGCCGCCGGTCTCGTCCAGGTAGTCCCGACGGGCCGCCGCAGCGTCGGCGATCGCGGTGGCCATCGGCACCCGGATCCCCAGCACCGACTCGGTGGTCGACCACCCGTCGCCGCCGATGCCCACGATCACACCTGCCGCGCCGGTACGCATCAGGTGCAGCGCCGTCTTGTAGTCGGTGCAGCCGCCCACGATCACCGGCAGGTCCAGGTCGGCGATGAACTCCTTGAGGTTCAACGGCTCGTCGGTCGTCGACACGTGCTCGGCCGACACGATGGTGCCCTGGATGACCAGGATGTCCACCCCGGCGTCCAGGATCACCGGCGCCAGCGCGAGGGTGTGCTGCGGGGAGACCCGCACCGCCACCGTGCCGCCACCGGCGCGCAGCTCACTCACCCGCTCGGCGATCAGGTCGGGGCGGATCGGCTCCGCGTACACCTCCTGGAGCCGCTTGGTGGCGCGGGCGTCCTCGTCGAGGCCGGCCAACTCCTCCAGCACCTTCGCCGGGTTCTCGTAGCGGGTCCACAGCCCCTCGACGTTGAGCACGCCGAGGCCGCCGAGCTGACCGAGCCGCACCGCCGACGACGGGCTCATCGTGGCGTCCGAGGGGTGCCCGACGCAGGGGATGCCGAACGGGTACGCGTCGAGCTGCCAGGCGGTGGAGACGTCGTCGACGTCCCGGGTCCGGCGGCTCGGCACGATGGCGATGTCGTCCAGGTGGTAGCCGCGCTGCGCGGTCTTGCCCAGCCCGATCTCGACCACGTCACGCATGGGGGACTCCAGGTGGTTGGGGGTGGTGGGGTCAGCGGGTGTGGTAGTTGGGCGCCTCGACTGTCATCTGGATGTCGTGCGGGTGGCTCTCCTTGAGACCGGCCGCCGTGATCCGGATGAGCTGGCCCCTGTCGTGCAGGTCGGGGATGTTCTCCGCACCGGCGTACCCCATCGCCAGCCGCAGCCCGCCGACCAGCTGGTGGGCCACCCGGGACAGCGGCCCCCGGTAGGGCACCTGACCCTCGACGCCCTCGGGGACCAGCTTGTCGTCGCTGAGCACGTCCTGCTGGAAGTAGCGGTCCTTCGAGTACGACTTGGCCTGGCCCCGGGACTGCATCGCGCCGAGCGACCCCATGCCCCGGTACGCCTTGAACTGCTTGCCGTTGACGAAGATCAGCTCGCCGGGGCTCTCCTCGCAGCCGGCCAGCAGGCTGCCGAGCATCACCGTGTCGGCGCCGGCGACAAGCGCCTTGGCGATGTCGCCGGAATACTGGATGCCGCCGTCGCCGATCACCGGCACGCCGGCCGGACGGGCGGCCCGGGCGGCCTCCATGATCGCGGTGATCTGCGGGACGCCGACCCCTGCGACGATCCGGGTGGTGCAGATCGCGCCCGGGCCGACACCCACCTTGACCCCGTCGGCGCCGGCGTCGACAAGCGCCTTCGCACCGGCGTACGTGGCCACGTTGCCGCCCACGATGTCGATGCTCACGTCCTTCTTGAGCCGGCGGACCATGTCCAGCACGGCCCGCTGGTGGCCGTGCGCGGTGTCCACGATCAGCACGTCCACGCCCGCGTCGACGAGCGTGCGGGCCCGCTTGTACGAGTCCTCGCCGACGCCGATCGCGGCGGCCACCCGGAGCCGACCGGCGCCGTCCTTGGTGGCCTCCGGGTACTGCTCGCTCTTGGTGAAGTCCTTGACGGTGATCAGCCCACGCAGCCGACCCGAGTCGTCAACGATCGGCAGCTTCTCGACCTTGTGCTGGCGCAGCAGCGCGAGCGCGTCGTCCTTGCTCACCCCGACCCGGGCGGTGATCAGCGGGGTACGGGTCATGATCTCGCGGACCGGAGTGTCCGGCTCGGAGACGAACCGCATGTCCCGGTTGGTGACGATGCCGACCAGTTGGCCGTCGCCGTCCACCACCGGCACACCGGAGATCCGGTACCTGCCGCACAGCTCGTCGACCTCGCGCAGCGTGTCGTCGGGGCTGGCCGTCACCGGATTGGTGATCATGCCGGACTCGGAGCGCTTGACCAGGTCGACCTGGAGCGCCTGATCATCCACCGAGAGGTTTCGGTGCAGCACGCCGATGCCACCCTGACGGGCCATGGCGATCGCCATCCGCGCCTCGGTGACGGTGTCCATCGCGCTGGACAGCAGCGGGATGGTCAGTTCGATGTTGCGGGTGAGCTTCGTACGGGTGTTGACCCGGCTGGGCACCACGTCCGACTCGCCCGGCTGCAACAGCACGTCGTCGAAGGTGAGCCCGAGCGGAACGACCCGGGCCGAGCCGGCCGGCAGCTCGGGCAGGTGGCCGCCCAGGTCGGCGCGCTCGGCGCCGGCCGGAAGATCAGTGCTGGGCGAATTTTCCACGATTGCTCCCCTGAGCTGCTCGGATGGGCTTCAGCGAGGTGGCGCGGGCGGGCACCGGAGCACGCCACGGTGCCGGCACGTCGTCCCATCGTACCCAGTGAGCTGGGCGACTCCTCCGGTGGCGGGCCGGCCCGTCGCGCGCCCGGGGGCGGACGTCCCCGCCGCGTTGGGTCTACGGTGAGGGGGTGCACGACGAGCCCATCGACCCGTTCAACGGCGACCCGGCCGACCCGACTGCGGGGCTGGACGACCCGGGCGACGACGCGACGCCGGATCCGCTGACCGACGTCGAGCGGCAGGATGTGCTGGAGGACCTCGCCGACCTGGAGATCTACCAGGCCCTGCTGGCGCCGATCGGGGTGCGCGGGCTGGTGATCGAATGCGAGGACTGCCGGGAGCCGCACTACTTCGACTGGGACCTGCTGCGGGGCAACCTGCGCCACCTGCTCAACTCGGGCCGGCCGCGCGTGCACGAGCCCGCGTACGACCCGGACCCGGACCACTACGTGACGTGGGACTACGCACGCGGGTACGCCGACGGGGTGCACGACACCCTGACCGAGGGCACCGAGGACGAGTCGGGCACCCCCACCGCGACGGACTGAGCACCGCCGGCGCTCTCCGCGACCCTGTGTGGTCGCCGCTCTCTGACGGCTCCGGGCGCGGGCGGTGTCAGGCGACCAGGCCGGCGCGGAACCCGGCGGCTACCGCGTGCGCGCGGTCCCTGGCACCGAGCTTGCGGAACAGCCTGCGGGCGTGCGTCTTGACGGTGTCCTCCGACACGAACAGCTCCCGGCCGATCTCCGCGTTGCTCTTGCCCTCGGCCATCCCCAGCAGCACCTGAAGTTCCCGTTCGGTGAGCCCGATCGACGCCCGCGCGGGGCGGGCGCCCGGTGCGGGGCGGGCCGGGTCGGCCTGCTCGGTCGGCGTCTCGCCGTTCGCCGGCTCGGCTTCGTCGTCACCGCGCTGCACGGGTACCGACGGCACACCCGCCGACCCTTCGCCGGTCGCCGTGGAGGGCCGGCCGGGTTCGCCCGAGCCGCGCAGCGACGGCGTGGAACGGCCCGGGCCGCCGACCGCCGCGGTGTCCCGGGCCGGATCGGTGATCCGTTGCCGGTTCGCCCGACCGGGGGCGGTGAGCAGCAGCAGGGCCTTGGCCACCGCGCTTGTCAGATCGTGGTCGGCGTTCTGGATCAGGCCCCGGGCGCCCGCGCTGATGGTGGCCGCCGCGGCCTCCGACTCCTCGGTCCCGAGCAGCACCACCGCGGCCTGCGGCGCGCGGGCCAGCACCCGACGGACGAACCCCGCGCTGTCCGGCCGGGTGAGGGCCGTGTCGGCGAGCACCACGTCGGCCGGTCGCTCGGCGAGCCGCAGCATCACCTCGGGATCGGAGACGGCGGTACGGACAATCGCGGACAACCCCAGCCGCGCGGCAGCAGATGTCAGATGCTGGGCCGCGAGCGGTGTCCGAACGCACACAAGAACGGTACGCACTGTGGTCTCCTCTCCGCCCACGAGCAGACCATGACGAGGTCGGCTGGGGAGGGGGTTCCCGGCAATCCTTCGAACTTTTCCGACAGATAGGGCAAAAGCCGCAAGTTCCGGGACGTTCTCGATCACACACGTGTGAGTCGGTGGCGGCCCGGGTACCGGGAAGTCCAGGCCGGGAACGGTGCGCCTGCGCGGCCCGCCGCCCGGAAGCCGGCCACAAGGACCTCGCGGTGCCGCGCGGGAGGAGGGGTGCTGATGTCGAACGTACGTAGACTGCCCGGACCCATCGTCGATCTCTGGGACTGGCAGCGGCTCGGTGCCTGTCGAGGGCGCGACAGCGCCCAGTTCTTCCACCCCGACGGTGAGCGAGGCTCCTCCCGACTCCGTCGCGAATCCTCCGCCAAGGCCGTCTGCCGGGCCTGCCCGGTCCGCGCCGAGTGCGCCGCGCACGCGCTGTCGGTGCGCGAGCCGTACGGCGTGTGGGGCGGTTTCAGCGAGTCGGAGCGGCTGCGGCTGCTCGCCGTCGGCTGGGAGGACCTCGCCGACCGCCGGCAGGCCCGGGTGGACGTGGCCCGGCTTGAGGCCCGACTCGGCCGCCCGCACAAGTCCACGGTCCCGGCCCAGCGCAACGTCGCCTGACCGGCACTCCCGCAACACCCACGAAACCGCGCCCCGATCTCGGGGCGCGGTTTCGCGTCCCCTGCCACCCGGGACGTGGGGGTCAGCGAACCGTGACCGTGACCGTGTGCCAGCCGGTGGCGCCGTCCGGGACGACGCCCTGCCTCCGCTCGGTCTGCGTCTCACCAGTCGCGTCGGTCGCCCGGACCTGGAGGCGGTGCTCGCCCGGCGTGGCGTCCCAGCGCCACGACCACTGCACCCAGGTGTCCACCGACACCGTCGGGGCCAGTTCCGCCTCCTGCCAGGGCCCGCCGTCGACGCGTACCTCGACCCGGCGGATGCCCCGGTGCTGCGCCCACGCCACCCCGGCCACGGTGACCGGGCCGGTGGTCAGCCGGTTGCGCGCCCGGGGAGCGTCGATCCGCGACTGGGTCTTGATCGGCCCCTCGACGGACCAGCCCCGCGGCACCCAGTACGCGTCGAAGTCGGCGAACCGGGTCAGCTCCAGCTCGGTGACCCACTTGCAGGCCGACACGTAGCCGTAGAGGCCGGGCACCACCATCCGGACCGGGAAGCCGTGCTCGACCGGCAGCGGCTCGCCGTTCATGCCGATCGCCAGCAGGGCGTCCCGGCCGTCGCGCAGGGCGGCCGTGGGAGTGCCGCAGGTCCAGCCGTCGACCGACCGGCCGACGACCTGGTCGGCGTCGTCCTCCGGGCCGACCTCGTCGAGCAGCTCCCGCAGGGGTACGCCGAGCCAGCGGGCGTTTCCGATCAGGTCCCCACCCACCTCGTTGGAGACGCAGGCCAGCGTGACGTACCGCTCGACCAGCGGCCGGGCCAGCAGGTCGGCGTAGCTGTAGGTGCGCTCGGTACGGACCCGCCCGTGGATCCGCAACCGCCAGGTGTCCGGGTCCACCTGCGGCACCACCAGGGCGGTGTCGATCCGGTAGAACCCGAAGTTCGGGGTGACGTACGGCGCGAGCTGGGCCAGCGAGAGGTCCGCGCCCGCCGGAACGGCAGGTGCGGGGGCGACCGGAGCGGGCAGCCGGATCGCGTCCCGGGCGGCCGACACGCCGCGCCGCCCGGCCAGCCAACGACCGCCGAGACCGGCCACCGTAGCGGTGCCGAGAAGCACCCCTGCGCCGGTGAGGAACCGCCGACGCGACTCCGGGTCGGCTACCTCGCCCGGCGCCCGCCCGCTCGACACGTCCGGCTCCAAAGGCGCGGCCGGGGTAACCGGCACCGGCAGGTCGTCGGACGTCGCCGGGCCGGCCTCCGACACCGGCGCCTGCGACGTGGTCGGTGCCGGCGGGGACCAGGGCCAGGGGTTCAGCTCCAGCGGGCCGGCGATGAACAGCCAGAGCACCACGGCACCCAGACCACCGCCGACAAGCGACGGCAGCGCGTCGAAGACGTCCGCGCCGGGACGGGTCACCGCGGCGGCCACGCCGACGGCGGCGAACGCCGCGATCCCGGCCAGGCCGAGAGCCAACCGGCGTACCGCAAGCATCCCGAACAGCGCGGCGAACGCGCCGAGCAGCACCGCCGTACCGACCAGCAGGGCGATCTTGTCGGCGGTGCCGAAGAGGTCGATGGCGAACTGCTTCACCGACTCGGGGACGGCGTCGACGACCACCCCGCCGACCGCGACGAGCGGCGCCGACCGGGGGCCGGTCAGCACCGCCACCGGCTCGGCGATCCCGATCGCGACGGCGGCAGCGGTCACTCCGGCCAGCGCGGCGTACCGCCGTGACGTGGTGCTCATCGGCCCAGTGTGCGCGATCATTCCGCCGCGTCGCCAACCACGTCAGCGCTCGGTAATGACCTCGTACGACGAACCGGGGCACACCGTCGTACGACGGTGTGCCCCGGGACGGGTGTCGCTACCGGGTCAGAAGCCCGGGCCGTGCTGGTGGCCGTGACCGTGGCCGTGCCCGCCGGCGGCGGCCGGTTCGGCCTGCTCCGGCTTCTCCACCACGAGGCTCTCCGTGGTGAGCAGCAGGCCGGCGATCGAGGCGGCGTTGGTGACCGCGTTGCGGGTCACCTTCACCGGGTCGATGATGCCGGCCTTGACCAGGTCGACGTACTCGCCGGTGGCGGCGTCGAGGCCGTTGCCCCACTGCATGTCGGCGACCTTCTGGGTCACGACGTACCCGTCGTGACCGGCGTTCTGCGCGATCCAGCGCAGCGGCTCGACGAGCGACTTGCGCACGATCGAGACACCGACCTTCTCGTCACCGGTGAAGCCCAGGTCGTCGTCGAGCACCGGGAGGATCTGCACCAGGGCGGCGCCACCGCCGGGCACGGTGCCCTCCTCGACCGCGGCCTTGGTCGCCGCGATGGCGTCCTCGATGCGGTGCTTGCGCTCCTTCATCTCGACCTCGGTCGCCGCACCCACCTTGATCACGGCGATGCCGCCGGAGAGCTTCGCCAGCCGCTCGGCCAGCTTCTCCCGGTCCCAGTCGGAGTCGGAGGCCTCGATCTCCTTGCGGATCTGGGCCACCCGGTCGGCGACGTCGGCCTTCTGGCCACCGCCGTCGACGATCGTGGTGTTCTCCTTGTCGACCACGACGCGCCGGGCGGTGCCGAGCACCTCCAGGCCGACCTGGTCGAGCTTGTAGCCCAGCTCCGGGGCGACCAGCTCGGCACCCGTGGAGATCGCGATGTCCTGGAGCATGGCCTTGCGGCGGTCACCGAAGCCCGGGGCCTTGACCGCGCAGACCTTGAGGGTCTTGCGCAGCGAGTTGACCACCAGGGTGGACAGCGCCTGGCCGTCCACGTCCTCGGCGATGATCAGCAGCGGCTTGCTGTTCTGCAGGACCTTCTCCAGCAGCGGCAGCAGCTCCTCGATCGCCGAGATCTTCTGGGTGGTGACCAGGATGTACGCGTCCTCCAGGACGGACTCCTGACCCTCCAGGTCGGTGACGAAGTTCGGCGAGATGAAGCCCTTGTCGAACTGGAGACCCTCGGTCACGTCCAGTTCGGTGGTGAGCATCGAGCCCTCCTCGACGGTGATGACACCGTCGCGGCCGACCCGCTCCATCGCCTCGGCGATCAGGTCGCCGATGGTGGCGTCCTGCGCGGAGATCGTCGCCACGTTCGAGATCGAGTCCTTGTCGGCGACCTCCACAGCCCGGCCGAGCAGCGCCTCGGAGACCTTGGCGGCCGCCGCGTCGATGCCCCGCTTGAGGCCGGCCGGGTTGGTCCCGGCGGTCACGTTGCGCAGACCCTCGCGAACCATCGCCTGGGCCAGCACGGTGGCGGTGGTGGTCCCGTCGCCGGCGACGTCGTTGGTCTTGGTCGCCACCTCCTTGACCAGCTGCGCGCCGAGGTTCTCGTAGGGGTTGGTGAGCTCGATCTCCTTGGCGATGGTCACACCATCGTTGGTGATCGTCGGCGCACCGAATTTCTTGTCCAGGACGACGTTGCGCCCGCGCGGGCCGAGGGTGACCTTGACCGCGTCCGCGAGGGCGTTGACACCGTGCTCCAGCAGGTGCCGGGCGTCGTCCGAGAAGCTCAGGATCTTCGCCATGAATGTCCCTTCGAAGCGCCATTGCCCCGGCCCGGCGAGCCGGACCGGGGCAGTGGCACTGATCGGTTGCTTACTTCTCGATGACCGCGAGGACGTCGCGGGCGGAGAGCACCAGGTACTCCTCGCCGGCGTACTTGACCTCGGTGCCGCCGTACTTCGAGTAGAGGACGGTGTCGCCGACCTGGACGTCAACCGGAACCCGGTTGCCGTTGTCGTCGACGCGCCCCGGGCCCACAGCGAGGACGGTGCCCTCCTGCGGCTTCTCCTTGGCGGTGTCGGGGATCACGATGCCCGACGCCGTGGTGGTCTCAGCCTCGTTCGCCTGGACCACGATGCGGTCCTCGAGCGGCTTGATCGCAACCTTGGTCGCGGTAGTCACGGGCATACCCTCCTGGGGTACTGGTTTCGTTGCTGGCCAGCGGGGCTGACCAGCGTCAATCTGCCTCATGCCACCGGGCGGGGCCGTCGTCGCGGGTGCCGGTCCGCCTGGCGTGCGCACCCGGGTCGCGAGACCCGGAAGCTGGCACCCTCAGGGTGAGAGTGCTAATCGCAGGTTATTCCGTGGCTAGCACTCCGTCAAGGAGAGTGCCAGCGAGTCGCGCCCCGCCAGCCCGGATTTTCCCCTCGACCGGGAGAATGTCGAGGTGGATCTCGACCAGCTGGCGGCGCTGCGTACCCCCGAGGGGTCGGCCGCGCTCACGGCGGCGGCCAGGCTGGCCGGCGGCGACCCGCTGGCCGCGGCGTCGGCGCTGCGCGCGGCCGGGGTGCCTCCGGCGCTGGCCGCGGCGGCGCTCACCCAGGCCGAGCTGCGCCACCGGGCGGTAGGCAAGTTCGGTCCCGCCGCCGCGGGGATGTTCCTCACCCGCGCCGGGCTGGAGCAGGCCACCCGCCTGGTGGTCGCCGACCGCCGGGCCGCCCGGCTGGCCGCCGGCGGCGTCCACGCCCTGGCCGACCTCGGCTGCGGCCTCGGCGCGGACGCGCTTGCCGCCGCCCGCGCCGGCATCCGGGTGTACGGGGTGGAGGCCGACCCGGTGACCGCCGCGATGGCCGCCGCGAACGCCGAGGCGGCCGGACTGGCCGACCTGTTCACAGTCGAGTGCGGCGACGCCACCGCGTTCGACGTCTCCCGGGTCGACGGCGTCTTCTGCGACCCGGCCCGGCGCGCCACCGGGACCGGCCGTCGGATCTTCGACCCGCGCGCCTACTCGCCGCCGTGGGACTTCGTCACGGGGCTGGCGCAGCGGGTGCCGCGCACCGTGGTGAAGGTGGCTCCGGGCCTGGACCACGCGCTCATCCCCGCCGGCGCGGAGGCGGAGTGGGTAGGCGTGGACGGCGACCTGGTCGAGGCCGCGCTCTGGTGCGGTGAACTGGCCGAGGTGCCGCGCCGCGCCACCCTGTACCGCCGGGAGGGTGACGAGATCCGCCGTCACCAGCTCACCGGCTCGGGCGCCAGCGAGGCGCCGGTCGGGCCGCCGCGCCGGTACCTGTACGACCCGGACCCGGCCGTGGTCCGCGCGCACCTCGTCGCCGAGCTGGCCGGCGAGCTGGACGCCACCCTGGCCGACCCGAGCATCGCCTACCTCTACGCCGACCACCCGATCCGCACCCCGTACGCCCGCTGCCTGGAGATCACCGACGTGCTGCCGTTCTCGCTCAAGCGACTGCGCGCACTGCTGCGGGATCGCCGGGTGGGTCGGGTGGAGATCCTCAAGCGGGGTTCGGCACTCACCCCGGAGCAGCTGCGGCGGGACCTGCGGCTGGCCGGCGACCAGGCGGCGAGTCTGGTGCTCACCCGGATCGCCGGGGCACCGACGGTGCTGATCGGCCGACCTGTCGGTTAGGTTCGGGGTGTGGCGGGACCTGGCACTCCGGCAACGGCACTACTGGTCAAGCGTGGGATCACGCATCGCACCCACCCCTACCGGGTGGCCCCTGACGCGCCGAACTACGGCGCGCTGGTGGCGGCGGCGCTCGACGTGGCCCCGGAGCGGGTGTTCAAGTCGCTGGTGACGGACGTGGACGGCGCGCTCACCGTGGCGGTCGTACCGGTCAGCGGCGAACTGGACCTCAAGGCGCTCGCCGCGGCGGTCGGCGGCAAGCGCGCGGCGCTGGCCGACCGGACGGTCGCCGAGCGGGCCACCGGCTATGTACGGGGCGGGATCAGCCCGCTCGGGCAGCGGCGGCGACTGCCCACTGTGCTCGACGACTCCGCACTGGACCTGCCGACGATCTACGTCTCCGCAGGCCGGCGCGGTCTTCAACTCGAACTGTCGGCGGCCGATCTGGTGGCGCTGACCGACGCCCGTACCGCGCCGTTGCAGGCCCGCTGACGGCTGCCGTTACATCGGCCTTCCGCGGGATGTTCGGGGAGTAACAGTTGCGTTGCTGAATTGTTATCGCTCCCAACAAACTTGGCACCTACGCGGTCTTGTGGATCCGGTGTGACGCGAAATACGTTGCCGGACACAACAAAACAACACCTCCCCCACCTCCGAAAGGACCCTGCACATGCGTAAGGGGATCCTCACCATCGCCGCCGTGGGCCTGCTCGCGACCGGCGGCCTGACTGCTTGCAACGACGACTCCAGCCCGGAAGCGGGCAGCTCCGCCAAGACCCCCAAGATCGGCGTGATCCTTCCGGACAGCAAGTCCTCGGCCCGCTGGGAGACCGCGGACCGACGCTTTCTGGAGGAGGCGTTCAAGTCCGCCGGTGTGCAGTACGACATCCAGAACGCCCAGAACGACAAGACCGCCTTCCAGACCATCGCCGACCAGATGATCACCAGCGGCGTCACCGCTCTCATGATCGTCAACCTGGACTCCGGCACCGGCAAGGCCGTGCTCGACAAGGCCAAGTCGCAGGGCGTCGCGACCATCGACTACGACCGCCTCACGCTGGGCGGCTCGGCCCAGTACTACGTCAGCTTCGACAACGAGACCGTCGGCAAGCTCCAGGGCGAGGGTCTGTCGAAGTGCCTGACCGAGAAGGGCGTCAAGAACCCCGTCGTGGCGTACCTGAACGGTTCCCCCACCGACAACAACGCCACCCTGTTCAAGGCCGGCTACGACTCGGTGCTCAAGCCGAAGTTTGAGAGCAAGGAATACACCAAGGGCCCTGAGGACTCCGTGCCCGCGTGGGACAACGCGCAGGCCACGACGATCTTCGAGCAGCAGCTCACCACGGCCAAGGGCAAGATCGACGGCGTGCTGGCCGCCAACGACGGCCTCGGCAACGCGGCCATCTCGATCCTGAAGAAGAACAACCTCAACGGCAAGGTGCCGGTGACCGGGCAGGACGCCAGCACCGAGGGACTGCAGAACATCCTCGCGGGCGACCAGTGCATGACCGTCTACAAGGCCGTGCGGGAAGAGGCGAAGGCCGCCTCCGACCTGGCCGTCGCTCTGGCCAAGGGCGAGCGGAAGGACACCGGCCAGACGGTGAAGGACCCCGAGGGCGGTCGCGACGTCCCCTCGGTGCTGCTCACCCCGAAGGCCATCTACAAGGACAACATCAAGGACGTCATCGCGGACGGCTACGTGACCAAGGACAAGGTCTGCACCGCGGCGTTCGCCAAGGCCTGCGCCGACGCCGGCATCAGCTGACCGACGCCGCAGTACCCGCCGGGACGACCATCGCCGCCCGGCACGGGAGGACACCTCCCGTGCCGGGCGGCGCCCGCCGGACGGGCCCCGACACTCCCTTGAGAAGGAGAACCCCGTGTCCGCGACCCCCCTGCTGGAGCTCCGCGGGATCGACAAGAGCTTCGGTCCCGTCCAGGTGCTCCGCGACGTCGCCCTGACCGTGCACCCGGGTGAAGTGACCGCACTGGTCGGCGACAACGGCGCCGGCAAGTCGACCCTGGTGAAGTGCATCAGCGGCATCCACCCCACCGACGCCGGCGAGTTCCTGTTCAACGGTGAACAGGTGCACATCGGCAGCCCCCGCGACGCCGCCACGCTCGGCATCGAGGTCGTCTACCAGGACCTCGCGCTCTGCGACAACCTGGACATCGTGCAGAACATGTTCCTCGGTCGGGAGAAGCGCAGCGGCATCGTCCTCGACGAGCCCACAATGGAACAACTCGCCGCCGAGACGCTGGCCGGGCTCTCCATCCGTACCGTCACCTCGCTGCGCCAGCACGTGTCCAGCCTCTCCGGCGGCCAGCGCCAGACCGTGGCCATCGCCAAGGCGGTGCTGTGGAACAGCAAGCTGGTCATCCTCGACGAGCCGACCGCGGCGCTCGGCGTGGCACAGACCGCGCAGGTGCTCGAACTGGTCCGCCGCCTCGCCGACAACGGTCTGGCAGTGGTGCTCATCTCGCACAACATGAACGACGTCTTCGCCGTCTCCGACCGGATCGCCGCCCTGTACCTCGGCCAGATGGTCGCCCAGGTGAAGACCACCGACATCACCCACGCCCAGGTGGTCGAGCTGATCACCGCCGGGCGCTCGGGCGCGCTCGGCCTCGCGACCGAGACTGGCAGCAACGGCGACGGCACGCAGCCGGCCGACTCGATCCCAGGAGGCCTCCGATGACCACCACCGCCGTGCGCAAGGACGGCCCGGCGGCCGTCACACCGCCACCGACCGTCGGAAGCCATGCCCGCACCTACCTGAGCCGGGTACGCGGTGGCGACGTCGGCGCGCTACCGGCCGTGCTCGGTCTGATCGTGCTCTGCACCGTCTTCGCGGTCATGCGGCCGTCGTCGTTCCTGTCGGCAGGCAACTTCGCCAACCTCTTCACCCAGGGCGCGGCGGTCACGCTCATCGCGATGGGCCTGGTCTTCGTGCTGCTGCTCGGCGAGATCGACCTCTCCGCCGGCTTCGCCAGCGGCGTCTGCGCCGCGGTACTGGCCAATGTGGTCACCGTGCTCGGCTACCCCTGGTGGGTCGCCGTGCTCGCCGCGATCGCCACCGGCCTGGTCATCGGCACCACCCTCGGGCTGCTCGTCGCGAAGATCGGCATCCCGTCCTTCGTGGTCACCCTCGCCGGCTTCCTCGCCTTCCAGGGCATCGTGCTGCTGCTGGTGAAGGAGGGCACCAACATCTCCGTCCGCGACGACATGCTTGTCGCCATCTCCAACCGCAACCTCAGCCCCGCCCTGGGCTGGGCGCTCGCCGCCCTCGCGGTCGTCGGCTACGCGGCTGTGCAACTGCTGCGCCACCGCAAGCGGGTGGCCCGCGGTCTCATCTCCGACCCGATCGCCGTGGTCGCGCTCCGGATCATCGGGCTCGCCGTCATCCTCGGCACGGCCGTGTACGTCCTCAACCTGGAACGCAGCCGCAACGTCCTGATCAGCTCGCTCAAGGGCGTGCCGATCGTGGTACCGATCATCGCGGTGCTGCTGGTCATCTGGACCTTCGTGCTCCAGCGCACCAGCTACGGCCGGCACATCTACGCCGTGGGCGGCAACCGGGAGGCCGCCCGCCGGGCCGGCATCGGAGTCGACAGGATCCGGATCTCGGTCTTCATGATCTGCTCGTCCATGGCCGCCGTCGGCGGCATCGTGGCGGCCAGCCGGGCCAACTCGGTCGACCCGAACACGGGGGGCAGTAACGTACTGCTCTACGCGGTCGGCGCGGCAGTCATCGGCGGCACCAGCCTCTTCGGAGGAAAGGGCCGCGTCCTCGACGCCGTGCTCGGCGGCGCGGTGGTCGCGGTCATCGAAAACGGAATGGGCCTCATGGGGTACAGCGCGGGAGTCAAGTACGTGGTCACCGGCGTCGTACTGCTGCTCGCCGCCAGCGTCGACGCCCTGTCCCGCCGCCGCGCGGCAGCAACCGGCACCCGTTGACCGCGCGGGAGGTAGCACCACCATGCGCGCAGGACCGAGCCAGGACGACGTCCGACGACAGAACCTCGGTGCCCTGCTACGGCACGTACACGTCCACGGTGCGACCACACGTGCCGAACTGACCACCACGCTGGGCCTCAACCGCAGCACCATCGGAGCGCTCACCGCCGACCTGTCCGCGGTGGGACTGGTCAGCGAGGGGGCACCGAAGGAGACCGGGCGGGCCGGACGACCGTCACTCGTCGTCCGGCCCGAGTCCGCCCGGGTCTACGCGTACGCGTACTCCGTCGAGGTGGACCGGCTGCGCGCGGCCCGGATCGGGCTGGGTGGAGCGGTCCTGGACCGCCGGGACCTGGACCGGCCGCGTGGTCTGGTGGCCGCCGAGGCCGCGCCGCTGCTGGCCGGCGCGGTCAAGGAGATGCAGCAGGCGGTACCCGCCGACGCGATCTGCGTGGGCGCCGGCGTAGCGGTCTGCGGCATGGTCCGCCGCGAGGACGGCCTCGTCCGGCTCGGCCCCACCACCGGCTGGGTGGACGAACCGATCGGCGCGGCCCTCGGCGCCGAACTCGGCCTCGACGTGCCGGTCACGGTCGGCAACGTGGCCGACATGGCCGCTTTCGCCGAACACGCCCGAGGGGTGGCCGCCGGCTGCGACAACGTCATCTACCTGTACGGCGATGTCGGTGTCGGTGCCGGCATCATCGCCGGTGGCCGCCGGCTCACCGGGCACGGCGGGTACGGCGGCGAGGTCGGCCACATGAAGGTGGTCCGCGACGGTATGCCCTGCGAGTGCGGCGCACGGGGCTGCTGGGAGACCGAGATCGGCGAGCACGGGCTGCTCCGCGCGGCGGGGCGCTCCGACGCGCGGGGACGTGACGCGCTGCTTGCCGTCTTCGACGCCGCCGACCGGGGTGACGCCCGAGCCCAGACGGCGGTGCGTCAGGCCGGTGACTGGCTCGGTTTCGGGGTGGCCAACCTGGTGAACGTCTTCAACCCGGAGATGGTCATCTTCGGCGGCACCATGCGCGACCTCTACCTGGCGGCCGCCGCCCAGATCCGTAGCCGGCTCAACTCCAACGCGCTCGGCGCCTGCCTGGAACACGTCCGGCTGCGTACCCCCCAACTGGGTGGGGACGCGCCCCTGATCGGCGCCGCCGAACTGGCCTTCGAACGGCTCCTCGCCGACCCCCTCGACGTGGGCTGATCCGCGTACCCTGTCCGGCGTGGATGTCGAGCTGCGCGCCTCCGACGACGACCGTCACCGGGTGGTCGCCGATCTGCACCGGCACACCACCGCCGGCCGGCTCACCCTCGACGAGTTCTCCGAGCGCGTCGGTGCGGTGTGGACGGCCCGTACCCTCGGTGACCTGGCGGCGCTGACGCGTGACCTGCCGGCCCTGCCCGACGACCGGGCAACCGGCGCTCCAGCCGCCGGGCAGGGTCGCCGGGAGCTGCTGGTGCTCTTCGCCGTCGCCGCGCTCACGCTGCTGCTGCTCGGCGGATTCCTCGCCGTCACCCGCTGATCCGCGTCGCCGACGGTGAACTGATCACGCGATCGGTCCGTACCACTTGCCGGACGGGCGGCCGGCACGTACGGCTGCCCCGATCCGACGCGTTTCGGTCCGGACCGAGGAGGCACCGCAGACATGGCACCGCTCAGATCCGCCCGTCGCTGGCTGGGCAACCGGACCCACCGGACGGCGATGCTGCTCATCGCGATCATCGCCGGGGTCGGCGTCCTGCCCGGCGTGGCTGTCGCCGCCCCCGCCCGGCAGCAGCTCAACGCCGCCGACATGACCCTGCTCAACGGTGTGCGGCTGGCCGGGCTGTGGGAGATGCCGGCCGGGCAGATGGCCGCCGAGAAGGGGCAGTCGGCGAAGGTCCGGGAGATCGGTGCCGGCATCGCCAGCGAGCACCAGAAGCTCGACGAGCTCGTCGTCGAGGCGGCCAACAAACTCGGCGCGACGATTCCCTCCGAGCCGACGGCCGAGCAGAAGGGCTGGCTGGCGGAGATGCAGAAGGCCTCCGGCGCCCGGTTCGACCAGATCTTCGTGACCCGGCTGCGGGTGGCCCACGGCAAGATCTTCCCGGTGATCGGCGCGGTGCGGGCCAGCACCCGGGACGCGACAGTCCGCAAGCTGTGCGACGACGCCAACGGCTTCGTGATGCACCACATGCAGATGCTGGAGAGCACCGGGCTGGTCCGCTGGCCGGAACTGCCGCCGGCGGCGCTGCCCGCCCCCGGTAACGACGGGCTGCTGGCCGCCGCGGCGGCGAACACCGGCCCTCAGGTCGGGGTCAGCAGCACGGTCGTCTGGCTGGTGTTCCTCGCCGCGCTGGGCACCGGCGGGATCGCCACCTACCGGATGCTGCGCCGCCGCTGACCGTCGGCGGTGTCGGTGGCCCGGGTCAACGGTCGACCTGGGTGAAGTCCCAGGAGTGCGGGGCGCGGGCCACCAGCAGGGCGGGCGGATCGGGCAGCGGGCGCGGGTTGCTGCGCCACTTGGAGATGACCACGACCCGGTGGTCGGTGGAGGAGAAGACCTCACTGGACACGTGCAGCGGGTCGTGTTCCACCTCGGGCAGCGCGGTGTCGCACACCCAGGTGATCAGGTCGGCAACCCCGTACGCCTCGGCCCGCGCCTCCCACATCCGCACGATCATGTCCGTCGCCCCCGTCACACGCTTACCGTTGTCAGCGGCAGCGCCGAGTCGGCCGGCAGGTCCAGCCGGCTCGGCGCGACGCCCGCGGCGACCAGGTGCGAACCGAGCGCGGCGACCATCGCCCCGTTGTCGGTGCACAGCTTCGGCCGGGGCACCCGGACCCGGATGCCGTACTTCTCGGCCCGCTGCTCCGCAAGCGCCCGCAGCCGTGAGTTCGCGGCCACTCCCCCGCCGATCACCAGGGTTTCGATGCCCTGCGCACGGCAGGCGGCGAGCGCCTTGCTGGTCAGCACGTCACAGACCGCCTCCTGGAAGGACGCGGCCACGTCGGCCACCGGGACCGGCTCGCCGGCGCGCTGTCGCGCCTCGACCCAGCGGGCCACCGCCGTCTTGAGCCCGGAGAAGGAGAAGTCGTACCGGTGCGCCGCGAGGTCCTTGGCGGCGGTCAGACCGCGCGGGAAGGCGATCGAGGCGGCGTCGCCGGCGCGGGCCTCCCGGTCGATGGGCGGGCCACCGGGGAACGGCAGCCCGAGCAGCCGGGCGACCTTGTCGAACGCCTCACCGGCCGCGTCGTCGATGGTGGCGCCCAGCGGGGTGACGCCCCGGGCCAGGTCGTCGACGAGCAGGAGCGAGGAGTGCCCGCCGGAGACCAGCAACGCGATGGCGGGCTCCGGCAGCGGGCCGTGTTCCAGGGTGTCCACGGCGACGTGGGCGGCCAGGTGGTTGACGCCGTACACGGGCTTCTCGGCGGCGAGCGCGTACCCCTTGGCGGCGGCGACGCCTACCAGCAGCGCGCCGGCCAACCCCGGCCCGGAGGTGACCGCGATCGCGTCGATGTCGGCCAGGGTGACGCCTGCCTCGGTAAGCGCCCGCTGCATGGTCGGCACGATGGCTTCCAGGTGTGCGCGGCTGGCCACCTCGGGCACCACGCCCCCGAACCGGGCGTGCTCCTCGACGCTGGAGGCGAGCGCGTCGGCCAGCAGGGTGTGCCCCCGCACGATGCCGACGCCGGTCTCGTCGCAGGAGGTCTCGATGCCCAGGATCAGCGGTTCGTCAGCCATGGTCGTGTGGTCCGTCCCCGGTCGGCTCGGCGTCGCGCTGCATGACGAGCGCGTCGGTGTTTGTCGCTTGGTAGTAGCCGCGTCGTACCCCGATCGGCTCGAACCCGTAGGTCGCGTAGAGCCGTTGGGCGGCGACGTTGTCCACGGCGACCTCCAGCAGGGTCCTGCGGGCGCCGCGTCGGTCCGCCTCGGCGAGCAGGTCCTCCAGCAGGACGCGCCCGATGCCGCGCCGCTGGACGTCCCGCCGGACGGCGATGACCTGTACCCACACCTCGTCCGGTGGGGCTCCGGCCAGCCCGGCGTAACCGAGGACAGTGCCGTCGTCGTCGGTGGCGACCCGGTAGTGGTGCCCGTTGGCCAGCTCGTTCCAGAACATGGCCGGGGACCACTTCCCGGGCCCGAACAGGTCCGCCTCGGTCGGCATCACCTCGTCGATGTGCCACCAGCGGAACGGTTCGAGCCGCACCGCCGTCACGGGAGTACCGGTTTGCGGCCGGTGGCCGCCACGGCGTCCGGGCGGCGCAGGTAGAGCGGGGTGAGCCGCTCGCCGGGGGCGCCGGCCCGGATCCGCTCGGCGGCGAGCGACGCCAGGACTGTGGCGTCCGGGTAGCGCGGCTCGACCCGGACCGGAAGATCCAGAACCTCGGCGTACCGGTGCGCGCCGTCGCCGACCGCGACAAGCGCACCCAGCTCGCGGGCCCGGGCGGCGGCCACGGCGGGCGTGGAGACCTCGGGTCCGACGACGCGCTGGCCGGCACCGTCGTAGACGGCCCAGTAGAGCTCCTTGCGGCGGGCGTCGCTGGCGGCCAGCACCGGCTCGCCGGCCGCCGCCGGGTAGCCGATGGCGTCAAGCGAGCAGACACCGTACGTGGGGATGCCGAGCACCTGGCCCATCGTGGCGGCTGTGACCAGGCCGACCCGCAGCCCGGTGAACGGCCCCGGGCCGAGCCCGGCGACGATTGCGGTCAGGTCACGAGGACGCGCACCGGCGTCGGCGAGGACCGCGTCGACCTGGGGCGCCAGGAGTTCACCGTGCGCGCGGGCATCGACAGTGCACCGGTGCGCGCGGGACGTGACACCGTCCGCCGACACCTCCACGAGCGCCGCGGTCACCGCAGGAGTCGAGCTGTCCACCACGAGTACGAGCACGGTAAGCCAGCCTAGCGGCCCCGCCAGGAACCTCCGGCCACGCCCCGCCCCACTCCCACGCCCGCCCACGCCGCTCCGCCCGCTGTCGCACTGGTGGGCTCGACCGCCGCCCACGACGACCTTCGGCTGCCTCCCGTCCTCCGTCGCGCCTCGCCGCAGGCAACTCCACGGCCGTCGCTGCGCGAGCGCCCACCCGCCGGACGAATCACGATCCGCCGGCCACCCGGTCGACGCCCGGCCGAGCCGCGAGCGGCACGGCCGCGTTGAGCGGTATACCCGTGAGTCATAAATATGACTCACGGGTATACCGCTCAACAGGAACATCGACCCGAGGCGAGCCCTGCGCCCGACCGTCGAGTCGTACATCCGGCTCAGCGGTGTCCTCTCCGCTCGGGTGTGGGCCATCATGCCGGGATGCCGTCCACGCGCCTCGTCACCCTGCTCGGCAATACCGTTCGACACCAACGGCACCTGCGCCAGCTGACCCAGTGCGAGCTTGCCGAAGCGGCAAAGGTCAGCCAGGCGGCGGTGGCCCGCATCGAGAGCGGCAGCCGCGCGCCGAGCGTCGCCGTCCTCGAGGCGCTGCTCGCCGCCATGGACGTGCAGTTGGTTGTCGACGTGGAGCCGCTGGACGCGCACCTCGACGCCCGGATCGCCGAGCTGGCCGCCCGACCGATCGTCGAGCGGATCGCCGGGCTGGACCTGGATCGGCTGCTGGACCAGCTGCCCGACGTTCCGCAGGTGCTCACCGGCTGCACCGCGGCGCTGCTCCAGGGTGCGCCGGTGCCTGTCGACGCGCCGGAGATCGCCCTGCGGTGGCAGGACTCGAAAGAGTTCACCCGCTGGCTGGAGGCGAACTACGGGCAGCGGTGGAACGCCCGTTGGGGCGAGTTCGGCGGGATCTGGTTGGAGCCCGAGGAGCCGGGCGAGCACAGGTGGTCGACCCGTCACGGGGAAATCAGGGCCGTGATGTGCGACGAGCTTCCCGAAACCATCCAGGTACGCCATGGCGGGCGCGACTACCGGGTGGTGCCCCTGGCCGAGCTGGAACTGACCGAACCGCGCGCCGCCGAACTGCTGCGCCGCCAGCGGGCCCGGCTACCGACCACCGAGGGTTGACCCGCCGGTCGGTAGCGGGATGGACCTGCCGGTCAGCCGGCGGTGCGTTCCCAGTCGACGGTGGGCAGACCGGCGTCGGCGAGAGCCTTGTTGGCGGCGCTGAACGGGCGGCTGCCCAGGAAGCCGCGCGGATTCATCGGGCTGGGGTGCCCGGCCTCCAACACCACGTGCTGCGGGTTGGTGACCAGGGCGGCCTTCTTGCGGGCGTACCCGCCCCAGAGCAGGAAGACCACCCGCTGCGGCGACGCGTCCAACGCCCGGATGGTGGCGTCGGTGAACTCCTCCCAGCCCGCGTTCGCGTGCGAACCCGGCGTGGCCTGGCGGACGGTCAGCACCGCGTTGAGCAGCAACACGCCCTGAGCGGCCCAACCGTCGAGGTTGCCGCTGCGCGGCTTGGGCACACCCACGTCCTCGCCCAGTTCCTTGAAGACGTTGCGCAACGACGGCGGCACGGCCACCCCGTCGCGGACGCTGAAGCTCAACCCGTGCGCCTGCCCGGCCCGGTGGTACGGATCCTGCCCGAGGATCAGCACCCGGGTGCCCTGCGGCGGGCAGAGCCGGTACGCCGAGAACAGGTCGTCCAGCGGCGGGAAGACGGTCTGTGTCGCGTACTCCCGGGCGACGAACTCGCCGAGCGCGGCCGTGCGCGCCGGGTCGAGGTGCGGGGTGAGCACGGCACGCCACGGCTCCGGCAACAGGGCCAGCAGATCCAGGGCGGGGACGTCGTCGGACATCACGAACCTTTCAGGTCGGCCAATCGCCGTGCCCAGTCTCCACCCACCGGATCCAGCTCCACGACCCGGGTGTCGTCGTCACGGCGGTCGATACGGACCCGCAGATGCGCGTCGACCAACTGCTCCACCAGACCCTCGCCCCACTCCACGACGGTCACCGAATCGTCCACCGAGGCGTCCAGGTCCAGGTCGTCGATCTCGGCGCGCGGGTCGGTGGCGTCCCCCAGCCGGTACGCGTCGGCGTGCACCAACGCCACCCGGCCGCCCCGGGCCGGATCGGGCCGGTGCACCCGGGCGATCACGAACGTCGGCGAGGTGATGTCCCCGACGACAGCGAGCCCGGCGCCGATGCCCTGCGTGAGCGCTGTCTTTCCGGCACCCAGCGGGCCCGTCAGCAGCACGAGATCACCGGCGCGCAGCAGCCCGGCCAGCCGCCGCCCGAAGCCCTGGGTGTCCTCGACGGTCGGCAGCTTGACGACGTGACTCACCGTTCCTCCACGTTCCGCAACGACTCCAGAAACCGCGCCAACGCGGCGTTCACCTCGTCCGCGTGCTCCAACATCACCACGTGGCCGCTGTCCTCGATCTTGACGAACTCGGCGTGCGGCAACCGCCGGACGATCTCCTCGGAGTGGGTCACCGGAGTGATCATGTCCTTGTCGCCGACCACCACCAGCACCGGAGTCGCGGCCAGCGCCGCGAGCGCCGGGAAACGCGAGTGGGTGGCGAGGGTCCGCAGATAGCGGGTCACCGTGTCGGCGGACGTCCGGGAGTTCATCGTCTCCACGTAGGACACCAGCGCCGGGCTCGGTTTGCGGGTGCCGAAGCCGTACTTGCGGGTCAACAGCCAGGCGACGTTCGACGTCGACCTGCGGGCCCTGTCGATCACCGGTCCGCCGTACCGGGTGGCGTTGTTGACCATGTACAGAACCGGGCCGCCGACCCGGCCGAGCAGCGCCGGCGCGACAAGCTTGGTCTCCGCGATCAGACCGCCCGACGTGGCCATCAGGACGGTGCCCACCACCCGGTCGCCGAACAGCTCCGGGAAGAGCTCGGCGAACGCCATGATCGTCATGCCGCCCATCGAATGCCCGACCAGCACCAACGGCCCTTCCGGGGCGGTCCGGTCGATGACCCGGCGCAGCGTCCGGCCGAGCACCGCGAGGTCGTACTCCCCGGTCTCCAACCGGCCCGAGCGGCCGTGCCCGGGCTGGTCGTACGCCACGACCCGGTAGTCGCCCCGCTCGGCCAACATCTGGCGCTGGAAGTGGAACGTGCCCATGTCCAGGCAGAAGCCGTGCACCAGCACCACTGTCGGGCGCCCCGGCACCGGCCGGGTCGGCTCGACCACCTCGACGTGGATGTCCGTGCCGTCCGGCAACTCCAGCCGGAACGCCTCGTCGTACCGCTGCTGCCCGAACATCTCGTGCGCGTAGCGGTCGGTTGGGTCGGCCTTGAGACGGCGGACCAGGGTGCGCTCGGTTGCGACACCGGCGGCCAGGCCGGCCGCCGCCACCCCGACGGCCGCGCCGACGATCCCGGCGACCCGGCCGACAGCCGTGCGCGGGCGCGGAACGCGGAACGAGGTCACGGCGTCTCGCCGTCGTAGACGCGCGGCACCCGCGTCCCACCGAACCGCGTGACGATCTCGTAGTTGATCGTGCCGACCGCGTCGGCCCAGTCGTCGGCCGTCGGCTCCCCGTCCGCGCCGCTGCCGAAGAGCGTCGCCACGTCGCCGTCGGCCACCGGGTCGTCGCCGCAGTCGAGCACGAACTGGTCCATGCAGACCCGCCCGGAGATCGTCCGCCGCTTGCCGGCGAGCTGCACCGGACCGCTGTTGGACGCGTGCCGGGGCACCCCGTCGGCGTACCCGAGCGGCACCACGGCCAGGTTCGCGTCCGCCGGGGTGGTGTAGGTGTGGCCGTACGACACCCCGGTGCCGGCGGGCACCCGTTTGGTGAGCATCACCCGGGCGCGCGCGGTCATCGCCGGCTTCAGCCCGTACGTCTCGCCTGCCACCGGGGACAGCCCGTAGATGGCCAGCCCGGGACGGACCAGGTCGAAGTGGGTGTCCGGGCGGGTCAGGGTGGCCGCCGAGTTCGCCAGGTGCCGCCAGCGGGGGCGCAGACCGGCCCGCTCGACCATGGCCAGCCCCTCGTGGAAGACGGCCAACTGGCGGTCGGTGGTCGGGTGACCCGGCATGTCCGCGTACACGAAGTGGCTCCACACGCCTACCACCTCGATGACGCCCTCGGCCTGCGCCTTGGCGGCGGCGTCCAGCAGGGCCGGCCAGTCCGCGACCGTCGCCCCACCCCGGGAGAGCCCGGTGTCGATCTTCAGGTGCAGTCGGGCCGGACGCCCGGCCAGCCGACTCGCCTCGATCATCTCGTCCAGCTGCGGGAGGCTCGCCGCCGCGAGGTCCACCCCGGCGGTGACCCCCTCGTGCAACGGCAGCCCGGGGGCGAGCAGCCAGGCGAGCACCGGCGCGGTCACACCGGCCCGTCGCAGCGTGAGCGCCTCGTCGAGGGTGCAGACCCCGAGCCAGTCCGCCCCCGCGTCGAGCGCGGCCCGGGCGGCCGGGAGCATGCCGTGGCCGTACCCGTCGGCCTTCACCACCGCCATCAACTCGGCGGTGGTGCCGGAGCGGAGTCGGCTCACGTTCGCACGGATCGCGTCAAGATCGACACGTACCTCGGCCTGCCACATGCGCCAAGCCTACTTTCCGCTGTGATCACCGTGGGCGGCGACGCCGTCCCGCCACGCCGACCCGCCCGCTGCGGGACGATCAGCCCAGCCGGGCGAGGACCGGGCGCAGCGCCGTCGCCACGTCGGGCGCGGTCACCGGCCCACTCCGGGCCGCCTCCCGCCCGGCCAGCCCGTGCAGGTACGCGGCCGAGGCCGCCGCCTGATCGGCGGGCAACCCGGACGCCAGCAGCGAGCCGAGCAGGCCGGCCAGCACGTCACCGGTGCCGCCGGTGGCCAGCGCCGGGGTGCCTGTCGGGTTGACGTACGCCCGGCCGTCAGGCGTGCCGATCACCGTGCGGTCGCCCTTGAGCAGCACCACCGCGTTCATCCAGGCGGCCAGCCGCAGCGCCGAGCCGACCCGGTCGGCGCCCGGCTCCTCCCCGCAGAGCCGGGTGAACTCCCGGTCGTGCGGGGTGACGACGATCGGGGCGTCCCGGCCGCGCAGCCGGTCGGCGAGCGACCCGTCCACCAGCAGGGTCAGCGCGTCGGCGTCGAGCACAACCGGCACCGGGGCGGCCAGGACGGCCCGCAGCTCGGCGGCGGCGTCCTCGCCGGTGCCCAGCCCGGAGCCGCACACCCAGGCCTGCACCCGGCCGGCGTCGGCGACCCGGCCGGTGGCGATCACCGACGGGTGCTGGTGCAGCACCTCGGCCCGGGCGCCACCGGCGTACCGGACCAGGCCGGTCGGCCCGGCGAGCGCCCCGCCGACGGAGAGCACTGCCGCGCCCGGATACGTGGCCGAGCCGGTCGCGACGCCGACCACACCCCTTGTGTACTTCTCCGACGAGGCACCCAGTCGGGGCCACCAGTCGACCAGGTCGGACCACTCGGTGACCCGCAGCGCGGGGGTGCCCCGCAGCCAGGGTCGCAGCCCGATGTCGACAAGCTCCACCTGCCCGGCGAGGGCGGCGGCCGGCCCGACCACCAGTGCGGGTTTCAACGCGCCGAAGGCCACCGTCACGTCGGCGCGGACCGCGGTGGGCCGGCCGGACGCGGACAGCGGCACGTGACCGGTGTCCACCGCGACGCCGCTCGGGACGTCCACTGCCAGCACGGTCGCCCGACCGCCGTCGCGTCCGCGCAGGTCGCCGAGGTGCTGGACCAGCTCGTCGGCGCTCGCTCGCAGCCCGCCGGTGCCGCCGATCCCCACGATGCCGTCGACGACCAGGTCGACCGGGCCGGTCGGGCGGTCCACCAACCGGCCACCGGCAGCGCGCAGAGCCGCCAACCCGACCGCGTGCGCCCGCCCGGGGGTGAGCAGCAGGGCGGACACCCGCACGCCCCGACGGGCCAGCCGCTCCCCCGCGTAGAGCGCGTCGCCGCCGTTGTCGCCGGAGCCGACCAGCAGCAGCACGTGGCCGCCGTACACGCCGCCCCGCTCGGCGAGCAGCAGCGCGGCCCGGCGGGCCAGCCCGGCGGCGGCCCGCTGCATCAGCGTGCCCTCCGGCAACGTGCCCATCAGCCCCGCCTCGGCCGCCCGTACGTCGGCCACCCGCCACACCGGTCTCATGTCACCGTGCCCCGTTCCGCTCGCGGGTGTGCTGGTCGGCCAGGACGACGTCGCCGCCGCCGACCGCGACGATCACCGCTTCACCCTACCGGCGGGAACGGCCGCAGATTAGCCGTCGGGTCCGCCGCGGGCAACGCCTGTGGACAGCCCCGGCGTACGACAGTCGCCGCTGTCCACAGGGCACGACCCGGCACGGGGAGCGCACCTAGCGTCGGGGCGTCGATGCCGATCTGTGGGGGTGGGTCCATGGCCGAGGAACCGTTGACTGTCCAGCCGGAGGCGCTGCGCTCGGTGGCCGCCGCGCTCGACGGTGCGGCGCACGGGTTGGCGTTGGGCCTGGCCGGGTTGCCCGGGTTGCTGGTGCCGGCGCCCGGCTGGCGGGCCGCCGCGTCCCTGGTGGAGCTGGAGGCCGCCGGGCACGCCTGGTTCTGCCGGCTGGGCGCCCAGGTGGCCGCGACGGCAGGCGGGGTCAGGTCGGCGGCGGAGGCGTACGAGTCGGTGGACGACCGCGCCGCCGGCCGGTTCGCGGCCCTGCCCCGGTGACCGCCGTGGGCTACCGGCTGCTCTGGGCGGCCGACCCGGGTGGCTGGCGGGTGGCCGGGGCGGCCTGGGCGGGGTTGACCGGGTCTGTCGACAGGCGCGCCGGTGAGCTGGCCGGGGCGGCCGGGCGGCTGCGGGGCGACTGGTCCGGCGCGGCGGCCACGGCGGCGGACGTACGGCTGGGCGGCCTGCGCGGCGAGTTGCAATCGGTGGCGCCCGCGCTGATCGAGGCGGATCAGGTGCTTGCCGAGCTGGCCGGGCGCCTCGTGGTGGCGAAGGCGCGGCTCACCGAGGCGGTCGCAAGGGCGGACGCGGCAGGTGTGGTGGTGGACCGGTCCGGCGCTGTGCGGGTCGGTCCGGCGCGACCCGGGTCGGCGGAGGCGGTGGCCGGGGTGGCGGCGGCGCTGCGCGCGGCGCTCGACGGCGCCGACGTGGCGGACCGGGCGGCCGCCGACCGGTTGGACGAGTTGGCCCGTGCCGCCCGTTCGGGCTGGATGTCGCCGCCACCGCCCGGCCGGCCCGCGCCCGGCGCCGCGCCGGAGCTGGTCCGTGCCTGGTGGTCCGGGTTGAGCCCGGCACAGCGACGGTGGCTGGTCGGGCACGAACCGGCACTGGTCGGCGTGCTGGACGGGGTGCCGGTGGCCGCCCGTGACCAGGCCAACCGTCTGTTGCTCGGTGGCCGGCGCGGGGAGTTGGTGGCCGAACGCCAGCGGTTGCTGGCCAAGGTGCCGCCGGGGCCTGTCGCGTCGCTGCGGCTGCGGGCGGTGGCGGCGAAGTTGGCCGGCCTGGAGGCGCTCACCGAGCGGCTGGCGGCCGGGGAGCCCCGGGCGTACCTGCTGGGGTTGGACCCGGCCGGTGAGGGCCGGGTGTTGGTGGCGCTCGGCGACCCGGACCACGCCGATCGGGTGCTGACCTACGTGCCGGGAATGACCGCCGGCCTGGACGACGCTCCCGGTGAGCTGGGTCGGGCGGCCCGGGTGCTGGAGCGGTGCGCCGCGCTCGCGCCGCAGGAGCGCGGCGCGGCGGTGCTGTGGTTGGACTACGACGCACCGGATTTCCTGACCGAGGCCGCCTCGGCGGGTCAGGCCCGGGACGCTGGCGGGGCGTTGCACCGGTTCCAGGAGGGTCTGCGGGCCAGCCATGAGGGTCCGCCCGCCCGGCAGACGGTGCTCGGGCACAGTTACGGGTCGCTTGTGGTGGGCGTGGCGGCCCGGGAGCACGGTCTGGCCGCCGACGCGCTGATGTTCGTCGGCTCCCCCGGGGTCGGCGCGACGCACGCCGCCGAGTTGGGCGTCCCGCCCGGGCAGGTCTGGGCGAGCAGCGCCCCCGACGACGTGATCCGGCTGGCCCGGCCCGTCGACGAGATGGGCAGGCGTGTCCTGCTCGGCGCGGCCCCACTCGCGGCGGTGCTGGGCTGGCCCGACCGGACGGGGCACGAGCTGTGGTTCGGCCACGACCCGGCCGACCCCGGCTTCGGCGGGCGGGTGTTCCCCAGTGGTCGCGGCGGACACGCCGGCTACTGGGATCCGGGCAATCCGGCGCTGGACGGGATGGCCCGTGTGGTGCTGGGCCACTGACGGCGGAGCCCCGGCCACCTATGGTGCGGTGATCGGGGCTCCGGACGCGGGCGGCAGTTACTCGACGGTGACCGACTTGGCCAGGTTGCGGGGCTGGTCCACGTCGTGCCCCCGGGCAGCGGCGATCTCGGCGGCGAGCACCTGCAACGGCACTGTGGTGACCAGCGGGGCCAGCAGGGTGGGCGTACGCGGCACGTAGATCAGGTGGTCGGCGTACCGGACGACCGCCTCGTCGCCCTCCTCCGCGATCACGATGGTCCGCGCGCCGCGCGCCCGTACCTCCTGGATGTTGGAGACGACCTTGTCGTGCAGCATCCCGCGACCCACCGGGGAGGGCACCACGCAGATCACCGGGGTGCCCTTGTCGATCAGGGCGATCGGGCCGTGCTTCAGCTCGCCGGCGGCGAAGCCCTCGGCGTGCATGTACGCCAGTTCCTTGAGCTTGAGCGCGCCCTCCAGGGCCACCGGGTAGCCGACGTGCCGGCCGATGAACAGCACTGTGGGCTCGGACTTCAGCTCCCGTGCCAGCTCACGGACGGGTTCGATGCGGTCCAGCAGCTCGCGCAGCTTGCCCGGCATCTCCTGGAGCTGGGCGACGACCGCGCCGACCTCGTCGGCGAACTTGATGCCGCGGACCTGGGCCAGGTGCAGGCCGATCAGGTAGCAGGCGACGAGCTGGGTGAGGAACGCCTTGGTGGAGGCGACGGCGATCTCGGGACCGCCGTGGGTGTAGAGCACGGCGTCGGACTCGCGCGGGATCGTGGAGCCGTTGGTGTTGCAGATGGCGAGCACGCGGGCCTTCTGCTCCTTGGCGTGGCGCAGCGCCATCAGGGTGTCCATGGTCTCGCCGGACTGCGAGATGACCACGATCAGCGTGGACCGGTCGAGGACCGGGTCGCGGTAGCGGAACTCGCTTGCCAGTTCCACCTCACAGGGGATCCGGGTCCAGTGCTCGATGGCGTACTTGGCGACCATGCCCGAGTGGTACGCCGTGCCGCAGGCCACGATGAAGATCTTGTCGACGTCGCGCAGGTCCTGGTCGCTGAGGCGGACCTCGTCGAGGGCGATCTCACCGGTGTCGGTGAGCCGGCCGAGCAGCGTGTCGGCGATGGCCTGCGGCTGCTCCTCGATCTCCTTGAGCATGAACCAGTCGTAGCCGCCCTTCTCGGCGGCCGAGGAGTCCCAGTCGATGTGGAAGTCCTTGCCGGTGGCGGGCTGGCCGTCGAAGTCGGTGATCTCGATGCTGTCGCCGGTGATGAGGACGATCTGGTCCTGGCCCAGCTCCACCGCGTCGCGGGTGTGCTCGATGAACGCGGCCACGTCGCTGGCCAGGTAGTTCTCCCCGTCGCCGCGCCCGACCACGAGCGGCGAGTTGCGCCGGGCGCCGACGACCGCGCCGGGCACCGCGGCGTCCACGGCGAGGAGGGTGAACGCGCCCTCCAGTCGCTGGCAGACCACCCGCATGCCGGCGGCGAGCAGTTGCGGGCCGTCCGGCTGGCCGGCGGCGCGCAGGTCGGCGAGCGCGGCGGAGAGCAGGTGCGCGGCGCACTCGGTGTCGGTGTCGCTGGTGAACTGGACGCCGTCGGCCTCCAGCTCGGCGCGGAGCTTGGCGAAGTTCTCGATGATGCCGTTGTGGATCACCGCGACCCGGCCGTCGGGGGCGACGTGCGGGTGGGCGTTGCGGTCGGTCGGGCCGCCGTGGGTGGCCCAGCGGGTGTGCCCGATGCCTGTGGTGCCGTCACCGATGCCGAGCGGGCTGGCGGCGCAGTCGGCGGGGTCGTTGGCGGCCCGCTCGGAGAGCACCTTCTCCAGGTTGGCCAGCTTGCCGGCCTTCTTCTCGGTCAGCAGCTGGTCTTCGCAGACGATCGCCACGCCCGCCGAGTCGTAGCCGCGGTACTCCAGTCGCCGCAGCCCGTCGAGCACGATGCCGAGTGCGGGGCGCGCGCCCGCGTATCCCACGATTCCACACATGGCCCGCAGCCTAACCCAGTTTCGCTCATCATGGGTGCTCGAAAGTCGGCTAATCAATCACCGAATCTGAGCGATCACCTCACAACGGGAGCATCGTCCACCACCTTCCCCGCGATCTTGCGGTTATGGTGGTGGATTCGAACCAGTGCGCGACTTTTGTCGGGACAGCTACTGCACGATCGGCGCACCTGGGGAGGGGGCGGCCGGAGGCCGGGGTCGTAGGCTGGCGCAGGTGACGACGAGCACCGATGTCGACCCGCTGGTGGCCCGCATGCGGCCCTTCGGCACGACGATCTTCGCCGAGATGTCCGCCCTCGCCGTACGCACCGGCGCGGTGAACCTCGGCCAGGGCTTCCCCGACACCGACGGCCCGCCGGAGATGCTCGCCGCCGCCGCCGAGGCGCTTCGCGGCGGGCAGAACCAGTACCCGCCCGGCCCGGGGATCCCCGCCCTGCGCGCGGCCGTCGCGGCCCACCAGCGGCGGTTCCACGATCTGGCGTACGACCCCGACGGCGAGATCGTGATCACGGCGGGCGCGACGGAGGCTGTCGCGGCGAGCATCCTGGCCCTTTGCGAGCCGGGTGACGAGGTGGTCTGCTTCGAGCCGTACTACGACTCGTACGCCGCCTCGATCGCGCTGGCCGGCGCGGTCCGGCGGCCGGTGACGCTGCGTCCCGCGCCCGACGGCAGGTACGCCTTCGACCCGGACGCGTTGCGCTCGGCGTTCGGGCCGCGTACCCGGTTGGTGCTGCTCAACTCGCCGCACAACCCGACAGGCAAGGTGTTCAGCCGGGCCGAGCTGACCCTGGTGGCCGAGTTGTGCCAGGAGTTCGGCGCGTACGCGGTCACCGACGAGGTGTACGAGCACCTGGTCTTCACGGACGCGGCGAGCCCGCACGTGCCGCTGGCCGGCCTGCCCGGGATGCGGGAGCGGACGCTGCGCATCTCGTCGGCGGGCAAGACGTTCTCCTGCACGGGCTGGAAGATCGGCTGGGTGAGTGGCCCGGGGGCGCTGGTGTCGGCGGTACTGCGGGTGAAGCAGTTCCTGACCTACGTCAACGCGGCGCCGCTGCAACCGGCTGTCGCGGTGGCGCTGGCCCTGCCGGACGACTACTACACAGGTTTCCGCGACGGCCTCCAGCAGCGCCGCGACCAGCTCGTCGGCGGCCTCACCGACGCCGGATTCGACGTGCTCGCCCCGGAGGGGACGTACTTCGTCACCGCCGACATCACGCCCCTCGGGGGCCGGGACGGCATGGAGTTCTGCCGGGCGCTGCCGGAGCGGTGCGGCGTGGTGGCGGTGCCCACGCAGGTCTTCTACGACGACGTCGACGCGGGTCGGCGGCTTGTCCGGTTCGCCTTCTGCAAGCGCCCGGAGGTGCTGACCGAGGCGGTCACCCGGCTGCGTGCCCTGACGACAACTGGTTGACCGGCCGGGCCGGCCTCGCCGGGCTGACGCTGTGGAGCTGATGTCGTCGACGACTCAGCTCCACAGCGTGGGCCGTCAGGACGTGGCGGGGCTCGCGGTACGGACCAGCGCGGCGATCCGCTCGGCGACCTCGCGGGCCGTGGCCTCGGTCGCCGCCTCGACCATCACCCGGACCAGCGGCTCGGTGCCCGACGGGCGCAGCAGCACCCGCCCGGTCTCGCCCAGCTCCGCCTCGGCCCGCTCGACCTCCGCGCGGACGGCAGGCGCGGCGGCGCCGACGGTGCGGTCCCCGACCGGCACGTTGATCAGCACCTGCGGCAGCTTGGTGACCACCGAGGCCAGCTCGGCGAGAGTCCGGCCGGTGGCCGCCATCCGGGCCATCAGGTGCAGGCCGGTGAGCACGCCGTCGCCTGTGGTGGCATGGGCGGGCATGACGATGTGGCCGCTCTGCTCGCCGCCGAGCGCCAGGCCGGACGCGCGAAGCTCCTCCAGCACGTACCGGTCGCCGACCTTCGTCTCGATCAGCCGGATGCCCTGCGCGGACATGGCCAGACGCAGGCCGAGGTTGCTCATGACCGTGGCGACAAGCGTGTCCTGGGTGAGCGTGCCGGCGTCGCGCATGGCGAGCGCGAGGATCGCCATGACCTGGTCGCCGTCCACCTCGTCGCCGTCGGCGGTGACCGCCACGCAGCGGTCGGCGTCGCCGTCGTGGGCGATGCCCAGGTGGGCGCCGTGCTCGACGACGGCCTCGCGCAGCGCGTCGATGTGGTTGGAGCCGCAGTCGTCGTTGATGTTCAGGCCGTCGGGCTCGGCGTGGATCGCGATGACCTCCGCGCCTGCCTCCCGGTACGCGACCGGGGCGACCTCGGCGGCGGCGCCGTTTGCGCAGTCGACCACGATCTTGATCCCGTCGAGGCGGTGCGGAAGGGTCCCGACCAGGTGCTGGACGTAGTGGTCGGCGCCGTCGAGCAGGTCGTGCACCCGGCCCACGCCGGCACCTGTCGGCCGGTCCCAGGCGGTGGTGGCGTTCGCCTCGACGGCCGCCTCGATCCGCATCTCGATCTCGTCGGGCAGCTTGTGCCCGCCGGCGGCGAAGAGCTTGATCCCGTTGTCCGGCATCGGGTTGTGCGACGCGGAGAGCATCACCCCGAGATCGGCCTTCGCCTCGGCGGTGAGGAACGCCACCGCCGGCGTGGGCAGCACGCCGACCCGTACGACGTTCGCGCCCGCGCTTGTCAGGCCGGCCACCACTGCCGCCTCCAGCATCTCGCCGCTGGCGCGGGTGTCCCGGCCGACGACCGCGAGCGGTGGATGGCTGCGGTCCGTCTCGGCGAGCGTGTGCGCGGCGGCCACGGCGAGCGCGAGCGCCAATTCGGGTGTGAGATCCGCGTTCGCGCGCCCGCGTACGCCGTCCGTGCCGAACAACCGACCCATACCCGCCAACCTCCGATGAGCACTGCCGATGAGGAGAAAGCGGAACGGCCGGTCCACCTCCCCGGTCGAGGGGAGGCGGACCGGCCGTCCGTCAGAAGTACAACGCGCTGGGAAAGATCAGCGCTTCGAGTACTGGGGAGCCTTACGGGCCTTCTTGAGGCCGTACTTCTTGCTCTCCTTGACCCGGGCGTCCCGGGTGAGGAAGCCGGCCTTCTTGAGGGCCGGGCGGTCGTCCGGCTCGCTGACGATCAGCGCACGGGCGATGGCCAGCCGCAGCGCACCGGCCTGGCCGGTGGTGCCGCCGCCACGCAGGTTGGCGATGACGTCGAACGCCTCGGGCTTCTCGGCGGTGACCAGCGGGTCCTTGATGAGCTGCTGGTGCACCTTGCTCGGGAAGTAGGCCTCGAGGTCGCGGCCGTTGCAGGTGATCTTGCCGGTGCCCGGGACGATACGGACCCGGACGATGGCCTCCTTGCGCCGACCCACGGTCTGGATCGGGCGGTCACCACGCGGCGCGCGGGCGACGGGCGCCGGCGCCTCGGTGGCCTCGGGGGCAACCTCGGTCTCGGTGATGTCGGTCATGCTGCTTCCTTCGCCCGCGCTCACTGCGCGATCTGCTTGATCTCGAACGGCACCGGCTGCTGCGCGAGGTGCGGGTGCTCGGCACCGGCGTAGACCTTCAGCTTCTTGATCAGCTGACGGCCGAGCTTGTTGTGCGGGAGCATCCCCTTCACAGCCAGCTCGATGGCCCGCTCGGGGCGCTTGGTCAGCAGCTCGTCGTAGCCGACCTGCTTCAGACCACCCGGGTAGCCCGAGTGGCGGTAAGCGACCTTGGTCTGGCGCTTGTTGCCGGTCAGCGCAACCTTGCCCGCGTTCACGATGACGACGAAGTCGCCCGTGTCGACGTGCGGCGCGAAAGTCGGCTTGTGCTTACCACGCAGCAACGTGGCGGCGTGGGTGGCCAGGCGGCCCAGCACGACATCAGAGGCGTCGATGACGTGCCACTGACGCTCGATCTCACCCGGCTTCGGGCTGTACGTACGCACAGGTCTACCTTGTCTCGTCGTCGGTCTGGGGTCGCGCGCCGAGGTGACCAGATCTTGCAGGCCGGACCAGCGCGCACGAACGACCAAGCGTACCTGATGGGGCACGCCTCTGGATGTCGTACAACAGCAGGCAACGATACCCGGCGCCCCGTCCGCAGGTCAAAACGGGGTCCGCCCCCACGCGCCAGCGCCCGCCGGGATGGCCCAGCTCACACGCCGGCGAGCCGTCCGGCCCTCGGACGACGGTAGACGACCCAGGTGGCCGCGAAGCAAAGCGCGTACCAGCCGATGAACGCCAGGTAGGCGGCGTCGGCGTTGCCGGAGCCGAGGAACGACTGCCGGAACGCGATGTTGACGAGCACCCCGCCCGAGGCTCCCACCGCGCCGGCGATGCCGATCAACGCGCCGGTCATCCGTCGGGCCCACCGTGCCGCCGCCTCCGGGTCGCGCCGGCCGCTGGCCACCGCGTCCGCCGCCCGGGCCCGGAAGATGGCCGGGATCATCTTGTACGTGGAGCCGTTGCCGACGCCGGAGAAGACGAAGAGGGCGAGGAAACCGGTCAGGTAGAGCCCGAAGGAGCGTTCCCGGGCGGCGTGGAGCACGACTGTGGCGCCGGCGGCCATCGCCACGAAGTTCCAGAAGGTCACCCGGGCTCCGCCGAGCCGGTCGGCGAGGTGCCCGCCCAGCGGCCGGATCAGCGAGCCGATCAGCGGACCGAGGAAGGTCAACCAGGCCGCGTCGACGGCTGTGGGGAACCGCTCGGCGAACTGGAGCTGGAGCACCTGACCGAACGCGAACCCGAACCCGATGAACGAGCCGAACGTGCCGATGTAGAGCAGCGACATGATCCAGGTGTGCGGGTCGCGGGCCGCCTCGCGCAGCGCCCCCGGCTCGTTGCGCGCCCCGGGCACGGTGTCCAGCCAGCGGGCCGCCGCCAGCGCGGCCAGCACGATGAGCGGCAGGTAGACCGCCGGAACCAGCCGGGGGTACGCGGCCCCGGCGGTGGCCAGCACCGCCAGCCCGACCAGTTGCACAGCCGGTACGCCCAGGTTGCCGCCGCCTGCGTTGAGGCCGAGGGCGCGACCCTTGAGCCGCTGCGGGTAGAAGAGGTTGATGTTCGCCATCGAGGAGGCGAAGTTGCCGCCGCCGACGCCGGTGAGGCAGGCGAGCACCATGAGCGTGGAGTAGGACACGCCGGGCTCCAGCAGCACCGTCATCGGGACCGCCGGCACCAGCAGCAGCAGCGCGCTCACGATCGTCCAGCGGCGGCCACCGAAGCGGGCCACGGCAAGCGTGTACGGCAGTCGCAGCACCGCGCCCAGGGCGGCCGGCACGGCGGTGAGCAGGAACTTCCCGGCCGGGTCGATGCCGTACGCGGGGCCGAGGAACAGCACGGTGACCGACCAGAGGCTCCACACCGAGAATCCGACGTGCTCGGCGAAGATCGACACCCAGAGGTTGCGCCTGGCGATCGGCGCTCCAGTCGTCCGCCAGAAGTCGGGGTCCTCGGGACGCCAGTCGTCGAGCGTGTGCCGGCGGCCGGCGACGGTCGGGGGTCCGGCGGTGACTGCGGTGCTGGTGAGCGTGCTCACGGCGGCTCCTCCTCGTCGATGTGACGAGGTGAGACGCTAGGAACGCCCGGTTACCTGGCAGTGCCCGTCGCGGGTCGGGCCGGAAACGGGCAGCGCACCAGGGGCCGGCGGCGATGGTGAGGCCGGCGGTCAGAGCCCCTGGAGGATGCGCAGGGCTCGGCCGACCCGGAGCATGGTGTCGGTGTCGGCGACGTCCACGCAGTCGGTGAACCACTTCTTCATCGGCGACGAGATCCGGTCGGGCATCACCACGTACCGGCCCATCGGGACGGCGAGCGGCGAGTCGCGCAGCAGTGATTCCTCGACGACCTCGACCACGATCACGATGGGTACGTCTGTTGAGTTGTAGACATCCGAGCTGATCACGAGGCCGAGGCGTTCGCGGGCGCCCTCGATGCGCCAGACCTCACCTCTACGCAGCACGCGGCCGTCCGCCGGAGAGCAGGTCGTTGACCATGCCCGCCTCGCGGGCGTCGGCGAGGGCGGCGGACTCCAGGTCGAGGCTGGCGCGGCCCACGGCTGCGGCGTGCGCGGTGAAGACCTCACGCAGCGCCTTCTCCCGGGCGGCCTGGTCCATCCACGCGGAGAGAGACAGCCCTTCGCGCTTGGCGAACCGCCGCGCCTCCTCGATCGTCTCGTCGGTGAACGAGAGAGTCACCTTGGCAGTCATGTCGAGCAGACTACCCACCGGTATGACCATCAGTCATCCACGTGCGGGCCGGCTCGTCTCCCGCCGTCGAAACGCACATTCCCGTCGACGTCACCGGGCACGACCGCCGAACACCGCGAAACGCCACTCCTTGAAGTAGCAGTCGACGTCGACCAGACCGGCCTCGGCGAGCCAGTCGCACTGGTCGGCCACGGTCGAGGGCCGGTCGTGGCGCATCCGCTCCCGGGAGGCCGCGATCTCGGCGGGGGACGCGCCCAGCTCGGTGATCCGCTCCAGCCACACCTCGTCGTAACGCCGGTCCAGCTCCGGGGTCGGGCCGGCGACCTGCTCGGCGTTGACGAACACCCCGCCCGGGGCCAGCACGTCGGCTGCCCGCCGGTAGAGCGCGCGCTTGCCGGCGTCGTCCAGGTGGTGGATCGCGAGCGCGCTGACCACGGCGTCGTACCGGCCCGGCGGCAGCTCGTCGGCCAGGTCGGCCAGGACCGTCCGGTGTGGCACGGACCGCGCGGCCAGCTGGTCGGCGGCCCGGGCGAGCATCGCCGGCGCTCCGTCCACCAGGGTCAGCCGGACTCCGGGCACCGCGGCGGACAGCAGCAGCGAGAGCAGCCCGGTGCCCGCGCCCAGGTCCAGCACCTCGGGGGTACGCCCGGCGGCGAGCGCGGCGCGCAGCGGCGGCGCGGCCACCTGGACGGCGGTGCCGTAGAAGGCGTCGAAGCACGGCACCAGCCGCCTGCGCGCCTCGTCGTAGGTGCCGGCCACCGCGTCGAAGACGTCAGTCACGCTCATCGCGATCTCCCATTTAATGAGACAGATTTCCCACATGATAGACGCCCCGTCGGGTGTGGGCACGTGCTCGACCAGTGACTGGGACGGGCCTGGCGATGATGCCGTCAACGATTCGGCTCCACAGCATCCACCCGACCCTCCAACGCGTCCGCTGCCCCGGTGCGGTGTGAGCCCCACTTGACAGGACCGAAACAGAAGGGACCCGGACCGGAAACCGCCCGCCGGCACGCTTTCCCGACATGACAGACGGTGCACGGTCGGCGACTCGACCGGGGCGGGCGCCCCGGGAGGTCGCGACGCACTGCCCGTACTGCGCCCTCCAGTGCGGCATGACCCTGCGCACCGACGACGGCGGGGTGACTGTGCTCCCCCGGCAGTTCCCCACCAACCGTGGCGGGCTCTGCCAGAAGGGCTGGACCGCCGCCGACCTGCTCGACCACCCGGACCGGCTGACCACTCCCCTGCTGCGCGACGCCGCCACCGGCGAACTGCGCCGGGCGAGCTGGGACGCCGCGCTGGACCGGATCGTCTCCGGCATCCGCACCGTCCAGGACACCGCCGGCCGGGACGCCGTCGCGGTGTTCGGCGGCGGCGGCCTGACCAACGAGAAGGCGTACGCGCTGGGGAAGTTCGCCCGGATCGGGCTGCGTACCCGGCACATCGACTACAACGGACGGTTCTGCATGTCCTCGGCGGCGGCGGCCGGGATGCGCGCCTTCGGCATCGACAGAGGGCTGCCGTTCCCGCTCTCCGACCTGGGTCGCGCCGACACCCTGCTGCTGGTCGGCGCCAACCCGGCGGAGACCATGCCGCCGCTGGTGCGCTGGCTCACCGAGCAACGCCAGGCCGGCGGCCGGCTGATCGTCGTCGACCCCCGGGTCACCGCCACCGCCCGGCAGGCCGACCTGCACCTGCAACCGCTGCCCGGCACCGACCTCGCGGTGGCCAACGCGCTGCTGCACATCGCGCTCACCGAGGGTTGGGTCGACCAGGCGTACGTGGCCGGGCGGACCACCGGCTTCGAGGCGGTCCGCCGCAGCGTCGCCGCCTGGTGGCCGGCCCGCGCCGAGCAGCTCTCCGGGGTGCCGGTGGCCGACCTGGAGGCGACCGCCCGGGCGCTGGGCACCGGCGGGCGGGTGATCATCCTGACCGCGCGTGGTGCCGAGCAGCACGCCAAGGGCGTGGACACCGTCACCGCGTACGTCAATCTGGCCCTGGCCCTCGGGCTGCCCGGCCGGGACGGGTCGGGGTACGGCTGCCTCACCGGCCAGGGCAACGGCCAGGGCGGGCGCGAGCACGGCCAGAAGGCCGACCAGCTCCCCGGGTACCGGCGCATCGACGACCCGGCGGCCCGGGAGCACGTCGCCGGGGTCTGGGGCGTGCCGGCCGACGAGCTGCCCGGCCCGGGTGTGCCGGCGTACCAACTGCTCGACTCGCTCGGCACCCCGGACGGCCCGCGCGCGTTGCTGGTGTTCGGCTCGAACCCGGTCGTCTCCGCGCCCCGGGCGGCCCGGATCGAACGCCGGCTGCGCGACCTCGACCTGCTTGTCGTCGCCGACCTGCTGCTCTCCGAGACGGCGGCGCTCGCCGACGTGGTGCTGCCCACCGCGCAGTGGGCCGAGGAGGACGGCACGATGACCAACCTGGAGGGACGGGTGCTGCGCCGGCGCGCGCTGCGCCCACCCCCGCCCGGCGTCCGGACCGACCTGGCCATCATCTCCGCCCTGGCGGCACGGCTGACCACCGACGACGAGGCGGCCATCCGGTTTCCGGAGGATCCGGCCCTGGTCTTCGCCGAGCTACGCCGTGCCTCCGCCGGCGGCGCCGCCGACTACGCAGGTATCAGCTGGGACCGGATCGACACCGCCGACGGCGTGCACTGGCCCTGCCCCAGCGAGGACGGGCCGGACACGCCACGGCTCTTCGCCGACCGCTTCGCCACCTCCGACGGCCGGGCCCGCTTCCACCCCGTCGACCACCGGCCGGCCGCCGAGGAGGTGTGCGCCACGTACCCGCTGCACTTCACCACCGGCCGGGTGCTGGCCCAGTACCAGTCCGGCACCCAGACCCGCCGGGTGGCCGCGCTGCGCCGCGCCGCGCCCGAGGCGTTCGTCGAGCTGCACCCCGACCTGGCGGCCCGGCTGGGCATCGACGACGGCGACCAGGTGCTTGTCACGTCCCGACGGGGTGAACTGCGCGCACCGGCCCGACTCAGCGCGGGCATCCGACCGGACACCGTCTTCGCGCCGTTCCACTGGGCCGGGGCGGCCCGGGCCAACTCGGTGACAAACGACGCCGTGGACCCGATCTCCGGGATGCCCGAATTCAAGATCTGCGCGGTCCGGGTGGAGAAGGCATGACCACCCGCATCGTGATCGTCGGCAACGGGATGGCGGGCGCCCGCCTCGCCGGCGAGCTGCATGCCCGGGAGGGGGACCGGAAGGTCACGGTCCTCGGCGCCGAACCGCACCGCGCGTACAACCGGATCATGCTGTCCACCCTGCTGGCCGGCCGGATCGGCGAGCCGGACGTGGAGCTGACCGAGGCCGCCGGGCACGGCATCGACGTGCGCACCGGCGTACCGGTGACCACGGTGGACCGGTCCGCCCGCGAGGTCCGCACCGCCGACGGCGAACGCATCGGGTACGACCACCTGGTGCTCGCCACCGGCGCCCGGGCCGTGGTGCCGCCCCTGCCCGGCCTGGACCCCGCCGACCTGCCGCCACGGGTCGTGCCGTTCCGGACCCTTGACGACTGCCGACGGATCATCGCGGCGGCGGACGGCGCCCGCAGCGCGCTCGTGCTCGGCGGCGGACTGCTCGGCCTGGAGGCCGCCCGGGGGCTGACCAACCGGGGGCTGACCACGACAGTGGTGCACCACACCGGGCACCTGATGGAGCGCCAACTCGACCCGGCGGCCGGCGCCGTGCTCGCCGGTACGCTCGCCGCCCTCGGCGTCACCAGCCAACTCGCCGTACCGGCCACCGGCGTGGTCGCTGACGACACAGGCGTACGCCTCGACCTGGCCGACGGCCGGTCGCTGCGCGCCGATCTGCTGGTGCTCTCCTGCGGGGTACGCCCGGACACCGCCCTCGCGCGGGCCGCCGGGCTTACCGTGCGGCGCGGCGTGGTGGTGGACGACAGGCTGCGCACCGACGACAGGTCCATCTCGGCGATCGGCGACTGCGCCGAACACGACGGGACGCTCACCGGCCTGGTGGCGCCCGCCTGGGCGCAGGCCCGGGTGCTCGCCGACGTGCTGACCGGCACCGACCCGCTGGCCCGCTACCGGCCACGGCCGGTGGTGACCCGGCTGAAGGCGGCCGGAATCGACCTGGCCGCCATGGGTGAGGCGGTGGGCGGCGAACCGGGCGAGGAGCTGACGTTCGCCGACCCGGCCCGGGGCACGTACGCCAGGTTGCGGATCCGCGACGAGCGTCTGGTCGGCGCGATCCTGCTCGGCGACAACCCGGCGGTCGGCACGGTGATCCAGCTGTTCGACCGTGGCCATCCGGTGCCGGCCGACCGGCGGGCGTTGCTGCTGGGTCGGGCACTGGGCACGGCCGCCGCCGCGCCGGCCGCCACACCGGCGCTGATGCCGGACGCGGTCACCGTCTGCCAGTGCAACACGGTGACCAAGGGCGCGCTGGTGCGCTGCTGGCGCTCAGGTGCCCGGACGGTCGACGCGGTGGTGGCGGCCACCCGCGCCGGTACCGGCTGCGGCGGCTGCCGCGACGCGGTCGCCGGCATCGTCGACTGGCTGTCCGAAGCGGAATCGGTGGAGGTGACGCGATGAGCGGCGACCTGGTGGTCATCGGCAACGGAATGGTCGGGCAGCGTTTCGTCGACGCGCTGCGCGCCCGGGACCCGCGGGGACGCTGGCGGGTCACCGTGCTGGGCGAGGAGCGGCGGGCGGCGTACGACCGGGTGCGGCTGTCGGCGTTCTTCGACGGGGTGAGCGAGGACGACCTCAACCTGCACACCCCGCACGACGGGGTCCGGCTGCGTCTCGGCGAGCCGGCCACCGCCATCGACAGGGACCGGCGGGTGGTGACCACCGCCGTCGGCGAGTACCCGTACGACGCGCTGGTGCTGGCCACCGGCTCGTACGCGTTCGTGCCGCCGGTGCCCGGCACGGAGCTGCCCGGGGTCTTCGTCTACCGGACCCTTGACGACCTCACGGCGATCCGGGAGTACGCGCGGGGCCGGCGGGCCGGCGCGGTGATCGGCGGCGGGCTGCTCGGGCTGGAGGCGGCGAACGCCCTGCGGCTGCTGGGTCTGCGCACCGAGGTGGTCGAGTTCGCGCCCCGACTGATGCCGGTGCAGGTGGACCAGGCCGGTGGGGCGATGCTGCGGCGCTACGTCGAGGAGCTGGGCGTGCGTACCCACCTCGGGGTGGCCACCACCGCGATCCGGCCCGGCCCGGACGGCGCGGTCGCCGCCCTGGAACTCTCCGACGGCGGCACGGTCGACGCCGAGCTGGTGGTGGTGGCCGCCGGCATCCGCCCGCGCGACGAGCTGGCGCGTACCGCCGGTCTGCCGGTGGGGCCGCGCGGCGGGGTGCTCGTCGACGAGGCGTGCCGCAGCGCCGACGAGCGGATCTGGGCGGTAGGCGAGTGCGCGGCGGTCGACGGCACCTGCCACGGCCTGGTCGCGCCGGGGTACGCGACGGCCGAGGTGGTGGCCGACCGGCTGGTCGGTGGCGCGGCGACCTTCCCGGGCGCGGACACCGCCACCAAGCTCAAGCTGCTCGGCGTGGACGTGGCCTCGTTCGGTGACGCGCACGGCACCACCGAGGGCTGCCTCGACGTCACGTTCACCGACCCGGCCACCCGGGTGTACGCGAAGCTGGTCCTGTCCGACGACGCGCACACCCTGCTCGGCGGGGTGCTGGTAGGTGACGCCAGCGCGTACCCGACGTTGCGGGCCAGTGTGGGCGGTCCGCTGCCGGCCACGCCGCTGGCGCTGCTCGCGCCCGACGGCGGCGGCGCTGACGCCGGTGCGCTTCCCGCCACCGCGCAGGTCTGCTCCTGCAACGCGGTGACCCGTGGCGACGTGGACGCCGCCATCGCCGACGGCTGCGCGGACGTGCCGGCGCTGAAGGCGTGCACCAGGGCCGGCACCAGCTGCGGGTCCTGCGTGCCGATGCTCAAGCAGCTGCTGGACGCGGCAGGGGTGACACAGTCCAGCGCGCTGTGCGAGCACTTCGACGTCAGCCGGCGGGAGCTGTTCGAGATCGTCCGCGTACGCGGCATCCGCACCTTCTCCCGGCTGGTCGCCGAGCACGGTCGGGGGCGCGGCTGCGACATCTGCAAGCCTGTGGTGGCGTCGATCCTCGCCTCGCTGGGCAGCGGGCACGTGCTCGACGGCGAGCAGGCGTCGTTGCAGGACACCAACGACCACTTCCTGGCCAACCTGCAACGCGACGGCAGCTACTCGGTGGTGCCCCGGATCCCCGGCGGGGAGATCACCCCGGAGAAGCTCATCGTGATCGGTGAGGTCGCCAGGGACTTCCAGCTCTACACGAAGATCACCGGTGGGCAGCGGATCGACCTGTTCGGGGCGCGGGTGGAGCAGTTGCCGCAGATCTGGCGGCGGCTCGTGGACGCCGGCTTCGAGTCCGGCCACGCGTACGGCAAGGCGCTGCGCACCGTGAAGTCCTGCGTCGGCGAGACCTGGTGCCGGTACGGCGTACAGGACTCGGTGGGGTTGGCCGTGGCGCTGGAGCTGCGCTACCGGGGGCTGCGCGCGCCGCACAAGCTCAAGTCGGCGGTCTCGGGCTGCGCCCGGGAGTGCGCCGAGGCCCGAAGCAAGGACTTCGGCATCATCGCCACCGAGAACGGCTGGAACCTGTACGTCGGCGGCAACGGCGGTTTCCGGCCCCGGCACGCGGACCTGTTCGCCACCGACCTGACCACCGAGAAGCTGATCACCCTCATCGACAGGTTCCTGATCTACTACATCCGCACCGCGGACCGGCTGCAACGCACCGCCGGCTGGATCGAGGCGCTGGACGGCGGCCTCGACCACCTACGCGCGGTGATCGTGGACGACTCCCTGGGCCTCTGCGCCGACCTCGACGCGGCGATGGCCCGGCACGTGGAGTCGTACTCCGACGAGTGGCGTGACGTGCTGGAGGACCCGGACCGGCTGCGCCGCTACACCTCGTTCGTCAACGCTCCCGACGTGCCCGACCCGTCGATCACCTTCGCGCTGGAGCGCGGCCAGCGGGTGCCCGCCCGTGGCGACACCCCGGCCGAAGGTCACCGTCGGCAGCCGGTCGCGCTGGGTCTACCGGAGGTACGGCGATGAACCCCACCATCACAGTGGACTGGACCGCGATCTGCCCCGTCGACCGGCTCGAACCCGATCGGGGGGTCGCCGCCCTGGTCGACGGCGTGCAGGTCGCCCTCTTCCGGACCGTGGACGGGCTGTTCGCGATCGACAACCGCGATCCCGTCTCCGGGGCGTACGTCCTGTCCCGGGGCATCGTGGGCAGTCGAGGCGGTGTCCCCACGGTCGCCTCACCCCTGCACAAGCAGGTGTACGACCTGCGCACCGGGCACTGCCTCGACTTGCCCGGTGTCGCCGTGGCCCGACACGAGGCGCGTTGCCGCGACGGGCTGGTCGAAGTGCGGCTGCGACAGGAGGGTTGATGCGGGACGAACTGGCCGGCTTCACCATCGGGGTGACCGCCGACCGGCGGCGCGACGAACTGGCCGCGCTGCTGGAACGCCGTGGCGCGCGGGTGGTCCTCGCCCCGGCCCTGCGGATCGTGCCGCTCTCCGACGACACCGAGCTGCGCGAGGCGACCCGCGCCTGCCTGGACCAACCGCCGGACATCCTGATGGCCAACACCGGCATCGGTATGCGCGGATGGTTGGAGGCGGCCGAGGGCTGGGGGCTCGCCGAGCCGCTGCGCTCGGTGCTGGCCGGGTCGTACGTGGTGGCCCGGGGTCCCAAGGCACGCGGCGCGATCCGGGCGGCGGGGCTGCACGACCAGTGGTCGCCGGCCTCGGAGAGCTGCGACGAGGTGGTCGACCACCTGCGTCGACGTGGCGTGGCCGGGCAGGTGATCGCCATGCAGCTGCACGGTGAACGGCAACCGGAGTGCACGCTCGCGCTGGAGGCGGCCGGTGCCACCGTGATCGAGGTGCCGGTCTACAGGTGGGCGCCGCCCACCGACCCGGCGCCGCTGCACCGGCTGATCGACCTGATCGCCGGCCGGCTGGTGGACGCGGTGACGTTCACCTCGGCGCCGGCGGCCGAGGCCCTGCTGCGGGCGGCCGGGGACCGCAGCGAGGCGGTGCTGTCCGCGTTCCGCACCGACGTGCTCGCCAGCTGCGTGGGCGCGGTCACCGCCGAACCGCTGCTGCGGCACGGCGTACCGGTGAGCGCGCCCGGCCGGGCCCGGCTCGGAGCGCTCGTACGCACCATCGTCGACGAACTGCCCCGCCGGACCGTGACGTTGAAGGCCGCCGGGCACCTGCTGACCCTGCGCGGGCACGCCGCCGTGATCGACGGCGAGCTGCGCCCGCTCGCCCCCGCGCCGATGGCGGTGCTGCGGGCGCTGGCCCAGTCCCCCGGCCGGGTGCTGTCGCGTACCGCCCTGCTGCGGACGCTGCCCAGGGGCGCGGACGAGCACGCCGTGGAGATGGCCGTCGCCCGCCTGCGGGCCGGCCTGCGCGCCCCGCGTGTGGTGCAGACAGTGGTCAAACGCGGCTACCGGCTCCGGGTGGACTGACGCGTCGCGGGGGGGGGGGGGGGGGCCGGCCCCCCCCCCCCGGGGAGCCCCCCGGGGGGGGGGGAACCCCCCCCGGCGAGGCCCGGCGGCCGGCCCCGGGGGGGGGGAGCACAAAG
>NZ_JBFBEO010000007.1:193089-262575 GCF_040683695.1 Micromonospora sp. NPDC093244
GGCGCGCCCCGGCCGCGGCCTGTGGGGGCCACTCACGCAAACCACCCCCCCCACCCGCGGGGGGTTGTCCCGCCGGGCCGCGCCGTCGCCCCCCCCCCCCCCCCCCCCGCGACGGGCTCAGCCGACGGGCGTGGGGAAACCCCTGCCGTGCTCGGCCTGGAGCCGGAGCATGGCGTGCTCGACCACCGTCACCAGCACCTGCTTGACCGACTCCCGGTGCCGGGCGTCGGTCATCACCAGCGGCACCTGCGGCGAGATGGCCAGCGCCTCGCGGATCTCCTCCGCCTCGTACTGCGGGGCGCCGTCGAAACGGTTGAGCGCCACCACGTACGGCAGGTTGCGGTTCTCGAAATAGTCCAGGGGGGCGAACGCGTCGGTGATCCGGCGGGTGTCCACCAGCACCGCGGCACCCACCGCACCCCGGATGATCTCGTCCCACATGAACCAGAACCGGGTCTGACCCGGCGTACCGAAGAGGTACAGGATCAGGTCCTGAGCCATCGTGATACGGCCGAAGTCCATGGCGACCGTGGTGGTCTCCTTGCCCGGCACCTTGGACGGATCGTCGATGCCGACACCGGCAGCGGTCATCACCGCCTCGGTGGTCAGCGGCGTGATCTCGGAGATCGAGCCGACAAGCGTCGTCTTACCGACGCCGAAACCGCCCGCGACGACGATCTTCGCGGAGACGATTCCCCGGCTCTGCCGCCCCCCTGCGGGGTCATAGCCTGCGAAGTCCACTTAGCACCCTTCCAAGCAGTTCCATCCGCTCCTCGAACCCCTCGGCGGGAGCAGCAGTGTGTAACGTCAGCAGGCTCTCGGCCACCATGTCGGCGACCAACACCCGGGCGACGCCCAGCGGCATCCGGGTGTACGCGGCGATCTCCGCCAGCGACTGTGCCCGGCCCTCGCAGACCGTGGCGATTCGGTGCTTGTCGTGCCCGGCGAAACGGGACTCGGCGACCTGGGTGAGCGAAGCCGTCAGGACCGCCTCGAGAGCGATGTCCTGCCGGGGCTCCGTACGCCCACGGGTGACCGCGTACGGACGCACCAGCGCACCACGCGGGTCAACGCGCCGTTGGTCCATCCCCGATCACCTCCTCGTCCCCTGCGGAGTCGGCGTACGCCGCCTCCCGTCCCCGATCCGGAACGCGGTTCGCGCGCCGGGTCCCGGTGCTACGAACGCACCGCGTCCCGCGGCAGCGGCACCAGCGCGGCACCGACCCGCTCGACCAGCAACGCCATCTCGTACCCGACCTGGCCCACGTCACAGCTGCGGGCGGCCAGCACGGCCATCGACGAGCCGTCGCTGATCGACATGAGGAAGAGGTATCCGCTGTCCATCTCGATGACTGTCTGCAACACCCCGCCCGCGCTGAACATCCGGGCCGCGCCCTCGGTCAGGCTCACCACGCCGGAGGTGATCGCGGCCAGCTGGTCCGCCCGGTCCGCCGGAAGGTCCCGGGAGGACGCGAGCAGCAGCCCGTCGGCGGACACCGCCACCACGTGGGCGATACCCGCCACGCTGTCGGCGAAGTTGGTGAGCAGCCAACCCATGTCCTGCATGGCAGCTGGCCTGTTCATCGGCTCTCCTTGGTCGAGGTGCTGTTCTGGTCCGTCCCGGCCGTCCGGCCGCGCTGCACGCCGCGGTGGTAGGCCGACAACAGGCCGCGTACTTCATCGGGGGTGCGCCGGCTACGGTCCCGGCCACCCTTCGGTTCGATGCCGCCCGGCACGAGCTGCGCCTGGGGCACCCGCTTGGGCAGCCCCGAGCGGGTCGTACCGGCGGCGGCCGGCTCGGCGGCCCGGCTGGCCCGCGACCAGCCTTCGTCCGCCGCGGTCCGCCAGGCACTGGAATCCGCGGCCGGCGCGCTGGGCGCGGTGGGCGCGGCAGGCACCGTGCTGCGGGGTACCGGCGGCGGGGTGTACGACGGCGGCGGCGTGGGCGCCGAGGCACCCCGGGTGCCGCCACCTCCGTTGCTGAATCCGTCCATGCTCCCCTTGTTCAGTCCTCCGCTGCCGTCGCCGGAACTGCCAGGCGTGCGGGTCGGCAGCGGCGGTCGGGCCGGCGCGGCGGCCGGCGCGGACGTCGCGGCCGGCTGCGCCCCGACGCCCGTCCGCAGGCCGGCGCCGGCCGTGGCGGTGGCCTCCGGTGGCGTGTCGAACTGCGGCCGGGTGAAGATCGCGGTGGCGTCGTCGCCGTGCGACCGGAACCAGACCGCCTCCATCTCCCGGAAGATCGGCGCCTCGGCGGGGAAGTCGGGGCGGGTGCTGACCGGGGTGGCGGGCACCGGCGGCGCGACAGGTGGCGCGACCGGCGGAGCTACCGGCGGTGCGACCGCGCCGGGCCCGGCGACCGGTCCGACCGGCAGCACCGGCGCGGTACGTCCGTCGGCGCTGTCCGCCCCGGAGCCACGCCTGGGCAGCGGGTCGACTGTCGGGTACGCCACCGTCGGGCTGCCCAGCGAGGCGCCCACACCGTTGCTGTACGCGGGCCGGGCGGCCGGGACCGGCGGCGCCGCCTGCTGTGCTCCGGTGAAACCGCCGGCCTGCACGGCAGGTGTGGTGTCGCGCGAGTCCAACGGCGACTGCCACTGGGCCGGCGCGGGCGTGCTGCTGCGCCACTGGTCGGGCAACGTGGCCGCTGCGGTGCCGGCGCCCGCGTACGACTCGGCGTGACCGGCCGGCGTGAGCGGCGTCTGCTCGACAGCCATCGGCTGACGCGGCCGGGTGAGCGCCTGCTCGCGACCCCTGTTGCTGGGCAGCACCACTGTCGTGGCGGGCAGCGTCACCTGGGCGACGGTGCCGCCTTCCACGTTGCGGCGCAACTCGACCCGGATGCCGTAGCGCGAGGCGAGCCGGCTCACCACGGCCAGACCCATCAGGCGGAACGCGGCCACGTCCACGCTCGGCGGCGCGGCCAGGCGCCGGTTGAGCGAGTCGAGCTGGTCGTCGGTGAGGCCCAGCCCGCGGTCCTCGATCTGGATCAGCACGTAGTCCCGGATCCGTCGACCGTCGGCGACAACTGTGGTGTTCGGCGGCGAGAACCGGGTCGCGTTGTCGAGCAGCTCGGCGACGAGGCGTACCACGTCGTTCACCGCGTGCGCGGCCACCGAGATGTCGGTGTCCACGGTGCCGAACTCGATGCGGTTGTACAGCTCCACCTCGGACTGCGCGGCGCGCAGGACGTCCACCACGAGCGCGTCGTCGCGACGTGGTACGGCGGAGTCGGCGCCGGCCAGGACCAGCAGGTTCTCGTCGTTGCGGCGCATCCGGGTGGCCAGGTGGTCAAGCTCGAAGAGCTGCGCGAGCCGCTTCGGGTCCTCCTCGCCACGCTCGATCGCGTCCAGCTCGCCGATCATCCGGTCGACCAGGGTCTGACTGCGGCGGGCCAGGTTGAGGAACATCGCGGAGACGCTTGTCCGAAGCGCGGCCTGCTCGGCCGCGACGCGTACCGCCTCGCGGTGGACGACGTTGAAGGCCAGGGCCACCTGACCGACCTCGTCGCGGCTGTTGAGCTGGATCGGGTCGCGCACCTGCCGGACGATCTCGTCCACGCCGCCGTCGCCGACACTGCCCATGTTCTGCAGGCGCTGCACGGCGTCGGGCAGGTCGTGGTTGGCCACCGACAGGGCGCCCTCACGGAGCCGGCGCAGCGAGTGGTTCAGCGAGCGGGCCAGCACCACTGCCAGCGTCACGGCGATGATCAGGGTGAGCAGCACCAGCACCGACTCGACAACTGCCTGCCGGATGACGGCCGAGCGCGCCTCGTCGGCCTGTGCGAACAGGCGGTTCTGGAGTTGAACCTCGGCCCAGCGCATCAGGTCGTTCACCGCGCCGATGGCGGCGGTGGCGTCCTGCGCGCTCACAAGTGGACGCTGCCCGACGGAGCGGACGAGGTCGGTGGCGACCCGGTCGGCCAGGCCTACCGCGTCACCGGAGACTGTGCTGTCGACGAGCGCCCGCTGCACCGGGTCGGCGGCGAGCGAGAAGGCGACAAGGGCCTCCTGCTGGCTGGTCAGGGTGGCCACGAACGAGGAGAACTGCTCCTCGTCGAGCTGGCCGGCGGTCAGCGCGGTGAAGGCCACCGCCTGCTCCTCGGCCACCGCCGCCTTGGCGCGGGCGAACGCGGCGACGGCCCGACGGCTGTCCGAGAGGCTCTCGTCGCCGGGCAGCTGGGCGAGCCCGTCCCCGTAGGCGACCAGGTCGGTCAGGATGACGCCGTACCGCAGCACCGCCTCGGCGACCGCCATCTGACGGCGGTCGAGCACCTCCTGCCGGGTGCCGTCCAATGTGGACAGATGGTCGTCGATCGCGGCCAACCGGTCCCGCAGCGCCGCCGGCACCTCGCCGATCCGGCCCCGCTCGGCGCGGTACTCGTCGATCCGCTGCTGCGTCTGCCGGACCCGCAGGTTGAACGCGTCGGCGGGCTGCTGCGGGGTGGCCAGGTAGGCAGCCGCGGCCATCCGTTCGGACTGGAGGTCCTGCGTGAGCGCGCTGACGTCGATGGAGAGCGCGGTCAGCGACCGGGCCCGGGTGGCGTCGAAGGCGCCCTCGCCGACCGAGATCAGCCGGACCGTGGCCAGCGCGATCACCGCCGCCACGGGGACGACCAGGATCAGCGCCAGCTTGGACCGGATCCGGGCGTCACGCAGCCGCGGCAACCCCAGGCGCGAACGCCGGGTGGAGTCGCCAAGCGCGGGCAGGGTCGTCGGTCCGGTGCTCACGACATCGCCTCCGTCGTTTCTTCCCCGCCTGACCCGCCGAACCGTGCCGTGAGCGGAGGGGACCACGCGCGGCACGGCCGCGATTTCATCAGAGAAGATCCTGTTTGGGAAGCCGCAGTGCGGTAGGAAACGGTCGGACGGCGCGGAACCCGTGATCCGGTCAACTGATACCTTCATTTCCGCAAGCCCCTGATCAGGGCATGTAACTCCAGAGTGGTCACGCGTGTATGCAAAGTGAGCTTTTGCAAACATTGCGTTACCCCAGCATGTGGGATGGCCGTCCCGAAAATGCAACCGGGGTCCGCGCTTGACCACAGCGCCGGCCATTGGCAAGGTTTTGCAGGCTTCGCGCACACCGTACGGCAGAGGAGATCCCGTCCTCCACTGAGGACGGATTAGCGGCGGTGACCGGGCAGCGCCCGCGCCCGCACCTGGAGGACTGAGTTGAGCCCCATCCGCTCCGCGACCATCGCGGCGCTCGCATCGGCCGTAGTTGCCACCACGCTCACCGGCTGCCAGTTCGGCGGGGACGACAAGGACACGAGTCCGATCGTGATCGCTGCGGACCTCGAACTCTCCGGCGCCGCCGCCCCCGTCGGGCGGGCATACCAGCGTGCCTTGGAACTCAAGAGGGACCAGTTGAACTCGTCCGGAGCACTGAACGGGCGGAAGATCGAGCTGAAGGTCAAGGACAACCGTTCCGACGCCGCCGAGTCACTGCGCAACATCGCCGACTTCAGCAGCGATTCCCAAGTCAGCGCCATCATCATGGGCGGCTGTAACGAATGCGCGGTGGGTGCGGTCGGCACCATCAACGAGAAGCGGATTCCCACCATTGCGCTAGCCGCTTCCGGGGCGATCGCCGCTCCCGTCGCCGAACGGCGCTACGTGTTCAAGCTGGGCCCGAACGCCGCCGACAGCGCCGCCGCGCTGACCTCCGAACTGCGCCGCAAGGGCGTCCGCAAGGTCGGCCTGCTCTACAGCGACGACGACTACGGCCGGGAGGGCGCGACCGCGTTGCGCCGCGAACTGGCCAAGGCCAGCATCAAACCGTCCAGCGAGCAGGTGGTGAAGACCACCGACACCGAGGTCGGCCAGCAGATCGGCCAGCTCACCTCGAAGAAGCCCGACGCGCTTGTCATCTGGACGCCGCCGGAGCAGGCGGCGCTGGCCGCGACCAGCGCGCAGCAGGCCGCCTTCAAGGGGTCGCTCTTCTTCGACGCGGGAGCGGCAGGTGACCTGTTCCTCGGCGCGGCGGCCCGCGCCACCGAACAGGCCACGCTCATCTTCACGCAGACGATGGTGATCGACGACGTGATCGCCACCACGCCCGCGAAGGCGGCCCGGCGGCAGTGGTTCCAGGACTACACGGCGCGCTACGGCGGGTACAACGGATCGTCGTCGTTCGCCGCCGACGCCGTGCAGCTGATCGCCGACGCCGAGCTGCGCGCCGGAGGCGAGATCGGCACGGTGGATCGCAGCGGCATCCGCGACGTGCTGGAGACGTCCCAGATGGACGGCCTCTCCGGCCCGATCCGGATGACGCCTGACAACCACTCCGGGCTGATGCCGCAGGCACTCACCACGCTCGTCGCCCGCAACGGCCGCTGGCGGCTGGCGGGCTGAGCACCACCACGAACGGCGAGGGCCGGCCCCCAACCAGGGGGCCGGCCCTCGCCGTTGTCCGGCCGATGGAGCCGTCAGCGGCTGCTGGTGGTCTCGCGTACCCAGGGCAGGGCGATCCGCTCGATGAGCAGCAGCGCCGAGTACAGCAGAATGCTCACCAGCGCCACCAGCATGATCGCCGCCCAGGCGGTGGCGGTGTCGCCGACGCCCGCGTACTGGAGGATGACGTAACCCAGGCCGCTCTCACCGGCCTGGAACTCACCGATCACCGCGCCGATCGCGGCAAGCGGCATGGCCACCTTGAGACCGACGAAGATCTGCGGCAGCGCGGCTGGGAAACGCACCTTGCGGAACGCCTGCCAGCGGGAGGCGTTCCAGGAACGCACCAGCTCCGCCAGGTCGGACGGGGTGGTGGTCAGCCCGGTCGCGGTGGACAGCACGATCGGGAAGAAGCACAGCAGGAACACCATGGTCAGGATGGGCTTCTGGCCCCAGCCCAACGCCACCACGAGCAGCGGACCCAGCGTGATCTTCGGCACCGCGTTCACCGCGACAAGCAGCGGGGTGAACATCCGCTCCACGGTGCGGGAGCTGGCCAGGGACAGTCCGATCAGGACGCCGGCGGCCGCCGACAGGGCGAAGCCGAACAGGATCTCCAGCAGCGTGTCCCAGGTGTGTTCCAACATCCGGGCGGGCTTGTCGACGAACGCGGCGAGCACGTCGCCAGGCGGCGGCAGGGCGGCCGGGTGGACCAGCTCCAGCCGGGCGATGAGCCACCACGCAGCCAGGGCCACGACGATGCCGGCCACGGGCAGCAGCGTCGCCCCGGTCCCGGCGCGCAGGCCGGCGCCCCGACCCGCCTCGCGGCCAGGACCCGGAGGCGGGGTCGCCGCCACGGCCGGCTCTGCTGAGCGGACGTCGGTCATCTTCTTCTCCTCGATATCCCACGGCCGCAGGGGCCGACGAGCGACGGGGGTACGTCCCACCGGATGCGGCGGGACGTACCCCCTGGTGACGACCGGACGATCAGGCCTTCGGCGCGAGGCTGAAGTCGATGATCTGCTCGGGGGTGATGTTCTGCTTCAGAGCGCCAGCGCCCTGCAGGATCGCGATGCTCTTGGCGACCCGGCCGCTGTCGAGCGTGCCGATGGCGGTGCCCGAGTTGCCGGAGCGGACGTACGCGGCCATCAGCTCCAGCTCGGCGGCGGCGGAGGCGATGTTGGTGGCGTCGACGTTCTTCTTCAGCAGGTCGGCGGCCTCCTTCGGGTTCGCCAGGCTGTACTCCAGGCCCTTGAGCAGCGCCGCGGTGAACTTCTTCACCATCTCCGGCTTCTCCTTGGCGATCTTGCTGGAGGTGATCAGCACGTTGCCGTAGAGGTCCTGCATCACGTTGCTGTACGGCAGCATGACTGCCTTCTTCTTGGCCACCGCCTCGATCGTCGGCTGACCGACGACGAACTGGCCGATGCCGTCGACCGAACCGGAGGCCAGCGTGCCGATCAGTGCCTGCGCCTCACCGTTGACCCAGGTCACCTTGCTGGCGTCGACACCGGCGAGCCGGGCGTACGTCGGGAACAGGTTGCGGACCACGGAGCCGGGGGTGTCGGCGAGCTTCTTGCCCTCGAGGTCCTTCGGGGAGGCGATGTTCTTGCCCTCGACGGTGGCGATGCCGGCCATCGTGCGCTGCTGGATCGCGGCCACCGCGACGAAGTCCTTCGCCTGGCCGTTGCCCAGCTGGAGCAGACCGCCGGTGAGGTCGATCGGCCCGAAGTCGGCCTGGCCGCCGACGACCGTCTGGATGACGCCACCGGTGCCCTGACCAGCCTTGATCTCGACGTCGAACCCGGCCTCCTTGAAGAAGCCCTTCTCCTTCGCCACCCAGGCGTAGGAGTCACGGCCGAAGTTGCCGAAGGAGGTGAGGTAGGTCACCTTCTCCAGCGCCCCGCCGCTGCCGCCCTTGGCGTCGTCGTCACCCGAATCCGACCCGCTGCTGCACGCGGAGACGAGGGCGAGGGCAGTGGCCAGCGCGGCCGTAGCGACCGTACGGGTCAGCCTTCTCATCAGTAGCACCATGTCCTTTCCGACCGGGGCCGGCAGGCCACCGGAGGGGGTTGTCGCGGCGGAACCGGCGAGAGGGGTGGAAGCCGGCACCGCCATCGTGAGGGGACTCTTCGCGGGCACAGCGTACGAGAAAGCCACAGTTGCGACGCCAGGCGTACCGGGTTGCGGAACGGAAACAACATGACGACCACCCCGGACGGTGCGATACGGCGACGGCCCCGCTAGCCTTTGTCGGATTCCTGACCGTTCACTCAGCGGAGGTCCGCCGGAGATGATCCGACTGTCCGGGGTGTCGCGTACCTTCGAGGGCCGGTCCGGCCGGGTCGAAGCCCTGCGCGGCATCGACCTCGACGTCGCCGAGGGTGAGTTCGTCGCCGTCCTCGGCCGCTCGGGCTGCGGCAAGTCCACACTGCTCCGGCTGATCGCCGGGCTGCTCCCGCTGACCGCCGGCGAGATCACCGTGGCCGGTACGCCGATCACCAGGCCCCGCCGGGACATCGCCATGCTCTTCCAGAAACCGGCCCTGCTGCCCTGGCGCAGCGTGCTCGACAACGTCCTGCTGCCGGTCGAGGTCTTCGGCTGGAGCCGCGCCAAGCACCGCGGGCGCGCCCGGGAACTGCTCGACGTCGCAGGGCTGTCCGGTTTCGAGAAGCGACTGCCGCACGAACTCTCCGGCGGCATGCAACAGCGCGTCTCGCTGTGCCGCTCGCTGATCGGCGAGCCCCGGGTGATGCTGATGGACGAGCCGTTCTCCGCGCTTGACGCGCTCACCCGCGAGGAACTCTCCGGTGAGCTCCAGCGGGTGCACATGGAGAACAAGCCGACGATCGTCTTCGTCACCCACTCGATCGACGAGGCGGTGCTGCTCGCCGACCGGGTGGTCGTGCTGAGCCCCCGCCCCGGTCGGATCCGCAAGGTCGTCGACGTGACCATCCCCCGGCCCCGCACCCTGGGCCGCAACGCCCACCTGGCCGATGTGGCCCAGGTCAGCGCCGACCTGCACGAGCTGTTGATGGAACGCGACCAGCCGGCAGCGGCCGGCGCGGAGGGGCGATGACCATGCGGGTGTCGGTCTTCACCGAGCCGCACCGCGGCGCCACCTACGACGACCAGCTGCGCTTCGCCAAGCTGGTCGAGGCCGGCGGCTACGAGGGTTTCCTGCGCGCCGACCACTACCAGTCGATGGGCGCCGACCCCGGCCTGCCCGGCCCGACCGACGCCTGGCTGACCCTCGCCGCGCTGGCCCGGGAGACCGAACGCATCCGCCTCGGCACCCTTGTGACGTCGGCCACCTTCCGGCTGCCCGGCCCCCTGGCCGTGATGGTCGCGCAGGTCGACCAGATGAGCGGCGGCCGGGCCGAGCTGGGCATCGGCGCCGGCTGGTACGAGCGCGAGCACACCTCGTACGGCATCCCGTTCCCGGCCGTCGGTGAACGCTTCGACAGGCTCGCCGAGCAGCTTGAGGTGATCACCGGGCTGTGGGCGACGCCGTCCGGCGAGACGTACAGCTTCACCGGTGACCACTACCGGCTGGTGGACGCGCCCGCCCTGCCCAAACCGGTGCAGGTGCCCGGGCCACCGATCATCGTGGGTGGACGCGGCCCCAAGCGCACCCCCGGCCTGGCCGCCCGGTACGCCACGGAGTTCAACATGCCGTTCAAGTCCGTGGCGGAGACCGCCACGGCGTACGACCGGGTGCGGGAGGCGTGCGACCGCGCGGACCGGGCCGGCTCCGGGCGCGCGCCGCTCGTACTCTCCGCCGGGATCGTGGTGGCCATCGGCCGGACCGACGCGGAGGCGCAGCGGCGTGCCGCTCCCCTGCACGAGAAGAGCGCGTTGCCGCCGGAGGACCCGGTGGTCGGTTCGCCCGCGCAGCTCGTGCAGCGCCTCGGCGAGTTCGCCGAGATCGGCGCCACCCGCGTGCACCTGCGGATGACCGACCTCGCCGACCTCGACCACCTTGAGCTGATCGCCGCCGAGGTGCTTCCGCAACTGGACGGAGAACGATGACAGACGTGATCGACGGAACCGAACTCGGGCCGGTGGGCCAGGAGATCGTGTACGAGAACGACCGGGTCCGGGTCTGGCACATCCGGCTCGAGCCGGGTGAGCGGCAGCCACTGCACCGGCACGACCACCCCTACCTCGTGGTGGCGATCGAGGGCGCGAAGAACGTCGTACAGACCGTCGACGGCACCCGGATCGACGCCGACGAGCCCACCGGCGGAGTGGTCTACCGGGACCCGGGAGCAGTGCACATGCTCACAAATGTCGGAGACACGACTTACCTGGCCCGGCTGGTCGAACTCAAGTAGACCCGCCGGACGCGGGCCGGCGCGCCGCGCGGCGCGCCGGTGGCGATCCGGTGTACCAGGTGCGTAACGTGCCGGACATGGCCTTTCGGACCTGGGGCAGACTGCTGCTCACGGCGCTCGGGGTGAGCGTGCTGGCCGGGGCCGGTCAGCTCGGTGTCGCGTACGGCTTCGGCATCGTCCGGCTCACCGGCGCTTTCACCGGCACGACCGTCAACCAGTGGCCGGCCCAGCTCGTCTGGGTGGGCTGGTTCGCCGCGAACGCCGCCGTCGCCGGCGCCGTCCTGACCGGACGACTGGCCCGCCGGGACACCCCGGCGGCCAGCACCGGCCGGCAGCTGGCCATCGGTGGCGCTGCCGCGCTCGGCGCCACCGCCGTCGCGCCGCTGTGCATGCAACCCGCCCGAGCCGCCGAGCTGATCTCGGTCGACCCGGTCTGGGCGGTGGGCATCTGCGCCATCCTCGGCGCGATCATCGGAGCGGGCGCGGCGATCGCCGTCCTGCTCCGGCCCGAGCTGGGCTGGAACATGGCGGCCGTGGCAGGCGCGGTCTGGCTGGTGGCGCTGATCTCCGTCCTGCCGTCGCTCGGCACCACGGGCCCCCTGCCCACTGTGCGGCTCGGCGTGCTGGAGCCGAGCTGGCTCGACGACGACGTCGCCCAGCGGCTGTCGCTGGTGCTGCTCCCGATCACGGCGCTGCTGGCCGGCGCGGCGACCGCCGGGTTCTCCCGCTGGCGGGGCCAGGTCCCCCTGATCAGCGGGGCCACCGGCGTGGCCGGTCCGGTTCTTGTGGCGTTCGCGTACCTGACCGCCGGTCCCGGTGACGCGGTGGACCGCTACCAGACCACCCCCTACTACGGCGCGCTGATCGCGATCCTCGCCGGCGCGCTCGGCGCGGCGGCGGCGGCCCTGCTGCGCTGGCCGGTAGGCGCCCGCGGCACCGACAGCCAGGTGATCGAGCCGACCACCATCCTGCGTCCACTGCCCGCCGGTCCCGCCCTGCCCGGTGCCAGGTCGACGGATCCGGCGGACGACCGCGACGCCACCGACCACCAGTCGGACGAGCCCACCACCGGGCGCACCGGCCTCGGGACCATCGCCGGCGAGCCCACCGTCACCGGGCGGACCGGTCCCGACCCGCACACCGCCGACGCCGCGGTGCGCACCGTTCCGGCCCACTGGGACTGGCCGGGTACGACGGCGAGCGGCCAACACGGCCCGGCCACCCCCGACGCTCCCCGACCCTCCGCCGCCGCCTGGGTGACCGCGCCGACCGGCGAACTCGACGCATCGGACCAGGACCCCACCGCCGCGTCTCCCCTCGCCGGGCTCGACGCGTCGCTCGCCTCCGGCCTGCCGGACCGTCCGCTGGAGAGCACCACGGGCCGCCCGGTTCCGCCGACCGAGGGCCTGTCGGCGAGCGAAGGCACGGACTCCGGGCGGGCGGACACCGGCACGGACGCCGACGACCAGGCCACGACCCACCGGAGCGCGACCGGCGCGAGCCCGACGGGCGGCACGAGCAGCGGCGACGGCACGAGCAGCAGCGGCGGCGGCACGAGCGCGGCGGGCGGTGACGCCACAGCGGCAACGCCGGCGCCGAAGCCGCGCCGGACCCGCAAGGCGAAGTCCACCCCCTCCACCGCGGGCTTGGACGCCGACGGCACGCCGCCGACCACCGAGGCGGTACCGACCGCTCCGGTCCCGGCACCCACCGGAACCGGAGCGACCGCGACGCCCACCGACGGCACCCCGTCGAACACCGACGCCACCGCATCGCCCGCCGACGCCGCCGGCACCTCCGCCACCGGCGCAGGCGCGGGCGCGGGCGCGGGCACCGGACGGTCCAGGAAGGGCGCCCGGTCCGCGAGCGCCACCGACGGTGGCCGTCCCGCCGGCCGCAGTGCCCGGACCGACCCGGACACTCCCAGCGACCTGGACACCCCGGCCGCCACTCCGCAGAGCCCCGCCGCTCCCGAAAAGCCTCGCGACGCGGATGGCCAGGGAGCAGCGACGACGGACGCCGAGGTCACCGCCTCCGAGCCCGGACGGGAAACGGTCACCAACCGCCGTACCGCCGCCGACCGCGCCGGCACCGAGGACGGCTCCGCCGCGCCTCTCTTCGGCGCGGGGTCCGCCGGCGACACGCAGCCGGACCGCTGGACGCCGACCCCGCCGGCCTGGCCCGTCACCTCGGGGCGTACGACAGCCGCGCCGGCCGAGGACGCCGAGTCGACGGTGCCGGACGCCGAGACCAGCTCGGACCCGGTCGAGTGGACGCCCCGCCCCCGCCACCGGGCATCCCTGCCGGACCTGAGCCGGGCCACCAGCTGGGACGCGTTCAACACCACCAGGCGCCCTGGCCCGGCCGGCGTGCAGAACGGTCCGACGGACGCCTCCCGCAAGACGTCGACCGACGTGCCAGCGTCGACCGACACGACGCCGGGCGACACGGCGGAGACCGCCCCGACGGCGGGTTCGACCGCCTCGACCGAGCGCGGTGGCGGCCGTAGCGCGTTGGACCGGGCGGCTGGGCGCTGGCGCCGCGCGACAGGTACGTCGACCCGCGCCAGCGGGCTGCCGACGTCCGAGCCGGAGGTGGCACCGGAGCCGGTCCCGGCGTCCCCGGTCGTGCCGGAGCAGGCTGATTCCGCGGTAGACCGCCCGGCGACCGCCGATCGCGAGCCGGAGGACGAGTCGGAGCAGCCCGCCCGGCGTGGACGGCTCGGCGGACTGTTCCGCCGCAACCGGTCCCGGGCGGACGAGGAGACCCGGCCCGTGTCGGACGCCGAGGAGCCGCTGCCGGCGCAGGACGAGGAGTTCGTCGACTGGGTCGCCGGCCTGGGCAAGCCGGTGGCCGACAACGAGCCGGACCAGGAGAACGGTCGCCGCTCGCTGCGTTCCACCGGGCGGCACCACCGCGACTGACCTCCCGGCCGAACCGTTGCCGACCCGCTGAGCACACAGGGCGGGCCGGCAACGGACGGGCGGATCAGGCGAGCGGCAGGTACACCCGGCTCCCGCCGGAGACGAACTCCTCCGACTTGTCCTTCATGCCGCGGGCCGCGTACTCCTTGAGCTCCTGGGTGATCTTCATGGAGCAGAACTTCGGGCCGCACATCGAGCAGAAGTGGGCGGTCTTCGCCGGCTCGGCGGGCAGCGTCGCGTCGTGGTACGAGCGTGCCGTCTCCGGGTCGAGTGAGAGGTTGAACTGGTCCTCCCAGCGGAACTCGAACCGCGCCTTCGACAGGGCGTCGTCCCACGCCTGCGCGCCGGGGTGTCCCTTGGCCAGGTCCGCCGCGTGGGCAGCGATCTTGTACGCGATCACGCCCGCCTTCACGTCGTCCCGGTCGGGCAGGCCGAGGTGCTCCTTGGGCGTGACGTAGCAGAGCATCGCGGTGCCGAACATGCCGATCATCGCAGCCCCGATCGCCGAGGTGATGTGGTCGTACGCGGGCGCGATGTCGGTGGTCAGCGGGCCGAGCGTGTAGAAGGGGGCCTCGTGGCACCACTCCTGCTGGAGGTCCACGTTCTCCTTGATCTTGTGCATGGGCACGTGGCCCGGACCCTCGATCATCACCTGCACGTCGTGTTCCCAGGCAATCTTGGTCAGCTCGCCAAGGGTCCGCAGCTCGGCGAACTGCGCCTCGTCGTTGGCGTCCGCGATCGAGCCGGGCCGCAGGCCGTCACCGAGGGAGAACGTCACGTCGTACCTGGCGAGCAGCGAACACAGCTCGGCGAAGTTGGTGTAGAGGAAGTTCTCCTCATGGTGCGCCAGGCACCAGGCCGCCATGATCGAGCCGCCGCGGGAGACGATCCCGGTGACCCGGTCGACGGCAAGCGGCACGTACGGCAGCAGCACCCCGGCGTGCACGGTCATGTAGTCGACGCCCTGCTCGGCCTGCTCGACGACCGTCTCGCGGAACACCTCCCAGCTCAACTTCACCGGGTCACCGCCGACCTTCTCCAGGGCCTGGTAGATCGGCACCGTCCCGATCGGCACCGGCGAGTTGCGCACGATCGCCTCCCGGGTCTCGTGGATCCGCTTGCCTGTGGACAGGTCCATCACGGTGTCCGCGCCCCAACGGGTGGCCCAGGTCAGCTTCTCCACCTCCTCGGCGACCGACGAGCTGACCGCCGACGTACCGATGTTGGCGTTCACCTTGACCAGGAACGCCTTCCCGATGATCGCCGGCTCGCACTCGGGGTGGTTGACGTTGAGCGGCAACACGGCCCGACCGGCGGCGATCTCCGTCCGGACCAACTCCGGGTCGACGTTCTCCCGGATCGCCACGAACTCCATCTCCGGAGTCACCACACCGGCCCGCGCGTACGCGAGCTGCGTCGGACGACGGCCGTCCGCGCCGGCAAGCGGCGTACCCGCGCCGCGCACCGGGGCCACGTCGCCCCGCTCGGCGATCCACGGCCCCCGCAACGCGGGCAACCCGACCTCCGGGTCCGATCCGGGGCCGGACGTGTCGTAGAGCCGCACCGGCGGCAGGCCCCCGGTCAGCCCCACCTCCGCGAACGGCACCCGCACATCCGGCCGCGAACCCTCGACGTACACCTTGCCTCGTGCCTGCACGACAACCTCCCTGGTGATCAAGAGGACCAGCCGAAGTGGTCCAGCGGCCCACGTCCCGCGCCCAGCTCCCAGCTCCGCGCGCCGGTCAGCCCGCGAAGCACGTACTCCTTGGCGGCCCCCACGGCCTCCGGCACCTGATCGCCGAGCGCGAGCCGCACCGCGATCGCCGCCGAGAACGAACACCCGGTGCCGTGGGTGTGCCGGGTGTCGACCCGGGGGGCGCGCAGCAGGGTGGTGACACCACCGCCGCACAGCACGTCGACGGCCTCGTCGCCGTCCACGTCACCGCCGGTGACCACGACGTACTCCGGGCCGCCGGCCGCGAGCGCCTCGGCGGCCACGACCATCGCGGCCACGTCGTCCACGTCGCGTCCGGTGAGGGCCGCGGCCTCCGCGCAGTTCGGCGTCGCCACCCTGGCGTACGGCAGCAGCCGCTCGACCGCGCCGACCACGCCGAGCCGGTGGCCGCTCGTGGCGACCAGCACCGGGTCGACGACGAGGTGCGGCAGCCTGCCGTCCCGTGCCGCCTCGGCCACCACGTCGGCGACAGCCGGTGTGCCGAGCATTCCCGTCTTGACCGCGCCGATCGTGAAGTCGCCGAGCACGCTGTCCAGCTGTTCGGCGACAGTGCGCGGCGGCAACGGCAGCACGGCGTCGACACCAGTGGTGTTCTGCGCGGTGACCGCCGTGAGGACGCTGGTGCCGTACGCCCCGAGTGCGGCGAAGACTTTCAGGTCGGCCTGGATGCCCGCGCCGGCACCTGAGTCGGAACCGGCGATGGTGAGGATGGTGCGCGGGGTCATCTTTCCTCTTTGGTTGCGGTTTGGGGCTGCGGCCGACCGTGCCCACTCCGGGCGGTCAGGCTTGATCCCTGCGTGGGCACGGTCGGCCGCAGCCCCCGTCGTGGAGACCTGGATGACCCCGCGCCGGGTTTTGAGAGCCTTGGGGTGACCGCCTCTTGGAAGGCTCTGGTGAGGGTGGTGGCTGTTTCGGTGGGGTCTGGGGATCGCATTAGTGCGCCCAGCACCGCCACCCCGGCGGCTCCTGCTTGGACGCAGGCGGTTACCTGGTCTGGGGTTTCCACTCCGCCCAGCGCCAGCAGCGGCACAGGGCTGGCCTCGACCAGCTTTCGCAGGCCGTCCGGGCCGAGGGGTGGGCCGTAGCCGGGTTTGGATTTTGTGGGCCAGATCGGGGAGACGGTGGCGTAGTGCTCGCTGGTCAGGCGGCTCAGCTCGGGCTGGTTGTGGCAGGAGCGGCCGACCAGTTGCCGGGGCGGCGGCGGGTACGGGCCGGCGGCGGGCAGGTGGACGGCGTCGCCGCCGAGCGGGTCCGGGCCGGCCACGATGAGGGTTCCGCCGACGTCGGCGAGGATCGCGCGCAGACCGGCGGCGAGTGCGGCACGCTCGGCGCGGGCCAGGTCCTTCTCCCGCAGCACCACCCAGCGCACTCCCCCGGCCACCGCCCCCGCCACCAGCAGATCGAGCGGCCCTCGCGCGACCAGCCGATCGGTGAGCAGAACGACCCCCGAGGGCACCGGGCCGGTCACAGGTCCGGTCTCCCCTCGTCGGGGGTGGATCCGAGGGCGTGGAAACGGCGGGTGATCCGGCCGGCGCCCGCTGCCAGGCGGCCCGCCTCGACCGCGTACCGCATCGCGGTGGCCATCGCCACCGGGTCGGCGGCCCGGGTGACCGCGCTGGCCAGCAGCACCGCGTCGCAGCCCAGCTCCATGGCCAGGGCCGCGTCGGACGCGGTGCCGATGCCGGCGTCGAGGATCACCGGCACGTCCACGCTCTGGCGGGTGAGCCGGATGTGGTGGGGGTTGCCGATGCCGAGCCCCGAACCGATCGGGGAGCCGGCCGGCATCACGGCGGCGCAGCCCACGTCGGCGAGCCGGCGGGCGAGCACCGGATCGTCACTTGTGTACGGCAGGACGGTGAACCCGTCGGCGACGAGTTCCTCGGCGGCACGCAGCAGTTCCACCCCGTCGGGCAGGAGCGTCCGCTCGTCGCCGATCACCTCCAGCTTGACCCAGTCGGTGTCGAACGCGTCCCGGGCCAGCCGGGCCACCTTCACCGCCTCGGTCGCGGTGTGGCAGCCGGCGGTGTTCGGCAGCAGCCGTACGCCGCAGCGGTCCAGCAGGTCCAGCAGCCCACCACCGGTGCCGGGGGCGGTGTCCACCCGGCGCAGGGCCAGGGTGACCAGCTCGGTCCCGGAGGCGCGGATCGCCTGCTCCAGCACGTGCAGGTTCGCGGCCCCGCCGGTGCCGAGGATCAGCCGCGACCCGAACGTCTTGCCACCCAGCTCGAGCGTCACGCCGCTCACCCGCCCTGCGCGGCGGTGAGCACCTCGACCCGGTCACCGTCGCGCAGCACCGTGACCGGCCAGCCGGTGCGGGGCACCACCTCGCCGTTGACGGCGACCGCCACTCCCCTGTGCTGCGGGGCGATGTCGCCGACGAGGTCGGCCACCGACGTACCAGCGGCCACACTGCGACCGGTCCCGTTCACAGTCAACTCCACTGGTCCCCCTCCATCGTCCGATCAGGTCCGAAGCCGGCGAACCGGTCCGCTCCGAAGGGCGCGAGCAGCGGATCGGGTACGCCGGTGAGCACCAGGTCCCCGATCAGGTCGGCGGTGACCGGGGTGAGCACGATGCCGTGCCTGTGGTGCCCGGTGGCGGCTAGTACGTCCGGCCGGCCGGGCAGCGGCCCGAGGACCGGCGCGTTGTCGGGGGTGCCGGGGCGCAGACCCGCGGCGGCCTCGACCAGGTCGTACTCGGCCAGCTCGGGCAGCAGGTCGACGCCGGCGCGGAGCAGCCGCAGCACGGCACCGGCGGTGACTGTGGTGTCCGTGCGCTCCTCGACCGTCGCGCCGAGCACCACCTCGCCGTCGGCGCGGGGCACCACGTACACCTGCTCACCGTCGGCGTACCCCCGGATGACGTGCCGGAAGCCCGGCGCGACGCCGCCCGGCGCGCGCAGCCGGAGGATCTGGCCCTTCACCGGCCGCACCGGCAGCCCGGTGAGCGCGGCGGCGCCGCAGCCGGCGGCGACCACTGTGACCCGTGCGTCCAGGTCGGACAGTCGGCGGACCGGTCGCGGCACGAGCACCGCGCCGGCCCGCTGCGCGGCCGTGCGCAGGGCCGGCACCAGCAGTCGGGGATCGACCTGGTGGTCGGTGGGCGCGAGCGCCCCGCCGCGCACCCTCGGCGCGAGCGCCGGCTCGCGGTCGCGCAGACCGCTGGGCAGCAGCGGGGTCACCGGCAGACCAAGGTCCTGCTGGTACGCCCACAGCCGCCGCGCCTCGGCCAGGTCGTCACCGGTCAGGCCGACCATCAGGGTGCCCTCGGTCCGGTAGCCGAACTCGACGCCTGTCGCCTCGGTCAGCTCGGCGGCGAACGCCGGCCAGCGCGCGGCGGACGCCAGCAGCAGCCCGGTCAGCTGCCGCTCACCGAAGTACGCCTCGGCGACCGGGGAGAGCATGCCTGCGGCCACCGCCGAGGCCCCCGACCCGGAGGCCGGATCGTGCACCACCACCCGAAGCCCTCGGGCGGCCAACCGCCAGGCGATGGACAGCCCGATTGGCCCGGCCCCCACCACCGCCACGTCGACGGCGGTGCCGTCGCCTGTCACGCCAGTGCCCGCAGCAGCTCGGCGGTGGCGCGGGCCGGATCGGCGGCGGTGGAGATCGCGCCGACCACCGCGACCCCGTACGCCCCGGCGGTGAGCAGCGCCGGCACCCGGGCGGCGGTCACCCCGCCGATCGCGATGACCGGGACGTCGACCGCGTCGGCGACCGCGCGTACCCCGTCGGGGCCGATGGGGTCGGGCAGTCCCGGTTTGGTGCTTGTGGTGTGGCACGGCCCGACGCCCAGGTAGTTGGCCCCGGCGACGACAGCGTCGACAGCGCTCCTCGGCTCGCGGGCGGTGGCGCCCAGCACGCCGGTGGGACCGAGCACGTGTCGGGCGGCGGTGACCGGCAGGTCGTCGGCTCCGACGTGCCCACCGGCGGCACCGGCCGCGAGCGCCACGTGCAGACGGTCGTTGACCAGGCAGGTCGCCCCGTACGACGTGCACAGCGCCAGGACCGCACGGGTCAGCTCGTACGCCTCGCGGTCGGTGGCGGAGTCCTCGACGCGGACCTGCACCACCAGGTCGGCGCGGGCCTTCGTGAGGGCGGCGCGGACCACGCCGAGGGGGTCGCACCCGGGCCGGGTGTCGGTGATCAGATGCAGTCGTCCAAGGGACGGCACGGCAACGCTCCTCCCTGCGCCGGCATTACCCGGATCAGGTTCGACGGTCGGGGGCTGTCAGCCCCCCTCTCAGCCCGGTACACCGGGCTCCCGTGGGTTACTTGCGTGTCACCGTACGACAGATCCGTCGGCCTGCCAAGGGAGGGGTCGACTGCCGGGTACGGCCAAATCGACAGGGTGCTTTCTCCCGGTCCTGTTCGGAATGTCGCCCCCTGTTGCAGAACCGTTACCTGCCGGCATCTTGCCGGACATTGATCCCCGCGAACTAATTTGTTCAGCGATTCGACAAAATGCCGGCGTGGACGCCCTGGCACGGTGTCCCCGACCGGCTCCACCTGGGACGGTCTTCGGCGAGCCGGCCCCCGCGTATTCCTGTCCACTGCGACATTGGAGGCGGCGTGTCCCGTTCTCGTCGTGCCCGAAAACCCATCACCGCGACCCTCATCTCCCTGGCCCTCGCGTCGACGACCCTGCTCGGGTCCCCGGCGCAGGCGGCCCCCGCCGCCGCCCAGATCCCCCCGCGCGACGCGCAAGCCGCGACCCCGGTGACCCAGGTGGTGCCGAAGGCGCCGAAGGCCGCCGCCGCCGACCCCTACTCGGTGCTGGTCTTCTCCAAGACCGCCGGCTTCCGGCACGACTCCATCCCGACAGGCGTCGCCGCCATCCAACAACTCGGCGCCGCCAACGGATTCACGGTGGACAACTCCGAGGACGGTGCGGTATTCACCGACGCCAACCTGGCGAAGTACAAGGCGGTGATCTGGCTCTCCACCACGGGCGACGTGCTCGACGCCGACCAGCAGGCCGCCTTCGAGCGGTACGTGAAGGCCGGCGGCGGTTACGTGGGCATCCACGCCGCCTCGGACACCGAGTACAGCTGGGCCTGGTACGGCGACCTGGTCGGCGCGTACTTCGCCAACCACCCCCAGAACCAGCAGGCCACGGTCAAGGTGGAGGACCACGCCCACCCGTCGACGGCCGAGCTTCCGGACCGCTGGTCCCGGTTCGACGAGTGGTACAACTTCCAGACCAACCCCCGGCCGGACGTGCACGTGCTGGCCAGCCTGGACGAGAAGAGCTACACCCCGGGCGCGGGCGCGATGGGCGCCGACCACCCGACCGCCTGGTGTCAGGACTTCGACGGCGGTCGTTCCTGGTACACGGGCGGTGGGCACACCCGCGAGTCGTACGCCGAGCCCGAGTTCCTCAAGCACCTGCTCGGCGGCATCCAGACGGCGGCCGGCGTGGTCGACGCCGACTGCGGCGCCTCGAAGACGTCGAACTTCGAGAAGGTCGCCCTGGACAGCAACACCAGCAACCCGATGGAACTGGACATCGCCCCCGACGGGCGGGTCTTCTACATCGAGCGCGACGGTCGGGTGCAGATCGTCAAGCCGGACACCGGCAACACCGTCACGGCCGTCGACCTGGACGTCTTCACCGGCAACGAGGACGGCCTGATCGGCATCCGGCTCGACCCGAACTTCGCCACGAACAAGTGGGTGTACCTGTACTACGCGCCGAACGACGGCGTCACGCGCAACCTGCTGTCCCGGTTCACCGTGACCGGCGACACCATCGACCTGGCCAGCGAGAAGCAGGTGCTGCGGGTCGACACCCAGCGCAACACCTGCTGCCACGCGGGCGGCAGCATGACCTTCGACAGCGCTGGCAACCTCTACCTGGCCACCGGTGACAACACCAACCCGTTCGAGTCGAACGCGTACGCCCCGCTCGACGAGCGGCCGGGCCGTCAGGACTACGACTCGCAGCGCACGTCGGCGAACACCAACGACCTGCGCGGCAAGGTGATCCGGATCCACCCGGAGGACGACGGGACGTACACGGTTCCGACCGGCAACCTCTTCGCGCCGGGCACCGAGAAGACCCGTCCCGAGATCTACGCGATGGGCTTCCGCAACCCGTTCCGGATCGGCACCGACCCGAAGACCGACACGCTGTACGTCGGGGACTACGGGCCGGACGCCAACGCGAACAACCCGGACCGGGGCCCCCGCGGTCTGGTCGAGTGGAACGTCGTGACCCCCGGCAACTACGGCTGGCCGTACTGCACGGGCACGAACGAGGCGTACAACGACTACACGTTCCCGTCCGGGCCGAGCGGGCCGAAGTTCGACTGTGCCGCGCCGGTGAACAACTCGCCCAACAACACGGGCCTGACCAATCTCCCGCCTGTCGTCCCGGCCACCGTCGACTACGGCTACGCCGGTGACGCGCGGTACCCGGAGATCGGTGGCGGTGGCGCCCCGATGGGCGGCCCGGCCTACCGGTACGACGCCAACCTCAACTCGACACGCAAGTGGCCGGCCTACTACGACGGCAAGGCGCTGCTCGGCGAGTGGAACCAGAACAAGATGTACACGATGCAGATGACCGCTGACGGCAAGTCGTTGGTGGACATCAACCAGCTGCTCACCGGCATGAAGATGATCCGGCCGATGGACTTCGAGTTCGGCCCGGACGGCGCGCTCTACCTGATCGAGTGGGGCACGGGCTTCGGCGGCAACAACGACGACTCCGGCATCTACCGGATCGACTACACCGCCGGCGACCGCGCACCTATCGCGGCGGCGTCCGCCAACCCCACCTCGGGGCCGGCGCCGTTGACCGTCGCCTTCTCCAGCGCCGGCTCTCGGGACCCGGACGGTGGCGATCTCACCTACTCCTGGACCTTCGGCGACGGGCAGACCTCCACCGAGGCCAACCCGACGCACACGTATGCGACGGCTGGCAACTACACCGCCCAGCTCACCGTGACGAACCCGAAGGGCCGTACCGCGGTGGCCAACGTGCCGGTCACCGTGGGCAACACCGCCCCGACGGTGAGCATCGAGTTCCCGCCGGACGGTGGCTTCTTCAACTGGGGTGACCAGGTCCGCTACACGGTCAAGGTGACCGACCCGGAGGACGGGCAGATCGACTGCTCCCGGGTGAACCTCCAGGTGCTGCTCGGTCACGACGAGCACGCCCACCCGCTGGAGCAGCACACCGGCTGCACCGGCACGGTCCAGACGTCGCTCGCCTCCGGGCACGGCGCCGAGGCGAACGTGTTCGCGGTCTTCGAGGCCACGTACACCGACGAGGGTGGTGCCGGCGGCGCCGGTGCGCTCACCGGCCGGGACATCCAGATCCTGCAGCCCAAGCAGAAGCAGGCCGAGTACTTCACGGCCACCGGACGGGTGCCGGGCAGCACCGGCGGCGGAGACGCCGGCGTGCAACGCGAGACCGGCGCCGACAGCGCGGGCGGCGGTCAGAACATCGCGTTCATCGAGGACGGCGACTGGTGGTCGATCGTCCCGGCGGACCTGACGAACATCACCGAGATCCGGTTCCGGGCCGCCTCGGCCGCCGCCGGTGGTCGGATCGAGGTCCACGCGGGCGCGGTCGACGGACCGGTCGTGGCCACGGCCACAGTCCCGTCGACCGGGGCGTGGCAGACGTACACGGACGTGAGCGCACCTGTCACCGGCGCCGCGAGCGGTTCGCTGTACTTCGTGGCCCGCGATCCGAACGGCGGAGCGGGTTCGCTGTTCAACGTCAACTGGATGGACTTCGTCGGCCGCGGCGTCACCGAGAACGCGCCGCCTGTGGTCACCGCCACCGCAACCCCGGCGACCGGCACCGCGCCGGTCACCGTGGCATTCGACGGCACGGCCACCGACGCCGAGGGCGACACCCCGCTGACGTACGCCTGGGACTTCGGCGACGGCGGCACGGCGTCCACCCTGGACGCCAGCCACACGTACACCAGCGTCGGAGCCTTCACGGCCACCCTCACGGTGACCGACAGCAAGGGCGCCAAGTCGTACGCCACGGTGCCGGTGCGGGTGAACGCTCCGGACACGTCCTGCCTCGGGGCGCGTTCGGACGACTTCAACGGCAACACCCTGGACAAGGGCCGGTGGACCAGCGTGGTCCGGGAGAACCAGCTCTACTCCCTGAGCGGTGGTGCGCTGAAGCTGCCCACCTCGGTGGGTGATCTGTACGGCGCCCGCAACGACGCCACCAACCTGGTGCTCCAGGCGGCGCCGACCGGCGCCTGGGAGATGACCACCAAGGTCACTCTGCCGGTGACTGCCAACTACCAGCAGGCCGGCCTGCTGGTGTACGGCGACGACGACAACTACGCCAAGGTGGACCTGCTCTACAACGGCAGCCGTCGGGTGGAGTTCATCCGGGAGACGGCCGCGACGCCGCGCAACGACGCCGCCGACGCTGCCGACGCACCGGCAGGTGACACCGTGTACCTGCGGATCACCAGCGACGGGACGAACCTGACCGCCGCGGTCTCCGGTGACGGGCAGACGTTCACCCCGGTCGGCCGCTCGGCCGCGCTCGCAGGCATCACCAATCCGCGGATCGGGGTCTTCGCGCTCAACGGAGGCACCGAGGCGCCCGTGGTGGACGCCGCGTTCGACTCGTTCGTGGTCACGCCGGACGCCCCGGCCGGCCCGGTCGACCCGTCGGACGAGTTCACCGGCGACACGCTGGACAAGTGCCGGTGGGACGCGATCCAGCGGGAGGACCCGAACGGTTACCGGGTCACCGGTGGCGCGTTGCGGATCGACGTGCCGAACGGTGACATCTACGGCACCGACAACACCGGGCCGAAGAACTTCATCCTCCAGACCGCACCCTCGGGCGACTGGACCCTGGAGACGACTGTCGACGGCAGTCTGCTGAACGAGCAGTACCAGCAGGCCGGTCTGCTCGTGCAGGCCGACGACGACAACTACCTGAAGTTCGACTTCATCGCCGACAATCAGGCCGGCCAGGCGGTGACGCGGCGGATCGAGTTCCGCAGCGAGGTCGGCGGGACGGTGCAGAACCCGCAGCCGGAGGCGACAAGCCTCACCTCGGCGGTGTGGCATCTGCGGCTGGCCCGCACCGGTGACACGTTCACCGCGTCGTACTCGGCCGACGGGACGACCTGGACCGCGTTGGAGGCGCTGACCAACAGCGCGGTGGGTGCCACCCCGAAGGTCGGGTTGTTCACCCTCGGCGCCAACCAGACCGCCTCGAAGACCGTCGCGTTCGACTACTTCCGGTTGAGCACGACTGTCGCCGACGAGACCGCGCCGGTCACCACGGCGACGGTGTCCGGCACCCCGACCGAGGGGTGGTACACCGGGCCGGTGACGGTGACCCTCACCGCCGCCGACGAGGCCGGCGGCAGCGGTCTGGCAGGTACGCAGTACCAGCTGGACGGGGCGACCGCGTGGACTGACTACACAGCCCCGGTGGCGGTCAGCGGAGACGGCGAGCACGAACTGCGGTTCCGCTCGACCGACAAGGCGGGCAACGTGGAGTCGACGAAGACCGTCACGGTCAAGATCGACGCCACCGCGCCTGTCACCACTGCGACGTTCGCTCCGGCGAACGACGCGGGCTGGCACAACGGGACGATCCCGGTCGTGCTGACGTCGACCGACGCCGGTTCCGGGGTCAAGTCGGTGGAGTGGTCGCTGGACGGTGGCGCGTGGACGCCGTACACGGAGCCGGTCGAGGTGACCGGTGACGGGCAGCACGAGCTGCTGTTCCGGTCCACCGACAAGGCGGGCAACGTCGAGACGCTCAAGTCGGCGGTGCTGCGCATCGACGGCACGAAGCCGACGCTGCTGGTGTCCGGGATCGCCGACGGCCAGCTCTACGGTGACAGCCAGGACGTCCGGGTGTCCTGGCAGGCCGTCGACCCGACCTCGGGCATCGCGTCCGTGGTCGGCCAGCTCGACGGCAGGGCGTACGCCAGTGGCACCCTGCAGGCCATGTACGAGCTGCCGCTCGGCCTGCACGAGTTGACAGTCACCGCGACCGACAAGGCCGGCAACACGACGACCTCGAACGTCAGGTTCTTCGTCACCACCTCGTTCCGGGACATGCAGTTCCTGCTGGACCGGTTCAAGGCGACGGGGCGGTTGTCGGCAAAGGCGCACAAGCAGTTGACGGCCAAGCTCGACGCGGCCCGCCAGGCCGAGGCGGCCGGCAACGACGCCAAGGCGGTCAAGCAGCTGACCCAGTTCCGGGACCTCGCGTCCGACGCCACGCTTGTGGCCGAGGCCGAGATCCGGGACGTCCTGGTCCGGGACGCGGACGCCATGATCGTTCGGCTTGGCGGCACGGCCAGCAAGGCCGGGGTCAAGGCGAACGACGGCGAACCGGTCAAGGGCGCCGGGCGGCTCGGTGGCGATGCCACCCGGCTGGCACCCGGTCGCCAGCTCTGATCCGACGAGGCCCCTCCCCGGCGCCGCGGCGTCGGGGAGGGGCCTCCCTCATCGGCAGTGAGGAGATGTCCGTGACGGGTATCCGCAAGTTGGTCGCCGCCGTGTTCGTGGGGCTGGCCCTGACCCTGCTCGCCGCGACCCCGGCGGCCGCTCGGGCCGACAAACTCAAACTGACAGTGGCCGGCGACGGGGCCGAGGGAGTCACCATCCAGGCCACCTACGCCGACGGCCGTCGACTCGACAAGCTGGTGCGGCTGGTCCTCACCGCCACCGGCCCGGACGGGCAGAAGGTCGGCCCTGTGCAACTGGAACCGCAGCCCGAGGGGCAGGGCTTCTACAGCAGCGGTCCGCTGCTCTCCGCCGGCGCCTGGAAGGTGACGGTGACCTCCCCCGCACCGCTGCCCGGCAAGGCCACCGCCACCGTGCGGGCGCGGCCCGCGCAGACGCCACAGGCACCCGCGCCGGTCGCGGTGACCACGCCGACGGACGACACGGGCGGTGCGAACTGGTGGCCGTTCGCGGCGGCCGGGCTCGTGCTCGTCGCCGCGGCGATGGGGGTGGCCATGCTGTTCGGCCGGCGGCGCACCGACTGACGACCAGGCTTCACCAATCGGGCCGGGCCGCCACAAGCGGCCCGGCCCGTTGTCGTCCGACTCAGAGAACGGCGCGCAGCGCGGCCAGGTCGTCGTCGCTGGGCTCCCAGGTCCCGGCGGCGGCGTTGCCCCGCACCTGCTCGGGGGTGGTCGCGCCGGCGATCACCGAGGTCACCGCCGGCTGGGCGGCCAGCCCACCGATAGCCACCTGGAGCATCGTCAGGCCCCGCTCGTTCGCGTACGCCTCGATCGCCTCGATGGTGTCCCAGTCGGCGGCGGCGAATCGCTCGGCGTACCGGCCACCGCCGGAGAGCCGGCTGCCGGCCGGCGGCTGCTCGCTGCGCTTGTACTTGCCGGTGAGCAGGCCGTTGGCGAGCGGGAAGAACGGCAGCATGCCCAGGCCGAACCGCTCGCAGGCGGGGATGACCTCGGTCTCCACCGAGCGTTCCAGCAGGCTGTAGTGGTTCTGCGCGCTGATGAAGCGGGAGCGGCCGTTTGACGAGGCGACCCAGTCGGCGTCGGCGATCTGCCAGCCGGCGAAGTTGGAGTTGCCCAGGTAGCGCACCTTGCCGTCGCGGACCAGGTCGTCCAGGGCGGCGAGGGTCTCGTCGATCGGGGTGCCCGGGTCGGGCTCGTGCATCTGGTAGAGGTCGATGTGGTCCGTGCCGAGCCGGCGCAGCGACGCCTCGACCGCGCGGGCGATGTAGCGGCGGGCGCCACGCGCGCCGAAGTCCGGCCCGTTGAGGCCGTTCATGTCCATGCCGAACTTGGTGGCCACCACCACGTCGTCGCGACGACCCTTGAGTGCCTGCCCGAGCAGCTCCTCGGAGCCACCCTGCGGTTCGCCGTAGATGTCGGCGGTGTCGAACAGGTTGATTCCGGCGTCCAGGGCGGCGTCGACCACCGCGCGGGTGCCGTCGAGGTCGAGCTTGCGGCCGAAGTTGTTGCAGCCGATGCCGACCACGGACACCACGAGCCCGGAGTCGCCCAGCCGGCGATAGGTCATGTCAGTCACGAGATCCACCCTATGCCCGCCAGGTACGGCCCACCTGGGCGGCGACTCAGCCGACCACCTCGGCGACAAGCGCACGGGCTGCGCCGACTGTCTGCGCCAGCTCGGCGGGGCGGCGACCGACGGCGCCCAGGAGTGCCTGCGCGCGCCGCTCGAAGTCAGGTGGAGCGCCGGGCAGTCGTCCCGTGGCGGCGATCATTCCCTTCTCGTTGACCAGCCAGCGGCCCGCTCGGGCGTGCAGCACCTGGGCCAGCACCCCGACCACCCGGAAGAGGCACCCGGCCACGTAGCCGCTGTCCCCGCCGGCGCTGGCCTTGGCCGCGCCGGCCAGCAGAAATCCGGCCTCCCAGCCGCCCGCCACCAGCGCGTCGGCAAGCGCGGGCGGGTACTCCCGGGTCTGTTCCTTCAGTCGGGTCAGCTGACCGGTCGGGTCCGCGAGCACCTGACACAGCGCCACCTCCCCGACATAGGCCGACGAGTAGAACCCGAGCGGGTGCCCGGCCTGCGCCCCGATTTCGTACCGGCCGGCCCGGCAGTCCGTCCAGACTCGGTCCACCCGGTCGAGGTCCCGGTAGATCCAGTCCACCGCGGCCCCGCCGATCCGTAGCCATCCACCGCCGTCGACCCAGGGCCCCCAGCCACCCGGGGCGGTGAGCGCCACGTCGGTGTCGTCGGTGACCGTCGCGGCGACCGCACGCAGCGCCGGCACGTCCAGCTCGCCCCGGTAGTACAGGCCCAGGTCCCAGTCGGAGTCCGGGCGGTGCTCGCCACGAGCCCGGCTGCCACCGAGCGTCACGGCGACCACCCCCCGGACGGCGCAGAGCCGGTCGGGCAGGTCGTCGGGGATCACCCGACGTCCCAGACCGGTTCCGGGGTCTCCACCACCTCGTTGTCGCCCCGGAACAGCACGAACCTGTCGAAGGACCTGGTGAACCAGCGGTCGTGGGTGACCGCGATCACCGTCCCCTCGAACGCGTTCAGGCCCGCTTCGAGTGCCTCGGCGCTGGCCAGGTCGAGGTTGTCGGTCGGTTCGTCGAGCAGCAGCAGGGTCGCGCCGGACAACTCCAGCAGCAGCACCAGGAACCGGGCCTGCTGGCCGCCGGAGAGGGTGCCGAAGCGCTGGTCGCCCTGCCCGGCCAGCTCGTAGCGGCTGAGCACCCCCATGGCGGCGTGCCGGTCCATCCCGGTGCGGTGGTCGTCACCCCGCCACAGGATCTCCACGAGGGTCTTGGACATCAGTTCCGGCCGGTCGTGGGTCTGCGAGAAGTGCCCGGGGCGGACCCGCGCGCCGAGCCGGGCCGTGCCGTCATGCGCCACCGGGGCGAGCGCGCCCGCCCCGTCGACAGGCCCGTTCGCCGGGTCCGGATCGGTGCCACCCCGGGCCAGCAGCCGCAGGAAGTGCGACTTGCCGGTGCCGTTGGCGCCGAGCACCGCGACCCGGTCGCCGTACCAGATCTCCAGATCGAAGGGGAATGTCAGGCCGTCCAACTCCAGCTGCTCGCAGACGACCGCGCGCTTGCCGGTCCGCCCGCCGCTCAGCCGCATCCGGATGTCCTGGTCCTTCGGGGGTACGGGCGGCGGCCCGGCCTCCTCGAACTTGCGCAGCCGGGTCTGCGCGGCCTGGTACCGCGAGGCCAACCCGTCGTTGTACGCCGCCTTCTGCTTGTACATCAGCATCAGCTCGCGCAGTTTCTGGTGTTCCTCGTCCCAGCGTCGGCGTAGCTCGTCGAGGCGGGCGTGCCGGGCGATCCGTGCCTCGTGCCAGCTGGCGAAGCCACCCGGGTGCACCCAGGCGCTGCCGCCCTCCACGGCGACCACCCGGTCGGCGGTCTGGGCCAGCAGCTCGCGGTCGTGCGAAACGTAGAGCACCGACTTGGTCGACTCGCGCAGCCGCGCCTCCAGCCACCGCTTGCCGGGCACGTCGAGGAAGTTGTCCGGCTCGTCGAGCAGCAGCACCTCGTCCGGGCCGCGCAGCAGCAGCTCCAGGGCGAAGCGCTTCTGCTGGCCGCCGGAGAGCGTCCGCACCGGACGGTCCCGGGCGCCGTCCCAGGGCAGGCCGAGCACGATTGTCGAGACGGTGTCGAAGAGCACCTCGGCGTCGTACCCGCCGACCTCGCCCCAGGCGCCCAGCGCGTCCGCGTACGCCAGCTGGGCCTTGCCGGCGGCGGTGCTGTACTTGCCGCGGACCTCGGCGGCCCGCATGACCGCCTCGGTTTCGGCGAGTCGGAGGCCGGCGTCGCGCAGCGCCGGCGGAGCCAGCGACAGCGCCAGGTCGGCGAGCGTCGACTCGTCGCCGATCATGCCGATGAACTGGCGCATCACGCCTAGTCCGCCCGCCCGCGCGACGACTCCGGTACGCACCGGCAGGTCCCCGGCGACCATCCGCAGCAGCGTCGTCTTACCTGCGCCGTTCGGCCCGACCAGGGCTACCTTCGCGCCGTCGCCGACCCGGAACGACACGTCGGCGAAGAGTTCCCGACCGTCGGGCAGGATGTGCCCGACCCCTGCCACGTCCACGTATCCCACGCCGGGATCCTGCCGCAGACGGCGGCGGGGGCATATCCATTTACCGGGTGACCCGCAGCACCCGGAAGCCCTTCTGGCTGGCGTGCCGCTCGACCTGCCAGCCCTGCTCGGTGAGCCAGCGCTGAAGCGAGTCACCGCCGAGGTGCCGGGCGACGACCAGCCAGCCAACGCCGTTCGGGGCGAGCCGGGGCAGCCACCGCAGCAGCAGTTCGTGCAGCTCCTCCTTGCCGATCCGGATCGGCGGGTTGGACCACAGCTCGGTGAACGTGAGGTCCGCGGGTACGTCGTCAGGCGCGCTGACCCGGACCCGGCCACCGGCGCCGATCCGGGCGGCGTTGGCGGCGGTGAGGTCGCGGGCCCGGGCGTTGACGTCGACGGCCCAGACGGTGCTCGCCGGCGCCACGTCGGCCAGGACGCACGCGATGGGGCCGAACCCGCAGCCGAGGTCGAGCAGGTTGCCTGTGGTGTCGGCGTCGGGCAGCTCCGCCTTGCGCAGCAGCACCGCGGTGCCCGGGTCGAGTCGACTGGCGGAGAAGACCCCGCCGGCCGAGGCGAGTCGGTAGTCGCGGTCGGCGACGGAGAACTCGACCTCGCGCGGCGGAGCGTCGCTTGCGGGTTGAGCGGTGAAGTAGTGGTCGCCGGTCACGCCGGCAATTCTCGCACCGGCCGGGACACGCGCCGACACGGCCCACGCATACATTTCCCGTTATTACCCCCTAAAGGGACAATGCCTCTTACTCTGGGCGACATGGTGTATCGGTACGAGTCCGATCAGGACGCTTTCGAGGAGTACCCGGAGCCCGGGTCCGACGTGGCCGAGTTCGACGGCCCGCCCCCACCGGCCGGGCCCTCGCCGTCGCGCTTCCCCGCGCCGTCGCTGCCCAGGCCGAACCAGCTCGTCCTGCCGTCGACGCAGCCGCCGACACAGCCGCCGCCGGCCCGTGCCGAGATTCCGCTGGCCGCGCCGCGCGAGCAGGTCTACACCTCGGCGCAGCCGATCGAACAGACCACCAGGCGCGGCGGCGGCCGGCTCTGGCAGGTCGTGATCGGCGGCGCGGCCGTCCTGGTCCTGCTCGCGCTCTGCGGCCTGGGCGCCGCCGCACTCCTGTCCGAGCGCGACAAGCAGCAGCCGGAGACCAACCCGACGTACCAACCGAACGCGGCAGCGTCCGCGCCCGCCGAACGGCAGGACCTCGACTCCCGGGACACCGACCAGGCACCGCTCACCGCCCGGGAGGTCTTCCCCGGCAAGGAACTCAAGCTCGCCGACGGCCAGCCGCCCTACCAGGTGCTCAAGACACACTCCAGCGGCAGTTGCGCCGTCGCCGCCACCGGCGAGGTGGCAGACATGCTGGTCCGGCTCGGCTGCAACCAGGTCGTACGCGCCACCCTGCGGACCCCCGACGGCGACCACCTGGTCACCACAGGCCTGTTCAACCTCACCGACAAGGCGAGCGCCGAGCGGACCCGGGAACGGGTCCGGCAGCTCCTCGACGAACGGCAGGGCCGCTTCCGGGGCCTCACCGCAGGCGACGACACGAACGTGCTGGGCACCGCCCCCGCCCGGGTCGGCTGGCAGGTACGCGGCCACTACCTGGCGTACGCGCTTGTGGTCCGCACGGACGGGGCGGCCGTCAAGGCAGGCGACCCCCGGATCCGGGAGATCATGTACGACGTGATCGAGCTGCACCTCAGCAAGGGCGTGCTCCAGAAGCGCGCCGACGGCGGCACGGCCGGGCAACCGACGGCGGCCTCCACGGAGGGCAGCGGCAGCCAGAACGGCGAGACGGGCGACGGGGAACTGCCCGGCGACTGACGGCGACGACAGGCCGGCCCGCTGCGGTCAGCCCTCGACGGGGACCCGCAGCCGGCGGGTCAGCTCGGCGCGGCGCGCGTACTCGGCCGGGTCCTGCGGGTAACCCACAGCGACGAGGGTCAGCCCGTGCGCCGGCGCCACGGTCACCTCGCTGGACCGCTCCCGGTGCACGAGCAGACTGCCCGGCCACTGCACCGGGCGGCGCCCGTCGCCGGCCACCAACATGGCCCCCACCAGGCTGCGCACCATGGCCTGGCAGAACGCGTCCGCCTGCACGGTGGCGACCAGGATGCCGTCGGGGTCCCGACGCCAGTCCAGCCGCGTCACCTCGCGCAGCGTCGTCGCGTTCTCCTTGCGCCGGCAGTACGCGGCGAAGTCGTGCTCCCCGACCAGGCCGGCTGCCGCGGCGTTCAGCGCGGCCAGGTCCAGCGGTCGCGGCCAGGCCAGCACCTCGTGCCGTCGCAGCGGCTCCGCGCCGAACGGCGCGTCGGTCACCCGGTACTCGTAGCGCCGGAAGGTGGCCGAGAACCGGGCGTCGAACTCGGCCGGCACCTCGGTCATCGCCCGGACCCGCACATCGGTGGGGAGCAGACGGGCCAGGCGGCGCAGCAACCGTCCCTCATGCTGCCGCCACACGTCGACAGGCAGGTCCACGTGGCAGACCTGCCCGGTGGCGTGCACCCCCGCGTCGGTCCGGCCGGCCACTGTCAACCCGGTGACCGTACCGGCGCCGAGGACCAGGCCCAGGGTCTCGACGAGCACCCCCGCGACGGTCCGCCGGGTCGGTTGGGGTGCCCAACCGGAGAAACCGGCGCCGTCGTACGAGACGTCCAGCCGCAGCCGGATCCGCTCGTCCACCTCGTACCTCCTGTTACGGGTCGGGCCCGACACCCCGCGAGGGGTGCCGGGCCCGACGATGCCCGAGATCAGGCCTTGTTCTCCTCGGTGGCGAGATCGCTGTCCTCGCGCGCCTCGGCGGTGTCGCCGGAAGCCGACACCGGAGCCTCGGAGTCCTGGTCGGCGTCGGCCGACTTCGGGGTCTCGTCGGCCGGGGCGAGGGCCTCGACCTTGTCCTGCTGCGCGGCCTTGCGGGCGGCGGTCTTCTTGTTCGCCTTCGGCTCGGCGACCTGAAGCTCCTCCACCAGCTCGATGATCGCCATCGGAGCGGCGTCACCCTTGCGCGGGCCGGTCTTCACGATCCGGGTGTAACCGCCGGGGCGGTTGGCGTACCGGGGCGCGATCTGGTCGAACAGGGCGTAGACGACGTCCTTGTCCTTGACGACACCCAGCACCCGACGCCGCGAGGCGAGGTCACCGCGCTTGGCCTTGGTGATGAGCTGCTCGGCCAGCGGACGCAGCCGCCGGGCCTTCGTCTCGGTGGTCTGGATCTTGCCGTGCTGGAACAGCGCAGTGGCCAGGTTGGCCAGCATCAGCCGCTCGTGCGCGGGGCTGCCGCCGAGGCGGGGGCCCTTGGTGGGCGTGGGCATTTTTGGTGCTCCTCAGTTGTGGCGGCAGCGCGGACTAGAGCTGCTCGGTCTCGCGGTAGTCGTCGGTGTCGTAGTCGGCCTCGCCGAAGCTGTCCACGACGTGCGCCGGGTCGAAGTTCGGAGCCGAGTCCTTCAGCCCGAGACCCATCCCGGCGAGCTTCATCTTGACCTCGTCGATCGACTTCTGACCGAAGTTGCGGATGTCGAGGAGGTCGGCCTCGGTACGCCCGATGAGCTCACCAACGGAGTTGATGCCCTCGCGCTTGAGGCAGTTGTAGGAACGGACGGTGAGGTCCAGCTCCTCGATCGGCAGGGCCAGGTCCGCCGCCAGCTGGGCGTCCTGCGGCGACGGCCCGATGTCGATGCCCTCGGCGGTCTCGTCCAGCTCCCGGGCCAGACCGAACAGCTCCACGAGCGTCGAACCGGCGGAGGCCAGCGCGGTACGCGGACCCATCGACGGCTTGGTCTCGACGTCGATGATCAGCCGGTCGAAGTCGGTGCGCTGCTCGACACGGGTCGCCTCGACGCGGTAGGTCACCTTCAGCACCGGCGAGTAGATCGAGTCGACCGGGATGCGGCCGATCTCGGCGCCGGACTGCTTGTTCTGCGCGGCCGTCACGTAGCCCCGGCCCCGCTCGACGGTCAGCTCCATGTCGAGCCGGCCCTTGCCGTTGAGGGTCGCGAGCTTCAGGTCCGGGTTGTGCACCGAGACGCCGGCCGGGGGCTGGATGTCGCCCGCGGTCACGTCGCCCGGGCCCTGCTTGCGCAGGTACATGCTGACCGGCTCGTCGTGCTCGGAGCTGACGCACAGCTCCTTGATGTTCATGACGAGCTCGACCACGTCCTCCTTGACACCGGGGATCGTGGTGAACTCGTGCAGCACACCGTCGATCTTGATCGAGGTGACGGCCGCGCCCGGGATCGACGACAGCAGCGTGCGCCGCAGCGAGTTGCCCAGGGTGTAGCCGAAGCCCGGCTCCAGCGGCTCGATGGCGAACCGCGACCGGGTCTCGTTGATCGACTCCTCGGAGAGGGAGGGTCGCTGGCTGATGAGCATCTTTTCTCTTCTCTTCCGGGACGCCCGCTATTTGACGTCCACGACACAAACTGTTCCGGTGGCCCGCCCCGGAGGGCGGGCCACCGAACGAGCTCGGACTACTTGGAGTAGAGCTCGACGATCAACTGCTCCTGGACCTGCGTGTCGATGACCTGCCGGGCCGGGAGGGAGTGCACGAGCACCTTCATCTGGCTCGGGATGGCCTCAAGCCACGCCGGAACCGTCTTCGAGCCGGCCTGGGCCTGCGCGACGATGAACGGGGTGAGCTCCTTGCTCTTGCCCCGAACCTCGATGATGTCGTGCTCCTTGACGCGGTACGACGGGATGTCGACCTTCTTGCCGTTCACCGTGAAGTGACCGTGCTTGACCAGCTGGCGGGCCATGTCCCGCGAGTGGGCGTAGCCGGCCCGGTAAACGACGTTGTCCAGCCGCGACTCGAGGATCTGCAGGAGGACCTCACCGGTCTTGGCCTGCTTGCCGACGGCTTCCTCGTAGTAACCGCGGAACTGCTTCTCCAGCACGCCGTAGACACGGCGGGCCTTCTGCTTCTCACGGAGCTGGAGCAGGTACTCCGTCTCCTTGGTGCGGCCGCGGCCGTGCTGCCCGGGCGGGAACGGCCGGGACTCGAACGGGCACTTCGGTCCATCGCACTTGCTGCCCTTGAGGAACAGCTTCATCTTCTCCCGCCGGCAACGGCGGCAGTCTGCACCGGTGTAACGAGCCATCTCTCTCTACCTCTCAGACCCGACGACGCTTAGGCGGACGGCATCCGTTGTGCGGCTGCGGGGTGACGTCGGCGATCTGGCCGACCTCCAGCCCGACGGCCTGCAGCGAACGGATCGCGGTCTCCCGGCCGGAGCCGGGGCCCTTGACGAACACGTCGACCTTGCGCATGCCGTGCTCCATGGCCCGACGCGCGGCGGCCTCGGCGGCCAGCTGAGCGGCGAACGGAGTCGACTTGCGGGAGCCCTTGAAGCCCACCTGGCCAGCGGAGGCCCAGGAGATGACCGCACCGGTCGGGTCCGTGATGGACACGATGGTGTTGTTGAAGGTGCTCTTGATGTGCGCCTGCCCGTGGGCGACGTTCTTGCGTTCCTTGCGCCGGACCTTCTTGACAGCGGCTCCGGCACGAGCCTTCGGTGGCATAAGTCTGTGCGCTCCTAGTTACTTCTTGCCGGGCTTCTTCTTGCCGGCGACGGTCCGCTTCGGGCCCTTGCGGGTCCGCGCGTTGGTCTTGGTCCGCTGGCCACGCACGGGCAGGCCCCGGCGGTGCCGGATGCCGGCGTAGCAGCCGATCTCAACCTTGCGGCGGATGTCAGCGGCGACCTCGCGGCGCAGGTCGCCTTCAACCTTGTAGTTGCCCTCGATGTGGTCGCGGAGCTGCACGAGCTCCTCGTCCGTGAGGTCCCGAGCGCGCTTGTCCGGCGAGATGCCGGTGGCGGCGAGTGTCTCCAGGGCGCGGGTGCGACCGACCCCGAAGATGTAGGTGAGCGCGATCTCCATCCGCTTCTCGCGGGGGAGGTCCACGCCGACTAGACGTGCCATGTGCGGGCGTACTCCTCGTGATGTGTGGCGGAGGTGTGGACCCGTCCCATCCCGCTACCGGCCGTCCCGTCTTTCCGACGCGGTGAGCGCCGGCGACCGGGATCGGTCGCTGCCCGAGCGGGCCCCGGCCTCCGACCGGGGGTCAGCCACGAAAGGAGTACGTCTTCACGTACCGCTCGTGGCTGGGACGAGCATGTGTGATGTGTGTCGCTGGGGATCTGCCCGGACCAACGCCACCCGGCCGGTCACGGCCGGACGGGCTGACTCAGCCCTGGCGCTGCTTGTGGCGCGGGTCGGTGCAGATGACCATGACCCGGCCGTGCCGGCGGATAACCCGGCACTTGTTGCAGATCCTCTTGACGCTCGGCTTGACCTTCACGGTTGCCTTACTTCCCATCTGGCCCGGCGACGCGGAGTGCGCGAGACCGGACGTCGAAGACGGACACGGGACTTCCCGGCCGTCGTCAGGACTACTTGTAGCGGTAGACGATGCGCCCGCGGGTCAGGTCGTACGGCGAGAGTTCGACGACGACCCGGTCCTCCGGAAGGATGCGGATGTAGTGCTGCCGCATCTTGCCGCTGATGTGAGCCAGCACCTTGTGGCCGTTCGCGAGCTCCACCCGGAACATAGCGTTCGGCAGGGGCTCGATGACCCGACCCTCGATCTCAATGGCTCCGTCTTTTTTCGGCATGTCCTCCGCTGTCCTGACGTCGATTGCTCCGGGCGGCCCACAACGTCTTACACGGGAAACTGACCTTGATCAGAAGCCCGCGCCAGCCGCGGCTCCAGGACCCACCGAAGCGCAGGGTGGGCATGCCGGAGTGGACGCTGTGCGCCGATCAGAAAGTGTACGCCCGCCTGCGGGCCGTCGCCAAACCGGCCACCCATCGCGTCGCCGTGGCCGCCGGCCGTGCCCCGTCCGGATCCCGGATGATCTTGCCGAGGGGCCGGCGGCGGGACGGTCAACCGGCCGGCGCGTCCCGTTCATCCGGTCCGGTGGACCCCAGCTCACGCCGCCGCTCCCGCTTCGCCCGCTTGCGCTGCCGGCGGCGTTCCCGCTCGACCGCTCGCCGCCGAGGCTCTCCCCCGGTCAGCCCGGTCACCGTCCGGACCACCAGCACGGCACCCCACGGCCCGGCCACCCAGACCGGCCAGAAGTAGAGCAGTTCCCCACTGAGCAGCGAGGTCACCGCCCAGATGGTCACCACGACGGCGATCACCTGGAGGTACGGCAGCCACACCTCGGCCAACCAGCGGGCCGTGACACCACCGCCCACCGGGCCGGGCTGGCCGACGCTCACCGGCGCGGCCGGGTCGACAGGTGCCACAGCCGAGCGCTCGGCGGGCGCCGCCTGCGGCAGGTCGGTCAGCAGGGCGTCCAACTCGGCGTACGTCCGTGCCGCGTACGCCCGCTGCAAGCGCTCGTCGTACTCGTGCAGGTCCAGTCGGCCCTCGCCGAGGGCGACCCGCAAGCGGTCGGCCACCGCCTCCCGGTCCGCGTCCGCGGCTCGCATCCCGTCGCGCCCGTCCATGCCGGCAAGCATGCCACCGGCACGCCAGCCGCGCCTTACCCCGGACGTCAGGGTCAGGGGGCGGTCGAGACGGCTGGTTGGCGGGCAGTCACCAGGTCGCCCAGGCGGGCGCGGCCTCCGTCGAAGGCGGTGAGCACCCAGACGCCGTCGGGCAGCAGGGCCATCGAGTGCTCGACGTGCGCCGCCACCGAACCGTCCCGGGTGACGACCGTCCAGCCGTCGGCCAGCTCGACAGTCCGCGGGGACGCCATGGTGATCATCGGCTCGATGGCCAGCGCCATGCCGGGAACCAGACGCGGCCCCTTGCCCGGACGGCCGTGGTTGAGCACGTGCGGGTCCTGGTGCATCTCCGTGCCGATGCCGTGCCCGCCGTAGCCGTCGACGATGCCGTACCGGCCACCCTTGCGGACGGCGGTCTCCACCGCGTGGGAGATGTCGGTGAGCCGCCCCTTGCCACTGGCGGCGCCCCGCGCGGCGGCCGCGATACCTGCCCACATCGCGTCCTCGGCCACCTCGGCCATCTTGAGCAGCGCCGGGTCGACCTCGCCGACCCCCACGGTGATCGCCGAGTCGCCGTGCCAGCCGTTAAGCACCGCGCCGCAGTCGATCGAGATGAGGTCACCCTCGGCGAGCACCTGCTTCGGCGAGGGGATGGCGTGCACGATCTGCTCGTTCACCGAGGAGCAGATCGACGCCGGGAAACCGTGGTAGCCCTTGAACGACGGAACGGCACCCGCCTCGCGGATGGCCGACTCGGCGATGGCGTCCAGATCGGCGGTGCTCACACCGGGGGCGACTGCCTCCCGCATGCGGCGCAGCGCCTCCGCCACCACCAGCCCGGCGGCCCGCATCTTCTCGATCTGGTCAGGGGTCTTCAGCTGGATGTCCAGCTGGGGACGACGCATGGAGCGATTACCTTTCGTTGCCGAACAGCGGGGCACGTCTCGCGTACCCCGCTGTTCGCACTCTATCCGCCGTGGCCCGGCCGGACCTCAGCCGCCGTACGACCGCAGCGCGTCGATGGCCCGGGTGGTGACGTCCTCCACCGGCCCGGTGGCGTCGATCCCGACCAGCTTGCCCTGGGCGCCGTAGTAGTCGACCAGGGGCGCGGTCTTCTCGCCGTACTCGCGGAGCCGCGTGGCGATCGTCTCCGGCTTGTCGTCGTCGCGCTGGAACAGCTCGGCGCCGCACCTGTCACAGATCCCCGGACGCGTGGTGGCGTCGAACTCGACGTGCCAGATCTTGCCGCAGCCCCGGCAGGTACGCCTACCGGAGAGCCGCCGGATCACCTCGTCGTCGTCGACGACCAGCTCCAGGACCAGGTCGAGCGCCGTGCCCAGGTCGGCGAGGAGCTTGTCCAGAGCGGCGGCCTGCGGAGTGGTCCGCGGGAAGCCGTCCAGCAGGAAGCCCTCGCTGGCGTCGGGTTCGGCCAGCCGGTCCCGGACCATGTTGATGGTCACCTCGTCGGGAACCAGTTCGCCCGCGTCCATGTACCGCTTCGCCTCGACACCGAGGGGCGTGCCCTGGGTGACGTTCGACCGGAAGATGTCCCCGGTCGAGATCTTCGGCACCGAGAGGTGCGCGGCGATGAACTCGGCCTGAGTGCCCTTGCCCGCGCCCGGCGGGCCAACCAGAACGAGTCTCATCTACCGCAGGAACCCTTCGTAGTTCCGCTGCATGAGTTGGCTCTCGATCTGCTTCACGGTCTCCAGACCGACGCCGACCATGATGAGCACAGCGGTGCCGCCGAACGGGAAGTTCTGGTACTGCTGGTTGTCCAGCCAGATGAAGAAGAAGTTCGGCAGGATGGAGATGACGCCCAGGTAGAGCGCGCCCGGCAGGGTGATCCGGCTGAGGATGAAGTCCAGGTAGTCGGCCGTCGGCTTGCCCGGGCGGATGCCCGGCACGAACCCGCCGTACTTCTTCATGTTGTCCGCGACCTCGGTCGGGTTGAACGTGATCGAGACGTAGAAGTACGTGAAGAAGATGATCATCAGGAAGTAGACCGTGATGTAGATCGGGCTACTCGGGTTGACCAGGTTGTTCTGGATCCACGCCTGGGTCTTGCCCGGGTCGTTCTGGTCGAAGAACTGCAGGGCCAGCTGCGGCAGGTAGAGCAGCGACGAGCCGAAGATGACCGGGATGACACCCGCCTGGTTGACCTTCAACGGGATGTAGGTCGAGGTGCCGCCGTACATCCGTCGGCCGATCATCCGCTTGGCGTACTGCACCGGGATACGGCGCTGCGCCTGCTCGATGAACGTGACAGCGGTGATGACCACCAGAACCAGCGCGATGACCAGGGCGAACATGTCCCAGCCCTTACTGGTCTTGATCTGCCAACCCTCGCTGGGCAGCCGCGCCGCGATCGAGGTGAAGATCAGGACGGACATGCCGTTGCCGACGCCCCGGTCGGTGATCAGCTCACCGAGCCACATGACCATGCCGGTGCCGGCGGTCATCGTCATCACCAGGATGGTCAGGGTCAGCCAGTCCGGGATGCCGGTGCCGGTCGGGATGATCGGGAACTGGTCGCACTTGTTCTGGAAGAGCTGCCCCGAACGGGCCAGGGCGACGAACGCCGAGGCCTGCAGCACACCGAGACCGAGGGTCAGGTACCGCGTGTACTGGGTGATCTTCGCCTGGCCGGCCTGGCCCTCCTTGCGGAGCTGCTCCAGGCGCGGGATCACGACGGTCAGCAGCTGCAGGATGATCGACGCCGTGATGTAGGGCATGATGCCCAGCGCGAAGACCGAGAGCTGGAGCAGCGCCCCGCCGGAGAAGAGGTTGAGCAGGTTCACCACACCCGTGGTGTCACCCTGGATGGAGTCGAGGCACTTCTGCACGTTGCCGTACGAGACGCCCGGGCTGGGGAGCGTGGCACCCAGCCGGTAGACCGCGATGATGCCTACTGTGAACAGCAGCTTCTTGCGCAGGTCAGGCGTACGGAACGCACTGAGAAAGGCGGACAGCAACTTCTTCCTCCTGCGCGAGGCGGGCCGCCGGTGATCCCTGGCGGGTCGGGGTGGATCACGGGCGAGCGCCCGCAATCCATGGCTGGGATGGGACTCTAACAGCCCTGTCCCGCTCCGGGCAGGTGTGCCCGGCTACATAAACCGATTCCGATATTACCGGGCGCACACGGCCCAGGAAGACCATGGCGTCCGTCCAGTTGCTCACAACTGGACGGACGCCATGGTCGTACGCCTTACAGCTCGGTGACGGAGCCACCGGCGGCAGCGATCTTCTCCTTGGCCGACGCGCTGAACGCGTGCGCCGACACCTGGAGCGCCACCCCGCCGAGGTCCCCGGTGCCGAGGACCTTGACCGGGTGGCCCTTGCGGACCGCACCGGCCTCGATCAGCTCCAGCGGACCAACCTGGCCGCCGTTCGGGAACAGCTCGGCGAGCCGGTCCAGGTTGACCACCTGGAAGACCACCTTGAACTTGTTCTTGAAGCCCTTCATCTTCGGCAGGCGCATGTGGATGGGCATCTGCCCACCCTCGAACGCCGCCGAGATGTTCTTGCGGGCCTTGGAACCCTTGGTACCGCGACCGGCGGTCTTGCCCTTGGAACCCTCACCGCGACCCACACGGGTCTTCGCGGTCTTGGAACCGGGCGCCGGACGCAGGTGGTGAACCTTGATCGTCATTACTCGACCTCCTCGACCTTCACGAGGTGGTTGACCGTGAAGATCATGCCGCGAATCTCGGGCCGGTCCTCCTTGACCACCACGTCGTTGATCCGCTTGAGACCGAGCGAACGCAGCGAGTCACGCTGGTTCTGCTTGGTCCCGATACCGGACCGGAGCTGGGTGACCTTCAGGCGTGCCATCAGTGCGCCACCCCCGCCCGCGACGCCAGCATGGCGGCCGGCGCGACGTCCTCCACCGGCAGGCCACGACGCGCCGCGACCTGCTCGGGGGACTCGAGCCCCTTCAGGGCCGCCACGGTGGCGTGCACGATGTTGATCGGGTTCGACGAACCGAGGCTCTTGGAGAGCACGTCGTGGATCCCGGCGCACTCCAGCACGGCACGCACCGGACCACCGGCGATGACACCCGTACCGGCCGAGGCCGGCTTGAGCAGCACCACGCCGGCGGCGTCCTCACCCGTCACCGGGTGCGGGATCGACTGGCCGATACGCGGAACCTTGAAGAAGTGCTTCTTGGCCTCCTCGACGCCCTTGGCGATGGCCGCGGGCACCTCCTTGGCCTTTCCGTAGCCCACGCCGACCGTGCCGTCGCCGTCGCCCACGATCACCAGGGCGGTGAAGCTGAAGCGACGACCACCCTTCACGACCTTGGCGACGCGGTTGATCGCGACGACCCGCTCAAGGTGCGGGGTCTTCTCGACGGGCGCGTTTCCGCGGCCGCCCTCACGGCGGTTGTCGCGGCGACCACCCTCGTTGCCACCGGACCCGCCGCCACGGCGCTGTTGACCTGGCATCAGCAGCCTTCCTTATCTCTCGTGACGGGGTTGTTTAGAACTCGAGCCCGGCTTCGCGGGCGGCGTCGGCAAGCGCGGCGACACGCCCCGCGTACCTGTTGCCACCGCGGTCGAAGACGACCTTGGAGACGCCGGCGGCCTTGGCCCGCTCGGCGAGCAGGGCGCCCACCTTGCCGGCGAGGGCGCTCTTGTCGCCCTCCGTACCGCGCAGCGAGGCGTCCAGGGTCGACGCCGACGCCAGGGTGTGACCCTTGGAGTCGTCGACGATCTGGGCGACCATGTGCCGCAGCGAACGGGTGACGACCAGGCGCGGACGCTCGGCCGTACCTGTGACGTTCTTGCGGACGCGGAAGTGCCGACGCGCACGCCCAACGGCGCGCTTGGCGGCGACGCCGCGGCGGCGCTTGAGCAGCGTGGCGCTCACTTCTTACCTGCCTTTCCAGCCTTGCGGCGGATGACCTCGCCCTGGTACTTCACGCCCTTGCCCTTGTAGGGCTCCGGCGGACGGATCTTCCGGATGTTGGCGGCGACCTCACCGACCTGCTGCTTGTCGATGCCGGCCACGTGGAACAGGGTCGGCCGCTCCACCGTGAAGGTGATGCCCGCCGGGGCGGAGACGACCACCGGGTGCGAGAACCCGAGCGCGAACTCGAGGTCCGAACCCTTGGCGGTGACCCGGTAACCGGTGCCGGCGATCTCCAGGCTCTTGCGGTAGCCCTCGGTGACCCCGACGATCATGTTGGCGATCAGCGTACGGCTCAGGCCGTGGAGCTCCTTGGCCTTGCGCTCGTCGTTCGGCCGGTTGACGCTCAGCTCCCCGTTGTCCGCCCGCTCGATCGTGATCGGCTCGGCGAGGGTGTGCTGGAGCTGGCCCTTGGGGCCCTTGACCTTGACGGTCTGCCCGTCGATCGTGATGTCGACGCCGGTCGGTACCGGGATCGACTTACGTCCAATTCGCGACATTTCTACCTGTCTCCCGTTACCAGACGAAGGCGAGGACTTCCCCGCCAACACTCCGCTTGCGGGCCTGCCGGTCGGTCAGCAGCCCCTGGGACGTCGAAATGATCGCCACGCCCAGCCCACCGAGCACCCGCGGGAGCCCGTCCGACTTGGCGTACACCCGGAGACCGGGCTTGGACACGCGCTTGATGCCGGCCAGGCTCCGCTCCCGGTTCTGGCCGTACTTCAGCTCGACGACCAGTCGCTTGCCGACGGCGCCCTCCTCGGGCTCCTCGACCGACCAGGTGGCGATGTAACCCTCGGCCTTCAGGACCTCGGCGATGTTCGCCTTGATCTTGGAGTAGGGCATCTTCACCTGATCGTGGTACGCCTGGTTGGCGTTACGCAGACGCGTGAGCATGTCTGCGATCGGGTCGGTCATCGTCATGGATTTCGTCAGCCTTTCTCGCCGGGGTTCCCGGGGCATCAGCCCCGGGCCTACGGCGAAGAGCAATACCTAATCGGTGCAGGAGTTCCCGGCTGACAGCCGGGACGCGGTCGCCCTTACCAGGAAGCCTTGGACACGCCCGGCAGCTCACCGCGGTGGGCCATCTCCCGGATGCAGACCCGGCAGAGACCGAACTTGCGGTAGACCGCCTTCGGACGCCCGCACCGCTGGCAGCGGGTGTACGCGCGAACCGAGAACTTCGGCTTCGCGGCCGCCTTGATGATCAGCGCCTTCTTGGCCATCTCAGTTCTCCTTGAACGGGAAGCCCAGGAGCTTGAGCAGCGCCCGGCCCTCGTCGTCGGTCGTGGCGGTCGTGACCACCGTGATGTCCATGCCCCGCTGGCGATCGATCTTGTCCTGGTCGATCTCGTGGAACACCGACTGCTCGGTCAGACCGAACGTGTAGTTGCCGTGCCCGTCCAGCTTGCGCCCGTCGAGACCGCGGAAGTCGCGGATACGCGGCAGCGAGATGGACAGCAGCCGGTCCAGGAACTCCCACATCCGGTCACCGCGAAGGGTGACCTTCGCGCCGATCGGCATGCCCTCGCGGAGCTTGAACTGCGCGATGGACTTGGTCGCCCGCCGCACCTGCGGCTTCTGGCCGGTGATCGTGGCGAGGTCACGGACCGCGCCGTCGATCAGCTTGGCGTCGCGAGCAGCCTCGCCGACACCCATGTTGACGACGATCTTGACCAGCCGCGGCACCTGCATGGGGTTGCCGTAGCTGTGCTGCTCACGCAGCTGGGCCACGATCTCGTTGCGGTACCGCTCCTTGAGGCGCGGCATGGTCTTTTCGGTAGCCGTGGTCATCACAGGTCCTTACCGGTGCTACGCGCGATGCGGACCTTCTGGCCGTTGTCGTCGATCCGGTAACCGACGCGGGTCGGCTTGCCGTCGGAGTCCAGGACCTGCACGTTCGAGACGTGGATCGGGGCCTCCTGGGTGACGATGCCGCCGGTCTTGGCGCCACGCTGGGTGGTGCTGATGCGGGTGTGCTTCTTGACCCGGTTCACGCCCTCGACGAGGACCTTGTCCTGCCGCGGGTAGGCCGCGATGACCTTGCCCTTGGCGCCCTTGTCCTTGCCGGCGATGACGACGACCGTGTCGCCCTTCTTGACCTTCACGGTCACAACACCTCCGGCGCGAGGGAAATAATCTTCATGAACCGCTTGTCCCGCAGCTCGCGGCCCACCGGGCCGAAGATACGGGTACCGCGCGGGTCCCCACCGTCCTTGATGATGACGGCGGCGTTCTCGTCGAAGCGGATGTACGAGCCGTCCGGCCGACGCTTCTCCTTGGCGGTGCGAACGACGACTGCCTTGACGACGTCGCCCTTCTTGACACCGGCACCCGGGATCGCGTCCTTGACGGTGGCCACGATGACGTCGCCGATACTCGCGTAGCGCCGACCGGAGCCACCGAGAACCCGGATGCACAGGATCTCCCGGGCACCCGTGTTGTCGGCGACGCGCAGTCGCGACTCCTGCTGAATCACGTCTATCTCCTATGTCTGCCGGTTCTCCGGCCGCCGTGGCGGCCGGAGCCTGGCGGAACCAACGCCCGACGCAACGCCGGGCGAGCTCGAGCCTTCGCTACTTGGCCTTTTCCAGGATCTCCACGATCCGCCAACGCTTGGTGGCGCTCAGCGGCCGGGTCTCCATGATCAGGACCCGGTCGCCGGTGCCGGCGGCGTTCTGCTCGTCGTGCACCTTCAGCTTGCTCGTACGGCGCATGATCTTGCCGTAGAGAGCGTGCCGAACCCGGTCCTCGACCTCGACCACGACGGTCTTGTCCATCTTGTCGCTGACCACCAGGCCCTCACGGACCTTGCGGCGGGACCGCGCGGCGGCGGTGGCGGTGTCTTCGGTCATGATGCAGTCACCTCAGTCGGCGCGGCCGAGAGCCCCAGCTCGCGCTCGCGCATGATCGTGTAGATCCGGGCGATCTCCCGACGGATGACCTGCAGCCGCCGGTTGTTGTCCAGCTGCCCGGTTGCGGCCTGCACGCGGAGGTTGAACAGCTCCGCCTTGGCCTCCCGCAGCTTCGTGACCAGCTCCTCCTCGGAGAGCTCACGCAGCTCGGTCGCCTTAACGCCCGCTGCCATCAGGATTCACCCACTTCGCGCGTAACAATGCGGCACTTCATCGGGAGCTTGTGGATCGCGCGACGCATGGCCTCTCGCGCGATCTGCTCGTTGGGGAAGGACATCTCGAAGAGAATCCGACCCGGCTTGACGTTGGAGACCCACCACTCCGGCGAACCCTTACCGGAACCCATCCGGGTCTCGGCAGGCTTCTTGGTGAGGGCCTGGTCCGGGAAGATCGTGATCCAGACCTTGCCGCCACGCTTGATGTGACGGGTCATCGCGATACGCGCCGACTCGATCTGGCGGTTGGTCACGTACGCCGGCTCGAGAGCCTGGATCCCGAACTCGCCGAACACCACCCGGTTACCACCCTTGGACGCGCCACTGCGGTCCGGGTGGTGCGGCTTGCGGAAGCCCTTCGGGGGCTTGCGCGGCATCAGCATCTGTCAGCCCTCCTGCTGCGTTTCTGCCGGAGCAGCCGCGGCGGCGACAGCAGCGCTGTCCACCGGCTCGCCGCTCGGCGTCTCGGCCTGCTGCGCGATGGTGGTCGCAGCGGCCCGGCCGGCCTCGGTGCCGCCAGCCGTCGTGCCGGACGAACCCGACCGGCCACGGCGCGGACGCTCGGGACGGTCGCCGCGCTCACCACGACGCGGGCGGGACGGACCGGCCTCGGCCGGAGCCTCCCGGCCCGGGACGGCGTCGCCCTTGTAGATCCAGACCTTCACACCGATCCGACCGAACGTCGTACGGGCCTCGAAGAAGCCGTACTCGATGTTGGCCCGCAGCGTGTGCAGCGGAACCCGGCCCTCGCGGTAGAACTCGGTCCGGCTCATCTCGGCGCCGCCGAGGCGACCCGAGACCTGAACCCGGATGCCCTTGCAGACCGGGTTCTTCATCGCCGACTGCATGGCCTTGCGCATCGCCCGACGGAAGCTGACCCGGCTGGACAGCTGCTCGGCCACGCCCTGCGCGACGAGCTGAGCGTCCGACTCGGGGTTCTTCACCTCGATGATGTTCAGCTGGACCTGCTTGCCGGTGAGCTTCTCCAGCTCGCCGCGGATCCGGTCGGCCTCCGCACCCTTACGGCCGATGACGATGCCCGGCCGGGCGGTGTGGATGTCGACCCGGACCCGGTCGCGGGTGCGCTCGATGTCGACCTTGGAAATCCCGGCGCGCTCCAGGCCCTTGGACATCATGCGGCGGATCTTGACATCCTCGCCGATGTAGTCCTTGTAGAGCTTGTCCGCGAACCAGCGGGACTTCCAGTCGGTCGAGATGCCGAGCCGGAACCCAGTGGGGTGAACCTTCTGACCCATTACTCGGCGCCCTCCGTCTTGCTCTGCGCTTCGGCCGGTGCGGCCTCCGTGGCCGGAGCGGCCTTCTTGGCCGCGGCCTTCCTCGGCGCTGCCGGCGCGACCGCCTCGACCGCCACGGTGATGTGACAGGTCCGCTTGCGGATCCGGTACGCCCGACCCTGCGCCCGAGGCTGGAACCGCTTCATCGTCGGGCCCTCGTCCACGAACGCCTCGCTGACGAGCAGCGCGTCGGGGTCCAGCCGCTCGTTGTTCTCCGCGTTGGCGATCGCGCTAGCGAGCACCTTGTACACCTGCTCGCTCGCAGCCTGCGGCGCGAACTGCAGCACCGTGAGCGCCTCCTTCGCGGGCAGGCCGCGGACGAGGTTGACCACCCGGCGCGCCTTCATCGGCGAGATGCGCACGTGCCGCGCAACCGCCCGCGCGCCCGGAAGCACCGGAGCGTCGCCCTTTCCTGGCATCGCTGTAACCCCTTGTTCCCTCTATCCGTATGCCCGCGGCGTCAGCGCCGACGGCTCTTCCGGTCGTCCTTCTCGTGACCCTTGAACGTGCGGGTCAGCGCGAACTCGCCGAGCTTGTGCCCGACCATCGCCTCGGTCACGAACACCGGGACGTGCTTGCGTCCGTCGTGCACCGCGATCGTGTGCCCGAGCATCTCCGGGATGATCGTCGAGCGCCGCGACCAGGTCTTGATCACGTTCTTCGAGCCCTTGTCGTTCTGCACTTCCACCTTCTTGAGCAGGTGGTCGTCTACGAACGGGCCCTTCTTCAGGCTGCGAGGCATGTCTTATCTCCCTCAGCCGCGCTTACGCGTGGCGTAGCGACGGCGGACGATCAGCTTGTCACTCGGCTGGCCCTTACGCCGGGTACGGCCCTCGGGCTTACCCTGCGGGTTGACCGGGTGGCGACCACCGGAGGTCTTACCCTCACCACCACCGTGCGGGTGGTCGACCGGGTTCATGGCGACACCACGGACGGTCGGGCGCTTGCCCTTCCACCGCATACGGCCGGCCTTACCCCAGTTGATGTTCGACTGGTCGGCGTTGCCGATCTCGCCGACGCTCGCGCGGCAGCGCACGTCCACACGCCGGATCTCGCCGGACGGCATACGCAGGGTCGCGTACGCGCCCTCGCGGCCGAGCAGCTGGATGCCGACACCCGCGGAACGGGCCAGCTTGGCCCCGCCACCCGGACGCAGCTCCACGTTGTGGATCGTGGTACCGACCGGGATGTTGCGCAGCGGCAGGTTGTTACCGGGCTTGATGTCGGCGCCCGGACCGGACTCGACGCGGTCGCCCTGCTTCATGTCCTTCGGCGCGATGATGTACCGCTTCTCGCCGTCGGCGTAGTGCAGCAGCGCGATGCGCGCCGTGCGGTTGGGGTCGTACTCGATGTGAGCGACCTTCGCCGGCACGCCGTCCTTGTCGACCCGCTTGAAGTCGATCAGACGGTACTGGCGCTTGTGACCTCCACCGTGGTGCCGCGTGGTGATCCGGCCGTGGGCGTTACGCCCGCCCTTCTTCGGCAGCGGAGCCAGCAGCGACTTCTCCGGCGTGGACCGGGTGATCTCGGCGAAGTCGGCGACACTGGAGCCACGTCGGCCCGGCGTCGTCGGCTTGTACTTACGGATAGCCATTGTCTACACCCCTCAGCTGACCGGGCCGCCGAAGGCCTCGATACGGTCACCGTCAGCCAGCTTCACGATCGCCCGCTTGGTCGCCTTGCGCTGACCGAAGCCGGTCTTGGTGCGCTTGCGCTTCCCCTGGCGGTTGAGCGTGTTGACCGTCAGGACGCGGACGTTGAAGATCTGCTGGATAGCGATCTTGATCTCGGTCTTGTTCGCGTCCGGGTGCACCAGGAAGGTGTACCAGTTCCGGTTCAGCTCGCTGTAGCTCTTCTCCGAGACGACCGGCGCCACGATGATGTCGCGCGGGTCGGCGATCGTGCTCACTTGCCACCCTCCTCGGTGGTCTCGGCGGGCACGCCCAGGAACTCGTCCAGGGCGTCCTTGGTGAAGACCACGTCGTCGGCCACCAGCACGTCGTACGTGTTCAGCTGGCCGGACTCGATCAGGTGCACCCGCGGCTCGTTGCGCAGCGACACCCAGTTCAGCTCGTCGGTGCTGCTCAGCACGACGAGAACCCGACGGGCCTCGGTGAGCTTGGTCAGCGTGGCCAGGGCGGCCTTGGTCGACGGCTTCTCGCCCGAGACGAACGCCTCGACAACGTGCACCTGCCCGGCGCGGGCCCGGTCGGAGAGGGCACCCCGCAGCGCGGCGGCCTTCATCTTCTTCGGGGTCCGCTGGCTGTAGTCACGCGGGACGGGACCGTGCACCACGCCACCGCCGGCGAACTGCGGCGCGCGGATCGAGCCCTGCCGGGCGCGACCGGTGCCCTTCTGCTTGTACGGCTTCTTGCCGCCGCCGGAAACCTCGGCGCGGGTCTTGGTCTTGTGCGTGCCCTGTCGGGCCGCCGCGAGCTGGGCCACCACGACCTGGTGCATCAGCGCGACGTTGGCCTGCACGTCGAAGATGTCCGCCGGCAGCTCGACCGAGCCGCTGGTGGTGCCTTCGACGGTGCGCACGTCAACGGTGGTCACTTGGCCGCACCGCCCTTCTTCACCTTGCTCTTGGCCGCGGTACGGACCAGAACCAGCGCGCCCTTGGGGCCGGGAATGGCACCACGGACGAGCAGGAGGTTGTTCTCGGTGTCGACCGCCTGGACGGTGAGGTTCTGCACGGTGTAGCGCACGCCACCCATGCGGCCGGCCATCCGGGTGCCCTTGAAGACACGACCCGGGGTGGCGCAGGCGCCGATGGAACCGGGCGAACGGTGCTTGCGCTCGACGCCGTGACCGGCGCCCAGACCGTGGAAGCCGTGCCGCTTCATCGGGCCGGCGTAGCCCTTGCCCTTGGTCTTTCCGGTGACGTCGATGGTGACGCCGGCCGGGAACTCCTCGACCGTGACCTCCTGGCCGAGCGAGTACTCACCGGCGTCCGTGGTGCGCAGCTCGACGATGTGCCGGCGCGGCGCCACGTCCGCCTTCGCGTAGTGCCCGCTGATCGGCTTCTTGACCTTGCGCGGGTCGATGTTGCCGTAGGCCAGCTGGACCGCGGAGTAACCGTCCTTCTCGGCGCTACGAACCTGGCTGATGACGCACGGGCCGGCCTCGACCACGGTCACGGGAACAACCTTGTTGTTGTCCCAGACCTGGGTCATGCCGAGCTTGGCGCCCAGGATCCCCTTGACTTGCCTGTCCATTTGTCCGGTCCCTACAGCTTGATCTCGATGTCGACGCCAGCCGGCAGGTCGAGGCGCATGAGCGAGTCGACCGTCTTCGGGGTCGGGTCGATGATGTCGATCAGCCGCTTGTGCGTGCGCATCTCGAAGTGCTCGCGCGAGTCCTTGTACTTGTGCGGCGAGCGGATAACGCAGAAACGGTTGATCTCCGTGGGCAGCGGCACCGGGCCCGCGACCTGCGCCCCGGTACGCGTCACCGTCTCGACGATCTTCCGAGCCGAGGAGTCGACGACCTCGTGGTCATAGGCCTTGAGCCGGATGCGGATCTTCTGTCCCGCCATGGTGGCTTCTGTTCCTTCTCTCGATGCCGCTGTGTTGCGGGCGCCTGTACCGGCTGGTACAGGCCCACTTCGCCGACCCCCGCGGTCGGGCGTGTCGCGCCCTCGGGCCGGGCTCCGCCCCGGGACTCCGGAGCGGTCCTGACCGCGCGGTGGGTCAAGGCGCCGATCGCATTACCGCGACCTGAACGCCGTGCGAGGGTGGTTGGCGACTGGGCCGCCAACCACCCTACGCTCGACTGTGCCGCCACCCGGAGGTTCAGCGAAAGCCGAACACAGGCGACGAACTGTCGTTACGCAACCTGACTAGTATGCCGCACGACCGGCGGCGGGTCTAATCGGGGTTACCTAGCTCACTTGACGATCTTGGTGACGAACCCGGCGCCGACGGTGCGGCCACCCTCGCGGATCGCGAACTTGAGGTTCTCCTCCATGGCGATGGGCTGGATCAGCTTCACCGACATGGTGGTGTTGTCACCAGGCATGACCATCTCGGTGCCCTCGGGGAGGGTGACGACACCGGTGACGTCCGTGGTCCGGAAGTAGAACTGCGGACGGTAGTTCTGGAAGAACGGGGTGTGCCGGCCACCCTCCTCCTTGGAGAGGATGTAGACGGTCGCCTCGAACTCCGTGTGCGGGGTCGTGGTGCCCGGCTTGACGACCACCATGCCGCGCTCGACGTCCTCGCGCTTGATGCCACGCAGCAGCAGACCGACGTTCTCGCCCGCGCGGGCCTCGTCGAGCAGCTTGCGGAACATCTCGATACCGGTGCAGACCGTCTTCTGCGACTTCTCGCGGATACCGACGATCTCCACCTCCTCGTTCGGCTTGAGGATGCCGCGCTCGGCGCGACCGGTGACGACGGTGCCACGACCGGTGATCGTGAAGACGTCCTCGATCGGCATGAGGAACGGCTTCTCGGTCTCGCGCTCCGGCTGCGGGATCGCGGTGTCGACAGCGGTCATCAGGTCCAGCAGCTTGCCGGTCCACTCGGGGTCACCCTCGAGGGCCTTCAGCGCCGAAACCCGAACGACCGGCAGGTCGTCACCCGGGTACTCCTGCGAGGAGAGCAGCTCGCGCACCTCGAGCTCGACGAGCTCCAGGAGCTCCTCGTCGTCGACCATGTCGCTCTTGTTGAGCGCCACGACGATGTACGGCACGCCAACCTGGCGGGCCAGCAGCACGTGCTCGCGGGTCTGCGGCATCGGACCGTCGGTCGCCGCGACCACCAGGATCGCGCCGTCCATCTGCGCGGCACCGGTGATCATGTTCTTGATGTAGTCCGCGTGGCCGGGGCAGTCGACGTGCGCGTAGTGCCGCGCCTCGGTCTGGTACTCGACGTGCGCGATCGAGATCGTGATGCCGCGGGCCTTCTCCTCCGGCGCCTTGTCGATCTCGTCGAACGGCGTGTACGGGTTCAGGTCCGGGTACTGGTCGTGCAGGACCTTGGTGATGGCCGCCGTCAGCGTCGTCTTACCGTGGTCGATGTGACCAATGGTGCCGATGTTGACGTGCGGCTTAGTCCGCTCGAACTTAGCCTTCGCCACTGGTGTCCTCCTGTGGACTTCTTGGTTCGTACGCCCGGCGCGCCGGTCGGCGCTTAGGACTCTGTCGACAGCCTTTCCGGCCTGAACGGCCGGAGAGCTTTTGTGGGTTCTGCGGCGATGAAGCCTACAGGCCCGGTCTCACGCGATCCGATCGTGGTGGCCGCGGGCGGGAGAACCCTCCCGCGACCACCCACGAATCACCTGCTCAGCGACGTTACTCGCCCGTCGCCTTGGCGATGATCTCCTTCGCCACGCTCTGCGGAACCTCGGCGTAGGAGTCGAACTGCATGCTGTAGCTAGCCCGGCCCTGGGTCTTCGACCGCAGGTCGCCGACGTAGCCGAACATCTCCGACAACGGCACCAGAGCCCGGACGATGCGGGCGCCGCTGCGCTCCTCCATCGCCTGGATGATGCCGCGGCGGGAGTTGAGGTCGCCGATGACGTCACCCATGTTCTCCTCAGGAGTGGTGACTTCAACGGCCATCATCGGCTCGAGCAGTGCGGGGTCGGCCTTGCGGGCCGCCTCCTTCATCACCATCGAGCCGGCGATCTTGAATGCCATTTCCGAGGAGTCAACCTCGTGGTACTGGCCGTCCAGCAGCGTCAGCTTCACACCGACGAGCGGGAAGCCCGCCAGGATGCCGTACTGCATGGCGTCCTGGGCACCGGCGTCCACCGACGGGATGAACTCCCGCGGGACGCGGCCACCGGTGACGGCGTTGGCGAACTCGTAGGTCGGCGAGTCGTTGTCCAGCGGAAGCGGCTCGACGCTCACGATGACGCGGGCGTACTGACCCGAACCACCGGTCTGCTTCTTGTGGGTGTACTCGATCTTGTCCACCTTGCGGCGGATCGTCTCGCGGTACGCCACCTGCGGCTTACCGATGTTCGCCTCGACGTTGAACTCGCGGCGCATCCGGTCGACCAGGATGTCCAGGTGCAGCTCACCCATGCCGGCGATGACCGTCTGACCGGTCTCCTCGTCCAGCTTGACGCGGAAGGTCGGGTCCTCCTCGGCCAGCCGCTGGATGGCGGTGCTGAGCTTCTCCTGGTCGGCCTTGGTCTTCGGCTCGATGGCGACCTCGATGACCGGCTCCGGGAAGGTCATCGACTCCAGGATGACCGGGTTCGCCGGGTCGCACAGCGTGTCACCGGTGGTGGTCTGCTTGAGACCCTGCACCGCGATGATGTCGCCAGCCTGGGCCGAGCTGCGCTCTTCCCGCTTGTTGGCGTGCATCTGGTAGATCTTGCCGATCCGCTCCTTGCGGTCCTTGGTGGAGTTGACCACCTGGTTGCCGGTCTCGACCGTGCCCGAGTAGACCCGGACGTAGGTGAGCTTGCCAAGGTGCTTGTCGGTCTGGATCTTGAACGCCAGGCCGGAGAAGGGCTCGGCCTTGGACGGCTTCCGCAGCAGCGGGGTCTCGCCGTCGGTGGCCGTACCCTCGATGGCCGGAACGTCCAGCGGCGACGGCAGGAAGTCGACCACGGCGTCGAGCATGGGCTGGACGCCCTTGTTCTTGAACGCCGAGCCGCACAGCACCGGGTTGGCCTTGCCGGCGATGGTGGCACGCCGGATGGCGGCCTTGATCTCCTCGACGGAGACCTCCTCGCCTTCCAGGTACTTCTCCATCACCGAGTCGTCGACGTCGGCCAGGGTCTCCATCAGCTTCTCGCGCCACTCGGCAGCGGAGTCGGCCAGCTCGGCCGGGATCTCCTCAACCGCGTAGTCCTCACCCTTCTGGGTCTCCCCACGCCAGGTGAGAGCGCGCATGCCGATCAGGTCGACGACGCCGATGTGGTCGCCCTCGAGCCCGATCGGGATCTGGAGCACCAGCGGGGTGGCGTTCAGCCGGTCGATCATCATCTGCACGCAGCGGAAGAAGTCGGCACCGGTCCGGTCGAGCTTGTTGACGAAGCACATCCGCGGGACGTTGTACTTGTCGGCCTGCCGCCAGACGTTCTCCGTCTGCGGCTCCACGCCGGCGACACCGTCGTAGACCGCGACCGCACCATCCAGCACGCGCAGCGACCGCTCGACCTCGACCGTGAAGTCGACGTGACCGGGCGTGTCGATGATCTGGATCGTGTGGCCCTTCCACTCACACTTGGTAGCAGCGGAGGTGATGGTGATACCACGCTCCTGCTCCTGCTCCATCCAGTCCATGACGGCGGCGCCCTCGTGGACCTCACCGATCTTGTACGTGATGCCGGTGTAGAACAGGATCCGCTCGGTGGTCGTGGTCTTACCGGCATCGATGTGCGCCATGATGCCGATGTTGCGTACGTTGGCGAGCGCGTCTGCGGCGGCCACTTCAATCCCTACTTATCGTCGTCTCGACTCAACTGGTGGCGGTTCCGGCGCCCGAGAGCGCCGGAACCAGGGTGTTACCAGCGGTAGTGCGCGAAGGCCTTGTTGGACTCGGCCATCTTGTGCGTGTCCTCGCGCCGCTTGACGGCGGCACCGAGGCCGTTGCTCGCGTCCAGCAGCTCGTTCATGAGCCGCTCGACCATGGTCTTCTCGCGGCGGGCGCGGGAGTAGGTGACCAGCCAACGCAGGCCCAGCGTGGTCGCCCGGGCGGGGCGGACCTCGACCGGAACCTGGTAGGTGGCGCCACCGACACGACGGCTGCGCACCTCGAGGGTCGGCTTGACGTTGTCCATCGCCCGCTTGAGGGTGACGACCGGGTCGGTGCCGGACTTCTCGCGGCAGCCCTCGAGGGCCGCGTACACGATGGACTCGGCGAGCTGACGCTTGCCGCGGAGCAGGATCTTGTTCACCAACTGGGTGACCAGCGGCGAGTTGTACACCGGGTCAGCGACCAGCGGCCGCCGCGGAGCGGGTCCCTTACGCGGCATGTCAGCTCTTCTCCTTCTTCGCGCCGTAACGGCTGCGCGCCTGCTTGCGGTTGCGGACACCCTGGGTGTCCAGCGAGCCGCGGACGATCTTGTAACGCACGCCGGGGAGGTCCTTCACACGGCCGCCACGCACGAGCACGATCGAGTGCTCCTGCAGGTTGTGGCCGACGCCCGGGATGTAGGCGGTCACCTCGATCTGGCTGCTGAGCTTGACACGAGCGACCTTGCGCAGCGCCGAGTTCGGCTTCTTCGGGGTCGTGGTGTACACGCGGGTGCACACGCCGCGCCGCTGGGGAGACCCCTTCAGCGCAGGGGTCTTGGTCTTGGTCGTCTTGGCCTGACGGCCCTTTCGGACCAACTGCTGAATGGTGGGCACCGGGTTTCTCCGCTCCCTTCGGCCGCACAGTCGCGGCCGCGCCGTCTGCTCGTTAGCCGGCCTGATGACCGGCTCTCCTACATTCCGACCAGGGCCACCTCGCGGAGGTCCCGGCACCCGCGGTCGGGCGTGTCGCCCAACTCACGGTCCCGGTGCGGACGCTTTCGCGGACCTACCGGGTTCTGTCACCGGCACGCGGGTCGCCCCGCACCGGGTCTTTGGCTTGTCGTGCCCGCTGCCCGGCTCACCGGAACCAGCGCACGCACGAGTTGCCCGGGCAGGCCCGGGCACAAGGGGAAAGAGTACCTACCACAGCCGGCCAGGTCAAAACGGATTGGCCCGGCGGCCGTCTCACGCCCGCCAGTCGGATCTCGCTTTGCCCCGTCGCCCGCGATGGGCACCTACGGATACAAGTGTACCGGCTTCCCCACCGGGCCACCCGTCGGCCCCGCAGCGGGCACCGCCGACCCGACCCGGGACCTGCGGCGACCACTCCACCCGGCCACCCGGCGGGTGACCGGCCTCACGTCAGGGAGATCAGCAGGGAGAGGCCGAGCCCCAACAGGCTGAACAGCGCCCCCGCAGCCCCGCAACTGATGCCGGCCACCGCCAGCCCTCGACCGGTGAACCGGACCGCCGGCGGGCCCGTCGGCCGGCCGATCTGCCGCCGACCGAGCAGGCCGGCCACGATCGCGGCCACCCCGGCCAGCACGCCCAGTACCGCGAAAGCCCCGGACGCCCAGGCCCCACCCTCGTTCGCGAAGGCCACCCCGAAACAGACAACCAGCAACGAGACCAGGACCGACGCGACACCGGCCACCAGCGCGCCGACGGCCAGACCCGAAGTGACCGGCGCCACGTCCAGGTAGACGACTCCGTACGGCGTGCCGGGCACGGCCTCGACCCGCTTCGGTGGGCGACGCTGCTCGTCGCTCGGAGGCGGCACCGGGGAGTTCCAGCCGGGGGCCTGCCCCGGCTGTCCCGGCTGCCCCCACCCTGGCGGGGGCCCGTACCCGGACGGTGGCTGCCACCGGTCGTGCGGCGGGGACGGCGCACCTGACACCGCGTACGGCTGGGCCGAGCCGGGCGCGACGGACGCACCCCACCCGGTCGGTGTGGCGCCCGCACCGGACGGTGTCGCGCCGCCGCCGGGCGCCGGACCCCAGCCGGGCGGCGGCGTGCCCCAGCCCGGCGCGGGCGTTCCCCAACCCGGTGGCGGCGCGGAGAACGGCGGCGCGGAAGGCTGCGGCGCGGAAGGCTGCGGGGCGCCCCAGGCCTGCGCGTCCGGGCGCGGGGCGTCCCCCTGCGGGGAGGAGGTAGGCGACGCGTCGGCGGCGGGCGGGGCCTGCTGCCCACTCGGGTCGGGCCGCGCCCAGGCGCTCGGCGCGGCCGGAGCCTGCTCCGCCGGCGCCGGGTCCGCCGGCCGATCCGCTGCCTCCGCAGGGGTTGGCGGCGGGGCCGACGCGCCAGGATGCCCGGCCGGTTCGTCCGCCGGGGGCCGCGCCGGTTCCGTCACGAGGTCCTCCTGTCGACAGGCCACCACCGCCGTGCGGCGGACACCGGCCAGGCTACCGCCGGGGGTCCCGCCGCCCACGCCCGGCGACCGTTGATCGGGTCAGTCCATGTTCGTCGGGTAGTCATGGCCGAACGGCGAACCCGCCATCTGGACCACGCCGATCACCACCGCGATCACCACGCTGACCGCGACCAGCACCAGGCCGATCCAGGCCATCCGCTCCCCCCGCCGCAGCCATGCGCCGCCGGTCAGGAAACCCGCTGAGGCGTACGCCTCGCGGCGCGCCTGCCGGGACAGTTGGAGCGCCACGGTCGCCGGCACCACCCCACCGATGAACAGACCGGTGAGCATCCCGAGCAGTCCGAGCGCGAAGACCGCCCGCGCCTTCGTGGCACGCGCCGGGTCGGGATCCAGCGGATGCCGTGGGGCCTGCTGCGCGCTGGACACCTGGCCGGCTGCGGTGGTCATGCCCCCATTCTGCCGAACCGGGTGCGCGGGTGGGCAGGTCCGGACACGACGAGGCCCCCGGCAGGTGCCGGGGGCCTCGTCGGTGTCAGTGCTTAGCGGTACGACCCGAAGTCGAAGTCGTCCAGCGGCACAGCCTGCCCGCTGGCCGGCCCGAACCCGTAGTCGGTCTCCGGGTAACCGGTCATCGAGTAGACCTTGGCCTTGGCCTCCTCGGTCGGCTCCACCCGGACGTTGCGGTACTTGCTGATGCCCGTACCGGCCGGGATGAGCTTACCGATGATCACGTTCTCCTTGAGGCCGACAAGCGAGTCGCTGCGCGAGTTGATCGCAGCGTCGGTCAGCACCCGGGTGGTCTCCTGGAAGGAGGCCGCCGAGAGCCAGGAGTCCGTGGCCAGCGAGGCCTTGGTGATACCCATCAGCACCGGACGACCGGCGGCGGGCTCGCCGCCCTCCGACACGAGCCGGCGGTTCTCCGACTCGAACAGCGCCCGGTCGACCAGCACACCCGGCAGGAACTCGGTCGAGCCGGAGTCGATGACCGTCACCCGCTTGAGCATCTGGCGGATGATGATCTCGATGTGCTTGTCGTGGATGAGCACACCCTGCGAGCGGTAGACCTCCTGGACCTCACTGGTCAGGTGGACCTGGACCGCCCGCGGACCCATGATCCGCAGAAGCTCGTGCGGGTCGATGGTGCCCTCGGTCAGCTTCTCGCCGACCGCGACGTGACCGCCGTCGTGGGTACGCAGACGCACCCGCTTGGAGATCTTGTCGTAGACGATCTCGTCGCTGCCGTCGTCCGGCACCACGATGATCTTCCGCGAGCGCTCGCCGTCCTCGATCCGGATCCGGCCGGGGGTGTCGGCGATGGGCGCCTTACCCTTCGGGACCCGGGCCTCGAAGATTTCCTGGACACGCGGCAGACCCTGGGTGATGTCCTCACCCGCGACACCACCGGTGTGGAAGGTACGCATCGTCAGCTGCGTACCCGGCTCACCGATCGACTGGGCGGCGATGATGCCGACCGCCTCGCCGACGTCCACGGTCTTGCCGGTCGGCAGCGAACGCCCGTAGCAGGCACCGCAGACACCCAGCTTCGACTCGCAGGTGAGCACGCTGCGCACCCGGACCGTCTCCACGCCGGCGGCGACGATCTTGTCGACCCCGATGGAGTTGATGTCCTGACCCCGCTCGGCGACGACGGTGCCGTCCGGCCCCTTGATGTCGTCGGCCAGGGTACGGGCGTGCACGCTGGTCTCGGCGTGCTCGTGCACGACCAGCCTGCCGTCCTCCAGGCGCTCGCCGATCTGCATCGGGATCGCCCGGTCGGTGCCGCAGTCCTCCTCGCGGATGATCACGTCCTGGGAGACGTCCACCAGACGACGGGTCAGGTAACCCGAGTCGGCGGTCCGCAGGGCGGTGTCGGCGAGACCCTTACGGGCACCGTGCGTGGAGATGAAGTACTCCAGCACGGACAGACCCTCCCGGTAGCTGGCCTTGATCGGCCGCGGGATGATCTCGCCCTTCGGGTTGGCCACCAGACCACGGATCGCCGCGATCTGCCGGAGCTGGAGCAGGTTACCGCGGGCACCCGAGTTGATCATCTTCCACAGTGGGTTCTCCTGCGGCAGCGCGGTGTCCATCTCCTTGGCGACCTCGTTGGTCGCCTTGGTCCAGATCTCGATGAGTTCGCCGCGACGCTCCTCGGCGGTCATCAGACCACGCTGGTACTGCTTGTCGATCCGGTCGGCTTCCTTCTCGTACTTCGCCAGGATCTCCGCCTTGCGCGGCGGAGCGATGACGTCCTCCATGCCGATCGTCACGCCGGACCAGGTGGCCCAGTGGAAACCGGCCTCCTTGAGCCCGTCCAGGGTGGCCGCCAGGGCCACCTTGGGGAAGCGCTCGGCGAGGTCGTTGACGATCGCGGAGAGCTGACCCTTGCGGATCTCGTAGTTCACGAAGCGGTAGCCCTGCGGCAGCGTCTCGTTGAACAGCACCCGACCGAGGGTGGTCTCCACGGTCAGCGGCTCACCCTCGACCCAGCCCTCCGGGGCGGTCCACGCCTCGGCGCCAGCGCCGTTGTCGACACCGATCACGCCACGCAGACGGATCTTCACCGGAGCCTGCAGGTGCAGCTCACCGTTGTCGAAGGCCATCCGCGCCTCGGCGTCCGAGCTGAACGCCCGGCCCTCGCCCTTCTCACCGGGGGTGAGGTGGGTGAGGTGGTACAGGCCGATGACCATGTCCTGGGTGGGCATGGTGACCGGCTTGCCGTCGGCCGGCTTGAGGATGTTGTTCGACGACAGCATCAGGATCCGTGCCTCGGCCTGGGCCTCGGCGGACAGCGGCACGTGCACCGCCATCTGGTCACCGTCGAAGTCCGCGTTGAACGCGGTGCAGACCAGCGGGTGGATCTGGATCGCCTTGCCCTCGACCAGCTGCGGCTCGAAGGCCTGGATACCCAGGCGGTGCAGGGTCGGCGCGCGGTTCAGCAGCACCGGGTGCTCGCCGATGACCTCTTCCAGCACGTCCCACACGACCGGGCGCTGACGCTCGACCATCCGCTTGGCGGACTTGATGTTCTGTGCGTGGTTGAGGTCGACCAGCCGCTTCATCACGAACGGCTTGAACAGCTCCAGGGCCATCTGCTTGGGCAGACCGCACTGGTGCAGCTTGAGCTTCGGGCCGACCACGATGACCGAACGGCCGGAGTAGTCAACGCGCTTGCCCAGCAGGTTCTGACGGAAGCGGCCCTGCTTGCCCTTGAGCATGTCGGACAGCGACTTGAGCGGGCGGTTACCCGGACCGGTGACCGGCCGGCCGCGGCGGCCGTTGTCGAACAGCGCGTCGACGGCCTCCTGGAGCATCCGCTTCTCGTTGTTGACGATGATCTCGGGCGCACCGAGGTCGATCAGTCGCTTGAGGCGGTTGTTCCGGTTGATCACGCGGCGGTACAGGTCGTTCAGGTCCGAGGTCGCGAACCGGCCACCGTCGAGCTGCACCATCGGGCGCAGGTCCGGCGGGATGACCGGGACGCAGTCCAGCACCATGCCGAGCGGCGAGTTGCGGGTGTTCAGGAACGCCGCCACGACCTTGAGCCGCTTGAGCGCCCGGATCTTCCGCTGACCCTTGCCGGACCGGATGGTCTCGCGCAGGCTCTCGGCCTCGGCGTCGAGGTCCATGTTCTGGACCAGCGCCTTGATCGCCTCGGCGCCCATCGAGCCGGTGAAGTACTCACCGAACCGGTCGCGCAGCTCGCGGTAGAGCAACTCGTCGGTGACCAGCTGCTTCGGCTCCAGCTTGCGGAAGGTGTCGAGCACCTCGTCCAGGCGGTCGATCTCGCGCTGGGCCCGGTCGCGGATCTGGCGCATCTCGCGCTCTCCGCCCTCCTTGACCTTGCGCCGGACGTCCGCCTTGGCACCCTCGGCCTCCAGCTCGGCCAGGTCGGCCTCGAGCTTGGCGGCCCGCTTCTCGATCTCCGAGTCGCGGCTGTTCTCGGACTGCCGCTTCTCGGCGAGGATCTCGTTCTCGATCGTCGAGAGGTCACGGTGACGCGACTCGGCGTCCACGCTCGTCACGACGTACGAGGCGAAGTAGATGATCTTCTCGAGGTCCTTGGGGGCGAGGTCCAGCAGGTAACCCAGCCGGCTCGGAACGCCCTTGAAGTACCAGATGTGGGTCACCGGAGCGGCGAGCTCGATGTGCCCCATCCGCTCACGACGGACCTTGGAGCGGGTCACCTCGACGCCGCAGCGCTCACAGATGATGCCCTTGAACCGGACGCGCTTGTACTTACCGCAGTAGCACTCCCAGTCCCGCTGCGGACCGAAGATCTTCTCGCAGAAGAGCCCGTCCTTTTCCGGCTTCAGGGTGCGGTAGTTGATCGTCTCAGGCTTCTTGACCTCGCCGTGCGACCACTGACGGATGTCGTCGGCCGTGGCGAGACCAATGCGCAGCTCGTCGAAGAAGTTGACGTCGAGCACTATGTCCCCTATGTCGTCGTCTGTACTGCTAATTCTCGGGTGGGGTCGGGGGCCGGCGAGCCGGCCCCCGACCGCTCACCTCAGACCTCTTCGACCGAGCTCGGCTCGCGCCGGGACAGGTCGATGCCCAGCTCCTCAGCGGCCCGGAACACCTCGTCGTCGGTCTCGCGCATCTCCAGGGCCACACCGTCGCTGGAGAGCACCTCAACGTTGAGGCACAGCGACTGCAGCTCCTTGAGCAGCACCTTGAACGACTCCGGGATGCCCGGCTCCGGGATGTTCTCGCCCTTGACGATGGCCTCGTAGACCTTCACCCGGCCGAGCACGTCGTCGGACTTGATCGTGAGCAGCTCCTGCAGGGCGTACGCGGCGCCGTACGCCTGCATCGCCCAGCACTCCATCTCACCGAAACGCTGACCGCCGAACTGCGCCTTACCACCCAGCGGCTGCTGCGTGATCATCGAGTACGGGCCGGTCGACCGAGCGTGGATCTTGTCGTCGACCAGGTGGTTCAGCTTCAGGATGTAGATGTAGCCGACCGCGATCGGGTCCGGCAGAGGCTCACCGGAACGACCGTCGAACAGCTGCGCCTTGCCGCTGGAACCGATCAGCTGCTTGCCGTCACGGTTGGGCAGCGTCGACGACAGCAGGCCGGAGATCTCGGCCTCCCGTGCGCCGTCGAAGACCGGGGTGGCCACGTTCGTGTCCCCCTCGGACTCGTGCGCGTCGATCGAGCGCAGCTGCCGCTTCCAGTCGGTGTCGTCGCCTTCGACCTTCCAACCGGTCTTGGCGACCCAACCGAGGTGGGTCTCCAACACCTGGCCGATGTTCATCCGGCTCGGCACACCCAGCGGGTTGAGCACGATGTCGACCGGGGTGCCGTCCTCCAGGAACGGCATGTCCTCGATCGGCAGGATCTTCGAGATGACACCCTTGTTGCCGTGTCGGCCGGCGAGCTTGTCGCCGTCCTGGATCTTGCGCTTCTGGGCGACGTAGACCCGGACCAGCTCGTTGACGCCCGGCGGCAGCTCGTCGCCGTCCTCGCGGGAGAACGTCCGCACACCGATGACCGTGCCGGTCTCGCCGTGCGGCACCTTCAGCGAGGTGTCCCGGACCTCACGCGCCTTCTCACCGAAGATCGCGCGAAGCAGCCGCTCCTCCGGGGTCAGCTCGGTCTCGCCCTTCGGCGTGACCTTGCCGACCAGGATGTCGCCGGGGACGACCTCGGCGCCGATCCGGATGATGCCGCGCTCGTCGAGGTCAGCGAGCATTTCCTCGCTGACGTTCGGGATGTCGCGGGTGATCTCCTCCGGGCCGAGCTTGGTGTCCCGGGCGTCGACCTCGTGCTCCTCGATGTGGATCGAGGTGAGCACGTCCTGCTGCACGAGGCGCTGCGACAGGATGATCGCGTCCTCGTAGTTGTGCCCCTCCCAGGTCATGAAGGCCACGAGCAGGTTGCGCCCGAGTGCCATCTCGCCCTCGTCGGTGCACGGCCCGTCGGCGATGACCTGACCGGCCTCGACGCGGTCGCCCTCGAAGACCACCGGCTTCTGGTTGACGCAGGAGCCGGCGTTGGAGCGGCGGAACTTGTGCAGCAGGTACGTCCGGCGGTGGCCGTCGTCCTGGTGGATGGTGACGTAGTCGGCGCAGAGATCCTCGATCACACCGCCGACCTCGGCGACAACCACGTCGCCCGCGTCGACCGCGGCCCGGTACTCCATGCCCGTACCCACCAGCGGCGCCTCGGCCTTGACCAGCGGCACCGCCTGGCGCTGCATGTTCGCGCCCATCAGTGCCCGGTTGGCGTCGTCGTGCTCGAGGAACGGGATCATGGCGGTCGCGACCGAGGTCATCTGCCGCGGCGAGACGTCCATGTAGTCGACGGCACCGGGGACGACGTCCTCGGTCTCACCGCCCTTACGACGACACAGGACCCGGTCCTCGGCGAACGTGCCGTCAGCCTTCAACGGCGCGTTGGCCTGGGCCTTGACGAACCGGTCCTCCTCGTCCGCGGTCAGGTAGTCGATCTGGTCGGTGACCCGACCCTCGACGACCTTCCGGTACGGCGTCTCGATGAAGCCGAACGGGTTGACCCGGGCGAAGGTGGACAGCGCGCCGATCAGGCCGATGTTCGGGCCTTCCGGCGTCTCGATCGGGCACATCCGACCGTAGTGGGACGGGTGCACGTCGCGGACCTCGAAGCCGGCCCGCTCGCGGGACAGACCACCCGGGCCGAGCGCGCTCAGCCGACGCCGGTGGGTCAGGCCCGCCAGCGGGTTGGTCTGGTCCATGAACTGGGACAGCTGCGACGTACCGAAGAACTCCTTGATCGCCGCCACCACCGGGCGGATGTTGATCAGGGTCTGCGGCGTGATCGCCTCGACGTCCTGCGTGGTCATCCGCTCGCGGACGACCCGCTCCATGCGGGAGAGGCCGACCCGAACCTGGTTCTGGATCAGCTCACCCACGGTGCGCAGGCGCCGGTTGCCGAAGTGGTCGATGTCGTCGGCCTCGTAGCCCTCCTCACCGGCGTGCAGCCGGCACAGGTACTCCACGGTGGCGACGATGTCGTCCTCGGTGAGCGTGCCGGTGGTGATCGGCACGTCCACTTCGAGCTTCTTGTTGAACTTGTAGCGCCCGACCTTGGCGACGTCGTACCTCTTCGGGTTGAAGAAGAGGTTGTCGAGCAGGGTCTGGGCGTTCTCGCGCGTCGGCGGCTCGCCAGGGCGCAGCTTGCGGTAGATGTCTAGCAGGGCCTCATCCTGGCCGGCGATGTGGTCCTTCTCGAGCGTGGTCATCATCAGCTCGGACCAGCCGAACCGCTCGCGGATCCGCTCGGCCGACCATCCGATGGCCTTGAGCAGGACCGTGACGGCCTGCCGGCGCTTGCGATCGATGCGTACGCCGACCGTGTCGCGCTTGTCGATGTCGAACTCCAGCCAGGCACCCCGACTCGGGATGACCTTGACGCTGGAGAGGTCGCGGTCGGAGGTCTTGTCCGGCTGCTTGTCGAAGTACACGCCCGGGGACCGGACGAGCTGGCTGACCACGACGCGCTCGGTGCCGTTGATGACGAAGGTGCCCTTGGGCGTCATCATCGGGAAGTCACCCATGAACACCGTCTGGCTCTTGATCTCGCCAGTGGTGTTGTTGGTGAACTCCGCGGTCACGAAGAGCGGAGCGCAGTAGGTCAGGTCCTTCTCCTTGCACTCCTCGATCGAGGCCTTGACCTCGTCGAAGCGCGGCGCCGAGAAGGAGAGTGACATGGTGCCGGAGAAGTCCTCAATGGGACTGATCTCTTCAAGGATCTCCGCGAGACCCGAGCGTGCGTGCGGGTCGTCCGCCGACCGGCCCTGCCAAGCCTCGTTGCCGACGAGCCAGTCGAAGGACTCGTTCTGGATGGCAAGGAGGTTGGGGACCTCGAGGTGTTCGGTGATCCTGCCGAATGAAACTCGGCGGGGAGCGAATGCGCTCGACGTACGACTGGTCTTCGCAGGGCGGGAAGCTGCCAAGATGCGTCCTTCCGAGGACCGGTGCTGCAGAACGGCTGGTACGCGTGCACTCCAATGACCCCACCAGAAATATCCGTAAACGGACATTTCCGAGCAGGGGTCAAGTCGGAAGGCAGCGCAAACTAGCAGTGTAGCCGAGAGGCTAACCGCTGTCCAGCCCACCCCGCAGGTCGTCTGCGGAACGCGCCTCGGCCCCCGTCAACCGGGGTCTGCCGGGCCGCTCAGAACGCAACGTCCCCACTGGGCCGCGCGGGTTGCCGCGGCCGTTGGTGCCGCCGCTGTCATTACCCACGTTGTGGCCGTCGCAAGCGCGGTGTCTTGCTGGTGTCAGCGTGCCTGGCAGCCCGGGGCCGCGTCAAGGGCCGGTATCCGGGTCGTCCGTTCTTTCCCACCGGAGGTGGACCCGCAGTCCCCGTTCAGGCCGGCACGCCACGGACGGATGCCCAGCTCAGAATGGGTGGACGCCGGACCACCAACACGGCGGGCGGCGATCCGTGTCGGATCACCGCCCGCCGCGACGCGATCGTGTCGCGGCTCACCGAGCCGGGCACGCGCCTGTGGAACGTCAGGTCACTTGAGGGTGACCTTGGCGCCCTCGCCCTCGAGCTTGGCCTTCGCCTTGTCGGCGGTCTCCTTGTTGACCTTCTCCAGGATGGCCTTCGGCGCGGACTCGACCGCGTCCTTGGCCTCCTTGAGGCCCAGGCCGGTCAGCTCACGCACGACCTTGATGACCTGGATCTTCTTGCCGCCGTCAGCCTCGAGGATGACGTCGAACTCGTCCTTCTCCGGCTCGGCCTCGGCGGCGGCCGGGGCGCCACCAGCGGCGGCAACGGCGACCGGAGCCGCGGCGGTGACCTCGAAGGTGTCCTCGAACTGCTTCACGAACTCGGAGAGCTCGATCAGCGTCATCTCCTTGAACGCGTCAAGCAGCTCGTCGGTGCTGAGCTTCGCCATGTCTGGCGTCCTTTCCTGAATCTGTTAAGTAAGACTTGGTGCGTCGGGACGGCCTCAGGCCGCCTCGGCGCTCTCCTTCTCGCGCTTGTCCTGCAGTGCAGCCGCCAGACGGGCGGTCTTCGACAGCGGGGCCTGGAACAGGGCCGCGGCCTTGCTCAGGTTGCCCTTCATCGCGCCGGCCAGCTTGGCCAGCAGCACCTCGCGGGACTCCAGGTCGGCGAGCTTCGTGACCTCGGCCGCGGAAATGGCCTTGCCCTCGAAGACACCGCCCTTGATGACGAGCTTCGGGTTGGCCTTCGCGAAGTCGCGAAGGCCCTTCGCCGCCTCGACGACGTCGCCCGAAACGAAAGTCAGCGCGGTAGGACCGGTGAACAGCTCGTCGAGGCCGTTGATGCCCGCGTCCGTCGCAGCACGCTTCGCCAGCGTGTTCTTCGCGACCGTGTAGCTGGTCTCGGCGCCGAGCGAGCGCCGGAGCTGGGTGAGCTGGGAAACCGTCAGACCGCGGTACTCGGTCAGCACGGTGGCGCCCGCGTTGCGGAAGCTCTCGGTCAGCTCAGCGACGGCCGTGGCCTTGTCGGCTCGGATCGGCTTGTCCGCCATGTCCCTCCTCTCTCGTTCATCGAGGCTGGTCCCCGTCACGGCCGGAACCGGGAGCGGGGGCGGAGGCAGCGCGACAACGAGAAAGCCCCGGCGCAGGGCGCACGGGGCGAGGGCCGGCGGATCGACACGGTCGGCGGACCATGCTCACTGCCGAGTTACGCTTGCCGCCCTACGCGGGTCGCCCGTCTGTCGCGGGACCTTCGACCGTGCCGGAGCACGGTGACCAGCGGTCTCTGGGTGGTTCCTCATCCATAACGAACACGGATGACTGTTGAAGAGTACGCGCCCGCGTCACCAGCGCCAAATCGCCCCCGGTGAGCCGGGCCACCAGCGCCGCCGGCGGTCACCCCCGGGCCCGCCGCCGCCACAGGTAGCCGCCGACCACCGCGGCGCTCCAGGCCAGCGCCCACACGGTCAGGGCCAGCAGGGTGAGCGCGGCGGCGTCACCAGCAGCCGTCCGGGCCGTGGCCATGATCGGCGGAGCCAGCCAGGGGGCCACCGAGCCGTTCAGGCCCAGCACCACCGCGCCGACACCGCCGAGCGCCAGCACAGCGACGCCGTACCCGGCGCCACCCACCGACGCCCGGCTGGCCAACGCCCCAAGAGCAACAGCTGCGGGTACGACAAGCAGGTGCGCCCACAGCCCCAGCGCGAGCCCGGCCGGCACCGACCGGTCCCCCGGGTCGACCGGGCCGGTGACCCCGCCCACCAGCCACGGGAAGACCAGTGCGACGGCCACCGTCAGCAGTGCCGCCACTCCGGCGGCGAGCAGACCCGCCGCCCGCTCCCGGGCCACTCCGACGGTCACCTGGGCGAGCCGGCGCTGCACGTCCGGCTCGACGTCCAACAAGATCTTGGTCTGCCAGGCGAGCACCGGAAAGAGCACCACCGCGGAGACCCCGTACGCCTCTGCCGGCTGGGCCCGGCCGCCCCCGTACAGCGTGCCGAGTGCGACGAGACCGGCAAGCAGCGGCGCCAGCGCCCGGCCGGTACGCAGGAAGCCGGCCAGCCGCAGCCGGACCAGGGCGGTCATCGGGCCTCCCCCACGGTCGGCGGGGCCAGTGCGGCCGGCGGGGCTGACGGCTGGTGCTGGGGTGCGTCGGTCGAGGCGTCGGGGCGTACCCGAAGAATCTGGTGGCCCTCGGCCCGCAGGCGGGCGACGGTGCTGGCGACCCGCGCGGACGGCACCGCGACCTCGACCACGGCGACGGTCTCGTCCGCCGACGGCGTCTCCTCGGTCAGCTCGCCGTGGGCCACCGTCCAGCGGCGCGCCCCGGGCAGCCGGATCGTCTCCCCGCGATGGTCACTGACCAGGACCACGCCGTCGGCGGCGAGCACCTCGTCGATCAGCTCGGGGACCAGCTCACGGGTCGCGGCGTCCAGCCCCTCCCACGGCTCGTCGAGCACCAGCAGGCCTGGCGGGCGCAGCATCGCCTGGGCGAGGCCCACCTTCTGCGCGGTGCCCTTGGACAGCTCCGGCAGGCGAACCGCGCGGAATCGGGCCAGGCCGAGCCGGTCCGTCCAGGTGGTCACCGCGTCGTCGGCCGCGGAGCGGCCCAGGCCGGCCACCCGCGCCATCCCGGTCAGGTACCGGGCCACGGTGAACGGCTGGTCGGCGGGGAACCGTTCCGGCACCCAGCCGACCCTGGCCGGGCGGTCCGTGACCCGACCCCGACTCGGTCGGAGCACCCCGGCGGCCACCTGGAGCAGCGTCGACTTGCCCACCCCGTTGCGGCCCAGCACGACCGCCACCTCACCCGGACCGATCCGCACGTCCACTCCGTGCAGCACCCACGGCCCCCGCCTGTGGTACCGCAACCAGACGTTCTCCAGCCGCATGCGGTCGAGCCTGCCACAACACGAACGCGCCGGGGCGCCGCCACGGTCGTGGCGGCGCCCCGGCGGAGCGAACTGGTCGGGCTCAGGCCTCGGCCGAGTCCTCCTGGAGGTTCTTCACCACGTTCGGGTCGACCGGGACGCCCGGGCCCATCGTGGTGGTCAGGATGACCTTGCGGAGGTACTTGCCCTTCGCCGCGGACGGCTTGGCCCGCAGCACCTCGTCGAGCACCGCCGCGTAGTTGTCCACCAGCTGGCTCTCCGAGAAGGAGGCCTTGCCGATGATCAGGTGCAGGTTGGAGTGCTTGTCCACCCGGAAGGTGATCTTGCCGCCCTTGATGTCCTGCACCGCCTTGGTGACGTCCATGGTCACCGTGCCGGTCTTCGGGTTCGGCATGAGACCGCGCGGGCCCAGGATCCGCGCGATCCGGCCGATCTTGGCCATCTGGTCCGGCGTGGCGATCGCCGCGTCGAAGTCGAGCCAACCACCCTGGATCCGGGCGACCAGCTCGTCGGTGCCCACCTCGTCCGCACCCGCCGCGACAGCCTCCTCGGCCTTCGCGCCGCCGGCGAAGACGATCACGCGGGCGGTCTTACCGGTGCCGTGCGGCAGGTTGACCGTGCCGCGGACCATCTGGTCCGCCTTGCGGGGGTCGACGCCGAGGCGCATGGCGACCTCGACCGTGGCGTCGAACTTGACGTTGGTGGTCTCCTTGGCCAGCTTCACGGCCTCGGCGGGGGTGTAGAGCTTGGACCGGTCGATGACGTCGGCGGCCTTGCGGTAGCTCTTGCTGCGCTGCATTGCTGATTACTCCTGTGGTCTCTGGCGGGCCGCTCGGCGCGAGCCCTCCCACGATCGGGTCTTCGGCGGAGCCGACGTCAGTCGTTGACGGTGATGCCCATCGACCGGGCGGTGCCGGCGATGATCTTCTCGGCCTGGTCCAGGTCGTTGGCGTTGAGGTCGGCCATCTTCTTCTCGGCGATCTCACGCAGCTGGGCGCGGCTGACCGAGCCGACCTTCTCGCTCTGCGGAACGCCGGAACCCTTCTGCACACCGGCGGCCTTGATCAGCAGCCGGGCGGCGGGCGGGGTCTTCAGCACGAAGGTGAAGGACCGGTCCTCGTACACGCTGATCTCGGCGGGGACGATGTCGCCCCGCTGGGACTCGGTCTGCGCGTTGTAGGACTTGCAGAACTCCATGATGTTCACGCCGTGCTGGCCGAGCGCGGGGCCGACCGGCGGCGCCGGCGTGGCCTGGCCCGCCGGCAGCTGAAGCGTGAACGTCTTGACGAGCTTCTTCTTCGGAGGCATGTCACTTCCTGGGGCTTGGAGCTGGGAAAATGCGGCTGACACCGCCCTGGCAGGCGCGCACGGTCAGCGCGGTGCGACAGCGGCGACGTTCAAGAGTAGCGCAGGCCGCAGCCCGCTCGTCCGCCGAGGTCGAGCGGGGAGGGCGTACGCCGACGTCGGCGGCGGGCCGGGGCCCCCCCCCCCCCCCCGGGAGATATTGGGGAACAGGTTGAATTTTTGCTACACCCGGGTCTACCCGGCGCAGAAAGACACCCGCACCAATTGCATAAGCGGGTGGGCGGTGT
>NZ_JBFBEO010000008.1:0-171197 GCF_040683695.1 Micromonospora sp. NPDC093244
CCGGGTGTGCTGGGGGGTGCGCGTCCGCTCTTTGGGGGGGGCCTGCCGTGGGCGTGGCCCCCCCCCCGGCGCCCCACCCCCCCGCCCCCCCCGGCGGGGGGGGGGGGGGGGCCCCCCCCCCCCCCCCCGCCACACGCGCTCGTCGAAAGTTTCGACAGCATTCCGGATCATCTGACGAATAACCGCGTCTATCCATGATCATCCAGTCCGGACTCCACGATCCGGCCACTACGGAATACCCGGTCGAACCATCCGAGGCCGAGGCAGATGCTTCCGGAGCACTTCCGGAAGTTGTTGACGTGCCGGAAATCACGCTGCAATACTCCGATTCATTCAGGTCGATGCGATGAGCCTCGTCGGTGTCGATCGACCGTCCCACCCATACCCACCTGTCCGCCGCGCGCCGCCGCATGTCCAGGCGCGTGCGGGCTTGGCCGAAGGGGCACCAGATGAGCACAGTCTCCGCTGGCACGGTCGGAGGGCCCAAGCGACTTCGCGCGGCGCTCGCCGTCCTCGCCACCGCCGTCGCGACCTGCGGCGTCGTCATCGCCGCCACCGCCACCCCGTCCAGCGCCGCCACCTGCAGCGGCTACGTCGGGCTGACCTTCGACGACGGACCGACAGGCAGCACCAGCGCGCTGCTGAACGTGCTGCGCGCCAACGGCGTCCGGGCAACGATGTTCAACGTCGGGCAGAACGTGCAGAACAACAGGTCGGCGGCCCAGGCGCAGGTGGCCGCCGGCATGTGGGTCGGCAACCACAGCTGGAACCACTCGCACATGACCTCGATGAGCCAGTCGCAGATGCAGTCCGACCTGTCCCAGACGAGCTCGGCGATCCAGTCGGCCACCGGGAGCCGACCGCAGTTGTTCCGCCCGCCGTACGGGGAGACCAACGGCACGCTGCAGTCCGTCGCCTCGTCACTCGGTATGCGGCAGGTGATCTGGGACGTGGACTCCCAGGACTGGAACGGCGCCAGCGTCAGCCAGATCGTCTCCAACGCCAGCCGGCTGCAGAGCGGGCAGGTCATCCTCATGCACGACGGGATCCAGAACACCCGCGACGCCATCCCGCAGATCATGGCCAACCTCACCAGCCGCAACCTGTGCCCCGGCATGATCTCGCCGTCCACCGGACGCGCCGTCGCGCCGGACGGCACCACCCCACCGACCGACGGCGGCACCACCCCACCGCCCAGCGGCAGTTGCACAGCGACGGCGACGACCACGAACGTCTGGGGTGACCGGTACAACACCTCGGTGACGGTCAGCGGCGCCAGCACCTGGACCGTGGTCGTGGCGATCCCCTCACCTCAGCAGGTCTCCACCACCTGGAACGGCACCGCCTCCTGGGACGGCAGCGGCAACATGACCATGCGGTCCAACGGCAGCGGCAACACCTTCGGCTTCACCACGATGTTCAACGGCAACAGCGGCGCCCGACCGCAGATCCGTTCCTGTACCGCCGGCTGAACGCCGACGGCTCCACCGGCCGTGCGTGGCGACTCGGCGGTCGCCACGCACGGCCACCACGTGCCACCACCTCTCACGCCGCCGACGTGCCGACGCGTGGGGTGCAGCACGGCCACCCAGGTGCGTACAGTTCCGGGTCGGACGTGGGCGGGCCGGAATGATCCGGCGTGGGGAACGGGACGAGACGAAGACGCATGACGGCGGACAGCATTACCGAAAACGGTCAGGACGGGATCGACCAGGACCGGCTGGAGACCTGTCTCAGCGTCTTCGAGGCGCTGGAGTCCCTGCCACCCGACCACCCCGACGTGGTGCGGGTGCAGCGGGCCACCGCGAAGCTGTACAAGGTGATCAAGCAGCGGCGGCGCGAGGAACGGCGGGACGCCATCCTGGCCGCCGACCGCGCCGTGACGGAAGCCACCGCCACCGGCGCCCCGGGCCGGATCGACGACGAGACCCAGGGCATCCCCCTCGCCTCGCCCACCACCGGCACCACCGCCGGCTTCCTGCACAACCCGCGCGGCTGCTACATCTGCAAGCAGCGCTACCGCGAGGTCGACGCCTTCTACCACCAGCTCTGCCCGTCCTGCGCCGCGCTCAACCGGGAACGCCGCGACGCCCGTACCGACCTGACCGGTCGGCGCGCCCTGCTGACCGGCGGCCGGGCAAAGATCGGCATGTACATCGCGTTGCGGCTGCTGCGCGACGGCGCGCACACGACGGTCACCACGCGCTTCCCCCACGACGCGGTCCGCCGGTTCGCCGCGATGCCGGACAGCGCCGACTGGCTGCACCGCCTGCGGATCGTCGGGATCGACCTGCGCGACCCGGCCCAGGTGATCGCCCTCGCCGACTCCGTCAGCAGCCAGGGACCGCTGGACATCCTGATCAACAACGCGGCGCAGACCGTTCGCCGCTCCCCCGGGGCGTACGCCCAGCTCGCGGCCGCGGAGTCCGCGGCCCTGCCGGACGGTCCGCTGCCCGAGCTGATCACGTTCGCCAAGCCCGACGGCCAGGGCGGCCCGGCGGGCAGCCTGACCGCCGGCCCGCAGTCGACCGCGCTCACCCCGCACGCGCTCACCGCCCTGGCGCTGACCAGCGGCTCGGCCTCACCGGAGCGGATCGCCGCGTCCACCGCCATCGACGCCGGCGGCCTGGTGCCGGACCTCGACCCGGTGAACAGCTGGGTCCAGCGGGTGCACGAGGTCGACCCGGTCGAACTGCTCGAAGTGCAACTGTGCAACGTGACCGCGCCGTTCGTGCTGGTCAGCCGCCTGCGCCCGGCGATGGCCGCGGCGCCGGCCCGCCGCAAGTACGTGGTGAACGTCTCGGCGATGGAGGGCCAGTTCGGCCGCGGCTACAAGGGGCCGGGGCACCCGCACACCAACATGGCCAAGGCCGCGTTGAACATGCTGACCCGCACCAGCGCCCAGGAGATGCTTACCGACGGCATCCTGATGACGAGCGTGGACACCGGCTGGATCACCGACGAGCGGCCGCACCCGACGAAGATGCGCCTGGCCGACGAGGGCTTCCACGCCCCACTCGACCTGGTCGACGGCGCCGCGCGGGTGTACGACCCGATCGTGCGCGGCGAGCAGGGCGAGGACCTGCACGGGGTCTTCCTGAAGGACTACGCGCCCTGCGCCTGGTGATCGACGTTCCACCCGCTCGACGAGGAGAAGACACATGTCATCCGACCATGACCAGTGGCCGACGCTTGACGACCTGCTGCGCGAGGAGAGCCAGCTGGAGCTCGCGGGCCTGACCGAGACGGACGCGTACGAGTTGGGCGTGCTGGCTGTCACGGCCGCCGCGCAGCAGCGGCTCCCGGTCTCGGTAGGCGTGTGGCGGGCCGGGCGTCAGCTGTTCCACTGCGGTCTGCCGGGCTCGACGGCCGACAACGACGGGTGGCTGCGCCGCAAGGGGCGGGTGGTCATGCGCTTCGAGCACTCGTCGCTGTACATGGCCCGGCTCTGCCAGGACAAGCAGACGACGCTCACCGACAAGTTCGGCCTGCCCGCCTCGCGGTACGCCGCCGCCGGCGGCGCGGTGCCGCTGCGTGTTCGTGGCACGGGCGTCGTGGGCTGGTTCGGGGTGTCCGGGCTCCCGCAGCTCGACGACCACCGCTTCGTCGTCGACATCCTCGGCAGACTCCCCCGCTGACCCCGCCGCCCGTGGGCCGGTGGCCCGGCCCACGGGCGAGCGTCAGCGCCCGGCGCGCAGGTTGGCGCGCAGAGACCGCAGGAGAATCCCCGGGGTGCTCAGCGTGCGCGGATGCTCCCGCATCGAGACGACGTCGTTGAACCGCCTGGCAACCGCGACGTCGGTGACCGTCGCCGCCACGATCTGCCGGCCCGCCCAGCTGGAGAGCCGGTAGCCGCGCGGGTAGGGCCCCCCGACGTGGGGCAGCGCCAGGTCCGCCGATGTCGAGATCGACCAGGCCGCGTCCACCACGACCTTCTGCATGTCGAGGTACGCGCGGGCGGGCAGGCTCAGGTCCGGGTCGGAGCGCAGGTACGTCGACAGGCACGCCGCGTGCAGCGCGGCCGCGGTCATCCCCTGCCCGTACACCGGGTTGAACGAGGCGACGGCGTCCCCGACGCTGACGAGCCCGGCGGGGAACCGCGCCAACGCGTGGAAGTCCCGTCGCCGGCTGTCCGCGTGCGCGTACGTCCGGACGTCACCGATCATCTCGCTGCCGGCGACCTCGCCGAACTCCGGCGGGAACTGCTCACGCAGCCGGCGTACGAAGTCCTCGGCGGTACGACCCGGGCGATGGTCGCCGTACCCGGCCATCATGGCCATCCACCTGCCGTCCTCGATGGCGAAGAACGCGGCGCCCGCCACGTCCGAGGACATCTTCGGACTGAACAGTGCCATGACGACCGCCAGGTCGGGGCTCACCTCGGTGCGCCGGAACAGCGCCGTCGCGTAGTTCAGGTGCACAGTCATCCGCCGTGTGACGGGCCGCTCCCAGCCGCCCTGCTCCAGCCAGTCCGACAGTCTGCTCGACCGCCCCATGGCGTCCACCACGAGGTCGGCGCTCTCCGCGCCCGGCAGTCCGTCCACATCGCAGCGGACCCCGGCGACGGCGGCCCCGTCGAACACGAGGCCTGTGGCGCGGGCGACCACCGTCTTGACGTTGGGAAGCCGGAGCACCTGCTGGCGGATCAGCCCCTCCAGCAGCGGCCGGCTCCCCGCCAGGCTGTCGGCGTCGTCGGGCACGACAACCTTCAACCGACCGTCGAGGTACGTCCGTCTGGCCGCGGGCCGAGCCTCCACCGCCCCCGCCGCCAGGGCCTGCTCGCGAAAGCCGGGGAACAGCCGTTCGAGCTGGAGGAGCCCACCGGGCAGCAACGCGTGCAGCTGCGTGCCCTGCGGGACACCGGGCCGCTCGCCGGCCACCTGGAGGTCGTCACGCTCGATGATGACAACACTCTGCGCGTAGTCGGACAGCACCCGCGCGGCGAGCAGCCCGGCGACGCTGCCGCCGACCACGACGGCCTTGCCCACGACCGGCGACGCCTGGCCGGGAGGCGGTGCGGCGTTGAGCGCGGCGAAGACCTTTGCCGGGGAGAGGGACATCGTGCTCTCCAAGAGTTACGAGGCGTGGCGCCTCCCCGAGCCCGTCGGCGGACGCTACGCGGGACGGGGGCGGTGGACGGCCGTTCCGACAATGCCCATCGATCGTTGCACACACGTCGGACGTCGCCCGGACGGCTCCACCCGGGTGTCGGATACCGGCCAGCACGCTGGACGACGTCGACGTTCGGGTGAACCGGTCTGGCGTCACCTTCCGTCGGCTGTCACGATCACCCGATGCCCATCGCCCGTCGTACCCTGCTCGGAGCTGGCCTGGCCGCCGCGACCTCCGCCGTGACCGGCTGCGGCGACCACGGCGCGGCCGTCGGCGACGGCCCGACAGGCGCGGTCACCGCGACCGACGCGGCGGGCAACAGGGTCGGATTCGGCGCGGCCGGGCAGAGCCCGGCGGCCTCCGGTGCCCCGTCCCCGGGTGGTGTCGCCCCGCCCGCCGGTCAGGCCCGCTACGCCGCGGACGTGACCGCCCTGCTCCGCCGGCACCTGCCCGGCACCCCGCAGACCGTCCAGCACAAGGGCTTCCCCGGCGCGGTCGCGGTCGTCCTGGTCGGCGGGAAGACGACTGTGCACACGGCCGTCGGTGAGGCGCTGCGGTACGGGGCCGGCCCCAGGCTGCTCCCCGCGAACCAACGCGTCGCGATGCGACCCGACTCCGTCTTCGATCTCGCCTCGGTCACCAAGGTCTACACCGCCATCCTGCTGCTCCAGCAGGTCGACAGGGGACGTGTCGAGCTGGGCGCGCCGGTCCGCGACTACCTGCCCGGCTTCACCGGTGCCGGCAAGGACCGGATCACCGTCGAGATGCTGCTCACCCACACCAGCGGCCTCCCCGTCGGCGCGAAGGTCACCGGCCTGCCGGACAACGCGGCCCGCTGGAACGCCGTGCTCGCCACGCCGCTGATATCCGGCGCCGTGCCCGGTGACACGTTCCGCTACTCCAGCGTCGGGCTCATGGTCGCCGGCAGGATCGTCGAAAAGGTCACCGGTCAACGCCTCGACCGGGCCCTCACGACAAACCTCACCGGCCCGATGGGCCTGCACGACACCGGCTTCAACCCCATCACCCGGCTGTCCGCCGGCGCCCGGGCCACCCGCCTGGTCGCCACCGACGCCCGCTCGTCGCGCGGCCTGCTGCGCGGCACCGTCCACGACGACGTCGCCAACCACCTCGGCGGGATCGCCGGTCACGCGGGCATCTTCGCCACCGCCACCGATCTCGCCGCCGTCGGCCAGCTCCTTCTCGACGGCGGCACCTACCGGGGCAGGCGGATCCTCGCGGCGGCGACGGTGCGACGGATGCTCACCAACCTCAACGCCGGGAAACCGGCCGTCGACCCCGAGCGCCCCCGCCGCACCTCGGCACACGGCCTCGGGGTCGTGCTCGACCAGCCCTGGTTCATGGGCGCGCTGGCCTCGGCGCGGACCTTCGGCCACACCGGGTTCGCCGGGCCCTCGCTCCTGGTGGATCCCGGCCGCAAACTCGTCCTCGCGCTGCTCACCAACCGGGCGCACCCCAACTGGAGCTGGGCGAACCCGGACCCGGTCCGTGCGGCCGTCGGCGACCTGCTGGCCGAGAAGGTGCGCTGAGCCCGGTCGACCCCTCGCGACCTCACCGTCGCGTACGCGTCGACCGCCGGCCGAGGGTGAGGGCGATCATCACCAGGGCCAACGCCCAGACGATCGCGAAGCTCCGGATCGGACGGTCCTGCGTTGACGCGCCCAGGGCTCCTCCGACGGCATAGCTGACCAGGCAGAGCAGCCCGATCAGGGCGAGCCGACGGACACGTGAGGTGTCGCCGCGACCGAAGACCCACTCGGCGAGCCCCTGGGTGGTGCGCAGCAGGGTCCCGGTCTGGTACGACGTCGCCGTCTGGACACCTGAGGTACGGACCACGAGGCCACCGAGGATGCCGATGGGCAAGGCGCACAGGGCGGTCAGCAGGGTGCGTTCGGCCGACGAGTCGTGACCCGAGTCGAGCCCCGTGTCGACAAGTCCCCAGACGACCAGCAGCACGAGCATGACCACCAGTTCCACAGTGGGCGGCGTGATCGGACCGGCTGCCGGGATCCGTCGGAGGCCGGCACCGAGCAGACCACCGAGACCGAAGGCGACAAGAGAGGCCAGGGCGGACTGCCAGGCCGGAAGGTGCCCGGCGAGTCCCACACCGACGAAAACCACGTTTCCGGTCTGATTTCCCACGAAGACCCCGTACCGCAGGATCGCGAAACCGTCGACCACGCCGGCCAGGACGATGCTCGTCGTCAGCGCGAACAAAGGCGCCCGGAAGGCCACGTCGGTCGTCCGCCACCGGTCCGGTGAGACCTGGGCCGATCGTCCGGATCCGTCAGGGGCCCTTAGACATTTGACACCCTTCCCGAAACGCATGCCGTAAAACTCCCCCTCGGGGCGGCCGAATGGCGCGATCACGCGATTCCCCAGGCGAATCCAGCGCGGAATGGTAGGCAGAAGAGACACGAGGCGCGAGGACCAGCCGCCTTGCGACGACACCGCACGGAGAAGGAGGATGCGATGGACCCGGCCCGCACGGCCAGAATGCGCCTGAAGCTCTATTCGTTCGCCCTCGTGGCCGTTGCCGGAATCGTCGTCGGCGCTCCCCTCTGGAGCATCCTGGCGCCGATCTTCATCTGTGTCGCCATTCCGTTCGCGGCCGCGGCCCAGGGCATCGGGCCGGTCCGCGCGCTGTTTCTTCCGTCCCGGGTCGACCCGCCGGCGCCCACCGCGCGAGAGGCCGTCCACCATGGGCGGGTCCGCTGACGGGATGCGGGCCCAGCCGCCGCCTCCCCGGGCGTCCCAGGCTCGGGCGAGCGCCACTCGGCTCCGGACACCGAGCTTGCCGTAGATGGCCCGCAGGTGGGTGTCCACGGTGTGGAACGACAGGAAGAGTTCGGTCGCCGCCTGCTGCTTCGAGGCGGCGAGTGCCTCCCGCGCCGGAACCGTCGTGAGCGGGCCAGCTCCAGCAGCGCGTCGGCGAACGCCGGGCGCGCGGACGTGGTGCGCAGGAAGGCAACGGCCGTCCGCAACGCCTCGGGATCACCGGTGATGAGCCCGTCCACATGATGGGCGACGCCTCGCCACAGCCGGTCGTTCGTCCTGGCGGCGGCGTGCGAACGAGGTACCCGATTCCCTGCAGGGACTCACGACCGTAAGGTTGGCCGGCCGGGGTGTGCAATGCCCTGGCCGGCCGTTTCGTGAAGGAGGCGCGGCGGTGGGGCTCGACGTGTATGTCGAGAACCAGGTGCACGAGCGACGTTATGCCGGCGTGGAAGCGGGCTCTTCGCTGCAACGCCTGGTGGCGGCGAGCGACCGGGAGCGGCACCACCTGGTGTCGAGAATCGACTCCTACGGCGACACCATGATCAACCTGATCCAGCTGCCGCAGCTGGCCGCCGAGCTGGACGAGATCGCGAGCCGCAGACCCGGAGCTCCGGGTCGACGTGCGGGCGCTGGGGGCGCTCATCGAGGAGGCGACCCGGGCGCGCGGATATCTCTGGATCTCCGGCGACTGAGGCCGGCCCGGGCCGGGACGGACAGGTCGGTCGCAGATCGACCGGGTCGCCGATCAGAAGCCCTGCTACTCCGGGAAGCACCGACGTCATGGCATGAACGTGCAGGTCAGCGCCGGCCCCCTCGGTGTCCGGGCCACGACGTACGGCGGCGGCCGGTCTCCCTCACGGGTCACCGGCCGCCGTCGCGTCATCGGCTACAGCCGGGCGGCGCCCGCCTCGGTGGCCTCGCGCACCGCCGAGGTACGGCGCACCTCGGCGCGTTCGTCGCCGGCGTCCTCCCGCTCCGGCGCGGCCGCCCGGGCCGCCCGGTTGGCGCTCGCGGGTGCCTGGTCACCGGTGACGCCGCCACGGATCCGGTTGTTGTCGGCAACCTGGGCGGCCGGCTCGTTGCCCGTCGCGGTCAACGCGCCGTTGATGATGTTGTCGTCGACGGTGACGCCACCTGTGGTGCTGGTGACGCTGACGTCCGCGCCCCAGTAGCCGCCGGAGGCGCAGCTGTCGAGCCCGCCGTTCGGGCCGAGCTGCACGCCGCCCAGGTTGCCGGCGAACGTGGCCTTGCCGCGTACGGCGCTGCCGCACACGACGCTGCCGGTGGCGCTGTTGAGCACCGACAGGGTGCCGTCGACGAACGAGTCGTGCACGTCGGTGTAGTAGGTGCCGGTGCTGCTGAGGTTGCGGTGCACCTGGGTGCCACTGTCTAGTCGGACCTCACCGGCGCCGACGGTGACGTTCCCGGCGACCGTCGACGCCTCGGCGAACAGGAAGCTGTCGATTGTCGCCGAGCCCTTCGGGCGTACGGTCACCGTGCCGGTCCGGGCGTCCTTCAGGAAGATCCCGTACCCGCCGGCGGCCAGCACCACCTGGCCGTCGACTGTCGTGTCGGTGGCGTCGAGGTAGCCGTCGGCGGCGACGCGTACCTCGCCGCTGACCCGTCCACCGGTCACCACCAGGTTGCCGCCGGCCGCGACCGTGACGTTGCCGGTGATCGTGGTGCCGGTCAGCGCGCAGGACTCGCCGGCCGGCACGTACAGGTCGTTGGGCACGGTCACCGCACCGCCGGTGCCGATGCAGTGGGTGACCAGGTCGGCGTGGGCGGTGGGCGCCACGGTCAGCACCGAGGCGGCGACGACGGCGCTCACGGTGGCCAGCTTGGCGACGGTACGTCCGGGCATCGTGGTTCTCCCTGTCGATGAGATTCGAGGACTCATGCGCCTACCTCCGATCGGGCCGCGGCCCGGACGATGGCGCCCTGCTGCCGCTTGGTGAGCGTTCCGCCGGTCACCAGCGCGGCGGTGACCGTCTCGACGTGCCGGACGAAGGCGGCGTGGTCCGGGTAGTCGGCGTGTTCGTCGATCAGATCGTTGATGGTGCAGCCGTCACCTGTGTCGACGTTGGCGACTCCGGTGTCGTCACCGTCGACGACCACTGTGGCCCGGGTGTCGGACGCGGGGCAGGCGTCGGTGCCGTCGGCCACCACCGTGAACGACGTCGACTGCTCCGTGGAGGCGTTCCCGGCGGCGTCGGTGGCGCGGTACCGCAGGGTGTGCGCGCCTGTCGCGCGCACGGTGACCGGGGCCGTGTACGCGGTCCACGCCCCGGTGTCTAGCGCGTACTCGACCGACGCCACACCCGAGCTGTCGTCGGCGGCGGTGAGGGTCACGGTCGCGGCGCCGACGTACCCGCCGTCGTCGTTCCGGGTGCCGGTGACCGTGACGGACACCGTCGGCGGGGTCTCGTCCTCCTGCGCCGGTGCGACGACCGTGAAGTGGGCCATCTGCTCGGCCGAGGTGTTGCCGGCGACGTCCGTCGCCCGGTAGTGCAGCATGTGCGCCCCGACCCCGGTCACCACTACCGGGTTCGTGTACGGGGTGAAGTCGGCCCCGTCGAGGGCGTACTCGATGGTGGCCACACCGGAACCGGCGTCGGTGGCGGTCAGCGTGGCGGTGGCCGTACCTATGTAGTTGCCGTCGCCGTCGCGGTCGCCGGCCAGGGCGGCGGTGACCACGGGCGCGGTGGTGTCCTCCTGTGTCGGCTCGACGATCCGGAACGCCACCGAGCCGACGGCGCTGGTGTTGCCGGCCTTGTCGGTGGCGCGGAACTGCACCGAGTGGTCGCCGACGGCGGTCAGCCGGACCGGCTGGGTGTACGGCTGGAAGCTGGTGTCGTCGACCTGGTATTCGACGGTGTCCACACCGGATCCGGCGTCGCTGGCCGAGACGGTCACCGTGGCCGCGCCGATGTAGTTGCCGTCCGCGTCGCGGTCACCCGCCACGGCGGCGGAGACCGTCGGCGCGGTGGTGTCCTCGCCACCTCCGCCGTCGGTGACCACCAGTTCGCCGACCATCTGGCTGTGCCCCGGGATCGCGCAGAAGTAGCGGTACCGGCCCGGGGTCAGCGTCACTGTCGCCTGGTGGCGGCCGTCGTTGGCGTCGAACGGGTTGGCCAGGATGTTCAGTGTGACGTCGTGGTTGTAGCCCTCGGTGGAGGTGTCGAAGGTGAGCGTGTGCGGCATCCCCGTGGTGTTGCCGGTGGCCGCGCTGTTCTCCCAGATGATCGTGGTCGGGCCGGCCACCGCCTGGGTGGGCACCGACTTGTAGCGGGTGGTGTCGTCGTCGGCGGTCCAGGTCAGGACCTGGTCGGCGACGATCGGGGCGGCGGAGGCGGGCGGCGCGGCAAACGGGGTCACCGTGAGCAGCAGCGCCGACAGCGCAGCCGTGAGGCGTCTGATCATCGTGTCTCCTAGAGTTCCCGCACGCGGATGTTGCGGAACTCGGTCAGGTCGTTGTCGCCGTGGTTCTGCAGGCCGATGAAGCCGCGCAGGAACTGCCGCAGGTCGGTAGGTGGGTCGCCGGCCCGGGACGACTGCTTGCCGGGCGTGTTGTCGAACTCGTTGATCACCACACCGTTGCGGATCATCGTGTAGTGCTGCCCGACCGCGCGGATCTCGTAGTCGTTCCACTGCTCCTTCGGGGTGACGCCGGCCTGGGCAAGCGGCACGGGGTCGAAGTTGTAGACCGAGCCGGTCTTCTGCGGCTCGCCGGTGTCACCGTCGTAGATCTGGATCTCGTGTCCGCAGTAGATGGCCATCCAGGCCGGGGAGGTACGGGCCGAGCCGACGGTGCCGCAGCTGCCCGGTGGCCGCTGGTCGAGCGGGGTGCGCAGGTCAGGGAACCGGATGAAGACGCCCGTGTTGGCCCGGCCGGTGCCCGGTGCGATGTCGCGGAACTGCACCTTCAGCGAGAAGTCGCCGAGTTCCCTGGTGTGCCAGAGCATGCCCAGGCCGCCGCTGGAGCGCAGCGACCCGTCCGGCTGGATGGCGAACGAGCCCGACGGCGCCTGCTGCCAACCGCGCAGCGACTCCTCGGTGCCGTCGAAGAGCGGCTCGTAGCCGGTGTGCCCGTCCCGGCCGATCGGGGACGCGGCGGCCAGCCGGGTGAGCGTGCCCGCTTCCCTGCTGGTGAGCAGGTCGTCGTCCTGCGCCGCGCGGGCCACCGCGCCCACGTGCCTGACGAAGGCGTCGTGGTCGGTCCAGGTGCTCTCGTCGTCGATCAGGTCGTTGACCGTGCAGCCCTGCCCGACCGTACGGCTGGGCACCCCGGTGTCCGTGTCGCCGAGCCACACGTTCTGCCGGGCGTCGGGCACCGCGCAGCCCACCGTGACGCCCGTCTGCGTCGTCGCCGTCGAACCGTCGGCGTACGTGACTGTCAGCTTCGCGGTGTAGCTCCCGACCCGGGCGTACGTGTGCCGGGGGTTCGCCTCGGTGGAGGTGGCGCCGTCGCCGAACTCCCACCGGTAGCCGACGCCGCCGGAGCGGGAGCCGGTGAAGGCGATGGTCAGGGGCTTGTTCTGCACGGCCACCGAGGTCGCGGCCGGCGCCGGGGTGGGAGCGCCACCGGTGTAGGTGATCCGGATCAGCTTCTGGTTCGGGTGCAGGCTGAAGAACCCGCCTCCGTAGTCCAGCAGGTACAGCGCCCCGTCCGGGCCGAACTTGGCGTCCATCCAGCTCTGCAACCTGTTGTCGCCGTTGCCGCTCGGGATGATGGCCCGCAGCGACTCGGCGTACACGGGTGGGGCCGCGGTCGGCACGCCGGCCGGGTCGACGGTGACCGCTACCCGGTTGGCCGCGTTCGACTGGTCGCCGATGAGCCACTTGCCGTCCCAGTGCTCCGGCCAGGCCACGCCGCTTGTCGTGTCGACGAGTTCGCGGTGGTAGGTCGGACCGGACATGATGGCCTGCCCGCCGCCGCGCAGGTACGGCTGGGTGTAGGTGGCGTCCGCGGCGACGTACGTCGGCAGGCCGCTGCCGTCGGTCCGCTTCGGGAACACCGGGCCGCCACCGCTCGGCGAGTACCAGATCATGTTGTCCCGGGCCGCCGGGATGTCCACCAGGCCGGTGTTGCGCGGCGAGGTGTTCTTCAGGTTGTCGCAGTCGTACCAGCCGGTCAGCACCGTGGCGTCGGTGTCGCTGCGGTCGCGGTACGGCTGCCTGTTGCCCATGCAGTAGGGCCAGCCCTGGTTACCGGCCGAGGTGATGATGGTGGCGGTCTCGTACTTGGCCGGGCCCAGGGTGGGGCTGGGCGTCGACGCGTCCGGGCCGACCCAGCCGGCGGTCAGCCACTTGCGCACCGGGTCGAACTGGAGGCGGGCGATGTTGCGCACGCCCATCACGTAGATCTCCGGTCGGGTCTTCTCGGTCCCCGGTGGGAACAGGTTGCCCTGCGGGATGGTGTACGTGCCGTCCGGCTCCGGGTGGATTCGGATGATCTTGCCGGCGAGGTCGTTGGTGTTGCCCGAGGTACGCCGGGCGTCCTGGAACGAGATCCCCTGGTACTCCTCGGTCCAGTTGTTGCCGGAGTAGCCCTGCGACCCCTCGGAGGAGTTGTTGTCGCCGGAGCCGACGTAGAGGTTGCCCCTGTCGTCGAACGCCATGCCGCCACCGGCGTGGCAGCAGCTGTGGATCTGCACCGGGAACTGGAGCAGGTCCTTGCGGGTCGCCTGGTCGATGCTCTGCGCCTGGCGGTCGTAGGTGAACCGGGAGATCGTGCGCTGACCGATCCGCTTCACCCGGTCGATCGACTCGTGCGGCATCCAGTAGACGTAGAGCCAGCCGTTGTCGGCGAACGCCGGGTCGGGCACGATGCCCAGCAGGCCCTCCTCGTTCTTCACCAGTTCCGAGCCGCTGCCCCGGTTGCCCATCACCTTCAGCGTCGTGAGGAGTTTGACCTGCTTGCTGCGCGGGTCCCAGGAGTGGATGGTGCCGCAGCCCAGGCCGACGTTCGGGTTGGTCCAGTCCGCGACCGGGCCGCTCGGGCAGGCCGCCTTGCCCACGTAGAACACCGTGCCGTCCGGGGCGATGGTCAGCCCGTGCGGCTCACCGATCTGGTCGAGCTGACCGGTCTGGTTGGCCGCGGTGAGCCGCTCCACCTTGTAGTTCGCGGCGATCGTCGCCTGACAGTCACCGCGTACCCGCCCGGTGGTCCAGTTGAGGGCGCCGGTCAGGTGCGCGCGGAACGCCTCCTCGCCGTAACTGCCCTCGGTGTGACCCATTCCCGTGTAGAACGACCGGCCCCCGTCGTAGTCCCGGCACCAGGACACCGGGTGGAAGGGACCGTTGGCGGCCGGCCCCGGGTCGTAGTGCCGCTCCTGCACCTGGGCGAGGGTGTGCACGCTGCCGATCGGGTTCGGGTCCCAGTTCTCCCAGCGGTCCGACCGGGTGACGGTCAGCGGCAGCGACGCCGTGGCCGGGTGCCTGCGGTCCAGGATGTCGACCACCGCGCGGTTCACGGCTGGCGGCGGCGGTGCCGTGGTGCTGCCGGTGAACAGGCGCAGGTCGGCGAGCTGGGTCAGCGGCTCCCCGCTGTTCGCCGTGATGTTGAGCCGGTAACGGGTGAACTCCTGTGGCGTGGCGATGTCGAACCGGCGGGTCTGGAACCGGTCCGGGAAGCTCTGGCCGGTGCGTCGGTCCAGATCGGACCAGGTCTGCCCGTCCGTGGAGCCCTGCAGGGTCCAGTCCTTCGGGTCGCGTCCGGCGGAGTCGTTGGCCGACGTCAGCGCGTACCCGGTGATCCGCTTGGGCGCGGCCAGCTCGTACGCCACCCAGGCGGTCGGGGTGCGGACCAGCCACTTGGTGTTGGCGTCGCCGTCGGTGAGCTTCTCCTTCGTCTCGTTCGGCGCGTTCTCGCCGCTGGCGGTCACCCGGGCCACCGGCTCGGCCACCGGGATGGCGCCGGCCGGGCGGGTGCCGATCAGGCCGGTGAACCAGGTGGAGTCGACCTGCGCGCGGGCGGCGTCGGCGATGCCGACGAAGCCGCCGCCGGCCTTCATGTAGCTCTGTAGCGCCGACTCCTGGTCGCGGTTGAGCGCGGCGCCCGTCGCGGAGAGAAAGACCACGCTGCGGTACGCGGACAGCCCGGCCGTGGTGAACACGCCCGGGTCCGTGGTGGCCGTGACATCGATGTCATTACTGACAGCAAGCTGTCGGATGGTGTCGACGGCGCGCGAAACCGGGTCCTGCTGCTCGGCCACCGGGCCGTGGAACACGAGGACCGCTGTCTTCGTCTGCGGTGTCGCCGCCGCCGGCGCCGCGGTTCGCGGCGCGGCCGCGGCCGACGCCGTCGCCGTTGCTGGGATCAGTGTCGCGATTGCCGCTACCGCGGCGAGGGCTCGTCGTAGATCTCTGGTCATCCCCGTCCCCACTTTCGGTCAGCTTCCGTGCGTGTGGGTGTGGCCCTGGAACCGGTGGATCGCCTCCTCGGCTCCGGGCGGCATGCTGCCGTCGGCGTTGCGCACCAGGAAGATCCCGGCCATGCCGCCGTCGGAGTGGAACTGCACGTGGCAGTGGTACATCCAGGCACCGGGGCCGACGTTCTCGCCGGCCAGCACCTGGAACCCGAACGAGCTGCCCGGGTTGAGGTCCTTGTTGTCGATCACGAGGCTCGGGTCGGCCGGACCTTCCAGCATGCCGGTGCGGTTGTCCGCCCAGCGGTGCGCGTGCAGGTGGAAGGTGTGGAAGGTACCGCCGTGCCCGATGGCGATCCACTCCACCCGTTCGCCGAGGTTCGCCTCGAACATCGGGGTGTCCGGCGCCATCAGATTGTTGATCATCATGTCGTTGAACACGACAGTGAACTGCTTCGACGGCAGGATGTCGCCGCGCCGCCGGACGACGAGCGCGCCGTACAGTCCCTTCGCGACACCGCCGGTGCCGTGGTCGGTGCCCATGGCGTGGTCGTGGTAGTGCCAGTAGCCGGCGCTGCCCGGCATGTACCGCCGGCCCGCCGAGGCCACCATCTCGTGCGAGCGCCAGACGTACGTCCGCGTCTCACCGGGATTGTTGAACGAGGCGTTGAACGGGCTGCCGTCCGAGTCGGTGCTGTAGTCCACCCCGTGCGGATGGATGGACAGCCGCTGGTTGGTGGTGTTGACGAGGGTGATCTCCAGGGTGTCGCCCTCGTACATCTCCAGGACCGGCCCCGGCACGGTGGCCCGGCCGGGTGCGAGGCCGTACCCGAACAGCCCTCCGGGCAGCTGCTCGGCGTAGAGGGTGACCTTCCTGGTGACGCCGGCGGCGGCCCGGGCAGGGCTGCCTCCGAACGCGGTGCCGAGCGTGGGAGCTGACGCGCCCAATGCTCCGGCGGCGAGCGCCCCGGTGGCGATCAGGGATCGACGGGACAGGTGGCGGTGGGAGCCAACGGCGTGATCGTCCATGGGTCTCCGTTCCCGACCGGGCGAAGACGCGACGAAGGGCAGGGTGCATCGACCGCCGAGCACGGGGTCCAGGCACGACTGAGGGTGAGGCTCGTCGCGGGCTTTGCTCGGAAGACTCAGAACTTTCGGTGGATGACAGCAACTTATGTAATCCATCGACGAAAGTACAGGTCTGATTGCAAAAAGATTACCTTGACATCACGACGTGCTTCGATCGAGCATGAACCTGCCGGTGCGGCGCCACCGCACGCACCAACGGCCCGCCGACACCTGCCGGCGGGCTGTGGAGAGCGTGCGTCAGATGCGGTGGCGGTCGTCGGCCGGCAGGCCGGGGGCCGCCGGCGGCTCGGGAGCCTGGTCGGGCTGGCCGAGCTGCGCGACACGGGTCGGGTCGAGGACCCGGGAGAGGAACGCACGGGTCCGTTCGTGCTTCGGCGCGCCGAGCACCTCCTGCGGCGGCCCCTGCTCGACGACCACGCCACCGTCCATGAAGACGACCCGGTCGGCCACGTCGCGGGCGAACGCCATCTCGTGGGTGACCACCATCATCGTCATGCCGTCCTCGGCCAGCTTGCGCATGACGGTGAGCACGTCGCCCACGAGTTCCGGGTCGAGCGCCGAGGTCGGCTCGTCGAAGAGCATCAGCTTCGGCTCCATCGACAGCGACCGGGCGATCGCCGCCCGCTGCTGCTGCCCGCCGGAGAGCTGCGCCGGGAACGCGTCGGCCTTGTCGCTCAGCCCGACGCGCTCCAGGTTGGCCCGCGCGATCCGCTCGGCCTCCGCCCGGCCGCGCCGCAGCACCTTGCGCTGCGCGACGGTGAGGTTGTTCAGCACGGTCAGATGCGGAAACAGGTTGAACGACTGGAAGACCATGCCGATGCCGCGACGCACGGCGTCGACCTCGACGTCCGGGTCGGTCATCTCGACGCCGTTCACCCAGATCCGGCCGGCGGTCGGCTCCTCGAGCAGGTCCACGCAACGCAGCAACGTCGACTTCCCGGAGCCGGACGGCCCGACGACGCAGACCACCTCACCCTCGGCGACCTCGAAGTCGATGCCCCGGAGCACCTCGAGCGGCCCGAAGGACTTGTGCAGGTCGCGGATCTCGACGGCGGGACGGGATGGCGTGGTCGTCATGCGGGTCACCGGGCCTTGGCGTAGCGGAGTTCGAGGCGTCGTACCACCTGGGACAGCGGCAGGGTGATCACCAGGTAGGCGAGGCCTGCCACCAGCAGCGGGGTTGCGTTCACCCGGTCGTTGAGCATGTCCCGGCCGAACTTGGTGATCTCGATGGTCTGCGCCGTCACACCCAGCACGTAGGCCAGCGACGAGTCCTTGGTGAGCAGGATCAACTCGTTCGTCAGCGGCGGGATCACGATCCGGAACGCCTGCGGGATGACGATCGTGCGCATGGCCGTGAAGTGCGACATGCCGAGGGTGCGCGCCGCCTCCATCTGCCCCTTGGGGACGGCCTGGATGCCGGCCCGGATGGTCTCGGCCATGTACGCCGCCGCGGTCAACCCGAGGCCTATCGCGATGGAACCGAACACGCCGCCGGGAATCTGGCGCTCCGGGAAGGCGATCGGGATGCCGTACCCGACGAGGAAGAGCACCAGCAGCGCGGGCAGACCCCGGAACAGCTCGATGTACGCCGTCGCCACCCAGCGGTACGGCGCCACCCGGGACAGCCGCATGAGCGCCAGGATGGTGCCGAACACCAGGCCGAAGGCGAACGCGCCAAGCGTGTAGAGGATGGTGTTGCGCAGCGCGACCGTGATGATCGTCGGGAACATCGACTTGATGATGTCGACGCGGAAGAAGGCGTCGGCCAGCCTGTCCCAGTCCGCGGCGAAGAGCACCGCGGCGATGACGGCGATGAACACCAGGTACTGGATACCGAGGGACAGTCGTTCCCGCTGACGGCGTCGCAGCTTCACGTTCGGTCGTTGCCTTCCCAGAGGGGGTGCCGACGGGCAGGGCGCCGGGGCGCGCCCTGTCCGGTGGAGCGTCGATCAGGCGCTCGGCCGCTTGCCGATCCACTTCTCGTAGATCGTGTCGTACGAGCCGTCCTGCTTGGCCTTGGTCAGCGTCTCGTTGATCTTCTTGAGCAGCTCCGGGTTGCCGTCCTTCTTCACCGAGAAGCCGTACTGCTCGCCGGTGTCGAACTCGGCGGCCACCTCGAACCCACCCGGGTTGTTCTTGAGGTACTCGGTCCAGACCGGCAGGTCGTTGATGGCGGCCTCGACCTGACCGTTGGCGACGGCCTGCTGAAGGGCGGCGAGGTCCTCGAACTCGACCAGCTGCAGGCCCTTCTCCTTCTCGTACTTCTTGGCGTAGTCGCGGCCGGTGGTCGCCGCCTGGACGCCGAGCTTCTTGCCCCGCAGGTCGTCGAGCGACTTGTACGCCTTGCCGGTCTTGACGAGCATCGCCTGGGTCGCGTCGAAGTACGGGTCGGAGAAGTTCATCACCTTCTGCCGTTCCTCGGTGATCGTCATGCCGGCGGCGGCGGCGTCGCACTTGCCGGTGTTGAGGTCCTGGCCGGACTTGATCCCCTCGAACGGGGTGTCGATGATCGTCTGCTCGACGCCCAGCTCCTTGGCCACCAGGTCCATCAGGTCGACGTCGAAGCCCGTCACCTTGCCGCTGGCGTCCTTGGACTGGAACGGCGGGTACGGCAGGTGGGTGCAGACCGTCAGCTTGCCCGCCTGGACGAGCTTGACGCCGTTCGCCTGGACCTCGCTGTCATCCTTCTTGGCGCATCCCGCGGTCACCGCCAGCGCGGCGATCGTCACGAGGAGCCCGGCCTGGCGGGCTGCGCTTGAGAACCTCACGGCTGTGTCCCTCCGGTGCGGCTCCCCCTGTGACGGGGCAGCCAGGTTGGTGCGAAGACTGTGTGACAGGCGACGGTACCCGATCACACGGGCAGCACCCAGATCGCGGCAGGTGGTCGACCTCCGCGGAGGCGCGGAACCCGACACTCCGCCCGCAACCGGGCGGCTCCCGCGGTCCCGACGCGGCGGCTAGCCTGTCCCCATGCGCGAGTCGGTGTCCGGGAGTGATCCCCATGGCTGACGCCGACGATCTTCGGAGTCTGGTCCGGTCGCTGCCGGACGTCGCCGAGATCGACAGCGAGGGCTTCGACTTCCGGGTCGCCAACAGGGGCTTCGTCTGGTCCTATCCCGAGCGCAGACCCGGACAGCGCCGCCGCATCCGTACCGACGTCGCGGTGCTGTACGTGGGCGACGAGGCGGAGAAGCAGGCGCTCCTGCTCGGCGAGCCCGAGCTGTTCTTCACCGCGCCCGGGTACGACGGGCTGCCCCTGGTCCTGCTGCGGCTCGAGCGGGTGGACGTGGAGCGCCTGACCGAGCTGGTCACCGACGCGTGGCGGATGCGCAGCGCCGCTCGCTCGGAGTAGCAGCCCCGCCACACGACGTGGCACCCTCGCCCTATGTCGGACGGGGACCAAAAGATTTGTGGAGTTCCTACAACTGAGGGCCGGTTGGTTCGGTGATTGCGTCATGGCGCCGCCCGCCCGCAGCCGGAAAAGTGATCACTGCCGGGAGTCGTCCACTCGCGGCGCGCAGGCCATGGTCTACCAAAGGGGTCAGTCGGGTGTTCAACCGTATCGCCATCGTCAACCGAGGTGAGGCCGCCATGCGGCTCATCCACGCGGTCCGCGAGCTGGCTGCGGAGACCGGCGTCCCGCTGGAAACCGTCGCCCTCTACACCGACGTCGACCGCACCGCCACCTTCGTCCGCGAGGCGGACATCGCCTACGACCTCGGTCCGGCGTCCGCCCGCCCGTACCTGAATCTCGCCACGCTGGAGCGCGCCCTGGTCGAGACCGGGGCCGACGCCGCGTGGGTCGGCTGGGGCTTCGTCGCCGAGGACCCGGCGTTCGCCGAGCTGTGCGAGAAGATCGGTGTCACCTTCGTCGGGCCGAGCCCGGAGGCGATGCGCCAACTCGGCGACAAGATCGGCTCGAAGCTCATCGCCGAGAAGGTGGGCGTGCCTGTCGCGCCGTGGAGTCGCGGCGCCGTCGAGACGCTCGACGCGGCGCGGGCCGCGGCGGCCAAGATCGGCTACCCGCTGATGCTCAAGGCCACCGCGGGCGGCGGCGGGCGCGGCATCCGCGTGATCACCAGCGAGGCCGACCTCGCCGAGGCGTACGAGCGCACCAGCCAGGAGGCGGCACGGGCCTTCGGCAGTGGCATCGTCTTCCTGGAGCGGCTGGTCACCGGCGCGCGGCACGTCGAGGTCCAGGTGATCGCCGACGGGCAGGGCACCGCGTGGGCGCTCGGCGTGCGGGACTGCTCGGTGCAGCGCCGCAACCAGAAGGTCATCGAGGAGTCGTCGTCGCCGGTGCTGGACCGGTCACAGGCGGCCGAGCTGAAGGCGTCGGCCGAGCGGCTCGCCGTGGCGGTCGGCTACCGGGGAGCGGCCACCGTCGAGTTCCTGTACCACCCGGGCGACCGGCTGTTCGCGTTCCTGGAGGTCAACACCCGCCTGCAGGTCGAGCACCCGATCACCGAGCTGACCACCGGCTTCGACCTGGTCAAGGCGCAACTGCACGTGGCCTCCGGCGGGCGCCTGGACGGTGCTCCCCCGGCCGAGCGCGGCCACGCCATCGAGGCCCGGCTCAACGCCGAGGACCCCGATCGCGACTTCGCGCCGTCCCCCGGCCGCATCGCCCGGCTCGACCTGCCCAGCGGCCCCGGCATCCGGGTGGACACCGGCGTCAGCGAGGGCGACACCATCCCCGCCGACTTCGACTCCATGATCGCGAAGATCATCGCGTACGGACGCGACCGCGACGAGGCGCTGGGCAGGCTGCGGCGGGCCATGGCGAACACCACCGTGATCATCGACGGTGGGGCCACGAACAAGAGCTTCGTGCTCGACCTGCTCGACCAGCCCGAGGTGATCGACGCCAGCGCGGACACCGGCTGGATCGACCGGGTCCGAGGCGAGGGTCGACTCGTCGCGCACCGGCACAGCGCGGTCGCCCTGGCCGCCGCCGCCATCGAGTCGTACGAGGAGGAGGAGCGCGTCGAGCGCCAGCGGCTGCTGTCGACGGCGTCCGGTGGGCGCCCGCAGGTGCAGCACGCCAGCGGTCGACCGCTCGACCTCAAGCTGCGCGGCGTCGACTACCGCACCCGGGTGGCACGGGTCGGCGCGCACCGCTTCCGGGTGGGCATCGAATCCGGTGGTGTGGTGCGCACCGCGGACGTCGAACTCGACCGCTTCGACAGGCACACCGGCCAGATCGTGGTCAACGGCATCCGGTACCGCCTGCTCATCGGCACGCACGGGCCGACCCACCTGGTCGAGGTGGACGGTGTCACCCACCGGGTCAGCCGCGACGAGGGAGGCGTCCTGCGCTCCCCCATGCCCGCGCTCGTCGTCGCCACGCCGCTGGAGATCGGCGACGAGGTCGAGGCGGGCGCCCCGGTGCTGGTGCTGGAGGCCATGAAGATGGAGACGGTGCTGCGGGCGCCGTTCAGGGCGCGGCTCAAGGAGTGCGCCGTCTCCGTGGGCAGCCAGGTGGAGGCGGGCGCGCCGCTGCTGCGCCTGGAGCCCCTCGCCGACGACGGCGACGCCACCGCGGACACCACCGCCGTCCCGTCTGTCGAACTGGACCTGCCCACCTCCGCCGAGCGGTTCTCGGCGTCCGAGCGCAGCCGGCGCGGCCAGGAGGACCTGCGCGGCCTGCTGCTCGGCTTCGACGTCGACCCGCACGACGACCGCCGGGTGCTCGACGACTACCTCACCGACCGCCGTGCGGCCATCGAGGACGGTCACCGACCGCTGGCCGCCGAACTCGACCTGCTCACCGTGTTCGCCGACCTGGCCGAACTGAGCCGTAACCGGCCCACCGGCGAGGACGGCGGCGCGCACGTGCACAGCGCCCGCGAGTACTTCCACACCTACCTGCAGAGCCTCGACGTCGAACGCGCCGGCCTGCCGGACGCCTTCCAGGCCCGGCTCGGCAAGGCGCTCGGCCACTACGGTGTCACCGACCTCGACCGCAGCCCCGACCTCGAAGCCGCCGTGTTCCGGATCTTCCTGGCCCAGCAGCGCGCGTCCGCCGACGCCGCTGTCGTCGCGGCGCTGCTGCGCGCCTGGCTGCGGGAGACCCCGCCGGACGAGACGCTTCGCGAGCCGGCCGGCCTCGCCCTGGAACGGCTGATCGCCGCCACGCAGGTGCGCTTCCCGGTCGTCGCCGACCTCGCCCGCGGTGTGGTGTTCGCCTGGTTCGCCCAGCCGCTGCTGCGCCGCAACCGCGCCCGCGTCTACGCCGAGGTCCGCGGACACCTGCGGCACCTGGACGCCCAGCCGGACTCGCCCGACCGCGCCGAGCGCGTCGCCGCGATGGTCCGCAGCACCGAGCCGTTGGTCCGGCTGCTCGGCCAGCGCCTCGTCCGCGACCACCTCGACAACACGGTCATGCTCGAGGTGCTCACCCGCCGGTACTACGGCAACAAGGCGCTCACCAGCGTCCGCACCCGTACGGTCGCGGACTGCTCGTTCGTGGTCGCCGAGCGCGCCGGCTCCAGTGTGGTCTCCGCCGCGGTGAGCTTCGACGCGTTGGACCGGGCCCTGCGCGGGCTCGCCGACCTGGCCACCGGCGAGGAGTCCGTCGACGCCGACATCTACCTCGGCTGGGAGAACCAGCCGGAGGACTTCGACACGATGGCCGCCGCGCTGCTCGCCGTCATCACCGCGCACCCGCTGCCCCCGCAGGTCCGTCGGCTCACCGCCACCGTCGCGGGTCGCGGCGGTGCCGTCATGCACCACCACTTCACGTTCCGCCCGTCCGGCGCCACCCTGGCCGAGGACCGGCTGATCCGTGGCCTGCACCCGTACATCGCCGAGCGGATGCAGCTGGAGCGGCTGCACAAGTTCGACCTGACCCGGCTGCCGTCGTCAGACGAGGAGGTCTACCTCTTCCAGTGCGTGGCGCGGGAGAACCCGGCCGACGAGCGCCTCGTCGCGTTCGCCCAGGTACGGGACCTGACCGAGCTGCGCGAGCAGGACGGCCGCCTGGTGGCGCTGCCGACGACCGAGGACGCCATCGCGGCCTGCCTCGACTCGATCCGCCGCGCCCAGTCCCGCCGGCCGTCGAAGACCCGGTTCAACACCAACCGGATCGTGGTCTACGTCTGGCCGCCCAGCGAGCTGACCCGCGAGGAGATGGAGATGATCGCCGGGCGGGTGCGCCCGACGACAGTGGGCGCCGGGCTGGAGGAAATCCTGTTCATCGCCCGCCAGCGTGACCGCCGGACCGGCGAACTGGCCAAGATCGCCGTACGGATCTCCTTCGACGCCACCGGCGGCGCGGAGCTCGCCGTCGGCGAACCGCCTGTGGAGCCGGTCGAGCCACTGGACGAGTACCGGCTGAAGGTGCTGCGCGCGAGCAGCCGCAACACGGTGTACCCGTACGAGCTGACCGGCCGGCTCGGCGACTTCGTCGAGCACGACCTCGACGACGCGCACGTGCTGGTGCCGGTGGACCGGCCCAGGGGGCGCAACCGCGCCGCGATCGTCGCCGGCGTCGTGACCACCCCGACCGAGCGGTACCCGCAGGGTGTCACCCGGGTGGTGCTGCTCGGCGACCCGACGAAGTCACTGGGCGCCCTGTCGGAGCCGGAGTGCCGGCGGGTCATCGCCGCCCTGGACCTCGCCGAGCGGATGCAGGTGCCGCTGGAGTGGTGGGCGCTGTCCGCAGGCGCCCGGATCTCGATGACCTCCGGCACGGAGAACATGGACTGGGTGGCCGCCGCCCTCAAGCGGATCGTCGAGTTCACCCAGGCCGGCGGTGAGGTCAACATCGTGGTCGCGGGCATCAACGTCGGCGCGCAGCCGTACTGGAACGCCGAGGCGACGATGCTGATGCACACCAAGGGCGTGCTGGTGATGACACCGGACTCGGCGATGGTGCTCACCGGCAAGCAGTCGCTCGACTTCTCCGGTGGCGTCTCCGCCGAGGACAACTTCGGCATCGGCGGCTACGACCGGGTGATGGGACCGAACGGGCAGGCGCAGTACTGGGCGCCGAACCTCACCGCCGCGCGGGACGTGCTGATGGCGCACTACGACCACACGTACGTCGCGCCCGGCGAGGACGCCCCACGGCGCGCGGCCACCACCGACCCGACCGACCGCGACATCTCCGCCTTCCCGCACGACGTGGCGGGCAGCGCCTTCACCACCGTCGGCGAGATCTTCTCCGCCGAGGCCAACCCGGACCGCAAGAAGCCGTTCGACATCCGTACGGTGATGCGCGCCCTCGCCGACCAGGACCACCCGGTGCTGGAACGCTGGGCGGGCATGGCCGACGCGGACACCGCCGTCGTGCAGGACGTCCACCTCGGTGGCATCCCGGTCTGCCTGCTCGGCATCGAGTCCCGCTCGGTGCCCCGGCACGGCTTCCCGCCCACCGACGGCCCGGACACCTACACCGCCGGCACGCTGTTCCCACGCTCGTCGAAGAAGGCCGCGCGGGCCATCAACGCGGCGAGCGGCAACCGGCCCCTGGTCGTGCTGGCGAACCTGTCCGGCTTCGACGGCTCACCGGAGTCGATGCGCAAGCTCCAACTGGAGTACGGCGCCGAGATCGGCCGGGCGATCGTGAACTTCCACGGACCCATCGTCTTCTGCGTGATCTCGCGCTACCACGGTGGAGCCTTCGTGGTGTTCTCCAAGGCGCTGAACCCGAACATGACGGTGCTGGCGCTGGAGGGCTCGTTCGCCTCGGTGCTCGGCGGCGCCCCCGCCGCCGCCGTGGTGTTCTCCGCCGACGTCAACGCCCGTACCGCTGCCGACCCCCGGGTACGTGACCTGGAGGCGCGCGTCGCCGCCACGTCCGGCACCGAACGCGCCGCGCTGACGGCCGAACTCGACGAGCTGCGCTCGTCGGTGCGCGCGGAGAAGCTCGGCGAGGTGGCCACGGAGTTCGACCGGGTGCACAACATCCAGCGGGCCGTCGAGGTCGGCTCGGTGGACGCCGTCATCCGCGCCGCCGAACTGCGTCCGCGCATCATCGAGGCCATCGAGACGCGTCTGCGGTAACGGGCTCGGCGCTTGCGCGTCCGGTCGGGGCCACGAGGTCGGGCATGCTCCAGGAACGCCACAGCTGGCTGTACCCGCCGCCGGCCTCCAGCAGTTCGGTGTGCGTACCCTGCTCGGCGATGCGCCCGTGGTCCAGGACGACGATGCGGTCCGCGGTGGCCGCCTGGCTGAGGCGGTGGGCGACGACAAGTGTGGTCCGGCCCTCGGTGGCCGCCACGGCGGCGCGGTCGAGGTCGCGCGCGCCCGCGCTGCCCGCCTCCGCGGTGGCCTCGTCGAGGACCGCGACGGCGGGGTCGGCGAGGACGAGGCGGGCCAGCGCGAGCTGCTGGGCCTGTGCCGAGGTGAGCTGCCGGCCCCCCTCCCCCACGGCCGTGGCCAGGCCGTCCGGGAGGGTACGCAGCCAGTCGGTGGCGCCGACGAGGTCGAGGGCGGCGGTCAGCTCGGCGTCGGTGGCGTCCGGGTTGGCCAGGCGCAGGTCGTCGGCGAGCGGGCCGGCGAAGACGTGCACTTCCTGGCTGATCAGGGCGATCTCGCGACGGAGGCGGTGCTCGCCGAGGTGCGCCAGCGGCACGCCGCGTAGGCGCACCGAACCGTGGCTGGGCGTGATGATGCCGGAGATGATGCCGGCGAGCGTGCTCTTGCCCGCTCCGCTCGCGCCGACGAGCGCCACCCGCTCCCCTGGTGCGAGACGCAGGGTGATGTCCCGCAGGACGACGGGCCCGTCGTCGTAGCGGTGCCGCGCGACAGTCACCTCCAGCGCCGCTGGTTCGGGCCGGTGCTGTCGGGCGGGTTCGGGGCTGGCCGGGGACCCGGTGGTGTCGGGCAGTGTGGTGACGCCGACGAGCCGGGCCAGGCTCGCTCCGGCCTGCAGCACGGAGTCCGATTCGAACAGCAGCAGGCCGATGGGGTTGAAGAGGCGGTGGAAGTAGAGCGCGGCGGTGGTGGCCGCTCCCACTGTGACGAGGTCGTCGCGCACCAGCAGGAAGCCAGCGAGCAGCACGGCGGCGAGCCCCACGAACTCGGACCTGTTGATGCGCAACCCGAACCGCGTGAACATGCCGAAGATCTCCAGCGACAGGTCGCGGGCGACAGCCGAGCGATCCGCGATGCGGGTGACGTGGGCGTCCTCCATCCGGTACGCGCGAACGGTCGCCGAGCCGCGCAGCGCCTCGGCGGTCGCCTGCGTACGCTCGCCCGTCGCCACGCGCTCGCGCGCGTAGTAGGAGACCGACCGCTTGAGGTACCAGCGCAGCGCCAGCGCGTATGCCGGCACGGCGACCAGCCCGGCGATGCCGAGTCGCCAGTCGAGGGCGAAGAGCCCCGCCCCGGTCAACACGATCGTCAGCAGCGCGCCGAGGAAGGCGGGGCCGCTGGTGGCGATCACATTCGTCACCACTGCCACGTCGTCGCCGGCACGCGCCACCAGGTCCCCGGTCCCGGCTCGCTCCAGGGTGGCCGACGGCAGGTGCAGGGCGCGGTCGAGGACCCGCTCCCGGAGCCGGGCCAGCACTGTCTCGCCCAGTCGTGCGGCGATCGCCGCTCCGGCCGCCGTGAGGAGTCCGGCGAGCACCGCGGCGCCCGCGATCACGCCCGACCAGGCGACGACCTGTCGCGTGTCGGACCCGGCGATGACGTCGTCGACGAGGCGGCCGAGCACCCACGGTGCCACGAGCCCGGTCGCGGCCGCGGCGACAAGCAACGTGCCGGCGAGGAGGCTGAGCCCCGGAAGGCGCGCCAGCTCGGTACGCAGGGCCACCCACGTCTGCCGGCCGGTGGCCGTCGGCAGCAGCCGCCGGGACTCGACACCGGTCACTGTGGACTGGTCGGTCATCGCAGGATCTCCTCGCGGTAGCGGGCGTCGCTGGCGAGCAACCGCTCGTGTGCGCCCTCGGCCACGACCCGCCCACCGTCGAGCACGGCCACCCGGTGGGTGACCCGCAGCAGCGCCGGGCTCGTGGTGATGAGCACAGTGCCACGGCCTCCCGCGCCGCGAGCGGAGGCCAGACCCTCGGCGAGCAGCCCCTCGGTCACCGCGTCGACAGCAGTGGTGGGGTCGTGCAGCACCAGCACCGGCGGGTCGGCGACGAGTGCCCGGGCCAGCCCGATGCGCTGCCGCTGCCCGCCGGACAGGTTCGCCCCCCGCTCGGTGAGGACGCGGTCGAATCCGTGCGGGTGCGCGGCGAGCACGTCCTGGGCCGCGGCCGCGCGGACGGCGGCGCGCAGGACCGAGTCGTCGAGGTCGGCGCCGGCGCTGAGATTGTCCCGCAGGGTCCCTTCGAACAGCGCCACGTCGTGCTGCTCGACCAGGACGGTGGCGCGTACGGCGTCGATGTGCAGCTCGTCGGCGGGTACGCCGTCGACGTGCAGCCTTCCCCGGTAGTCCTGGCGTGGGACCCGTCCCGCCAGCAGCGTGACAAGCGCCTCGGCGTCGCTCGGGTCGTAGGCGAGCACGCCCAGGATCTCACCGGCGCCGACGCGCAGGCTGACGTCGTCGAGACCTGCGTAACGGACCGAGTCGAGGGCGAGGCGGGACGTCGCCGGTGCGGGAGGGCCCGCGCCGCCGGGCCGGTCGACGGGTGCGGCGCCGACGACCCGGGCGACCCGACCCGCTGAGGCGCGGGCCATGGCGAACAGCTGGACGCAGTACCCGAGCGTCTGCACGGGCTCGGCGATGAACTGGGCCAGCCCGACGACGGCGACGAGTTCACCGATGGTGAGTCGGCCCTGTAGCGCGAGCCAGCCCGCCACGCCGGCGACCGTCGCGAGGAAGAGGCCGTTGACCATCGTGGTGAGCCCGAGGTGCAGGCCCTTGGTGGTGGCGGCGCGCAGGGTGACGTCGAGGGCGTGTCGGCTGGCGCCGGCGTACCGGCGGGCGGCGTGGTCCTGGGCGCCGATGCCGCGCAGCACACGCAGGCCGGTGACGAGGTCGACGGCGAGCGCGGTCGTGGCAGCGAGGGCCTCCTGTTGGGACGTGCTGCGCCGGGTGAGCAACGGTGCCATCCGTTGCAGGGCGACGACCAGCAGCGGTACGCCGATGAGCACCCCGAGGCCGAGCGGGATGTCGACGACGACAAGCGCGACGGCCGCGACCACGATGGCGGTGAGCGCCGCCGCGGTGAGTCCCGCGACCCGCACGACGAGTGCCGACAGCTCGGCGTCGGATGCGGTGACCGACAGCAGCTCTCCGTCGCGCATGCCCGAGCGGTGCCCGTGCGGGTCGAGCGCGCTCCTGGCGATCTCGACCCGGATGGCGTGCGCCTCGTGTTCCACAGCGGCGTACGCCATCCGGGCGCCGGTCCGGTAGGCGAAGGCGAGGACTGTGAACAGGACGGCGAGGCCACCGAGCGAGAGCGCCAGCGCGCGTACGTCCCCGGTGGCGACCGCACGGTCGATGACCACGCCGATGGCGACCGGGATGAGGGCCTCGGCGGCCTGGTGGGTGCAGAGCAGTGCGATGCCGAGAACCACACGTCCACGCTGTCGGCGCAACGCCCGACGCAGCACCGCCGCGCCGCTGACTCCCGGGACAGCCGTCACCGGCGTCACGACCGGGCGACCTGGACGAGCGCGTCGTCCGGCCGGTCGGTGGCCGGGACGACGTGGTGGCGGCCGATCGGCAGCATCAACGGCTTGCCCGACGTGGGATCGATGACGACCCTGCTGTCCAGCCCGAAGACGGCGCGTACGCATTCCTGGGTCAGGACCTGCGCCGGCTCACCCGCGGCGTGCAGCCGCCCGCCCGTCAGGGCGATGAGGTGGTCCGCGTACCGGGCGGCGAGGTTGAGGTCGTGCAGCACCATGACGATCGTCGTTCCGCGCGTCAGGTTGAGGTCGGTGAGCAGGTCCAGGACCTCGACCTGGTGACTGACGTCGAGGAAGGTCGTCGGCTCGTCGAGCAGCAGCAGGTCCGTCTGCTGGGCCAGGGCCATGGCGATCCACACCCGCTGCCGCTGGCCGCCGGAGAGTTCGTCGACCGAGCGGTCGGCGAGGTCCGCCGTCCGTGTCGCGTCCAGGGCGGCCGCCACCGCGGCGTCGTCCTCCCTGCTCCAGCGCGACAGCATCCGCTGGTGCGGGTTGCGCCCGCGCCCGACGAGGTCGGCCACGGTGATCCCCTCGGGCGCGGTCGGCGACTGGGGAAGCAGACCGAGGGTACGGGCCAGTTGCTTGGCCGGCAGCCGGTGCACCTGTTTGCCGTCGAGCAGGACGTGACCGGTACGGGGTGCGAGGAGGCGCGACATCGACCGCAGCAGTGTCGACTTGCCGCAGGCGTTCGCCCCGACGATCGCCGTGATCTTCCCGGGTGGCACGTCGAGGTCGAGCGAGGAGATGACGATCCGGTCCCGGTAGCCGAGGGTCAGACCCTCGACCGCGAGCGTATGGGTGGTGGTCACAGCGAGCCTCCCGCGCGGTTCGTCCGGATGAGCAGGTAGATGAGGTAGGGGGCACCGAGCACGCCTGTGACGACACCCACCGGGTAGCGCGTGTCGAAGGCGAACTGGCCGACGAAGTCCGCGACGAGGACCAGGAGAGCGCCGACCAGCGCGGACGGCAGCAGCAGTGAGCCGGACGGGCCGACGAGCCGGGCGGCGATCGGCCCGGACAGGAAGGCCACGAAGGCGATCGGCCCGGTCGCCGCGGTGGCGAAGGCGATCAGACCCACTGCCGCGATGATGACGAGGATCCGGGTGCGTTCGAGGCGCACCCCGAGCGCCGCCGCGGTGTCGTCGCCGAGCCGCATCATGGACAGGTTGCGGCCCTGGCTCAGCAGCACCGGCACCAGGACGGCCACGGCGACTGCCACCGGACCGACCTGCTTCCAGGTGGAGCCGTTGAGGCTGCCGGTCAGCCACCGCAACGCCTCCTGCAGGTCCCACTCGGCGGCCTGGGTGAGCACGTACGCGGTGAGGCTGTCGAGCATGGCCGCCATGCCGATGCCGATCAGCACGAGGCGCGTACCGGCGACGCCGTCTTTGAACGACAGGAGGTAGATGACGACCGCCACCGCCAGCCCGGCGACGATCGCGAAGGCGGACACCCCGGCCCCTCCGAGTTGCAGCGTCACGATCGCGAAGGCCGCCGCGGCGCTCGCGCCGGAGCTGATGCCGATCATGTCGGGGCTGGCGAGCGGATTGCGGAGCATCGTCTGGAAGGTGACGCCGCCGAACCCGAAGCAGGCTCCGACCAGAATCGCGAGGACCGCCCGGGGCAGGCGCAGCGTGCCGACTGTGAACGACGCTCCGGGGACGTCCTGGCCGGAGATCACCGCCAGCACGTCGGACGGCGGGTAGAACGTGCGTCCCGCCATCAACGACACGGCGAACGCCCCGACGACGAGGACGGCGAGGACGGCGAGGACGGCACCGCGGCGGCGTGTCCGGCGGACCCGGCCGTTGGTGACGGCCTCAAGGGTCGTGGTGCTCACAGCTCGCGAACCTTCTGCCGTCGGACGATGTAGATGAAGAAGGGGGCGCCGATCAGTGCCGTCACGATGCCGACGTCGATCTCCGCGGGGCGCGCCACCACCCGGCCGACGACGTCCGCGGCGGTCAGCAGCGCCGCGCCGATGAGCGCGGAGAACGGTAGCAGCCACCGGTGGTCGAGCCCGACGAGGAGGCGACACACGTGCGGGACCACCAGACCGACGAACCCGATGGGTCCGGCGACCGCCGTGGCGGCACCGCACAGCAGCACGGAACCGGCGCCCGCGACGCCGCGCACCACGGCGACCCGCTCGCCGAGCCCTGCCGCGAGGTCGTCACCGAGGGCGAGCGAGTTCAGGGCCCGGCCGGACAGGAGGCAGATCACGAGACCCACGGCGAGGAACGGCAGGGCCTGCCGGATGCTGTCGTAGGTGGCGCCACCGACCCCGCCGATCTGCCAGGAGCGGAAGTTGCCGGCGATGTCGTTGCGGGGCAGGACGAAGGCGCTGATCAACGACGCGAGCGCGGCGGACGTGGCAGCGCCCGCGAGCGCGAGCTTGAGCGGCGTCGCGCCGCCGCGTCCCAGCGAGCCGACGGCGTACACGAAGACGGCCGCGAGGGCGGCGCCGAGGATCGCCACCCACAGGTAGCTGGTCGGCGAGGAGAGGCCGAACAGGACCATTCCGGTGACCACCGCGAGCGACGCCCCCATGTTCACGCCCAGAATGCCGGGGTCGGCAAGCGGGTTGCGGGTCACGCCCTGCATCACCGCCCCGGCCAGGCCGAGTGCCGCGCCGACGAGCACGGCGAGCAGGGTCCGCGGGATCCGTTTGGTGACGGCGGCCTGTTCCATCGTGTCGTCGGCACCCTGGAACGCGGCGACGATGTCGGACCACCCGACGTCGCGGGATCCGAGGGCGACCGACGCCACCATGAGCGCCAGGAGCACCGCGGTCGCCACGAGGAACCACACCAGGCGTACCCGTGCCGGACGCCGCACCACTGCGACGTCCGGCACGGTACGCGAGTCGAGCGCGGTCATGAGACCCGGTCAGCAGCCTTGGCGAGCATCGCGACGTAGTCGTCCAGCACGAACGGGAGGGCCAGCGGAGTCGGGTTCGCCGCGGTGCCCAGCGGGGTGGAACCGGAGAGCATGACCACCGAGCCGCGCTTGATCGCGGGGATCTTCGACAGCAGGGGGTCGGCCTGCGCGGCGGCGAGGAGCTTGTCGTCGCCGTACGCGACGATGACGTCCACGTCGTCGAAGACCTGGATCTGCTCGGCGCTCTGCTCCAGGCTGAACTTGTCGGTGCCGGCGGAGAGCGTGGCGATGCTGGCCGGCACCTTCAGGCCGAGGTCGGTGAAGAACTGGGCCCGGGTGTCGTGCGTCGTGTAGAAGCCGATCTTGCTCAGGTCGGTCGGGTCGACGTGCGTCATGAACATCGCCGACTTGCCTGCCAGCTGGGGGTGCTTCGCGGCGGTGTCGGTCATCCGCTTCTCGAAGTCGGCGATCAGGGCGTCGCCTTCCTTCGCGAGGCCGAGGGCCTGGCTCTCCAGCTTGATCGTGTCGCGCCACGCCGTGGCCCAGGGCGCCTCCGGGTAGGCGACCACCGGTGCGATCTTGCTGAGGGTGTCGTACTCCTGCTGCGTCAGCCCGGAGTACGCGGCGAGGATGACGTCGGGCCGGGTGTCCGCGACCGCCTCGAAGTTGATGCCGTCGTTCTCGTCGAACAGCACAGGCCTGGTGCCGCCGAGCGATGTGAGCTTCTCGGCGACCCAGGGCAGGATGCCGTCGTTGTCGTCGTCGCCGAAGTTGGCCTTGGCCATGCCCACGGGAACGATGCCGAGGGCCAGCGGAACCTCGTGGTTCGCCCAGGCCACTGTCGCGACCCGCTTCGGCTTCTCCTTGATCGTGGTTGTGCCGAGCGCGTGCGTGATCGTGATCGGGAAGGCGGCGGCGGGGCTGCCGTCGGCGGCGTCCTCGGCCGTGGAGGACCCGCCGCAGGCGGCGAGCGCCAACGTCGCGGCCAGGGCGACGACCCCGGTCAGGAAACGGTTAGCACGCATAGAACTGAGCTCCATCGCTTAGGTAAGGGAAGGCTAACCTAACACAGCGATATGAGTCGTTCTCGCGACCGGGTCAGGGGTGTGTTCGCTCGCTGGGCCTTCCCTTCCTGGGTTGACGGGCCGGCAGAGGCTGAGACCGCGCCTCAGCGCGCGGCGCCGCCCGGTCGACGCCTGCCGCTGCCGGACGGCCGGTGACCGATGCGCGGCGCCCGTACCGCTGAGGGCCTGGCCGACTCCGGACGGACGTCGCGGGCCGCGCTGGCCACCATCTCGTCGGGATCGCGCCGCAGTGCCTGCCGGACGTGCTCCGGGACGACCTCGGACTTCGCAAGCGCCAGTCGGACCTGCACGGAACGGTCGTCCACCAGGCGGGCCAGATCCGCGTCGTCCAACTCGACCGCGCCGACGAGGGCGACACGGACGTCGACCACCGGGTCCTGGGCGAGCGCGCTGCGCTGCTCGGCGGTGGTCCGCGGATTGCGGGCGAGCCCCTTACGGACACGGGCGGTGCGATCGGCGAGCAGCGCGGTGATCACGTCAGGGTCCCGGGTGTGGGTGGCGAGCCGTTCCCGCACCTCCGGTGAGACGTCCTCGACCAACCTGGCCGCCAGCTCCGGCTCCAACTCGCGCGACTCGGCCAGGAGGCCGCGAAGCTCCTTGTCCGCCGCCTCCGACATCACCCGACGAACCGACTCGTCACACGCCGGGTTGCCGGCGACCGCCCAGCGGACCCACCGGTCGGCGTCCTTGACGAGACGCACCAGGTTCGCGATCGACGCCGAGGGGTTTCTCGCCACTGCCTCCCGTACCCCACGGTCAGGGTCCCGGGTCAGCGGGCGCAGAGCCTGGGCGGGAGCGTCGGCCCGCGACGCGACGGCCTTACGCACCGCCGCCGACCTGTCGGACGCCAGGTCGAAAAGGGTCATCTGTGGCGTTGCGGGATCCTGCGCGAGGGCGAGCCGCGCGTCGACGTCGCCATCGATCGCACGCTCGTCGGTGGTGCCTGACCCGCTGTGACCGTCGGACCCGCCGACGTCCTGCTGCTTTGCCATGGACGCAATCATGTCACTGACCTGCTGAGGCATCGCGCGCCCGGACCAGGGCACTGACGACTGTCGAAGCGGTGCGACCCGGGCGGGAGCACTCGTTCGTCCCCGGCGGGCTCCCCGCAGCGGTCGTACAGTGGGGAAGGTCCTGGCCCCAGTGATCGTGGCGGGCACGTTCCCGGCCCGCCCGGAAGGAGCACAGTGAACCGTCCCCTCCGGACCGCCCTCGGCGTCGTCCTGAGCGCCGCACTACTGACCACCGCCGCGCCCGCGCCCGCGCAGGCGCACGGCGCGGGTCGACCGCCCGCCGTCATCGCGCTGCCCGACGGGTTCCAGCCCGAGGGCATCGCCACCGCCGGCCGGTACGCGTACCTCGGCTCCCGCGCCACCGGCGCCATCTACCGGGTCGACCTGCGCACCGGTCAGGGCGCGACGATCGGCGCACCCACAGGCACGCCGTCGCTCGGCCTGAAGGTCGACAGGCGCGGTCGGCTGTTCGTCGCCGGTGGCACCGCCGGCGACGCCCGCGTCCTGGACACCCGCACCGGCGAGGTGCTGGCGAGCTACCAGTTCGCCACCGCCCCGACGTTCGTCAACGACGTCGTGCTGACCCGCGACGCCGCGTACTTCACCGACTCCAACCGGCCGGTGCTCTACCGGCTGCCGCTCGGCCGTGGTGGCGCGCTACCGCCCGCCGACGGGTTCACCACCATCGCGCTTACCGGCGCGTACGAGCAGGTGGGCACGGGCGTCAACCTCAACGGCATCGTCAGTACGCCGGACGGCAGAGCGTTGATCGTCGTGCAGTCGAACACCGGCACGCTGTTCCGGGTCGACCCGGTGACAGGCGCCACCACGGTCGTGGACGTGCCCGGCTACACCTTCACCAACGGCGACGGGCTGCTGCTGATCGGCCGCACCCTGTACGTCGTACAGAACTTCCTCAACCAGATCGCGGTGGTCACGCTGAACCGGGCCGGCACCGCCGGGACGGTCACCGGCACCATCACCGACCCGAACTTCGACGTGCCCACCACTGTCGCCCCGGCACTGGGTCGGCTCTACCTGCCCAATGCCCGCTTCTCGACCACCCCGACGCCGACCACGCCGTACTCGGTCGTCGCCGTCCGCGCCCGCTGAGCGACAGCCGCGCCCACTGACGAGCCCCGGTCGATCCTTCGCGGATCGGCCGGGGCTCATCGGTGTGGCTGTCAGGCGATGTCGAACCTGTCGTTCTCCATGACCTTGGTCCAGGCCTTGACGAAGTCGGCCACGAACTTCTCGCGCGCGTCCTGGCTGGCGTAGACCTCCGCCAGGGCCCGCAGCTGGGAGTTGGAGCCGAAGATGAGGTCGACAGCGGTGGCCGTCCACTTCACCTCGTCGGTGGACAGGTCCCGGATCTCGTACACGTGCTCCTCGGACTTCGACGCCGTCCAACGGGTGCCCGGGGAGAGCAGGTTGGCGAAGAAGTCGTTGGTGAGCACACCGGGCCGGTCGGTGAGAACGCCGTGCGTCGCGCCGCCGACGTTGTTCCCGAGGGCACGCAGGCCGCCGACGAGGACGGTCATCTCCGGCGCGGTCAGGTTGAGCATGAAGGCCCGGTCGACGAGCAGCACCTCCGGCTGGGTCTTCTCGCCCGGCCGCAGGTAGTTGCGGAACCCGTCCGCGCGGGGCTCCAGGACGCGGAACGAGTCGACGTCGGTCTGCTCCTGGGTGGCGTCGGTGCGGCCCGGCCGGAACGGCACGGTCACCTCGACGCCGGCGTCACGCGCCGCCTTCTCGACGGCGGCCGAACCGGCAAGCACGATCAGGTCCGCGAGCGAGATCCGGGCGCCGCCGGCCGCGTTGAAGTCCCGCTGGATGCCCTCCAGGGTCTCCAGGACCGTGGCGAGCTGCTCGGGCTGGTTGACCTCCCAGTTGCGCTGCGGCTCCAGCCGGATCCGCGCGCCGTTGGCACCGCCGCGCTTGTCGGTGTGCCGGAAGCTCGCGGCGGACGCCCAGGCGGTGGAGACCAGCTGGGCGGTCGTGAGACCGGAGTCCAGGACCTTCGCCTTGAGGGCGGCGACGTCGGCGTCACCCACGAGCTCGTGGTCGACGGCCGGCACCGGGTCCTGCCACAACTGCGGCTCGGCCACCCACGGGCCGAGGAAGCGGTCGATCGGGCCCATGTCGCGGTGCAGCAGCTTGTACCACGCCTTGGCGAAGGCCAACGCGAACTGGTCCGGGTTCTCCAGGAAGCGGCGCGAGATCTTCTCGTACGCCGGGTCGAACCGCAGCGCCAGGTCGGTCGTGAGCATCGTCGGCTTGTGCTTCTTCGACGCGTCGAACGGGTCCGGGATGATCTCCGGGGCGTCCTTGGCGACCCACTGCTTCGCGCCGGCGGGGCTGGTGGTGAGCTCCCACTCGAAGCCGAAGAGGATCTCGAAGAAGCGGTTGCTCCACTGCGTCGGTACGTCGGTCCAGGTCACCTCGAGACCGCTGGTGATGGTGTCCCGGCCCTTGCCGCTGCCGTGGGTGCTGAGCCAGCCGAGGCCCTGCGCCTCCAGCGGGGCACCCTCGGGCTCCGGACCCACGTGGTTGTCGGCCGGGGCCGCGCCGTGGGTCTTGCCGAAGGTGTGGCCGCCGGCGATCAGCGCGACGGTCTCCTCGTCGTTCATCGCCATCCGGCCGAAGGTCTCCCGGATGAAGTACGCCGCCGCCCGCGGGTCCGCGTTGCCGTTCGGTCCCTCCGGGTTGACGTAGATGAGGCCCATCTCGGTCGCGCCGACCTCGGGCGCCATCTCGGACTCGCCGACGTAGCGTTCGTCACCCAGCCAGGTGTCCTCCGGACCCCAGAAGATCTCCTCGGGCTCCCAGATGTCCTCCCGGCCGAAGCCGAAGCCGAAGGTCTTGAAGCCCATCGACTCCAGGGACACGTTGCCGGCGAGCACGAGCAGGTCGGCCCAGGAGATCTTCTGGCCGTACTTCTGCTTCACCGGCCACAGCAGGCGGCGGGCCTTGTCGAGGTTGGCGTTGTCCGGCCAGCTGTTGAGCGGCGCGAACCGCTGACCGCCGTCGCCGGCGCCGCCACGGCCGTCGTGGATGCGGTACGTGCCGGCGGAGTGCCAGCTCATCCGGATCATGAGGCCGCCGTAGTGGCCGAAGTCCGCCGGCCACCAGTCCTGCGAGGTGGTGAGGACCTCGACGATGTCCCGCTTCAGGGCCTCGACGTCGAGCTTCGCGAACTCCTTGGCGTAGTTGAAGTCCGGCCCCAGCGGGTTGCCCTTGGGCGAGTTGCTGTGCAGCACCGACAGGTCGAGCTGGTTGGGCCACCAGTCGCGGTTGGTGCGCGGGCGGCCGCCGGTCTTCGGCGTCGGCGAGTCGATCGCCGGGTTCTCGCTCTCGCTGCCGTGCGAAGTCACCGAGTCGTGCGCGACCGGGCAGCCGGCCGCCTCCTTCTTGTCCACGCCCTGTGCGCTGCTGGGGGCCTGGTCCTGGGTGTCGCTCATGTACTTCCTTCCGAACTGGCGGATCGCTGGGCGGTGTGTTCGGTCGCGCAGTCGGGGCAGACGCCCCAGAAGACGACCTCCGCTTCGTCGACCACGAAGCCGTGGTCGTCGGAAGCGGTGAGACAGGGGGCGTCGCCGACGGCGCAGTCGATGTCGGCGATCGCGCCGCAGGAGCGGCACACGATGTGGTGGTGGTTGTCCGCCACCCGCGCCTCGTAGCGGGCGGTGGCGCCGGCGGGCTGGATGCGCCGCACCAGACCCGCGTCGGTGAGCGCCCGCAGGACGTCGTACACCGCCTGGTGCGAGACAGTGGGGTGCTCGGCGCGGACGAGCCGGAGCACGGCGTCGGTGTCGACGTGCGGATGGTCCCGCAGCGCGGCGAGCACCGCCAGCCGGGGTCGGGTCACGCGCAACGAGACGGCTCGTAGCTGCGCCTCGAAGCCGGACCTCATGTGCCGAACATTAGTCCACTCTTTTGGAATGAATCAAATTTCGCCGAATCTCGCCGCGTCCGTTTCCTGCCGATCGTGCCCGATCAGCCCCTCCTGCGTCGAACGACCCGCCGGGCGGCCAGGTACGCGACGCCTCCGGCCAGCACCCACGGCGCCGCGACGACGACCGGGTCCAGCGGGTGGTGCACCCGGTCCACCCGCTTGCCGCGCAGGCGCGAGGAGAGGCCGTGGTGGGTGAACTCGCTCAGGACGCCGGTCTCGGTGACCGGGTTGTCTGGGTGCCGGGTCAGCATCGAGCGCAGGGTGCTCTCCACCGCGTCCACCCGGTCAGCCGCGAGCAGGAGCAGCCAGTGGGCGGCCCGAGCCTCGCTGTACGTCCGGTAGGAGTACCGGCGGATCACTCCGGAGAGCCCCCGCGGCGGGCACGAGGTGCCGAAGACCGGGGTGAGGAACTTGTGCTCGATCGACATCTCCCGCGGCCACTTCTCCGGCTGCCGCTCCGGGAACTCCCAGTGGGCGCCGTTGAGGCCCGGGTCGAACCGCTCCTTCGGCACCGAGGGGCGGTCCCGGGGGTCGAGGTCGACACCCCACCCGGGAATGCGAGCACGCAGCTCGTCGGTGGATTCGGCAAGCTTCGGCTTGTCCGGCGTGTAGGGCATGGCGGCGCTCCCGGTCGGTCAGGCGGCGTTCGGGACGATGATCGGCTTGATGCAGCCGTCGAGCTTGGCGGAGAAGATGTGGTACGCCTCCGCGACGTGCTCCAGCGGGATCCGGTGGGTCACGATGTCGCTGGGCTTGAGGTAGCCGTTGCGGATGTGCTCGAACAGGCGCGGCCACTGCCGCTTCACCGGGCACTGGTTCATCCGCAGGGTCAGACCCTTGTTCAGTGCGTCGCCGAACTTCACGGCGCTGAACATCGGCCCGTACGCGCCCATGACCGAGATCGTGCCGCCCTTGCGGACCGAGTCGATCGCCCAGTTGAGGGCCACCGGGGAGCCGCCCTGGAGCTTGAGCTTCGTGGCGGTGACGTGCTGCAGGAAGTTGCCGTCCGCCTCGGCGCCTACCGCGTCGATGACCACGTCCGCGCCGAGGTGGTCGGTGATCTTCTTGAGGTGCACGACGATGTCGTCGTACTCGGCGAAGTTGCAGGTCTCGGCCTGGGCGAAGGACGCGGCCTTCTCCAGCCGGTAGTCGAGGTGGTCGACGACGATGACCCGGCCGGCCCCCATCAGCCAGGCGGATTTGGCGGCGAACAGACCCACCGGGCCGGCGCCGAAGACCACTACCACGTCACCCTCGGCGATGTCGCCGAGCTGCGCGCCGAAGTAGCCGGTGGCGAGCGCGTCGGTGAGCAGGACGGCGTCGTCGTCGTCCATCCACTCGGGAATCGGGCTGGGGCCGACGTCGGCGAACGGCACGCGGACGAACTCGGCCTGGCCACCGTCGTAGCCGCCGCAGGTGTGCGAGTAGCCGTAGATGCCGCCCACGGCCGTCGCGTTGGGGTTGACGTTGTGGCAGTTGCTGAACAGGCCCCGGGCGCAGAAGTAGCAGGAGCCGCAGTACACGTTGAAGGGGACCATCACCCGGTCGCCTGGCTTGACGTTGCGCACCGACGATCCCACCTCGTCGACCACGCCGATGAACTCGTGACCGAAGGTCGTTCCGACCCGGGTGTCGGGCATCATCCCGTGGTAGAGGTGCAGGTCGGACCCGCAGATCGCGGCCCGCGTCACCCGCACGATGGCGTCGTTGGGGTGCTCGACGGTGGGGCGGTCCTTCTCCTGCACCCGCACCCGGTAGGGACCGCGGTAGACCATTGCGCGCATTACTGCCTCCTGGACCAGCGTGCTGCCGGACAATCCGCCCCGGCACCACCCGAAGCACAGGTGTCCCTACCCCCGCGCATCGGAGGCAAACTGGTGGCCGGGTCCTGCGCGCCAGCCCGGTCCAGGTCCGCGAACCGCGCGGGTGCGACCCTGACCGCCGGGTCAGGGCCGCACCGTCCCTTCCGGTCAGCTGGCGTACGTCTCGAACTCGCCGACCCGGGGCGCGCCACCCGAGCTGGTGATCGTGAAATTAATCTTGGTCAGTGACGTCGCGGCGATGGTGATGGCGCCCGCCCCGCTGCCGGAGGCGAGGACCGCCCCGGTGTCGTTGTTGACGAGCTGCCAGGACCCGATCGAGCCCTGCGTGCCGGACGGCTCCCGGATGATCACCCGGGAGACGCGGGTGGCGGAGCCCCACTTGATCGAGATGGTGCCCGTGGACCCGGCGGGCGACCAGTACGTGCCGAGACTGCCGTCGCGCACGTTGCCGTAGCTCGTGCCGCTGGCCTTGCTGGAGCCGTCGGCGCCGGCGCCGAGGCTCAGGTTGGCGCCGCTACCCGGTGGCGGCGTGGTCGGCGGGGGCGTGGTGGGTGGGGGCGTGGTCGGCGGGGGCGTGGTGGGCGGCGGCGTGGTGGGCGGGGGCGTGGTGGGCGGCGGGGTCTGCGGCGAGCAACTGCCGTCGGACACCCGCAGGCCCGTGTTGGCGCCCACCGTCTGACGGACGACGTCCGGGACGCAGCTCGCCCCGTCCAGCCGGTACGAATACGGGATGCTGACCGTCGTGTTCGACGTCGGGTTCGGGCCGGCCGGGTACGTCTCGCTGCCGGCGCCGGACCACGTCACGTTGTCGAAGATGTTGCCGCTGACCTGCCAGTAGCCGCGCTCGTTGGTGTAGAAGGTGCCCAGCACGTCCTTGGAGTCGCGGAAGTAGTTGTTCTCCACCTTCGCCCTGGCGCCGGCCCGGGAGTTGATGCCGGACTCGTGCAGGCTCACGTAGTGGTTGTTGTAGATGTGGGCGATGCCGCCGCGCAGCAGGGGCGTACGGGAGTCGATGTTCTCGTACAGGTTGTGGTGGTACGTGATGAAGCCGTTGGAGAGGTCGCTCTCGCTGGATCCGACCAGGCCGCCGCGACCGGAGTTGCGCAGGATGCTGTAGGACAGCGTCACGTACTGGGTGTTGTCCTTCATGTCGAACAGGCCGTCGTACCCTTCGGACTCCCCGCCCGACGCCTCCAGGGTGACGTGGTCGACCCAGACGTTGCGCACCGTGCTCTCCATGCCGATGGCGTCGCCGCCGTTGGAGGTGGGCGAGCCCGACTTCTTGACGTTCCGGACCGTCACGTTCTGGATGATGATGTTGCTGGAGTCGCGGATGTGGATGCCGAGCTGGTCGAAGACCGCGCCGCCGCCGACCCCGATGATGGTGACGTTGCTGATCTGCTTGAGCTCGATCACGCCGGCGGCGGTGTTGCAGCTCGACCCCGACACCTTTGTAGTGTTGCCGTGGTTGATGGTCCCGGAGACCTCGATGGTGATCGGGGTGCTGCTGCTGGCCCGGCCGCACAGGGCCGCGTGGATCGCGGTGCCGGTGGTGGCGCGTACCGTCTGCCCGCCCGCGCCGCCTGTGGTCCCGCCGTTCTGGGTGGCGTAGCCGGTGGCGCTGCCCACCGCGGCCGAGGCCTGCGGCGTGGCCAGGGCCACCCCGACCGCCACACCGACTGTCACCGTTGCGAGCACTGCCTGAAGTCGCAGCGCGACTGGTCGTCCCATCTCGCCTCACCTTCGCCTTCGAATTGCTTTCCTGATGACTGAGTCGAAAATTGCCCACGGTGAATGCGCGCAGCCTCGCTGGGAGCGCGGAATGGGCACGTCACTGATGGCGTCACTCGAAATTCGTTCGCCCGGACGAAGAATGAGACATCGACGTGACACAATCGTAGGAAAGCGGTTTCCCTCGATGCAAGGGTTAGCGTTTGCAGGTTGTTTGCAGTCGTGCGGGCCTGGCAGGTGCCGCAGCACCCGCCAGGCCCGCTGACGACTACTCCCTCGTGCCGATGTTGTCGACAGGCGGAACCCGCAGCAGTCGCCGCACCGGCAACACCGTCGTCGCCAGCGCCAGCAGCGTCGCGCCACCGAGCACGGCCACCCCGCCGAGCGGCGGCACGTACGGGATCGGGCTGCCCGTCACGGCGTTGACGATCGCGCCCAACGTCAGCGCCGCGATCGTCGCGCCGACGAGCACCGCGACACCGAGCAGCCCGGCCTGCTCGGCGTGGACCATCCGGCGGATCTGCCGGCGGGTCAGACCGACCAGTTGCAGAAGGGCCAACTCCCGGCGGCGGGCCAGCGCGGCGAGCACCATCGTGGTGGCCGCGGCCAGTGCCGCATACCCCACGAGCACGCCGATCAGCAGCCGGTTCAGCCAGGCGCCGAGCGCCAGATCCCCGCCGATCAGCCGGGTACGGGTGGCCGCGTCGAGCACCGCGCTGCCCGGATGCCGGGCCGACCAGTCGGCAAGCGCCGCGTCGGCGTCCCCGTCGGCGCGGACCAGGATCTCGTCGTCGGCGACCCCGTCGGTGTGCCCGGCGACCGTCTGGGCGGCAAGCGTGACGTCGCCGAAGCCGAGGCCCCGACCGTAGACGGCGATCACCCTCAGCTCGGCCGGGGTGCCGTCACCCAGCCAGAGTCGCGCCGTGTCACCGACCCGCCAACCGGACGCGGACGCCTGTGTGGCGGACAGCGCGACAGTGTCGGCGCGCAGCTCGGTCAGGCTGCCCTCGCGCACGTCGAGGTCCATGGTGGAGGTGATCTGGTCCGGGTCGACCGCCTGCGCGGCGACCGGCTCGATCCCGTCGAACGAGCGCACCACCACCTGCGTACGGCGTACCCCGGTGGCCGCCCGCACCCCGGCCAGCTCGCGGACCTCCCGGGCCGCCTCCGGCGCCAGCCCACCCGGGGCGGCCAGCACCCGCTCGGCGACAGTTCCCGCCCTGCTCTGCTCCACCGTCTGCCGCTCCAGGTTGGTCTGCAGGAACCAGACCGAGCCGCCGAACCCGATCGACAGCACCAGGGCGGTCAGCACGGTGGCCATGCCCTGCGCGTTGGCCCGCAGGTTGGCCGCCGCCAGATAGCCGCTGACCGGCGAGATGCGGGACAGCGCGGGGGTGAGCAGGCGTGCCGCGTACGCGTTGAGCCTCGGCGCGAGCAGCGCCACCGCGATGACGAACAGGTACAGCATGCCGACCGCGGCGGCCAGCGCCCCGGTCGCCCCGGAGCCGCTGAGGGTGAACGCGCCGGACGTGACGGCCCCCGCCAGCGTCAGCACACCGGCGACCAGCCGCACGCGACCGCTACCTCGCGGTTCCACGGCGATCTCGCCGAGGGCCTCCACCGGCTTGATCCCGGCGACCCTGCGACCGGCGATCAGCGTGGCGAGCACCGCCACGAGCACCGTCGTACCTACCGCGGCGGGCACCGCGAGCAGGCCACCGGTCATCGGGAAGTCGGCCGGGACGAACCCGCGCCCGACCAGTTCGCCCCGCACCCACCGAGCGGCCAGCAGACCGGCGGGCGCTCCGATCGCGGAGCCCACCAGGCCCAACAGGGCCGCCTCGGCGATCAGCATGCGGCGGATCTGGCCCGGTGTGGCCGCGACCGCCCGCAGCAGCGCCAGGTCACGGCGACGGTGCCGGACGGACAGCCCGATCGTGCCGGCCACCACGAACACGATGAGCAGGATGACGTACCCGCCGAACGCCGAGCCGGCCGTGACGAGCATCGACTGGGCCGCCAGGTTCGCCGACTGCTCGGCCTGCCCCCGGTCCCCACCAGCGTACGTGCTCGCGCCGGCCGCCGAGGCCATCCGACGGACCTCGTCGGCGACCGCGCCACGGTCGGCGTCGGCGGCCATCCGCACACCTATCGCGTCGAGCCGGCCCGGCCGCGCGGACAGCCGTGCCGCCTGCGCGTCGGTAAAGAACACGTCGGCCGCTCCGGTGTCGGCGACCGCGCTCACCAGGTACGACCGGGTGACCCCGCCGACTGTCAGGTCGAGCCGGTTCCCCGGTGCGGCGCCCAGCCGCGAGTCGGCCAGCACCTCGTCGTCGGCGCGCGGGACGACGCCTGAGGTGATCGGGCGACCCGTGAAGGCGTACGTGCCCCAGCTGTGCCCCACCGCCGCGGGCGCCCCGATCACCACCCGGTCGTCGCCGGTCACCGCCGCCACGCCGGGCAGCCGCCGGATCTGGTCCACCAGCGCGGCGTCCACGGTGCCGCCCTCGGGCAGCGCGACGGTGCTCGTGGTCATCTCGCCGTCGAACTCCCTGCTGGTGTGGCTGACCGTCCGGTCGGCGACGACCAGGTCGGCACCGACCCAGACCCGGGGCTCCGGCCGGAAGCGCAGTCCGGACTCGACGAGGGTGCCCATGGCAACCAGGATCATCACTCCGGCGAGCAGGGCGAGCAGCGTGGCGGCCGCCGGGCCGGCGCGGTGGCGCAGCAGCCGGGCCGCGAGCGCGGTCATCGGGCGACCCGCCGATCCAGCGACGCCAGGTGCTCGGCGATGCGGGCGGCCCCGAGCTGCGGCAGGTCGGCGACGATCCGGCCGTCGGCCAGCACGAGCACCCGATCGGCGTACGACGCGGCGACCGGATCGTGGGTCACCATCACCACTGTCATCCCGTGCTCGTCGACGACCGCGCGCAGCAGCGTCAGCACCTCCGCGGCGGTACCCGTGTCGAGCGCGCCGGTGGGCTCGTCACAGAAGATCACCTCCGGACGGGTGGCCAACGCCCGCGCGATCGCCACCCGCTGCTGCTGGCCGCCGGACAGGGCCGCCGGCCGGTGGTGCAGCCGGTCGGTGAGCCCGACCCGCTCGATCACCCGGGTCAGCCAGGCGCGATCCGGACGGACGCCTGCCAACCGCAGCGGCAGGACGATGTTCTCCTCGACGGTGAGCGCGCCGATCAGGTTGAACGCCTGGAAGACGAAACCGATCCGGGTACGCCGCAGCTCGGTGAGGCGGGTCTCGGACAGCGGCGACAGGTCGACACCCCCGATGACCACGCGGCCGGAGGTCGGCCGGTCCAGGCCCGCGGCGTTCTGCAACAGCGTGCTCTTGCCCGAACCGGACGGCCCCATCACGGCGGTGAAGGTGCCGCGGGTGAAGTCGGCGTCGACCCCGGCCAGCGCGTTCACCCGGTTCTGGCCGGTCTCGTACACCCGGGTGAGGTGTTCGACGCGTACGGCGGCGTCGACTGTGGGTACCGGACAGGTGGACATCCTGGTGGCCTCTCTGCAGGTCGTCGTTGTGGTCTGCGCGCACCACAAACGCTATTGACCTGCGGAGACGGTCACCATCCCGCGTGCTGCCGGGACGGGGTACAGCAGGCGCTACCGCTGGCCGCCGTCGAGGTAGCGCAGCACCGCGGTGACCCGACGGTCGGCGCGGTCGTCAGGCGGCAGTTGCAGCTTCGCGAAGATGCTGCGGATGTGCTTGTGCACCGCGCCGTCGGTGACGAACAGCCGCTCGGCGATCGCCGTGTTGCCGAGCCCCTCGGCCATCAGCCCCAGCACCTCGCGCTCGCGCGGCGACAGCTCGCTCAGCGCCGTGTCGGGGCGGCGGTTGCGGGCAAGCAACTGCGCCACCACCTCCGGGTCGATCACGCTGCCGCCGTCCGCCACCCGGCGCAGCGCGGCGAGGAACTCCTCCACCCGACCCACCCGTTCCTTCAACAGGTAGCCGAGCCCGACGGCACCGACCGCGAACAGATCGGTGGCGAACGCCTGCTCCACGTACGCCGACAGGACCAGCACCGCGAGACCGGGCCGGCGCCGGCGGGCCTCCACGGCCGCCACGATGCCCTCGTCGGTGTGGGTCGGTGGCATCCGCACGTCCACGATCGCCACGTCGGGTGCGTGCTCGTCGACAGCGACCAGGAACTCCCCCGGCGTGCCCGCCGTGGCGACCACGTCCAGCTCCTCCGCCCGCAGCAGCAGCGCCAGCCCCTCGCGCAGCAGCGGGTCGTCCTCGGCGATCACGATCCGCATGGCAGCTCCACGTGCATTCTCGTCGGCCCACCGGGTGGGCTGGTCAGTGTCATCCGGCCGTCGTACGCCTCGACCCGCCGGCGGATGCCGGTGATCCCGGAGCCGCGTGCCTCGTCGGCGTCGCCGCGCCCGTCGTCCTCGACTGTCACCAGCAACCGGCCCCGCTCGCGGCGGACGGCGACGTCCACCTGGCTCGCCCCACTGTGCCGGACCGCGTTGGTCAGCGCCTCGGCCACCACGAAGTACGCGGTGGCCTCGACGGAGGCCGCGCAGCGCACCGCCACGTCCACCTTTAGCCGGCACGGTATCGCGCAACTGCCGGCCAGGCCCGCCAGCGCCCCGGCGAGGCCCCGGTCGTCCAGTACCGGCGGCAGGATCCCGCGCACCACCGTACGCAGCTCGGCGAGCGCCTGTTCGGCGGCGTCCTGCGCCTGCCCGAGGATCTCGTCGGCCCGGTCCGGGTTGCGCCGCACGGCCCGCCGCGCGGCGCCCAGCAGCACGTTCACCGCGACCAGCCGGTTCTGGGTGCCGTCGTGCAGCGACCGCTCGATCCGGCGCAGCTCCACCGCGTGCGCGTCCAGTGCCGCGGCCCGGGTGGCGGTCAGCGCGGCGACCCGCAGCGACAGGTCCACCCCGGGCGGTGGAGGCAGCAGCCACCGGCCCGGCCACGCCTGGAAGCGGGCCAGGGCCGGAGTGAACGCGACAGTGGCGGCGAGCCAGCCCACCCCGACCACAGCGACCAGCAGCGCGTCGGACAGCCCGTCGATGCGCCACCAGAAGATGCCGGGCGCGCCGTCCTCGGGTGAGAGCAACCGGTACCACAGCGGGAACGTGATGTCCTGCGCGGCGTAGAGCGGGAGTGCGACGCCTACCAGACCGGAGGTCAGGCCGGTGACCGAATGGAGCGTGACCCAGCCGAGCTCCCGGCGGACGAACGGGTCGCGTACCGCCGCCCGCAGCCCGGCCGGCACCGGCCCGGGCGTGGGGATCTGCGCACCCAGGCGGGACAGTCGGGCACGCTCGCGGTCGGCCACCGCACGCACCGCCCGCAGCGCGCCGGGCACCGCCCACAGCCCCACCCCGATCAGGCAGGCCACCCCGACGGCCAGCGTCCAGAGCAACGCGCCCAACGCCAGCACGGCGGTGCCCAGGCCGCCGAGGAGGTGCCGCACGGCGCTGACCCGGCCCCACACGTACGCCATCGTCCACCTCCCGCGCCAACATAGGCCGCCGTGCGTCGCGATGACGACGCCCGGCGCGGAAAGTACAGCCTGCTGTACCGCGGCCACGGTGGCGCCGGCGCGGCGGCCGCGGCCGGGTGGCCCTCCCGTACCGGCTCAGCGATGGTCCGGAAAGGCTCCGGAAATTTCGGCGACAGAATTCGCTGATCAGGACCCTCCCGCTCCGACACCGCGGTGATCTGCCTGATTCCTGATCGACTAATGACCTGGAGGGACGGCCCGCACACCGGCAGTCGCCACATCGACCAAGGTTTCCGCGATGCTTCCGGAAAATGTTGACAGGTTGACGACGGAGTCAATACGGTCGCCATCGACGGTGCTCTATCACCGTCACTGTCATACACCGCGACCCACTCCTCCGGTCGTCGTGCGGACGACCGGCCACCACCACCAGGCGGCACGACGCCGGGTGATCGTCCCCCGGTCACCGGCAGCGTGCCGCCACGAGGAGGAACAGGTTCATGACCGACACCAACCACACCCCCGCCAGACCGGGGAGGCGCGGCCGCCTACGGCTGCTCCTCGGCGCCGCCTGCGCCGCCGTCCTGGCCGTCGCCGGCACGATGACGGCCACCAACGCGTACGCCGAGGCCGACCGGACCCTCACGTCGAACCTGGTCGGCACCCACAACGGGTACTACTTCTCGTTCTGGAAGGACAGCGGCAACGCCAGCATGACGCTGCGTGCCGACGGTCGCTACTCCAGCAGCTGGGACCGGAGCACCAACAACTGGGTCGGCGGCAAGGGTTGGGCCACCGGCAACCGACGGACCGTCAGCTACTCGGGCTCCTACAACCCGGGGAACAACAACACCTACCTCGCCCTGTACGGATGGACGCGCAACCCGCTCATCGAGTACTACGTGGTGGAGAACTTCGGTAGCTACAACCCGAGCAGCGGCGCGCAGCGACTGGGTACGGTCACCACCGACGGCGGCACCTACGACATCCTCCGCAGTCAGCGGGTCAACGCGCCCTGCATCGACGGCGACCGCTGCACCTTCTACCAGTACTGGAGTGTGCGCCAGCAGAAGCGCAGCAGCGGCACCATCACCACCGCCAACCACTTCGACGCCTGGGCCCGCGCCGGCCTGAACCTCGGCAGCCACAGCTACCAGATCATGGCCACCGAGGGCTACCAGAGCCAGGGCAGCTCGGACATCACCGTCTGGGAAGGTGGCGGCGGCACCCCGACCACCCCGCCCACCACCGGCAACCCGGGGACCGGCAACTGCACCGCGACGATCTCCGCCGGTCAGCAGTGGGGTGACCGGTTCAACCTGAACGTGGCGGTCAGCGGCACCAACAACTGGGTGGTCAGCCTCGGTCTCGGCGGCGGGCAGAGCATCCAGAACAGTTGGAACGCCTCGGTCAGCGGCACCTCCGGCACCGTCACCGCGAGACCGAACGGCAACGGCAACAACTTCGGGATCACGGTCATGGCCAACGGCAACTGGACCTGGCCGACCGTCACCTGCAGTACCGGCTGACGTCGACCATCTCCTGACACCACCCTCTGGCGTGGCGGCCCCGGCCGCCACGCCAGAGCCGTCGTCGCCGCCCGCACCCTCAGGCGCCTCCGCGCGTGGCAAAAAAATCCGCGATACGGCAGAGCACCATGTCGAGAACGCGTGGCCGGCTCCGTCCCCGGTGTGAGAGCGACCATGATGGGTCGCAGTCGCACCGAGGAGATCTGACCATGGCGAAGTACCTGCTGCTCAAGCACTACCGGGGCGGTCCGGCGGCCGTCAACGACGTACCGATGGACAAGTGGACGCCCGAGGAGATCTCGGCGCACATCCAGTACATGCACGATTTCGCGGCCCGGCTGGAGCAGACCGGCGAGTACGTCGACGGCCAGGCCCTCGCCCCCGAGGGGACGTTCGTCAGGTACGACGGCGAGGGCAACCCGCCTGTCACCGACGGGCCGTTCGCCGAGACCAAGGACCTGATCGCCGGCTGGATGGTGATCGACGTGGACAGTTACGAGCGGGCCGTCGAGCTGGCCGGTGAGCTGTCGGCCGCCCCCGGGGCCGGCGGGAAGCCGATCCACGAGTGGCTGGAGCTGCGGCCCTTCCTCACCGAGCCGCCCACCATCACGGAATGACCGCTCAGTTGGACGAGGCTCTGCTGCGGAGCCTCACGCCGGGCGTCCTCGGGGTCCTCGTCCGCCGCGGAGTCGACTTCGCGGCGGCCGAGGACGCCGTGCAGGACGCGCTTGTTGAGGCGGTCCGCGTCTGGCCGGCCGACCCACCACGGGATCCGAAGGGCTGGCTGGTCACCGTGGCGTGGCGGCGGTTCCTCGACACGACCCGCGCGGACGTCGCCAGGCGACGACGCGAGGACCTCGTCGACGAGGAACCGCCGCCCGGGCCCACGCCCTCGGTGGACGACACGCTCCAGCTCTACTTCCTGTGCGCGCACCCGTCGCTGACGCCGTCGTCCGCGGTCGCGCTCACCCTGCGTGCCGTCGGCGGGCTCACCACCCGCCAGATCGCGCACGCCTACCTGGTGCCCGAGGCGACGATGGCGCAGCGCATCAGCCGGGCCAAGCGCACCGTCTCCGGCGTGCGGTTCGACAAGCCCGGCGACGTCGCCACGGTGCTGCGCGTGCTGTACCTGGTCTTCAACGAGGGCTACTCAGGTGACGTCGACCTCGCCGCCGAGGCCATCCGGATCACCAGGCAACTCGCGGCCGTGATCGACCATCCGGAGGTGGCGGGGCTGCTCGCCCTCATGCTGCTGCACCACGCCCGGCGCGCCAGCCGCACCGCGCCCGACGGCAGCCTCGTCCCGCTCGCCGAGCAGGACCGCGGCCGGTGGGACACCACCTCGATCGCCGAGGGCGTCCGGATCCTGCAGGCGGCGCTCGCCCGCGACCGGCTGGGCGAGTTCCAGGCCCAGGCCGCCATCGCGGCGCTGCACGCCGACGCGCCCACCGCCGAGGAGACCGACTGGGTGCAGATCGTCGAGTGGTACGACGAACTCACGCGCCTGACCGACAGCCCCGTCGTCCGGCTCAACCGGGCGGTGGCGGTCGGCGAGGCCGACGGGCCGCGCGCCGGGCTGGCGGCGCTCGCCGCGCTCGACGACTCGCTGCCCCGCCACACGGCGGTCGCCGCGTACCTGCACGAGCGCGACGGCGACCCGGCCACGGCGGCACGGTTGTACGTGGAGGCGGCCCGCCGGGCATCCAACCTCGCCGAGCGCGACCACCTGACCCGGCAGGCCGCCCGGCTCAACGCGGGCGCTGACCGGGCCGGGCCGCGCGCCGACACCGAGCGGTCCGGACGCCTCACGGCCCCTGCGGCTCAGCCGTCGCCCGGGCGGACCAGCCCGCTCTCGTAGGCGATGACCACGAGCTGGGCCCGGTCGCGGGCGTTCAGCTTGTGCAGCAGGCGACTCACGTACGTGCGGGCGGTGTCCGGGCTGAGGTGCAGGGCGGCGCCGATCTCCACATTCGACCGCCCGGCGCCCACCTGGGCGAGGACGTCGCGTTCGCGGCCGGTGAGCCCGGCCAGCCGCGCCGGGTCGGCAACCGGCGAGCGTGCCGCCGCGGCGAGCACCCGCCGGGTGACGGCCGGCGACAGCAACGCGTCCCCACCGGCCACCACGCGTACGGCGTCCCGCAGGGCGTCGGGCGGGGTGTCCTTGAGCAGGAAACCGGAGGCACCGGCGCGGATCGCCTCGAAGAGGTACTCGTCGTCGTCGAATGTGGTCAGCATGACCACCCGCACGTCCGCCAGCACCGGGTCGGCGAGGATCCGCCGGGTCGCCTCGATGCCGTCGCCGCCGGGCATCCGGACGTCCATCAGGACCAGGTCGGGCCGCTGCTCGCGAACCACCGACACGCCGGTCCCGCCGTCGCCTGCCTCGCCGACCACAGTGATGTCCTCGGCGCGCTCCAGCAGCGCGCGGAGTCCGGTGCGCACCAGGTGCTGGTCGTCGACGAGGACGACACGTACGGCGCTCATGCGACGGGCCCGGCCAGCGGCAGGCGGACGGCGACCCGGAAACCGCCACCCTCGGCGTCGCCGGCGTCGACGGTCCCGCCGAGCAGGGCGACCCGCTCCGACATGCCCCGCAGCCCCTGACCGCGCTCGACGCCGTCGGTGCCCGCCCCACGGCCGTCGTCGACCACGTCCAGCGCCAGTGCCGTCGCGGTGGCCCGGACCGTCACCGCGACGCGTGTGGCACGCGCGTGACGTACCACGTTTGTCAGCGCCTCCTGCACGATCCGGTAGACGGTGCTGCCCACCACCGTGGGCAACGCGTCGACGGGCCCGTCGACGCGCAGGTCGACAGTCAGTCCACCGCGGCGGACACCGTCGACGAGCGTCTCCAGCTGGGCGAAGCCCGGGACCGGCGCGCGCGGCCCGGCGCGGCGCAGCGTGCCCAGCGTCGCGCGCAGCTCGGCCATCGCACTGCCGCTCACCGAGTGGATCGCCGCCAGGGCGGTCTCGACCTGACCGGGCTCGGCGTCGGCGAGGGCCTCCCGCGCCACCGCCGACTGCAGGGTGATCACCGACATCGTGTGCCCCAGTGTGTCGTGCAGCTCCCGGGCGATCCGCAGCCGCTCCGCCTCGACCTGGAGGGCGGCCTCGCGACGACGCTCCTCCTGCGCCGCTGCCGCCTGGCGCAGCAGGGCCGCCCGCAACGAACGCCTGTTGCGCACGGCGTCACCAAGCGTGATCACGGCGAGCATCAACGCCGCCTCGGTGCCGAGTTCGGCCCCGATCACGACGGAGATGTCGTCCCCCTCGATGAGCCGGGCGGCCACCGACACGACAAGCAGACTCCCGCCGACGGCGGCGGCGGGGACCACCCGGCCCCGCTGGGCGGCCACGTAGAGAACCGCGGCGGCCGGTCCGGCCAGACCGATCGGCGGCAGGTCCAGCGCGTAGTAGCAGAGGATGCCGGCGGCCGTGGCCAGCAGCGCGGCGACAGGCCAACGCCGGGCCGCCAGCAGGAGCGCCGCCCACCCGACGCCGAACACGTAGGCGAACGCCGCGCGGGCGGGCGCCGCGTCGTCGGTCACCACCGCTGCCGTGATCAGCACCAGGATGGCCACGGCGAGCAGCGCCTCGGTCCGGGTGGGTGAGGTGGCCTGCACGTGCGTGAGCCTAAGTCGGCGCGGGGCCGGGCCGCTGCCGTCCGCAGGCATCACCCCGGCGCCGGCACGTACGCCGAGAAGCGACAACAGCTCGCGCGTCCGCGCGGCAGACGGTCCCCCTCGGCCGACCTAGCGTCGACGGCGACAACACAGACCGTGTCCCCGAGGGGACCGACCGAGGAGAAGTGCCCACGTGTCCCGTACCAAACTGACGTGGATCGTCCTGATCGTGCTCGTCTGGACGGCGATGATGTCCTTTGGTGGGGTCGCCGCCGAGACCGTCATGCTCTACCCGAACATCTTCGGCGACGCGCCCGCGTCACTGGACCGGGCCCGTGAGTTCCTCGTCGCGGGCGGCCCGAGCGACTACTTCCCGCCGCTTGGCGCCACAGTCGTGCTGAGCAGCCTCGCCGCGATCGCGCTCACCTGGCGCAACCGGCGGCTGCGCTGGTTCGTCGCCGCCGCCGCGGCGGCCTTCATCATCTGCGAGTTCCTGTTCTCCGCCGTCTTCTTCTGGCCGCGCAACGAAATCATGTTCGTCGACCCGGTCGGCACGCACTCCCCCGAGTACCTGCGTCAGGTCGCCCGGGAGTTCGTCGCCGGCCACTGGGTACGCCTTGTCGGGGGCGCGGTGACCTCCGCGCTGGCGTTCACCGCCCTGCTGCGCTTCGCCTGGGAGACCGCGCCGGAGCGGCCCGGGCGGTGAGCTGGACACCGGCCACCGGCGCGCGTCGCCCCGCCCGGCTCAGTCGCAGCCGAGTGTCTGCGTCGTGCGCGGCCAGGCCTCCACCCGCTGCGAACGCGGGTAGACCACGTACGCGAGGTTGTCGGCGTCGCTCGGCGCCAACCACAGCTGCTGCCCGTCCGGGCCTGTGTAGTCGGTGGTACGGGCGTCGGCGGGCAACTCGGCGCGCGGGACGTAGCTGGCGCGTACCTCAGCACCGAGCTGACCCGCGGGATCCCTGACGTACTGCCGGTTCGCCGGTTCGCCGGTCTGCCCGGTCAGGGGCCACCGGACGTGCAGGAAGGTCAGGTCCTGCCACCCGCAGTGCGCCGAACCGGCGTACGACTCGACGGCCTTGTCCTGGTCGGTGCCGTTGCTCCAGTACGCGACCTCGGCGTCGCCCGACCCGCAGGCCGTGACGACGAGCGTGGCGCCCGCCAGCGCGCAGAGGGGGAACCACCGGGATCTGACGTCGAACATGTGGCCCCCCTCCGCGGGTGAGCTGTCAGGTCACCGACTCGCGTACCCGCTACTTCCGGGCCAACGTAGCAAGCTCGGCGACCGACGTGGTGATCCCGTTTCCGGGCAGCGAGCGCAACCCGTCACCGGACTCGACCGGGTACTGCGCCTGCACCGGATTCAGCAGCGAGGCCGGCTGGTCGGGGTACGTCTCCAGAAAGAGCGTGTACTGGCCGTTCTCCCGCAGCGGCACGCCGTGCTCCTCGGTGTAGGTCACCCCGTCCAGCTTGCCGCCCAACTGCTTGACCTGCACGACGTCACCCGGCTTGACGGCCCCCTTGAAGACCCGGGAGACCTTCACCGTACGGACGGTCACGACCATCCCCTCCCGGCGCTCCGCCTCCACCGGCGCCGGCAGCGTCTGCCCCGGCGGCGCCGCCTGCACCAGGCGGACGACCCGCTGGGCGGACTCGACATGCCCCTGCACCACCACGCTCGCCCCGGCGTACAGCTCACCGGCTGTGGCGTACGACGGATAGTCGGCGCGGTACAGGACGTTCTGCGGGTGGGGGGCGTCGCCGTGATCGGCGTTCGCGGAGCACGCGGTGGCCGCCGCCGCCAGCAACAGCGCGCCGACGGCGCGGACGATCAGTGGTGTCCTCATTCGAAACTCCTGTCCAGGTCGATGACTGTGAACTGCTGGTCCCGGTCTGTACGGCGTGGTCGGGGCCGTCGGCCTAGTAGTAGGCGTTGACGTCCGCCACGTCGTGGGACTGCGGAGCGGTCATCGAGTTTCGATTGCGGCTGTGATTCATGATCGATGCGGACAGGTCGTTGTGCGCGAGGTTCAACGCGTGACCCAGTTCGTGCACCACCACACTTGTCACGAAATTGCTGAAGTTGCTGGCGTCCCGGTTGATCGTCCGGGAGTTCACGCGTACGTACATGCAGCTCGATCCGCACGCCTGGTAGTAGCCGTACCACGTGTCGCTGTACGACGTCACCGTCAGCGTGGAGCTGGACAGCGTGTCCTTGTAGAAGTACGCGGGACTGGCGGTGCCGTTCCAGTTCGAGAGGGAACGGTCAAGGGGCGCCATCCAGGTGTTGTTGTAGTTGTACGGGTAGATGCTGATGTACGCGTTGAGCTGGCCCGTGCCGTTCCAGTGGGCGAGGGCTGGGGCCGGCACTGCCTGGGCAGCGACGAGCGCCGCGGCCAGCGCGGCGGCGGCAAGTGACGAGCGTCGGGCGGAAGGTCGGCGGAAGGGCACAGGCGTCTCCTCATCGTGGGCTTCGAACGCGTGGGCTTCGAACGCGATGGAGGCGCGTGAGCGTGCAACACACGGCATGCATCCAGCTCCCCCGTTGAGCCGTTCTGCGAATGGTGCGGTGCTGATGGAGTTCGTCGCCGGATGGTCGGACGGCCGTCGTTGTGCCGTGTTCGGATGATGTGCTTCCGGCGTGCCGCCAGCCTATCGGCAGATAGGCGTCCGTCAATAGGCCGTTCGGTGCCACCGGTGGCGTGACGCGAGCGCGGCCAGTCCTGCGCCGGCGGCGTTGAGCAGCACATCGTCCACACAGGACACGCGGTCCAGGCTCAGGGCGTACTGCGCGGTCTCGACGAGGATCGAGCAGGCCGCCGCGAGCGCCAGGATCCGCGGCACCGACGCCAGCGCCGCGAACCGCTGCGGCGCTAGGTACCCCAGGCTCACACCGCCCCGCCCGCTGCTCAGGCGACGGCGGCGGCCATCCGGCGTACCGCCTCGGTGATCAGCTCCGGTGCGGTCGCCAGATTCAGCCGGACGTGACCGGCGCCGCCGGTGCCGAAGGCCGAACCAGAGTTGAGCGCCACCCGCCCACGGTCGAGGAACACGGCGGCGGGATCGTCGCCGAGGCCCAGGGCGCGGCAGTCGAGCCAGGCGAGATAGGTGGCCTGGCCGGGCCGGTACCCGATGGCCGGCAGGTGCTCGGCGAGCAGCGCGGCCAAGAGCCGGCGGTTGTCGTCCAGGCCGGTCAACAGGGCGTCGAGCCACTCCCCGCCGTCGCGGAAGGCCGCCGTGTGGGCGATGACGCCGAGATGACTGGTGCTCACACTCGCCTCGAACGGCACGCGGGCGAGGTCCCCGGCCGCGGCCGGACCGGCGATGAGGAGCCCGCCGCGCAGGCCGGCCAGGTTCCATCCCTTGGAGGCGGACATCAGCGACAGGCCGTTCTCCGCTCCGGGCACCGAGAGGTACGGCGTGAAGCGCGCTCCCCCGGCCACCACCGGAGCGTGGATCTCGTCGGCGACCACCCGCACCCCGTGCCGCCCGGCCAGATCGGCGACGGCTGCCAGCTCGTCGGAGGTGTGGATGACACCTGTCGGGTTGTGCGGGCTGCACAGCAGGTACGCCGCCGGCCGCCCACCGGCCCGCGCGCCGCGGAAGGCGACCTCCAGGGCGTCCAGGTCGATCCGCAGGTCACCGCCGAGCGGGGCCTCCACGATCCGGCGGCCGGCGTGCGCCACGAACTCGTAGAACGGCGGGTAGACCGGGCAGTTGACGACCACCGCGTCCCCCGGACCGGTGACCACCCGCAGCGCCTCGACGACACCGTGCATCACGTCGGGCACCAACGCGGTGCGCTCCACGGCCAAGCCGTCCCAGCCCCACCGCCGCCTGGCGAACTCCGCCAGCGCCCGCGGGTACGCCGTACCTGCGGTGTAGCCGGTGTCGCCGCGAGCGACGGCGTCGGTGATCGCCCGGGCGACCGGCTCGGCCAACGGCACGTCCATCTCCGCCACCCAGAGCGGCAGCACGTCGTCCGGGTACTCCCGCCACTTGAGGCTGGTCCGTTGACGGAGCTGGTCGAGCGTGAGCTGGCGAAGGGGATTGACCGTGTCTCGGGCACCGCTGAGCACACCACTCATGACCGAAGCCTATTGCGCGCGGCACCGACCGCGCGGCGCCGGGTGCGGTGCCCGACGCTCGATGCTCCTGATCAACAGAGTGAGTAGCTGTTGACCACCCGTCGAGGCACGCGACAGGGTGGCGGAACGTGAATCCCACATAACTCGACAATTCTCCACCTATGTTCGATGCGCAGGACGCAGCCGAACCGGGGAGAGACGTGGACAGCTATCCGGCGATCGAGGATCACGGACTCATCGGCGACCTGCAGACCGCCGCGCTGGTGACGTGTGACGGGACTGTCGACTGGTTCTGCGCGCCGCGCTTCGACTCGCCGAGCATCTTCGCCTCGCTGCTGGACAAGGAGAAGGGCGGCTTCTTCCGCATCTCACCGCACGACGTCCACTACGTCACCAAGCAGCTCTACCTCCCCGGTACACCCATCCTGATCACCCGGTTCATCAGTGCCGACGGCGTGGCCGAGGTGATGGACTTCATGCCGGTCACCGGCGAACGGGCCACCGACTCGCACCGCCTCGTCCGCATGGTCACCATGGTCCGGGGCACCATGCGATTCCGGGTGGAGTGCCGGCCGCGGTTCGACTACGCCCGCGAAGAGCATCAGCTGGAGCGCCACCCCAACGGCTACGTCTTTCGCAGCCGGTCGGCGACGATGACGTTCAACCCCGTCGACCCCGTGCGGCGGCTGCTCGCCGAACGCGGCGACGTCCGCCTCGAGGGTGGCGACCTCGTCGCGTACGGCACCCTGAACGAGGGCGACACCGGCGGCGTGGTCCTGGAGACGGCCGGCACCGAGCCACGGATCTTCCCGCCGGAGGAGATCCAGGGCATGTTCGAGTGGACCAGGGACTACTGGCGGCGCTGGCTCGAACGCTCCCGCTACACGGGTCGCTGGCGGGAGATGGTCGAGCGCTCCGCCATCACGCTGAAGCTCATGACGTACGCGCCGACCGGCGCGATGATCGCCGCACCCACCGCCGCGCTGCCCGAACTGGTGGGCGGGACCCGCAACTGGGACTACCGCTACACCTGGGTACGGGACACGTCGTTCTCGGTGCACGCGCTGCTCGGCCTCGGGTTCACCGAGGAGGTCAGCCGGTACATGGACTGGCTGGACGAGCGGATCCGCGAGGCCAGCGCCCACCAGGACCCGCTGAAGATCATGTACCGGGTGGACGGCTCCTCCGACCTGCACGAGGAGGTTCTCGATCACCTGGAGGGCTACCGGGGCTCCCGGCCGGTCCGGATCGGCAACGGCGCCGCCGACCAGATCCAGCTCGACATCCACGGCGAGGCGCTGTACGCCATGCACCTCGCCGACGAGCAGGGCATCCGCGTGTCGCACCAGGTGTGGAAGAGCACCGTGCGCCTGATCGACTGGCTCTGCCACAACTGGGACCAGCGCGACGCCGGCATCTGGGAGAGCCGGCACCACCCCCGCAACTACACGTTCGGGCGGGTGATGTCCTGGGTGGCGCTGGACCGGGCCATCCGCCTGGCCACCCGCACCGGCCGCCCCGGGGACCTGACCTGCTGGACCGAACAACGCAACCGGATCTACAACCAGGTCATGGAGCGCGGGTACGACAGGGGCCGCGGCACCTTCGTGCAGGCGTACGACGAGGCGGTGCTGGACGCGGCGTTGCTCGCCATGCCGGCGTTCGGTTTCGTCACGCCGAGCGACCCCCTGTGGCAGTCCACCCTCACGGCGATCGAACGCGAACTGGTCTCCGACAGCCTGGTCCACAGGTACGACCCGGTCCACTCCCCCGACGGCCTGCCCGGCCACGAGGGCACCTTCAACATGTGCACGTTCTGGTACGTCGAGGCGTTGGCCCGGGCCGGCCGGCTCGACGACGCCCGACTCACGTTCGAGAAGATGTTCACCTTCAGCAACCACCTCGGCCTGTACGCCGAGGAGATCGCCGCGACCGGGGAGCAGATCGGCAACTACCCCCAGGCGTTCAGCCACCTGTCGTTGATCAATTCGGCGCTGACGCTCAACGACCTGCTCGACGCCGAGGCCGACTCCCACCGCCGCCGTTAGCGCAGGCGGTGGCCCTCGCCGTCGGGCCGGCGTTGGGAAGTCCTTGACGCGCCCACATCCATCACGCATCGTCGATCTGCATCGACAGTCTCGAATGTGTTGACACGGGGAGGACGCATGAAGGCCCTCGTCACCGCCGCCTCGGTCGCGGCCCTGCTGCTCGTGAGCACCGGCGGCGCGTCGTACGGCCGGCCCGCGGCCGACGCGCCCTGCGCCGGGCAGATCCACCCCAACCCCGGGTTCGAGCGCGGCACCACCGGCTGGACCGCCGGCCCCCGCATCGTCGTGTTGGGCGACGCGACCCGGCCCGCGCACACCGGCCGCGCGTACGCCAGCTTCGCGGGCCTGGACGTGACCCACAGCGACCTGCTGCGCACCACCGTCACGGTGCCTGCCGACTGCGACCTGACGGTCCGTTTCTGGGTCCGGACCATCACCACGGAGACCAGCCGCAGCGACTACCTGAACGTCGGCCTGGCGGTCACCGGGATACCCCCGAAGACCAGGTTCTCGCTGGCCTTCGACGGCGGGGCGCAGTGGCGGCAGTACAGCATGTCGACGGGGACGGCGACGACCGAACGCACCGCGACGGCCAGCTTCTTCGCCAGCGAGACGGCCGGCAACGGCGCCACCGCCTTCGACGTCGACGATGTGACCTTCACACTGAGCTGACCGGCACACCGCTGGACCACCCCACCGCGGCGCGACCTCGGCCGTCCCGGTGGTCTCCCCAGGTTGCTCCACCCCGCTCGACGCAGTGGAGCATCCGGTCATCCTGCTGCACGATACGGCTGTGGCATCGATTTACCGGACTCCTGCCGGCAGGGACAGCGTTCGCCAGTGGTGCGTGGATCAGCTGGATTCCTGGCCGGTTCAGCACAGTCGCCGTGTGATCCGTGCGCAGGATGAGGACACACATGTCGTCACCGCAGGCGCGAGCCCAGCCACAGTCGTCCTCGTCGCTGGTGACCGCTTCAGCACAGCCGCCTACCTGCCACTGCTCACGGCCCTGGCTCGGCGTTACCTGGTGGTCGGCGCCGACGTCCCCGGCCAACCCGGGCTCAGCGCCGGTGCGGCGGGTACGGCAGGTGGCCGGCTCGGCTGGTACGGCTCGTGGCTGGACGAGGTCGTCGAGGAGGCCACCGCCGGGCCGGTGGTCGTCTTCGGGCATTCGTTCGGCGGGGCTGTCGCGCTCACCGCGGATCATCCCCGGATCCGGGGCAGGGTAGCCGTGGCCCCGGGAGGACTCTGCCGGCTCAGGATCACCCCCCGTGTCCTGCTCGCATTCCTGGGCTGGTTGGCGCGGCCCGGAACCGCCTCGAGTCTCCGGTTGCTGCGCCTCCTGTCCGCCTCCGGCCGAATGCCCCGCGCCGACCTGGTGGAGTGGATGACCCTTGTCGCCCGGCACACCCGTCCGGTGAGTTCGGACGATCTCGTACCGGAGTCGCGTCGCACGGTGCCCACCGTGATCGCGGGCGGAGACCAGGACGTGTTCCTGCCGCCGGCCCGGCTGCGCTCGGGGGCACGACAGCGGATCCACGTCGACGCTGACATCGTTCACGCTGCCGGCCACCTCCTCACCGACGAACACCCCGATCGTCTCGCCGCGCTGGTCGGTCGGCTCGTCACCTGACCCGCGCTGGTCGCCCGGCAGGGCAGCGGATTGCCGGCATCGGCTCACCGCGACAGCGGCCGGAGTACCGGGTCGAAAGTCCCTCGGTGGACGGCTTCCGGACCTTGGCCGGCGTCTTCGGCTGGACCTAACGTGACCGTGACAAGCCGAGATCTGTGAAAGGAGCCACCGTGACCGCGGTCGTATCCGAACCCCGCATGCTCGCCGAGCTCGACGACACCGACATCGCCGGTCTGGACGCGTGGTGGCGGGCGAACAACTACCTGACCATCGGACAGATCTACCTACAGGGCAATCCGCTTCTCCGCGAACCCCTGTCGGCCGAGCACATCAAGCCGCGCCTGCTCGGTCACTGGGGAACCAGCCCCGGCCTGTCGCTGATCTACGCGCACGCCTCCCGGCTGATCCGGCACACCGGTCAGCAGGCGATCTACCTGGCCGGCCCCGGCCACGGCGGCCCGGCACTGGTGGCCGCCGGCTACCTGGAGGGCACCTACAGCGAGATCTACCCGCAGGTCAGCCAGGACGAGGCCGGGATGCTGCGGCTGTTCCGGCAGTTCTCCAGCCCGGGCGGCATCCCGTCGCACGTGTCGGTGACCACCCCCGGCTCCATCCACGAGGGCGGCGAGCTGGGCTACGTCCTGGTCCACGCGTTCGGCGCGGTCATGGACAACCCGGACCTGCTGGCCATCGCGGTGGTGGGCGACGGTGAGGCCGAGACCGGGCCCCTGGAGGGCTCCTGGAAGGGCGTGTCCTTCCTCAACCCCGAGCGCGACGGCGCGGTCCTGCCGATCCTGCACCTCAACGACGCCAAGATCTCCGGTCCCACCGTGCTGGGGCGCAAGGATCCCGAGGAGGTACGCAACCTGCTGCGTGGCCACGGCTACGACGTCATCGAGGTCGAGGGCTCCGACCTGCCCGGCATGCACCACCGCTTCGCCGCCGCCCTCGCCACCGCCTGGACGAGGATCCGCGACATCCAGACCGCCGCCCGCGACGGTTCCTGGGACGGCACCCGCCCGACCTGGCCGCTGATCGTCCTGCGGTCACCGAAAGGCTGGACCGGGCCGGACTCCGTCGACGGGATCACCGTCACCGGAACCTGGCGGTCACACCAGGTCCCGCTGTCCGGCGTCAAGGACAACCCGGAGCATCTCGCGCTTCTGGAGAGCTGGCTCAGGTCGTACCGTCCGGAGGAGCTGTTCGATTCCAGCGGCGCGCCCGTGGCGCTGGTCCGGGACCAGGCCCCCGACGGTGACCTGCGGATGAGCGCCAGCCCGCACGCCAACGGCGGGAGACTGACCCGGGATCTGGACCTGCCGGACTTCCGTGCCTACGCGGTCGACGTGCCCCGGCCCGCGCAGCGGCGGGCCGAGTCGACGCGCAAGCTTGGCGAGATGGTGCGGGACATCTACACCCGCAACCCCGACCGGTTCCGATTGTTCTGTCCCGACGAGACGAACAGCAACCGGCTCGGTTCCGTCTTCGAGGTCTCTGACCGTGCCTTCATGGAACGGGTGACGCCGGAGGACGTGGCGATCAGCCGCGCCGGCCGGGTCATGGAGGTGCTCAGCGAGCACAACTGCCACGGATGGCTGGAGGGCTACAACCTGACCGGCCGGCACGGCATGTTCGCCACGTACGAGGCGTTCGCCATGGTCAGCGCCTCGCAGACCGTGCAGCACGGCAAGTGGTTGCAGGAGGCCAAGCACCTGCCCTGGCGCGAGAAGGTGCCGAGCCTCAACGTGCTGCTCACCTCGACGGCGTGGCGCAACGACCACAACGGCTTCTCCCACCAGGGGCCGGGCCTGATCCAGGTGGTGCTCACCCAGCGCGGCGACGTCGCCCGGGTCTACCTGCCGCCGGACGCCAACACCCTGCTGTCGGTGGCCGACCACTGCTTCCGGTCGCGGTCGTACATCAACCTGATCGTCATCGACAAGCAGCCGCAGCTGCAGTACCTCTCGATGGACGAGGCGGTCGAGCACTGCGCCCGCGGCGCGGGTGTCTGGGACTGGGCGGGCACCGACGACGGCACCAGCGACCCCGACATCGTCCTCGCCTGCGCCGGCGACGTCGTCACCATGGAGACTCTCGCGGCGGCGCAGATCCTGCGCGACCGACTGCCCGGCTTCAAGGTCCGCGTGGTCAACGTGGTCGACCTGATGACGCTGGTCCGGCCCAAGGACCACCCGCACGGCATGAGCGAGACCCTGTTCACCGAGCTGTTCACCGACACCGTCGACGTGGTGTTCTCCTTCCACGGCTACCCCGGCGCGATCCACCAACTCGTGCACGGCCGCCCGGACGCGGACCGGTTCCGTGTCCGCGGCTTCATCGAACAGGGCACGACTACCACCCCGTTCGACATGACGGTGCGCAACAGGGCGTCGCGGTACCACCTCGTGATGGACGCCATCAACAACGCCAAGCGCCTCCCGCGCGGAGCGGCGGACCTGAAGGCATGGTGCCAGAGTCAGCTCGACCGCCACGAGACGTACGTGGTGGAGCACCTGGAGGACATGCCCGAGGTCCGCGACTGGGCACTCGGCGACTGGGCCGAACGCGGCTGAGACCGAGCTGGACCTGGCACGCGCACCTGGCTCGCCCAGCAGAAGATCGCACACGCACCCGCAGGTCCCGGACGGTCCCGACCCGTCCGGGACCTCTGGCCCTGAACCGCGAGTGCTCGCTCGGCAAGGCTGGGAGGAGACGAAGGAGGGGCAATGGTCACCACATCCCACGAAGCCTGGCGCGGGTTCCGCGGCACCGGCTGGCGCGAGACGGTCGACGTCGGCGGGTTCATCCACGACAACGTCGAGCCGTACACCGGTGGGCCGGAGTTCCTGACCGGGCCGACGCCCCGTACCGAGCGGATCTGGGGCCAGCTTCAGCACTTGTTCGTCGAGGAGAGCCGTCGCGGGGTCCACGACGTGGACGTCCACACCCCGTCCACGATCACCTCGCACGAGCCGGGCTACCTCGACCAGGACCATGAGCTGATCGTGGGCCTGCAGACCAGCGCACCGCTGCGCCGCGCGATCATGCCGAACGGTGGGCTGCGGATGGTGGAGGCCGGGCTCAAGGCGTACGGCTTCACCCTCGACCCGGCCGTGCGAACGATCTTCAGCCGGTACCGCAAGACGCACAACGACGGTGTCTTCGACGCCTACCCGGCCGACGTGAAGGCCGCCCGCCGTTCGCACATCATCACCGGCCTGCCGGACGCGTACGGTCGTGGCCGGATCATCGGCGACTACCGGCGCGTCGCGCTGTACGGCGTGGACCGCCTGATCGCCGAGCGACAGGCGCTCAAGGCGTCGCTCGACGCCCACCTGTCGTCGGAGTACGTGATCCGCGACCGTGAGGAGTTGGCCGAGCAGATCCGGGCGCTGGCGGAGCTGCGACTGATGGCCAGCGGGTACGGCTGCGACATCTCCGGCCCGGCGGGCACCGGCCGCGAGGCGATCCAGTGGTTGTACTTCGCCTACCTGGCGGCCACCAAGGAGCAGAACGGCGCGGCGATGTCGCTGGGCCGGACCGCCACGTTCGTCGACGTCTACCTTCAGCGCGACATCGCCGAGGGCCTGCTCACCGAGCGGGAGGCGCAGGAGCTGGTCGACGACTTCGTCATCAAGCTGCGGATCATCCGGTTCCTGCGGACGCCCGAGTACGACCAGTTGTTCTCCGGCGACCCGACCTGGGTGACCGAGGCGCTCGGGGGGATCGGCTGCGACAGCCGCCCGCTTGTCACCCGCACGAGCTTCCGCTACCTGCAGACCCTGTACAACCTGGGTCCGGCCCCGGAGCCGAACCTGACCGTGTTGTGGTCGCCCGCGCTGCCCGAGGGGTTCAAGCTGTTCTGCGCCCAGGTCTCGATCGACACGAGCGCCATCCAGTACGAGAACGACGACCTGATCAGGCAGGCCTACAGTGACGACACCGCCATCGCCTGCTGCGTGTCGGCGATGCGGGTGGGCAAGGACATGCAGTTCTTCGGCGCCCGCGCCAACCTCGCCAAGGCCCTGTTGTACGCGATCAACGGCGGCCGCGACGAGATGACCGGCGAGCAGGTATTCGTCGCCGAGCCGATCACCGCCGACGTGCTCGACTACGACGAGGTCCTGGCCGCGTACGACCGGACGCTGGACTGGCTGGCGGAGACCTACGTCGACGCCCTCAACGTCATCCACTACATGCACGACAGGTACGCCTACGAACGCCTCGAGATGGCCCTGCACGACTACCCCGTGCACCGCTTCCTCGCCACCGGCATCGCCGGCCTGTCGGTCACGGTGGACAGCCTGAGCGCCATCAGGCACGCCCACGTCAAGGTGCTGCGCGACGAGAACGGTCTGGCCGTCGACTACGCCGTGGACGGCGACTTCCCCGCCTTCGGCAACAACGACGACCGCGCCGACGCGATCGCCGTCGACCTGGTCGAACGGTTCATGGCCAAGATCCGGCGGCAGCCCACCTACCGGGGCGCCGAGCCTTCGCTCTCGGTTCTCACGATCACCTCGAACGTGGTCTACGGCAAGCACACGGGCAACACACCCGACGGGCGGCGCACCGGCGAGCCGTTCGCGCCCGGCGCGAACCCGATGAACGGCCGCGACAAGCACGGCATGGTCGCCGCCGCGCTGTCGGTCGCCAAGCTGCCGTACCGCAGCGCGCGTGACGGGATCTCGCTGACCATCACCGTCACCCCGGACGGCCTCGGCCACGCCCGCGACGAGCGGATCACCAACCTCGCCGGAGTGCTCGACGGCTACACCGACGGCGGCGGTTTCCACATGAACGTCAACGTGCTGAACCGGGCGACGCTCGAGGACGCCATGGCCCACCCGGAGCGGTACCCGCAGCTGACCGTGCGGGTCTCCGGGTACGCGGTGAACTTCGTCAAGCTCACCCCCGAGCAGCAGCGCGACGTCATCTCCCGGACCTTCCACGGGTCGCTGTGATGACCGTCGTCACGGCGCCGGTGACCGGCTCGCTCCACTCCTTCGACATCTCCACCGGAGTGGACGGGCCGGGCACCCGGTTCGTCGCGTTCCTGGCCGGCTGCCCGCTGCGCTGCCTCTACTGCCACAGCCCCGACACCCAGTACCGCCGTTACGGCAGGCCCACCTCGGTCGACGACCTGCTCACCGAGATCCGGCGCTACGAACGCTTCCTGAAGATCGCCCACGGCGGCGTCACAGTCAGCGGCGGCGAACCGCTGCAACAGCCCGAATTCACCCGTGAGGTGCTGCGCCGCTGCAAGGACCTGCGGCTGCACACCGCCCTGGACACCAGCGGCCTGCTCGGCGAGCGCGCCGACGACGCCCTGCTGGACGCCACCGACCTGGTTCTGCTCGACATCAAATCCGGCGACCCGGGCACCTACCGGACCGTGACCCGCACCGGGCGGCTGGCTCCGACCGTGCGGTTCGCGCACCGCCTGGCCGACCGGGGCACGCCGATCTGGGTCCGTTTTGTCCTCGTGCCCGGCCTCACCGACGACCCGTTGAACGTCGACGCCGTCGCGTCCATCGCGGCAGGCGTGCCCACCGTCGAACGCGTCGAGGTACTGCCCTTCCACCGGCTCGGTGCCCAGAAGTACGCCGCCCTCGGCCTGCCGTTCCCGCTGGCGGAGACGCCGCCGCCGGATGAGGCGCTGCTGCGTCGGGTCCGTGGCCAGTTCCGCGATCACGGGTTGACCGTCTACTGACCGCCCACCGGCGCGTCGAACGAGACGGCCCACAGCCGCTGCTGGACGGCCACCTCGTACGACTCGGGGCGGCCAGACCGGAACGACAGACGGCGGCCGAACCCGAATCCACGCTGATGGTCATCGATGTTGCCAGAGCGGGTCCAACCGTGTTGGAATGGCTCACATCGCCGCGGCGCGGGGGCAACCGCGCTGGGAACGGCAAGCACGGGAGCATCACAGCGCCGGCAGCGTGCCGCTTTTGACGGGCACCCGCACGCCGCATCGCCGGGCCACCTCCGTGACGACGGGCAGGCGTCCTCGCCCGCGTCCGCATCCCCGGTACGCGCCCTCGACGGCCGACGCGCTCGACGTCCGACCTCACCCGGGCGCCCGATCCGGCCTGCCAGCGCACCAGAACCGGCGACGAGGTGAGAAGCAGCAATGATTTCCCGAGAGAGTCTCGCGGGTTGGTATCGGAATCGCTTTGTGTGGGTGGCGGTGATCCTGCTGGCGGTGTCGGCCGGCACTGTCGTGCTCCTCAACCGGGCCGAGTCGAAGACGGAGCCGGCGGATCTGCAGGGGCAGATCGTGAGCCGGATGCGCACCACACTCGAACAGGCGGACCCGGGGCAGCACAACCACGCAGGGCACGGCGCCCAGCAGGTGGCCACCGAGGAGAAGAAGCCGCCGGTGATCTGCGGGGTCCGCGTCTACGGCTACGAGCCGGCCGAGGCCACCGCGCTCGCCGAGGTACGGACGGTCTACGGATTCCACCTCTGCGGGATCGCCGAGCCGAAACGCCCCTGGGACGTGGCGGTCAAGCTGGCCGGCCCCGTGATCATGGACATGACCACCGAGCCGCCGGGCATCCAGGTGGTCGAGGCGACCGCCGACGTCAGGTTCGTCGACCGGCTGCGGGAGATGTTCCCGGACAGGTACGAGGAGGTGGCGCTCAAGGAGGCGCTGACCCCGTCGGAGATGGCCGACCAGCGCCGCAGGTACGACGCCGCAGCAGGGCTGTGACCATGCCGGTCGGCCGGGTCTACCCGACGGTAATAACGGTCAACCCGATCCACATCCGACTTTAGGTAGATCAACGTTGATATTTACTGTCATGGATGCAACAGTTGCTTGGGAGCGTTCCCAATCTGATCTCCAGTCCCGAAGAACGGAGGATGAACAGTGCGTCCACACACGTCCGATCTATCCGGCGGGCGATCCCGGTCAACCGTCCGCCAGTCCCTCCGAGTGCTCGTCCTGCTGTTCGCCATGGTGGTCGGGACGCTGCCGTGGACCAGCGCGGCCCAGGCCCACGGCACCGTCATCAACCCGGCGAGTCGCGCGTACCAGTGCTGGAAGACGTGGGGCAACCAACACACGAACCCGGCCATGCAGCAGCAGGACCCGATGTGCTGGCAGGCGTTCCAGGCCAACCCCGACACCATGTGGAACTGGATGAGCCAGCTGCGGGACGGCCTCGCCGGCCAGTTCCAGGCCCGCACCCCTGACGGACAACTGTGCAGCAACGCCCTCTCCCGCAACGACGCGGTGAACCAGCCCGGAGCCTGGAAGGCGACCACCGTCGGCCGCAACTTCACGGTCCAGATGTACGACCAGGCCAGCCACGGCGCTGACTACTTCCGGGTCTACGTCACCAAGCAGGGGTTCAACCCGGCCACCCAGCGGCTCGGGTGGGGCAACCTCGACCTGATCACGACGACCGGGCGGTACGCGCCGGCGCAGAACATCTCGTTCAACGTCTCGGTCTCCGGCCGCTCCGGAAGCCACGTCCTGTTCGTGATCTGGAAGGCGTCGCACATGGACCAGACCTACATGTGGTGCAGCGACATCACCATCACCTGATCGGCAGGACCGACAGCCGCGACACCAGTCCGGCCCGGGGTGGTGCGCCCCGGGTCGGACTGCTCTCCCGGTTGCCGCCCGGCCGGTCACCCCGGCAGCGGCGCGCCGAGTCCCTCGTCGCGGGCCAGGGCGATCGCCTCGGCCCGCGTGCCCACGCGCAGCTTCACCAGCAGGGTCGAGACGTTGTTGCGTACCGTCTTGGGGCTCACCCCCAGGCGTTGGGCGATGCCGTCGTTGGGCAGCCCCCGGGCCAACAGGTCGAGCACCTCGCGTTCCCGTTCGGTGAGCTGGGGAAAGGGCGCCGGGCCGGCCGACCCGGCGCGGAAGAGCAGATTGGCCCGGCCGGCGACCGCCGCGCCCAGCACCAGGTCGCCGCTGGCCACGCCGCGGATGCTGCGTTCCACGTCGGCGGCGGTCGCCCCCTTGAGCAGGTATCCCCGCGCGCCGGCACGCATCGCCGCGACAAGCGACGCGTCGTCGTTGAGCATTGTCACCACCAGCACCCCCACCTGCGGGTGATCGCTGGTGAGGGTCCGGGTCGCCGCGATACCCGAGTCCTGCCCGAAGTGCAGGTCCATCAGCACCACAGTCGGACGTACGCGGGCCACGAGGGTCAACGCGTCGGCCACGGTGGCGGCCTCCCCCACGCACTCGATCCCGTCGAGGGTGGACAGCAGGGCGATCATGCCCAACCGGAAGACGGGATGGTCGTCCACCACGACGACCCGGATCGGTGCGGTCACAACGGCTCCAACGGAATTCTCAGACACACGGTGGTGCCCCGGGGCAGCGCCGGGGCGACGTTCAGAGTCCCGCCGACACCGTCGGCGCGTTCCCGCATGGCGTGCATACCCACCCCCGGGCCCATCGCGTCGGCGGCCAGGCCCCGACCGTTGTCGGTGACGGTGACCCGCAACCTGTCCATGCCACGATCCAGGGTCACCACGCACCGCTGCACCCCGGCGTGCCGCTGGACGTTGCGGAGCGCCTCGGCGGTCACGCCGTACGCCGCGGTGGCGACGGCGTCGGAGAGAGGTTCGAGCGGCACCGGAACGCGAACGACAACTGTCAGGCCGGCCAGCGCGTAGCGCTCGCGCAGCAACTCCACCGCCGGGCCGAGCCCGCCGTCGGCGAGCACAGGTGGCAGCAGCCCGTGCGCCAGGTTCCGGACGTCCTCGGCCCGGCTGGTCAGCTCGACGATGAGTCGCTCCAGCAACTCGTCCGCGCGGTGCGGGTCACGGGTGAGCAGGTTGCGGCTGGCCGACAGTCCGAGCGCGATGCCGCTCAACGCCGGCCCGAGCCCGTCGTGCAGATCCCGCCGCAGCGCTCGCCGCTCCTCGTCGCGTACCTCTGCCAACCGCCGCTGGGAGCGGCTCAGGTCGCGGTTCGTCCGGGCCAGATCCACGACGGCTGCCACCACCGGGGCCAGTCCGGTGAGCGCCTCGGTCACCCGGGCGCCGAGCAGCTCACCGGGACGTGGCCAGGCGTGCAGGTGCCCGACCAGGCGTTCGCCGCTGACCAGCGGTACGGTCACCGGCGGTCCGCCGTCGTACGCCGGCGGCTCCGGGCCGTCCGTGCTGACCCGGACCTCGGCCAACCGCAGCGCGGCGGCGACGGCCGTACCGACGTCGCTCGGATTGCCGAGGCTGTGCGCGACCCGGTGCAGCAACGGTTCCGGGCCCTCGCCGTGCACGAGCCGGTCCACCCGGCGCTGCACCGCCTCCCGCACCGGCTGGAACGCCGCCGCGATGACTCCGGTGACGAGGAGCTGCGGCACCGGCGAGGTGATCGGCAACAGCCGGTCGAGCACGGTCACAAAGACGCTGTACGCGCCTACCACTCCCCCGGTCATCAGGTACCAGACCAGGGTCCGGCGCACCGCCAGCCGGAGGCCCCACAGTTGCTGGCGCAGCACCACCACGGCGACGGCGGCGGGAAAGAACGCCTGGGAGGCGAGAATCAGCAGCGCCGGCACGGTCGCCGGCACCACCGGGGGCAGCACGGTGACCAGGAAGGCGACGGTCAGCAACACGCTTCCGGTGGTCACCCAGCCCATGCCGTGGCGCTGGTCGGCCGGGCCCCGTCGCCACCGCCACGCCGCCCCTGCCGCGGCGAGCAGGCCGAGCGCCACCAGCACGTACGGCAACACCGGCGCCAGCGGGCGGGCAAGCGTGTCCCGCACGTCGCGTACGCCGGACGGCAGCGGGAACAGCCCGGCGGGCGGTGGCCCCGTGGCCAGGAGCACCACCAGAAGCGCCAGGTAGCCGAGGCCCACCCCGACGGCGGCCCGGTCGACAGATGTCCAGCGCCGGTCCGGCAGGAGCCACGGCATCACCACGACCAGGGCGTACAGGCCCGGCACCCACGCCCAGTGGTGAGCCGAGAGCAGCCAGGCCGGTCCCGGGTGCAGCAGTGTCCACTGGGCGGCGAACGCGGACAGCGAGCCGCCGAGCGCGACGCTGGCGACGATCCAGCCAGCCATCGTGCTGCCGGTCCGCTGCCGGGTCAGCACGAGCCAGGCCACACCGCCGTAGACGACACCGTCCATCAGGTCGACGAGCGAATACAGCTGCGTGGCGGTGAACGCCGGCAACGCGACACACCAGGCGACAACAGCACCGACGGTGAGCGCCGCGGTGGCCGTGAGGACGGCCCAGGCGGCGACCCGGTGTGACCTGGGAACGTTCGACATGTCCAGTCCACTGTGCCGGTCCGGCCGGGCGGGTGAGATCCCCCGCCCGGCCGGAGCTGGCGGGAAGCCGGTCCGAACCGGCCCCCGCCACTGTCAACTCTGAGCGACTGCGGTGCCGGTGACCCGGATCTGGTCGAGCACCGAGGTCACCTGGGGCAGCCGTTCGACGTACACGTTCGCGGCGAGCCGCTGCGAGTACGTCTCGTACAGGTCGGCGAGGTGCCCGGCCCGCTCGATGGCCACCGCGTGGATGCAGTTGCCGAGATACTCGTTCGGCGAGCCGGGGCTGTCCGCGCCCGAGCAGGTCGGCGAGTAGATGGGTTTCTGCCCCACCCGGGGGTCGATCTCGGTCGTCGCGTCCGGGCAGGGATCGCCGGCGGCGGCCTGGGTGCACGGGGCGTAGTTGGCCTCGGCTGTCCCGTACGCCTGGATGATGTTGGTCTGCGGTGTCTCCCGGCCGACCGGTGCGCCCGGGTGCCGGTAGTCGCTGGGCAGCAGCAGATCACCGAAGAGATGCCCGTCGAGCGATCCGTCCGCCTCCAGCGCCACCGGGAAACCCAGTTTGGTGTACGCCTGGAGCAGCCGCAGCGCCTCGGTGATCTTCTTGTTCCGGGCCCGCAGCGGTGACGTCGGGTCGGCGAACGCGTCGTTGACCACCTGGTAGTACTGCTTCTGCTTGCCCCAGAGCATGCGGTCGGCCTTGGTCCGGGCGATGGTCAGCCGTTCCGGATTGTCGGCGAACCCGGCCCCCGCCTCGAACGCCGCACGGTGCCCGCCGTCCTCGTACCGCATCACGTACGCCTCGTCGTGGCAGTAGCCGTCGGGCAGATCACCCCGCACGCTCCACGAGCAGATGATGCCCGCCGGGCTGGTGTTGCGCCAGGTGCGCACGTCCATCCAGAAGCCGCCCTGGTCCAGGCTCATCTGCGCGTGCACGGTGAGCTGGAGATCGGCCTTGGTGATCTCCAAGCGAGGTCCGGTGGTGGTGACGTGGTTGACGAACTCGGCGTCGTAGCAGAGCCGGAAGTGCGGCTCGAACCGCTCCTTCGTGCCGTGCGCGAGCAGCTGGAACGCGTTGGGCAGGTCGGACAGCCGCACGTTTGCGGGCATGAGCACCCTGGGCAGGGGGCTGTACGGGGCGCAGCCCGACATCTTGCTGTCCGCGTTGTAGCTCTTGACCTGTCGGCCCTGCTGGTCCAGGGTCGGTGACCAATATTCCCGCGTGTTCGACAGCCGTACCGGAGGTGCCTGGTCCGGGCCGTACCAGGGGTTGTATCCGCCGCCGGTGACCGTGTCGCGCAGTCGACGCATCTCCGCCGACTGGGCGTTGACCGCGCCCCGGTAGTTGTCCACCAGGCCGGTGAAGAGCGCGTTGCGGTGCCCGTCGGAGGTGGGCTGGCTGAACCGGCTGCCGGCGTCCACGATGCCCTGACCGGCGCGGCGGATCCGGCCGGCGAACGAGTCGTCCCCGGCCATGTCCCCGGCCAGGCTCGGGTTCTCCAGGGCCAGCGCGTTGAACGCACGCGCCGACATGGTCCACACTCCGGCGTGCGGCACCTTGCTGGTGGCCGGGTAGTTCGGGTCCCAGGTGCGCGCCAGGTAGGACAGGTAGTCGATCGCCCCGTATGGGCTCTTCTCATCGAGCACCCGGACCGGGTCCACGTTCGGCTGGGACCACTCCGCGGGAGTGAACACGAACGGCGCTCCGGTGCTGATCGACGTGGCGGCAGTGAAGAGACGGCCCTCGGTCTCGTCGTACTGCGGAACGGAGAGGGTCCGGCCGGTCCGGATCTTGTAGCCGACGAACGTGTTGGTGACGTACTCGGCATCGTTGAGCGCGCTCTTCTTCAGCGCCTCCTGGATGGAGAGGCTGAGCTGATCCACCCGGGTCTCCAGGCCGTAGATCTGCCGCTTGATCGCGTCGAGGTCGCGGATCACCCCGCCGAGGTCGTTGCTCATCCGCTGCATGATCGACATGACGTCGTCGTAGATGGCGGTGAGCATCGCCTCGACCCGGTCGAACCGGTCGTGCATCTCGGTACGCAGCTGACCGACCTGCTCGCGCAGCTTGCCGATCTCCTGCATGACCAGTTCGTGCTCGGTGGGACCGGACCCGAAGAAGATCGGGGCGAGCGTCATCACCGCGCCGAGCACGTTGCCGGTGAGCATCACGGTGCTCAGCGAGCCGATGGCGTCACTGAGGCCGAGGCCGGCGACCGTCGGGAGGTACTGGTTGATCGCGGTGGCGATGCTGATCGCAGCCTTGCCGATCGCGAGGACGTCCTTGCCGGCCTTCTCGTCGGCGAAGCCGGCGAGGGTGGCCAGGATGCCGACTGCCGAGCCGGCCGCGTCGATGGCGACCTGGCGGCTGGCGGCCTCGGCGAGCGCGTTCGTGTAGTCCTGCGGGGTGGGCTTCGGCCCCGGGCCGACCGGGTACTTGAGGTCCGCTGCGGCCATCCGGTCGAGGACCTCGCTGTTCTGACCGGAGACCCGGTCCAGGGCGGCGCGCAGTTCGGTACGCAGCGCCGCCAGGTACGCCTGCTCGTTGCCGAGATGCTCCAGGATCGCCTCGGTGTTGACGTACGTGGCGAGCAGCGGGTCGGCGAGCAGTTGCTCGGTGGTGGCGGTCGCCCGCACGTTGAGTTGCGCACCGATCGCCCCGTCCCAGGCGGCAGCCAGGTCGGCGTCGAGTGCCGCGGCCCGGGTGAGCTGCCCCCACGCGCGTTCCTGGACCGCGTACAGCGCGTCCATCCAGCGGTAGTTCTGGTAGGCGCTGGTCACCGCGTCCTCGACCTCGGCGGACGCGCTGATAGTGCCGCCGATGGTGGCGTCCAGCAACGCCTTGACCATCGGCGTCCCGATCGACACGCCGGGCACCCCGGAGACCGCGTCGATCACCTTGATGACCGTGGCGTACGTGGTCCGGGCCGAGGTGTCGGAGATGCCCGCCGCGTTCACGGCCTGCCGGGTCGCCACCATGTGCCGCACCACGTCGTCCCGGCTGGCGGAGGGGTTGCGCTCGCGCCAGTCCAGCAGCTCGGCGGTGAGGACCAGGTTCTTCAGCCCGGCCACCCCACTGTTGTGCGCCCGCATGTAGGCGGAGAACACTCCGTCGTGGAACCGGGCCGCCTGGTAGTCCACCGGATCGGCGGCGACCGCCGGACTCTGCGTCAGCACCACGACCGCGGCCACGACGGCGGCGAACAACACCCGCAGGCGCCCGCCCCGCCGGCCCGGTCTCAAAAGCACACGCACTTCGGGATCCTCCTGGTCTGCTCCGCGTCCGCCGACCGGCGGACGCAGGCGCAGTGTCCGAAGTGAGCGGTCCCGCCAACCAGGGGCAGGTGTCCCGGACGGGCAGGATTCCGGTACGGGTGGGACGACCAGTGCGGTCATTACGTGCGTCAGAGCAGCGCGCCGGGCCGGGACGCACGGCGGTGTTCACGTAGCCGAGACGCGGGCTACCCCAACGACTGTCGGGCGCCCTCGCCCATCGGGTCGTCGCGCGTCGGCAACTCCCGGATGGCCGGCAGCACCTCGTCCCGGAAGACCCCGTGCAGGCGGCGCAGCTCCAGCGCGGGCTGCTCGGCGTCGTCGACACGCACGTCCCAGAGTGGGTACGGCTGATCGCCGATCACGGTCACGGTCGCCGAGCGTGCTCCGTGCCGGTCACCGCCGGCCCCCTCACCCGCCTCGATGGCGAGCACGAGCCGTTCCGCCAGGTCGAGTTCCCGGCTGTCCTCGAACGCCCGAACGATCGCCGCGAGGGTTTCCCCGTCCACCAGCCGGTTGCCCTGCACCGCGTAACCCGGCCTCGTGTGGTGCCCCGCCCAGTCCCGGGTACGGGAACCGGTGAACGCGTACGAGCGACCCTGCCGGTCCACCATCCCGACCTGCCGTACCTCCCGACCCGGGTCCCGGGCCAACAGCTCGGTCAGGACGTCCTCCGGCGAGCGACCCTCGGCGAGCAGCGGCAGGCCGTCGTACGCCAGGAAGGGGTTGGGGGTGGCCTGGGTCGCCACCGCGCCTGCGCCGCTCTGGACGTGTGCGACAAGCTTGCCGACCGCGGGTCTGGCCGTCAGGGCTCCCACCCCGAGGTGGCCGGTACGCGGACACCGCGCGGCGATCGAGAAGGTCACGGCCGGCGCGTACCCGCCCCGACGCCCGGTATGCCGGAGCCCGCCGAACACGAGCCCGTCGTCGTCGAGTCGGCCTCGTGCCGATCAGCCGCTTCGGCGGTTGCCCCACTGGCGCGGGCTCTGGACCGAGCCCCGGCCGCCGAAGTGCTGACCCTTCCCGTGCGGTTGGGGCGAGGTGCCCTTGCCCTTCGCGCGTCGGGCGGCCCGATTGGCGTGAACGGCAGGCTGCTCGGTTTCGGCAGTGGCCGGGGTGTCGGCATCCGCCGCGTGATCGTCTCGGACGGGCTCAGGCTCCGGCATCGGCATCTCCCTGGATTCGTGGGGCGCCCTGCGGGCCATCGACAGCCGCCGGACGCGGACTGTTCGGTGCCGTGCGGGCGTCCTGACGGTAGCGCAGTCCGAACGACGGTCTCCGGCCGGTAGAGGGGTGACACGGCCCGTGGCAGCCGGTACGCGAGGGCCCCACCCCGCCCCGGTTGGCGGCAGGGTGGGCGCACCGTCGGCGGAGATCCGCGGGCCGCGCCTGGTCAGGTCACGCGGTGGAACGTGACGAACGACGTCAGCAGCCGAGCCGCCGGGCCGAGAGAGCGATGTCGTCGATCCACAGGTCGAACTCGCCGGGTGTGGTGCCGCCCTGATAGAGCTGCCAGCCGACCTTGACCGTGTTCACGGTCGGCAGGACGAAGGGCACGTCGTTGCCGCCGTGTTCGGTGGTCGAGGCGGTCAGTTCCGGTTGGGCCACGTTGTCGATCCACACCGTGACGCGATTGTCCGTCGGGTCGAGTTTCCACTCGAAGCACTGCCAGGTGTCCTCGACGACAGGGGCGGACTCCCGCCAGTTGGTCCAGTCGCCGGTCGGGCCACCGTCGGCGCCCACACCCCAGAAGGTCCCGGGGACGGTGGGGGCGTACTGGCCGCCGACCGGCCGGACGACCTCCGTACTTCCGGTGCCGGTCGCCTCCACGAGGTTGAAGTGCGCCCAGTCGGGGGCGGTGGGGAACGCGTCGACGCGCAGTCGCATCCGGCCGTAGAAGCGGTTGCCCGGCGCGGCGAAGTCGTCGACGCGTAGGAACGCGCGTCCGTTGTCGACAGTGTGGATGTGCAACACCTGGTTGCCGTGGCGGGCGCGTTCGACGGTGAGCGTGCCGTTACGGGTGTCGACGCCCCAGTCCAACGTGCTGGCACCCCCACGCGGCAACCGTTCGAAGTCTTCGCAGAAGAGCAGTCCACTGGTGCACGAGCGGGGGGAGGCACCCGACGCGCCGGCCGGGATGCTGCCGGCTGTGGTGCCGAGGATCAGTGCTGCGGTGAACACCGCGAGGAAACGGCGCATGGTCATCCTTCAAGGCGTTGAGCCCTATGCCGCGGCAAGGGGCCGGAACAGTGCTTACGGACATGGCGATCGCTGCCACCTCGTCGCGGGTTCAGATACGACACCTGCCCGTCGTCGTGAAGGTGATTCGGCGGTGCGGCGCGCGTCCGCCAGAACGGCGCCCTGCCGGCAGTGCCATGCTCCCGCGCTGACCGTTCCCAGCGCGGTTGCCCCCACGCTGCAGCGATGGTCGCCATTGCAGCACACCCGCGACCGATCGGGCAACATCGATGACAGTCGCTGGTTGGCGAACCGTCGACAAGCCAATCGCGATTCGACGAGGCCACAGACGTCCCGCGATCGCAAGGATTGAGATTCCTGTCTCTGCCGACGGAGTTCCTGGTCGACGAGTGGACATCGACTCTATGCTTGCCGCCGGAATAGCCCGCGGCTGATCCGGGCCGAGGAGGAACACCAATACGGGGATTGGCGAATGCGCCGGGATTCTGCTCTGAACAACGGCTCTGCCGGCGTCAGTGACGTGGCACCACACGACGAACCTCCGACCTCCACCGCACCGGGCGGCACGCTCCGGTCCGCGGTCGCCGAGGAGCAGGAGTTTCTCGACCTGGCCACGGCCCGGCGCGACAGGCTCGCCGAGCACCTGCGGGCCGAACTCTCCGCAGGGGCCGTGGACGCACTGGAGCGGGCCCGGCACCGCATGCTCCGCCAGCAGTACGAAGAGCTCCGGCAAGCACGGGAAGGCCTGGTCTTCGGCCGCCTCGACGGCCTCGACGGCGTTGTACGGCACGTGGGCCGTGTCGGTCTCCGCGACGATGGCGAGGCCGGCGAGCCACTGCTGGTGGACTGGCGCGCGCCGGCGGCTCGGCCGTTCTACACCGCGACGGCTGTCGACCCGCAGGGCCAGGCGCGGCGCCGCCACATCCGCACCGAGGGATCGACTGTCGTCGGTGTGGATGACGAGCCACTGGACGGATCCACAACGACGGAACTCGTCGGCGAGGGTGCCCTGCTTGCCGCTCTCGACAAGCGGCGTACCGGCCGCATGTCGACGGCGATCTCCACGCTGCAACGCGAACAGGACGACATCATCCGTGCCGAGGCGACCGGCCCGCTCATCGTTCAGGGCGGTCCCGGCACCGGCAAGACCGTTGTCGCTCTCCACCGCGTCGCCTACCTGCTGTTCACCCACCGCAGGATGGCCGACCAGGCGGTCCTGGTTCTCGGCCCCTCCCCGCGATTCCTCACGTACATCGCCCAGGTGCTGCCCGCGCTCGGTGAGACGGCAGTCGTCTCGGCGACCTGCGACACTCTGCTGGCCGGGATCAGCGTGCAGCGCGACGAGAGCCGGCTCCTCGCCGAGATCAAGGGCCGTGCCCTCTGGCAGAGCGCGCTCGAAAACCACGTCACGTCGCTGCTCCCCCGACCTCGTGAGCTGAAGGTGCGCTGGGAGGGCGAGTTCTACGTCATCACCGCCGCGGCGGTGGCGCAGGCACTCGCCTCGGCGGTGCAGGGACGCCCGTACCATCGCGCCCGCGCGGCGTTCGCCGAGCAGCTACACCATCTCCTTGCCGAAGTCGTCGTCGAGCAACGCGAGACGCTGCTGGACGAGATGGAGGAGGGCTTCGAGGACATCCTCGCCGGCGTCGACAAGAGCATGCAGAACGACCACCGGCCCGTCAGGACGTCCACCGGCAGTGACGTCGACGGCCTGTTCTCCGACGACGAGATTGACGACCTGCGTCATCGGATCGCCGAGAACGCCACAATCGCCCGGTTCATCGAGGCGTGGTGGCCCACCCTCGACACCGGAACCCTGCTGCGTGACTTCCTGGCCGACCGCACCCAGCTGGCCCGGTTCGCCCCGCAACTCTCCGCGGAGGAGATCGCCGCTGTCGCGGCCGAGCCCGCCACGTGGGCATCGAGCGACATCCCCCTGCTCGACGCCCTCGCCGATCTGCTGGGCCGGGTCGAAGCCCCGCAACCACAGGGCGAGTTCGTCGCCGAGCGGGCTCGCCGGCAACGCGACTGGGTGTACGGCCACGTCGTCGTCGACGAGGCCCAGGAACTGTCCGAGATGCAGTGGCAGATGGTCCTGCGGCGCTGCCCCAGTCGCTCCATCACGGCGGTCGGCGACATCGACCAGGCCGAGGCGGCACACCGGCACACCAGCTGGGCACAGGCGGTCCAGGCTGTTTTCGGAGACCGTTGGACCGCCGCGGAACTGACCATCTGCTACCGGACCCCGCGTGAGGTCATGGACCTCACCGGGCCGGTCTTGACGAACGCCGGCAGCCACAACCCGCCGCCGCGGGCGGTGCGCTCCTCCGGCATCGCCCCCTGGGAGCTCACGGTCACGTCCGCGGAGCTTCCCGGCACCGCCGCCGAAGCTGTCCGACGACTGCGGCAACGGTGGCGTGACGGCACTGTCGGCGTCATTGCCCCCGCCCACCGTGTCGCCGAGCTGGCAGCGGTTCTGCGTGACGTGCCGGTCCTCACCGCGTCCGAGTCCAAGGGACTGGAATGGGACGCGACACTCCTCGTGGACCCGCAGGGCATCGCCGCTGAACCGCGCGGCTGGAACGGCCTCTACGTCGCTCTCACCCGATGCACCCAGGAACTCGGACAGCTGATACTCACGCCACGATGACGACGCGGAGCCGGCCGGCACCCAGGGGTGCCGGCCGGCCCGGCGAAACGGGTACGGCCCGGCAGCTCGCCGACCATCAGGTGGCGACGTGTCCACCGGGGACGGTCCGCTAGTTGCTCCCCCGGTCGTGCGGGACGGTGACGGTGACGGTGCACCCGACCGGCCGCCCGATCTCGTCGTGGCCGGCATAGGTGAGGTGGTACACCCGGTCCCCGCCGTTGCCGGCACGTTCGGCGCGTAGCCTGCCGCTCGTGTCCGGCGCGCCGACGGTGAAGCCACTGACGTCCGTGGCGTCGCCCCCGGTCACGCCGGTCAGGGTGAACGCGTTCGGGCCGAGCACACCGTCGCGCAGGTCCACTGTGAGGTCGACGTCGACCAGCTTGTGGTTCGGTGGCCACAGGACCGGTCGGTCCGCCGCGCAGTCGAGCTGCCGTACCGGCAGTGGCCCCGCAAGGGTGGCGGTGGCGTGTCCGATGGTCGCGGTGAGCCGGCCACCGGCTTCGTAGTACATGTGCGCGGTACGCCCGTCGAAGTAGAACGTCGGCGCGGCCGAGCGGCCGAGGTCGGGAGCCGCGGACATCGAGTCGTGGACGACGCCGAGGTGGATCTCCTGGTCGAAGTCCTGCCCGACGTCGACCGCGTGCATGTTGCCGTTGGCGGCGTGGTAGATCACCAGGTTGCGGTCGTTCCAGCGCAGGAAGAACGGACCGGAGGCGTTAGGTCCTTCGATGCCCTGCGGTGTCACGAGCGGTTCGGGCTGCATGGTCCAGGTCCGCGCGTCGTTGGAGACCGCCCAGCGGATCCGCCGCGACACCGGCCCGGTCGGTCCCGGCAGCGCGGCGGTCGGGTTGTCCATGAAGACCATCAGGTACCGGGTGCCCAGGCGGGGCACGGACTGCTCGAACACGCGGGCGTAGGAGGTCTCGCCGCCCGTCGAGTCGTTCCGGCTGACCGCCGTCCCGCCGTAGTCGAAGTGGATGCCGTCGTCGGAGGTCGCGTACCTGGTGATGGAGTTCTCGCCGTGGAAGTAGAGGAACAGCTTGTTCTCGCCCTCGATCCACACCGCGTGCGGTGAGGAGATGTGGCTGACCGTGGCGTAGTGCGGCAGCCAGGTGTTGCCGATCAGGGGGTTGGCGTCGTACTCCGTCCACGGACCGTTGATCGAGTCGGCGTACGCGAGGGCGATCCCGCCGGGACGCTCGTGCGGCGCGTAGTACAGGTAGTAGGTGCCGAGCGGGTTGGGGAAGTAGTCGGCGGCCCGGATGACGCTCGGGAAGATGAACTCGTTCGTCGGGTTGTAGGCCAGGGCGTCCTTGTCGAACGCGGTGCCCTGGTAGGTGAACTGGGGGAAGTCGAGCGGGGGCTCGGCGGCCGCCGGTCGGGCGCCGGCCAGTGCGGCGACGAGCAGGCCGGCACTGGCGGCCGCCAGGGTGGCGCGTCGGGAGGACGGGGCGGGTGGTCTCGTCATGCGGCTTCCTCTTCGGTCGGTCGGATCGGCGGCACGAACGGCGCGATGTGACACTCAGTAAGAACGCAGGGGACATCGATCGGCGAGCACCCCTGGCACCGCCGAGCTAATACGTATTAGCATCTATGTTTCTCGAATGTTGCGCGACCGACGGCGCCGCTGTCAAGAGGCGGCGTCCGCCCCGGGCCGGACGCCAACCCGCCGCGAACCCGGACCGCTAATGCGCATTACTCCAGCGGGTTTACCGCGCCGAAATCTCTCGTCCACCTCTTGACACACGCCGGACCACCGGCCAAGCTCCTTCCCAACGCCGACCGCTAATACGCATTAGCAGCACCGAAGGGACCCGACGTGACCGCTCCCCCCAGACGTGTCACCCAACGTGACATTGCGCGGATGGCTGGCGTCAGTCAGGCGACGGTGTCGCTGGTGCTCAACAATCGGACCGACGCTGACGTCCGCATCGCCCCGGAGACCCGGGACCGGGTGCTGCGGGTCATCGCCGAGACCGGCTACGCCGCCGATCCCGTGGCCCGTCGCCTCGCCTCACGGTTCAACCGGATCATCGGCGTCTTCACGTACGAGCCCGCCTTCCCCAGCGGCAGCCGGGACTTCTTCCACCCGTTCCTGCTCGGCATCGAGGAGTACGCCGAGAGCGTCGGCTGCGACCTGCTGCTGTTCACCAGCGCACCGGTGGTGGACGGCCGGCGACGCATCTTCCACCAGGACAACCGGCTCCGTCTGGCCGACGGGTGCATCCTGCTCGGACGCGAGATCGACGGCGCGGAGCTGCAACGGCTCAACCGCGACGGCTATCCGTACGTCGCCGTCGGGCGCCGCGACGACACCGACGGACCGGTCCCCTACGTCGGCGCCGACTACGCCTCGGCAGTGGCCCAGCTCGTCGAGGTGGCGCTGCGGCACGGTCACCGCCGCCTGACGTACGTGAGCATGGGCACCACCGCGGAGTCCTCCGAAGACCGGCGCCGTGGGTTCCACGCCGCCGCGGCGACAGCGGAGAGCGCCGGGCAGATGTCGGCGCTGGCCGGGGAGGCCGAGACGACACTCGACACGCTGCTGGCCGCCGGGACCACAGTCGCCTTCGTGGAGGACTTCGCCACCGCGGTCGCGCTGGAGTCGGCCACCCGCCGGCGTGGCCTGACCGTGCCCGGCGACCTGTCGATCGTGACCCTCGGCGACCCGACCGTTCCGGTCCCCACCGACATCACCTTCACCGGGTTCCGCATTCCCCGCGAGGAGATGGGCCGCCAGTCGGTCGAGGTGCTCACGGGCGTCATCGACGGAAGCGCGGACGGCGTCCAGCAGCGACTTCTCCCCTGCGAACTCGTCGAGGGCAGCACCCTCGGCACCCCTGATCAGGCGGTTGACCGGAGCTGAGCGGTCGACCGAGCAACTGGAAGGAAACACGTGGTACTCATGCGTACGGACGTCCTCGTCGTCGGGGGCGGACTGGGTGGCGTCGCCGCGGCGCTCGCCGCGGCCCGGGCCGGCCGGTCCGTCATCCTGACCGAGGAGTTCGACTGGCTCGGCGGGCAACTCACCAGCCAGGCCGTCCCCCCGGACGAACACTCCTGGATCGAACAGTTCGGCGCCACCGCCAGCTACCGGGAGCTGCGCAACGGCATCCGCGACTACTACCGTCGCCACTACCCGCTGACCGAGCGGTCGCGGGCCTGGACCGACCTCAACCCCGGTGCGGGTTGGGTGAGCCGACTTTGTCACGAGCCGCGGGTGGCCGTCGCCGTCCTCGACCAGATGCTCGCCCCGTACCTCGGTTCGGGCCGGCTCCGGGTGCTCCAGCCGTACCGGCCGGTGGCCGCGGAGACCGACGGGGACCGGGTGACCGGCGTGACCCTCGCGCACCGCGACCGGGACCAGCGGATCGACGTGGTCGCGCCGTACATCCTGGACGCCACGGAGACCGGCGAGCTGCTGCCGCTGACCGGCACCGAGTACGTCACCGGGTTCGAGTCGCAGGCGCAGACCGGTGAGCCGAGCGCTCCGGCCGAGGCCCAGCCGATGAACATGCAGGCGGTGTCCGTCTGCTTCGCCCTGGACCACGTCGACGGCGACCACACCATCGACCGCCCGGCGGGCTACGACTTCTGGCGCGACTACAAGCCGGACTTCTGGGGCGACCGGCTGCTGTCCTGGAAGTCGCCGCACCCGCGCACGCTGGAGATCGTCGAGCGCAGCTTCACCCCCAACCCGGACGACGACCCGTTGAGCGTCAACGCCGACCAACGCGTCAACCCCGGCGACGGCAACCTGTGGACGTTCCGCCGGATCGCCGCGCGGCGCAACTTCACCGACGGCGCGTACGACAGCGACATCACGCTCGTCAACTGGCCGATGATCGACTACTTCGAGGGCCCGGTCATCGACGTGCCGAACGCGTCGTGGCACCTGTCCAAGGCCCGCGAGCTGTCGTACTCGGTGCTCTACTGGATGCAGACGGAGGCGCCCCGACCGGACGGCGGCACCGGCTTCCCCGGCCTGCGGCTGCGCGGCGACGTGACAGGCAGCGCGGACGGCCTGGCCCAGGCCCCGTACATCCGCGAGTCCCGCCGGATCCGCGCCGAGTACACGGTGGCCGAGCAGGACCTGTCCCTGGCGGTCCGGGGCGACCACGGGGCGGTCAGCTACCCGGACGCGGTGGGCGTGGGCATGTACCGGATCGACCTGCACCCGTCGACCGGCGGCGACAACTACATCGACGTCGGCTCCTGCCCGTTCGAGATCCCGCTCGGCGCGCTGATCCCGCAGCGGATGGAGAACCTGCTTCCGGCCGGCAAGAACATCGGCACCACCCACATCACCAACGGCAGCTACCGGCTGCACCCGGTCGAGTGGAACGTCGGCGAGGTCGCCGGTCTGCTCGCCGACTTCTGCCTGGCGCGGGGCGAGTCCCCGCGTGCGGTCCGCAACACCCCCCGTCTGCTGGCTGACTTCCAGGACCGCCTCACCGCGGCCGGCGTGGAACAGCGCTGGCCGCAGATCGCGGGCTACTGAACACACCCCCGGTAAGGAGAATATTGTGAGAGCAGGAAAGGCCCTGCGCGGCGTCGCCGTGGCGATGGCCGGCGCGCTCGCCCTGACCGCCTGCGGCGGCGGTGGCGAGGCCGACGACAGCGGCCCGGCGAAGCTGCGGATGACCGTCTGGTCGGCCAACGAGGCACATCTCAAGCTGTTCAACGAGATCGCCGACGAGTACCGCAAGAGCCACCCGGACGTCACCGAGATCAAGTTCGATCCGCTGCCGTTCGACACCTACACCACGACCCTGACCACTCAGATCGCCGGCGGGAACGCACCCGATCTCGCCTGGGTGTTCGAGAACTCCGCCCCCGACTTCGTCGCCTCGGGCGCGCTGCTGCCCCTCGACGACACCCTCAGGAAGGCCGAGGGCTACCAGTACGACGACATCTCCCCCGCCACGCTCAAGCTCTGGCAGGACGGCGGCAAGCTGTACGCGTACCCCTTCTCCACCTCGCCGTTCGGGGTCTTCGTCAACACCGACATGCTCAAGAAGGCCGGGCAGAAGACCCCGGCCGAGCTGATCGCGGCCGGTCAGTGGACCTGGGACAACGCTCTGGCAGCCGCGGGCGCGACGGCGGCGGACTCCGGCAAGGCCGGCCTGGTCATCCGGGACTTCGACTACAAGGGCTGGGACAACCTGTCCACCTTCTGGACCGGGTGGGGAGCCCAGGCGTGGAGCGAGGACGGCAGGTCCTGCGGCTTCAACAGCCCGGAGATGGTCGACGCGATGACCACCCTGCACAAGGCCACCTTCACCCAGAAGGCGCTGCCCGGCCCGGGCACGACAGCCGACTTCTTCGCCGGTGACGCGGCCATGACGGTCACCCAGATCTCCCGCGCCTCGCTGCTCAAGGACGGCGGCTTCGGGTGGGACCTGGTGCCGCTGCCCGCCGGCCCGAAGGGGAACTACGCGGTGGTCGGCCAGGCCGGCGTCGGGGTCATGAAGAAGAGCCCGCACGCCAAGCAGGCGGCCGACTTCCTGGCCTTCTTCACCAACCCCACCAACTCGGCGAAGCTCGCCCAGTTCTTCCCGGCGCCCCGGCAGTCGCAGCTGACCGCCGAGACCCTCGCCAAGACCAACCCGAAGCTCAAGCCGGAGCAGTTGCAGAAGGTCGTCATCGACGGCATCACCAACGGCGTGGTCAAGCCCAGCCACTCCGGCCAGGCCGAGCTGAGCCAGCAGGTCCGCGCCGGGCTCGACCCGCTGTGGCAGCCGAACGCGGACGTCAAGGCCGTACTCGACGGCGTCTGCGCCAAGATCCAGCCGCTGCTGGCGAAGTAAGGCCAACGACCATGACCCAGACGGACACCAGGGTGGGCTCGGCTGCTGCCGGGCCCGCCCCGGGCCCGGCCCGGCCGTTCTGGACCAGCCGCCGCCGGGACCAAATCGCTGGTTACCTGTTCATCGCCCCGCAGATGCTCGGCAGTGTCGTCTTCGTGATCCTGCCGCTGATCCTCGTGCTCTGGTACAGCCTGCACGAGTGGAACGTGCTCGCCGGCACCTTCGAGTTCGTCGGCGGCGACAACTACCAGGCCCTCGCCGACGATCCCAACCTCGGTTCGGTGCTGCGCGCCACCGGGTTGTTCTCCGTCGGCCTGGTGGTGCTCAACCTCGGCCTGGCCCTGCTGCTGGCCGTCCTGCTCAACCAGAAGCTGCGGGGCACGATCGTGTTCCGCACGTTGTTCTTCTCCCCAGTCGTCGTCTCGCTCGTCGCCTGGACCATCGTCTGGGGCTTCCTGCTCCAGGACAACGGCGGCATCAACGGGCTGCTCGACACCCTCGGCGTGGACGGCCCGAACTGGCTGCGCGGGGAGAGCACCGCGATGGTGTCCGTGATCGTCGTGCAGGTGTTCAAGAACGTCGGCCTGAACATGGTGCTGTTCCTGGCCGCTCTGCAGGGTGTGCCGGGCGAACTGTACGAGGCAGCCGAGGTGGACGGGGCGAGCCGGATGCGCCAGTTCTGGCGGATCACCGCGCCGCTGATCAGCCCGACGATCCTGCTGACCTCGATCATCACCGTGGTCGGGTCGTTGCAGGTCTTCGCGCAGATCTCGGTGCTCACCCAGGGCGGCCCGGGCACATCCACGACGGTCCTCGTCTACTACCTGTACCAGCAGGCCTTCCAGTTCCATCACTTCGGCTACGGCGCCACGCTGTCGATCGTGCTGTTCGCCATCGTGCTCGCACTCACCGTGCTGCAGTGGCAGATGCGCAAGAGGTGGGTCTTCCATGAGTCGTGACCTGTCCCGCCGAACCAAGCTGGTGCTCTACGGGGTGCTGCTGGTCCTGGCGATCCCGTTCGTCTTCCCGACCTGGTGGATGGTCACCTCGTCGCTGAAGCCGGTGGCGGACATCTTCGCCTTCCCGCCACAGCTCCTGCCGACGAACCCGCGCTTCGACGCGTACGAGCGGGTGTTCGAGTTGCAGCCGTTCGGGCAGCAGTACCTGAACAGCCTCTACATCGCGCTTGTCGTCACGGTCGGCACCATGGCGGTGGCGGCGCTTGCCGGGTACGCCTTCGCGCGCATCCGGTTCCGGGGCCAGAACGTGTTGTTCCTGGTCGTCCTCGCGGGCCTGCTCATCCCGAGCGAGGTGACGATCGTGCCGCTGTTCCAGATGTTCTTCAAACTGGGTCTGGTCAACACCCACTGGCCGTTGATCCTGGTGCCGATCTTCGGCGCGCCGAGCGTCCTGGCGACGTTCATCATGCGGCAGTTCTTCATCAGCCTCCCCGGTGAGCTGGAGGAGGCCGCCCGGGTCGACGGGCTGGGCCGGTTCGCCACCTTCTGGCGGATAGCCCTGCCGCTGTCGCGGCCGGCACTGGGCGCGGTGGCCATCTTCACCTTCCTGCACAGCTGGAACCTCTACCTGGAGCCGATCGTGTTCCTCTCCTCGCCGGAGAAGTTCACCCTGCCCCAGGCGCTCACCCAGTTCGTCGACGCTTACGGCGGCCCCATGTGGGACGTCCAGATGGCCGCGGCGTCGATGACCGCCCTACCCGTCCTGGTGGTCTTCGTCATCGCGCAGAAGCAGTTCGTCGAAGGGCTCGCGCACACCGGCCTCAAGGGATGACGACACCGGTTGTCGGCATCGACATCGGCGGCACCAAGACGGCGGCCGCGCTAGTCGACCGGGCCGGGCGGGTGCTGGAGCGCCGCGAGGCGCCCACGCCCGCCCGGGCCGGGCCCGAGGCCGTGCTGGGCGTCGCCGCCCGGTTGGCCACCGACCTGCTCGGCGCGACCACCGGGCCGGTGGGCGTGGGCACCGCCGGCACTGTCGATCCGGCGACCGGCGGCATCCGGTACGCCACCGACAGCCTGCCCGGCTGGACCGGCACCCCGGTCGCCGACGCGCTGGCCGCCCGACTGGGCCGCGAAGTTCGGGTCACCAACGACGTGAACGCCGCCGCGCTCGGCGAAAGCTGGGCCGGGGCCGGACGGGACCGCGCCCACGTGCTGCTGGTGGCCGTCGGCACCGGGCTGGGCGGGGCACTCGTGCGCGACGGCCGCGTCGAGGCCGGCGCGCGCGGGGCGGCCGGCGAGGTCGGGCACCTGCCCGCTCCGGGTGCCGAACAGCTGCGGTGCGGGTGCGGCCGGTACGGGCATCTGGAGGCGCTCGCCTCCGGCAGCGGGCTGGCCGCCGCGTACGCCATCGAGACCGGTACCCACCTGACCGGGCGGACCGTGGCCGAGCGCGCCGCGACCGGCGACGGCGTCGCCCGGCTGGTCGTGGAACGGGCCGGAGCCGTCCTCGGCGCGACCCTGGCCGGGTTGGTGGCGCTGCTCGACCCGGACGCCGTCCTGGTGACCGGCGGGGCGGCCAGTTCCCTGCTGCCCGCCGCATCGGTTTCGTACTCGGCCGAGCTGGCCTCCGGCTGGGCCGACGTTCCGCTGCTGCCCGCCACGCTGGGCGCCGACGCCGTCCTGGTCGGCGCCGCCCGGCTGGCCATCGACACACCGGAAAGGACCGACAGGTGAGCGTGCTCGACGACCTGGCCGGCGGGCTTGTGGTGTCCTGCCAACCGCTGCCCGACGACCCGGACGACCCGATGCGGGACCCGTACGTCCAGGCCCGCGTGGCGGCCGCGGTCGTCCGCGGCGGCGCCGTGGCGGTCCGGGTCAACGGACCGGACGACGTCCGAGCGGTACGCCGCGCCGTCGACGTTCCGGTGATCGGGCTGCACAAGCACGGCACCGACGACGTCTTCATCACCCCGACCGCGACCCACGCGCTGGAGGTGGCGCTGGCCGGGGCGCACATCGTCGCGATCGACGCGACCGACCGCCCCCGACCGGACGGCCGCACCTTCGCCGACACGGTCCGCGTGCTCCGCGAACGGACCGACGCGCTGGTCCTGGCCGACGTCTCCACCACCGCCGAGGGCGTCGCAGCCGTCAAGGCCGGCGCGGACGCCGTCGCCACCACGCTGTCCGGCTACACGCGGGCCAGCCCCTCGACCGACGGGCCCGACCTCGGGCTCGTGGAGCGACTCGTCGCACTGCTGCCCGTGCCGGTGATCGCCGAAGGGCGGTACCGCGGCACGGAACAGATCGGCCAAGCCTTCGAGGCGGGTGCCCACGCGGTGGTGATGGGCAACGCCGTCACCTCACCGCTCTGGATCACCCGCCGGCTCGTGCCGGCCACCCCCCGCGCGGCGAGCGCGCCGAAAGAAAAGGAGTGAGCATGAGAAGGCGTACCCTCCTGGCCACCGGCGTGGCCGGGCTGACCACCGTGGCCATCGGCCGACCCGCGTTCGCCGGCCCCGCCAAGCGGCAGCTGACCGTGGCGCTGGTCCCGTTGGACGACCGGCCCGTCAACACGTACGCGGCGCAGATGACCGCGGCCAGCGCCGGCGCCCAGGTGCAGCTGCCGCCACGGGAGTCGCTGGGCCGCTTCTTCACCCCCGGCGACGGCGCGGCCATCGCCCGCTGGCTCGGCACCACCGACGGCGTCGACGGGTACGTGATCTCCGTCAGCATGCTCGCGTACGGCGGCCTGATCGCCTCCCGCACCGCAGCCCCGACGCTGGCCGCCGCCCTGGCGAACCTGGCCGCGATCCGCACCCTGCGCTCCGCCCGGCCGGAGGCGGTGATCGAGGTGCACGACACCATCCAGCGCCTCGCCATCACCAGCACGGGCACCGAACTGGATCGGTACCGCGACCTGCTCGTCTCCTGGGCGAAGCTGTACGACCAGGTGACGAACCTCGGGCAGGAGGAGCTGCGAGCGCAGCTCGACACCGTTCGGGCACAGATCCCCGATCAGGTCGTCGAGGACTATCTCGCCGCGCGGGCCCGCAACCACCAGGTCAACCGACTCATGGTCGAGTGGGTCGCCGACGGCACCATCGACCACCTCGTGCTCTCCGAGGACGACACCGCGCCTGTCGGCCTGGCCCGAGCCGAGCGGGTGGAGTTGGAGGCACTCGTCGACCAACTCGGCGTCGGCGAGCGGGTGGAGATCTTCCCCGGCGCCGACGAGGTCAACGCGCTGCTGGTCGCGCGGGTGATCGCGGCCGGCACCGGACCCACCTACCGCGTGGAGTACGCGGGCGTCTCCGGTGAGGCCTGGACCGCACAACTCGAGGGCATCCCGTTCGCGGAGAACATCCGGCGGCACGTCACCTCAGTCGGAGGGCGGGTCGTCGGCGGCGACGCGGACATCGTGCTCGCCGTGAACACCCCCTCGACGGCACCCGGGCAACGGGCCGCCGACCTGGACGCCTTCGTCGGACGGATCGGCACGCTGCTGACCGCCGGCATCCCGGTCGTCGTGGTGGACCCACTCATCGTGAACAAGGCCGACCACGACCTGGTGGCGCGGATGGAGAACCACCTGGACCTCGCGGCGCTGCTGTCGTACTCGGGGTGGAACACCGGTGGCAACGCGCTCGGCCTGGCGCTCAGCCACGGCACCGCCCGGTGGGCGTACCTCCGCGCCTCCGGCAGCGGGTTCGGTGTGCCCGACCTGCGCGCGCCCGCCCAGGCGCACGCCGAGTACCTGCTCTACCGGTTCGTCAAGGACGACCCGTGGAAGAACATCGTGCAGGTCGAGGCGTACGCGCACGCACGGGCGCAGGGCTGGGACCCGCTCGCGCTCACCCCCGAGCAGAAGAGCTACTTCGACGGCTGGGTGCGTGAGCGGCTGGTGCCCCTGACCGAGCGGTACTTCGCCGACCACTTCGCCGGGCACCGCATCGTGCTGGGCCGGCGGGGCGCGAAGACCTTCACGGCGACCCTGACCCGCTTCGAGTCGGCGCGCGTCGAACTGCCGTGGGACCGGCTCTTCGAGGTGATCCTCGAACCTCGGCTGCACCTGTCCTGACCGACGGTCCACGCCGTACCTCGGCCCGCCGCCACCTCCCCCCCTGCGGATTCCCTGCCCAGCCGTGGGCGGGGAATCAGGGGTGCGGGCGGTGTTCGTGAACCCTTCGCGCGACGGCCACGGTGACGGTTCGGGACGAGACAGCGACGGGCAGGGCTATCGATCAGTGGCCGTTGACCGGGCTGCCGGAGCGCATCTCCGCGCGGGAGCTGGTCCGGTTGCGCGTACGCGAGGAGGTGGTGCGGTTCACCGCCGACCAGGCCGACGTCTTCCGGGGTCTGGTGCGGCCCACCGGCGCGGAGGCGACGTTCAACTGTTACCGGGTCGGTCGGGGCCGGCGGCTGGACTGGAAGCGTCAGGCGGACGCGGCGTGTGCCGCCTTCGCCCGTAACGGCTTCGTGCTGCTGGTCGGGGCAGGAGGGTGCGACCCGGCAACCCGCACCGCAGGCACTCGCGCATCCTGAATCGGGTACGCGACCAACGCAAGTCTTGCCTGGCCCGACGTCGCCGGTGAACCCTTGTCCACAGACGAAGGCACGTCAGTCGTCCGGAATTGGCACGGCACGGCCGGGAGGACGCGGTGAATCCGTTGCGGGCAGGCCACCAGCGGGGAATCCACTGCGTCGTGGCCGCCGCCGGTTATGGCAAGACCACCGCGCTGCACCGTTGGTTTCCCCGCGCGGAAGCCCACTGGTGCCGGGGGGACGACGCACCCGTACGCCAGCTCGTCGCCGACGCCGTCGCGGCCGGCGACCGCCTGGTCGTGGTCGACGACCTGCCGCCGACCTCGGCGGAGCAGTTGCACCTCCTGCTCAAGGAGGTCGTGCGGTGGGAGGACGACGTCTCCGTCGTCCTCGCCTCGCGGTGGCCCCTGCCGGCACCGGCCACCCGCCTGCTCGGCAGCGGCCTCTGGACCGAGCTGGGCCCGGCCGACCTGGCGCTCTCCCCGGAACGGGTCGCCGACCTGATCGCCGAGGAGTACGGGCTCTCCACACCGGAACTCGCCGACCGGGTGTACGCGGCGACCGGCGGCTGGCCGGCGCTCGTCCACCTGTCGGCCGAGACTCTGCGGCTGGGTGGGGTGCCGTCCGGGCCGCTCGCCCCGATCCTCAGTGAGCCCGGCGGGCCGATCGCGCGTTACGTCGCCGACGAGGTCCTGGCCGCGCTACCGGCGGAAGCGCACCGGCTGCTGCGTCAGGTTGGTGCGCTGACGCCGGTGACTGTGGGGCTGTGCCGTGCCCTCGGGCATCGCGGCGCCCCGCGCATCATCGACCGGTTACGCCGCACCGGCCTGCTGACCCGGCCGGCCCGAGCCGCGGCCGGGCCTGGCGCACCGCCGCCCGAGGAGCTTCTCGTACCGATCGTCGTCGAGACCGCCCGGCACGGGCGCCGAGCACCGAGCGCCGAGCAGATCCGCGACACGGCCGCCGCCGCCGCAGACTGGTATGACGCGCACGGGCCGCCGGTCGCCGCGGCCCGGGAGTACCTGCGGGCCGGCGACCATGCCGCGGGCGCCCGAGTGCTCGAAGCGTGCGGCGATCGGATGATCGCGGCGGGTCGTTCCGTCGCGGTGACCGAACTGGTCCGCATGCTGCCGGAACGGCATCGCAACCGGCGGCTGCGACTGCTGCTCGGCGACGCGTTGCGCACCCTCGGCGACCTCGGCGCCGCCACCCACGAGTACGACACCGCCGCCGAGGAGACCTGGGACGCCGGCGTGGCCTGGCGGCTGGGTCGGATCCACTACCAGCGGGGTGACGCCCGGGCGGCCCTGGCGATCCTCGACCGGCCGCTCGCCCGGTCCGCCCCGCTCGCCGATCAGGCGCTGCTGCTCGCGTGGACAGCACACACGCACCTGCTGACCGGCGACACCGGGACCGCCACCGCATACGCGCGGAGGGCGCTGGCCGCCGCGACCAGCGCCGGGCAGGACGACGTGCTGGCCTCGAGCCACCTCAGCGTCGCCCTGTGCCTCAGTGTGGCCGGCGACATCGCGGACAGCCAGGAGCATTTCGCCCTGGCGTTGCCGATCGCGGAACGCATCGGCGACGTCCTGCTGCTCACCCGGATCCACACCAACCGCACCCACCAGTTCCTGCGTACCGGCCGGTTCGCCGAGGCGCTGACGACGGCCGAGCGGTCGGCCCGCTACGCCGCGCTTGCCGACGCCCCGAGCCTGCGCGCCATCGCGACCAGCAACGAGGCGGAAGCCCTGGCGATGCTCGGCCGTTACGACGAGGCGGTGCGGCGGTATGAGGCGGCGCTGGGCTTCTACCAGCAGAAGGGCTCCCGCCGGTTCATCCACGCGCTACTCGGGCTGGGTGAGCTGTATCGGCGGCGAGGCTGGCGTGAGCAGGCGCGCGCCGCCTACGAGGAGACGATCCGGGTCACCGAGGAGACCGGCAACGTGCACGTCCTCGTGTCCGCGCTCGCGGGGCTGGCGCTGGTGCGACTGGACGACGACGTGCCGGCCGCCGCGCGGCACGCCGACCGGGCCGCCCGGGACGTCGGGGACGAGATCGTCGTACCGGCACTGCTGGCCCAGGGCTGGGTCGCGCTCCGGATGGCCGAGCCCGACCGGGCCACCGTGCTCGCCGGCGAGGCGGCCCGCATCGCACGCGTTCAGGGCGACCTGGCCGGGTTGGCCGACGCGCTCGAGCTGAGGGCTGCGGCCGAGCCGGACCTCGGGCGCGCCCGCGAGGCGCTGCGCGAGGGGTACGCCATCTGGACCCGGGCCGGTGCGGCGGTCGAGGCGGCCCGGCTGCTCGTCCTGCTCGGACGGTTGCCCGGAGCCGACATCGACGATCGGCTGGCCGGCCTGCTCGCGGGCGAGCAGGTCGCCCTCGCCGGCGCCCTGGTGGATCGGACGGCGAGCGGCTTCGGCGGGTGGGCGCCGGGTGCGGTGCCGGTCTACCAGCGGGTCGTGATCCGGGCCCTCGGCCGGTTCGAGGTGCATCTCGACGGCCAACCGGTGCCGGCCTCGCGGTGGCAGTCCCGCAAGGCGCGTGACCTGGTGCGTATCCTCGTCGCTCGGCGTGGCCGGCCGGTGCCACGAGGCGAGCTGTGCGAACTCCTCTGGCCGGACGACGACCCGGATCGCACCGGCCACCGGCTGTCGGTCCTGCTCTCGATCGTCCGCGGGGTGCTCGACCCGACGAAGACGTTCGCGCCCGACCACTTCCTCGTCGCCGATCAGGCGTGCATCGCGCTCGACGTCAGCCGGTTGCGGGTGGACGTCGAGGAATTCCTCGCGCACGTCGCGCACGCGCGACGCCTGCTGGAACGAGGGTCGCTGGTAGAGGGGCGCACGGTGCTGCTGTCCGCCGACCGGCAGTACCGCGCCGACGCGTTCGAGGATGAGCCGTACGCCGACTGGTCCGGCCCGCTGCGCGAGGAGGCGCGGGCCGCGTACCTCGGCCTCCTGCGCATGCTGGCCCAGGTCAGCCGGGCCACGGCGGACCCGGCGGCGGCGGTGCCGTACCTGCTGCGGCTCCTCGAACGGGATCCGTACGACCAGCCGGCGCACCGGGCGCTGGTGCGCGCGCTGGTCGCCGGCGGCCAGCACGGCGAAGCACGCCGGGCACTCGCCCGGTACCGCGAGGCCATGCGGGCCATCGGAGTGCACCCGCCGGACGAGATCATCCTCGCGCCGGCCCGGCCGGGCCGACAACCACAGGCCACCGTTCGCCGGGTCCCGCCGGCCGCTCGCAACGGCCGGCGGGACCCGGCGTCCGATCGCGGGCGCTGACCGGCTACGGAATGCCGGCGCCCGGCCGGGGTCGCCGGCCCGCTCACGGCGATCGGTCAGTGGAAGACGGCCGACTCCAGAGCGGCTACCGCGAGCGAGCCTTCACCGTCGCCTTCGCCATCGGTCCGGGCGGCCGGCGACCCCGGCAACTGGCTGGCCCGAACGGCCTCGGCGCCCGCCTGACGGAGGTTCGGGCTGGGGACGAGCGCGCTGAGGAAGAACGGTCCCGCACCCGTCACGCGGGCGCCGACGCCGTACACGTGGACGTCCGGACCGGCCTCCGCGGTGACGACAGTCTTGGGCCACGTGCCGTCGTACCCGCTGGCGGCCTCGACGCGTTCGCCGGGCGGCCCGGTCGGTTGGGTGGGCTCCTTGCAGATTCCGACGGCGGTGAGACTTTCCGGCTCGGTGCCGCCCGCATGCACCCGCACCGTCCGCAGTCCGGGGCCGAAGCCAACCTCGTCGACGTACGTCTGGTCCACAGGTCCTTCGAAGCGGAAGCCGGTGCCGAACAACCGTGTGCTACCCGGGCAGCTCACCTCCGCCGTTGACTCCGATTCCACAGTGGTCCTCGCCCGCACCGGCGGGCTCGTCGACCAGTCGCACGTGGCGTAGGCCACCACCGACCACGCGCTCGCGTGCCCCGTGCGGGCTTTCGCGGTGACGGTCACCGTGGTCAGTTCCGCATCGGGCTCCATCGCGGTCAGCACGACCCCGCCGTTCCCGTTCACGATCCGGGCGCCCGCCGCGAAGACGGATCGCGCTCCCGGGCAGGTCGCGGTGACGACCTTAATCCCGCTCCCGTCGCTCTCGCTGGCCTCCTCGACCCGTACCGGTGCGTGGCCTCCCGCGTGGGCGGGCCGGTCCGGCGCGGCTGCCCCAGCCGCTGTGCCCAGCACGACAGCGACCGCTCCTGCCACAGTCCGTCGTGCGATGTCCATCGTGCGCATGTCGCTCCTTCGCTCGCCGACCCGTCCGGGTCAGGCTCTGGTCGATCTCGCCCGCCCGGCGGGTCGGGCGAGGTCGGTCTCGCCGGCCCACTCGGGCCGGGCATCACCGATGGTCCGGTCGGACCTCACGGTGGCGTCATGGTGAGCCCGCCCCGAGCGGCCACCCGGAGCGGATCGTGACGTGACCCTGACGCCCCTGCCGAGACTCGATGACGAACGCCGCGCAGAGGCCGCGGCGCGATCGAGGAGGAAAGACATGCGATTCAGCAGAACCGCCACCCGGCTCCTGGTGTTGCCCGTGGTGTGCGCACTCGGGCTGATCGGGGCGAGCCCGGCGCAGGCCGCGGTGCAACGGACCGACAGGTTCTCCATCACCCAGCCACACTTCGACTTCGGCGACGGCGACCTGGGCAACATCTCCGGAGATCCCAAGGCTGACAGCCGGCTGGAGTGGGATCTGGTCAACGGCACCTGGGAGCCTCGGCTGCTCGGCCGCATCTACATCAACAACGCGTCCGGCGAGTGTGTCCGAGTCCAGATGGTCGTCACCTACCAGAACAACGTGGTGGTGACCTACACCGACAACGCGTCGGACTTCTGCGCCCCGAACGGGAGGACCTGGTACAGCGACGTCGATTTCCAGCCGGTCAGCTCGGCGTACGTGGCGAACGTCGTCGTGAGGCTGCAGAGCGCTCCGGCGGGCGGATGGTCCTTCTCGAACGAGGGAGCGTCGGCGCCGTACTTCGCACCGTGGTGGTTGCCCTAGTCGCTACGGGGCAGAAACGGCCAACTGAAGAACGTCCTTGATCGCCCCGCCGTACGGCGTCGTCCGGCGACGCGGATGTCGAGGTCGAGGTCGAGGATGCAGGTGGGCCGCCCAGGCGCAGAGCGCGCATCGGCGGCCCACTACCGTCTCAGCCGTTGTCGATCAGGCTGGCGATCTCGTTGTAGATCAGGTGCGCTTTCGCGCCCTGGTTCGACGGACAACCGCCCAGGTGGTGCAGGGCGATCACCCGGTGGCTGGCGTTCAGCACCGGGGAACCCGAGTTGCCACCGGAGGTGTCACAGCTGTAGCTGATGTTCCAGGTGTTGTAGTTCGCGCTTCGGACGGCGCACGTCGCGCCGTTCTGGGCGTCCTCGTAGATCGACAGCCGCTTCGGGCTGCCGTCGCCGTGCCCGGGGACATAGATCCGGGTGCCGTTGCTGGTGGCGCTGGTCGCCAGGTAGAGCGTGCCGAACCCCTGGATGGCGGCGAAGTTGTTGACCGAGAACAGGGCGTAGTCCAGCTCGCCGGAACCGCCGCTGCTCACCTTGTAGAGGGTGGCACCGCTGACCTTGGTGCCAGCGCCGGGATTGGCGCCGCCGCAGGTGGCGCACTGGTAGTTGAACTGCATCTCGCTGCCGCTCACCGCGGATTGGGTCGAGAAGCAGTGCTTGTTCGTCAACATCCGGTTGGTGTTGCCGACCCGCCAGGTGGTGCACAGTCCACCGCCGCTGATCAACAGCCGCGCCACCGCGCGGCCACGGGCGTACTCGGTGGGGTGGCTGTTCTGGTAGCAGACCACGTCCCTGCGGGCGTCGGTGCTGCACACGGACTGGGTGGAGAAGTTGTGCGCGGCGATCTCCGTGCGGTCGTATCCGCGCCAGAACCTGTCGATGGTGGCGGCGCTGCCACCTGCGGGGCGGCTGCTGTGCAGTGTCACCACCGCGGTGTCACCCTCCACCGACATCGCCCAGAACCCCGGCTGTCCGTCGGTGGTGTGGTCCGAACCGGTCCCCCGGTTCAGGTGGCGGTCGTACCTGTAGCTCTCCTTGCCGTCGCGGCTCGACACGGTGACGTACTCGCCCTCGGCCAGTCGCAGGGAGCTGAAGTGCACCTTGACGTAGGTGGCACCGGGGTGCTGAATGATCTGCGTCCCGCCGTTGGGGGCGTACGACAGCGAACTGTCGACCGTACGGAGTTCACCGACCGTCGTCACGCCGTCTGCCGAGAACTGGCTCGATTCCGGTGCCCGCTGGGACTGTGGCGCGACAGGGGCAAGCGGGTACGCCTCGGCGGCGGGTACCGACAGCAGGCTCAGCCCAAGTGTGCAGGCAGCGAGCGCGACCGCTCCGGTTCGTAGGCGGCGCAGGGCATGATGCATCTGTCGCTCCTTCTCAGGAATCAGCACCGAGACGTGCCTTCGGCATTCATACCTGAGGCGACGCGAGACATCTAATCCCATCTATGTCATAACGCCCGCCGTTCCGTCTCCACGTGGGTGGGACACGACGGGCGGCGCCGCACTGCCGGATCGTGTGACGGGGGCACCGCGACGGTGACGGCGCCGAGCGTCAGCGGCCCGTACGTCGCAGGGCCTGTGCGTTCGCGGAGAGGAAATCCTGCAACGACTTCGGCGCCGTGCCGGTGACCTGGGCGACGGTATCGGTCACCTCCGCGAAACCGCCGGCGCGCACACGCTCGAACGTCAACCTGTTGAGGTCTCGTTCGAAGCCCTCGGTCCCGGCCACGGCCTCGTCCATGGTCAGGTCCCGGTGGATCACCGGATGTCCCACAGCGGCGGAGAGCAACTCCGCCGTACGCGGCAACGAGAGGCTCTCCGGACCGGAGAGCTGGTACGTCCGACCGGCGTGCCCGTCCTCGACCAGCGCCCGCTCGGCGACTGCCGCGATGTCACAGGCGTCGACCCAGGCCATGACGGCGTCGCCGCTGGGGAACGGCAACTCCCCCGCGTCGGCGATCTGGTGGGCGTAGAAGCGCGGGTCGGTGAAGACCTGCATGAACCAACCCGGCCGCAGGATCGTCCAGGGCCGTCCGCTCCCGCGTACCACGCGCTCGACGCTCGGCGCCCAGCCTGCCGGGTAATCGGAGCCCGGGTGGCCGCCGTCCTTGTCGGACAGCAGGACCACCCGGGTCGAGGATGGGGTCCCTGCCACGAGCGCCCCGACGAGTTCCGGTGCGTCCGCGCGATCCGGCCGGACCACGTACACGGCGTCGACGCCATCGGTCGCCGCCGCCCACCCGGCGGGCTCGTCCCAGGAGAAGGCGACCGGGTGTACGCCTGTGATGTCCACGGTGGACGGGTCACTACTGCCGCCGCGCACCTCGACGCCCTGCCGTGCCGCGAGTGACGTCGCCAGCGGTAGTCCCGTCTTGCCACGGACCCCGGTCACCAGGACCCGGGTCACGTCGGTACCGGTCGAGTTCGCATGCCGCATCGTGCGCTCCTCCTATTGGCTCCATGAATGACGTGGCGGACGGCAGTGACCGGCGCGCGCCGCACCAGACGTCGAGCGCGCCGTTGCCGGAGTTCCCTGATGATCGGTCACGGCCGCCCGAACAGAGCGGCCAGCTCGGCATCCGACACGGCCAGGGCGGCCCGGTCGAAGGTGCTGCCGGAGGCGACGAGTTCGGCGGCCCCGGTGCGGTCGAGCAGCTCGGCGAGCTGACGTTCCACCTGGGCCGGCGGGCCGCTGATCGCCCTCGCCGCGGTCTGCTCAAGATGCTCCTGCTGGCGCGGTGTGCGGGGAGCGGACCGGGCCGCCTGCACCGGTTCCAGCGGCGGGAAGACCCCGGTGGTCCGGCTCTGCGCCATCGCCCATGCCTCCGGAAGCAGCAGGTCGGCGGCCTCTGCGACGGTGTCGGCGATCAGCACGTCGAGGCTGACCGCCACCCACGGCTCCGGTTGCTGCGACGAGGGTCGGAACGCGCGCCGGTACTCGGCCAGGGCCGCCAACCCGGGTGCGGGGTCCCCGCCGACTCCCAGCAGGGGGCCGCCCACGATCACCGGCAGGCCCAGCTCGGCCGCGATCTGCAGACCGCTTCCGGTGGCCAGCACGTACAGCGGCACTGGTCCCTGCGGCTGCGGGCGCAGGGTGATCTCCGCCGTCCCGTCGAGGAACCCGTGCAGCTCGGCGAGGTCCGCGGCGAAATCGCCGTCGGTCTGCCGCAGCGCACGGCGCACGGGCGCGGTGAACCCCGGCGAGCGGCCCAGTCCCAGGTCGATCCGGCCCGGGGCGAAGGCGGACACCGTCGCGAACTGCTCGGCGACCACCAGCGGTTGGTGGTGGGGAAGCATCACCCCGGCCGAGCCGAGCCGGATGGTGCTCGTCGCACCGGCTACGGCGGCCAGCAACACCGCCGGGGCCGCTCCCGCGATCCCGGGGACGCTGTGATGTTCGGCGACCCAGAAACGGTCGTACCCGAGCCGTTCGGCGTGCGCCGCACGTCCCACCGTACCCCTGAGCGCCTCGGAGTCGGCCTCGCCGGCGCGGGTCCGGGACCGGTCCAGCAGTGACACGCGCAGGCCGTTGTCCATCACCACAGGTCCAGCATGGCTGAACCCGGGCTTGTTCCCGACGCATACCCGGTTCCTCAGGGATGGGGCGATCGCGGCATCAGTGCGAGATGGCGCTGGGGAGCCGCGACGGCGCTGCCGGCCGCCGCCCCGTGCCGGGCCGGCAGCACCGTCAACGGGCCTACGCGAACGCGAACTCCGGGGCGCCGGCAGTGAGCAGCGCGGTCCGCGACGGTACGGGCAGGGCGTCGGCCAGTTCGGCGAGCATCCGCCGCACCGTGCCCGCCCCACCCGCGTGCATCGCCTCGATGACCACCAGCACCTCGTCGGTCCCGGCGCGCACCGCCGACGCGCCGCTCTGCCGGTGGGTCCAGCGCCGGGAGTGCGCCTCGCCGGCCGCGTCGGCGAAGACCACCTCGCCCGGCTCGGGCTGCTCCGTCTCCCCGCCGAGGGTCAGGTACGTCTCCGCGCCGGTGGCCCGGCACACCGTCAGGTCGCCGCCGATCCGCGCCAGGTCGAGCACGGCCACCGGGACCGCGTAGGCGAGGGAGAGCGCGTTGCCCAGATCGACCAGAGGGTGCAGCCGCGGCAGCTCACCGTCGCGGCGGAGGCGGCGCAGCAGCGACTCGGCGGCGCACCGGTAGCGGGTCGGCGCCAACCCCATCCGGGCGAAGGCACGCCGCCACGCCTGGATCTCCGGGAAGCCGCTCTCCGGGCCGCCGGCGAGGCGTGCCCGGGCCGTGTCGGTGTACCGGTCGAGGCGGTGTCCCACCTCGACGGTGCCGTCGAGTCCGGTGGCGTGCAGCACTCCGCAGCTCAGCTCGGGGAAGGTCGACCAGACGTTGGTGCAATGGTGGAAACGCAACGAGGACTCCGATCAGGCGGTGAGGGCCAGGCCGAGGCCGAGGGCGAGGAAGCTGGCGGCGAAGCCGTGCCGCAGCAGGGCCGTGACCTGGGGCCGGGCCAGCACCCGGCGGCGCAGCGCGCTGGCGAGCAGGGCGAAGCCGGCGAAGACCACGAGCGTGACCAGCACGAAGACGGTGCCGTGCAGCAGCATCCCGAGCGTCGCCTCCGGCGTGTCCGGCGGGACGAACTGCGGCAGAAAGGCCACGAAGAACACGGTCACCTTCGGGTTGAGCAGGTTCAGCAGCACCCCGTCGCGGATCACCCGGGCGGCCGGTGCGGGTGGACGCCCGTCGTCGACCCGCAGCGGGCCCCGGTCGCGCAGCGCGGACCAGGCCATCCAGAGCAGGTACGCCACACCGAGCCAGGTCACCACCCGGAACGCCGGAGTGCCGGCCCGCAGCACGGCGGCCAGCCCGGTGACGGCGGCGGCGAGGTGCGGCAGCAGGCTGACCGTGCAGCCGACGGCGGCGAGCAGCCCGGCCCGGCGGCCGGCGGCCAGTGCGGTGGAGACGGTGTAGATCACTCCGGTCCCCGGGGTGATCGTCACCACCAGGGCGGTCAGCAGGAAGGCGATGCTCATGCGATCCAGCCTGCGGCCATAATGGTCCCGTGGACAGGGCCAAACAAGGCGACGTACGCGGGTCCATAACGGCCGGTGCCGACTTCCTCCAGTTGGACGTCGGCGAGGCCCCGCCCGGTGGCCGCGCCGCCTGGCTGGCCGGGCGGCTACGCGCCGCGATCGCCGACGGGCGGGTGCCGGTGGGCGCCCGGTTGCCCGCCAGCCGGGTGCTCGCGGTCGAGCTGGGCGTCTCCCGGGGCGTGGTGACGGAGGCGTACCAACGGCTGACCGAGGATGGGCACGTGGTCGGCCGGGGCCGGGCCGGCACCGTCGTGGTGGCCACGCCGGCCGCCGTGGTCCACCGTGCGCCCGCACCCCGCCGCCCGCCGGAGGTGTTCGCCGACCGGCCGGACACCACGGTCTTCGACGCGCTGCGCACCGCCCCGGCCGAGCTGGACCTGACGCCCGGCGTACCCGATCTGGCGGCCTTTCCCCGCGCGGCCTGGCTGCGCGCCGAACGCGCGGTGCTGCACCGCCTGGCGCCCGCCGACTTCGGGTACGGCGACCCGTCCGGCACACCCGCGCTGCGGTTCGCTGTCGCCACCTGGCTGGCCCGCAACCGGGGCATCCGGGTGGACCCGGCCGAAGTGGTGGTGGTGGCCGGGGTGTCCCAGGCGCTGGGCCTGCTCGCCCAGCTGCTGCACGCCGACGGCGTGTCCACTGTGGCAGTGGAGGACCCCGGCTCGCTCGGCGTACGCCAGCACCTGAACAACTGGCGGCTGGACACCCCGCCGGTGGCGGTCGACGCCCAGGGCCTGCGGGTCGACGAGCTGGCGGCCGGCGGCGCCCCGGCGGTGATGCTGACCCCCGCGCACCAGTTCCCGACCGGAGTGGTGCTCGACGGCGACCGGCGGCGGGCGCTGCTGCGCTGGGCCGAGCGGGGCGGCCTGGTCATCGAGGACGACTACGACGCGGAACACCGCTACGACCGCCCGCCGGTGCCGGCGCTGCGCGGCATGCTGCCCGACCGGGTCTGCTACACCGGCAGCGTCTCCAAACTGCTGGCCCCGGCGCTACGGATCGGCTGGGTGCTGGTCCCGCCGCGGCTGCACGCCGACCTGGTCGCGGTCAAGCGGATGGCGGATCTCGGCAACGCCGCCCTTCCGCAGCTCGTCCTGGCCGAGCTGATGGCCTCCGGGGCGCTGGAACGCCACCTGCGACTGCTGCGCCACCGGCACGTACGCCGCCGGGACGCGATGATCCGGGCGGTCCGCGCCCACCTGCCCGGGGCGGTGGTACACGGCGCTGCCGCCGGCCTGCACCTGCTGGTCACCCTCCCCGGCGACCTCGACGACACGGCACTGGCCGCGGCGGCCCTGCGCCGGGGCGTCAAGGTGCAGCCGCTGTCCTGGCACGCCCAGCGCCCGCAACCACCCGGCCTCGTCCTCGGCTACGCCGCCAACCCGCCCCACCACATCGAGCGTGCCCTCGCCACCCTCGGCGCCGCCCGCCAGACCCTCCCCTGACCCCGGTTACCACACGCCTCCAGCCCGTTCGCCGAGGAGGTCGACACCGACGCGAGCCCTTTGATCGACGCGGGGCGTGCGCGGGGAGGCGGGTGGGTAGGGGGGTGGGGTGGTGACGGGTGGGGACGGGGCGCGGGCGCGGGGGGTGCTCGGGCGGTACGCCGCCGGAGCGGTGCTGGTGCGGCTGGCGGACGAGGGAGCCCGCGTGGCCCTGGTGCTGCTGGCCATGGAGCGGACCGGCAGTGCCGCCTACGGCGGGGTGCTCGTGGCGGCGCTGATGATCCCCCACGTCGTCGCCGGGCCGGTGGTGGGCGCGATCGCCGACGGGGTCCGCCGCCGCCGCCTCTTCTACCTCCTGGCCCTGCTCGGGTACGGCGGCGCACTGCTCGCCGCGGTGGCCCTGGCGACCGCCTCCCGGCCGCTGTCGGTCGCCCTCGTGGTGCTGGCCGGCAGTCTCGCACCGGTCATGCTGGGCGGGCTGACCAGCCTCCTGCGCGACCTGGTACCCGACCGGCTGGAAAAGGCGTTCGGCCTCGACGCGATGTCCTACAACCTGGCCGGCATCGCCGGGCCGGGGATCGCGGCGGTCACCGCCGGGTTCGCCGGGGCGACCGCCGCGACGGCGGTGCTGGTCGCGCTGGTGGCCGCCGGCGTCCTGGTGCTGTCGACGCTGCCCATCCGGGACCGGCCGGCGCGCGCCCATCGCCCCGACGGCGCCGGACGGGCCACGCCGCTGGCCGCCGTGCCGCTGCTGTGGCGGCGGCGCCGGCTCGGCGCCGTGACCCTGGCCAGCAGCATCGGCTACCTGGGCATCGGGGCCCTGCCGGTGGCCGCGGCGCTGCTCGCCGGCCAGTTCCGGCACCCGTCGTACACCGGGCTGTTCCTGGCGGTGGCGTCGGCCGGCGGGCTGGTCGGCTCGCTCTGGTGGGCCCGCTACCCGATCCGCTCGCAGCCGCCCGAACGGGTGGTCCTGGTCAGCCTGCTCGCCACCGCGGTGCCGTTCGCGCTCGTACCGGCCATGCCGACGGTCTGGGCCACGCTGCCGCTCTTCGCCCTGGTCGGCGTCCTGAGCGGGCCGCTGTTCTGCAGCGTGCTGGCAGTACGTGACCAGGAGGCGCCACCGGCGGTGCACACCCAGGTCTTCACCCTCGGCGCCGGCCTGAAGACCACCGCCGCGGCAGGCGGCGCGGCGCTCGCCGGCGCCACCACCGGTGCTGGCGCGGCCGTCCTGCTGCTCGGCGTCGCCGCCTGCCAGGCCCTCGGCGCGGTCGCCGGTGCCGCCGTGCTGCGCCGCGCGTCAGCCCGACGGCCGGCGGTAGAGGACGACCAGCCCGGCGGCGGCGTGCGCGAGCCGGTCGCGCGGCGCGGCCACGGCGACGACCTCCACGTCGGCGCCGAGCGGTAGCAGGTCAGTCACCCAACTGGATCGAGCCGTCCTCCACCTTGCTGAGGATCACGTCGACGTCACCGGACCTGATCATCTCTCCCCGGGCCGCCACCATCGCCTCGACGCCGGCCGTCGCCACGCCGCAGCCGCAGCCTGGCGATCCCGGCGTCGCCGTCGGCGAGCCCATTGACCTTCGCGGGTTGCCTGGCCACGATCATTCGTGTCACCACCTCGTACGCCGGCGGACCACACCGGATCGTCACCGAGTTGCCTACCCGTGAGCCCGGCGTGCGAGGCTCAAGCTCCGCGACCAACAGGGCCACGCCGCGCGGCCCCGGCCACTACCGCTAACCCCCGCACAATTTCCTGGCATGACAGCAGCCCTCGACCCACACCCCTTGTGCCCGGAGGAACGCAGACCATGGACCACGCATCTCAGCTCATCCAGGAGCGGAGTGCCCCGCCGGCCACGCTGGTGATCTTCGGTGCCTCCGGTGACCTGACCCGGCGTAAGTTGCTGCCCGCAGTCGAGAGCCTGGCTCGCCACGAGCGGCTCCCGGACCAGTTCGCGCTGGTCGGCGTCGCGCGCACGTCGATGACCGACGAGCAGTTCGCCGAGAGCGTCCTCGGCGACCGCACCCTCACCAGCAAGCGCCAGCTCCAGGGCGGCGTGCGGTACGTGGCCGGCGGCTACGACGACCCGGAGACCTACAAGCGGCTCGTGGAGACCCTCGACGAGCTGGACGCACAGCGGGGCACGTCCGGCAACCGGCTCTTCTACCTGTCCACCCCGGCCGGGGCCTTCGAACCGGTGATCAACGGGCTGGCGGGTGTCGGGCTCAACCAGCCACGCGAAGGCTCCTTCTCCCGCCTGGTCATCGAGAAACCGTACGGGCGCGACCTGGTCACGGCCCGCGAGCTGGACGGCGTCGTGCACAGCGCGTTCGACGAGCACCAGGTCTTCCGCATCGATCACTATCTGGGCAAGGACACCGTCCAGAACGTGCTGGCGTTGCGCTTCGCGAACTCGATCTTCCAGCCCATCTGGGATCGCTCGTGGGTCGACCACGTGCAGATCACCGTCGCCGAGACCCTCGGCGTCGGCAGCCGCGGCGGCTTCTACGAGGACGCGGGCGCGATGCGGGACATCGTGCAGAACCACGTGCTCCAGGTCCTCGCGCTGGCACTGATGGAGCCACCGGCCTCATTCGAGGCTGAGGGTCTGCGCAACGAGAAGGTGAAGCTGCTGCAGGCGATCCGGCTCCCCACCGACCGGGACATCGCCGAGGCGGCGGTCCGGGGACAGTACACCCGGGGCGGCACCCGCGAGGACCTGATGGCCGGCTACCGCGAGGAAGCCGGCGTCGACCCCCTGTCGCGTACCGAGACCTACGCCGCCATGCGGCTCAACGTGGACAACTGGCGTTGGGCCGGGGTGCCGTTCTACGTTCGCACCGGCAAGCGCCTGCCGGCCCGGCTCACCGAGGTGGCACTGCAGTTCCAGCGGCCGCCGCACCTGCCGATCCCGACCGACCAGCTCACCGGCCTCGACGCTGACGCGCTGATCCTGCGGATCCAGCCGAACGAAGGCATCTCGCTGCGCTTCGGTGCCAAAGTGCCGGGCCACTCCTTCCGGGTCCGCACCGCCACTATGGAATTCTCCTACGACCAGACGTTCGCCGAGGAGTCCCCGGAGGCGTACGAGCGTCTGCTGCTGGACGCGCTGGTCGGTGACGCATCGCTGTTCATCCGCAGCGACGAGGTGCAGCAGTGCTGGCGGATCGTCGACCCGATCATCGACAACTGGGAGAAGGACAACTCGCCGATCCCCACGTACGAGGCCGCCTCCTGGGGGCCGACCGACGCCGACCGGCTCATTGGCAGGCACGGCCGCAAGTGGCGTAACGCCGCATGACCCTGCCACCACCCTGGCCGCCCCTGAAGTGGGACTAGCGGCCGGCGATGCGTCGTGAGCGGTCAAGGCGCCGGAAATCCGTTTCGGCGCAGCACATTTCGCTCCGGACCCCTGTGGTCGCGTCCGTTGTGACGGCGGCCTACCCGGCAGTGCCTTGTCGTGGTCTTCAGCCGACGGGCGTGCCGACCCCGCCGCGCTCCATGGTGGCGCGCAGCCGTGTCAGCGTTCGACCGAGTTCCGCGATCTGGGCCGGGGCGATCGACAGGCCGATGTGAGTGGCCAGGTGTTCCTGAAAGGTGTCTTCGGCGTCATCAACGACTTCCGCGCCCTGTGGGGTCAACTCCAACAGCAATGAACGGCCGTCTGCGGGGTTCGGCACCCGCCGTACCCAGGCTCGGGCCTCGAGCCGTCCCACACCCTTGCTCGTCGCTCCGACCCCGATCGCGCCGCGCCCGCCGTGCTCGCCGACCTGACCGGTTTCCCGCCGATCCTGCTGCAGGTCGGCACGAACGAACTGCTGCTCGACGACTCGGTCCGGCTCGCGAAACGCGCCCGCGACGCCGAGGTCGACGTCATCCTCGACATCACCGCGGGCGTTCCGCACGTCTTCCAGTCCTTCATCGGCCAGCTCGACGAAGCCGACCATGCCCTGGACCGCGCCGCCCTGTTCATCACGCAGCGACTACAAACCCCCTGAGCGCTGTCAGAAGCGCATTTCTACCGACCTGCCCCTGGTCCGTAGGGGCGGTGGCGCATCTTCCCGTACCAAGAATGTTTGCTCGGCTGTCGATAGACGACCAGGCTGACTCGTCGGAAAGGTAGGTGGGTCCGACCGGGCTCCAGACGACGGGACACGGGACATGGCGAAGTATCTGATCCTCATCCACGGCGACGAGCGGCAGTGGGCCGCGATGTCACCGCCGGAGTTACAGAAGCGCGACGAGGCCCACCGCGCCTTCGCCACCGAGGCCGGCCCGGCCATCCTCGACGGCCGGCAACTCGAGCCGGCGACCATCGCGACCACCCTGCGCACGGACCCGGCCGGTCGACTGGCCATCACCGACGGCCCGTTCCTGGAGACCAAGGAGGCGGTGGGCGGCTACTACCTGATCGAAGCAGCGGACCTCGACGAGGTGATCGAGCTGGCTTCGCAGCTCTACGAGGTCTCCGCCGGGCACAGCGGGGTGGAGATCCGTCCGGTTGTCGAGCACGGATGAGCGCCGAGGTCGTCGCGGCGGTCGCGCAGGCGCACCGCCGCGACTGGGCGCACGTGTTGGCGGCGACGGCACGCCTGACCCGCGATCTCGACCTCGCCGAGGAGTGCACCCAGGACGCCTACGCCCAGGCGCTGCGGACCTGGCCGCAGATCGGCGTCCCCGATCGCCCCGGCGCGTGGCTCACGACAGCCGCTCGCAACCGGGCACGGGATGTGCTGCGGCGGGAGTCGGCGATGCGCCGAGCCCTACCGCTGCTCGTACCCGATCAGGTGGTGGCCGGGCCCGAGGACGGTCTCGACGACGACCGCCTGCGGCTCGTGTTCACCTGCTGTCACCCGGCCCTGTCCCGTGACGCCCAGGTCGCGCTGACGCTGCGGCTCGTGTGCGGCCTGTCCACGGCCGAGGTGGCCCGCGCATTCCTGGTGCCGGAGCCCACCATGGCCGCGCGGATCACCCGGGCCAAGAAGAAGATCACCAACGCCCGTATCCCGTACCGCGTGCCGTCACCCGACCACCTTGCCGCACGCGTCAACGCCGTACTGGAGGTCATTCATCTGATCTTCACGACCGGCCACACGGCGCCAACCGGCGCGCAGCTCGTCCGGCGGGACCTCGTGGACAGCGCCATCGGCCTCGCCCGGATGCTGCACCTGCTCATGCCGAACGACGCCGAGATCAGTGCCCTACTGGCGCTGCTGCTGCTCGTCCACGCGCGCGCCGACAGCCGCCTGTCCGCCACCGGGCGGCTCCAACTGCTCTCCGAGCAGGACCGCGGGCGCTGGGACACCCAACTGATCAGCGAGGGCGTCGCGCTGCTGACCGGTGCGCTGCACCGCCAGCCGCCGACGCGGTACGCCGTCGAAGCCGCGATCGCCGCCGTGCACACCGAGGCGCCGACCTGGCAGGAAACCGACTGGGTGGAGATCGTCGGACTGTACGACGTTCTGCTCAACCTCTGGCCCTCCCCCGTGGTCGAACTCAACCGAGCCGTGGCGGTGGGGATGCGCGACGGCCCGCAGGCCGGCCTGGACGCGCTGACACCGCTGCTCGCCGAGCCGGTGCTGGCCACCTACGGCTACCTCAGCGCCGCCCGCGCCGACTTCCTGCGGCAACTCCACAGGTGGGCAGAGGCGTCCGACGCGTACCACGAGGCGATGACCCTCACCGACAACGGCGTCGAACGCGCCTTCCTCGCCGAACGGCTCGCCGAGATGCAGCGCGCAGTGTCCGATCGCGGGCTCGTGTCGGTGTCCCGGCGGATCGCCGCGCCGGCGGCAGACATCTTCCGGATCCTCGCGGATCCACGGCGACACAACGACATCGACGGCTCCGGAATGCTGCGGGGCGCCGTCTCGGACCAGGTCGTCTCGGCCGTCGGCGACGTGTTCGTGATGAAAATGCACTACCCGCCGTACGGCGACTACGAGATGGACAACCACGTCATCGAGTACGAGGTGGACCGCCGCATCGGCTGGAGGCCCGAACCTGGCCGGGGCCACCCGGACACCGCACCCGGCAGCACGACGCCCAGGCGTTGGGGTCACCGGTGGACCTACGAGCTGACCCCTGATGGGCCGGACGCGACAGTCGTGACCGAGATCTATGACTGTTCCCATGTGCCCGAGGACCGGCGGGAGTCGATGGACGGCGGCCGCATCTGGCTCACCAGCATGACCGAGACGCTGCAACGACTGGATGCGCTCTGCGCCGAGGAACGCCACACCCCCGGCACCCACTGAGAGGCCCGGGGCGCGGCGGTTACCGCTTGCAGCCGCCAGGACAGACCGCTGGCGAAGCCGCGGAGTTCTGGGTATCCGACGGTGTGGGCACGGTCGATCCAGGCGCGGACGGATCTATGCCGGCTCGCGCACGCCGCCGGCGTTGCCACCGTCGTCCAGCCTCGGTTCGGCCGGGGCTTCGGGCAGTTCGTCCGGCGCGCCAGGCAGAAGGACGCTCGCGTCGTCGGGCACCGGTTCACGCGGGTCGATGGGGGGATACTGATCGGGGTCGAGATCCGGTCCAGTCATCAGCCGAGTATCCGTCGTCTTCCGGACTGCCGCTCGTCGGGCCCGCAAGCCGGCGGTCCTCTGAGCGGGAACTCATCCTTCGCGCAGCACACTCCTCCGCCCGACTTCGCCGTCTCGAGGGATCGCGCGGCGGCTGCCTCCCATCTGCGCAATCAGTCCATCACGGACAAGTCGCACACCACCTCCACGGAGTCAACCCGTGACCCGATGCATGGCAGTTATTCATATCGATATAGATCGTCGCTTAACCGTTCACGCGGGGCCGATGTTGACCCCTTGACGAGGGGCATCTGCCGCAGTCTAATTTGGTGTCCATATAGGGGAGGCCGACTTGCGGGAGAGTTCCGGTTCGCCGTCCCGACGTCCATGCGTCGGCTCGCGCGGCAGTCTGGATCCCGAACAAAGCCAACGACATTCGCTGCCCGATAAAGGCGGCAGTACTGCGCCCCCGCCCACCGGAGATCGACCCTTCGGAAGGAATCGGAGATGAGTATGAGTTTCTTGAGTCGGCGGGATTTACTACGTCGAGTGGGGGGCACCTTTATTGCCGGCGCAGGCATCGCCTTGTTTCCGGCCGGGTTCGCCTCGGCATCGCCCAGGACCGGCCTGACATCAACCTCTGGCAGTACAGCTGGCGGACCGGCGTATCCGGGGGACCCCGGTTTTGTCGCCAGGACGCCGGGGGAACTGGGTGCCGCTAAAGCCAGCTGGGAAACGCCGGAGTATGGCTACTACACCGGCCACAATCCTGCCAACCCTGGCACAGCGATCGACTCCCCGTGGCAGCTCGTCGCGGTAAACGCGTCCACCGCCTACGCCCTTGGGTACCGCGGGCAGGGCGTCGCGCTGGGCATGATGGATTCGGGCTACCGGCCTACCCATGAAGGATTCCAGACCGGCCTGATCGTTCCGGTGAGAGCGGAGGGGTTCTACGGAACGTCCGGCTTCGGGTACCGGAACTCAGTAACCCCGTCGAACCCGTTCACTGCGGGCCAGCGGTTCACTGTGGCCGGCGACCAGGCGCGAACGAGTGACTACAGTCACGGAACCGGCATGCTTGGCGTCACCTCTGGCATTCGCGATGGCAAAGAGCAGCACGGCATCGCCTTTGGCTCGACGATGTATGTCGCCATGACCGGCGGTTCCGACACCCAGTCCCACGGCCCCTTCCACGATTACGTGTACTGGCGTACGGCCAATAAGGCCCTGGTTGACGCAGGCGCCCAGGTCATCAACAGCAGTTGGGGCTCTTATGTCCAGACTCTGGACAGAAGCCGCTTCGACGGCCTGGGTAACGACCTTGGGGTCAATGGCAACCTCGCCAACGCTTACGAACTGCGCGGCAAGGACAGCGCCAGCGCCACGGCGATGGCGACCATCATCCCCAACGAGCATCTGAAGGACCTGGAGTACCAGTACTTCCTCTTCAAGAAGAGCTATTCGGAAGACGGTATTCAATACAACCCGAACTACCCCGGGCGCTCCTTCATGGATGCCATCTGGGACGCTATCAAGGATAGCGGTACCGTCAACGTGAGGTCGGCCGGCAACAACGACTGGAGCAACCCGTACTTCCGCCCGGCGTACCCCTTCTTCAATCCTGCGGCGGAGGCGCAGTGGGTATGCGTCGGCGGGGTGCAGCCTCCCACCGCGGCCGACCCCGAATACACGAAGCAATTCGGGTACAACGAGGCGGGGCTCGCCAAATGGTGGACCGTGTCCACTCCGTCGAACAGTGTTCGGACCACGAACAGCGGTGGCGACACCAACTATTCGAACTCGAGCGGAACGTCTCCGGCGACGCCCGTTGCGACAGCGGTGATGGGCGTTCTGCTCTCCCGCTATCCGAACATGGACGCCAAGCAGGTCCGTGATCTGATGTTCACCACGGCGAACAACAAGATGTCCGACGGTGTGAGGTTCCTCGGCACGGGTCAGACCTCCCCCTCCGGGGCATCCATCGCCTGGACCGCTCCCGACGGGACTCCGGACGCGCGCTGGGGCTGGGGCATCCCCGATCTGGACAAGGGCATGTATGGCCCCGGCCAGTTCCTGGGGCCCATGACCTACAACATGGACAAGGCGCCCCTGGACGTCTGGTCGAACGACATCAGCCAGGTCGCGATCAAGGAGAGGGAGCGGGAGGATCGGGAGTGGCTGGCGACCTACAAGAAACAGGGCATCGCCTTTGCCGGTGAATTCAGCCCCAACGTACTGAGCCCGGACGGCAAGCTCAGCGACAAGGCCTTCATGCTTCAGGGCATTCTGGCTGATCCTTACGTCCAAGCCATCACCAACGGCCACCCGGAACTGTACGACAAGATCAGCTATGGGGACGCCACCAAGTGGCGTAAGGAATGGATGGACGCGCGCGCGGCCTTCATTCAGAACAACATCGACAACAAACTCTACACGGCGTCTTTGACCAAGCAGGGCTCCGGGATGCTGATCATGTCGGGTCACGCCACCTACGAGGGCGGCACGACGGTGGAAGGCGGCAAGCTTTCGATCGCCGGCTCGCACGCAAGCTCGGTCGCCGTCAAGGGCGGCACGCTCGGCGGCGGCGGTTTCGTGGGAGGCAGCATCCGCGTCAACAGCGGCGTGTTGCAGCCCGGCCTGTCGGCCGCGGAAGCGGCGTCCGCATTGTCCGTCAGTCTCACCGACGTTCCGCAGGGCAACGTCCTGAAGGTCGGCGGCGACGTGACCATCAGCCGAGCGGGTCGCCTCGCCATCACCATTTCCGGCGACCGCGACTACACGAGCGTGCGGGCCACGGGTGCCCTGGTGCTGGACGGCGAACTCACCCTGGACGTCCGCGCGCCCATCACCCCGGGCACGGTACTGACGATCCTGAGCGGGGCCTCGATCAAGGGCAACTTCCACTCCATGCCGGAACGGCGGGTCCTGAACGTGGGCGGCCACATGTTCCGGGTGTCCTACAAGGGCGGCGCCATGACGCTGACCGCCGAGCGGACGCTGCCGGGGGCGCGGTCCGGCAACGCCTAGCCACACGTGGCCTGGTCAGCCAGGCTCAGGTTCGCCTGGGCCTGGCTGGCCAGGCCCTTGCCCGAGCAGAAATCACGACCCCGGTGGACGCGCTCGCCGACATCCTCGTCTGGTTGATCCACCGACGCCGGCACCACGAACACGCCGAGTTCCGCCCCTACGCCCGCAAGCGGATGGGTTGCCTTGGCCCCGTTCCTGGGTAGCAGAGGGGTACGGGAGTCCGCCACGGTTGTCGAAGGGCGATCGACGCCCGTCGGAATCAGGCTGAGCCCGCAGACCTGGTTGGGCTGTCCTCGATCTGAGCGGGAGCGGCCTTGGATGCGCCTGTCGTTGGGACGTACCGCTGCTGTGTCGCCCAGAGCGCGAGCAGGCGCAGGTTGTCGTGGGAGCTGCTGCCGGGATCCGTGGTGTAGATGAAGAGCGTCTGGTCGTCGTCGCCGGGTAGTGCCAGCGCCTCGTATCGGATGGTCATCGGTCCCACGGCGGGGTGGACCATGTGCTTGGTGCCGTGGGTCCGCTCGTGCACCCGGTGGTTGTGCCACCACGTACGGAACTGCGGGCTCTTGATGGTCAGCTCGCCGACGAGTTCGTTGAGTTGCGGGTCGTCGGGGTTCCGGCCGGCGTAGAGGCGCAGCGTGCCCACGACGTCAGCCGCCACGGTGGCCCATTCGGGGTAGACCTCGCGGGCGCCGGGGTCGAGGAGGACCCAGCGCGTGTAGTTGCGCTCGCGGGGTGGCAGTTGGGTCCAGTCGGTGAGGAGGGCGCGGGCCAGCAGGTTCGACGCGAGGATGTCGGTGCGGCGCCCGACGATGAAGGCCGGGTGGTCGACCATCGAGGCGATCATCTGGTGCATCGCCGGCCGGACCCGCTGCCCCGGCACCTGCCCGGCGCGGTGCCGGGCCGGCCGGGCCAGGTCGACAAGGTGAGCCCGGGCGGCCGCGTCGAGGTGGAAGACACGGCCCAACGCGTCGATGACCGCCTCCGACGGACTGCTGTGGCGACCCTGTTCGAGTCGGGTGTAGTAGTCGACGCTCACCCCGGCGAGCTGAGCCACCTCCTCCCGGCGCAGGCCGCTGACGCGTCGCCCCGGCAGGGGGAGGATTCCCGCTGCCTCTGGCGCCGTGTCAGCCCGGCATTTCCGCAGGAAGCCGGCCAGTTCTGTGCGTCGCACCATGTCGCCAATGATGGCGCGCGCGGCGGCCCGCGCCCAGGGGCTGGGTGGGCATGTCGTTCCCAGGTACGGCTGGGCCTGGCCAGAGGTGTTCGGCTCGCCCGCGCGGCAGCAGCATGAAATGCGTTCCGGCAGGGCGCAGCGCTGCCACTCCAGTCACAAGGAGAACACCGATGTCGTACCCCACCACCCGACCCGCCACCTGGTTCGTCACGGGCACCTCCCGGGGCCTCGGCCTGGAGTTGGTCAAGCAGCTCCTCGAGCGCGGTGACAACGTCGCGGCGACGACCAGGTCGGCTGAGCGTCTCGACGCGGCCCTGGGGTCCGTGGACCGGGCCCGGCTGCTGCCACTTGAGCTGAACCTCGCGGACGAGCCGGCGGTCGCGGCGGCGATCCGCTCCACCACCGACCGTTTCGGCGCGATCGACGTGGTCGTGAACAACGCCGGCTACGGCTTCCTCGCCGCCATCGAGGAGGTCACCGACGCCGACGCCCGGCAGATGTTCGACGTGCAGATCTTCGGGCTCTGGAACGTTCTTCGTGCGGTGCTGCCCTCCCTGCGCGCCCAGCGCAGCGGTCACATCATCAATATCTCCTCGATCCTCGGTCTGACCTCCTTCCCGGGCTGGGGTCTCTACTGCGCCGGGAAGTACGCCCTCGAAGGGCTGACCGAGTCACTGGCCGCGGAAGTCGGCGATTTCGGCGTGCAGGTCAACCTCGTGGAGCCCGGCTACATGCAGACCGATTTTCTGCGTACGCACTCCCTTGGCCTGCCGCCGACCACCGTGTCCGGCTACGAGTCGATCCGGGAGATGACCGAGGCGCACCTGGCGATGCCGGGTACCCAGCTCGGTGACCCCGTCCGAGCCGCAACCGCCATCATCGAGGTGGCGGTCTCGGGTAAGGCTCCTCTGCACCAACTGCTCGGCTCGGACTCCTACTCGCTGGCCAAGGCCCGGATCGATGCGCTGACCTCCGATGTGGAGGCGGGCCGCGAGCTGGCGTACACGACGGACATCCCGCAGCACAGCTGAGGGCTCTCCGCGGCCATCCTGAGGGTCGTAGACGATCAGGCCGTGCAGCTCCGCCAGGCCCAAGACGACGTCAACGCCGCGCTGCCTCGCGGCGAGTAGCTGATGTTCATGCTCGACGTGGTCGATGCCGACAGCGAGAGGTGCCGACACCAGGGCGACTACGGGTCGTATGGGCGTCCCCCTGAGGGGACGCCCATTTTCCGTCACCCCGCCGGGTCGGCGGACCCGGCGGCGGTGGCATCACTCAATCAACGACCGACCATGTGACGCGACGACACGTCACGAGAAACGAGGAAGCCGAACCGCCTTGTCCACCGTCCGGCAGAGGCCACGGTAGAACTCGACCATTCCTCGTCTGTCGGCTCCTGCTCCTGCGTCTCCTCCAGGGCCCTGCGGGCGCCCACGGACAGCGCACGCACGAGCCGCTCGGCAGCCTCCGGATCTTCGATCTTCCGGATGTCCAGATATCCCATTGCCCGGCCGGGGCTGAGCCACTCGTCGAACTCGTCGACTGCGGCCACGTCGGCGGGGACCAGCCTCATGCGAGCTCGTCGAGCGCCGTACCGGCATCCGTCTTGATTGCGACCAGCATGCTGAGGTGTCGTAGCCGCGGACTAGGCAGTCGCGGCCGGGGCATACTCGGGCTCGCGACCGTCCCTCGCATCCGTGGCGTTGTTGCGGTCCGCTGTGGAACCCCGTACCACCAGCGCCAACCCGGCGAGGACGATCGCGGCTGCGGCCAGCTCCGTCGGGCCGACGGGCTCGTCGAGCAGCAGCCACGCCGCGCTGAGCCCGAAGACCGGCACCAGGAGGCTGAACGGCGCCACTCTCGCGATCGAGTACTGGGCGATCAGCCGGTTCCAGATGCCGAAGCCGACGAGGGTCGACACGTACGCGACGTACGCCACGGCTAGCAGCCCACGCCACGACAGACCGGTGATCGCATCCAGCACCGCCTGTCCGCCCTCGACAACGCCGGCCAGGCCGAGCAGCGGCAACGGCGGCACCAGGCTCGACCAGACCAGCAGCGAGAGTGGTCGCGTCTCGTCGCTGGCCCGCATGACCAAATTTGCCAGGGCCCAACTGGCCGCCGCGAACAGCGTCAGCACAAAGCCGATCACGGAGGCGTGGCCGCCGCTGTGGATCGCCAGCAAGCCGATCCCGACCGATCCGACCAGCACGCCGGCCACCTGCGCCCGCGCCGGCCGCTCGCCCAGCACCGCCGCCGCCAGCAGCACCGACATCAGGGCCTGTGCCTGCAGCACCAGCGAGGCCAGACCGGCCGACATGCCAGCCGCGAGCGCCGTGAACAGCGCGCCGAACTTCAGGACGCCGAGCACCAGCCCGTAAGCGATCACGTAGCGGAGCCGGGCGCTGGGGCGCGGCACCAGGAAGACCAGCGGCACCGCCGCCGCGACGAAGCGCAGCGCGGTCAGCACGAGCGGCGGCAGGTCGCGCAGGCCCATCTCGATGGCGACGAAGTTGACGCCCCAGATAGCGGCGACGAGCAGGGCGAGAAGCCGGTGTGATGCTTTCATGCCGGCCACGCTGCCCGAGGCGACGCTTAAGGACCAGTTCAACGTTCTTCATTGCTGCTGTAGCGTAGCTACATGGATCTTGATGTACGCCGGCTCCGCGTGCTGCACGAGGTCGCGCTGCGCGGCAGCGTCACCGCCGCCGCCGCGGCGCTGCACGTCACTCCGTCGGCGGTCTCCCAGCAGCTCGTCCAGCTGTCCCGAGAGGCCGGGCACGAGCTTGTCGAGCGGGCCGGGCGCGGGATCGTCCTCACCCCGGCCGGCCAGGTTCTGGCCAACCACGCGAAGAACGTGCTGGGCGCGGTGGAGCAGGCGGTGGCCGGACTCGCCGCGCTCCGCAACGGCGTCAACGGTACGGTGCGGGTCGGCGCGTTCGCGTCCGCAGCCGGCGCGCTGGTGGCTCCCTCCGCCGCCCGCCTGCGGGCGAAGCACCCGGAGCTGGACGTGCGGGTGATCGAGGCCGAAGACCAGCAGAGCCGCCTCGACCTGCGCTCCGGCACCCTCGATGTGGCGGTGCTGCAGGAATACGACCACGTGCCCGCGCCGCTGGTCGACGACCTGGACCGGCATCCGGTCACCACAGACCCGATGCACCTGATCACCCCGGTCCGGTGGCGTCGTCACACCGGCCGGCTGACCGAGCTGAGCGACGTGCCATGGATCGCCAGCGCCGAGCACACGCCGTGCCTACGGTCCACATTGCACGCTTGCCGGCTCGCCGGCTTCGAGCCGGACATCCGGCACCGTGCCGTCGACTTCGCGCTCACGCTGGACCTCGTCGCGGCCGGGCTGGGCGCCGCGCTGGTGCCGGAGCTGGCGCTGCGCCACGTGCCACTCGGGGTGCACGTGGAGCCACTGGTCGAGCCGGTCACCGAGCGACGCATCTTCGCAGTCACTCGCGCCCTCGGCGGCACGCCGCAACGGCCCGCGGTGGACGCTCTCCTGGCGGAGCTAAGCGGCTCGACCGGCGTCCCCCGTGGACAGCACCGGCCGATCACCGCCTGATGTACGTCTTTGTCGCCGACCGCGGCCACCATCGCGCACGACGTGTGGTCCCCTCCTGGTCCCCGGTGCGGCAGGCCCGACAAGCGCGCCCTGTCGCAGCCCTGGGCGGGAACAGCTACGTGACGCGGTAGGCGGTGTAGCGCACCCGATCGGCCTCGCGGATCGCCGACGCCACGAAGACGGACTGCTCCAGGGCGGCCAGCGCGGGCACCGACGTCTCCAGTCGTACGCCCAGGCGGAAGTAGTACTCGGACGGGTCGACGGCGTCGCCGCGCAGCAACGCTTCGAGGATCTCCGGGCGGCCGCTGCGGACGCCGAACGTACGCAGGTAGACGTGACCGCCGTCGGCGGTACGCGCCGAGTAGCGCGTGTCGATCTCGATCGCGCCGTCGGGGCGGACCACCTGCCAGTCGGCGCCGCCGGGCAGGATGTCGGCCTCGAAGAGACCGGTGACCCGGCCGCCGACGACAGGCACCACGCGACGGTGACCGGCACGGGTCATCCCGTGGTCCTCCAGCGCGCCCAGCCGCACCTCCACCTCGAACGCGGCCTCCAACCCGGGAACCGGCGGGGCAGTCACGGCGTCCCGACCGGCGGCTCGGCGCGTACTCATGGAGTGTCCTTGGCGTGCGCGAGGGCGTCGCGGAGGCGTTCCAGCGCGGGCACCGCGGCGGCGAGGGCCGTGCGGTCCGCCGCCGGCAGGGTCGCCGCGGCGCGGGCGACCAGGTCTCCGCTCGCGAGGTCGAAGCGGTCGAACAGGTCGAGGGCCTTCGCTGTGGCGAGGACGTCGACGTGGCGGTGGTTGCCGGGACGGGGGCGACGCTCGACGAGACCGTTGCCCTCCATCGCGGTGAGCAGGTTGCTGACCGTGGATCGGCTCAGGCGCAGCCGCTCGGCCAGCTCACCGGGGCCGGCCACGGTGCCCCGGGGCAGGGCCCGCACGATCTCGATCTGCGCGTCCGGGATCTCCGGCAGGTGCTCGGCGGCCCGGGCTGCGGCGAGCAGCGTGCGGCGCAGCGGTGAGATCACCGACGCCAGTCGCGCCGCGTCCAGTTCGGTCGGCTCCGGGCCGGTCACGGCAGGACGCCCGGGAAGGCCGTCGGCGTCAGGGAGGCCCGTTCGTTGAGGTCGGCGGGTAGGAAACCGGCCGCCTTCTTGTAGCCGGTGGCGATAGCGGTGAGCTCCTCCGGCGGGATGACGTCGTGGATGTGCGTGAACCCGTCCGGCGCGCGCTCGTGGGCGAGCACCATCACCTGTTCCGGGCCCTGCCGCCGGTTGCTCAGCACGAGCGCGGTGGTCGCGGGCCGCCGGTCCGCCTCGTAGGCGTCGAGCGCCGCCCGGACCGTCGGCGCGGTGGCGAGGTGGAAGGCGAGGGTACGTGCGTCCAGGATCGCCTGCGACGCCCCGTTGGAACCGTTCGGATACATCGGGTGTGCCGCGTCGCCGAGCAGTGTCGTGTTCCCGTGGGTCCACGTGTCGATCGGATCGCGGTCCACCATGGGGTATTCGAGGATCTCGTCGGCGGCGGCCAGCAGTTCCGGCACGTTGAGCCACGGGAAACGCCAGTCCGCGAAGAGCGAGACGACCGGCGCGGGGTCGACGGTCCGGTTCCAGTCCGCGTTGGGCCCGGCGAAACCGGGCCCGCGCCGCTCGGCGACGACGTTGATCAGGCCGGCGCCGATCGGGTACGCCACGAACTTCTGTTCCGCGTCCCCGGCCATGATCATGGTTCGCCCGTCCAGGAATCCGGGTGCCCGTGCCGTCCCCCGCCACAGTGTCAGCCCGTTCCACAGTGGCGCCCACTCGCCGGGCCGATGCTGGCGGCGCAGCGCGGAGTGGATGCCGTCCGCTCCGACGATCAGGTCGCCAGCGACGCTCACCTCCCCCGCCGCCGTCTCGAAGTGCGCGACGCCGTCGCGGACGCCGACGAGCCGGTGCCCGGTGCGCACCGCGTCCGCGCCCAGCCGTTCCCGCACCACGGCGAGCAGTTCCATCTGGAACCGGCCGCGGTGCACGGAAAGCTGCGGCCAGCGATATCCGGCGTCCAGTCCGCGTGGCTCGCTCCAGATCTGCTGACCGTAGCGGTTGTAGTAGGCAAGCGTGCCGGGTGCGGCGCCCAGCCTTTCCATGCGTTCCCCGAGACCCAATTCGGTCAGCTCACGGACGGCGTGCGGGAGTAGATTGATTCCGACGCCGAGTGGGCGCAGCGCGGCGGCGCGCTCGTAGACGGTGATCTCACGGAAGCCGGCCCGGTGCAGGCTGAGCGCGGTGGTGAGGCCACCGATACCAGCGCCCACGATCACGATTGCCACGTCGCCGCCCTCTCCGCCCCGCGCCACCAACCGCACAGTTTGGTCACAAAATCGTCGACCGTCAAGACGTGTTCTCGTCACCATCGGACCACTCGCACCGCTATGCGATTCGCCCTTTGGGAATTCTTGACAATCAATCGCTGCTGCATGACGCTGATCGACGCGGTCGGATGCTTACGGCACTCCGTCGACCCCACTCCTCAGGCTGCACAAGCGCTGCGCACGGAAGGGCCCGTCCATGAAGAAGGTCACTGCCCTCGCTGTTCTCGCCGGCGTCGTGATCGCCCTGACCGGCTGCACGGATTCCGATGCCACCGATCCGTCCCCCGAGGCGAGCGGCGACCTGCGGAAGGTCCGCGTGGCGGCGCTGCCGATCAGCGAGACCGCCGCGCTGTGGGGCGGCATCAAGGCGGGCATCTTCCGGAAGCAGGGGCTCGACGTGGAGGTGGTGCCCGCACAGGGCGGCGCCCAGGCCATCCCGGCCATGATCAACGGCGACATCGACTTCGCCATCGGCCAGCCGTTCGGCCCGTTCCGCGCCGATCTGCAGAACCTCGGCGTGGTGATCATCGGGAACTACGCGTCGTCCTACGCCGACGGCGACGACATCAACGCCGTGGTGGCGTCCGCGAAGTCGGGTATCACCCGGCCGGCTCAGCTCGCCGGACGCAAGGTGTCGGTGAACAGCCTGGGCGCCGCCGGCGACGTCACGATCATGGCAGCGGTCGAGAAGGACGGCGGCGATCCCACCAAGGTCCAGTTCGTCGAGGTGGCCTTCCCGGACGCACCGGCCCAGCTCGCCGCCGGCAACATCGACGCCGCCTGGGTGACCGAGCCGTTCATCACCCAGATGCGCAAGCGCGGTGACGTTCTCGTGGTCGCTCCATACCAGGCCACCGTTCCCGGACTCACCACCCTGACCACGATCACGTCGAGCAAGCTGAAGGACTCCGACGCCACGCTGGTGGCGGACTTCTCGTCGGCGATGAAGAAGACGCTCACCTGGGCCAACGACCCGGCCAACCAGGCCGGCCTACGGCAGGCCATCAAGGACAACCTCGAACTGCCGGATGCGGTAGCGGACTCCGTCCGGCTCCCGGCGTTCGGGTGGGAAATCGACCGGGCCGACCTGGAGCAACTGGCGACGCTCGCTCAGAAGTACCGCGTACTCGACCGGCAGCCCGACTTCGACCGTCTCGTCCAGCAGCAGTAGCCGACCGATGCGCAAGATCCTGCTGGGCGCCGTCGGCCTGCTGGGGTTCCTCGCCGTCTGGCAGCTGCTCCCGGCTCTGGGGCTGGTCGACCGGCACGACCTGCCGTACGCCACCGACGTGTTCGGACGGCTGTTCCACGAGGTCCGCGACCTGGCGTTCTGGCGGCGGCTCCGGCTCACCATGACGTCGTGGGCCATCGGCCTGACGGTGGCGACGCTCGCCGCGGTCGGGTTGGGGACGGTGGTCGGGCTGGTGCCGTTCCTGCGTCGCGCCACGCACACGACAGTCGAGTTCCTGCGGCCGGTACCGTCGGTCGCGCTGATTCCCCTCGCCGTGCTGATGTTCGGCCTGCAGATGCGCGCCGCACTCGTCATCATCGTCTACGCGGCGTTCTGGCAGGTGTTCGTGCAGGTGATCTACGGTGTCGCCGACGTCGACACGGTCGCCCGGGACACCGCGCGGAGCTTCGGCCTCACCCGCTACGAGCGGCTGCGGTATCTCGTCCTTCCGACCGCTCTGCCGTACCTGATGACCGGCCTGCGCCTCGCCGCGACGGTCGCGCTCATCCTGGCCGTCACCGCGGAGATGGTGATCGGCAACCCCGGCCTCGGACGCATGATCGAGCTGTCGCGCTCCGCCGGGGACGCCGTCGGCCTGTACGCCCTCGTCGTGGTCACCGGGCTCCTCGGCGTGGTGGTGAACGTCGTGTTCCGCTTCGCCGAACGCCGCTCGTTGGCCTGGCACCAGTCGGTGCTCGCGGACGAGGCAACGCGATGACCGCCCTCGGTGCGGGCAGGACCGCCCTTCGCGGCCTCGGCGTCCGGGTCGCCGAGGACGTCCTGTACGCGGTCGGGCTTCCCGTCCTGGCCGTGGGGCTCTGGGCCGTCTGGTCCACCCGGTCGGCCAACCGGTTCCTCGTCGGCCCCCGCCCGCTCCTCGACGCGTTCCGGCAGACCTGGATCGGCCCGGCGTTCGTCGACGACGTGCTGCCGAGCGTGTACCGGCTGCTGGCCGGCCTGTTCGCGTCGATCGTGCTCGGCGTCGCCGCCGGCGTCCTCATCGGCCGGTTCCGCCCGCTACGCGAGATCCTCGAACCGCTGCTGGAGTTCTTCCGCGCGATTCCGCCACCGGTGCTGATTCCGGTCGCGATGCTACTGCTCGGCATCACCGACACCATGAAGGTCGTCGTCATCGTGTCCGGCGCGATCTGGCCGATCCTGCTGAACACGATCGAGGGCGTCCGGGCGACCGACAGCGTGATGCTGGAGACCGCCGACTCGTACCGGATCTCCTGGTGGGAACGAGTGTGGCTGCTGATCCTCCCGGCGGCGAGTCCGCGCATCATGACCGGCGTACGGCAGGCACTCTCGGTGGCCCTGATCCTCATGGTCATCTCGGAGATGTTCGCGTCCTCGGCCGGCCTCGGCTACCGGATCGCCTACTTCCAGCGGAACTACCTCATCGCCGAGATGTGGAGCGGCATCCTCCTGCTCGGCCTCATCGGCGTCCTCCTCGCCGTGGCCTTCGGCGTCGTCGAACGCCGCGTCCTGCGCTGGTACCACGGAATGAAGGAGGTCACCCGTGCCTGACGCAAGCCCGCTGCTGCGGGTCGAGCACCTGCGGAAGGTCTACGCCTCCGGCCGGGGCGAGGTCGAGGCGATCGGGGATCTCAGTTTCACCATGATGCCCGGCGAACTGCTGTGCGTCGTCGGCCCGTCGGGCTGCGGAAAGACCACCCTCCTGAAATGCCTCGCCGGACTGCTCCGGCCCACCAGCGGCCTCGTCGAGATGGAGGGATCTGCGGTGACGGGCCCGAGCCCGGCGATGGCAGTGGTGTTCCAGGAGTACGGCCGTAGCCTCTATCCCTGGCTGACGGTCCGGGGCAATGTGGAGCTTCCCCTTCGACACAAGAAGCTCTCCCGCGCCGAACGCGACCGGAGGGTCGCCGACGCCCTCGACGCGGTCGGACTGCCGCAGTCGGCACGCAGCCATCCGTGGCAGCTCTCCGGCGGGATGCAGCAACGGGTGGCCATCGCGCGCGCCATCGCGTACCGGCCCGAAGTGCTGATCATGGATGAGCCGTTCGCGGCGGTGGACGCGCAGACCCGCGCGGACCTGGAGGACCTCGTACGCGACCTGCACCTGAACCGCGGCATCTCCACTGTCTTCGTGACGCACGACATCGACGAGTCCGTGTATCTGGGCCAGCGCGTGCTCGTCCTGTCCCACTCGCCGACCCGGGTGCAGGAAGACCTCGTGATCGACCTTCCGCGGGAGCGCGATCAGCTCACCACCCGGGCGCTGCCCCGGTTCACCGAGCTGCGGACCCACGTCTACGCGCAGATCCAGCGGGCCAAGGGTGCGCCGGCCTCGGCGACCGGTGGTCGTAACCCGCGCACGATGCCGGGATGACGCTGCTGGTCCCGCAACCCCCCTACGGCCCCGCCGGCCGATGACCGTTTCGCTCTCGAAGCCGACGCGGCGCGTGCCGCCGGGATCGACGCAGCGGTGGTCGACGGCGACGCCGCCTACACCCAGTTCCGCCTGGCCCGCGACGAAGACCACGAACCCCCGCCCGCGCCGAACATGTTGAAGATCAATTTAGTTCCCTCATGGCGTGGTCTCGGCCCGTTGCCGGGTCCGACTGTGCTCTGCAGCCAGCAGGTCCAGCAGCCCGGGAAAGCGGGCGTCGATGTCGGCGCGTCGCAGCCTGATGCCCTTCCGGTTGCCGTAGTTGAAATCCCGGATCAGGCCGCTGGCACGCAGGGTCTTGAAGTGGTACGTCGACGTCTGCTTGGAGACGGGCAGGCCGAAGGAGTGGCAGGTCCGCTCGGGGTCGCTCCGGTCAGCGGCGAGCTCGGCGATGACCCGCCGACGGTGAGGATCAGCCAGCGCCTGGAGGATCGAACCCAGATCCAGGTCTGCTGTCGCAGGGTGTGTCGTCTCCATCACGTAGCCCTTCCTGAGGTACGACTTGCATCGTACCTCAGCTCCGTGCTCTTCTTTGGTACGAAATATCTCGTACCTAGGAGGAGTGTCAATCGTGGCTTCACCCAGGCCGACCAAGGCGAACTTGGTCCTGCCCATTGTCCTGCTGGCAATTTTCGTGATGCCGATCAGCATCGCTGGCACCGCCCTGACTCTCACCGCAGTCGCGGAGGACCTGGGGGATTCGCCCGCAGGGCTGCAGTGGGTCGTCAACGGCTTCAACCTCTCGGTGACGCTTGGGACGCTCGCGTGGGGCGCGGTCGCCGGGCGGCTCGGCTACCGGCGGGTCTTCGCCGTCGGCAACGCCGTCATGGTCGCCGGTTCCGTGCTGAGCTTCACCGCCCCGAACCTGCTGATCTTGGACATCGGCCGCGTGCTGGCGGGTGTCGGCGCCGCGGCGATCGTCACCGGAGGGCCGGCACTGATCTCGCACGCCTTCACGGGCAAGGCCCGAGCCCGGGCGTTCGCGCTACTCGGTACGACCATCGGCGTCGGGTTGGCGGCCGCCCCCACCATCGCGGGCCTCCTGGTTTCCGCGGTCGGCTGGCGTGGCATCTTCGCCCTCCTCGGTGGCGTCTCGTTGCTGATGCTGTTGGCCACCGGGTTCCTGCCCACGTCGGAGACGGTCAAGGAGCCGGGCAGGGTGAAGATTCTGGACTTCTCGCCGCTGCGGAGCCGTGCCTTCACTGCCGCCATGCTCGTTCCGGTCGCCGGGTCCGTCGCCTACGTAGCCGTGCTGACCTACCTGCCGGTGGCGCTGAGCGCCGTCCGTGGCATGGACGCCCGGCAGGCGGGGCTGTACATGCTCTTCCTCACGCTGCCGGTGTTGGTCGCTCCGATGCTGGCCACCTCCCTCATCCATCGGGTATCCGGGATCACGCCGGCCCGGATCATCCGGGCATCGCTGGCCCTGCTCGTCGCCGGCGACCTGCTCATGCTGCTTTTCACGCCGACGATGCCGTTGGCGGTGCTGATCGTGCCGATGCTGCTGCTCGGCTTCGGCTGGGGGCTGCCGGTGGGTCTCATCGATGGTGAGGCTCTTGCCGCCGTCCGACCGGCGGCCGCCGGTGCCGCCGCCGGGGTGTTGAACTTCGCGCGGTTGGGCAGCGAGACGCTCGCCGTCGCCGGGTTCGCGGCCGCGCTGAGCAGCCTGCTGGTCGGTGCGACAGGCGATACCGCTCTCGCCTACAGCGCAGCGGCCGGAGGTCCCGGTGCCGCTGCCCCCTACGCGGACACCTTCCGGCTACTAATGGTGATCTTGGCGGTGGTGACCACCGCGATCTCGGTGTGGGTGTTGCTGCTGCAGCGCGCGCAGCACCGTGCCACCTCTCGTATCGACGAATTGGCGGTGGAACAGGCATGAACAAGCGCATCGGATTTCTGAGCTTCGGCCATTACGGACGAATCCCGGGCACCAGCACACCGACCGCGCGGGATGCTCTCACACAGACCGTGGAGCTGGCCGTCGCCGCCGAGGAACTCGGCATCGACGGCGCCTGGATCCGCGTTCACCACTTCCAGCGGCAGTTCGCGAGTCCGTGGCCGCTGCTGGCGGCGATGGGCGCGCGCACACGGCGCATCGAACTCGGCACCGGCGTCATCGACATGCGCTACGAGAACCCGCTCGCGATGGCGGAGCAGTCCGCTGCGGCGGATCTGATCAGCGGCGGCCGGCTCCAGCTCGGCATCAGCCGGGGATCGCAGGAACCCGCCCTGCGCGGGTACGAGTCTTTCGGGCACTTCGCGCCGGAGGGCGGCACAGACGCCGACCTGGCCCGGGAGCACGCGGCCCGCTACCGGACCGCGATCGACGGAGGCTCGGTCGCCTTCACCGATCCGAAGGCTACCGGCGTCCGAGCCGGACTCGCCGTCCAACCGCACTCGGAAGGGTTGAGCCAACGGATCTGGTGGGGCTCGTCCACCCGCTCCAGTGCCCGATGGACTGGCGAACAGGGAATGAACCTGATGAGCAGCACCCTGCTGTCCGAGGACACCGGCATTCCGTTCGCCGAAGCCCAGGCAGAACAAATCGACGTCTTTCGCAGCGCCTGGCGGCATGCGGGACACACTGGTGAGCCTCGGGTCTCCGTAGCCCGCTCGGTCCTGCCCATCACCACCGAGCGCGACCGTCAGATGTTCGGCGCCGACATGGTCCACAGTGCCCAGGAACAGGTGGGTGTGCTCGGCGGCGCTGTTTCACGATTCGGCAAGAGCTTCATCGGCGAACCCGACAGAATCGCCCAGGGGTTGAGCGACGACGCAGCCGTGCGGGCTGCCGACACGCTGCTGCTCACGATCCCCAACCAACTCGGAGTCGAGGAAAACCTGCGACTCCTCACCACCATCGCCCAGACCATCGCTCCGGCCATCGGATGGCAGCCCCCTACCAGGTGACCTGAGCCCCACCCACCCCAGTCCAAAGGCCGTCTCCGCTAGTCGGAGACGGCCTTTTTCGATCTTGCCCGGCAGTGGATCCGGCCGAGGTTGCCAGTCAAACCCCAGTTGTTCTCGGCGGCCCCCTCCGCGTCGCTGAGAGCGCCGCCGCTGTGCGGCCGTCTACTCGGCAACTCGATCGGTCCCGCCCCGTCCGGTCCAGTTCGCCCCGGTGGCTCCCACGCGTGGCTTCCAGAGTCAGTGCGCAACGGGCGGATCGACCTGACGGTGCCGGAGTTGCGATCACCAGGCCGTCGGGCACAGACGGCGAACACCAGAACCAGAACGGTGGCCGCCGCGGCGGCCGCCCAGACGGTCAGCACTACCGGCTCCGCCACAGGGCTCTCCGCTGGTGGTGGCAGTACCACCATGTTGAGAGCGGCACCGATGGGAGCAACGAGGGCCGCTAGAACTCCGATCAGCCCAGGACGCCGAATGGTGGCCCCCACCGCCCCGAGCGGCAATCCCAGCACCAGGCTTGCGACCAACCAGAATGGCGTCTGACCCCACGCGAAGCCTTGGTGGAACGGGAACAGCATGGGCACGGCGTCGTAGACGATGGTGGCGTCGATGAGCGCGACGCATCCTGCCAGCGCCCCTGCGAGCACCCCAACCACCGGTCGGAGGCCCCCGCTCACCAGCCAACCAACGGCCACAGCCATCGCGGCCCACGCCCAACCGGAGTCGAGAATCAGGCTGGCGAACTCCGCAGTCTGCGACCAGGCGCTCCGGTCTGCACGGGCTCTGCCGCCCTCGCCGAGCAGGAGCGGCACACTGTTGACGACGGCCGCGGCGGCGCCCAACGTCGCACCGACAACCAGAGTGGTCGCCATCCCCCGAATCAATCGCACCCCATCACTCTAGGGATGCCGCCAGAGGAGATGCCGCCCGTCCGCGCCCACGTAAACCGCTCCTCCGCCTAAAGTCCATCTCTCGAAGATCCCCGCCGGAGGCATCGGCTCTAGGTACTCGGGTGCGGCTGCGAGTATCGGCCGGCGCGCCGGCGGTGCCGGCGCATGCGCCGCCAGCAGGCCAAGCGCGGCCGGCACGGCCCGCTCGCGGGCCGCCTTGATCCAGGAAGCGAACGATTCGGCAGCCACGCCGGCTGGACACTTGAGACTTGACCGTCGGTCAAGCAGCGCTAGGCACGCTTTAACTTGACTGATCTTGGTCCCCAGAACGGCGAAAGGGCCGACCCGATTTCCGGATCAGCCCTTTGACCTGCGTCGGGACGGCCGGATTCGAACCGACGGCCCCTTGTTACCGACAGTGAGCGGCCGAAGCTTGTCATTGGCTGCCGAAAGTGAGCGCTGAGCTGCGAAGACATCGACGGATGTTTATCGCTCTTTGTCACCCTTCGTCAACGACTGGGCGAGGTTTTCGGGGGTAAACCGGGGTCCCCACACAGAATCCCGCCAGGGTCTGATCGCTTCCTCCGGTCCTGTCACCGTGTCGCGCCCGCCTCACGGCATGGGTGCTGACCGAATCTCTGGCAGCCCCTCCGCAGTCAGCGCGACCGTCACCGGAACCTCACGCGGCAGCGCCTTCTCGATGCTGTCCCGCAACGACCGGTGCACAGGGCATTCGCACGACGACTGAAGCGGATCCGAACACGGGGCAAGAGCAGCCGTCAACCGTTGAACCCCGTCGGCAGCGACCGGCCACGACCAGTCCATGTCCCACGGTTCCTCCCAGGGCTGGTGGAAGCAATCATGATCGAAGTACACGAGAAGGCCGGCCCTGCACTGAGGACAGGCGGACAGGCTTCTCCAGCGGTAGTTGACCTGGTGCCCGGGAGTACCGTGCGGCACGCCCCAACTGCCGATACGTACAACGGTGTGCTGGTCCACTCGACAGGCGACGCAGATGCGCATGGCTAACCCTCCTCCACCTCCTGGCGACATCCACCACAGAGATCGACGCAATCACGAACGCCGTCTACCCAGCAGCGCACACCGTGTCAAGGGACGCATGACATGGACGCAACCATCCACCGATATGGGTACCAGTGGCGGGCTGTCGTCACGATGCCGAGCCCGGCCGCCGTGACGTGAACCCGGTGCAAATTCGTCCGAGTCTCGGACCCGAATCCACGAGCGCCAGGGACCGTCGGGGGCGTCGGTGGCGGGCGCGTATCCGGCGGTGGTGAGCAGGCGACGCTTTGCAGGCTCAGGGAGGCTGGTGATCAGATCCCGGTACGGCGGGTCGTCGCACAGGTCGAGGGCCAAGGTTCGTTCCATCGCCTGACCGAATCGGTGGGGCTGGGAGCGTAGGCGCGGATGGGGTCTGGGGCACGGTTGATGCGTCGTTGCAGGTCGGCGATGAGCCAGGCCCGGTGTGGGAACTGCTGGGCGAGCCATCGCTTCGACGCCGCTTCGGTGCCGACACGTATTGCGTGCGAGGTCATTAGGAGCCGGTCCTTTTACAAGTGGAGGCATGCCGACCCGTCACTGCGCGCCCGCGGGGGCGAGACGGTGTGGACGGGCGGGCAACGCCGAACGTGAAGGGATAGCGGGACAGCCAGCAGCCTGCCGATGGCTGCGACGAAGGGATTCAGTAGTCCTCAACGAAGTTCACCGAACAATCGAGCCGAGAGAGCGAACAGCTCCGACGACGTGCGGCTGGCATGCCGGCTCGTGATACGCCGGCGGCACCCGCAACATCTGGCTATGGCGGTTTCCTCGCCATAGGCGCCTCGGCTCTCGTGGACGGGAGCCGAGACTCCTGCTCCTACCGGATGGTTGGAGCCGCGGCCGGGTCAGCGTGCCGGGATTGTGGCAGTTGGTCAGATGTAAGGGGACGTACATTGTTGCGGCGATGCCGGTCAGGCAGATGACCGCACCGATGAGGTGTGCTCCAGTGGTGCTCCCCAGCGGAGCGCTAGATAGTCTTGGACGTAGCGGCAACGTTCAGGGCTCTCGTCCGTCGCGCTCAGCATGGGTCCCACGGGTGGCTGGGTGCCCGGATGGGACGCTCTTGAGGGACGTGACCGGTGCGTAGGAAGGACTCGAGGATGCCGACGGCGACGTGGGAACGGCTGCCCGAGTCTCGTCGCGCTGCAGTGCTCGCGGCGGCCGAGGCGGAGTTCGCCGAGCACGGGTTCTCGGCGGGCAGCCTGAACGTCGTCGCCCGCAACGCGGGCGTGTCGAAGGGCAGCCTTTTTCAGTACTTCCACGACAAAGTCGACCTCTACGCCTACCTCTCGGAGCTGGCGAGCCAGCGAATCCGGGCTGCGATGGAGGAGCAGATCCCGCACCTGCCGTGGGACAAGGGTTTCTTCGCGGCCGTCCGTGAACTGACCCGGGTCTGGGTTGCCTACTTCGATGACCACCCTCTCGATCTCGCCTTCACCGCCGCGGTCAACCTCGAACCGGAGGGCACCGCCCGGGCCGCAGTCCGGGCAGTCGCAAACCGGCACTATGTCGAGGTCCTCACGCCGTTGTTGGAGTTGGGCCGTGAGCGGGGCGAACTGCGGGCCGACGCCGACCTGGACGCGATCCAGGCGTGGCTGCTCCTGCTGCTGCCACATCTTGCCCTCGCCCCTCATCACCCGGGGCTGGATCCCGTCCTTGGTCTCGCCTCGTCAGACCTCGCCGAACGGCAGGCCTCCATCGAGCGGTTGCTCGCGCCCTTGGAGGCGGCCTACGGGGCCTCCGGCCAGACGCGTCCGATCAGTACGGGGCCGGCGCTCGCTGAAGCCAGGTGAGCATCGCCTCCGCGGGCCGCTCCCAGCCCGCGTCGAGCATCAGGTCGTGGCCCATGCCGGGGAACTCCTTCACTTCGGCCTGGTAGCGGCGGGCCGTTGCCCGGATGCCGCCAAGGGGGACGAGGTGGTCGTTCGGGGTGGCGAGGACCAGCACGGGCGGTTTGCCGCGCGGGGGCGGCGATGGTCGATGGAAGAGCAGCTGGTACTGGGCCAGCGACGATTCCCGGCCGCACCGCGCTGCGAGGCGCGTCGCGTCGGCCGCGGAAAGGCCGGTGAAGAGGTAGTCGGGGCGAAGGGGCAGGCTTGCCCCCAGCATCAGGCGAAGCGCGTCGACGGGATGGCGCCGGGCGATGCAGATGAGGGACCCGACGGCTGGCTGAGCCGGGACCGGCGCGACCAGCACGGCTGCCCGGGCCGCGTAACGGGCGAGCGCCCGCTGGACCACCAGCCCTCCCATCGAATGACCGATCAGGACCACTTGGCGCGGGAACGTCGCCGCGACCCGGACCACGTCGTCGACGTAGGAGCCAAGCGTCGCCCGTCGCAGCGACCCGCCGCTTCCGGCGTGGCCCCGCAGTGACACGGCGGCGGCGGGGTAACCGGCATCCGCGGCGGCGTCGAGCCAGTGCTCCCAGCACCATGCGCCGTGGCCGAGGCCGTGCACGAACAGCAACGGCGGGCGATTCCCGGCGTCGACCGGGGCCCGTCGGATCACCTCCAGGGCAGGCCGCCGGCCAGGGGACGGTGTTGGGGGAGCGTTGCGCGCCACAGGGCCAGACTTTACAGTGACCACCGGTCATATGACCACCGGTCACAATCGTGTGGAGGCTCGACGATGTCGTCCGTTCCGGTCCGTACGTGCATCATCGGCGCCGGTTCCTCAGGGATTGCCACCGCGAAGGTACTGCACGAGCGCGGCATCGCCTTCGACTGCTACGAGCTCTCCGACCGCGTCGGCGGGAACTGGGTGTGGGGCAACAAGAACGGTGTCTCTGCCGCGTACCGGTCGTTGCACATCAACACCTCCAGGGAACGCATGCAGTTCAGCGACTTCCCGATGCCCGACCATCTGCCCGACTTCGCACGCCACGACCAGGTCGCGGCCTACTTCGACGCCTACGTCGACCACTTCGGCTTCCGTGACCGAATCGTCTTCGGCACGGGGGTGAGCCACGTCGAGCCGTTGGCCGGCGGCGGCTTCGACGTCACCCTGACCACAGGTGAACGTCGCCGCTACGACGCCGTCTGCGTAGCGAACGGACACCACTGGGACCCACGCTGGCCCGAACCGGTCTTTCCCGGCTCCGACACGACGAGCATCGAACAGATTCACTCGCACAGCTACTCCAGCGAGACCCAACTCGCGGGCAAACGGGTCGTCGTCCTCGGGATGGGCAACAGCGCCATGGACATCGCCGTCGACGCCAGCTACCACGCACGAGCGACCTACCTGGCGGCCCGCAGTGGAGTGCACATCATCCCCAAGTACGTCTTCGGCCGGCCTTACGACCAGATCGCCGGCAAGGAGTGGATCCCCGGCGCGGTCCGCTGGCCGCTGGCGCGGCTGCTCTTCAAGGTGACGACCGGCCCCATGAACCGGTACGGGCTGCCGGCGCCCGACCACAAGTTCGCCCAGGCCCACCCCACGATGTCGAGCCGGATCCTGCACCGCCTGGCCCACGGCGCGATCACCCCGAAGCCCAACATCGAGCGGTTCGACCGCGACACTGTCGTGTTCACCGACGGCAGCCGGGTCGAAGCGGACCTGGTCGTTTACTGCACCGGGTACAAGCTGAGCTTCCCATTCTTCGATCCGGCGTTCCTGGACCCCGGTGACAGCAACGACATCGGCCTCTACAAGAGGATGTTCTCCACTACCACGCCACACCTGTACTTCGTCGGACTGATCCAGCCCCTCGGCGCCATCATGCCGATCGCCGAACGCCAGTCTGAGATCATCGCCGACCACCTGCAAGGCCTCTACGCCCTCCCGGGCCGCGCCGCAATGGAGACCGAGATCAACCGCTACCGCGCCTCACTCGCGAAACGCTACGTCCGCAGCAAGCGACACACCATTCAGGTCGACTTCGACGACTACATGCGCAGCCTGCGAGTTGAGCGAGCCCGGGGCGCAGGACGAGCCCGCGGAGGCGCCGGGGACGGGCTCCCGCTGGTCGGTGAGATCCGATGAACCCGGAGCCCGGCGCGCCTGCCGACGCTCGACGATCGGATGTCACTTTTCCTGTAGGCCGAGACTCTTGCGCCGCTTGGCTCTACCGGCCCGAGAACGTCGAACGGCCATCCGTCATCGTCATGGCGCACGGCTTCGGCGCGATCCGGACACTGCGGCTCGACGCCTACGCCCAGCGCTTCGCCGACGCCGGGTACGCCGTCCTCGTCTTCGACTACCGGCACTTCGGCGACAGCACCGGCCAGCCCCGCGAGCTGCTGAGCCTGTCCCGCCAACAGCAAGACTGGCGGGCGGCCATCGCCTACGCGCGCACGCTGCCCGGAGTCGACACGGGACGGGTCGTCGCATGGGGCTCCTCGCTGAGCGGCGGTCACGTCCTGCACACCGCGGCCCACGACCAGGACCTCGCCGCCGTCATCGCCCAGGTCCCCCACGTCTCCGGACCGCACGCCACGATCGCGATGGGAGCCCGCCACGTCACCCGCCTCGGCGTCGCAGCCGTCAAGGACCTGACACGGCAGCTCACCGGCCGCTCGCCGTACTACGTACCGTCAATCGGAGACACCGGCACCCTCGCCGTCATGCTCGACGACGACGGCATCGGGATCCTGCGACGCCTGGCCGAGGGCATGGACGTCGACAGCTTCCTACCGCAAAACCGCGTCGCCGCCCGCATCCTGCTGCACATGCCGTTCAACTCGCCGGGTCTGCGCGCACACCGCATCACCGCCCCGACCCTGGTTCAGGCCGGGGAGCGAGACGAACTGACCCCCACGAAGGCGTCACGCTGGGTCGCCCGGCGCATCCCGGATTCCGTGTTCGAGACCTATCCGTGCGGCCACTTCGATCCTTACGTCGACCCTCACTTCGAGGGCGTGGTCGCCGACCAGATCGCGTTCCTCAACAGCCGCGTACCCGTGCGGCAATGAGTGCCTCCGACGGCACGGTCGCCGTCTTGCCCGCAGCCGGGTCGTGGATCGCCGTGCGGTGGCCATCGGGCTGAGCCGAACGGGCGCGCATGTGACGGCTACGTCCTCAGCACTACTGGGCTCGCCGCCACTACCAGCTCGTCGAACGCCGCTTCCACAGCTGGTCGCCGAGCATGGAGCGATCGAGGAGGCAGCGCCGGGCAGCCCCGCCAGCTACTGAGCATCGCCCAGGAGCACGAGGCCTGGCGCGCCGCGATCGCCCACGCGCGCGCGACCTCCACTTCACCGGCGTCGTGGCGGGCCAGCTCGCGTTCCCAAGCACGGCCTTCCGTGGCCGAGCACCACTGACGGCGGCCCTCGTTCGGGCGCCGGGCGTCCCGTCGCGGATGGCGACCGTCATCTTGGTATCCATGACGGAACCCTCGGCAGCGGGGTCGACGCGTGGCGGCGGGACAACCCGGACCACGAGTCTGCACCGTCGCCTGTGGAGCATGCTCCCGCGCAAGAGCCGGAAGATGAGGTCCGCCGGCTAAGCCGAGGCCTTTCACCCGGACGCACCCGCAGCCGTGCGCTGGCGGCGATTGAGGCGCAGAAGGCGACCTACCCGATCGTGTCATTGGCGGTACGGCCACGGTTGGGTCGTGGCCGAGTACATCGAAGTGCTCTACAAACCGCAACCCTGCACTCCCGGCTGGGCTACCGCAGCCCGGCCAAAGTCCTTACCGACACTCTCAACGGGCGGCCAGCGGCCAGACCAGCAACCCGAATCACAGTCCAAAGTCGTTGACACGCATCGAACAAAGGCGATCGAGGCTCTTGTCGCCCCTGCCGCGGAGGGCTAATGTGACCACTGGTCATATGACCAATGGTCACATGCCGGAAACATTGGCGTGCAGTTGCAATGAGCCATGCCGAGGAAGCGCGTGTCTGCCCGCCGTCTCACAACTCACCCGCAGGCCTCGACGCCTCGGACGTCGAATCACCCTGCGGTCATGTCCACCACCCTCATCAACGGAGGTCACCGCATGTCCGCACGCGCTCTCACCCGCGCCGCGGCACTCGCCGTCGTCGTCGGACTCGGTCTGGCGGCACTCCCCGGAGCCACAGCCAGTGCCAGCACCGTGTCCCGGGGCATCACGATTCCCGCATTCTACTCCCCGCCCGCCCAACTGCCCGCCGCGAACGGGGCTCTGGTACGCAGCGAACCGCTGCCGCTGTCGCTGTCGCTGCCGGGCCTGGACGGACGGCCCATTCCGGGACGGGCGACCCGGATCATGTACAAGACCACCGACTCGAACGGCCAGCCCGCCGCCGCGACCGGTGCGTACATCGAGCCGTCGGCGAGTTGGCCGGGCAGCGGCCCGCGCCCGTTGGTCGTCCTCGCGCCGGGAACCTCGGGTCAGGGCGATCAGTGTGCCACCTCCCTGGGCCTGCAGAACGTGATCGCCTTTGGTAACAGCACCCTCTCGATCGGGATCGAGAATCTGGCGATCTACCAGCTGCTGGGCAAGGGCATCGCGGTCGCCGTCAGCGACCACATCGGCCTGGGAACCACGGATCGGTTGCACACCTACGTCAACCGCCTCGACGAGGGTCACGCGGTGCTCGACGCCGCGCGGGCCGCACGATCCCTGCCCGGTGTGTCCGTCACCGCCGCCTCACCGACCGGCCTGTACGGGTTCAGCCAGGGCGGCGGGGCGGTCGGCGCGGCCATCGAGCTCCAGCCGACCTACGCCCCGGACGTCCCCGTGAGCGCGAGCTACGCCGGCGCGGTACCGGCCGACCTCGCCGCGGTCACGTCGGGTATCGACGGCACCGAACTGGTCGCTTCCATCGGCTGGTCGCTGAACGGGTTCGCGCAGTCCGACCCGTCGCTGCAGGCGGTGCTGGACAACCACCTCAGCTTCATCGGCAAGGCGGTCCTCAAGGACCTCACCACCCGGTGCATATGGGACGCGATGGCCACCTACTCCTACCAGCGCACCAACGGCTGGACGAAGAACCTGGAGTCCGCCTCAGCGATGATCGCGGCCGAACCCAGGCTCCGGGCGTTCATCGAGCAGCAGCGCATCGGAACGCAGAAGCCGGCCGGTATCGTGCGTGTCGCCACCGGCGTGAACGACAACCTCGTCCAGCACGCGCAGGCCCGCCAGCTGGCCCTCGACTGGTGCCAGCGCGGCGGCAACGTCGTCTACGCCCCGATCTCGGGCATCAATGGCCCAAGCCCGTTCCTGAACCACGTCGACTCCCTGCTCAAAGACCAGGGCACCGCCATTACCTGGCTTACCGACCGCCTGAAGGGCACGCCCGAGGTCTCCAACTGCGCAACGGTTTCGCAGTTGCCCTAACCCCCGGGCGGAGCGACTCCTCGGCGGCATCGAACGATCCCGGGGGTCCCGGTCTCGACCGATGCCCGGGACCCTCGGCCGACCGAACGAACAGCCCAGAGCTCCTGACGCCTCCGCAGGCGAGATCCCGGGCCAAAAGAGAGCCGGTCCAGTGTCCGAAGCATGAGCGTCGTCCAATCTGGACCGAAGCTGTGCCGCGCAGTCTTGCAACCGGATCCGCGCTGTCGTCCCTCGCCAGCCTGGGGCCGGCTCGGCTCACCGTGCCAAAGATCGACTTGATCCGGCTCGGATCGAGCCACCGCCTCGTCGGAAGTCGGCGTCTGGCCGCGGGGCCCCGCGTACTCGCGGGCTTCGGCTCACCGAAGACCCCTCCGCACATCGGGAGTCGCATCATCCGACGTAGCGACAGTTAGCAACATCTGCAGCACTTGACGCGCAATAAAGAGCAGACCTGCCGCTCCATCCAGGACGCAGATGGAGCGGCAGTTCAGAGCGTTGCGCAGCAGGCACATCAACGGCCAACCATCCACGCCGTTACCGCTAGCAAAGATCATCCGTTACCGAATGTTACCGCCGTTACCGGAGAAGATCTTCATCTCCCCAGGTTAACCGGTCGGGACGGCCGGATTCGAACCGACGACCCCTTGACCCCAGGACTCTTTAGCACGCGTCCATGCACGTCACACACGCTGTGTCCACTACCAAGGCGTGCTCCCGACGGCGCATCGCTCAACATCGAGTACCACGTGTGGTCTCCGCCTAGTCCCCACATGTCGGAACCTGGGGACGGCAGCCCACGGTTCAGGAACTGTCGATCACAGTCGTCTGGTGACTTTACGACCTGCTTCCTTCGCTGATCATGGAACTCGGCCTGGTCCGTTCTTGGCTGCCGCTGCCCTCGCGTGGCCGCCGCATCGGGCACGTGACGGGCACGCCCTTTAGGGGGCGCGGTTGGCGCACCTGTCGTCGTAGGCTCCGCCGGTGGAGCGACGGCAGAAGGTTGTGGCGTACATCGTCCACGGGGATCGGCTGCTGGTATGCGTCCACGCCGACGACGAGCAGTTCGATCAATCGGGCCTGCAAGTCCCTGCTGGCACGGTTCGCGAGGGCGAGCTACTGGAGCAGGCTGTCCTGCGCGAAGCGTTCGAGGAGACCGCCCTGCACGGACTACGCATCGAGCGGTATCTCGGCGCAGCGGAGTGGGACATGCGGCCCTACGCCGACGCGGTGCACGTGCGGCACTTCTTCCACCTGTCCGTCGAGGATGCCGAGGTTCCGGACCGGTGGATCGCCGTGGAACGCGGCGACGGCGACAGCGAACCGATCCGCTTCGAGCTGTACTGGCTGCCTGTGGCCCAGGGACATGTTCTGGCCGCCGGCCAATCTGCCCTGCTCGGAAGGCTCTTTGATTGAGGGCCCAGAGCGCCAGAAATGGAAGACCGCACCCGACCGGCCGTGATCCCGGAACGCCTTCGGCTGACGGCAGGTCCGATTGGGTCCCGTATCCGCTGCGCGCATCACAGGTCCTGGCCCACGGACGGCCCATGGTGGCCTTTGGCGGGTTCCTCCAGGGCGAGGGCTTCCAGCCAGCCATAGCCCTCGCCGCGTTGATCGTGGTTATCCGTACGGCTGATGTGGGTAGCGTTTCCCGGCTATGGAGTCGCGGACATTCGACGTAAGAGGTTCTGTACTGCACGTTGGCGTGACGGGCCGTGGGCCTGACGTCGTCGTCCTGGCTGGTGGCCCGGGTTGTGTGCAGTACCTGGAACGGGATGAAATCTCGCCGCTGAACCACCGCGCCTGGTACCCCGAACCGCGCGGCGTTGGTCGCTCGGGCGGCGGCCGCACACCATGGAAGAGGCAATTGCTGATCTTGAAGGAATCCGTGAGGCGGTCCGTGTCGATACCTGGATCGTGGTAGGCCATTCGTGGGGATGCGATCTGGGTGTGCGCTACGCGGTCGAACATCCGGAGAGAGTGACCGCGCTGATCGGCATCGCTGGCAGAGGTCCCCAGCGTGACCGCACCTGGTCCGAGGCATACGAAGCGGGCAAGGCCGGAGAGCCCGTTGTCGACATCGGCTGGGTGCCCGAAGTCCATGCAGCTCTCAGCGATTCGTTCACCGCATGGATTCATCAACCCGATCTGTGGCGCGGACTGGCCGCCTGCGCCGTGCCGATGCATTTCATCGCAGCCGGCGATGACATCCGCCCGTCGTGGCCCCTGGCGCAGCTCGCCACGCTGGTTCCACGCGGAAGGCTCTCAACCGTCCCTGGCGTACCGCATGACTTCTGGTTCACCCATCCTGAGGTGTGGACCAAGACCGTTACGGATGCCTGCACCGATCTCGGGGCCTCCACCTCCGGGAATGCTGGCATCCCGGCGTGAGAGAACTCTGTGGCAGCGACCGCCCTGTCGCTCCTAGCTTGCTGATCTGTCGCATATCACCTGGCTGAGTTGCGTCGCACATCAGCTGTCGGACCACAATCGCACTGGCCGCTGAAGCTTGACCGACGGTCAAAGAGCGCCAAGCCAACACAGACTTGACTGATCTTGGTCCCCAAAACGGCGAAAGGACCAATCCAATTTCCGGATCAGCCCTCTGACCTGCGTCGGGACGGCCGGATTCGAACCGACGACCCCTTGACCCCCAGGACGCTTCGCCACACGTCCACGCACGTCACACACGCTATCCCCAAGATCAGGCCGCGCAGTCGAGGTCGTGCCGCGCACCATCGCGTAGGGCGTGTGGTCCCCACTTGGTCCCTGAGTCGCCGACAGCCCCGATGACCGCAGCACACGGTTTAGGAAGTGTGGACACCAGCGGAAGCTGCTCGGCGATGATCTGGCTTGGCCTGCGTCGCCATGCTGGCTCGCCCGTCCAGGAGCTGACCTCCGTTGACCCCCGGCGCCCCTCTCAACGGGCACGCAACGGGCAGGGCACGACTGAGGGATTATGAGACCAAGCTGGCTAAGGCCAGTCGGACCCTCACTTCGGAACAAAGCTGGCAATGCCCTGAGCAGAATCGCTCGCGCTTCCCTTGGTGGTACGGGCAGGCTGCCGGCATGGGAGCAGGTTTCAGCCGCGAGGTACGAGAACTGCTCCACGTTCATCGTTGTCCTGTTCCCGATGGAGGACTGATGCTGGCTCCGCTGCGGTATGGCGCGTTCCGATACCTGGCTGCTGGCCGGCTGGTCAACATGCTGGGCAACGGTGTCGCTCCCATCGCACTGGCCTTCGCCGTGCTCGATCTCACCGGCTCGGTGCGTGACCTGGGCCTAGTGGTCGGCGTGAGATCGCTGATGACAGTTTTGTTCGTGCTCTTCGGCGGGGTGATGGCCGACCGGATTCCGCGCCGGCTGGTGCTGGTCGGCTCCAATGTGCTGGGTGCACTGACCCAGGCTGCGGTGGCCACCCTGGTGCTCACCGGCACGGCGACGATCCCGCTGCTGCTGGCACTCGGTGCGGCCAACGGCATCGTGAGCGCCCTGTCCCAGCCAGCCTCAGCCGCCGCCACGCCGGGGACCGTGCCGTCGGAGCTGATCCAGCAGGCCAACGCGCTCATCCGACTCGGCGTCAACACGGGCATGATCGGCGGTGCCGCGCTCGGCGGCCTCCTAGTGGCCGCTGTCGGGCCCGGGTGGGGCCTCGCGGTCGACGCGCTCACCTTCGCCATCGCGGCTGTCGCGTTCACGGGAGTCCGGGTCACCGCCCCGACAGCGAAGAGCACCCGCACCAGCATCATCGCCGACCTCCGAGAGGGCTGGACCGAGTTCACCACGCGGACCTGGGTCTGGGTGGTGGTGCTCGGCTTCATGATCCTCAACGCGGCCCTAGCCGGCGGCGTGAACGTGCTCGGTCCGGCTGTCGCGGACGAAACGATCGGCCGTAGCGGTTGGGGCGTGGTGTTGGGGGCGGAGACAGCCGGAATGGTCGTCGGCGGGTTGATCGCCCTGCGAATCCGGGTGCGCCGGCTGCTGCTGCTCGGGGTCGTCTGCATGTTCGCCGAGTCGTTCCTGCTGTTGGGACTGGCCTTGGCGCCCACCGTCGTCGTGCTGGTGTCGGCCGGATTGGTGGTCGGGATCGCCGTCGAACAGCTCGCCGTCGCCTGGGACACGTCGATCGCGCAGCACATCCCGCCCGATCGACTTGCCCGCGTCTACTCCTACGACATGTTGGGATCCTGGGTCGCCATCCCACTCGGTCAGGTCGCGGTCGGACCAGTCGCAGCTGCGATCGGCACCCGCGACACACTGCTGATCCTCGCGACATTGGTGGTGCTCTCGGTCCTCGGCATGCTGACCAGCCGGGACGTCCGCCGGCTACAGGTGCTGGCTCCCGCCCGCGCTGCCAACGCAGCGCAGGAACCGTCGGCCGACGGTGGGCTGGATGACGGCCCTGCCGCCACCGCCGCCGAACCGGTCGCCCGCGCCGGACTTCCCTCCGACAACAGCCAAACAAGCTCCATGGCGACCGGATTTCGCCCGCCCACGTCCCGGTCTTCGGCCCGTAGATCGTCGCGGCCTGTGCAGAATGACTGCGCGGTAAGCGGAAGAGAGGATCACCCGCCGGCTGATCTCTGAGGAGGGCCGGGGTTCGGGGCGGAGCCCCGAGGTCTTCCAGGCCTGGCAATCTCGAAGCGTGGCCGGCCGGCGCGGCCCGCTTTGCGGGCCGCCTTGATCCAGAGAACAAGCGATTCGGCAGCCGTCCCGGCTGGACACTTCAGACCTGACCGTCGGTCAAGCAGCGCTAGGCACGCTTCAACGTGACTGATCTTGGTCCCCAGAACGGCGAAAGGGCCGACCCGATATCCGGATCAGCCCTCTGACCTGTGTCGGGACGGCCGGATTCGAACCGACGACCCCTTGACCCCCAGTCAAGTGCGCTACCAAGCTGCGCCACGTCCCGCCCTCGCAGGGTTTCCCCTGCGACAGCCGGTACAGCTTAGCGCAGCTGCTCTCCCCAGTCCGCACAGGCCCCAGCCGGGTCGTGTGCGGCGGGAACCACCGCACAACCCCTAGAGCGTCCTAGGAGGGTGGGTTAGAGAGAAGCCGGGTGGGCCGATCGCGGCCCACCCGGCTTATCCGGCGTGACAGGTCAGCCGTGCGCCTTGCCTCGGCCGCCGGGGCCGAGCTTCTTGCGCGGGCGGACGGAGATCTCGATGGGGCTGCCCTCGTACCCGAACTCCTCGCGGAGCTTGCGCTCGACGAAGCGCTGGTATCCGGCGTCGAGCGGGCCGGTGGTGAAGAGCACGAACCGCGGCGGCGCAACGCCCGCCTGGGTGGCGAACAGGATGCGCGGCGCGCGCCCACCGCGCACCGGGTGCGGGGTGGCCTGCACCAGGGCCGTCAGCCACTGGTTGAGCTGCGCGGTGGGCACCCGGGTTTCCCAGCTGGCCAGGGCCTTGTTGAGGGCCGGGGCCAGCTTGTCCACGGCGCGGCCGGTCATCGCGGACAGGTTCAGCCGGATCGCCCAGGGGATGCGGCGCAGCTCCCGGTCGATCTCCTTGTCGAGGTAGTAGCGGCGGTCCGCGTCGACCAGGTCCCACTTGTTGAACGCGATGACCAGCGCCCGGCCGGCCTCGGTCACCATCGTCAGGATCCGCTGGTCCTGCTCGCTGATCGGCTCGCTGGCGTCGAGCAGCACCACCGCCACCTCGGCTGCCTCGATGGCGCCGGCAGTGCGCAGGCTGGCGTAGTACTCGGTGCCGCTGGCCTTGCCGACCCGCTTGCGCAGACCTGCGGTGTCGACCAGTTGCCAGGTCTGACCGCCGATGTCGGCGAGGCTGTCGACCGGGTCCACAGTGGTGCCGGCTACCGAGTCGACGACCGCCCGCTCCTCGCCGGAGAACCGGTTGAGCAGGCTGGACTTGCCGACGTTGGGCCGGCCGACGAGCGCGACCCGGCGTGGCCCGCGCGGACGGTTCTCGACGATCGCCGGGGCCTCCGGCAGCGCCGCGAGGATGGCGTCCAACAGGTCGCCGGAGCCACGCCCGTGCAGGGCGGACACCGGGAACGGCTCGCCGAGGCCGAGCGACCACAGCGACGTGGCCTCCATTTCGATGGAGGTGTTGTCGGCCTTGTTCGCCACCAGGATCACCGGCTTGGCGCTGCGCCGCAGCATCTTCACCGCGGCCTCGTCCACGTCGGTGGAGCCGACCATGGCGTCGACCACGAAGAGCACCACGTCGGCGGTGAGCACCGCCGTCTCGGCCTGCGCCGCGATGGCCGCCGCGCGGTCCTTCGCGTCCGGCTCCCAGCCGCCGGTGTCCACCACAGTGAACGACCTGCCGTTCCACTGCGCGTCGTACGGGACCCGGTCCCGGGTCACCCCGGGTACGTCCTCGACGACCGCCTGCCGGCGGCCGATGATCCGGTTGACCAGAGTGGACTTACCCACGTTGGGGCGGCCGACCACGGCCACCACCGGCTGCGGGCCGGTCGGCTCCTCGACGGCGACGTCGGGCTCCCGCAACTCGACCCACCCGCCACCATCGCTACTCATGCCACACCCCGCTCGGCGAGCAGGTCACGCAGTCGCGCGACGACCTCGTCGATGCCCAGCTCGGTGGTGTCCAGCACGACGGCGTCCGGCGCCTGGGCGAGCGGGTTCACCTTGCGGGTCGAGTCGAGCCGGTCCCGGCGGGCCAGGTCGGCGGCCGTGGCCGCCACGTCGGCGGCGTCCTCGGCACTGCGCCGGGCCGCGCGGGCCGCCTCGGAGGCGGTCAGGAAGACCTTCAGGTCGGCGTCCGGCGCCACGACCGAGCCGATGTCCCGGCCCTCGACCACCATCCGACCAGCGTCGGCGATCATTTCGCGTTGGCGGGCGACCAGCAGCTCCCGGACCGCCGGCACGGCGGCGACGGCGGAGACCGCCCCGGTCACCTCCGGGCCCCTGATATCGGCGTCCACGCCCACCCCGTCGATGGTCACGGCGTACCCCTGCGGGTGAGTGCCGATGCGCAGGTTGACCTCGCCGGCGACCTTCGCCACCGACGCGGCGTCGGCGAGATCCACGCCGGAGCGCAGCACGGCCCACGTGATCGCCCGGTACATCGCCCCGGTGTCCAGGTAGCGCGCACCGATGCTCACGGCGAGCCGCCGCGACACGGTGGACTTACCCGAACCGGACGGCCCGTCCACAGCGACCACACATCGCCCGGCCCGTACGTTTTCCTCCACCGTGTCCTCCTCAGCCCGTACCTCACGGATCGCCCGGTGATCTGGCGCCGCAAGCGGTTGTCAATCGTCATCAATCATGCCCGGGTGCGCTAACGAACCCGCGCGCGACGCCGCCGGAGGCGACCCACGCCACCCGGGCGGCCGCGTTCCGGCCATCGGTGGAGCCTACCGGCTGCCGTACCCCGAACTCCGGGGTCAGTCACCCACCGCGTTGAACAGGGCGGCGACCTCCGCGTTGGTCAAGCGTCGGATCCGCCCCGTGCGCAGGTCACCGAGCCGGATGGGACCGATCGAGGTACGCACCAGCCGGGTGACCGGGTGACCGACCTCCTCCATCAACCGCCGGACGATGTGCTTGCGCCCCTCGTGCAGGCTCAGCTCCACCTGGGCGCTTTTACCCAGGGTGTCCACCACCCTGAACGAGTCGACAGTGACCGGCCCGTCCTCCAGCTCGACACCGGCCAGCAGCCGCTTGCTCAGGTTGCGCGGGATCGGCCCGACCACCTCGGCCAGGTAGGTCTTCAACACCTGGTACGAGGGGTGCATGAGCTTGTGCGCGAGAGTGCCGTCGTTGGTGAGCAGCAGCAGGCCCTCGCTGTCCGCGTCGAGCCGCCCGACGTGGTAGACCCGCTGCTCCAGCCGGGCACCGATGAAGTCGGACAGCTCGTTGCGTCCCTTGTCGTCCGCCATGGTGGTGACCACCCCGCGCGGCTTGTTCATCGCCACGTAGACCAGGCGGACGTCGACCTGGAGGCGCTCGCCGTCCACGTGGATCACCGCGGTGGCCGGGTCGACCTTGTCGCCGAGCTTGGCGACCCGCCCGTCCACCGTGACCCGGCGCCGGAAGATCAGGTCCTCGCAGGCACGCCGGGAACCCACGCCGGCGGCGGCGAGCACCTTCTGAAGGCGCTCGGCACCCTCGTAGACGGGGGCGTCGGGTTTCGGGGAACGGTTATCGGGTCGCATCGGCAAGCTCTTCTACGTCGTCGGGCAGGAAAGGGGCAAGCGGTGGCAGTTCGTCGACGGTGTTCAGCCCGAGCTTCTCCAGGAACAGCGTGGTCGTCCGGTAGAGGAACGCCCCGCTGTCCGTTTCGGTGCCGCACTCCTCGACCAGGCCGCGGGTCACCAGCGTACGGATGACTCCGTCGCAGTTGACACCACGGATGGCTGAGATGCGCGACCGCGTCACGGGCTGCTTGTACGCGACGACGGCGAGGGTTTCCAACGCCGCCTGGGTCAGCCGGACGGACTGCCCGTCCAACACGAACCGCTCGACGTACGTAGCGTATTCCGGCCGGGTGTACAGCCGCCAACCGCCGGCCGCCCGGCGCAGTTCGAACCCGTGCCCGGCGGCCGTGTAGCCGGCGGCGATCTCGTCGAGCACCGGCCCGATCCGCTCGGCCGGCTGCTCCAGCACCTGGGCCAGGACCAGTTCGCTGACCGGCTCGTCGACGACAAGCAGGATCGCCTCCAGCGCCCCGCGCAGCTCGGCGTCGGACAGCTCCGGCGCGGGCTCCGGCGCGGCCGTCACCCGCCGCCGCCCCCCAACCGCCCGGGGTACGCCCGCACGCCCCGCCTCCCCCGCCTCGCCGGTCGCGTCTGCCCCTCGGGTCTCCCCCGCGGTCGTGGAAGGTTCCGGCCCCCGCGGGGGCGGTTCGCTTCCAGGATCCTCAGGGGTCAGCGGCGGGACGGTGGGGACCATGGGCCCGGCCTGGTCGCTGTCGCGTTCGTCGGCGGCCTCTCCGTCGGCCGAGGCGACGTCGGCTGCCTCGGACGGGGCGGGAGTGGTGGGGTCGGGCTGGCGGGGGCGTTCCCACGGGGGGACCCAGGCGGCAGCCTGGTCGGCAAGCGAGTCCCGGCGTTCCTCGTCACTCATCCCGCTCATCCTCCGTCGTTCCCGTCCCGGCCGGCCCCCCGGCCACGCCCGCCGACTCCGACCCGGCCGACTCCGACGTCGTCGACTCCGGTTGTGGCGCTCCGCCGGGCTCCGGGTCGGCAGGGGTGCCGGCGTACTCGTCGACGTGCAGCTCGGTGTCACCCTCGGCCGGGCCGGTCCAGCGCACTGTCAACTCCTCCAGGGCCTGCTCCTGCACGAAGGCCACCAGACCCTCCCGGTACAGCTCCAGCAGCGCGAGGAACCGGGCCACCACCTCCAGGGTGGCCTCGCAGTCGGCGCAGAGCAGCGAGAAGGTGGCCGTGCCGGCGCGGCGCAGGCGGTTGGCGAGGATCGCCGCGTGCTCCCGGACACTGACCCGGACCATGTGCACGTGGGCGATGGAGACCTCCGGCACCGGCTTCGGGGTCATCGCCTTCACGGCCAGCTTCAACAGCCGCTGCGGACCGATGCCGAGCACCAGGTCGGGCAGGGCTTCGGCGTACCGGGGTTCCAGGCTGACCGCCCGTGGATAGCGGCGACCGCCGACCGCCTCCAGCTCGGCGATGTGCGCCGCCGCCTCCTTGTACGCCTTGTACTGCAACAGGCGGGCGAAGAGCAGGTCCCGTGCCTCCAGCAGGGCGAGGTCCTCCTCGTCCTCCACGTCGGCGGCGGGCAGCAGCCGGGCGGCCTTCAGGTCGAGCAGGGTCGCGGCGATCAGCAGGAACTCGCTGGCCTCGTCGAGGTCCCAGTCGTCGCCCATGGCCCGGATGTACGCGATGAACTCGTCGGTGACCGTGTGCAGGGCCACCTCGGTCACGTCGAGCTTGTGCTTGCCGATCAGCTGCAGCAGCAGGTCGAACGGGCCGGTGAAGTTGGCCAGCCGCACCGTGAACCCGGCGGGCGACACACCGTCGACCACGGCCGGAGCAGCGGTCTCGGGCGGGTCCAGGGGTGGCGCGGTCACCGCACGACCGTAGTGCACGCGACGGACACCGGGCGTTCCGGCTACCGCTCCGACTGGGCGGCGATCACCTCGCGGGCCAGCTGACGGTAGTTGCGTGCCCCGGAGGACGCCGGGTCCATCGTCGTGATGGGGGCGCCGGCCACGGTGGACTCGGGGAACTTCACCGTCTTGGTGATGACCGTCTGGTAGACCTTGTCGCCGAACGCCTCCACCACCCGCTGCAACACCTGGCGGCAGTGGGTGGTGCGGCTGTCGTACATGGTGGCGAGGATGCCTTCGAGTTCCAGGTCGAAGTTGAGCCGCTCACGCACCTTGTCGATGGTGTCCAGTAGAAGCGCCACACCACGCAGGCTGAAGAACTCGCACTCGAGCGGGATGAGCACGCCGTGCGCGACGGTCAGCGCGTTGATCGCCAGCAGACCGAGGGACGGCTGGCAGTCGATCAGGATGTAGTCGTACTCCTTGCGGACCGAGCGCAGGACCCGGGCCAGGGCCATCTCGCGGGCGACCTCGTTGACGAGCTGGATCTCGGCGGCGGAGAGGTCGATGTTGGCAGGCAGCAGGTGCAGGCCCGCCACGTCGGTCTTGATGAGGACGTCCTCGGCGGTCACGTCGTCCTGCATGAGCAGGTTGTAGACGGACAGGTCGAGGTTGTGCGGGTTGACCCCCAGGCCCACCGACAGCGCGCCCTGCGGGTCGAAGTCGACGAGCAGCACCTTGCGGCCGTACTCGGCCAGGGCGGCACCCAGGTTGATGGTGGTGGTGGTCTTGCCGACGCCACCCTTCTGGTTGGCCATCGCGATGATGCGCGCCGGGCCGTGCCGATCGGTGGGCATGGGCTCGGGGATGGGCTTGCGCATCGTGTAGGCAGCCGGATCCGCCGGACCGAGGTCCGCACCGAGCGTGGCCTGCTGCTCGCGGAGCTCCGACGTCCAGGTCTCGGCACGGTCACCGTTGCCAGCCATGTGCTCGTTGCCCCCTCCCGACGACCCCACCCGGCGTCGGAGCCGTCCGACGTCCTTCGCGGCGCCGCTGCGCACCCCGGTCGTGTCGCCCCAGGAGGTCCGCGCCGATGCCGACTGTACGCCACCGACCAGCAGGGGGTTCGGCACCGGCCCGGCGTGTCGGGACCGACCGCGACCGGTGGCCTCAGCCCCGGGCGCGCGGGTGGGCCGTGGCGTACACCTCGCGCAGCCGTTCGACGGTGACGAGCGTGTAGACCTGGGTGGTGGTGACCGAGGCGTGGCCGAGCAGTTCCTGGACCACCCGTACGTCGGCGCCGCCGTCGAGCAGGTGGGTGGCGTACGAGTGGCGCAGGGTGTGCGGGGACACCGCGGCGGGTCCGTCGACCGGCAGTCCGGCGTGGGCGGCGGCCCGGCGCAGGATCATCCAGGCGCCCTGGCGCGACAGCGCGCCGCCCCGGGCGTTGAGGAACACCGCGGGGGTGCCCCGGCCCGCCGCGGCCAGCCCGGGGCGGGCCCGCACCAGGTAGGCGCGCACCGCCTCGACGGCGTACCCGCCGATCGGCACCAGCCGCACCCGGCCGCCCTTGCCGCGCAGCAGCGCGGTGCCCTCGTCGACGTCCAGGTCGTCGACAGCGGCGCCCACCGCCTCGGAGATGCGCGCGCCGGTGCCGTACAGGAACTCCAGCAGCGCCCTGTCGCGCAGCGCGAGCGGCGCGTCGTCGCCTGTCGCGGTGACCGCGCCGGCGGCCTCCAGCAGCCGGACCACGTCGTCGACCGGCAGGGCGCGGGGCAGCCGACGCGGTGGTGTGGGTGGGCGCACGTCGCGGCTCGGGTCGACGCCGGTCAGGCCCTCGCGGAGCGCGAAGCGGTGCAGGCCGCGTACCGCGCTGGCGGCGCGGGCGGCGGAGGAGACCGCCAGCGGCGGGTGCTCGTCGTCGCCGGCGCGCAGCCGGGCCAGGTGCGATTCGACGACGCCGGCGCCGACCGACGCGAGGTCGGCGACGCCGGCGTCGGCGAGGGTCGCGAGGTAGCGGTCCAGGTCCCGGCGGTACGACGCCAAGGTGTTCGCGGACAGGCCGCGTTCGACGGTGAGGTGGTCGAGGTACGCGCGCACGGCGCGACGCAGCGCCGGCGCGGACCGCTCGTCCGCGCCGGCGCTGGCCGTGATGCCGGTCAGCCCGCCACCGCTCAGTTCAGCGCGTCGGCCAGCGGGAGCACGTCCATGCCGTGCGCCTCGGCGACCGGGCCGTAGGTGACCCGACCGGCGTGGGTGTTCAGGCCCAGAGCGAGGGCCGGGTCGCTGCGCAGCGCCTCGCGCCAGCCCTGGTTGGCCAGCTCCAGGGCGTACGGCAGGGTGACGTTCGTCAGCGCGTACGTGCTGGTGTTGGGCACCGCGCCCGGCATGTTCGCGACGCAGTAGAAGATCGACTCGTGCACCTTGTAGACCGGGTCGGCGTGCGTGGTGGGACGCGAGTCCTCGAAGCAGCCGCCCTGGTCGATAGCGATGTCGACGAGCACGCTGCCCGGCTTCATCCGGGAGACCAGCTCGTTGGAGATCAGCGTCGGGGCCTTCGCGCCGGGCACCAGCACCGCGCCGATGACCAGGTCGGCGTCGAGCACCGCCCGCTCGACCTCGTACGCGTTCGACGCGACGGTCTGCAGGTGGCCCCGGTAGATGGCGTCGGCCGACCGCAGCCGGGCGACGTTCTTGTCCAGCAGCAGCACCTCGGACTGCAGACCGAGCGCGATGGCTGCGGCGTTCATGCCGGAGACGCCGGCGCCGATGACGACGGTCTTGGCCGCGTACACGCCGGAGACGCCACCGGGCAGCACACCGCGCCCACCGCCGGTCCGCATCATGTAGAAGGCGCCCACCTGCGGGGCGAGCCGGCCGGCGACCTCGGACATCGGGGCGAGCAGCGGCAGCGAACGGTCGGGCAGCTCGACGGTCTCGTACGCGATGCCGGTGACCTTGCGGTCGATGAGCGCGTCGGTGCACTCCTTCGAGGCGGCCAGGTGCAGGTAGGTGAAGAGCACCTGCCCCTCGCGCATGCGGTGGTACTCCTCGGCGATCGGCTCCTTGACCTTGAGCACCAGCTCGGCGGTCTCCCACACCTCGTCGGCGGTGGCGAGGATCTTCGCGCCGGCGGCGGCGAACTCCTCGTCGGTGATGCTGGAGCCGACCCCGGCGCCGGACTCGACGAAGACCTGGTGGCCGCTGCGGGTGAACTCGTTGACACCCGCTGGCGTGATCGCCACGCGGTACTCGTGGTTCTTGACCTCGCGTGGGATTCCGACCTTCACGATGCAGACACCTCTCTTCGGGGCTGCTCTCCCCCGACTGCTCGGTGCCGCGATGGCCCCATTGCCACCACGGTCCACCGGTCCCGCCGGCGGCAGTCTAGGCGCGTCCGACGCCGCCGCGGGCCAGCACAGTGGCATCTGGTGGCCGGGTGTCCTGACGATGTGTCAGGGCAGCCGGCGCGGTACGGCGGTGGAGCGTCGCCTCAGCCGTCAGGACAATCTTCGGCCATTATCGTCCCATCTGCCGGGTGGCGGTGCGGACAGCAGGCGAGTGGATCACTAATGTGACCGCCCATGACCACTCCTCCTTACCAGCCCGGGTACGCCCCGGGTTACTCCGACAAGAGCAAGGTCGTCGCGGGCATCCTCGGCATCCTGCTCGGCACCTTCGGGGCCGGTCGGTTCTACACCGGACACACCAAGATCGCCGTTCTTCAGCTCGTCGTGAGCCTGGTGACCTGCGGCGTCGGCGGTTTCTGGGGCCTCATCGACGGCATCCTGATCCTGGTCAACGGCGGCACCGACGCGCAGGGCCGTCCGCTGCGCGACTGAGCGGCCGGATCGACGCGCGAAGGGGCCCCGCGGCTGACCGCGGGGCCCCTTCGCGTACCCCCGCCGGCTGGACCGGCGGCGGCGCTCAGCGCGGCAGCGGCGCGTCCGCCCGGCGCAGCGTCGTAAAGCCGGTGTCCCGGGCGCGGGCCGCGGCCAGCAGCCCGGCCACCGCTGACGCGTTGGTGACCTCGCCGGCCAGGACCATGGCGACCGCCTCGTCCAGGTCGATCCGCACGACCTGGAGGTCGGCCTCCTCGTCGTGGCGCTCGTGCCGCTCGTCCAGGGGCACGTCGGCGAGGTCCCGGGCCAGGAACACCCGGACGACCTCGTCGGTGAAACCGGGCGAGCTGTGCAGGTCGACAAGCACGTCGACCCGCCCGGCGGTCAGGTCCGCCTCCTCGGCCAGCTCCCGCAGCGCCGCGACCGGCAGTTCCTCGCCGGAGACGTCCATCAGCCCGGCCGGCAGCTCCCACAGGTGCCGCCCCACCGGATGCCGGTACTGCCGGATCAGCACCACCTGGCCGGCGTCGTCGAGCGCCACCACGGCCACCGCCCCGACGTGCCGGACGAGGTCACGCACGCCGGTTCCGCCGCCCGGCATGGTCACCTCCTCGGTGACCACGTCGAAGATCCGCCCCCGGTACCGCTCCTCGCGGGAACGGACCTCGTAGCGGTGCTCGAGGTTGCTCACGAGGCGGACGCGGCAGTCGACGCGGCGCCGTTGCGGGAGGCCTTGCGCGCCGTCGGGGCCTCGGCCGCGTCCAGGTCGACAGGGAGCTGGTCGGCCTGCGAGTACGCCACGGCGGCCTTCACGAACGAGGCGAACAGCGGGTGCGGGCGCGTCGGGCGGCTCTTGAGCTCCGGGTGCGCCTGCGTGGCCACGAAGAACGGGTGCAGGCTCCGGTCCAACTCGATGAACTCGACGAGCCGGCCGTCCGGCGACGTGCCGGAGATGCGCAGACCCGCCTTGGTCAGCGCGTCCCGGTAGGCGTTGTTCACCTCGTACCGGTGCCGGTGCCGCTCGCTGATCTCGGTGCTGCCGTACGCCTCGGCGACGATCGAACCCTCGGTCAACGTCGCCGGGTACGCCCCGAGCCGCATCGTGCCGCCCAGGTCACCCCTGCCGGCGACGATGTCCTCCTGGTCGGCCATCGTGGCGATGACCGGGTGGGCGGCCTGCTCGTCGAACTCGAGGGAGTTCGCGCCGTCCAGGTCGGCCAGGTGCCGGGCCACGTCGATGGTCATGCACTGCAGGCCGAGGCAGAGGCCGAGCAGCGGGATGCCGTTCTCGCGGGCGTACCGGGCGGTGCCGATCTTGCCCTCGATGCCGCGTACGCCGAAGCCGCCGGGGATCAGGATGCCGTCCACGCCGGCCAGGGCCGCCGCCGCGCCGGCCGGGGTGACGCACTCGTCGCTGGGCACCCACTTGAGCTGCACCCGCGCACGGTGACCGAAGCCCGCCGCGCGGATGGCCTCGCTCACCGACAGGTACGCGTCAGGCAGGTCGACGTACTTGCCGACCACCGCCACGGTGACCGTGTGCCGGGGCCGGTGCACCCGCTCCAGCAGGTCGTCCCAGCTCGTCCAGTCCACGTCCCGGAAGGAGAGCCCGAGCCGGCGCACCACGTACGCGTCCAGACCCTCGCGGTGCAGGACCTTCGGGATGTCGTAGATGCTCGGCGCGTCCGGAGCCGCGACGACCGCCTCGGCATCGACGTCGCAGTAGAGCGACAGCTTCTCCTTGAGCTTCACCGGGATCTCCCGGTCGCAGCGCAGCACGATGGCGTCCGGCTGGATACCGATGTTGCGCAGCTGCGCCACGGAGTGCTGCGTCGGCTTGGTCTTCAGCTCACCCGACGGCGCCAGGTACGGCACCAGCGACACGTGCAGGTAGAAGCAGTTGTCGCGGCCCAGGTCGTGCCGGACCTGGCGGATCGCCTCCAGGAACGGCAACGACTCGATGTCGCCCACCGTCCCGCCGACCTCCGTGATCACCACGTCGGGCTGCTGGCCGTCGTCGTCCGGGTCGGCCATCGACAGGATCCGCGACTTGATCTCGTTGGTGATGTGCGGGATGACCTGGACGGTGTCGCCCAGGTACTCGCCGCGCCGCTCCTTGGCGATCACGTCGGAGTAGATCTGGCCGGTGGTGACGTTCGCCTTGCCGGACAACGCCCGGTCCAGGAAGCGCTCGTAGTGCCCGACGTCGAGGTCGGTCTCGGCGCCGTCCTCGGTGACGAAGACCTCGCCGTGCTGGAACGGGTTCATCGTCCCCGGGTCGACGTTCAGGTAGGGGTCGAGCTTCTGCATCACCACGCGCAGCCCGCGCGCGGTCAGCAGGTTGCCGAGGCTGGAGGCGGTGAGGCCCTTACCCAGCGAGGAGGCGACGCCCCCGGTGACGAAAATGTGCCTGGTCGTCCGTGCTGATGGGGCCAAGGCCTGCTCCCGTGTCGTCTGTCGCGGTCATGCAGACCGCCGTGCTTGATCAGCTCACTGATCACGCGATCCACGGGATTCGACGGTAACACCTCCCGGGCCGGTACCCGCAGGCCGCACCCCGGCTGCGACACCACAGGGGTCACCGCGAGGACAGCCGACGCTCAGGGAGCGGCAACCTCGGTCGATGATCGGGTGACCTGCCGGGGCGGCAGCACGGCGGCGGTCGGCTCCGGCCCGTCCTCGACGTCCGGGGACCGTTCGGCCGGCGGCGACACCTGGGGTCGGGGCGGGCTCGCGGGAGGGCCGCTGATCGGCCGGGGATGCACCGCGCCCAGCGGACCACCACCGCCGGTCGGGCCGCCACCGGCCGGACCGACACCGCCGGAGCCCGCGTCGCCGCCGGGACCCGCGTCGCCGCCCGGGTCAGCATCGTCGGCGGCGCCCGGCCCGTCGCCGGAGGCCGCGTCGTCACGCAGGCGGCCCACGCCCGGGCGGGTCCGGTCCGCGGCGTGCCCGAGCACCCGCAGCGACGCCAGCGCGGCCATCGGCACCACAAGCGCGGCGGCGGCGCCGGCGACGTCGAGCGCCGCCCCGTCGAGCACCCCACCGAGCACCGCGGCGACCGCCGTGCCGGCCAGCGCGGCCCGGACCGCCGGATAGATGCCGAACAGCCGCATCAGGCCGCCCCACGGCTGGAGCAACGCGAACCACACCAGCAGCCCGCCGGCCAACGCCAGCACGGTCAGCGGACTGTTGACGAGCGTCTCGAAGTTCTCCGTACTCGACCTGTGCACGGTGAACCCGCCGGTGCCGTCGCCGACTGCCGACAGGAACCGGCCCAGGCTGCCCCGCTCCGCCGGCGGGCGGCGCAGATCCACCACGGCGAAGCCGACGGCCACCGCCAGCGCGGCCATCGACGCCCACGCCAACCGGCTGATGGTCAGCCAGCCGCCACCGCTGATCACCGCTGCCACGCTCAGACCGGCGGTGAGCGCGATCGCCCCCACCGGATCGGCGCCCAGGTACGGGCTGCCGACGACCACCACTGCGACGCCACCCACGGCCACCACCACCGCGGGCCGCCAGCCCCGGGGCACCCGCTGGGCGAGCCAGCCGCCGCTGAGCAGCGCCCCGGCGAGCAGCACGCCCAGCCCGACGGTGCTCAGACCCGAGTACCTGCCACCCTGCAACGCCGAATAGCCCACCACACCGTTGAGCTGCAGCCGCGCCCCGGTGAGCACGTCCAGCCCCACGACGAGCGTGGTGAGGCCGGCCACCGCGCCGAGCGGACCGAGGGTGCCCGCCCAGCCGGGCGCGAACCGGACCGCCGCCGTACCGGCCGCCACCAGCAGCGCGGTCACCCCCGCGAAGATCCAGCCGGGATGCTCGCCCCGCCACCAGGGCACCGCGTCGGCGAGCAGCGCCGCCGGCACCGTCAACGCCGCCGCCACCAGCAGCACCTCGACCACCGCCACGAGCCGCGCCGGCGCCGGCGTCGGACCGGTCGGCCCGGCGTGCGGCCGCGCCCGGCGCAGCAGCGGCAGCACCGCCAGGGCCAGCAGCACCTGCACCACGGCCAGCACCGTGAAGAACCCGCCGGAGACGGTCCGTTGGGCTGCCGCCTCCCGGTCGGCGTCCGCCGGGGCGTTGACGGCGTCCGCCAGGTCGTCCGGGCGGTCACCCGTGCTGATCGCCGGCCGGCCGAGGAAGAGCCGCTCCGGCATCGGCCGGCCCAGCGCGGCAAGCGCGGTCGGCGCGAGGTCGACAAGTTGCAGGTACCCGTCCCGGCCGGTGCTGGCCGACGTGAGCCACCCCCGCTCCCAGCCCGGCCCGTCGGCGACCACCACGTGCAGCCGGGACGGCCCGGCGGTGTCGGAGATCCCGGCGACAAGCACCAGCGACCGTGGCGGGCGGGCCGCCATCACCCGGGCGAGCTGGGCGTCCGCCTCGCGGGCCTCCTGGGCGCGCGTCGCCGGGTCGGCCCCGGTGACCGTGCCGAGGTCGACGATGCTCAGCACACACGAGCCGAGCAGCAGGCGGGGGTCGTCGGGCAGCGCCGAGGCGTACCTGTCGACCCGGCCGAACGGTCGCGCGGCCGCCACGGCCGCGCCCGGCCCCACGGCGACCGAGCAGCGCACCGACTCCGACAGCGAGCCGGGCATGGTGTTCCACGGCAGCCGCTGCTGGTTGTACTGGACGACGCTCTCCTGGTCGGGCAGGTTGGCGCCGATGCCGTCCGGCTGCTCCACGGCCACCCCTGCCGCCGGGCAGCCACCGTCGGGCCGGCTGCCGTTCCACCCGGCGAAGCTGCCCGCGCCGAGGGTGAGCCACCCGTCCACCGGGCAGGTGGGCCGGTGCGCGGACCGCACCGACAGCGAACCGATCGCACCCTGCTGGGCCATCCGCCACAGCGTCGGGGTGCGCTGCGGATCCACGTCCTCCCAGCGCAGACCCGCGACACCCGCGAGGACCACGAAGTCGGCGGTGCGCTGCGGGGTGCCCTGCGGCGGCCGCACGGCCAGCCCGGCGACACCCAGCGCCACCACGAGCACCGTCAACACGGCGGGCGCGAGTCGACGCAGCATCAGCGCTGCCCCGTTCCGGGCGCCCGGGTTGCCGTCGGACCGGTGGGGGCGGTCAGCTCGGCGTAGAGCGCGGTCAGCGCGGCCACCGTGTCCGCCTCGGTGGGCCAGGTCAGCGCCCGCTCGGCGCCGCGGCGGCCCAGTTCGGCCCGGGCCGCCGGGTCGTCCAGCAGGGCGCGCACCGCCGCGTCGAGGGCGTCCACGTCACCGGGCGGAACCAGCGCCGCGGCGTCCCCGACCAGCTCCGGCAGCCCACCGACAGCGGTGGCCACCAGGGGTACGCCCGCGCGCAGCGCCTCCTGCGCGAACAGCTGCCGGGCCTCCCAGTCGCTGCTCACGACCGCCAGGTCGGCGCCGGCGAGCAGGTCCGCCACGTCGGCACGGTGCCCCAGCAGGGTCACCGGCGCGCGGGCCGCGGACGTCCGGGCAGCCAACGGCAGGTACGCCGGTCCGCTGCCGGCGATCACCACGACCGGCGGCGGTGTCCGGGTACGCCAGCGGGCCGCCGCGTCGATCAGCACGTCGTAGCGCTTCTGCGGGTGCAACCGGCCCACCGACACGATGAGCGGCTGGTCCGGCCGTACGCCGAACTCGGCCCGCACCGCCGCCGGACGTCGGCGCGGCTCGGGCAGGGTCGGCGCGGCGACCGGGGCGAGCCGGGCGTCGGCGGCGCCCAGCGCGGCGGCCCGGTCCACCAGGTCCGCGGACGCGCCGAGGGCCACCCGGGCGCCCCGGGCCACCACCCGCTCGACGAGACGGGACACGCCGCCGCGCAACCCACCGGCGAGGACAGCGTTGTGCCAGGTCACCACCAGCGGGGCGGTCGGACGGGCCAGTACGGCCACCAGCCCGGCGCGCAGGCCGTGGGCGTGCACCACGTCGACCCGGGCCTCGGCGAGCACCCGGCGCACGGCGAGCACCGCGCGCGCGTCGGCGGGGGTCGGGCTGGCCGGGATCTCCACCGGCTCGAACCGGGCACCGACGCTCACGAAGTCGAACTGCTCCTGCGTCGCCGCCGGCCCGCACACCAGCACCCGCGCACCTGCCGCGACGAGCCCGCGTGCCACCGACCGGACGTGCTGGCCGACACCACCGGTGCTGGAGGCGAGCACCAACGCGACACTGCCCGACCAGCCGGCCTGCTGAGCTGGCTCACGTCCCCCGCTCACTGGCCCACCGTCTCCTTCCCGTCGCCCCGCTCCGGCGCGGTCGGCGTCGACCCCCCGCCGGGCTGTCGCGGCCCCCGCCGGTTCAGGCGGCGCAGCGCCCCGGCGAGCAGCGGCCGTACGTCCCGCCGGTCGACGAACCAGACCACGGCGAGGAACACCACCCCGACCAGAACCCCGGACAGCATGCCCTGACCGAGTGCCGCCGCCATCGTCGGGGTGCCGCCGTCCGGCGTGTCGAGCAGCCGGGTGACGCCCAGCCCGACGAGAGCGGCAAGCGACCCGGCGAGGGCACCTGCCGTCCCGGCCCGCGCCGCGCCGCCCAGTGCCGCGCGGCCAGCGCTGCGCCGCACCGCCGTGAGCAGGAGCGCCCCGAGCACCAGCATCCCCACCGAGTTGGCGGAGGTGACCGCGAGGACCCGGTCCCGTACCGGCAGCAGCGCGCCGAACAGCAGGACGACTGCCGGCACCACCAGGAAGCCGACGGCTGTGGCGCCGGTGGCCGCCCGGGTCTCGCCCCGCGCGTACAGCGCCCGGGTGAGCACCGCGAAGAGGCCGTAGCCGAGCAGACCCGGCGCGTACCCGATGATCGCGGCGGCGGCGGTCGAGGCGGCCGTCGCGGATCCGGGGAAGAAGAAGTGCCCCACCGGGCCGGCGGTGCCGATCAGCGCGGCGGCGCCGAGGCAGCTGAACAGGAGCACCCCGCGTACGGCGGGGGCGAGGGTCGAACGGTAGGTGGCCTCGTCACCTGCCGTGTGCGCCGCGGCCAGGGTCGGGTAGGCGGCGATGGCCAGCGGCACCGCCAGCACCGCCCACGGCAGCAGGTAGACGGTCTGCGCCAGGTTGTAGACGCCCGGGTTGCTGACCGCGCCCACTGTCACCTGGTTCAGGCTGACGATCAGCGCGATCTGCTGCGTGGTGACGGTGACGGCGCCGGCGACCGCCAGGGCGCCGACCCGGGCCCGCGCGTCGGCGGGGAACCCGAAACCGGCCCGCAGCCCCAGCCGCAGCCGCCGGACCGGAATGAGCAGCGACAACGACAGCACCACCACGCCGAGCGTGGTGCCGGCCGACAGCAGCAGCTCGCCGTCGCGGCTCACCTCGCCCACTGTGGCGTACCGGCCCTGGGTCGCGGTGAACCCCAGGTACACGACGATGACGGTGAGACTGGACAGCAGCGGGGCGAGCACCGGCCAGGCGAAGCGGCGGTGCGCCTGGAGCACCCCGGCGAGCACGATGCCGACGCCGTACAGCGGCAACTGCGGCGCGAAGACCCGCAGCATCCGTACGCCGCTCTGCTGCTGGGCGGCGCTCAACCCGTCGCCGAGCAGCCCGATCACCGGCCCGGCGGCGACCACCACGAGCAGCGCGAGCGGCACCAGCAGAGCCAGCGTCCAGGTCAGCAGCGCCCCGGTGGTCCGGGCCACCGCCGTGCGGTCCCCGGCCGCGACCGCGCCGGCCAGCAGCGGTACGACGAGACTGGCCAGCGCTCCCCCGGCGACGATCTCGAAGATGAAGTTGGGTACCGCGTTGGCCACCACGTAGGCGCCGCCGAGGTCGGTGGGCGCGAGGCTCCAGGTGAACACGGCGGTACGGCCGAAGCCGGCGAGTCGGCTGGCCACGGTGAGGACGGCGATGAGCGCGGCTGCCCCGGCCAGCCGGCCGGCGCCGGCGAGGGGTGCCGGTCTGGTCACGTCAGTCGGCGCGCCGGCCCAGTGCGTCAAGCTCCCGCAGCCCCGGGGTCTGCTGGATCACCGACGTGAAGCTGACCTTCTCGCTGGCCGCGGTGAGCCCGGCCAGCACGGCCAGCAGACCGGCCCGGCCGAGCGGGCCGGTACGGGCGGCGAGCGCGACACCGAGCAGCGCGCCGAGGGCGTTCGCGCCGCTGTCGCCGAGCATGACGTCCTCGGCCAGGTCGTCGCGCAGCAGGCCCGCTGCGGCACCGGCGGCGCCGGCGGCGATCCCGCCGTGCGGGCCACCGGTCAGCGGCGCGGCGAGCACCAGCCCGGACTTGATGGCCCGGCCGGGTCGCAGGTCGAGCAGGTTGAGCAGGTTGGCGGTGCCGGCGATCACGCCGGCGCCGAGCAGCACGTCGACGCCCCTGCCGAACGTGCCGTGCCGCTGCCGGCGCGGATGCGCCGCGACCCGGGCGTCGGCGGCGAGCAGCGCGGCGGCGCCCAGCCCGGCGGCGCCCACCCCGACGACCTTGACCAGACCCGCGGTGACCCGCCCCTCGCGCAGGGCGGCGAGGTGACCGGCGAAGCCCTTCGCCGCCTTCTGTTCCGGGCGGGCGCCCACCACGTCGTCGTACAGCCCGACACCACCCGCGCCGAGGCCGGCGACAAGGGCCGCCGCACCGGAGGCGCCGCTGGTCGCGCCGAACGCGCCGACGGTGGCCGCTCCGGCGGCGAGCGCCGGACCGGCGGCCAGGGTCACCGTCCGCCCGCGGAAGTTGGTGCGCTCCAGCGTGGGGCCGACCGGGGCGCTGCGCACCTCGCGCAGCGCGTACCGGGCCGCCGCGGCGCCGGCGCCGGCGATCAGCAGCCGGCCCAGCGCCCTCACGCCGCCACCTTCTCGATTACGGACACGCGGGTACGTCGTTCGCTCACTGGGGCAGTCTAGGCAGCAGGGAGGCGGCGTTGTCGCCGACGCCGTACTGACCCGCCTTCTTTTCGGTGAGCTGCTGCACCAGGGCGAGGCTGGTGACCAGTTGACCCTGCACGGTGTTGGCGTTGTCGACCGTGGAGATCGTCTGCGCGAGCACCGGGTCACCGCGGACCACGGAGACCAGGTTGCCGCCGACCGACCCGTTGCCGCCCACCACGATCGACCCGGTCCGGTCGAACTGCTCGGCGATCTTGACGACCGACTCGTCCCGCTTGTCGGAGTCCTTGTCCACGTACGGCTGGCCGCTGACCACGACGACCGCCTCGGCCGAGCCGGTGACCTTGTTGTTGTCGGTGGTCAGGTAGCCGGCGTTGTTGTACGCGGCGAGCACCGCCCGCCGGTCGGCGTCGCTGACCGGCGCGACGCCCTGCGCCCGGTCCAGCAGGACGCTGGCCAGCAGCGCGCTGGAGGTCTCCACGCCGTGCCCGTTGCCCGGCAGACCGGTGGTCTGCGCGGTCGGCCGGGCCGCGGTGACGGCGAGTTCCAGCAGGTTGGAGTTGTTGTCCGGGTTGATGAACTTGTCCTGGAGGTCGACCCGGCCGGTGATGGTGGCGCCGGCGAGCTGGAGCTTCTTGAGCACACCCTCGGTGTGGTCGCGCCCGTTCGGCAGGCTCAGCACCACGACCCGGCGGCCGGTGAGGGTGCCCGGCAGGACGACCTGGGACATCTCCTCGGCGAACTCCTCCTCCAGCCCGAGCTGCTTCTCCATGTTGCTGACCTGCTGACGCCACTGCTGGTTGTCCTTGCGCAGCCCGGTGACCTGCTCCTTGAGCGAGTCGGCGACCGGGCCGTTGAGGGCGGCCGTGCCGACCACCAGGCCGATCGCCAGAGCCAGGAAGACCGCGGTGAGGGACACCACGTGGTAGCGGAAATTGATCACGCTTGCAGCCTCTTGATCGGTCGGGAACTAGAACAGCCGGTACAGCTGGAACACGAAATTGTCCCACCACTCGGCGACGACGCCCAGGTACGCCTTCCCGACTGTCGACACGGCCACCGCGGACGCCATCGCGGCGATCGCCGACAGCACGAGCAGCAGCAGTGACGAGCCGGAGATGCTCTGCCGGTAGAGCCGGCTCACGCCCTTGGCGTCGACAAGCTTGCCGCCGACCTTCAGCCGGGTCAGGAACGTCGAGGCCATCCCGCCGCGACCCTTGTCCAGGAATTCGACGAGGGTGGCGTGCGTGCCGACGGCGACCAGCAGCGAGGCACCCTTCTCGTCGGCGAGCAGCATGGCCAGGTCCTCGCTCGTCGCCGCGGCCGGGAAGGTGATCGCCGGCACGCCGAGACCGTTGACCCGGGGCAGCCCCGGCGCCCGCCCGTCCGGGTAGGCGTGCACGATCACCTCGGCGCCGCAGCGCAGCACGTCGTCGGTGACCGAATCCATGTCCCCGATGATCATGTCGGGGGTGTAGCCGGCCTCGACAAGCGCGTCCGCGCCGCCGTCGACGCCGATCAGCACCGGCTTGAACTCCCGGATGTACGGGCGCAGCACGTCCAGGTCGGCCTTGTAGTCGTAGCCGCGCACCACGATCAGGCAGTGCCGACCCTGGATCTGCGTCTCGATGTCCGGTACGCCCACGCCGTCGAGCAGCAGGTCCCGTTCCTGGCGCAGGTAGTCCATCGTGTTGGCGGCGAACGCCTCCAACTGCACCGACAGACCCTCCCGCGCGTCGGCCATCGCCTTGGCGACCGACTCGGCGTCCTGCAGGGTGCCGTGCGCCACCGGTTCGTCGCCGGCGAACACCGTGTTGCCCTCGATGCGCACCTGGTCGCCCTCGCGGATCCGCTCGAACACGCCCTCCCCGAGGTCGTCGAGCAGCGGAATGCCGGCGGCGACCAGCACCTCCGGGCCGAGGTTCGGATAGCGGCCGGACACCGACGGCTTGGCGTTGAGCACCGCCGCGACACCGACCGCGACCAACGAGTCGGCCGCCACCCGGTCCAGGTCGACGTGGTCGATGACCGCGATGTCACCCGGGCGCAGCCGGCCGACCAGGCGCTTCGTCCGGCGATCGAGGCGCGCGGTGCCGAGGACTCTGCCCGGCTCCGCGTTTCGGTTCCGGCGCAACGTGGGTAGACGCATCGTGACCATCCTGGCATGTGAGGCAGGCTTTTCTGTCGCGACATGCCTGAGCAGGGCCGCCTACCCAGGGAAGCACACACCGGCACAAGCCGGTGTGCTTGCGCTCACAATACGCGGTGTCACGGCCGCCTTTCCTTCGCGGCTACCGCCAGAAGCTCCTCGGCGTGAGCGATACCCAGATCCGAGTCGGGCAAACCAGCGAGCATCCGGGCCAGCTCCCGGGCCCGCTCGGTGTCCTCCACCACCCGTACGCCACTTGTCGTCACGGCACCTCCGGTGTCCTTCGCCACCACCAGATGCCGATCGGCGAACGCGGCCACCTGCGGCAGGTGGGTGACCACCAACACCTGGTGACTGCGGGCCAACCGGGCCAGGCGCCGACCGATCTCCACCGCCGCCTGACCGCCGACGCCCGCGTCGACCTCGTCGAAGACCAACGTGGGTGGGCCTCCCGAGCCGGCGAAGACCACCTCGATGGCGAGCATCACACGGGACAGCTCGCCGCCGGACGCGCCGCGCTGCAACGGCAACGACGGGGCGCCCGGATGCGCCAGCAACCGCAGCTCCACCTCGTCACCGCCGTCCGGGCCGACACCCACCTCCACCCCGTTGACCGGCAACGTCGGCTCGGCGCGACCGGCCGGGCGGGGCAGCACCGCCACCTCGATCCGGGCGTGCGGCATGGCCAGACCGGCAAGCTCGACAGTGACCTGGCCGGCGAAACGCACCGCCGCCTCCTGCCGCGACGCCGACACCCGACCGGCCAGGTCGGCCACCTCACCGGCCAGCCGCTGACCCTCGCGCTCCAGCTCGTCGAGCAGATCGTCGGACGTGTCCAGATCGGACAGACGGGTGCGGGCCCGATCGGCCCAGGCGATCACCCCGTCGACGTCGTCGGCGTACTTGCGGGTCAACGCGCGCAGCGCGGCCCGCCGCTCGTAGACGTGCTGCAACCGGGCCGGATCCGCGTCGAGCGTCGCCAGGTACGCCGACAGCTCCGCGGACACGTCGGTGACCAGGGTCGCGGCCTCCTCCAGCCGGGCCGCCAACTCACCGAGCGCCGGATCGGTGCCGGCCTGCGCCTCCAGGGTGCGCCGGGCCGTGCCGAGCAGCGCCGTCGCGTCCGGTGTCTCGTCGGCCGCCTCCGCGCCGCCGGCCACGCACAGCTGCGCCAGCTGCGCCGCCGTCCGCAGCCCCTCGGCGTGCTCCAGCCGCTGCGCCTCGGTCTTCAGCTCGTCGTCCTCACCCGGCTGCGGATCGACCCGGGTGATCTCGTCGAGGCCGAGCCGCAGCAGGTCGGCCTCCTGGTTGCGCTCGCGGGCGTTGCGCCGCCTGTCGGCCAGGTCGTCGACGATCCGCCGCCACCCCGTGTACGCCTCGCGCAACGCGTCGAGCAGCTTCTCGTGCGCCGGGCCGGCGAACCGGTCCAGGGCGGCACGCTGCTCGGTCGGGCGTAGCAGCCGCAGCTGGTCGGACTGGCCGTGTACGGCCACCGCCTGCTCGCCGACCTCGCCGAGCATCGACACCGGCATGCTCCGGCCACCGACGTGCGCGCGGGAGCGGCCCTCGACCGTCACCGTGCGGCTCAGCAGCAGCGAGCCGTCCTCGTCGGGCTCGCCGCCGGCGTCGGAGATGCGTGCGTACACCACGTCGGCGACCCGGCCGTCCAGCCGCAGCCGACCCTCCACCACGGCCCGGCCCGGTTGGGCACGGACCCGCCCGGCGTCGGCCCGGCCACCGAAGAGCAGGCCGAGACCGGTGACCACCATCGTCTTGCCCGCACCGGTCTCGCCGGTGATGACGTTCATGCCGCCGGTCAGCGGCAGCGTCGTGTCGTCGATGACGCCCAGCCCGGTGATGCGCAGCTCTTCCAGCACAGCAACCGACAGTAGACGCGTGCCCCGACAGTTGACCAGCCGACGGGCCCCGCCGGTGGGCCGCGACGTGCCCCCCACCTGGGCGACGTACAGTTCTGCCACGTGTTGGACGTGATCGGCCTGACCCCCGCCGAGGAGGAGCTGTACCGCTGCCTGCTGCAGCTCACCACGGCCCGGATCGACGAGTTGGTCCGCCGGCTGAACCGGCCCCGTGAGCAGGTCGTCGCCGAGGTCGAGGCGCTGCGCGCCAAGGGCCTGGTGCAGCCCACCGACGCCGACCCGGACGCCCCCCTGCGCCCGAACGCCCCGGACGTCGCCCTCGGCGCGACACTGCTGCGCCGGCAGGAGGACCTGGAGGCGGCCCGTCACCGGGTCACCCAGCTGGCTGAGGAGTACCGCTCCGGGCTGCGCCGGCACCACGTCGACCACCTCGTCGAGGTGATCACCGGCACCGGGGTGCTCCGCGACCGGCTGCGCGACCTGCAGAACTCGGCGCGTACGGAGGTGCTCTGGTTCTGCCGGGCCAATCCCCTGGCGATGGCCGGGCCGGAGAACCTGGAGGAGTTCGACGCGCTGGCCCGCGGGGTGAGCTACCGGGCCATCTACGAACGGGAACTGCTGCTGGAACCGGGCGCGCTCGCCGACCTGGCCAAGGGCGTCGGCGCCGGCGAACAGGCCCGCGTCCTGGACCGCCTGCCGGTCCGACTGGCCATCGTGGACGCCCGAACCGCCATCTGCCCGCTGGTGCCCGACCGGGACGGCGGCGAGCCGAGTGCCGCCGTGATCGGCCGTAGTCAACTGCTCGACGCGTTGCTCGCCCTGTTCGAGAGCCACTGGCGGGTGGCCACCCGGCTGCGGCTTGAGGATCCCCTCACCGGCGCCGGCCACGACGGCTCGCACACCGGACGCCCGGCCGACGGCTACCGGCCGGACGCCGACGAGGCGCGGCTGCTGTCCCTGTTCGTGGCAGGCGTACCGGACAAGTCCATCGCCTCCCAGCTCGGGGTGAGCCGGCGGACCGTGCAGCGACGACTCGCCGACCTGATGGACGTCGCGGGCGTGGACACCCGACCCGGGTTGGCGTTCCAGGTGGCCCGCCGCGGCTGGATCTGACGCCGGCAGCGCGGGGGTGGGACGGCCCGAGCCGCCCTACCCCCGCGCCCGTCAGCGCAACCCGTACGCGTCGACCACGGTCTGCTCGACGGTGTTCCCGGCCCGGTCGCGGGCGTGCACCCGCAGCGAGACCGTTCCGCGCCCGGCCGGCACCGTCGCGGTGTACCGGGTGCCGGAGCCCCGGGTCGGCGCGGACCGCCAGGTGACGCCCCCGTCGAAGGAGACCTCCACCCGGAGGCTGGTGCCCGTCGGCGCGGGCACCCCTGCCGGCTGGCGCAGGGTCAGGCCCACCTGGTGCGGCCGGTTGCCGCGAACCGTGTTCAGCAGGTCCGCCGGCACCCGGTAGTCCACCTGCAACAGCGACAGCGGGACGGCCGCGCCGCCCGACGGCCGCGCCGAGGTGAACTCCCAGGCCGTCTCGGTACGGGTGGCGTAGCGCCACGCGGCCGAGGCCCGCCGGGTCGTCAGGTCCAGGCGGTAGCGTGCCGCCGCCGCGCTGGTCGGCACCGGCGCCCAGCCGTCGGACAGGTCGGCGATCTGCCGCCCGTCGCGGCTGACCCGCGCCTCGACGGTGTCCGACTCCTCGCTGTTCCCGGCCACGGTGTAGTGGCCGTCGGCGTCGACGAACTCGGGCACCCGCAGGTCCAGGCTGTCACCGGCGCGAGTCGGCACGGAGGCCGCGCCGGCCGGTACGGCCGGACGGACCACCGGGGCGTGCCAGGTCTCGGTCTCCCGGTCGTCGGCGTCGTACCGGCGGGGCTCCTGGGTCAGGCCGCCCTCCAACTGCCCCCACTGCATGAACATGGACTTGTGCAACACCCGGTGCTGCCACCAGTTGTCCCCGGCGCTGACGAACTCCTGCCTGGTGGTGCCGTTGCGGACGATCCGCTGGTCGTCGTTCCAGGCGTACTCCTGCCAGGGACGCCAGCCGAACCGCTCCTCGGTGGCCCAGCCCGCGCCCATGTCGCCGTAGCTGGCGGTCACCTCGGCGGTGTTCTTCGCCGTCACTGTGTGCACGATCCGTTCCGGCACCCGGCCCTTGGACACCTGCCACACGTCGTACAGGTAGGGGCTGTCCACGGTCAGTGTGAGGTCGAGCGTCGCCCGGCCCCAGCGGGCCGCCGCGATCAGCCGCTGCCCGTCGTCGTACGCGACGACCATCGCGGGGATCGGCAGCCGCTCCCCGCCCGGCCGCCATACCGTCCACGCGGTCTGGTCCTGCGGCCGGACGATCAGCACCACCGCCGCTCCGGCCTTCGCGGCCGCCTCGACCTGCTCGTCCTCCGAACGGGCCGGGTCGGCGGCGAGCAGCGCGGCGGCACCCCGTGCCCGGGCCAGCTCGGCGGGTGTTCCGGCGCCGGCCCAGACCAGCGGCAGCTTGCGCCGACCGGTCGGCGCCGGCGAGGTGCCCAGCAGGTTGATGTCCGACGGGCCGGACACCCCGCTGACCGTCGCCTGCACCATGGGCGCGACGAGCTGCCAGCGCGAGGCGAACTCGAACTCGCCCTGGCGCACCTGCCGGGTGGGCGTGACGTTCACCTGCTGGACGGTGCTGTAGGCCATCACGCCGTGGTCGATCTGCCGGCCGTTGCCCAGCACCCGGTGCACGTAGAAGCTGAGCGTGGCACGCTGCTCGCTGGGCTTCGGCGTCTCGATCCGTACCGGGGTGCCCTTGCGGGCGTCGAGCACCACCGTCAGGTCCCGGTCGACTGTCAACTCCGGCTCGACGGTCTGGGTCATCTGCTCGTCCAGCGGTGCACCGTGCTCGACCAGCGCGGTCAGCAGGTACGTGCCCTCCTCGACCCGCAGGGTGCCCTCCCCCGGCCACCAACCCCAGTAGTCCGACTCGGGCTGCTCCCCGAACAGGGTCAACCCGGGCGACAGGGTCAGCTGACCCTGCCGATCCAACACCTTCACCGTGACGTCGTGCAGGGGGCCGCTGACGGTGAGCCCGACCGGCGTCCGCACGGCGACGCCGTCCGTACCTGTCGCCACCAACCAACCGCCGTGCGGACCACGGGCGAACTTCGCCGGGTCGGCGCGCAGCGGCACCGCCACGCTGCCGCCCGCCGGCACGCTCACCTCGCCGGATCCGAGCGCGACCCCGTCGGTCTCGGCCGCACCGCTGTCCAGGTTGCGCAGCTCCAGAGCCAGCCGCAGGGTCTGCGCGGTCTTCGTGCCGTTGGTGTACGTCACGCTCCGCTCGGCCGTCGCGCCGCCGGTGGTGATCCGGCCGAAGTCGACTGTGGACGACGCGTACACCCGCTGCGTGAGCGCCCGCGCCACATCGACCCGGCCGCCACCCTGCTCGAAGACGGTGAGCGCCGGGTTGGCCTTCGTGGTGCTCACGAGAGCGTCCTTGAGCTTCCCGGCGGCCCAGTCGGGGTGTTCCTGGGCGAGGATCGCCGCCGCGCCGGCCACGTGCGGGGTGGCCATCGACGTCCCGGACGCGGTCGTGTAGGCGTCGCCCACAGGCGTACCCATTGTGGTGCCCGCGGCCCGCGCGGCGACGATGCCGACGCCCGGTGCGGTGATCTCCGGCTTGAGGCCGTTGTCGCCGAGACGCGGGCCGCGGCTGGAGAACTCCGCGAGGTTGTCGTCGCGGTCCACCGCGCCGACGGTGAGCGCCGCGGTGGCCGCGCCCGGAGAGCCGACGGTACGCGCGGCGCCCGCGTTGCCGGCGGCGACGACGAAGAGCGCGCCGGTCTCGGCGGTCAGGTCGTTGACGGCCTGGCTCATCGGGTCGGTGCCGTCGGTCGGGTCACCGCCGAGGCTCATGCTGACGACCTTCGCGCCGGAGTGGGCGGCCCACTCCATGCCGGCGATGATCGCCGAGGAGCTGCCGGAACCGCCGTCGTCGAGCACCTTGCCGACCAGCAGGCGCGCGCCGGGCGCCACACCCTTGCGCAGCCCCGCCGACGCGGCGCCGCTGCCGGCGATGGTGGCCGCGACGTGGGTGCCGTGGCCGTGGCCGTCGCGGGCGCTGCCACTGTCGGAGAAGTCCCGCGCCTCGGCGATCCGCCCGGCCAGGTCGGGGTGGGTGGCGTCGACACCTGTGTCGAGGACCGCCACCGTCACGCCGTTGCCGTCCCGGCCGGCCGCCCAGGCCTGCGGTGCGCCGATCTGCGGCACGCTGTGCTCCAGCGCGGGGCGTACCCGGGCGTCCAGCCAGACGCGGGCGATGCCGCCGCCCAGCGTGGGGGCGGCGGCCGTGGCCCGGGTGGCCGGTGTGGCGGCGAGGGTGGTCCACAGGCCGCCGAGGTCGCCCTTGCCGACGCGCAACGCGGCACCGTTGATGCTCGCCAGGGGGCGGGCGTCGGCGGCGACGGTGAGCGGCCGGACCCGACCGGCGGCCGGCTCCTGGTAGCGCACGATCAGCGGCAGGTCGCCCTGCGCGGCGTCGCCGTAGCCGTCGGCGGCCAACTCCTGCACGTCGAACAGGTTGGCGTCGAGAACCCCGCTGGACACGTAGGGCACCGCGTCGCTGGGCAGCACCCGCAGCCCGCCGTCGACCTCCAGGGTCTGGAAGATGACCCGCTCACGCCCGGGGCCGGGGCGGACGGTGGCGGCGACCCGACCCGGCGCCGCCGGCGCGAGCTCGACCTGGTCTCCGGTGATCAGGGTGACACGAACGGGCGTGGCGCCGGGGGCGCTCGGGCCCGGATTGGGGCCGACGGGCCGGGCGGGCGGGTCGGCGGACGCCGGTGCGGCGAGCCCGACCACCAACGCGCCGACCGCGCCAGCGGTGAGCCAGCGTGGGGACCAGTGCATGCGATGTGCTCCTCTACTCCTGTGGGCCCCCATCCGTAGACGAGGGCCGATCGGAGTCTGCGACGGAGCCCGTCACCAGGTCACTAGTCGCCGGCCGCCGCAGCGGCGACATGTCGTCAGGTGGACAACAACCGTGCACACACGGTGTGCCCGACGGTCACCTGCGGCTGCCCCGCCACCCGTGCACGGGAAGGCCGAACTTGGCGACCAGCCGGTCGGTGAAGGGGCGTGCCCGCAGCCGCACGATGCGCACCGGCAGCGCGCCCCGACGCACGGTGACGCGGGCGCCGGGCGGCAGGTCGTACACCCGTCGACCGTCGCAGGAGAGCACGGCGAGGGTGGTGAACGGATCCACGGTGATGACGAATGTGGACGTCGGAGCGGTGACCAGCGGGCGGCTGAACAACGCGTGCGCGCTGATCGGCACCAGCAGCAGCGCCTCCACCTCCGGCCAGACCACCGGGCCGCCGCCGGAGAACGCGTACGCGGTGGAGCCGGTGGGGGTGGCGCAGACGACGCCGTCGCAGCCGTAGCGGGACAGTGGCCTGCCATCCACGTCGACGAGCAGCTCGAGCATCTGCGCCCGCTCGCCCTTCTCGACGCTTATCTCGTTGAGCGCCCACGACTCGATGGTGGGGCCGCCGTCGAACTCGGCGGTGACGTCAAGGGTCAGCCGTTCGTCCACCGTGTAGTTGCGGCTGACGACGTCCCGGACCGCCGTGTCCAGGTCGTCGATCTCCGCCTCGGCCAGGAAGCCCACCTTGCCGAGGTTGATGCCGAGCAGCGGGACCTTCGCGGGCCGGGCCAGCTCCGCCGCGCGCAGGAAGGTGCCGTCGCCACCGAGCGCGAACACGATCTCGGCGCCCTCGGCGGCCTCCGGGCCGGCGACCGGCACCACGCCGGGCAGGTCCAGGTCGTCGGCCTCGTCGGCGACCACCCGTACCTCGAAACCCGCAGCGATCAGGTCGGCGGCGACCGACCGGGCGTGCTCGGTGCTGCGCCGACGGCCGGTGTGGGTCACCAGCAGCGCCGTACGACCGCTCATCGGAGCGGCCGCCCGTCCACCGTCGCCCCGGCACGGCCGCGTGCCGGTGCGCACCGCTCGCTGTACGCGTTCACCCTGCGACCTCCTTAGCCGCCGCGGCCGGCACGTCGCCGGCCGTCGTCGGGCCGTCCGGCCCGGCCGCCACCACGGCCCGCACCCGCGTCGGGTCGGCCGGTGGTGCGCCACGGCGCAACCATACGAAGAACTCCACGTTGCCGCTCGGCCCGGGCAGCGGGCTGGCCGCGACGCCGGCCAGGCCGAGGCCGAGCTGCCCCGCCGCCGCCGCCACGTCGAGCACGGCCTCGGCGCGCAGTTCCGGGTCGCGGACCACGCCGCCGGCGCCCACCCGCTCCTTGCCGACCTCGAACTGCGGCTTCACCATCAACGCCAGGTCACCGTCGTCCCGGGTGCAGCCGGCCAACGCCGGCAGCACCAGCCGCAGTGAGATGAAGGACAGGTCGGCCACCGTGAGGTCGACCGGCCCGCCGATCGTCTCCGGTTCGAGGGTACGGACATTGGTGCGCTCCAGGACGCGGACCCGGTCGTCGGTGCGCAACGACCAGGCGAGCTGCCCGTAGCCGACGTCCACGGCCACCACCTCGGCGGCGTCGGCGCGCAGCAGCACGTCGGTGAAGCCTCCGGTCGAGGCACCGGCGTCCAGGCAGCGCCGGCCCGCGACGCGCAGCCCGCCGGGGCCGAACGCCGCCAGGGCCCCGGCCAGCTTGTGCCCGCCGCGCGAGACGTACTCCTCGGTGGGGTCGTCGCCGGTGACCAGGAGCGGGTCGGCGGGATCGACCATCGCGGCGGCCTTACGCGCGGGCACCCCGCGCAGCTGGACCCGGCCGGCCTCCACAAGCGCGGCGGCCTGCTCACGGGAGCGGGCCAGATTGCGGCGGACCAGTTCGGCGTCCAACCGGTTGCGACGTGCCATGGGTGGTTCTCCGGTCTCGCTCAGGTCTGGTCGATGGTGGCGAGAGTTTCCCGCAGCGTCTCGTAGGCCGCCTCGTACTGGGCGATCTGGTCGGCCGGGGCGAGCGTCGCCGCGTTCGCCATCGCCCGCACGGCGGCGTCGACCGCCGGGTGCCGCGCGGCGTCGCTGTCGTCACCGGCCGCGTCGAGGTCGGGTCGGACGCTCGGCGGCGGACCGGGACGCGCGCCGAACCCGCCGGCCGGCGGGCCGGGGCGGACGCCAGGGGGCGGACCGGGGCGCGCGCCGGGCGGCCCCGGGCGGACGTCGCCGTTCACCTGACGCCCCACCGGGACGCGGGCGTCACGACTCACCGTCCGGGCGGCGCTTGCGCACGGCCTTCTTCGCCGGCATCGCCGCCGGGGTCGGGGCCTCGTCGCTGGTACGGCTGATCGTTGCCGGCGGCTTGCGCGCGATGGCCTTCTTGGCCACTGCCTTCTTCGCCACCGCCTTCTTCGCCACCGGGGCGGAGACCGGGGCGCCGGCCGGGCCGTCCGACGGCACCAGGGCGGCGTCGGGCTGCGCGGCGCGGGTCGGGTCGGGCTGCGGCGTGGCGGCCGGTGGCGTGGCGGCAGGCTCGACGGCCCGCGCCTCGCGGAGCTGCCGTTCCAGGTCGCGCACCCGTCGTGTCAGCTCGGCCACCTCGTCGGCGGTGGCCAGGCCGACCGCGCCGAGCGCCCGGTCGACCTCGAACCGGACCAGCTTGGTCAACGCCTCCCGGTTGGCGGCGCCGGTGCTGACCAGCTCCTCGCCGAGGGCCTGGAGCTGTGCGGCGGTCGCCCCGCCGGATCCGACGAGGCGACGCGCCACGTCCTGGGCCTTCTTCCGGGGCGCCTCCGTGAGGCCCATGGCCAGTTCGAGGTAGGCGCGCCACGCGTCCTGCATGCCTGAGTCCTTCCCTGGGGCGGGGTGTGCAGGTGTCACGCTACCGGGCACCCCGCACTGTCCTGTGCGGTACGGTGCCGGGGACGGCGTGGCGATCAGCGAGGGGGAGATGTGGCCAGCGTGGACGAGTGCCGGCAGGCGTTGCAGGAGCTGGCCGCCCGGTTGGATCGCAACGCCGAGACGGTACGCGACAAGATCGACCTGGACCGGACGCTCGCCTGCCGGATCACCGACCTGGGCACGGCGTTCCACGGGCGGATCACCGGCGGCCGGCTTGTCGAGCTGACCGACGGCGACGACCCCAAGGCCAAGATCGCGCTGAGCACGTCAAGCGACGACCTGCTGGCCCTGGTGCGCGGCGATCTGGACGTCACAAGCGCGGTGACCTCCCGCAGGGTGTCGATCAAGGCGAACCCGTTCGACCTGCTGAAGCTGCGCAAACTGCTCTGACGACCCCCCGGGGCCCGTCTCACCCGCCGCTGGGCAGTCCGAAGCTCTCCAGTGCGTGGGCCGCGTCGGCGCCCACCGCACGGATCTTCGGCACTTCCGGCGCCGACCAGGCCGCCGCGCAGAGCGCGGCCAGCGCGTCCAGCGGCCGACCTGAGCCGGCCAGCTCCACCAGGCCGTCCTGGACCGTCACGGACCACTCTGCGGCGTCCCCCGGGACCGCCACGGCGCCCTGCGGGTCGAAGAGTCCCGCCAGGTCCCACGCCACGTACGTGGGCCGCCGCTCTGGGCTGGCGGCCAGCAGGTCGGGAACGCCGTGGACGCCGGTGAGCACGAGCAGACTGTCCAGCCCGGCCCGGCGCGCGCCCTCGATGTCGGTGTCCAGACGGTCGCCCACGACGAGCGCCCGGCCACCGTCGCTGCGCCGGGCGGCGGTCTCGAAGAGGGCCGGCTCCGGCTTGCCCACCACCACGTCCGGATCCCGCTCCAACGCGGTCCGCAACACGGCGACGAGCGAGCCGTTGCCGGGCAACGGTCCACGATTGCTGGGCAGCGTCCGGTCGGTGTTGGTGGCGATCCAGATCGCGCCCGACCGGACGGCCACCGACGCTTCCGCCAGCTCGGCCCAGCCCACCTGCGGGCCGTACCCCTGCACCACCGCGGCCGGCTCCTCGTCGGCGCGGGACACGGGCGTCAGGCCCACCGCGCGCAGCTCGGCGCGCAGCGCCTCCGCGCCGACCACGAGCACCGGCGCACCGGCGGGCAGCCGGTCCCGCAGCAGCTCAGCCGAGGCCGCGGCGGAGGTGAGCACCTCCTCCGGCTGGGCCGGCACCCCCATCCCGGTCAGCAGGTCCGCGACCTCGCTGGACCGTCGGGAGGCGTTGTTCGTGGCGTACGCCACCGCCCGCCCCTCGGCGTGCAGCCGGGCCACCGCGTCGACCGCGCCGGGAATCGGCCGGTCGATCAGGTAGATCACCCCGTCCAGGTCGAAAACGACAAGGGTGTACCCGTCGACCAGCCGCTTCCCGGCGTCCGCACTCACCGCTGCGTCTGCCCCGACTCGTCGCCCCGGGCGGGAGCGGTCTCGTCGGCGTTCACCGCGTCCGCGACCGGCGCGGTCCGGTCCGCCGACTCGGCGTTCCCGCTCTGGTCGGGATGCCGGTCCTCGTCCTCGTCGTCGAAGCCCTCGTCGTCCGCCGAGCGACCGACAGCGTCGCCCTGCTCGTCGTCGTCGAAGTCCTCGTCCTCGTCCTCGTCGTCTTCGTCGTCGTCGTCGTCGTCGAAGTCTTCGTCGTCGTCCGCGTCCCGGTCCGCCGTGTCGTCGTCACCGGCCGCCAGGTCGGTGTCCGGCTGGGTCGGGACCGCGCCGGGAGCGCCCGGACCGGCGGCGATCTCCTCGGCTTCGTCCTCGTCGTCGCCCTCGATGACCACGCCGTCGAGTTCGAGCAGCCGCTCGGCCGCGTCGGTCTCCCCCTCGGTGTCCGCGTCGGCGGCGCGGGAGAACCACTCGCGGGCCTCCTCGCGCCGACCCACCGCGAGCAGGGCGTCGGCGTACGCGTACCGCAGCCGCGCGGTCCACGGCACCGTGGCCTCGCTGGTGAGGTCCGGCACCTGGAGCATCGCCACGGCGGCGTCCTTCTGCCCGAGGTCACCCCGGGCGCCGGCGGCGACGATCAGCAGCTCGATCGCGACGGCCTGGTCCAGCTTGTCCTGATCGGCCCCACGGAACAGGTCGATGGCCCGCTCCGGCCGACCCAGGGCCCGCTCACAGTCCGCCAGCACGGCGATGTGACTCTGCAGACCACTCATCCGGTGGTACGTGCGCAGCTCGGCGATCGCCGTCTGCCACTCCCCCGCGTGGTACGCGGCCAGACCCACGGCCTCCCGGACAGCGGAGATACGCGAGGCGAGTCGACGGGCGGCCAGCGCGTGCGCCAGCGCCTCCGCCGGGTCCTCGTCGATCAACTGACCGGTGGCGACCAGGTGCCGGGCCACCGTCTCGGCGACAGGCTTGTTCAGCGACAGCAGCTCGGCGCGGACGTCCTTGTCGAGGTCCGTCGCGACGATGTCGTCAGGCAATGCCGGGGCGGACGTACGTCCACCCTCGTACGACTCGGAGCCCGCACGGTCGTCGCGGCGGGTCTCCTCCTCGCGACGCGGCCTTTCGTCGGCCCGGAAACCGCCCTCACGACGGTCGCCGCCCCGGAAGCCACCCTCACGGTCGCCGCCCCGGTAACCGCCCTCACGCGGGCCGCTGGGACGGGAACCGTCCCGGTCGCCACCACGGAAGCCGCCCTGGCGGTCGCCACCGCGGAAGCCGCCCTCGCGTGCAGCGCCGCCCTCACGACGGTCACCACCACGGAAGCCACCCTCGCGCGGCGGGCCGGAACGGCCACGGTCGCCGCCCTGGTAACCGCCCTCGCGACGATCGCCGCCACGGAAGCCACCCTCACGACGGTCGCCGCCACGGAAGCCACCTTCGCGGTCGCCGCCCCGGAAGCCACCTTCGCGGTCGCCGCCCCGGAAGCCGCCTTCGCGGTCACCGCCACGGAAGCCACCTTCACGCGGAGCGCCCGGGCGAGAACCGCCACGGTCGCCACCACGGAAACCACCTTCGCGGTCACCGCCCCGAAAACCGCCCTCGCGGGGCGGGGCGGAACGGTCACGGTCGCCGCCCTGGTAACCGCCCTCGCGACGATCGCCACCACGGAACCCGCCCTCGCGGTCACCACCACGGAAGCCACCTTCACGCGGAGCGCCCGGGCGAGAACCGCCACGGTCGCCACCACGGAAACCACCTTCGCGGTCACCGCCCCGAAAACCGCCC
>NZ_JBFBEO010000008.1:171295-172587 GCF_040683695.1 Micromonospora sp. NPDC093244
CCTCACGCGGCGGGCCGGAACGACCACGGTCCCCGCCCTGGTAACCGCCCTCGCGACGGTCGCCGCCACGGAACCCGCCCTCACGGTCGCCACCACGGAAGCCACCTTCACGGCGGTCGCCGCCACGGAAACCGCCCTCACGGTCACCGCCCCGAAAACCGCCCTCACGCGGCGGGCCGGAACGACCACGGTCCCCGCCCTGGTAACCACCCTCACGACGGTCGCCGCCACGGAAGCCGCCCTCGCGGTCACCACCACGGAAGCCACCTTCACGGCGGTCGCCGCCACGGAAACCGCCCTCACGGTCGCCGCCACGGAAGCCACCCTCACGGGGCGGACCGGAACGACCACGGTCGCCGCCCTGGTAACCACCCTCACGACGATCGCCGCCACGGAAACCGCCCTCGCGACGGTCGCCACCACGGAAGCCGCCCTCACGCGGCGGGCCGGAACGGTCACGGTCGCCGCCCTGGTAACCACCCTCACGGCGCTCGCCGCCACGGAAGCCACCCTCGCGGTCACCACCACGGAAGCCACCCTCACGCGGCGGACCGGAACGACCACGGTCCCCGCCCTGGTAACCACCTTCGCGGCGGTCGCCACCGCGGAAACCGCCCTCACGGTCACCACCACGGAAGCCACCCTCACGCGGGCCACTGGGGCGGGCGCCGTCGCGGAAACCACCCTCACGACGGTCGCCGCCCCGGAAGCCACCCTCGCGCGGGGCACCGGACCGGGAGTTGTCCCGGTCGCCACCACGGAAGCCACCGTCACGGGGCGCACCCGAGCGCGCACCGTCCCGGAAGCCACCCTCACGGCGGTCACCGCCGCGGAAACCGCCCTCGCGGTCGCCACCACGGAAGCCACCTTCGCGGCGGTCACCGCCCCGGAAGCCACCCTCACGCGGAGCACCGGACCGCGAACCGTCCCGGTCGCCACCACGGGAACCGCCATCGCGGCCGCCGGCGTATCCGCCGCGGGTGCCGCCAGCGTTGTCGCGGTCGCCCCGGTACGGGGGCCGGTCGTCGCGGCGCGGGCCGCGGTCGCGTCCAGCCGAGCCGTCGGTACGGTCTTCGTAGCGACGGGGACGATCTCCGCCCTGCGGTCCTGAACTCACAGGTACATCCTTCCTGATTGCGCCACCAATGGCGCTACGCAGTCGAGGGCCGACCCGGATGGGGCGGCCCTCGACTGGAAGATTGTCCGGCGGCGTCCTACTCTCCCACACCCTCACGAGTGCAGTACCATCGGCGCTGGAGGGCTTAGCTTCCGGGTTCGGAATGTAACCGGGC
>NZ_JBFBEO010000009.1:0-127045 GCF_040683695.1 Micromonospora sp. NPDC093244
GCCGTCGGTGGGGCCGCCCTTGGCCCCGCCCCCCGGGCCGGGGGGCCCGCCGCCCCCCCGGCCGGCGGCCCCCCCGCCCCCCGGGGGCCCCCACGACGGGCTTACTTCTTGGCCTGACCGGCGGCGACCTCGTCCGCCGTCCAGTAGCCGGAGTCGATCAGCGTAGCCTTGATGTCGTCCTTGTAGACGGTCGCGATCGGCAGCAGGTACGCCGGGACGACCTTGACGCCGTTGTCGTACGTCTTCGTGTCGTTGGCCTGCGGCTGCTTCTTCTGCAGGAACGCCTCGGCCGCGTTCACGGCCTGCTCGGCGAGCAGACGGGTGTCCTTGAAGACCGTGGAGTTCTGCACGCCGTCGTTGATCAGCTTGATCGAGGCGATCTCCGCGTCCTGGCCGGTGACCACCGGGATCTTCTTGCTGGCGCTGCCGTAGCCGGCGTTCTGCAGGGCGGTGATGATGCCCCGGGAGATGCCGTCGTAGGGCGACAGCACGCCGTCGACCTTGGCGCCGTCGTTGTAGCTGGAGGTGAGCAGGTCCTCCATGCGCTTCTGCGCGGTCTCCTGCTGCCACCGCAGGATGGCGACCTGCTCGATCTTGGTCTGGCCCGACTTGACCTTCAGCGTGCCAGCATCGATGAACGGCTTCAGCGTGTCCATCGCGCCGCCGAAGAAGTACTGCGTGTTGTTGTCGTCGAGCGAACCGGCGAACAGCTCGACGTTGAACGGACCCTTGGCCGTGCCCTTCGAGCCGTCCTTGTTCTGCAGGCCGAGACCGACGAGCAGGGAGGTGGCCTGGGCGACGCCGACCTTGTAGTTGTCGAAGCTGACGTAGAAGTCGACGTTCTTGCTGCCGCGGATCAGCCGGTCGTACGAGATGACCGGGATCTTCGCGTCGGCGGCGGCCTGCAGCTGGCTGTTGAGAGCCGTGCCGTCGATCGCGGCGATGACCAGGACGTCGGCGCCCTGGGTGATCATCTGGTCGACCTGCTGGGACTGGGTGGGGATGTCGTCTCCGGCGTACTGGAGCTCGACCTTGTAGCCCTTGGCCTCCAGCTTCTGCTTCACGGCGTTGCCGTCGGCGATCCACCGCTCGGAGGTCTGGGTCGGCATCGAGACGCCGATGGTCAGGTCGGCGGGCTTGTCCCCGCTCTTGTCGCCACCACTGCCGGCGCCCTCGCCACTGCATGCCGCCAGGCTTAGCGCCAGCGCCGCGCTGCCGAGAGCAACCAGGAATCTCCTGCCCACGGGCCTCTCCTCTCTGGACTCCCCCGCCGAGTGCCGGGGCCAACTGTCACCTTTCGGGTAGTGTTAGCGCTCACATAGGGTGCGTCAACACTTGATCCGAAATACCGGTGTCACGGTCTCGTAACGGAGGCGTCCGCGCAAGAGCGACTTCGGCGCCGACCGACGCGAAGCGCAGGTCGGCGAGGCGCACGCGGGGCCCGCACAGAGCGGTGCCCGCGGACGACGTCGTCGTCCGCGGGCACCCCGCACCGCCGGAGGATCAGGTGGACCGCCGGGGCCCGGTCGGCCGGCGGACCCGACCGGCTACCGCCGCGTCCACCGTTGGTTCGCCGCCGCGGTGCAGGTCCAGAGGATCACCGTGGTGCCGTTGGCCGTGCCGTTGTTGTTGACGTCCAGGCAGAGCCCGGACTGCGCGGCGCTGATCGTGCCGTTGGTGTTGATGCTCCACCGCTGGTTGGCCCCACCGTTGCAGTCCCAGATCTGCACCTTGGCGCCGGCCGTGGCGTTGAGCGGAGCGTCCAGACACTTGCCGAGGGACTGCAGGGCCTGCCCGTTGACCGTCCAGCTCTGGTTGGCGGCGCCGTTGCAGTCCCAGATGACCGGCTGGGTGCCGTTTGTCGTGTTGCTGTTCGGGACGTCCAGGCAGCGACCGGAGGAGACGCTGGCGAGGGCGCTGGACGTGGTGGGGGGCGGGGTCGTGGTGCCGCCACCGCTGACCCGGTACACCACAGTGCCGTGCGCGGGGACGCTGGCGCTGATGGTCCCGCTGCTGGAGCTGGTGCCGCCGGTCCACGCGTCGACAAGCGTGAACGACGTACCGGACTTGCCGACCGCCGCGGCCGTGGTCGAGATCGTCGTCGTCGAGGAGCCCTGGTTGAGCAGGGCGACGGCGACGTCACCGTTGGCGAGCCGCTTGGCCAGCACCCGACGCGTACCGTCGAACGACACAGGCGTCCCCTGCAACCCGAGGGAGTCCTGGTTGATCGCGATCAGGTTGGCGTTCTTGAGGATTGTCTGCGTCGCGGCGTTCATGTTCCGCACGTCGTTGCCCGCGATCAGCGGAGACGCCATGATCGCCCACATCGCGAAGTGGCTGCGCATCTCCGTGTCGTTCATGCCGCCGCGACCGACCTCCATCATGTCCGGGTCGTTGAACCCACCCGGGCGCGCGTACGAGGCCAGCGGAACCGTCACGTTGATGATGTTCTGGATGCCCATCGGGTAGCCGTTGGTCTGGCCGGTGTCCCACGCGTTGGTGATGTCCTCGGTGGTCCGCCACATGTTCGCCACGTCGCCCCAGTTGCGCTGCGGGCCGGTCTTGGCGTGGATGCTGTTCGGGTTGATGCTGTACACGATCGGTCGCCCGGTGGCCGCCAGCGCGTCCCGCATCTTGGCGAAGGTGGCCACCTGGTCGTTGATGCTGCCCTCCGGCGAGCACCAGTCGTACTTGAGGAAGTCGACACCCCAGGCGGCGAACTGGCGGGCGTCCTGCACCTCGTGGCCCCGGCTGCCGGTGGCGCCCGGGTAGGAGTTGAAGTACTGCGCGCAGGTCTTGTCGACAGGCACCTGGTACAGACCGAACTTCAGGCCCCGGGCGTGCAGGTAGTCGCCGAGCGCCTTCATCCCGCTGGGGAACCGCGTCGGATCCCCCTGGATGTTGCCGGAGGAGTCCCGGTTCGGGTTGAACCAGCAATCGTCGACGACTACGTACTCGTAGCCCAGATCCCGCATTCCGCTGTTGACTATCGCGTCGGCGGACTGGCGGATCAGCCCCTCGTTGATGTTGCAGCCGAACGAGTTCCAGGAGTTCCAACCCATCGGAGGTGTGCGGGCCACCCCGTTGTCCAACGCCTGCGCCGCCGGGGCGCGCAGGCCGACGAGGGCGCCGGCCAGCAGTAGTCCCGCCGCCAGTACGCTTCCCCACCGACGACCTCGGGTGATGCGGTTCATCGAGCCTCCTTGTCGGTGGCGCCCGCCCCGCGACCGGGATCGCTGACCCGTGGACTGATAGCCGGACACCAATGTTGTTAACGCTAACAGAGACGGGCATCATGTTACGGCGGGATTTCAGGTCGTTCAATACCTGCGCCACATCGAATCGTCATACGTCGATCGAGTGGGTTGACCCCTCATCGACGGACGCCATAGCGGCACGATGGCCGACCCGAATACGGGCACACCGCCCGGGCGCGGTCAGGCGGGCGGTGGGGCGACGCTGGCGCGGGCGACCAGGGCCGGGGCGATGGTCTGCCGCAACGCCCCGCCGGTGCCCGACTCGATCTGCCTCAGCAGCAGCTGCAGGCTCGCCCGCGCCACCGCGTCGAAGTCCGGTCGGACGGTGGTCAACGGCGGAATGAAGTACGCGGCCTCCGGCACGTCGTCGAAGCCGACGACACTGATGTCGTCCGGCACGCGCCTACCGAACTCGTGCAGAGCCCGCAGCACGCCCAACGCGAGATGGTCGTTGGCGGTGAAGACCGCGGTCACCTCCGGCATCCGCGCGAGCATCTGCCCACAGCGGTAACCCGACGCGGCCGACCAGTCGCCGTGCATCAGCGGCGGCGGGTCGATCCCGGCGGCCACCAACGCCTCACGCCAGCCGTCGACCCGGCCGACGCTGTCGAACCAGTCCGACGGCCCGGAGACGTGCCAGACGGTGCGGTGCCCCGCGTCGAGCAGGTGCTGCGTCGCCGCCCGGGCACCCGCCACCTGGTCGACTGTCACAAGCGGCACCGGCCGGCTCGGATCGCCGTCGACAGTGACCAACGGGACGTCCTGGGGCAGGCGTTCCAGCGCCTCACCGGCCGATTCGACGGGCGCGATGACCACGATGCCGGCGACGCGGTGCGACAGGTGCCGCTCGACGGCCGCGGAGATGGACCGGTGGTCCAGGTTGCGGACGCTGCCCACGCTGACCGCGAAACCCTCCGCCGCCGCGGTCTGCTCCAACGCGGCAAGCAGTGAGGCCGGACCGTAGAGCGTCGTGTTCTGGGCGACCACACCGATGACCTGCGACCGGCCGGTCACCAGCGCCCGTGCCGCGCCGTTCGGGCGGTAGCCGAGTTCGGCGATCGCCGCGCGCACCCGCAGCCGGGTCTGCTCGCGGACGTTGGGGTGCCCGTTGAGCACCCGCGACACCGTCTGATGGGAGACACCGGCGAGACGAGCGACGTCCGTCATCGCGGGACCGTGGACGGCCATTTAACTCCCCCCGCTACGTCTCCGGCCCGCAGCCCGTCGACGTCGACTGGAGCGGCCCGGCCCGATCCCCTCGCTCAGCCACCACGCCGGTGCTGAATCCCAGGTGACCAGCGCTGGATCGCCGACAGTCTACGCCAGCGAAGGCCTCCGACACGGTTCGGCCATGCGGCGCGGACGGAAGGTCCGAGCTGGCCGTGCGCCGGGCTTCCCGTCGTCGCACACGGCATCCCGGCCCCGCGCCCCGACCGGCAACGGAAGCGCCGGCCCGCTCCACGCCCCTGGAAAGGGCGGGGAGCAGGCCGGCGACTGTGTGACGCGGTGCCGTGGACCGCACCCGGCGCACGGGGCGCAGGGCCGTCCTCGTGACCTGTCGACCGATCAGTGTGTGACTGGTGTCACGGAGTCGTCAGGTCGAATCGGCGCACCGTGACGGCACCACCGAGCGCCTGTGTGGCGTGGTTGAAGATGGCGAACCGGTAGCCCATGAAGAACTGCCAGTTGTTCGCCAGGGTCAGGGCGTTGCCGAACGAGGTGAAGTTGACCCCGTCGGTGCTGTACGAGAAACGGGCCTGCCGGCCGGAGCCGGGTCTGATGTCGGCGTTGGCGCGCAACCAGATCCGGCCACCGGAGACGGCTGTGCTCGCCACCTCGCTGCCGGTGCTGGTGGTGTTCCAGCTGTCGTCCATCGTCAGGCCGTTCTGCATGACCAGACGCGTGGAGCCGTTGTCCCGCCGTACCCCGATCCAGGCCGACGAGTTGCGCAGCACCGCCAGGCCGGTGCGGTCGCCGTCGCGCATCGTGGAGTAGTCCAACTCGATGGTGGCGGTGGAGGTCGGACCCTGGATGCGGTGCGTCAACGTGTTGCGCGCCTTGTAGAGGTCGCCGGTGACGGTAGCCGTCTGCAGGTTGAGCCCGTTGTTCACCGACCACTTGCTGTTGTCGGGGTTGTGGTTCCACTCCCACTGCGGGCCGAGGGTGGTGCCGGCGAACGTGTCGCTGCCGGTGAGTGGCTTCACCGCGCGCGGCGGCGCCGGCAGGTTCGGCTTCGGGTACGAGGTGCCCCACGCGCCGTTGACCGTCTGGAGCACTGGCCAACCGTCGCCGGTCCAGGTGATCGGGGCCATGGCCGGCATCCGACCACCGGGGTACGCGTCGACGAAGGACATGTAGTACCAGTCGCCGTTCTGGGTCTGCACCAGCCCGCCCTGGTGCGGCACGCCGCCACCGGAGATCGGGCCGGGCAGGTTGAGCAGCACCTGACGCTGCTCGTACGGGCCGAAGGGACCGTTCGTCGACTTCAGCACGTACTGACCGTTGGCCGGGCGGGTGAGCCAGATGTAGTAGGCGCCGTTGCGCTTGTAGAAGCGCGCGCCCTCCAGCGTCCCGATGCTCGACGGCGTCTGGTACACCTGCTGGGCGCGGACCTGCGACTTCCCGTCGGCGGACAGCTGCGCCACGCTGATGGTGCCGTTGCCGTACGCCACGTACATGGTGTCGTTGTCGTCGATCAGCATCCCGGCGTCGTAGTAGCAGTTGGGGATGGTGGTGTGCTTGCTCCACGTGCCGTCGACGGCGGACGCGGTGTAGATGTGGGTCTGCGCGAAGTCGATGCACCCGGCCCAGTAGTACGTCTTGTTGCTCGGCCGGTAGTTCAACGTCGACGCCCAGATCCCGTCGACGTACGCGTTGCCACCGCTCATGTCGTACTTCGACCCGAACTCGAGGCGGGGTACGGAGTGCCCGGCGAACTCCCAGTTCACCAGGTCGTACGAGCGCAGCACCGGCGCGCCCGGGGAGTAGTGCATGGTGGACGCCGACATGTAGTAGGCGTTGTCCACCCGGATGATGTCGACGTCGGCGAAGTCCTGCCAGATGACCGGGTTGGTGTAGGTGCCGCTCGACGGCGGCGGGTTGCTGCCGCCTACGGGGACGAGCTGCCACTGCTGGTTGCTGCCGCCCCAGTCGTCGTACTGCACGATGTTGCCGCCGTCGGCGGTCGAGGCGCCCTGCACCTCCATCGCCTTGTTGCTGTTGCGGTTGATCAACCGGATGTAGCCGCTGTCCGAGTCGGCCAGCCGGAACTGCTGGTTGGTCCCGTTGCCGTCCGCCCACTGCACGATCGAGGCGCCGTTCGCTGTGGAGAAGTTGTAGACGTCGAGCACCTTGCCCGAGTGCCGCGACTTGAGCCGGTAGTAGCCACCGCCGGAGTCGACGAACTGCCACTGCTGCCAGGCGCCGTCGTTACGCGACCACTGGGTGATCCGCGCGCCGTCGTTTGTCGCCTGGTTGTACACGTCCAGAGCTTTGCCGCTGTTGCGGTTGACCAACACGTACCACGCGTTGGTGTCCACAGTCGCCGCCGACGCGGCCGTGGGTGCGACGGCCGCGACCGCGCCGCCCACCAGCACCGCCGCCGCTGCGGCCACGAGCCGCGACATCCACCCGCGCCGGCGTGGCGCACCGCGGGGAACCCGACCGATGGAAAGCATGATCCTCCTCTGCTGACGCGAACCGAGCGGTCTGGGTCGGCGTCCGCGGCGCCGGGCGGGGCACCGAGCTGACCAGGACCCGATCATGTGATCGCTAACACCGATCGCCTGACGGTTGCGGCGCGGAACTGCCGGAACCGAGGGGCGAGGACGCATGCCGGGCCGGACCAACCGAAGACATCGACCATCTTGGCTATAGACTGTGAGCGATAACATGGTCTTAGTCAAGGCGTAACACAGTCGACCCCCGGTCGTGCTGCGGACGCGCGAACGGTGGCCCGCCCCAGCCCTCAGGCAGGGACGGGCCACCCGTCAAGAGGCGCTCCGGAGGCGTCGGTCAGAAGCCGCGAGCCAACCGGTAGTAGGCCTGGTTCCACCGGATCTCGTCGGCGAAGCGACGGGGCCGGGTGTCGGCGTCGATGACCACCAGCTCGGTGCGGCTCATCTCGGCCAGGTCGTGCAGCTCCTCCACACCCACCGCCTGGGACAGCACCGTGTGGTGCGGCGCGCCGGCGGTGATCCACGCCTCCGCCGAGCCGGGCAGGTCGGGGCGCGGCCGCCAGACCGCGCGGGCCACCGGCAGCCGGCGCAACGGCTGCGGCGGCGCGACCACGTCGATCTCGTTGGCCACCAGCCGGAAGCGCTCCCCCATGTCGGCCAGACCGAGCACCACCGCCGGGCCGGGCGCGGCGTCGAAGACGAGCCGGACCGGATCCTCCCGCCCACCGATGCTCAACGGGTGGATCTCCACGTTCGGCACGTCCGACGCGATGGTCGGGCAGACCTCCAGCATGTGGGCGCCCAACACCAGTTCCTCGCCGGGGGTCAGGTCGTAGGTGTAGTCCTCCATGAACGACGTACCGCCGTCCACGCCCACCGACATCGCCTTGAGGGTGTGCACCAGCACGGAGGTCTTCCAGTCGCCCTCGCCACCGAAGCCGTACCCGTCGGCCATCAGCCGCTGTACGGCGATGCCGGGCAGCTGACGCAGGCCGCCGAGGTCCTCGAAGTTGGTGGTGAAGGCGCGGAACCCGCCCTCGTCCAGGAAGGCACGCATGCCCAGCTCCAGCCGGGCCGCGTACCGCAGGGAGTCGTGCTGCTCGCCGCCCGCGACCAGACTCGGCACCACCCGGTAGGTGTCCTCGTACTCCTTGACCAGCTCGTCCACCTGCGCGTCGGTGACCTGACCGACCACCTCGACCAGGTCGTTGACGCCGTAGGTGTTGACCGACACCCCGAACCGCAGCTCCGCCTCGACCTTGTCGCCCTCGGTCACCGCCACGTCGCGCATGTTGTCGCCGAAACGGGCCAGGCGCAGCGACCGCATCGCCGACCAACCGAGCGCCGCGCGGGCCCACGCCCCGACCCGGGCGCTCACCCGCGGGTCGCTGACGTGCCCGGCCACCGTCTTGCGGGCCACACCGAGACGGGTCTGGATGTACCCGAACTCCCGGTCGCCGTGGGCGGCCTGGTTCAGGTTCATGAAGTCCATGTCGATGTCGTTCCACGGCAACAGGACGTTTGCCTGCGTGTGCAGGTGCAGCAACGGCGTCTGCAACGCGTCGAGACCGGCGATCCACATCTTCGCCGGCGAGAACGTGTGCATCCAGGCGATGACCCCGATGGCGCCCTGGGCGGCGGCGTCCCGACAGACCTGCAGGATCTCACCGCTGTTGGTCAGGACGGGCTTCCAGACCACCCGGGCCGGAATCTGCGGCGAGTCGTCGAGCGCGGCCGCGATCTGACGGGACTGCTCGGCGACCTGCCGGAGCGTCTCCTCGCCGTACATGCCCTGGCTGCCGGTGAGGAACCAGATCTCGGGTGCGGTGTGTGGTGCCATGGAGTTGCCTTCCGCGAGAGGGGCGGTCACTTGTAACGGATTCCGATGAGGCGCTGAAGGAGGATGAACGCGAAGAGCAGACCGCCGATCACGATCTTGGTCCACCAGGAGTTGAGACTCCCGTCGAAGGTGATGAGGGTCTGGATCACGCCCAGGACCAGGACGCCGAGCACCGTGCCGAAGACGTAACCCGCGCCGCCGGTGAGCACCGTGCCACCGATGACGACGGCGGCGATGACGTCCAGCTCCATCCCGACGGCGATCAGCGGCGCGCCGGAGAGGGTGTAGAAGGACAGCAGGATCCCGCCGATGGCCGAGCACAGACCACTGATCGTGTAGACGGCGATCCTGGTCCGTCCCACCGGCAGACCCATCAGAAGGGCCGACTGGGGGTTGCCGCCGATGGCGTACACGTTGCGCCCCAGCCGGGTGTAGGCCAGCACGTACGCGGCGACGGCGACCACGACGAAGGCGATCAACACGCTGATCGAGACGAAGTTGCCCCGGGGATCGCCGATCCGTTCCTGCGACATCCTGGTCCAGAACCCGTCAGTGATCGGGATCGACGAGCCCGAGATGAACGTGCACATCCCCCGGGCGAAGAACATCCCGGCGAGCGTGACGATGAACGGCTGGATGTCGAAGAAGTGGATGGCGCAGCCCATCAGCAGGCCGAGCGTCGGCCCGATGAGCAGGGCGATGACGAGCACCAGGGCCGCCGGTAGGCCCTCCTGGAGCAGCCAGGCCGACACCATCGCCGTCATCGCGACGACGGACCCGACCGACAGGTCGATGCCGCCGGTGAGGATCACGAAGGTCATCCCGATCGCGACCACGAGCAGGAAACCGTTGTCGATGAAGACGTTGAAGATGACCTGCACGTTGGAGAACGCCGTGTACTGCGAGACGCCGATGCCGTACATCACCAGCAGCAGGGCGAGCGTCGCCAGGACCGGTATCTGCCTCCTCGGCACCCGGAACCGGGTACGGCCGGGGGTGAGCAATCCAGTGGTCATGCCGGCACCTGCTCCTTCGGCTTGTCGGCGATGGCGGCGGGCGGCGGTGCGGTACGCCTGCGGCGACTGAACCGGGCCCGGAAGGCCGGCGCCTGGATGAGGCAGACGGCGATGACGACCACCGCTTTGAACAGCAGCGAGGTCTGCGGTGAGATGTCCATGGCGTACACGGTGGTGGTCAGCGTCTGGATGATCAGCGCGCCGATGATCGTGCCGCTGAGGAAGAACCGGCCACCGGCGAGGGACGTACCGCCGATGACGACGGCGAGGATGGCGTCCAGCTCCACCCAGAGGCCCACCGCGTTGCCGTCGGCACTCGAGACGTTGGCAGTCATCATGAAACCGGCGATCGCGGCGCAGGCGGCGCTGAGCACGTACGCGAGGAAGATGACCCGGCCGGAGCGGATGCCCGCCAACCGGCTCGCCTCGGCGTTACCGCCCACCGACTCGACGATCATCCCGAGGGCGGTACGCCGTGTGAACGCGGCGACGAGAAGTGCCGCGGCGAGGGCGATGAAGATGGCGAGCGGCAGGGTGAGCAGGTGGCCCAGCCCGATCGCCCGGAACGGCTCCGAGTTGATGGTGATGATCTGGCCCTGGGTGATCAGCTGGGCGAGACCCCGGCCGGCCACCATCAGGATCAGGGTGGCGATGATCGGCTGGATCCCGATCACGGCCACCAGCACCCCGTTCCAGGCGCCGAGCACGAGCGCGACCCCCAACGCCATCGCGAGGGCCGTCAGCACCACGACGAGGCTGTTCTGGTCGGACTGCTTGCTGATGTACATGCAGGCGATCGCGCCGCTGATCGCACAGACCGACCCCACCGACAGGTCGATGCCGCCGGTCGAGATGACCAGGGTCATTCCCAGCGCGACGAGGATCAGCGGCGCGCTCAACCGCAGGATGTCGATCGGCGAGCCGTACAGGTGCCCGTCCTTGAGCTCGATGGACAGGAACCCGGGGCGGTAGATGGTGTTCGCGGCGAGCATGACGAACAGCACGGCGGCGGGCCAGAACAGCCGGTGACCGGTAATCGTCCGGTAGCGGCTCATTGTGGCGTTCATCGGTCTGCCTCCTCCCGGTGGGATCCGCTGGCGATGGTCTGCATGATGCGGTCGGCGTCGAGGCTGTCGTCGTTGGCGAGCTGCGCGACCATCTGCCGGTCCCGCATCACCGCCACCTTGTGGCTGAGGCGCAGCACCTCCTCCAGCTCGGCGGAGATGAACAGCACGGCCATGCCACCGTCGGACAGCTGCGTCACGAGTTTCTGGATCTCGGTCTTCGCGCCGATGTCGATGCCCCGGGTCGGCTCGTCGAGGATCAGCAGCCGTGGCTCGGTGATCAGCCAGCGGGCCAGCAGCACCTTCTGCTGGTTGCCGCCGGACAGGTTGCGGACCGGCACCTCCGGGTCCGCCGGCCGGATGTTGAGGGCCTTGACGTACCTGTCGACCAGCTCGTCCTGGCGGCGACGCGGAATGGGCCTCAGCCAGCCACGGGCCGCCTGCATGGCGAGGATCATGTTCTCGCGGACCGACAGGTCGGCGACGATGCCCTCCGCGCGGCGGTTCTCCGAACAGAAGCCGACGCCGTGGTCGATGGCCTGGGCGGGAGTACGCAGGCTGCTCGCCGTGCCGTCGATCGCGACCTGACCGCCGTCGGTCCGGTCGGCGCCGAACAGCAGCCGCGCCACCTCGGTACGCCCCGAACCCAGCAGGCCGGCCAGACCCACCACCTCACCGGCGTGGATGGTGAGGCTGAACGGCTCGACAGCGCCCGCCCGACCGAAGTTCGACACCGCCACCAGGGGGGTGCCCTCCTCCAGCGCGGCCAGGTCCCGGCGGGAGTGCTCCTCGATGCCCTCCAGGGCGTCGAGTTCCTTGCCGATCATCTTCTCCACCAGGGAGAGCTGGGGCAGCTCGGTGGTGAGGTACTCGCCGACGAGCCCGCCGTTGCGCAGCACGGTGATCCGGTCGGCGATCTCGTAGACCTGGTCGAGGAAGTGGGTCACGAACAGGATGGCGATGCCCTCGTCGCGCAGTTGCCGCATGATGCGGAACAGCTGCGCCACCTCGCCGGCGTCGAGGCTCGACGTCGGCTCGTCCAGGATCAGGACCCGCGCCTTGATGTCGATGGCGCGGGCGATGGCGACCATCTGCTGGATCGCCAGGGAGTACGAGCCGAGCGGCGCGCTGACGTCGAGGTCGAGGTCGAGGCGGGCCAGCAGGGCGCGGGCGCGACGGCGGACCTCAGCCCAGTGGACCGCGCCGAGGCGCCGAGGCTCACGGCCGATGAAGATGTTCTCCGCCACCGAGAGGTTGGTGCAGAGGTTGACCTCCTGGAAGACGGTGCTCACCCCGGCGGCGGTCGCCTGCATCGGCCCGGTGAACGACACGGAGTCACCGTCGAGGGTGATCGCGCCCGCGTCGGTGTCGTAGACGCCGGTCAGCACCTTGATGAGGGTCGACTTGCCGGCGCCGTTCTCGCCCATCAGGGCGTGCACCTCGCCGGGGAAGAGCCGGAAGTTGACGTCGTGGAGTGCGCGCACCCCTGGGAAGGACTTGCTGATCCCGGTCATCGTCAGGACCGGACGGCTATCCGTCATCCCATCAGACCTCTTCTGGGTTGTCGGCACGGAGAGGCCGCTACGCTCCCGCGGCGCCCGCCCGGTCGTCCCTGGGGGTCGCTCGGGCGGGCAGGGTACGGGGGTGGTCGCGGGCCAGGCCCGGTCCGTTACGGGTATGGGAGCGACGCGGCGGGGCCGCCGCGCGAACGCGGCGACCCCGTCGTCGATCAGTACTTGCGGTTGGGCAGGGCCTCCTTGGCCTGCTCCTGGGTGAAGGTGGTCTCCTCGGTCTCGATCCGAGCAGGCACCTCCTCGCCCGCGTGGACCTTCTTGGCCAGGTCCATCAGCTGCGGGCCGAGCAGCGGGCTGCACTCCGCGATGAAGTTGAACTTCCCGTCGGCGAGCGCCTGCATGCCGTCCTTGACGGCGTCGACGGTGATGATGGTGATGTCCTTGCCGGGCACCTTGCCGGCGGCGGTGATCGCCTCGAGCGCGCCCAGGCCCATGTCGTCGTTGTGCGCGAACAGCACGTCGATCTTCGGGTTGGCCTTGAGGAACTGCTCCATGACCTGCTTGCCGCCCGCCCGGGTGAAGTCACCCGGCTGAGAGGCGATGATCTTCAGGTTCGGGTTGACGGCGATCGCCTCGCCGAAGCCCTTCTTGCGGTCGTTGGCCGGGGCCGCGCCGGTGTTGCCCTGCAACTCCACGATGTTGACCGGGCCGGTGGCGCCCTTCTTCTGCTCGACCAGCCACTCGCCGGCGAGGCGGCCCTCCTTGACGAAGTCCGAGCCGAGGAACGTCTTGTACAGGCTCTTGTCGGCCGAATCCACCGAGCGGTCGGTCAGGATGACCGGGATGCCGGCGTCCTTGGCCTCCTTGAGCACCGTGTCCCATCCGGACTCCACCACCGGCGAGAAGGCGATCACGTCCACCTTCTGCTGGATGTAGTTGCGGATCGCCTTGATCTGGTTTTCCTGCTTCTGCTGCGCGTCGTCGAACTTCAGGTCGATACCCGCGGCGGCAGCGGACTCCTTGATCGAGGTGGTGTTCGCCGTACGCCACCCGCTCTCCGCACCGACCTGCGAGAAGCCCAGCGTGATCTTGCCGTCGTCCTTGGACCCGCCGCCGCCGGTGTCGCTGTTGCCGCAGGCCGCCACGCCGCCGACGAGCAGCACGCTGGCGAGGACCGCGATGACGCGCTGCGTTCGCAACTTTCTCATCAGTTCTCCTTGGCTGGGTGTGGTGGGTGACCGCGCCAACCGCCGAGGTGCGGAAGCGGCGTACGCGGGTGGTGCGTGCTGGTGCGTCGTGGTGCAGACCGGCAGGATCCCGGATGACCGGTGGACGGTCAGGAACCCGCCGGTGCGACTGGTTGTTGACCGTAGACGTTCTGGTAACGGTCATAAAGAGCATCGATGTCCGCCTGCGCCATCGGCACCGGCTGCCCGAGCGTGCGGGCGAGGTGTGCGGTACGGGCCACGTCCTCGCACATGACCGCCGCCTTGACCGCTGCGCGGGCGTCCCGCCCGATGGTGAACACGCCGTGGTTGCGCATCAGCACCGCGGGTGAGCGGTGCCCGGCGAGCGTGGCGACGATGCCCTTGCCGATGTCGTCGCCGCCGATCAACGCGAACGGGCCGATCGGGATCTCCCCGCCGAACTCGTCGGCCTGCGCGGTGAGGTGGCAGGGGATCGACTCCCCGCACGCGGCCCAGGCGGTCGCGTACGAGCTGTGCGTGTGCACGACCCCGCCGACGTCCGGCATGGCCCGGTAGACGTAGGCGTGCGCGGCGGTGTCGCTGGAGGGGGCGAAGTCCCCCTCGACGAGTACGCCGTCGAGGTCGCACAGCACCATCGTGTCCGCGGTGAGGTCGTCGTAGCTCACCCCGCTCGGCTTGATCACCATCAGGTCGTGGCCGGGGACCCGCGCGGAGACGTTCCCGGACGTCCAGGCGACCAGGTTGTACCGGGTCAACTCGGCGTGCAGCCGGGCGACGGTCTCACGCAGAGCGCCGATCTGTCGACTCACCTCGGCGTTCACGCCACCACCTCCAGCGCGGTCCCATGCGCGGGGGCGGTGCCGACCGCGGCGTTCCGGATCGCCCGAAGGCGGAGCATCACGTCGTCGCCGCCGCGTCCGAAGTGGTCGTGCAGCGCCCGGTACTCGGCGTAGAGGGCGTCATAGGCGCGCGCCCGCTCCGGGTCCGGCCGGTAGACGGCCTCGTGCACCCGGCCCATCGCCTGTGCTGCCTCGTGGATCGACGGGTACTCGCCGGCGGCGACGGCGGCGTGGATCGCCGAGCCGAGCGCCGGCCCCTGGGCGGAGGCGATGATGTTCAGGGGTCGCCTGGTCACGTCGGCGTAGATCTGCATCAGCAGCGCGTTGTTGGTGAGGCCACCGGCGATCACCAGGTCGTTCACGGTGACTCCGGCCTCGACGAACGCCTCGATGATCATCCGCGTGCCGAAGGCGGTGGACTCCAGCAGCGCCCGGTAGATGTCAGGCGGCCGGGTGGCCAGAGTCATGCCGACGATCATCCCGCTGAGGTCGTGGTTGACAAGCAGGGAACGGTTGCCGTTCCACCAGTCCAGCGCGATCAGACCGTGCGCGCCAACCGGTTGGCTCGCGGCCAGCTCGGTGAGGCGTTCGTGCGAGTCGACGCCGGCCGGGGCCGCGTGCTCGACGAACCAGCCGAAGATGTCACCGACTCCGCTCTGGCCGGCCTCGTAACCCCAGGCGCCCGGGCTGATACCGCCGTCGACGACCCCGCACATCCCGGCCACCTCGGCGACCTGGGTGCCGTTGACCACGTGGCAGGTGGACGTACCCATGATGGCGACCAGGCGGCCGGGCTCCACGGCCTGCGCGGCCGCCGCCGTGACGTGCGCGTCGACGTTGCCCACGGCCACCGCGATCCCCTCCGGCAGGCCGGTCCACGCCGCGGCCTCGGCGGTCAACGCGCCGGCGCGCGCCCCGAGGGGCAGCAGCGGACCGTCCAGCTTGGCCACGAAGTCGCCGAAGTCCGGGTTGAGCGCGGTCAGGAAGCCCTCGGAGGGATAGGTGCCGTCCTGGAGGATTCCCTTGTAACCGGCAGTGCAGACGTTGCGGGTCTCGGTGCCGCTGAGTTGCCAGACGATCCAGTCGGCCGCTTCGACGAAACGCTCGGCCCGGTGGTAGACCTCCGGGTCCTCCTCCAGCATCTGCAGGCCCTTGGCGAACTGCCACTCGGCGGAGATCTTGCCGCCGTACCTGCCGATCCACGGCTCGGCCCGCTCGTGGGCGAGCGCGTTGATCCGGTCGGCGTGCGGCTGCGCGGCGTGGTGCTTCCACAGCTTCACCCAGGCGTGCGGCCTGTCGCGAAGCTCGGCGGTCTCGCACAGCGGAGTGCCGTCCGCGAGGGTCGGCAGCACCGTGCAGGCGGTGAAGTCGATGCCGATGCCGACCACCGCCGCCGGGTCCACCCCCGCTGCGGCCAGCGCCGCCGGGACGGCGTACCGCAGCACGTCGCGGTAGTCCTCGGGGTTCTGCAGGGCCCAGTCCGGGGGAAGCGGTCGACCTCCCGGAAGCGCCGTGCTGATGACTCCGTCGCCGTACTCGTGCACCGCGGTCCCCAGTTCGGCACCATCACCGACGCGAACCACCAGAGCTCGTCCGGACAGGGTGCCGAAGTCGACACCGACGACATAGCGGTCGTCAGCTCCGTCCACACGGTTCATGTTCACCTCCACCGTTAACGGGGATAGTGTTAACGCTCACATCCAGCGTCGTCAAGACATCTGACCGCAACAGCTACGTAACGGAACGACAGGGCCGGATCGACTCGGGCGCGTTGATACCGGAACGGTGCAAAACACTCGATCCCGGCGCCCGCCGCGGACGCCGGACGAGGGGCCGGTCGCCGGCCGGCGACCGGACGGGCGGGCCGTCGGCGGGCCGGACGACGAGCGCAGCGTCCCCGCACAGCCGCGCGAGGACCATCCAGTCACGACGCCCGGCACCGGCACCGGCGATGTCAGCGATAACATCATCCGAGCGCCGCGCCGGCATGATCAGATCAATGGAACGACGCCCGCGCACCGCCGGGCTCGGGGCCGAGCGCCCCGCAGGAAGGCGCGCACCCCGCCGCGCCGGGGCGATGATCGGTGTTATCGATAACATTCGACGTTTCCGTCGCGCCTCCGCACGCTCGCCGACGCGGGCACGACCGACGGCCCGGGCCCCTTGCGGGAGCCGGGCCGCCGGCGGTGCGGGTGGCCGCGCGTCGAGCGCCGGATCAGGCGGCCCGACTGCGGTTGTACAGGGCCTTGGCCCAGAGGAAGCAGAGCACCGTGATGACGGCGCACCAGGCGACCGCGAGGATCGCGTTGACGCCGATCCCGGTGCCGAACAGCAGGCCCCGCAGGGTTTCCATGACGGGCGTGAACGGCTGGTAGTCGGCGAACCACCGCACCGCCGTCGGCATCGAGTCGGTGGGGACGAACCCACTGCCCAGGAAGGGCAGGAGCACCAGAGGCATCGGCAGGTTGCTCGCCGTCTCGACGCTCTCACTCACCAGGCCGAGGGCGACCGAGAGCCAGGTGACCGCCACGGTGATCATGATGAGGACACCGGCCACGGCGAGCCACTCGACAGGTGTGGCGTCGGGTCGGAACCCGACGAGCAGCGCCGCTCCGACGACGGCCACCAGAGCGAGCATCGTCTGGATGACGCTGCCCAGTACGTGGCCGGTGAGGACCGACGGTCGGAAGATCGCCATGGTCCGGAACCGGGCGATGATCCCCTCGGTCATGTCCATGGCGACCCCGATGGCGGTGCCCTGCGCCGCGCTGGCCACGGAGATGAGCAGGATGCCGGGGGTGACGTAGTTGGCGTATTCGGCACGACCTCCGGAGGGCCCGAGGCCGGCACCCAGCGTGCCGCCGAAGACGTAGACGAAGACCAGCAGGAGGATGACCGGGATGCCGATGAGCATGAGTGTCAACGAGGGATAGCGCCGCATGTGCAGGAGGTTGCGCCGCAGCATCGTGCCCGAGTCGCGGACGGCGAGGGTGAGGGTGCTCATCGCGCCATGGCCCTTTCGTGGTCGGGTTGGCCGGTCAGGGTGAGGAAGACGTCGTCGAGGTCGGGGGTGTGCAGCGCGAGACCGGCCACGCTGATCGAGGCACGGTCGAGCTGGTCGAGCAGGGAGCGCAGCGACCCGACCCCGCCGTCGCTGGGCACCTGGAGGGTGAGCGCCGCGTCGTCGCGGGTGGACTCGGTGAGGGTGTGCGCCGCCGCGTCAAGCTCCGCCTGGTCGGCGAACTGGAGGACGACGTGGCTGCCGGGGATGAGCCGTTTGAGCTCGCGTGGGGTGCCCTCGGCGATCAGCCGGCCGTGGTCGAGGAACGCGACCCGGTCGGCGAGCTGGTCGGCCTCCTCCAGGTACTGCGTGGTGAGCAGGATGGTGACGCCGCCGGCGACGAGGTCGCGGATGATCTGCCACATGGCGCGGCGGCTGCGCGGGTCGAGGCCTGCCGTCGGCTCGTCGAGGAAGATGACGCGCGGTTCGCCGACAAGCGTCATCGCGAGGTCGAGCCGTCGGCGCAGACCCCCGGAGTACGTCGACGCCGGCTTGCCCGCCACGTCGACGAGGTCGAACTGGACGAGCAGGTCCTCGACGCGTCGGTGCCCGGCCGCCCGGTCCAGGTGGCACAGGTCGGCCATGAGCCGCAGGTTCTCCCGCCCGGTGAGCAGGTTGTCCACAGCGGAGAACTGGCCGGTGACGCCGATCAGGGCGCGTACGGCGTCGGCCTGCCGGCTCAGCTCGTGCCCGGCGATGCGGGCCTCGCCGCCGTCGGCGTCGATGAGGGTGGACAGGATCCGCACGGTGGTGGTCTTGCCGGCGCCGTTGGGGCCGAGCAGCGCGAAGATCGCCCCTGCGGCGATCTCCAGGTCGATGCCGTCGAGCACCACCTTGTCCCCGTAGGACTTTCGTAGACCTGTCGCGCTGATCGCGGTTGGTCGGGATCTGGTCATGGGTTGCCTCGATTCGTGGAGGTGGATCAGGCGCGGCGGATCGTGATGTCGCCGTAGGAGGTGTTCGCCCGGACCTCGACCGTCTCGTCGGTCTGCGCCGGGCTGTCGGTCGTCTCGAGCGCGTTGTGCACGCGGCCGTGTCGGGAGCTGACGTCGAGCCAGGCGGCGGTGCCGCGGCGCACGCCTACCTCGATCGCCCCGTACGAGGTCTGCAACTCGACCGCTCCGCGTACGACCTGGCCCAACCGGAGGTTGCCGTAGGCGGTACGGGCGTTCACCGAGGCCGTCGACGCGTCGACGGTGATGTCGCCGTACGCGGTGTTGATCCGCGCGTCCCCGCCGCTCTGGCCGATCCAGCAGTCGCCCGAGGAGTTCTTGATCTCGGCGGTGCCGTCGACCGCACCGATGCGGACCTTGCCGGAGGACGCCTTCACCCGGGCGGAGCCGGCGACGCGTTCGACGGCGACTTCGCCGTGGCTGCTGTCGATGTCGAGCGGCCCGGTCTCGTCGAGCCGGATGCTGCTGCCGGTCTTGATGCGGCAGTCACCGAGCCGGCCCTCGCAGCGGAACGCCGCCCAGGACGCCTCGGCGTGCAGCCGCGACCCGGTGGGCAGCTCGATCAGGACGTCGACCGACGGGCCGGACCCGAAGCCGTAGCGGCGCCAGCTCTTGGGCACCCTGATCAGCAGTTTCCCGGCGGCGTACTCGACAGTGGTCTGCTCGGCCGCGCTCACGTCGGCCTTGCTCGACGGGTCCCGGGGTCGCACCTGGACCACGGTGTCGGTGCGGTCGGTGGCGGCGATCCACGCGTCCCCCACCGGCATCTCGATCTGGACGGAAATCGGCTCTGGCGTGTCGAAAACAGGCATGGCGGTCTCCCGGAAGGTGGTCGGCGAAGGTCACCGCCGGTGGGCGGCGGAGGAAGGAGAGGGGGTACGGGGGTCAGCGCGCCCAGCCGGTGAAGTGCTGGCCGGATCGGGGCGGTTCCGGTCGGCGGGGTGGCTGCCGGTCCGTCCCGCCGGCCGCGACCGCGCCGGCGACGGCGCGTACCAGCCAGGCGTTTACCGACAGCCCGGCCCGGCTGGCCGCCTCGTCGACGCTGGCCTTTAAGTGGTCGGGCAGGCGGAGGTTGATCCGCGATGTGCCGCCGTCGTCGCCCTCGGGCGGGAGCAGTGGGGCCGGCATCGGGGATGGTCCGGTGACCTCGCCCGCCGGGTCGACCGGGAGGTTGGCCGGTGTCACCACGAAGTCGGGTTCGCGGCCGCGCAGCCGGACGTGCACCGACCCCGGGGCGAGCTCCCGGGTGATCTCGTCGGCGGCGTCGGACAGCGCCTCCAGCAACGTGAGGCGGGTGGCCGCCTCCAGTTGGGTGAAGAGCCTCTCGGCCAGCACCCGTGCCTCCGGGTCGACTCCCTCCGCCGCAACGGCGAATTCGGTTCGCAGGTTCTCGACGTACGACCTCAGCTCCATGGCACCATCATGGCACCACTTTGGCTCAGTGTGCAACACCTATGGCTCAATCTGCTGTCGCCGGTGGTGCCAGACCGTCGTCATCCCTGGAGGCGGCGAGTGGCCGAAGCTCACCGAAGGCGCGCCGGACCAGCCGGTTCGCGGCCTCCTGGGTCAGCCCGGTGCACACCATCAGATCGCTGACCGTCGTCCGGACCTGCGCCACCACGACGGCGCCGGAGAACCCGACGCCCGCCCGGTACGCGTCACCCGCCGCGCAGACCGCCCGCAACGCCGCCTCCCGCGCCCGCAGGGGTTCGTCGCCGGCGGCGAACTGCTGCTTGAGCAGCCGGACCGTCTCGGCCAGGTCGGCGACCGCCCTGGGCATCGGCTCCGGGACCGGCTCGCCGTCCTCGATCAGGGTCGCCGCCCGGCGGATCAACGTCCCGCTGTTGCGCATCGCCCGGTCGATCGGCTCGGCCATCCGGGCGTAGCGGCTCACCGGCCCGTGCCGGTGATGCCAGTTGACAGGCGACAGGGTGCTGGCCTCCCGAGCGCCCTTGGTCGCCTCGATCAGGGCGTTCACCTCATCGGTGTTCTCCCGCAGCGCGGTCAACGCGGCACGCGCACGGGCGACGTCGCCCTCCCGCAGGGCGGACGCCGTCGCGTCGAGCTGGGCGGTGAGCAGGTCCAGCGCCGGCCGAGCCGCCCGGTTGAGCACCCGCAACGGGTTCAGCGGCAGCAGGACGGCCGTCACCAGCAGCGCCACCGATCCCCCGATGAGGGCGTCCACGAAGCGGGGGATCTCCAGGTCCCGCACGGCCGGAGTCAGCGCGACGATGAGCACCGCCGTGGCGCCGGCCTGGATCATCACCGCGGCGCTGCCGACCAGGAACAACGCGACCAGGACGGCCAGGACGACGATCAGGGAGAGTTGCCACCAGCCGGTGCCGATCACCAGGAGCAGCAGATCGCCGATCAGCACCCCGACCGTGACGCCGATGACCAGCTCGATGGTGCGGCGCAACCGTTGGCCGACGGACGCGGCGAGCGTCGACACCGCCGAGATCGGGGCGAACACCGGCTGCGAGACGTGCAGCAGCTCGTGCGCCACCAGCCAGGACAGCGCCGCGGCCAGTCCGGCCTGCACGGCGAGCCCGCCGATCGCGCGGACCCGACGCCCCCGGTCCCGCAGTTCGACCACCGAACGCTCACGCAGCCCGGTGAGCCTCGCCGCCAGGCCGGTCCGGGTCGGCGTGCCCCCGTCCGCTCCCTGCCGACCGACATCGACCATGGCGGCACGTACCCGGGGTCAACCGGATCAATCCCGTACCGCGCCGCCGATGGCCGCATCGTGCTCAGCGCGTGACAACCGCCTTCTCGGCGTACGTCCAGAGCCGGTCGGCGGCGGCCGGGTCAAGCGCGTGAGCGGCCACCCCGCCGGTGGCGTCCGACCCGCCGGGTACGACCTCCACCTCCTGGTTGTCGTCGAAGTACCTGCCGCCACCGGCGTCTCACCGCGCGCCTACCGGCAGCTGGCCCGCTCCGGGCGGTCCGAGTGAGCCGACCCGGTCGCGAGCGCGTGAGCCGCCGGCCGGCGGTTGGGGCCGCCCCGGCCGGGTAGAACGCGGAGTTGGTGGCCCGGCCTCGGCGCAAGGACCTGCCCGATGCCGGTCAGGACGCGTCGGAGGGCGATGTCGGATGGATCAGCGCGGTTGAGCGGGCCGGACGTCCCCGGCGACGTCGTGGAGGTGCGGGTGCACGGCGTCTCCGGCGCCAGCCCCGACCAGGTGCTTGACCTGCGGCAGATCACGCAGGTCGCGGGCGACCGCAGCGGAGGCTTCTACAGGCAACGACCCGGGCGTACGGACACCGGCGCCACGCACGGGGTGACGCTCGAGGCGTACCGCTGGGGTGACCTGCCGTCCGGGACGGTGGCCCGCACCCTGGCGTTGGTCTTCCTGCTGCCGTTCATGCTTGTCAACGTCGCGATCTGGATGCGTCCGGCGGACCCCCGCTCGGAGGCCGTGGTCAAGTCCCTGTGCCGGGTGCTGGCGCTCACCCTCACCGCGCTGTACGTGCTCGCCATCTCCGGCGTCGCCCTGGATCTGGTCGGTTGGACGTGCGCGGCCTCGCCCCGCTGCCTGGCCGGCCGCAGCTGGTTGTCCTGGCTGGGTGGGCAACCGGTCGGGCTGCGACTGGCGGTGCTCGCGCTGGTGCCCGCCGCCGCCATCGGCCTGGTCTGGCGGTCCAGCAACCGGCCGGGACGGGCGTTCGCCGCGTTCCGCGCACCCGAGCGGGACGTCTCCGACCTTCCCCTCGGCGCCATCGGCCAGTGGGACGCCGAGCCGCTCGTGGGGCGGCTGCGCTCCATCCACGTCGCCGCCGCGTTCGCGACGCTGGACCTGACGTTGCTGCTCGCCCGGGCCGCGACCGGCGCCACCGTCACCACGATCGGGCTGGGCGTGGCCACCGCCGTGGTCCTGGCCGCCTGTGTGGGCCTGCTCTGCACACCGCCGCTGATCGACAGGGGCGCCACCGACCGCCGCCTCGACCGGATCACCTCCGCGCTGCGGACCGTCGCGGTCGTCCTGACCGTCGTCGTCATGGTCCACACGCTGGTCAGCTCCCAGCCGTGGAGCCACGAGCGCGGGCTTCCCGGCTACGACACCACACTGGCCGGCGTGTTCCTGGCGCAGACGGCGCTGCTGGCCGTCCTCGGCGTGGTGCTGCTGTGGCGGCGCGACCGCGGGCGGGGCGTCACGTCGATGTTCGGGCTGGGGGCCCTCTTCGTCGCGGCGACGGGAATCAGTGTCGCGGTGGCGTACTCCGCCGAACTGGTCTACCGGGCGGCGGACTTCCTGGACCGCGATCTGCCGACCGGGGAGGGAATCGCCACCGGCCCTCCCCCGGCGTACACCTGGGTGGTCTTCGGTTTTCTGCGCGCGGTGGTGCTCACGCTTGTCGTCGCCGGCCTGCTCGTGCTCGTCTCCCGACGCGCCCGGCGCCGGGCCGCGGCGGCGATCGTCGCGCACGACTACCCGGATCCGCCGGCGGAGGCGGCGCCTCGACTGCGGCAGGTCCGAAACGCCATAGCTCGCGCCCGGTTCACCGAGAAGCTGGTGCCGCTTGCGGTCGCCTACGGCTGTTTCGCCGGGCTCGGAACGGCCACCGCCACCATCGGCCTGCTCGGGCAGTTCCCGAGTGACGTCGTGGAGCGGTTCGCCGGGCTGCCGGCCCACGCCGTCACCTTCGGCATCGCGTCCACCAGCTGGGCGATCGCGGCGATCATCCTCGGCCTGGTCGTCGGCGGTGTCTTCGCGTACCGGACGGTCCCGTTCCGGCGGCACGTGGGCGTCCTGTGGGACCTCGGCACCTTCTGGCCGCGGGCCGCCCACCCGTTCGCGCCGCCCTGCTACTCCGAACGGGCCGTGCCGGAGCTGACCCGGCGCATCACGTACCTCGTGGGGCGCGGGGACGCGGTGCTGCTCACCGGGCACAGTCACGGCTCGGTCCTGCTCGCCGCGACGGTGCTCCAGTTGCCGCCACACGTCGGCAACCGGGTCGCCCTGCTCACCCACGGCTCGCCGCTGCGGCGGCTGTACGCGCGGCTCTTCCCCGCCTACGTCGACGACGCCGCGCTGCGGGAGATCGGCAGGCGGGTCGGCTGGCGCTGGGTGAACCTGTGGCGCGACACGGACCCCATCGGCGGTTGGCTCTTCTCCGCCCACCGGTCGCCGGTTCCGCCCGGCACGGATGACCCGGCGGACGCGGTGGACCGCCGCCAGCGCGACCCCCGTGACGTGGTGACACCGCCCAGCGACAGCGTGCCGCCCCCGATCGAGGGGCACTGGCCGGGTGAGTCCGACGAGCCGTTCACTCGGGCGGTGCGGGAGCTGGTGCGGCGTCTGGGCCTCCTCCCCTGACCAGTAAGACGGAGACCGTGCGCGCTTGCGTGACAATCGCCGGAGAACGGTGCGCGGAGTTCACCACCACTGGAGGTCGGCATGGCCACGGTTTCCCACCCCGTGTTCGCCCGGGTGTACGAGCGGCTCAGCGTCGCCATGGACCGCGCGGGCACGGCGGAGCACCGACGGGAGCTGGTCGCCGGGCTGTCCGGTCGGGTGATCGAGATCGGCGCGGGCAACGGTCGGATGTTCCCCCACTACCCGCCCGCGGTGACCGAGGTCCTCGCTGTCGAACCGGAGCCACGCCTGCGGGCCGCGGCCCTGCGCGCGGCGTCGACGGCGCCCGTGCCGGTGACGGTCGTCGACGGTCTGGCCGAGGCGCTGCCCGCCGGGGACGGCCAGTTCGACGCGGCAGTGGTCGCGTTGGTGCTGTGCACCGTGCCCGACCAGGCGGTCGCGCTCGCCGAGGCCGCCCGGGTGCTGCGCCCCGGCGGCCAGTTGCGGTTCTTCGAACACGTCGCCGCCGAGGAGTCCGGCCGTCTGCGGCGCGTCCAGCGGCTGCTCGACGCGACTGTGTGGCCGACGCTCTTCGCCGGCTGCCACACCGGCCGCGACACGGTCGCCGCCGTGACGGCACAGGGATTCGTCATCGAGGAGCTGCTGCGGTTCCGTTTCCCGGCGACAAGCAACAGCCCGTCCTCGCCCTGCGTCCGGGGACGCGCGGTCCGACCGGCGACGGCGAGCTGAGGCCCGGCCCGTACGCTCACCCGCGGGGCAGTCCGGCCAGCCACTCGTCGAGGGCCGCCGGTGAGTCGAACAGCAGCACCTGGGGCACGGACGGGTCATCCCGCCAGGCGCGCATCCGTCGCCTCGCCCGGCCGAACGCGGCGACGTGCCAGATCAGGATCGAGTCGTGCGACAGCACACTGCCCAGCGACTCGCGGTTGCCGTTGCAGATCACCTCACGGGTCACCAGACGGCGCACGGTACGGCGCAGCAACTGCCAGAACGAACGCCACCGCGGGTAGTCCAGGCCGACCACCAGGTCGGCCCGGGCCAACGGCACGTCCCGCCAGCCGTGGTACGCCCCGTCGATGATCCAACGGTCCCGTCGGCAGATCTCCTCGATCCGGCTGCGCTGCTGCGCGACAGGCACCTCGACCCAGCCCGGCTGCCACAGCAGGTCGTCCACCGGATACCAGGGCACCGTGAGGTGCTCTGCCAGGCGCGCGGCGAGGGTGGACTTGCCGGCGCCGTACACGCCGTAGACCAGGATGCGTCGCGGTGCGCTCATCGCGGCAGCGTATGCCGCGAGGAAAACTCGCTTGCCGGGTGCTCGCGGATTCCGCGAGAGTGACACCCATGACGTACTGACGGACACACCCCCGCTCGCGCCCCCGGTGACGACTCCCGGGCCGCGCCGCCGTCCGTCCGTCTCTTCAGAACAGTGAGCACCCCTTGTCCCAGGTGTACTCCCGCACGCCCGCCACCGTCGCCGTCTTCGCCTCTCCCACGAGCTGGATCGAGTCCGACGCGCTCGCACAGTGTCAGCAGGTCGCCGCCCTCGACGGCATGGTTCACGTCGCCGCGATGCCGGACCTGCACCCCGGCAAGGGCGCCCCGATCGGCGCCGCCATGGCGTCGACGGTGCTGTACCCGCATCTGGTGGGCTCCGACATCGGCTGCGGCATCGCAGTGTTCCCCATCCGACTCAGGCGTGCCGTACCCGAACGCCTCGCCACCCGGTTCCCCGACCTCGACCGCGCGCTGGACCCGCGGCGCGACGCCGACGATCCGGCCTGGGCCGTCGTACCGGCGGAGATCCCCGCGGGCCACCTCGACGGGCTGGGTACGGTCGGCCGGGGCAACCACTTCGTCGAACTGGCACGCGTCGACACAGTCCTCGACGCGGGGCACGCGAGCCGTCTCGGGCTCGACACCGGCGCGCTCGTGCTTATCGTCCACAGTGGTTCACGGGGGTTGGGCGAACGGATCCTGCGGGCGCATACCGAAGTCCACGGCGCCGGCCGGGCCGTCGACCCCGAGGCCTACCTGGCGCTGCACGACGCCGCCGTACGGTGGGGCTCGCTCAACCGTCGGATCCTCGCGGCGCGGGTCGCGTACGCGCTGGGGGCCGAGCCGACCGAACCGATCGTCGACCAGTGCCACAACCTGGTCGAGGTTCGCGACGGGGTCTACCTGCACCGCAAGGGCGCGGCGCCGGGCGACGGCCGGGACGTGCTCATCGCCGGTACGCGGGGCACGACCTCCTGCCTCGTGGCCGCCCACGCCGGGGCGGACGCCAACCACTCGGTGGCGCACGGCGCGGGTCGCAAGATGTCGCGCGCCGACGCCCTGCGCCGCAGCCGGGCGAAGCACACGGTGGAGGAGCTGCGTCGTACGCCGGTGGGCTCGGTCGTGGTGTGCGGCGACCGGCAGCTGCTGTTCGAGGAGGCGCCGACGGCGTACAAACGCATCGAGCAGGTGATCGCGGACCTCGTCGCGCACGATCTGGCCACGCCGGTGGTCGACACGACACCCCTGGTGACGTACAAGACGCCGGACCTCGGGGCGGCGTCCCGCAGCGGGCGGCGGGACCGGCGGCACGGGCGGGGCCGGCCGTGAGCACGTACCTGCTGCTGTCCGCCGGTCGTGGGCCGCAGGAGTGCGCGTGGGCGGTGGGCCGGCTGCTGCACCGCCTCACCTGTGACGCCGGCCGTCAGGCGTTGACGGTCCAGCAGGTCGAGGCCGTGCCGGGTGAGCGGCCCGGCACCTACCGGTCGGTGCTCATCGGGATCTCCGGCGGGGACGCGGAGGCGTTCGCCGCCTCGTGGACCGGCACCCTGTGCTGGCAGGCACCCAGCCCGTACCGGGCGGGCACGGGCCGGAAGAACTGGTACGTCACGGCGCGGCGGCCCCATGGCGACGCCCCGTCCACGCCGTTCGCGGAGTCGGACGTCGAGATCGTCGGCTGCCGGACCGGCGGGCCGGGCGGTCAGCACCGGAACAAGGCCAGCACGGCGGTACGGGCGACCCACCGGCCGTCGGGCATCGTCGTGGTGGTGGACGCGGAGCGGCAGTTCACCCTCAACCGCCGCATCGCGTTGCGCCTGCTGCGTCAGCGCGTCGAGGAGGGTGACGACGCCGCACGGCGCGCGGTGCGTACCGCCCGCTGGCGCGTGCACGACGAGCTGGTCCGCGGCGACCCGGTCCGCGTGGAACGTCCGAGGACTCAGCGTTGAGCGCAGACGTCGAGCACCGCCTCAGCGAAGGCGCGGGGCGCCTCCCGGGGCAGGTTGTGCCCGTGCCGCTGCGGTCGAATGTCGCGTCGTCGAACGCCCACTTCGGTGACGCGATGTGCCAGATCAACCGGGCGAAGTCGCGCCGACTCTGGTCGTAGCCCCGGCGGTCGCGCTCGGTGGCGCCGTGGCGCGGGTCACCACCGATTCCCGCCGGTCCTCGTAGGCTGACGGCATGGTTGAACGAACCCTGACCCTGATGGCGGTGCACGCCCACCCCGACGACGAGGCGACAAGCACCGGCGGCGTCCTGGCCCGCTACGCGGCTGAGGGGGTCACGACCGTGCTCGTGACCTGCACCGACGGGCGGTGCGGTGACGGTCCGGGCGGGGTCAAGCCCGGCGACCCGGGGCACGACCCGGCGTCCGTCGTGGCGATGCGCCAGGCCGAGCTGGAGGCCAGCTGCGCGGCGCTGAAGGTCGCCCACCTGGAGACCCTCGGGTACGCCGACTCCGGGATGATGGGGTGGCCTACCAACGACCTCCCCGGCTCGTTCTGGACCACTCCGGTGGACGAGGCGGCGGACCGGTTGGCGGAGCTGATCCGGCGGTACCGCCCGGACGTCGTGGTCACCTACGACGAGAACGGCTTCTACGGCCACCCGGACCACATCCAGGCGCACCGGATCACGATGGCGGCCGTCGCGAAGACCGACATCCCCGCGAAGGTGTACTGGACCACGGTGCCGCGTACGGCGTTCGCGGAGTTCGGCAAGATCATGCAGGAGATGGGCGTCGAGTGGGCCGAGCCGGACGAGCCACAGCCGCAGCTGGGCCTGCCCGACGAGGAGATCTCCACCTGGGTGGACACCCGGGCGTACGGCGGGCAGAAGTTCGACGCCCTGGCCACGCACGCCAGCCAGACCGAGAACATCTTCTTCCTCCAGCTGGGCCGGGAGCGGTTCACCGAGCTGATGGGCATGGAGACGTTCGTCCGGGTCCGGGACACCACCGACGCGCCGCTGCCGGAGGACGATCTGTTCGCCGGTCTCCGCTGATCTCGTCCGGCAGTCGTGGCGTGTCGACTGCTGTCGACACGCCCGGCCGGTTGGGATGATCCACCCCGTGCGCCTCAATCGTCGTTCGCTGCTCGGTCTCGGCCTGTCCGCCGCCGCGGCACTCACCGGTCGCCAGGCGACCCACCCGGTGGAACAGACGGGTGCTCGGCCGGCCGCGTCAGTGGCCGTCGGTCGTGGCGGTGCCACCATTTCCCTGGGCACTGTGGCGACAACGCTCGGTAAACGGCTGACCCGCCTACTCACCGAACACCTGGAACCCACAGCCGACAATCCCGCGCACCCGTCGTACGCGGGGGCGGTGGCTCTGGTCAGCACGGACGGGCAGACGAGCGCGCGGGTCACCGTGGGTGAGGCCCTGCGTTTCGACGCGGGACCGGTGCTCCTGCCGGCGGCGCAGCGTGTCCAGATGCGTCCGGACTCGATCTTCGACCTGGCGTCGATCACCAAGGTCTACACCGCGATCCTCGTGCTGCAGCAGGTGGAGAGGGGTCGCCTCGACCTGGACGCGCCTGTGGTGCGCTATCTGCCGGACTTCACAGGCACCGGCAAGTCGGCGGTCACCGTGGCGATGCTGCTGGCGCACACGAGCGGCCTGCCGGTCGGCGCCAGCGGCACCGGCTCGGGCACCCTGGACGCGAGGTGGAGGGCGGTGCTCGCCACTCCGCTGGTCGCGGGCGCCGTACCGGGGAGCGTGTTCCGGTACTCGAGCGTCGGTCTGATGGTCGCCGGCAAGCTCGTCGAGAAGGTCACCGGCCAGACGCTCGACCAGGCACTGAAGGCCAACCTGACCGACCCGCTCGGTCTACTGTGGACCGGCTTCACCCCGAACACCTGGATCAGCAGCGCCGAACGCGCGGCCCGGATGGTCGCCACCGACGCGCGATCCTCGCGTGGGCTGCTGCGCGGGGTCGTCCACGACGACGTCGCCAACCACCTCGGCGGCGTCGCCGGGCACGCGGGCGTCTTCAGCACCGCGCAGGAGGTCGCCGTCATCGGTCGGCTCCTGCTCGACGGCGGCGTGTACGGCGGGCAACGGCTCCTGGCCGAGAGCACCGTACGGCTGATGCTGACCAACGCCAACGCGGGCCTGCCCGCGGTCGACGCCGAGCGTCCGGGTCGCACCAGCGACCACGGCCTCGGCGTGGTGCTCAACCAGCCCTGGTTCATGGGCCGGATCAGCCGTCCGACCACCTTCGGGCACACCGGCTTCACAGGCACCTCCCTGGTGGTCGACCCCGACCGCCGGCTCGTGCTCGTCCTTCTCACCAACCGGGCCCACCCCAACTGGAGTTGGGCGGACCCGGACCCGGTCCGGGTCGCCGTGGCGAACGAGTGGGCCCGCTGGTACGACCTGGGCTGACGGCCGCGCGTCGGGCCCCGGGATCGGGTCGGCCCCGCCGGCGGCAAATCGCGACATCAGCACGCAACCAGCCGGACACATTGACGAGATTCTCGGCGTTCGATTACCGTGCCGGGTGAGAGAGCGCTCTCTCAGCAGACCTTCTCCTCAATTAAGACGAAGGCGTCGGGCCGGCCCCCACCGGCACCGACGCGCGATGGAGGCACCATGAAACCTCCCGTCCCCCACCGCCGATGGATCCTGGCCGTCACGACAGCCCTCACGCTTGTCGTCGGCGGCCTGGCCATCCCCGTCACCGGCCCCGCGGCGGCCGCACCCGTCGGCGCCGGCAGCTACACCACCACCCCGGTCGGGCCGCTGCCCACGGGGTGCGGACCGATGTCCACAAACCCCCGGCAGTTCGTCACCGCCAACGCCCCCGCCGGCGCGGTACCCACCAACGACTGGTGGTCCTCGCTGCTGTTCAAGCGCACCGACTGCTCCTTCAGCGAGCCCCTGCACGCCCACCCGATCTCGTACGACACCTACACCGACGGCCTCGGCTTCTCCGCCAACTCCACACCCGCCATCAGCGGCACCGCGACCGGCGTCGGTGAATTCCACTACCCGTACGTCCAGGACATCCGGGTGGGCGTGGCCGGCCTCGGCGCACCAGTGGTCACGGTCGACGGCTGGACCGACTGGACCGTCAGCCCGTACTGGAGTGACGGCACGCGCACCATGCGCGCCACAATCGGCCACGGGCTGCCCTTCGCGTACTTCCAGACCAGCGGCGGGAACGCGCAGATCAGCACCGCCGGCACCCCCGAGGTCTGGTCCAGCAGTGGCGCGACAATCGGCTTCCGGGTCAACGGCCACGACTACGTCGGGTACGCCCCCAGCGGCGCGAGCTGGACCGTGGCGTCCGGCCGGATCACGTCCACCCTGAACGGCCGGGGTTACTTCTCCGTCGCTCTCCTGCCGCCGACGTCGAGCGCGACCGAACGCGCCGACCTGGCCGCCACCTACGGCCGGTACGCGCACGCCCACGTCACCGGCACCCAGGTGTCGTACGCCTACAACCCGGCGACCAGCGGCCTGACCACCACGTACGCGTTCACCACCACCGCCCGGGAGGGCACCGCGACGCAGACGGTGGTCAGCCTCTACCCGCACCAGTGGAAGTCGCTGAGCGGGTCAACCGCGATCACGCCCACCTACCCGTCGGCGCGCGGTCGGATGAAGGTGCTCACAGGCGTCAACCAGTTCCGTACCGCCATGAAGTACCAGGGTGTCCTGCCGGAGCTGCCCGCCGTCGGCGACGGCAGCGGAAGCGACCTGGCGACGCTCACCAGCCAACTGGCCGCCGTGCGCGCAAACCCGATGGACCAGCGCGGCGGCGACACGTACTGGACCGGCAAGGGTCTCGGCCGGGCCGCGCGGATCGCCGAGATCGCCGACCTGGTCAACGACACCACGACGCGCGACAGCGCGCTGAACGCCATCCGCAGCACGCTCACCGACTGGTTCACCGCGTCCAGCGGCAAGACGAGCCGGGTCTTCTACTACGACAACAACTGGGGCACCCTGATCGGCTACCCGGCGTCGTACGGCTCCGACCAGGAACTCAACGACCACCACTTCCACTACGGCTACTACATCGCCGCCGCCGCGACACTTGCCAAGTTCGACCCGTCGTGGGCCAGCACCAGCCGCTACGGCGGCATGGTGGACCTGCTGATCCGCGACGCCAACAACTACCGGCGCGACGACACCCGCTTTCCCTACCTGCGCGACTTCGACATCTACGCCGGGCACGACTGGGCGTCCGGGCACGGCTCGTTCGGCTCGGGCAACAACCAGGAGTCCTCGTCCGAGGGGATGAACTTCGCCAACGCCCTGATCCAGTGGGGGCAGGTCACCGGCAACACGGCCGTCCGTGACGCGGGTGTCTTCCTCTACACCACGCAGGCCGCCGCCATCCAGGAGTACTGGTTCGACGTCAGCGACCAGAACTTCCCCGCCGCCTTCGGGCACTCCACGGTCGGCATGGTCTGGGGCGACGGCGGCGCGTACGCCACCTGGTTCAGCGCCGACCCGGAGATGATCCAGGGCATCAACCTGCTGCCCGTCACCGGCGGACACCTCTACCTCGGCAACAACCCGGCGTACGTACGCACCAACTACGCCGAACTGGTCCGCAACAACGGCGGACAACCCACGGTGTGGCAGGACATCCTCTGGCAGTTCCAGGCCCTCGGCGATCCCGACGCGGCGCTGGCGAACCTGCGGGCGAACCCCGGCTACACCCCGGAGGAGGGCGAGAGCCGTGCGCACACCTTCCACTGGATCCGCAACCTCGCGGCGCTGGGCACAGTCGACACGACGGTCACCGGCAACCATCCGCTGTCGGCGGTCTTCTCGCGCAACGGAGCGCGTACCTACGTGGCGTCGAACCCGACCGCGTCACCCGTCACTGTGACGTTCTCCAACGGCACCACGCTCACCGTGGGCGCCGGCAGGACGGCCACCACCGGGGCGTACACCTGGAGTGGCGGCAACGCGGCCGGCGGCGTGTCCCCGACGCCCACCGATCCCCCGCCGACGACTCCGCCGCCGACCACGCCGCCACCGACGACTCCGCCGCCGACGGGCAGCCCGACGCGGTATCTGCTGCCCGGTGGCGGTCTGGGCGCCGCCGGTGGCGCGGCCACGACCACTGTCGCGGCCGCCAACGGAAACCACGACGGTACGCCGACGAACGCCCAGGTGTTCACGGCGACCGGGCTCACCCTCGCCTACTCGGGCGCGCAGACCGCGTTCGACCTGTTCGTCGATGCCGGTACGGCGGTCGGCAACGGCGTGCAGGTGCGGGTCTCCTACGACCTGACCGGCAACGGCAGTTGGGAACGGGTCGAGACGTGGCGGTACTTCGCCACCGACCCGGTCTCCGGCTACGAGCACTACACCCAGGCCGCCGGCCTCGCCTCGGCCACCGGAACGCTCGGCGCGCTGAGCAACGGCACGGTCCGGGTGGAGGTCTGGTCGGCGATCGGCAGCAACCCCAGCACTGTGGGCATCGGCAACCAGTCGGTGCTGCGGCTCCCGTACTCCTGAGCGTCGCGTCAGCGCCGCCGCCTGTCGGTTCCTCGGCAGGCGGCGGCGTTGGCGTGTGCGGGCCGCAACCGGGGTGGTGCGTCGCGTCGCGTCAGTACACCCGTGGTGGTAGGCCCATCGACAACTCCGGCCTGACGACCGGTGACCCTGCGGCTCCATACGCTGCAACGGCATCCGCCCGTGAGCGAAGGGAACCGCCATGTACGACACTCACCTGCTCGCCGCCAGCGTCACAACGATGAGCGCCGGTCGGCTCGGCGCCTCCGTGGCCGCTGTGCTGGGACTGATCGGCGTGGTGATCGGAGGGCTCGCGTTGGCCCGCCCCGCCACCGGTGCCGGAAACGCGCGGCTCCGGCCGGCCGTGGCCGTGACGGCCGGGCTGGTCGGTGTCGTCCTCGGCGGCGTCGTCGTGGCCACCTCCGACAGTGGCATCGGCACCGGCAACGGACGTGGCGGCGCCTACGTGGCCCTGGTGGTCGGCCTCGTCAGCATCGTTCTCGGCGGGTTGGCGCTGGCCCGCTCCCGGCGTGCCGGCTGAGCGGGACCGGCGGCCGGGTCACGGGCGGTCGCGGGCGAGCCATCCGGGGACCGTCAGACCGGACTCGTAGGCGAGGATGACCAACTGGGCCCGGTCCCGGACCCCCGCCTTAGTCATGATCCGGCTGACGTGCGTCTTGGCGGTGGCCGGGCTCAACACCAGTCGCGCCGCGATCTCGTCGTTGGACAGCCCGGCCGCGACAAGCGCCATCACCTCGCGTTCCCGGTCGGTGAGCGCGTTCAGCCGTGGGCCCGGGTCCGGATGCCGGGCCCGGGCGGCGAACTCGGAGATCAGCCGGCGTGTGATCGACGGCGCGATCAGCGCGTCACCACGGGCCACCACCCGCACGCCGTGGATCAGCTCGGCGGGCTCGGTGTCCTTGACCAGGAAACCGCTGGCGCCGGCCCGCAGTGCGCCGTAGACGTAGTCGTCCAGGTCGAACGTGGTCAGGATGATCACCCGGATCTCGGAGCGCGCGGTGATCTCGCGGGTCGCCGCCAGGCCGTCCAGCCCGGGCATCCGGATGTCCATCAGGACGACGTCCGGCCGCGACAGGCGGGCGAGACGTACCGCCTCGGCGCCGTCGGCGGCCTCACCGACCACCTCGATGCCGTCCTCGCCCTCCAGGATGGACCGGAAGCCGGCACGGACCAGGGTCTGGTCGTCGGCGAGCAGCACCCGGATCACGCCGACGCTCCCGCCGGCACATCGCCTGGTCGTAGCGGGAGGCGGGCCCGCACCCGGAAGCCGCCCTCCGGCCCCGGGCGCGCGGTGAGCGAACCGCCGAGCGACCGCGCACGCTCACCCATGCCGATGATGCCGTTGCCGGGCGGCCCGGCTGACCCGCTGCCGTCGTCGTCGACCTCGACCAGCACGTCGTCCCCCTCGGGCCGCACCCGGACCACGGCGGCGGTCGCGCCCGCGTGTCGGGCCACGTTGGTGAGCGCTTCCTGGACGATCCGGTACACCGCCAGGTCGACCTCCGGCGGCAACGGCCGCGTCTCGGTCACGTCGACACGGATCGCCAACCCGGACCCTCCGGCCACGTGCACCAGCTCCTCGAGACGGTTCAGGCCGGGTGCCGCGGCGGGTGTCCCGCTCTCCTGCCGCAGGACGTCCAACGTCGCGCGCAACTCGCGAAGCGTGTCCCTGCTCGTCTGCTTGATCGCGGTGAGGGCCTGCACGGACCGGGTGGGATCCGGGCGGTGCAGCGCGGCGCTGGCCTGCACGTTGATCAGCGAGAGGTGGTGGCCGAGCGCGTCGTGCAGTTCACGGGCGATGCGCAGGCGTTCCTCGGTGGCCCGCCGACGGGCCTCCTCCCGCATGGTCTGCTCCGCTTCGAGCACCCGGGCCCGCGCCTCCGCGACGTACGCCCGGCGGTTGCGGGTCACGCCGACGATGACCGCGACGAGCCAGCCGGCGTGCAGCAGCGTCGCACCGTTGGAGTCGGGCCCGACACGGTTGCCGCCGTCCGCCGCGGCGAAGGCGACCACCGAGGCGACCCCGAGCCCGATCGCCACCGCGAGGTGACCCTCGTCGACGACCGTGTAGAGCGCCACGACGAAGACCAGCATGATCGGCCCCGGCCGGTGCAGCAGTGCCCCGTACGCGCCGACGGCCACCAGCGCCACCACGCCCACCCACACCGGGTGACGGCGGCGCACGTACAGCGCCCCGGAGGACGCCAGCACCACCAGCAGGGCCACCCGGTCGGCGGCGGTGTCGACGCCCTCGGACTGCACCACGAGGCCGACGAGCGCGACCAGGCCGACCACGAACACCACTGACACGTTCGTCGCCCGGCCCTGCCATGGCCAGCTGGACATAGGCCGAAGCCTACGTCCAGCAAGGACGGTCCGTCGTCCCGACGCCCCCCACGCACAGGTCACAGCGGCTACGATCTCCCCCGTTCATCAACGGGGGAGGAACATCAGTGAGTCGTTCACGTCTGCTGCGGGTCGCCGCGTGGCTCGGCGCCTGCGCCATCGGGGCGCTCGGCGCCAACGCCGTGGCGCCGCCGTCCGCGGTCGCGCTGCCCAAGGGCACGCAACTCCGCCTCGACCACACCGCTCTGGTGCCCGGCTCGATCGGCAAGACCCAGTCCGTCTACCTCTACAACTACGACACCGACTTCACGCTCAACGACGTCACGGTCACCATCGACACCGCGAAGCTCGCCGGTGTCGCCACGGCCGCGCTCACGTTCGAGGGCCTCGACCCGTGCAAGCAGTCGGGCACCACGATCACCTGCACGTTCGACACGCTCGCCTCGGAGAACCTGTTCGCGGGCATCACCACGCTCACCTTCCGGCCGCTGGCGGCGGCGAAGGTCGGCGACGAGGGTGAGGTGAGCGTCAAGGTGGCCAGCCGCGACCAGACGTACACCAGGACGTCGACGGTGACCGTCAGCGAGAAGGTCGCCCTGGAGGTCGGGCCGATCATCAGCAAGAAGGCCAAGCCGGGTGACGTCTTCACCAACCCGCTCACGGTGCGCAACGCCGGGGACAACGCGATCACCGGCGTCGACCTGTTCTTCTACTACGAGGCCATGTTCACAGTGCCGAAGCGCTACGACAACTGCCAGTACGGCAGCTTCGCCGCGTACTGCCACTTCGAGGCGACGCTGGCCCCCGGTCAGGAGTACCGGCTGTCCGAGGATCTGCCGTTGCAGCTTCGGCCGCAGGTGCCGGCGCCGGGTGTCGCCGGGGCCGGGTTCACCTGGTCGACTCCGGTCGACGGGCGGGACAACCTCGACATGGTCCGGGCCACCAAGCCGACCCGCGGCACGCAGGGCACCCTCGGTCTGGTCCGCAAGACCGACGGTCTGCGCGCACAGGGCGCCCAGACCGAGGATTCGGTCTTCCTGGACTCGCAGCACGTGATCCTCACCGTCGAGGGCACGAACCGTTCCGACGTGAGCGCCGTCGGCGGGCAGGTCCGCGCCAGTGTCGGCGCCACGGTCACCGCGAAGGTGGGTGTCAAGAACCTCGGCCCCGCGTACGCCTCCGGGATCAGCGAGCCGGCCGCGACCGTGACCGTCGTACCGCCGAAGGGCACCACCGTCACGGCGGTGCCGGACGGCTGCGCGAAGGCCGACGCCGGCTACGTCTGCCGAACGGCCGTCCACCCGCTCGACGTGGGTGAGGCGGTCACCTGGAACTTCGGGCTGCGGGTCGACACCGCCGGGGAGCTGACCGGCACCGTCACGGCGAAGTCCTCGACCCCTGACGTCACGTCCGACAACGACGTCGCCGCACTTGTCGTCAACCCTGCCGGTGGCGGCGCCGGTGGCGGAGATGCCGGCGACGGCCCGTCGCTGCCGATCACCGGCCAGTCCAGCCTGGCGCTGGGCGGCGGGGTCGCCCTGCTGGCCGCGGGCGCCGTCCTGTTCCTGATGGCGCGCCGCCGCCGTACCCGCTTCGTCTCCTGACCGGCGACGCCGCCGGTAGGACAACCGCACAAGCCCTGGTCGGACACGTTCCGACCAGGGCTTGTGCGTGTCCGGCGGACGCTGGTCCGACGGTGTGCCGCCCAGTCGGGTACGGACGGCCCGGTCATGTGGCGCGGTCACGGAGGAAGGTCACGCCGCACCCGTCATCGATCAGGAATCAAGAAGCGTCCGCGGGCCGCCGAGCCTAGCCTTTTACCAGGTAGACGGCAGCACGCCGAGCCTCACCAGAGAGAGGGAGCCCGCGAATGTCCGCGAAGACGTCCACGACCCCATCCGACGGCTTCACCGCGGAGGAACGCGCCGCGATGAAGGAGCGCGCCGCCGAGCTGCGTGCCGAGGGCCGTAAGGGCGCAAAGCGGGCCGACGGCCTCCAGGCGGTCCTCGACCGGATCGCGCAGATGGAGCCGGAGGACCGCGCGCTCGCCGAGCGGGTGCACGTGACGGTGACCGCGACCGCCCCGGACCTGGCGCCGAAGACCTGGTACGGGATGCCCGCGTACGCGAACGAGGACGGCAAGATCGTCGTCTTCTTCCAGGACTCCGCCAAGTTCAACTACAGGTACTCGACACTGGGTTTCCAGGACTCGGCCAACCTCGACGACGGTGACCTGTGGCCTGTGGCGTACGCGCTGCGCGCGTGGAGCCCCGAGGTGGAGAAGCGGGTCGTCGAGCTGGTGAAGGCGGCGGTCTCCTGACCGGCCGCGCGGGTGCGCCGGCCACCATCGACTGGTGACCGGCGCACGGGTGTGCCGCTCGCTTCCCGTACAGGTCAGCGGTAGCCAGCGGTGACCACGTTGGCCTGCACCGCGTTCTCGGTGGCGTCACTGGGATAGCCGGCGACCATTGCCCCCTCGTAGAACGTGCCGGCGCTGAGGTTCGCACCGCCGTCGGGCTTGCAGCAGTCCCCGCCACTGCCCAGGATGATCGCGCCCTGCTTCTTCATCGGGCTGTATCCGGGCGGGAGCGACCCGTCCCACAGCGTGTAGAGGCTGCCCGCCTGCGCGTCGCTGCCCTTGATGGCGAAGCGGGTGGTGCCGTTGTTCTTCAGCGTCGCGGTGACGAACTTGCTGGTGAACGCGCGCTGGTTCGGGTTCCAGGAGCTGCTTCCACCGGGGAAGAGGCCCCACTCCAGGTCGGCCTGCACCCAGGGTCCGCTGCCGGAGCAGCCGCCGAACCAGCACTGCTTGCCGAAGTTGATGGCGTCCATCGCGCCGGCGGCGTCGGCCTTGCGCGTCGTCTCGCTGTTGCCGTAGTCGAAGCAGCAGCCGCTGTTGACGTGGGTGCCGCTTGTCACCATGTACATGCCCTCGGGAGCCGCGCCGGTAGGCACCCCGGTCAGGTGTCCGTCGCGCCAGTAGCTGTTACCGGGGTTGATGTAGAGCGAGTACGCCTTCGCGCCGCCCACGGTGAGGGACTCCGAAGTGGCGACCGCCGGCCTGCTCTGCGGTGAGCCGGGAACCACGCTCGACCCCTGGTACCAGAGGTCGTTCCCGCGACCGGACTGGTCGAAGACGACGGTGATCACGCAGGTCGTGCCGGCACAGAACGAGTCCTGCGTCGCCGCGTTGGCGGTGCCGCCCGTGCCCGTGAGCCCGATGTTGCGTGTCGTGTTGTCCGACGAGCGCCGGACCTGGTACAGGTTGCCGGCGTACGCCTCGAAGAGAGCCCGGGTGGTGCTGTGCGCCGCCACGCACGGGGTGCCGCCGGAGGCGTAGATGTCGCACGGGCGGGCGCCGGTCGGCGGGTTTGTCGGCGGCGGGGTGGTGGTCGGCGAGGCCCACTGCTGGTTGGCGCCTCCGTTGCAGGCCCAGAGGATGATCCTGGTGCCGTTCGCGGTGGCGGCGCCGTTGGCGTCGAGGCAGAGCCCGGACTGTACGCCGGTGATGGTGCCGTTGCTGTTGACGTTCCACTGCTGGTTGTTCTGACCGTTGCAGTCCCAGATGATCACCTGGGTGCCGTTGGCGGTGCCGCGGCCGGAGGCGTCCAGGCACTTGTTGCCGTACACCTGGAGTTGTTTGGTCGACGTCCACGTCCAGGTCTGCCCCGCGCTGCCGTTGCAGTCCCAGAGTTGCGTCTGGGTGCCGTTCGTGGTGCTGGAGTTGGGCACCTCGAGGCAGCGGCCGGACGGCGTGCCGACGATCGGGGTGCTCCGCCCCGGCTCGATGGCGGCGGCCACCGGGGCGGCGGGGGTGACGCCGATGCCGACGAGGATGCCCAGCAGAGCACCCGCCAGGGTGGTCAGACGTCGGGCGCGACTGCGCCTCGGGTTGGGATGGCGGGCTCTGCCTGGCCCACTCGGGGACGGTGTTCGCACGAGGTGGCTCCTCGGAATCGTGGAGGCGCGGGGATTGGCGACTAGCCACGGGCGACGGTGGTGGCGGCGGTGGCGAATCGATGCGCACCGAATCGTATGATGTTTGTTTCATTCATGTCAATGAATGTCGTTGACCCGGTGGTGCGCAGCTCATCCTCTGGTCCTGCAACGGACAACAGAACCAGCAGTGGGCGCTGCGGAACTGACCACGCGGCGACTCGGGCCGCCCTCGCGAACCCTGGGAGGGTGGCCCGCCTGCCGACGACCGTGGCCGGTCGCCACCCCTTCAGCACCGGGCGGGGTCCGACGCACTAGCATTGCCGCGGTCCGGGACGGCTCTGCTGAAACGAGGCGAGATGGGTTGGCTCCAGCGGTTGCTGGGTGGCGGGCGGGTCCAGCTCGATCCGCAGCGGCAGCAGGCGCTGCTGCGGGACGTCCGGCAGAGGTACGGCGCCCACGCGCGGATCCCGTTCGCCCAGCAGGTCGAGGCGGTCACCGGAGTCCTCGACGGCGATGACGGCCTGGTGGTGGCGGCGGGGATCGTGAGCCAGGTCGCCGACGAGGCCCACGCCGACCTGCAGGCCCAGGCCCAGGACTACCACCGACGGACGGGTCGACGACTGCTGGTGAACCGCCGCAACTACCGGCCACTGTGGAAGGAGGTCGGTCCGGCGCTGCGGTGGCCCCTGTTCGCGCTGCCGTGCGGCTACCACCCGTACGCCCAGCTGGCCGCCGCTGTCTCCGTGGTCGGCGGCCAGGCGCGCCGTCTCGAGCGGGTGACCGATCCGGTCCCGGTCGTGACCCGCGTGTTCGAGGTGCTGGACCTCACCACCGCCGGCTGGGAGTACGGCCGGGTACGGGTGGACACCGACGCCGCCGCCCTGGTCGATCGACTGATCTCGAGCGCCGCGCAGGTCCTCGCCGCCATGGACGATCCGCCCCGACTGCCCCCCGCGGTCCGTGAGCTGATGCGCCGCAACAACACGGTCGGCGTGCACGATCCGGCCGGGCCCCAGGCGGTGGGCGCGATCAACCTGGGCGCACGGCTGCGGGAGCAACTGCTGGTCTGACGACGGCGGGGAGCGGCGGTCAGGCCTCCCCTGCGCCGTCACCGGCCCGGTCGGCTCCCAGGCCGCTGATCAGAGTCTCGACGAGGAACCGGTAGCTGCGGTCGACGTCGCGGGGCAGCCCGAAGCCGCCGGCGCTCTCCAGGCTGGCGAAGCCGTGCAGCGCCGAGCGCAGCGCACGGGCGGCGTCGATGGCATCGGCGCCCGGCGACCCGAAGCCGGCCAGGACGTCGAGCAGGATCCGCAGGGCCTCGTCGCCGGCGCGGCGGTCCTCCTCGTCATCGAGGTCGGGCGCGCGGACGGTGGCGGCGTAGCGGCCCGGATGGTCGAGGACCCAGCGGCGGTAGGCGTCGGCGAACGCGCGGACGGCGTCCGGGCCGGATCTGCCGACGGTCGCCCGGACCAGCGTGTCACCGAGTTCGTGTCGGGCCTGGATGGAGATGCCCCGACGCAGCGCCTCCAGCGAGTCGACGTGTTTGTAGAGCGACGGTGTCCGGACGCCGACCCGTTCGGCCACCAGACCCATCGACAGGTTGGCGAAGCCGACCTCGTCGGCGAGCGCGGCCCCGGCAGCGACGACCGCCGCCGGGGCGAGGCCGGCCCTAGGCATGGGCGTTCGCGCGCAGGAAGGTCAGCACCAGCGAGGTCACCTCGTCGGGGTACTGCGCGTGCGGGTAGTGGCCGGCGCCCTCGATGGTGTCGAGCCGGCCCAGACCCGCCGGGAGCGCGGCGACGATCGCCTCGCCCTCGGCGCGCGGGTCGGCCCAGTCCGGGTCGAGCGTGCCCTCGACGATGAGCACGGGGCAGCGGACGTTCGCCAGCTGCGCCCCGGCGTCGACAGGCGACGACTGGCCCATCTTCTGCAGGGCCTTCATCCGGCCGGGCTCGCGCATCATGGCATCGACGCGGGCCATCCGGGCGGTCCAGTCGGCTGGCTTCCTGCCCGGGTACGCGACCTCGAGGTAGCTGCGCCAGAGCGGCACGCTGCCCAGCAGGCCGGCCCCGAGCAGTCGGATCATGCCCCTGCGGTAACGGCCGACCCGCAGGTCGCCCAGCCTGATCGACTGCTTGCGGGTGAACGGCGCCAACTCGACGATGCCGGTGACCAGGTCGGGTGCCTGGGCGGCGGCGATGGTGGCGGCCCCACCCGAGATCGAGTGACCGACAAGCACGGCCGGGCCGCCGAGGTGCCTGATCACCGCGAGCAGGTCGCCGGCGATGTCGGTGCGGCTGTACGACGGCCATCCCACGCTCGACTCGCCGCAGCCCCGCAGGTCGACCGCGGCCACCCGGTAGCCGGCGGCCGCCAGGCGTGGGGCGACGAAACGGTACGCCTCGCGGCTGTCCCCCATGCCGTGGGCGAGGACGACGAGTGGTCCGTCGCCTGTCACCTCGTACGCGATGGTGCCGCAGTCGGCGGTCAAGTATTCGGTCATCAGCTCTCCCCGGTTAGCTATTTGCGTTAGCTTTAAGCTAATACGATTAGCCGCCAGCGTCAAGGTGACGCCTAACGCACCGACGGTCAGGTGTCGGCCTCGACTGCGAAGGTGTTGCCGTCCGGGTCCTGGAACCAGGCGATCCGTCCGCCTCCAGCGCGCGGGGTGATCCCCCGGGCGTCGTGGTCGAACTGCTCGTAGCGGACGAACTCGACACCGGCCGAGGTGAGTTCGTCGACGATCCGGTCGAGGTCGTCGACGTACCACGTCGCCAGAGTGGCCTGGGTCTTCCCGGCGGTGACCGACTGGTAGACGTTCAGCGCCGGCCCGCCACCGGAGCCGTAGATCCGGCTGCCGCCGGCGATGGTGGCACTGGGACCGGACCGCAGCACCGGTAGGCCCAGCTTGCCTTCGTAGAAGGCGACAGCCGTCTGGATGTCGGACACGGCGATCGACGCTCTGAGGTGGTACGCGCTCAATGGCATGTCCCACTCTGGCACGCGGCGGCGTCGGGTCGACGTCATTCAGGCGGTGGCCCAGCACCACCTCCCGCACGGCAGGGCGGGCACGGCCTGTTGGCCGTGCCCGCCGTGCGTGGTGTCGCGTCAGCGTTGCAGGGTCAGGAGGCCGGGTCGGTAGGGCAGGAGGCCGTAGTCTCCGCCGGAGCTGGGCGAGCGGCCCTGGTAGAGCAGTTGCAGGTTGCACGGGTCGACGGTGAATGTCTGGTCCGCGCTGGTGCGGAGCAGTTCGCCGTGGCTGATGTCGTTGGTCCAGGTCGCCCCGCTGTTGGCCTTACCGGCGAACGGGTTGCTCTCGGTGGCGGCCTGCGGCGTCCACGACCCCGACAGGCTGGTGGCGGTGAACGACCTGAAGTAGCGGCCCTGCGAGCCGATCGCCTCGACGATCATCAGGTACCGGTCCTGGCCCTGGAGCTTGTACACCTGGGGGGCCTCGAACAGGTTGTTCGTGGTGTCACTCATGATCGTCGTGTACGACGAGCCGAAACTGCCCGGGAAGTTCCCGATCGGCATACTCGCCCGGTAGATCTTGCCGTTGTCACCGGCGAAGAACAGGTACATGGTCGTGCTGTCCGCGATCAACGTCTGATCGATCGGGCCGGTGCCCGAGCCGGTGATACTCCCGGTGAACAGGGTCTGCGCCGCGGACCAGCCGTTCGGGTTCGTCGGATCGCTCGAGGTCCGGTACGAGAACGCCGTGCCACCCCACTGGTACGCCAGGACCCAGATGTTCTTCGGCGCGAAGTAGAACAACGTCGGCGCCACCGTCGCGGAGTTCATCGTGTTCTGACTCGCCGAACCCATCTCCGAGAAGTTCGAGAACAGGCCGAAGTTCATCGAACCCCACCGGGTGCCGGTGTCATGCGTCGTGGCGTACACGAGGTGCCGACCGTTGTACGGCGCCACAGTGAAGTCCTTCAACGACACCCACCCCGACTTCGGGTTCGCCAACACACCCGAAGACGACCACCGGTACGACGACGGCAGACTGCACGTACCCGTCGGCGGCGGCGTGGTCGGGTTGCCTCCACCGTCGACACGGACGAGCTGCCACTGCTGGTTGCTGCCGTTCCAGTCGTCGTACTGCACGATGTTGCCTCCGTCGGCGGTCGAGGCGCCCTGCACCTCCACCACCTTGTTGCTGTTCCGGTTGATCAGACGGATGTAGCCGCTGTCCGAGTCGGCCAGCCGGAACTGCTGGTTCGTCCCGTTGCCGTCGCTCCACTGCACGATGCTGGTGCCGTTGGCGGTGGAGAAGTTGTAGACGTCCAGCACCTTGCCGGACAGCCGCGACTTCAACCGGTAGTAGCCGCCGCCCGAGTCCACGAACTGCCACTGCTGCTGGTTGCCGTTGTTCCGCGTCCACTGCGTGATCCGGGCGCCGTCGTTGGTGGCCAGGTTGTACACGTCCAGGGCCTTGCCGCTGTTGCGGTTGACCAGCACGTACCAGGCGTTGGTGTCGACAGTCGCCGCGGCGGCGGGTGACGTCACCGCCACTGCGGCGGCACCACCGGCGACCAACGCCGCCACGCCGGCGGTGACGAGTCGCAGCAACCATCCTCGCCGCCGCCGTGACGGCGATACGATCGATGGAGACCTATCAAGGGCAGACATGGTCCTCCTCCAGTAACCAGGAGCCGAACGGTTCACCCGAGCTGGGCGCACCGCGACGCACGGCCTGGCGCATGCCACAAGAATGTTTGCGTTAACACTGCTCCGGCATGTCCTGGCGCACGTGTGATTCGAGGTCGACGCAGCAGGCTCGCCCGGTAAGCCTCGGGTGCCGTCGTCCTTGTCCATCGACTGTGAGCGATAACATGCTGTTCGTCAAGTCGTAATCCCCAGGGAACACAACCCCGTCGCGCAAGCCGGCCGACGCCGCGCGCCGCGCGAGCTACCCCTGGGCGGGGGTGTCGTGCGCCGCGGCGGCGCGCAGCTCCCGAAGCACGTACGTGGCGGCCTTCTCGACGACCCGGACACCTGCCTCCCGGCTCACGTGATGGTCGGAGAGCACGGCGACGAGCCAGTCGTGGCGGTCCTCGACAACCCGCCCGATGCTGTTGACAAGCCAGCGCCCACCGTCGGCGTCGGCGGTGTCCCAGCCGTTCTTGACGTAGGTGCCACGGTTGCCGGGCGCCCGCCCGGCGGTGACCCCCCAGCGCTGCTCCGGCACCACAGTCGACATGAGCCCCATGACGAAACGGCGGTCCTGCGCGGTGAGCGGCCCGGTCGGCGACGTCAGCGCGCCCAGCAGCCGGATCTGGTCGGCCACAGTGGTGGTGGTCCGACCCCACTGCGAGCCGGGTTTGGTCTCCCGCAGACCGAGTGTGCGATTCGCGGCGGTGAGCCCCCGCGATCCCTCGATCTTCTGCCACAGCGCACTCGCCGCGTCGTTGTCGCTGGACCGGATCATCGCCTCGGCCAACTCCCGGTTGGCCGAACTCAGGGCCTTGCCCGGCGGTCGTTGGCGCAGCAGGAGTGCCGCGAGGATGTCGACCTTGACGATGCTGGCGGTCTCGAAACGTCGCGCCCCGACGGTCACCGCCGCCGACCCGCGCCGGTCCAGTGCGGCGACGGCCAGGTGGCCGTCGTACTGCCGCACGTAGGTCTCGATCCGCGTTCGCGCCTGCCCGATCCAGTCGACCGCCGGCGTCGTGGGGACCGGTTGGGCCGGCGTCCGACTCGGCGAGGCGGCGGCACCCTCGTGGCCCACACCGCGCGTGGCGCCGTAGGCGGCGGTGGCGACGCCGGCGACGGACATCGTGACCGCCGAGACGACCCAGCGGCGAGGCAGCCCTCTGCCGTTCCGTTCAGCCAAGGCGGGCCGCCGCTCTCGCCGCGACGGAATCCAATGCGGCGCGACTACCCGGATCCGGCAGGCTGAACGTCGACACCACCTCGCCTCGTTTCAGCACGACGAAATACGTGACGGTCGCCGGACGGTCCTCGTGCTCGATACGACCCCGGATGAGCATCCCGGCGCCCGCGCGGTAATGCTGATCGACGACGGTAAATGAAATATGCGATCCGAGCATCCGGTAGTCCGCGCACCGCACCAGGACGCGCCGGACGTCCTCGACGTTGCGCTCGGCCCATCCGGGCGCGAATCTCTCCACCACGTGGTGTGCCGGCGACGACCCGTCCGCCGGGCGGTAGAAGCGCTCCACGGCACTCTGCCGGTACGACCGGGCCGGGTAGTCGCCGCCGCGATAGTGCGGGCAGCTGCTCTGCTCCCACGGCCACGGCGGCGACCCGGCCGGAGCGTCGCCCTCCCGCCAGGCGGCACCCAGATCACCAGGGCTCAGCAACATGCCGGCGTCGAGCCACGTGGCGTTCGCCGTCTGTGGCGTACCGGCCACGTCGTCCGACTCGGAACGTTGGCAGCCGCCACCGAACACCACCACTGCCGACAGCAGCGCTGCCAGCACGGCGACCCGGCGTCGGCCTGCGCCACACCCTCTGACCGACACGGACACGATGGACCTCCCCAGACCCACGACAATGTGACGCGTACGCGACGCGCACCCGCCGACCGGCGACGATCACCGCCGAACCGGACCGGACCGCTCAGTGGCGTTCCTCGGCGAACAATTCGAGCCGGCTCTCGCCGAGCAGCTCGCGCAGCCGGCTGAGCGAGCGCATGCTCTGGCTCTTGACCACGGCGATCGAGACGCCGACGGCCTCGGCGACGGTCTCCACGCTCAGGTCGTCCCAGTACCGCAGGACGACTATCGCCCGGTCCCGCGGTGGCAGGGTGGCGATCGCGTCCAGCAGCGTCATCCGCAGTTCCGCGGGATGTTCCTCGGCCCGCTCCGGCGGCCTCGACACGGCCAACTCCTGGCTGGATCGACGCCTCTGCTGGTCGATCACGCAGCGCACCAGCATCTTGCGGGCGTACGCGTGGGGGTCGTCGGCTCGACGGACCCGCCTCCAGTTGGCGTACACCTTGGCCAGCGTCGTCTGGGTGAGATCCTGGGCGAGGTGCCAGTCGCGGCACATCAGGAACGCGGCGTCGCGCAGGCGGCCGCCGGCCGCCTGCGCGAATTCGACGAACTCCTCGTCAGCCATTCGACCGGGCCAGTGGCGTGAAGGTCTTGGCACCGGAGGCGACGATGTCGGATGGCATTTCCGTACCCCAGAGCGGGTTGGCCGCGACATCGACCGCCTCCTGGACGGAGAGGGCGTGGATCGCCGACGGATTGTTGATCCCGTCCCCCTCGAGGCAAGCGGAGATCAGCAGGTCGATCCGGAGGCCACGGCCGTGGTGCACGGTGACCATCCTGTCCTGCACGCAGTTGTCCGGCAGCTCGGTCAGCTCCACCGTCCCTGGAGGTGGGTCGCCACCGCGCTCGTCCTGGTAGATGGAGAGCCGCAGCATCCCCGGCCCCTTGCCCCGATCCAGGTAGAGCTGGACGAAGGGCATACCGGGGCCCGCCCCGTCGTTGGGCAGCATCGCGTAGTGGCTGGTCTTGCCCTTCGGCAACAGCCGGGTCAGCAGCTCCAGGGCGGCCTGCGGGGTGGTGGTCCGCGCATCGCTCACCGGCTTGCGCCCGACCGCCACGGAGCCGAGCACCCGGGTCGCGGTCGGCGGCCCCGGCGCCCAGCGGAGCGGCCCCGGGGCGGTGGCGGCGCCGGGCGCCCCGAGCGGGGGCGGTGGCGAGGCGGTGGCCAGCGTCCCGGCCGATGATCCGACAACCGGTCCGGCCGGCGCGCCGACATCAACGGGGACCGCCCCGAACCTGTCGAACGGCCCGACGGCCAACCCGACGACGAGCAGCAGCACGAGCGCCGACCCGCCACCGAACCCCGCCAGGCGGCGTCGGCGGCGCAGCCGGCGACCCTGCACCATCGCCTGCTGGACCAGATCACCAAGCGGCGGGGCGGGATGCCGGGTCAGATCGTCCCCCAATAGCCTGCGGACGTCGTGCATGTCCCGTACTCCTCCCCGGTCGGCCACCGACACGGCGACCCTGTCACCTGACCTGACGGGTTGGCCGGTCGGTTCGGTTACCGCCGGACGGGCACCAGTTTTCGGCGCGCGCCGGCGGGCAGCCTCCGATTGGAGGAGATCAGGGGGTACACGGATCGAGGAGCGTCAGCACCGCCGCCACCTCGGCGAGGTCGTCGCCCAGCTGGTGATCGCGGCCGGGCAGCCGGTGCAGCCGGGCGTGCGGGATGGCCCGGGCGTACAGGTCGGCGTGCGCGGGCGGCGCGGTGTCGTCCTCGAGCCCGTGGAACACGTGCACCGGCACGCCGGACGGCAACCGTTCGCCGAGGTCGTCCGGCATCTCGAACTCGTCGGAGGGCCACCCGCCCGGACCGACGAACGGGGCGGCGAGCAGAACGATGGCCGCGAGGTGCCGCCGCGGCGGTCGGTCGGCGAGCGTGTGGACGAGGATCGTCGCGCCCACCGAGTGCCCCACCACGACCGACCCGTCGTCCAGGGCCGCGACCTCCCGCCGGATGGCCGGGCTCCAGGTCGCGTAGGTCGGGTTGCCCTCGTCGGGCATCCGCGGATAACGGACCTCGTACCCGTCGCCCAACTCCCGTCGCAGACTCTCGGACAGCGCCCTGTCCCAGTCGTCGTGCACGCCCGCGCCACCGCCCTGGATGAACAGCACCTGCCGCCGACCAGCCATGACCATCCTCCCGCGCGAGGCACGGTGACGTCCCGGACGTTTTCTGAGAGACGCATTCGCGAGAAGAGTTTTCGTCCGCAGCGGCGAAGACGGCGCGGAATTGTTCCCTCTAAAACGTATATCGCACCCGGGGGCTTGCCACAAGACCCGGGGTGCGGCGCAGAATCGTCGGCCGGAGCCGCGAGCGGACGAAAACGCGCACGGCGCCAGACCGATCCGCCGGTGAAACAGAGCGACATTTCTCAAAGGGGCCGTGATGAGCGAACGGTATGTGGTGGGCCTGCGCGAGGTCGACGAGTCGCGGATCGCCCTCGTCGGCGGCAAGGGCGCGCACCTCGGGGCGTTGTCCCGCATCGACGGTGTCCGCGTGCCGGACGGGTTCTGCGTGACGACGGACGCCTTCCGGCTGGTCCTGGCCGGGGCGCCGGCGATCGGGGACCTGCTCGACCACCTGTGCGGGCTGGACCCGGACGACCGGGAGGCGATCGGCGCGGTGAGCGCCCGGATCCGCCGTACCCTCGACGGTGTCGCCCTCCTCGACGAGGTGTCGGCGGCGATCGACAAGGCGCTCACCCGGCTCGGCGACGACGCGGCGTACGCCGTCCGGTCCAGCGCGACGGCGGAGGACCTGCCGACCGCTTCGTTCGCCGGCCAGCAGGACACGTACCTCAACGTCATCGGGGCGGCGGAGATCCGGCGGCACGTCAGCAGGTGCTGGGCCTCCCTCTTCACCGAGCGCGCGGTGACCTACCGCCAGCGCAACGGCATCGACCACCGGGCGGTCGAGATGGCCGTCGTCGTACAGCGGATGCTCGTCCCGCAGGCGGCGGGCGTCCTGTTCACCGCCGACCCGGTCACCTCCAACCGCAGGGTCGCATCCGTGGAGGCCGTCGTCGGCCTCGGCGAGGCCCTGGTCTCCGGGCTCGTGAACGCGGACGCCTACCGGGTACGCGACGACCGCGTCGTCGAGCGGGCCATCGCCGCCAAGCCGCTCGCCATCCAGCCCGTGCCGACCGGCGGGACGACGCGGCAGGCGGTCGACAACGACCGGCAGGAGGAGCCGGCCCTCACCGATGAGCAGGTCCTACGGCTCGTACGGCTCGGCCGGCGGATCGAGGCCCACCTCGGCCACCCGCAGGACATCGAATGGTGCCTGGTGGACTCCGACTTCCACATCGTCCAGAGCCGGCCCGTCACCACGCTGTTCCCCGTCCCCGAGGCGGGCGACGCGGAGAACCACGTCTACCTCTCGGTCGGTCACCAGCAGATGATGACCGACGCCATGACGCCCCTGGGGCTCTCCATGTGGCAGTTGACGGCCATGGTGCCGATGCACGCGGCAGGTGGCCGACTGTTCGTCGACGCCACCCGGCAGTTGTCCTCGCCGGCCGGCCGCGCCGCCCTCCTGGCACTGGTGGGCAGGTACGATCCGCTGACCCGGGACGCCCTGGAGACCATCCTCGACCGCGCCGACTTCGTCCCGATCGTCACCGATGCCGCTCCCGCCGGGCCACCCGGCCCCGCCCCCACCCCGATCGACACCGATCCGGCCATCGTCACCGAACTGATCGAGCGCAGCCAGACGTCCATCGCCGACCTGCGGCGCGACATCGCGACGGTCAGCGGTCCGGCGCTGTTCACCTTCCTGCTGGAGGCCTTCGGGGAGCACAAGCGGGCACTCGCCGATCCGCTCAACATGCAGGCGGTCATGGCGGGAATGGAGGCCACCTGGTGGCTCAACGACCAGCTACAGGAGTGGCTGGGTGAGAAGAACGCGGCAGACGCACTCACCCTGTCCGCGCCCCACAACATCACGTCCGAGATGGGGCTGGCGCTCCTGGACGTCGCCGACGTCGTCCGCCCCCACCCGGAGGTGGTGGCCTTCCTGCACAGGGCTCCGGACGAGAACTTCCTCGACGACCTGGCCCGGCTGCCGGGCGGCCAGGAGGCCCGCGCCGCCCTCCAGGCCTACCTCGACAGGTACGGCATGCGCTGCGTCGGCGAGATCGACATCAGCAGGACGCGCTGGGTCGAGCGCCCGAGTACCCTCGCGCCGCTCATCCTCGACAACGTCAGGAATTTCGAACCCGGCGCGCGTGAGCGGCGCTTCGAGCAGGGACGCCAGGCGGCGCTCGAGAAGGAGCAGGATGTCCTGGAACGCCTGAGGGCGCTGCCGGACGGGCAGCGCAAGGCCGACGAGACCAAACGGATGATCGACCGGGTCCGCACCTTCATCGGGTACCGCGAATATCCCAAGTACGCCATCGTCAGCCGCTACCTCGTCTACAAGCAGGCCCTGCTGGCCGAGGCCGGACGACTCGTACGGGCCGGTGTGCTCAGCGCGACCGATGACATCTTCTACCTGACGTTCGACGAACTGCACGACGTCGTGCGCACCCGACGCGCCGACGACAGGCTCATCCGCCGACGCAGGGACGAGTTCCGGTCGTACCGGCAGCTCACCCCGCCCCGCGTGCTCACGTCCGAGGGCGAGGCGCTCTTCGGGGCGTACCGGCGCGACGACGTGCCGACCGGCGCGCTGGTCGGCCTCGGGGTGTCCGGTGGGACGGTCGAAGGGCGCGCCCGCGTCATCCTGGACCTGGCCGAGGCCGACCTCCAACCGGACGACATCCTGGTCACCGCCTTCACCGACCCGAGCTGGTCCCCGCTGTTCGTCGCGGTCCGCGCGCTGGTGACGGAGGTGGGCGGCCTCATGACCCACGGCGCGGTGATCGCCCGGGAGTACGGGCTGCCCGCCGTGGTGGGGGTGGCACAGGCGACCACGCTGATCCGCGACGGGCAGCGGATCCGGGTCAACGGCACGGACGGGTACGTGGAGCTCCTCTCGTGACCGTCAGTGCGAGTGGCGGGGTACGGCGCTGCCGCTGCCGCCGACGAGGAAGTCGAGGTCGGCGCCCTGGTCCGCCTGAAGGACGTGCTCGCTGTACAGACGGGTCCAGCCGCGCTCGGCCGTCGGCAGTGGCGGTTGCCAGCCGGAACGGCGTCGGGTCAACTCCTCGTCGTCGACCAGGAGGTCCAGTCGGCGCGCCGACGCGTCGACGTGGACCAGATCGCCGGTACGCACCAGCGCGAGAGGACCACCCACTGACGCCTCCGGTGCCACGTGCAGGATGCAGGTGCCGTACCCGGTGCCGCTCATCCGGGCGTCGGAGATCCGCACCATGTCGGTGATGCCGTCGGCGAGCAGCCGGCGGGGCATGGGCACGTTACCCACCTCGGGGAAGCCGGGGTAGCCGCGCGGTCCGGCGTTGCGTACCACGATCACCGTCTCGGGGGTGACGTCCAGGTCCGGGTCGTCGGCGGCGACGACGTAGTCCTCGATCCGGTCGAAGACGAGCGCCGGCCCGGTGTGCGTGAGCAGGTGGGCCGAGGCGGCGGAGACCTTCAGCACGGCCCCGGACGGCGCGAGCGACCCGCGCAGCACCACCGTGCCCGAGCCGGCTGCCTGGAACGGCTCGGCCATGGTGCCGATGACGTCCCGGTTCCAGCACCGGGCGTCGCCGATGTTGTCGGCCACTGTCGCCCCGCTCACTGTGACGTGGTCGAGGTGCAGCAGCGGGGCGATCTCCGCCATCACTGCCGGTACGCCGCCCGCGTAGGCGAAGTCCTCCATCAGGTACGCCCCGGACGGCATCAGGTTGACCACCATCGGCACGTCGGCGGTGAGGGTGTCGAAGTCGTCGAGCGACAGGGGGACGCCGAGGCGTCCGGCGATCGCGAGCAGGTGGACCACCGCGTTCGTGGATCCGCCGATCGCGGCGTTGACCCGGATGGCGTTCTCGAACGCCTGCCGGGTGAGCACCGACGACAGCCGCTGGTCCTGGTCGACCATCGCGACGATCCGGCGGCCGGCGGCGTGCGCGAGCGCGTACCGGCGGGAGTCGACGGCCGGTACGGCGGCGGCTCCCGGCAGCTGCACGCCCAGCGCCTCGGTCACGCAGGCCATCGTGGAGGCGGTCCCCATGGTCATGCAGTGGCCCCGGCTGCGGGACATGCCGACCTCAGCCTCCGCGCAGTCGGCGGCGGTCATCCGACCGGCCCGCATCTCCTCGGTGAACTGCCAGACGACGGTGCCCGAGCCGATGTCCTGGCCCCGGAACTTGCCGTTGAGCATCGGCCCGCCGGTCATCATGAGGGTCGGCAGGTCGACGCTCGCCGCGCCCATCAGCAGGCCGGGAGTGGTCTTGTCGCAGCCGGAGAGCAGGACCACCCCGTCGAGCGGGTTGGCGCGGACCGACTCCTCCAGCTCCATGGCCAGCAGGTTGCGGTAGAGCATCGTCGTGGGGCGCATGAGGGGCTCGCCCAGGCTCATCGCGGGAAACTCCAGCGGCAGACCGCCGCTCTCCCACACGCCCCGCTTCACCGACTCGGCGAGGTCCCTGAGGTGGGCGTTGCAGGGGGTCAGCTCCGACCAGGTGGTGGCGATGCCGATCACCGGGCGACCGTCGAAGACGTCGTCGGCGAAACCCTGGTTGCGCATCCAGGACCGGTGGATGAACCCGTTGCGGCCCTGCGCACCGAACCACTCGCCGCTGCGCAGCGGCCGATCCGTCGTCGACATCAACGCACCTCTCTGTTCACAGGTCCGGCCACCGGGCCGGTGGGACGGGTGAGCTACCGGCCAGGACGGGCCGTTGCCGGCTCCCATCTCCCGTCGACCCGCCGGGAGATGGCGGTGTACTCGTCCCGCAGCTCCTCGGGGAGGATCCAGGCCGGGGCGTCCTGCCAGGCCAGGGGGCGAAGGAATCGTCGGATCGACGTGGCGCCCACCGACGTGTGCACGGTGTTTGTCGACGGCCAGGGCCCGCCGTGGTGCTGGGCCCAGGACACCCGGACGCCTGTGGGATAGCCGTCGAAGACGATGCGACCCGCGCGCTCCGCGAGCCCGTCGACGAGTCGGCGTATGACGTCGGCGTCGTCGCCGGGGCCGTGATGGACCGAGCCGGTCAGCGACGGCGGGACGGTGGCCAGCACGGTGTCGAGGTCGGCGACGTCGCGGTACCGGACGACCACCAGGAGCGGACCGAAGCACTCGTCGGCGATCTCGGCGGTCAGGCCCGGCAGACCGACCTCCAGCAGGGTCGGCGCGACGGTGAACCCCGCGCCGGGCTCGACCCGGGGCCGCGCCGCGACGCGGGCGCCGGCCCGCTCGAACGCGGCGGCCCCGCTCTCGTACGCGTCCCGGATGCGCTCGTTGAGCAGGACCGCGCCGCCGGAGCCGTCGACCCGCTCCCGTAGCCCCTCGACCAGATGGTCGCCGCCGGGGTCGGACGGGATGAACGCCAGCCCCGGCTTGGTGCACAACTGACCGCCCGACGCCGTGAAGGAGGCGAACAGCCCTTCGGCGATCTGGTCTCCCCGGTCGGCCGCCGCTCCGGGCAGGACGACTGTCGGGTTCAGGCTGCTCAGCTCGGCGTACAGGGGAATGGGGTCGGGCCGTTCGTCGATGGCCGCCTGGATGGCGCGGGCCGCACCGAGGGAGCCGGTCAGTGCGGCCGCGCGGATCGCCCGGTGGCGCACCAGCGCGCGGCCGGCCTGTTCCCCGTACACGATGGCTGTCACGCCCTCGGGCGCGCCCAGCTCGCGGATGGCCGACGCGATGGCCTCGGCGGACGCGTGCGAGGTCAGCGGGTGTGACGGGTGTGCCTTCAGTACCGTGGGACAACCGGCCGCGAGGGCGGCGGCGGTGTCGCCTCCGGCGACCGAGAAGGCGAACGGGAAGTTGCTGGCACCGAAGACCGCGACAGGCCCGAGGGGTACGAGCATCCGCCGCAGGTCCGGGCCGCGCCCGAGCGGCGTGTCGGCGGCGTGGTCGATGGCCGCCTCGACGTACGCCCCGTCCCGCAGCACCTCGCCGAACATCCGGAACTGGAGTGCCGCCCGGGTGAGTTCCTGGTCGAGCCGGGCGTGGGCCAGTCCGGTCTCGGCCTGCGCGGTCGCGACGAGGTCCGTCCGGCGGGACTCCAGGGACGCCGCGATCGCGTCGAGCATCTGCGCTCTGCCGATCCGGCCCAGCCCGGACAGCCACGGCACCGCCGCGGCCGCCCGGGCCGCGGTCGCCTCCAGCCTGGACTCGTCGGTCTCGACGAGGTCCGTCGGGCGACGCCTACCGTCGCGCGGGTCGACAGTGCTGACCACGTTCACAGCAGTCCTCTCCGTGCCAGATTGCCCATCAGGTCGCGGATGCCGAAGTGCCAGGGCGCGCACTCCTGGGCGTGCCGCACCCGGTTCACCAGGGTGCCGAGCGCCGGGCACCCGATCCGTACCACGTCGTCGATCTTGTGGGTGAAGCCCTCACCGGGCCGGTCCCGGTCCTGGATGGGCGCGAACATCGTGCCGAGCATCAGGACGGCGCCGTCGGGATAGTGGTGGTGCGGGCCGATCATCTGCCGCACGAGCGTCTCCGGGTCACGTGACATCCGGGTCATCTCCGAGACCGCCTCCAGTTGGAAGCCGTCCACCCCACGGATCGTCAGCGCCACCTCCAGCTCGCGCACCCGCCGCATGTCGAACCGTTCGTCGAACAGCCGGATCAGGGGACCGAGGGCGCACGAGGCGTTGTTGTCCTTCGCCAGCGGGAGCAGGAGCGCCGAGCGGCCCTCGACGTCCCGCAGGTTCACGTCGTTGCCGAGGGTGGCACCGACGATCCGGCCGCTGGACTGGACGACGAGCGCGACCTCGGGTTCCGGATTGTTCCAGGTCGACGTGGCGAGCACGCCCACCGGAACGGCGGTGCCGACGGCGGAGAGGATCTGCCCCTTGGTGAAGATCTCGGCGTCCGGGCCGATCCCCACCTCCAGGTACTGGCTCCACATGCCCTCGGCGACCAGCAGATCCTTGAGTTGCCGCGCTTGCGCCGAACCCGGGACCAGACTGTGCAGGTCGGCGCCGACGTCGGCGAGCATCCGGCCACGGAGGTCCGCCGCGAGCGCCAGGTCTCCCCGGGCCCGTTCCTCGATGACACGTTCGATCATCGAGACCGGGAAGGTCACCCCGGCGGCCTTGAGCGCCTGCAGGTCGACCGGGGCGAGCAGCCACGGCTGGGTGCGGTCGCGGGTCCCGGCACCGGTGTTGGCCAGCACCGCCCCGATGCTGCCGAGCACCCGCCCGTCGAGCGCGGCCACCGTCGCGGCGGGATCGGGCAGTTCGCAGATGTCCCGGACGGTGGGGAACCGGTGGCTGATGTCGATGACCTGGCCGTCCCGGACGGTGACGGGTGAGGGGCCGTCGACCGACGGATCCCAGATCCGGCCGATGAGGACACTGTCGCCGGCGTCGGTCGGCAGCGCTTCGGCGGCGGTCCCGAACCAGTCCGCGTCGGCGGCCCGCCCTCGGGGCTCGGGCACCGTCATGAACCGCTCCCCGGGTCGAAGAAGGACCGCTCGTCCCAGACGGTGGTCAGAGACGACACCGCGGAACACATTTGCAACGATCGTAGCGACATATGCAACGACGTCAAGGAGTTGTTGCGTATCGCGTCCGCTACATTGCACATTACGCAACGAGCAGCGCCGGTGGGACAGCCGTCGCACGAAGGGAGACCTGGCCGGTGGCCCAATCCATTCGCCGCGCGATCGACCTCATCCGCCGATCCGCGGAACGCCCGCTGTCACTCACCGAGGCGGCTGACGTGCTCGGCGTCCACAAGTCCACAGCCCTGCGGATCCTGCGGACGCTGGAGGCCGAACGCTTCGTACGCCGCACCGGCGCCGGCACCTACGTGCTCGGCAGCGGGCTGATCGAACTGTCCGAACTCGCGCTCGGCTCGATGGACCTGCGCCAGTTCGCCGCCGCGCCCCTGCGCGCCCTGCAACGCGCGACCGGCCACACCGTGCACCTCGCCCAACTCACCGGCGACGAGATCATCTACATCGACAAGGTCGACAGCCAGGCGTTCGACGCCGTGAAGCTGCCCTCCCGGGTGGGCCGCGCGGTGTCGGTGTACGCGAGCGCCGTGGGCAAGACGATCCTTGCCTACCTGCCCCCCGAGGAACGCGACCGCCTTCTCTCGCACGTCGTCTTCGAGAGGTTCACCGACACCACCCTCGCCGACCACGACCTGCTCGAAGCGGAACTGGTAGGCATCCGCGAACGCGGCTGGGCCGCCGACAACGGTGAGCACGACGCCTACGTCATGTGTGTCGCCGCGCCGATCCGGGATTCGCGGCGACTGGTCATCGCCGCCGCCTCGATCACCGCGATCGAGGTCATCGCCAACCTCGACCAGCTGAAGAGCAACCTTCCGCTGCTCCTCGCGACCGCGAACCAGATCTCTTCCGAGCTGGGCTACACGGCTCCCACCGCCGACACCCCGGACGGCTCGTAGCGGAACGAGCGTGGCCGCCGGGGCGGCGACGCCGGCGCGCACGCCACGCCCGCGATGATCAGGCTCCGACGCCCCGCATCGCCTCGATGATTGACTCCGCGACCTCGCCGGGCTGCGACACCGCCATCGCGTGGGACGCGCCGGCCACCTCCCGGGTCCCGCGCGCACCTGCCCGTTCGGCCATGAAGCGATGCGCGGCGACCGGGATGTTGCGGTCCGCGTCACCGAAGACGAACCAGCTGGGCAACGTCTGCCAGGCAGGGGCCTGCGTCGGCAGGCCCTCGCCGAGCGCCTGCTCGGTGATCGGCCGCTGCGTCCGGGCCATCAACGCCGCCATGTCGTCGCTGACGTCCGCGGCGAACTGCGTGTGGTAGGCGTCCTGGCCGATCGCCACCTCGTTGCCCCCGCTGGACACCGGGTAGGAGACCAGGGTGTCGCCGAGCGTGCTGCCCGGGAACTTGGCGGACAGCGCCAGCGCCGACTCCCCCGTCTCGGGGACGAGCGCGTTGACGTAGACCAGGCCACGCACCGTCGGGTCGCCCGCCGCCGCCTCCGTGACGACCATTCCGCCGTACGAGTGAGCGACGAGCAGGACGGGACCGCCGATCCCCCGGATGACGTCCCGCAGGTACGCGGCGTCCGCCGTGACGCTGCGCAGCGGGTTGGCGGCGGCCACCACGGAGTAGGCGGAACCGAGCCGCTCGATCACACCGTTCCAGCTCGCCGACTCGGCGAACGCGCCGTGTACGAGGACGACCGTGGGTTTCTGATCCGACACGGCGGGCCGCTCCTTTGCTCCAGGACGAGGATGCGGAGGCACCCCGCCCGACTGCGTGGGCGCGGCTGATTACCCGCCGTGCGATCGGGAAACGTCCCGACCTGTCGAATCAGACCGGATCAGCCCGGCCGAGCCGCCAGTAACCCATGAAGGCCACCGCCCGCCGGTCGAGACCACGCTCGACGACGAGGTGTCGACGCAGGGTCCGGATGACACCCGCCTCCCCCGCCAACCAGGCGTACAGCCGCGACGGCGGCACCTCCTCGGGCACCTCCCAGAGGAACTCGGCGTCCACGTCCACGTCAGTGATTGACTGCGCGGTCACCTGCGGCGTACCGCCGGCCAGCAGCTGTCCCGCCGCCGCGGCGACGGCAGGCACCAGGTGGCTGCCGTGCCCGCCTGCGCCCCGGGGCAGCCACCGCACCTCGATGCCCGGCGGCGTCACGAGCGGCAGCACGTCACAGGCGTCGGGCACCTCCAGCAGGACGGTGCCGCACGCGTCGAGCGGGAGGCGTTCGCAGATGGCGCTGATCGCCGGCACGGCCGTCTCGTCGCCGGCCAGCAGCAGGTGCCCGGTCGACGAGGGCTTGAACTCGACTCCGCCGTGGTCACCGTCGTAGCCGGCGTCCGGGCCGAGCAGGGCGATCTCGTCGCCCGGGCGTACCCGCCGCGCCCAGCGGGTGGCCGGGCCGCTGTCCCCGTGCAGAACGAGGTCGACGTCGACCTCGGACACGTGCGGGCGGACCGCGCGGACCGTGTAGGTGCGCACCGGGTTGCGCTCGTGCTCGGGCAGGGCGCGCCACTTCGCGTACCAGTCCGGGCCCTCGGGGAGATTCACCCCGTGCCGGCCGGGCAGTGGCAGGGCCAGCTTGATCCGCTGGTCGTAGCCGTTGTCGGCGAAGCGGTGCAGATCGGGCCCGGTGAAGGTGACCCGGGTGAAGGACGGGCTGAGCCGGCGTACGGCCCGGACCTCGACGGCGAACAGCCGCCAGGGGGCGATGGGCAGGGTCTGGGTCAGGGTGCTCGACGCCGATCCGACTGTCATGAAGGGTAGGCTAACCTAAGCCCTTTCGCGGCCGGTGTGGTGGGTCGTCCGGTCGATGCGGATGCTGGGTTCGGGCCCCGGCGAGCCCTCAGGACGCCTCACGGACGCGCAGGTCGGCCAGCCACACCTCGGCCAGGTCGCTGAGCGCGACGCCGAGGACCTCGCTGAGGCAGACCACCGTGCCGAACGCCGGCGCCGGAAGCCGACCCACCTCGATCTTGCGCAGCGTCTCCGGTGAGATACCGGCCGCCAGGGCCACCTCGACCAGACTGCGGCCACCCCGCGCGACCCTGAGCGCTGCGCCGAGGCGCTGCCCCGCTGCGATCTGTGCCGGTGTGAGCGGTGGGCGGACCATGTGAGCAGGATAGATCCGCCCTCGCGGACCGGCAACGCCGACCCGCGGGACACCACGATCAGCGTGGTATAAATATACCGCCACGGAGAGGGAGTGTTGATCGTGATCGAACTCAAGTCCGCCCAGGAGATCGACCGGATGGCCGTGACCGGCCAGTTCGTCGGCGAACTGCTGGCGGAGCTGCGCGAGGTCGCCGCCGTCGGGGTCGACCTGATGGACCTCGAACACCACGCCCGCCGCCGGATCAAGGAGCGCGGCGCCGAATCCTGCTACTGGGACTACACGCCGTCGTTCGGTCGCGGCCCGTTCCGTAACGTCCTGTGCCTGTCGGTAAACGATGCCGTGCTGCACGGCCTGCCGCACAGGTACGCCCTGCGCGACGGTGACCTCCTCAGCATCGACATGGCCGTCGGGATCGACGGCTGGACCGCCGACTCCGCGCTGTCCGTCATCGTCGGCACCCCCAGCCCGGACGACCTGAAGCTCATCGAGGCCACCGAGGTCGCGCTGGAGGCCGGGATCGCCGCCGCCCGAGCGGGCAACCAGCTCGGCGACATCTCCGCCGCCATCGGCGAGGTCGCCCGCCGCTACGGCTACCGGGTCAACAACGAGTTCGGCGGGCACGGCATCGGGCGCACCATGCACGAGGCCCCGCACGTGCCCAACGACGGCCGCCCCGGCCGGGGCATGAAGCTCAAGCCCGGCCTGACGCTCGCCATCGAGCCGTGGCTCTGCCAGAGCACCGACCGGATCAGGTACGACGAGGACGGGTGGACGATCCGGTCGGCGGACGGCTCGCGTACGGCCCACTCGGAGCACACAGTCGCGGTCACCACCGACGGGCCACAGGTGCTGACCCGCCGTCCCCGGCACGACACGAGGCCCGGCGACCGCAGCGGTCAGTCGACAGCGACGAGCTGACGCCCGGCGGCAATCTCGATAGCCACGCCGCCACGACCGGTGCGATGATCGACATCTGGGTCGCTAGCTCAACTGGCAGAGCAATCGACTGAGTAGCGTGTCCGCCCTCCGCCCCGCGCGGCGATGGGTGCGCTTCCTTCTCCTTGTTGGATCGAAGGGTTCGGGGTTCGAGTCCCCGGCGACCCACGTGTGCCGTAGGTGACGACCGGCACCTGTCGGAGTCGACCGGAACGGAGGGCCTCGTGCTCGAGAAGCTGCTCATCCAGAAGACGCTGCGCGTCCCGTCCAGCACCGGCGCGGCCGGCGACGGCACGCCCGTGGCCCGGCAACTGGACGCGGCGCTGCTCGACGTCGGGTTCTCGGCGTCGCGAGCCCTGCTGGACCACATCGGCACGCTGGCCCCCGCTCCGGCGATGGACCTCGCCGCCACTGTCGTCTCGGCGGTACGCGAACTCGTCGGCGACCACGTCCGGCACAACTCCTACTTCATCGGCTTCCCCGACGACGTGCCGGACACCATCGAGTTCTGGACGGACCGGCTGCGTGCGGCCGTTTTCACCGGCGGCGCCACCGACGAGCACCTGCGGGACGCCGTCGCAGAGGGCGGGGTGAACCTGCTCGACCTGCCGGGATACGGCACCTACCAGCACACCTACGCCGAGCTGTTGGCCGCGCACGACGACCTGATCGGCGCGGCCGGCGACCGGGTGACAGTGCTGCGCCTCGGTGACACCGCCGAGGTGGAGGCCGAACGGCTCTATCTGGCCCTCGCCGGCAGCACGACCCCCCTGGGCGAGACGGACCTCGCGCTCCTGGGCGAACTCGCGGTCGCCTGCGCCGACGGCCCCCAGCCGGCCGAGATCCCGGTCCGGGAGAACCGGGCCGTCCTCAACGGAATCCGGCTGGTCCTCGGCCGGCCGCTGATCGGTGTGGACACGACGACGGACGTGCTGCGCCTCGCCTGCCAGGTCTCCGGCGGGGACACCTCGCTCACGACATCCACGCGGTTCCGTGCCTTCCGGCGACCGGAGCGGCGCGTTCTGCTTGCCGCGCTGGACACGGTCGTGGGCGCGAACGCGCACAAGCTCGGTGACGTCGCGCGCTACGCCGAGCGGTGGAAGCGGCTCGCAGAACGGCTGCACCCCCACGAGTACGACAGGTGGCCGCACGCCCAGGCGGTGTTCGCTGTCGCGCGTGGCGAGCGGCGCGTACCCAACCTCGCCGGTCGGGCGGAGGCGGCGATCAGCGCCGGAGCGATAGGTCCGGCGGCGTCGGTGCTGTCGGCCGCACCGGGAATGCTGCTGCGATCCGCCGACCGGCTGCTGCGGCTGGCGTCCCCGTCTGAGCGGTCCACTGTCGTCGAGGCGGTCACCGGTGCGCTCGGTTCCGCGTCCGGGCGGGTGCTTCTCTCGCTGCGCGAGCACGTCGACAACCGGTTGACTCCCGCGTCGGCCCGGCTGTACGCGAGCCACTCCCGTACCGCGTGGATCGGTCCCGACGGACGGCCGCCGCTGCCCGCCGAACTGGTGGCCGAACTGTCGTCGCTGCTCGACGCCGAGATCGACGCCCGCCTGCCGGAACCGGAGCGGCCGTTGCTCGTGGACCCGGAGGTGCTCGACGTCGCGCTGCCGCTGTCCGGCAAGGCGGCCGAGGGCGGTTTCGCGGTGCTGCCGCGTGGCTCACGGGGGTCGGTGTCGGGTGAGCTGCTGCGCTTCTTCACGTACTGGCGTCAGACGGGTCGTCGCACCGACTACGACCTGTCGGTGCTGCTGCTCGATGACGAGTTCCACAGCGCGGGCCAGGTGTCCTGGACCAACTACCACCACGACGGCGTCGTGCACTCCGGCGACGTCACCGACGCGAGGAACGGCGCGACCGAGTTCATCGACGTGCCCCTGACCGTCGGCGCGCAGTATGTGGTGCCGCAGGTGAACATCTACGCCGGAGAGTCGTTCGACGAGGTCGCCGAGTCGATGTTCGGGTACCAGGTCCGCTCCCGGGACCAGCTCGGCGCCCCGTTCGAGCCGCGGACGGTCCGGGCGCGGTCGCATATGCGTGGCCAGGGTCGGGTCGCGCTGCCGATCGTGTTCGCCCGCGGCGAGGCCGGCTGGCAGGCCGTGTGGCTGCACCTCTACCTGCGCGGTTGGCCGTCGTTCAACCGGGTGGAGGAGAGCACGTTCAGCACGGCCCACCGGGTACGGGCACTCGTGGAGCGGCGGTACCTCACCGTCGCCTACCTGGTCGACAGGTGGCGGGCACGGGCCGACGTGTCGACATGGGACGGACGGCTGCCCGACGAGCCGGTCACCTTCGTGGGCATCGAGGCGCCCGAGGGTCTGCCCGACGGATCGGAGACCTATACACTTGATCGACTCAGCGAGCTGATCCCTGGGTAAGCGGCGACAGCCGAGGCCATGCGGGCGCTTCCTTCTATTTCCGTTCAACTCGGAAACCTCCGCGTCAGCGGAGGATGTGGTTATTCCAGTGCCCGCGCTCTCCTCGGCTCGTCCGCGAATCGCCGCCGACCCGACCCGACCAGACCCGATCAGGTCGGCGTCGTGTCGCGGCCCCGCCTACAGATCGTCGAAGGCAAGACCGCGCTCGGCGAGCGCGGTGGCCAGCATGCCGACCGCCCTGGGCCCGACTCCGTGCAGGGCCAGGAGATCTCGGCGGCTGTGGGTGGCCACCTGCGCGAGCGTGGTGATGCCGGCTTCGAGCAGGGCCCTGGTGGCGGGTCGCCCGATCGGCGGCAGGTCACCGGTGTGCGCGGGCGTGTCGCGAGTACTCACGGCCTCACGATAGTTCGCGCCTCGCCACTGGTCCCGCACCGGCGGGCAGGCCCTGGGTGCGGTGATCGTCGTTCACGAGACCCCGATTCTTCACTCCGATGTCACCACCAGACCCCCCGGGTGACGTGTCGGTGTCCGCCCGCGGGGGTTGGCTGTCGGTCGTCGCACTTGATCCCGACCAGGAGCTGATCCCCGTGCCTTCCTCCCGCCGTACCTTCCTCGCCGGCGGCGCCGCCGCCGGAGTGGGCCTCGCCGTCGCCGGCGGCCTGCCGTCCCTGGCCCAGGCCAGCCCGGGCCGGCCGCAGCCGCCGGTCAAGGGCGGACACGCGCCCTTCCCGCCGCTCGTGGACGACCCCGACGGCATCCTGGCCCTGCCCGAGGGCTTCCGCTACACGATCGTCACGCGGACCGGCGTCACCCGGCTCGACCGCGGCCAGGGCACGACCCCGTCGGACCACGACGGGATGGCCGTCTACGACGCCGGCAACGGCCGGTACACCCTGATCCAGAACCACGAGATCGACCCGGGCGCCGAGTTCGGCGTACCGCACGTCAAGGGGACGGTGTACGACGCGGGCGCCGTCGACGCCGGTGGTTGCACCGTGATCAGGACCGACCGTACGGGCCGGAACCTGGGCGAGTTCGTGGCCCTCTCCGGCACGATCTCCAATTGCGCCGGTGGGCCGACCCCGTGGGGGACCTGGCTCACCTGTGAGGAGACCGAGGACCGGGCCGGCGACGCCTGGGAAGAGGGCGGCCGGTCCGGCGTCTACCAGAAGGACCACGGCTACGTCTTCGAGGTCTGGGCCGACGGCAGCGCCGACCCGAGGCCGGTCAGGTGCCTGGGCCGCTACTCCCACGAGGCCCTGGCCGTCGACAGGGACCGCACCCGGATCTACCTCTCCGAGGACGCCGACGGGCCCAACGGTCTCTTCTACCGCTGGACCGCGCCGCGCGGCGTCAAGCTGGGCCCCGGCGTGCTCACCGGCCTCGCGCCGGACGCCGGTGTCCTCGCCGCCATGCAGATCATCATGGACGACGGCTCGGTGCTGCCGGACGTCGCCTACCTGACCTCCGCCCAGCTCGGTCGGCCCTTTGCCGTGCGCTGGATCGAGGTGCCGGACCGCGACGCGCGGACCACGTCCGTCCGCGAGCAGTTCGCCGACGGCCAGGTCACCCGGGGCCGCAAGTTCGAGGGCGTGTGGGGCACCGACGAGGGCGTGTACGTGGTCAACTCCTACGCCTGGGACGACGGCGACCTGCCGGCGGACGCCGCCCCGCACGACGGCATGGTCTGGTTCTACAACTACAAGGCCCAGACCATCGAGCTGGTGACGTACTTCCCGCACCAGAAGGGCTCCGAGGAGGGGACTCCGGTCAGGTACACCGACCTCACCTTCGACGGCCCGGACAACGTGACTGTCACCCCGTGGGGAAGCCTCGTGCTCGCCGAGGACGGCTCGGGCGCGTCCCACGTGCTCAGCGCGATCCCGGGCGGCCCGACGTACGCGATCGCCCGCAACCAGCTCAACGACTCGGAGTTCTGCGGACCGACCTTCACCGCCGACGGCAAGGTGCTCTTCGTCAACATGCAGGACCCCGGCCTCACGCTGGCCATCACCGGCCCGTGGGAGAAGTACCTGGGCTGACCGGTACGCGGTGGGGCCGGCGGACCGCCGCCCCCACCGCCGCCCGGCGAGCTGACCTCAGACGGGCATCGCCGCGTATTCGCGTTCGGTGAACAGGTCCACGTCGCGGGGTCCCAGCTTCGCCACCCGGCGGGCGTGCAGGGCGAGCTGCCCGCGTGCTTCGCCGAGGCGGCGGGTGGCGACCACCATGTCGTCGGTCGCCTCGAACGACTCCGTCCCGCTGGCCCTCATGGCGGCGTCCATCACCCCGTTGAACGCGGTCATGAGCCCGTTGGCCAGGGCGATGCCGTCCTGGTCGCCGCTGGTCCAAACCTGCGACCAGGCGGCCTCCACGGTGGCCATGTCCCGGGCCAGCCAGTCGTGCAGCACCATCGGATCCAGCGGCTTCTGCCCTCCGAACAGCTGGTCGCCCACCTCCCGCAGACCCGAGCGCCAGTACCTGGTCTGCCGCAGCGCCTCGGCCTTGTGCGACAGGCGTAGGGCGCCGGACAGCATGAGGATGTACGCGCGTTGCAGGTCGGTCCGCTCCCGGTGCCGGCGCCTCAGTCGACTCTGCACCATGACCACGAACAGGGACGCGCAGGCGGTGATCGTGGAGCCGAGCAGAGCGGCGACTGTCGAATTCACGCCGACATGATGCCCGCCGATGACCGGCCCCGGCGCGCGGGGTCGGTCACCGGCGAGGCGGGGCACTGGCGGTCACCTGACGCGGACGTGGTCGACACTCTGGGCGACGGCTATGGTTTGGGCATGAACGATCGACGCGGCCCTCGGCGCGTCGGCGAGCGGGTTCCGCTGCCGACGATGCTGGTGCTCGCCGTGGTCGTGCTGGTGCTCTCCGCCGCCCGGTCGATCGGGCTGTGCATCGTGTTCCGGACGGCACGGCGGGCGATCCCCGGCTGTGTGCCTGCCTGGTCGGCGGATCGTGCTCCGCCGCGCCACGCGCACGCCCTCGTCTGACCCCCTCGCCCGGCTCGCGCCGGCTCCCGTGGCGCCGCCCCGCTGACCGCGGCGCGGTCGCCGTGCCCGCGGACGCGCTCGCCGCCCCGCCGCTGAGCTGCCGCGCCGTACGCCATGCTCCTGGAGTCCTCATGAATGTCGAACTGACCCCGCTGCCAGGTATCGGGGTGCGCCGCATGTTCACCACCGCCGAAGGTCGCCGGGTGGGGGTGGTACACCACCATCCGGGTGGCCGACGCGACCTCGTCCACGAGTCCCCCGATGATCCCGACGCCACCTGCTCGCTCATCCTGACCCGCTCGGAGGCACTGGCCCTCGCCGGACTCCTGGGAATCCTCGACGTCCTGGACGTCGTCACCGTCGCGGAGGTGTAGCGGCGTGCGGCCGCCGTGCCGTGCCACGAGCGCGGCACGGCGGCCACACCGGGGGTCACCCGTTGTGCTTCGCCTGGCACGACACGCAGAAACGCGCGTGCGGCAGAATTTCGAGCCGCTCGGACGGGATGTTCTCGCGGCACTTCTCGCAGGCACCGTACGTGCCGTCGCTGATCCGGGTCAGCGCACCGGTGATCTGCTCGATGTTGCGGCGGGTGGCCACCAGCAGCGCGGCCCGGTTGTGGGCCTCGCTCGGGTCGCCGGTGTCCGCGTTGAGCTCGGTCAGTTCCCGCAGCCGAGCCGTCTGCGTGGCGAAGTCGTCCGCCAGGGACGCTCGCAGGTCAGCAAGCCAACCCTGGTCGACAGTTCGATGATCGACGCTCATGATCTACCTTTCGAGGAAAGTCCGGGTAAAAAGAAAAGGGCCGAAGCTGGATAGCTTCGCCCTGGCGGTCGTTTCGTGGTGCAACGATTCCGCGGGAGGGCCTCGGCCGGTTCGCGTCGTGCCCGACAGCCGGGAGATGGACGCGATGGGCAGTGCGCGGACCACAGGCACCCGCATGCCTGCCATCAGCCGCGCCGCAGCCGCCGGGCGCACAGCCCCGAATGCCGCCACATCAGTGACGGCAGGAGAGCGGAACGTGACCGGAGGCATGTATCCACCATAGGCGGCGTCCGCACCAATGCCAACGCCCGCTTTCGAGGCGACCGATCGGTCGACCGGGCGCCGGTTCGGGGCCGGCGCCGGCGACTCAGACGTGCACGGTGGGCCGGTAGATGAGCTCCTGGGTGCGTCCGTCGAGCGTTCGACTCTCGATCAACTCCATGTCGAAGTCGGCCGCCCCCTGGAAGATCGGCTCCGTCCCGGTCTGACCGGTGATCACCGGGAAGAGCGTCACCTGGACGAAGTCCACCAGCCCGGCGGCCATCAGCGCCCGGTTCACCGACAGGCTGCCGTGCGAGCGCAGGGGAACGTCGGACTCCTCCTTGAGCCGGGCGACGACATCCACGGCGTCACCGCGTACGACCGTCGCGTCCGGCCAGTCGAGGGGTTCTTCGAGCGTGTTCGACACGACTGTCGCCGGGAGGCTCCTCATCCGGTCGACCCAGGCGTCGCGGACCCCGGACTCCTCGGTGCTGGCGGCCAACAGCCGCGTGAACACCCGGTACGTGCCGGCGCCGAAGACCATGCGCTGTTCCTCGCCGTACGAGGCCAGGCGGCGCTCCAGCAACTCGGGGCCCTGCTTGCCCCAGTAGCCGCTCCAGTTGCCGCTGGCGGCGCCGAAGCCGTCGAGGCTGGAGAAGACGTCGAAGGTGTAGGTGACGGTCATGAGGATCCCCTCGTCTGGGTGAGGTCGGTACAACGGGCGAGCAGGAAGGCCCGCTCGGTCTCGTTACCGGTCAGCGCGATCGCCTGGTCGTAGGCGGCTCGGGCCTCGTCGTCGCGTCCGAGCCGGGCAAGCAGTGCGGCCCGGGTGGCGGGCAGCCGGTGGTAGCCGGGGAGATCGACGCCCTCCAACGCGGCGAGGGCGGCCGCCGGGCCGTGCACCTCGGCGACGGCGACCGCGCGGTTCAGCGCGACGACGGGGGTTGGCGCGAGTGCCAGGAGCTGGTCGTACAGTGCCAGGACCTGCCGCCAGTCGGTGGCGGCGCCGTCGGTGTGCACCGCGTTGATCGCGGCCTGGATCTGGTACGGGCCGGGCCGGTCCCGCCGCAGGCAGCGACGGACCAGGTCGTGGCCCTCGGCGATGAGCGTGCGGTTCCACAGGGACCGGTCCTGGTCGGCAAGCGGCACCAGGTCGCCGTTCGGGTCGAGCCGGGCCGAGCGGCGTGCCTCGGTCAGCAGCAGCAGGGCGAGCAGGCCCAGCACCTCGGGTTCGTCGGGCATCAACGCGGCGAGCTCGCGGGCCAGCCGGATCGCCTCGGCGCACAGGTCCGTCCTGATCAGTGGTCCGGAGGTGGTGGCGTAGCCCTCGTTGAACATCAGGTACAGCACGGTGAGCACGGGCGGCAGCCGGTCCGGCAGCTCGTGTTCGGCGGGTACCCGGTAGGGGATGGCGGCGTCCCGGATCTTCTTCTTGGCCCGCACGATCCGCTGGGCGACTGTCGCCTCCTGGATCAGGTACGCCCGGGCGATCTCCGGCACCTCGAGGCCGCCGAGCAGGCGGAGGGTGAGGGCTGTGCGCGCGTCGGGGGCGAGCGCCGGGTGGCAGCAGGTGAAGATGAGTCGCAGCTGGTCGTCCTTCACCGGTCCCACCTCCTGGGGTTCGTCAGGTTGGTGCAGCAGCAGCGCCTGGGCGTGCCGGGCCTCGCGGGTCGACTCCCGGCGGAGCCGGTCGACGGCCCGGTTCCGTGCGGTGGTCACGATCCAGGCGCCCGGGTTCGGCGGCGGGGTCTGCCACTTCTGCAAAGCCGTGGTGAAGGCGTCCTGGACCGCCTCCTCGGCGAGGTTGATGTCACCGAGGAGGCGGGCCAGGGTGGCGACGCAGCGGCCGTACTCCGCGCGGTAGATGCTCGCCAGGTCCATGTCCGGTTGACGGCTCCCGCTCAGGCCTGGGACAGGTCGTCGAAGGGGCGTACCTCGACCGGACCGCAGGCCGCCGCGCACTTCTCGGCCCAGGCCAGCGCCTCGTCCAGGTCCGCGCACTTGATGACCCAGAACCCGGCGATGTGCTCCTTCGTCTCGGCGAACGGCCCGTCGCTCATGGTCGTCGCGCCGTTCTCGATCCGGACGACTGTGGCGCTGTCCGGCGACCGGAGCCCTCCACCGAAGACCCAGGCGCCAGCGGCCTGCATCTCGTCGTTGATCCGGCCGGTCTCCCTGAACATGATCTCCATCTCCTCGTCGGACGGGTCCGGCTGACCCTCGACGAAGTGCACGGACAGCAGGTACTGGTTCATGACGATCCTCCGGTGACTCGATTGTGGGATGACGACAGGTCAGGCGGCCAGGCGGCGCGCCACGGCGGGGATCACGATCGCGGCAGCGACCAGGTGGGTGAGCATCAGCAGCGCCCTGGTGCCCACGCCGGCGTCGGCGATCACGTCCGGCACCAGCGACAGGGCCGTCAGCACGAGCGTCGTACGGACGAAGGTGCGCCGCGGACGCCTGGCGAAGCGGGACATCAGCGCGGCGACGACCACGCCGATCAGCGAGAAGGCGGCGGTCAGCACGCCGAACCCGGTCACGGGGATCGGGGCGCCGCCGACATCCAGGCTGACCCCTGCCGCGTGGCCGGCGGCGGCGACGGCCATGGTGGCGGCGCTCGCCGCGACGGTGGCGACGACACCGGCCCGGATCATCGCACCGAGGGTCGAGGTGGTGCCGTCTGTCGTGTTCGCGGTGGTGGTCATCGTGCCCTCCAGCGGGTGTGTGGCCCGTCTCGTGCCGGGCTCTCACCAGGGCTACGAACGGAGCCGGCCCCGATCGACACGCACGCCCAGATCTTTTCGAAAATCATCGAGGCGGAGCGTCGATCTTCGGGAACACGTCACCGAGGGTCGAGCAGCCCCCGCGCGGCCATGAAGGCCCGCAACGTCTCGGCGTCCTCGGCGGACATCAACCGGCGGGGAATCACCGTCGCCGGCATCCGCCCCACATACACGATCCAGAACTCACCGGTGTCCTCCACCTGGCTGACGCCGTCCCAGGCGATGCCACCGGACTCCGAGCCGCTGCGCATCATGATGTTGTCGTCGGTGATGTCGTAGGCGCCCTCTACCGCGTACCGACCGGAGCGGCGCCGGGCGCGCAACACCACCCACGGCCGATACAGCATCGACAGCACGCCACCGACGAGCATCGCCAACCACAGCGGCGAGGCCTGCTCGCTCCAGTCGAACCTCCGCGAGACGACCAGACCGATCGCCCCGACCACGGCGAGCACCGCGCCGACATAGCCGTACCTGCGCAGCCGGACACCGCCGAGCGCGGCGGCCACCCGACCGGGGTAGGCGGGATCTGCCGGTACGCCAAAACGGATGTGCACGTCAGAACGATAGTGCCACCGGGGTGCAGCGGTCGGCTCATCGCGATCCCGCCGGCCTCCGATCACTTCACCGCCCCTCGGCGGGCCGGTGCCTGCACACCGGCCCGCCGAGGACTCCGCCACCCGGCGACGATCTCTCGGTCACCTACCGGGTCGGCGGCGCGAGGTCACCTCTGGCGCCACACCTGGAACGACTGCACCAGACCCCACGCCCCGTCGGGCTGACGCGCCTCGTTGCGCCAGCGGAAGGCGTCCGGCTCGATGTCGAAGAAGGTCCAGCGCCTGTCGTCACCGTCGAGCACGATGTCCGCGCCGACGCGGGAGGCCAGGAACGTGTGCACGCGAAGGCGACCGGGCCCCACCCACGTCGAACGCCAGACGCCGGCACCCGCCGAGGGATCGGGAAACCGGACGCTGACGCCGTGTTCGACCCCGGGCAGGATCCAGACGTCGGTGGTCGCCCGCCCGCCCAACGCGTACCCGAAGTGCCATTCGCCCCGCCTGACTGTCGACGAGCCGTCCGGCTCGTACTCCGTGCAGTCCAGGACCCACGACCCGACGAACTGCCCGAACAGGCTGAGGTCGACGCCGTCGGCAGGACGGTCGGCGAGAAACGCCGCACCCACGGACACGATCGTTCGATTGTCCATGCTGGCACCGTAGCCATCCCACGCCGAAGGGTTCAGCAACCGATCCGGCTGGACCCCACCGCGACGTCGTCGTACCAGAGGGTGTCGGCGCCGCCTCCGTAGCTCTCCCAGCCCAGCTTCAGGTCGGTGAGCTGCGGACGCCAGGTCCGGTTGTACCACTGGCCGTCGATGTCGTGCGTCGGTGCGCCGTCCGCTGTCAGTCCGGTGACGGCGGTGCCGTCCAGCCAGGTACGGAGCTGACCGGCCGGACCGTCCACCATGAACTCCACGCAGGCCCACCGGTTCGTGGGTAGCGGCAGGCTCTGCGCCACCCCGGCCGGGCTCTGCTCGGGCAGGGTCGCGTCGTCGGAGGCGCGGTTCCACTGCAGGGCGCCGTTCTGGCCGCCCAGCCGCAGGTCCTTGTTGCCGTCGGCGGCGTCGGCCATCGTCACCATCGTGGTGTGATCGGTGGGCTGGGCGGTCGTGTGTCGTACCCAGATCCGGGCGTAGCGGACACCGCCCACACTGCCGAGGTTCGTCGTGGACCGGATGAAGACGTGGTTGCAGTAGCCCGCCGCACCGTTGATCCGGATCGCCCGGCTCCCGCTGTGCGTGGTGGTCGTGTCGACGGTGGCCGTGCCGGCGCCGGAACAGTCCGGGCTCACCACTGCCCAGTCACCTGACGGCGTCGAGCCGGTCTGGCTCTCGAAGCCGTCGCAGAGCAGCGCCCCGGCGCAGCCAGCCGGCGGAGGCGTCGTCGGCGGAGGCGTCGTGGGCGGCGGCGTGGTCGGCGGGGGTGTCGTGGGCGGCGGGGTGGTGGGCGGAGGCGTCGTGGGGGGCGGGGTGGTCGGCGGAGGCGTGGTCGGAGTGGGACCGGCGCCGTTGCACGGTACGCCGTTCAGGCTGAACCCGGTCGGCGCGCCACCGCCGGAACCGAACGTGCCCTGCACACCGAACTCGGCGGAGCCGCCGGCCGGGATGCTGCCGTTGTACGACAGGCTTCGGGCGGTCACCGCCGAGCCGGACTGGCTGACCGTGGCGTTCCAGCCGTTCGTGACGCGCTCGTCCCCGGCGTACGTCCAGGTGACGGTCCAACCGGACACTGCCGTGTCACCGGGGGAAATCTTGACGGTGGCGGTGAACCCGCCGGGCCACTGGTTGGGTGTGTAGTCGACACGGCAGCCCTGTGCGGCCGTCGCCGGGCCGGTGAGCAGGGCCGTTCCGGTCGCGGTCACGGCTGCGGCCAGCCCGGCGACGACCGCCAGGGTCAGGGCGGGGCGGGCACGGAGAATGGTCATGAAAGGTCCTTCTGCCAAGAACGAGCGGGACGGAGGCGGGATGGCGGCGCGCGTCCCGGACGGACGCGGCGCGACAACCCGCCCTGGATGCGGTGCGGCGGTGCGCGACAGCGACTGGTCGGTGCGTACGACCGACGTGCCCGGCTCGGGGTGGACCTGTCAGCCGCCGACGGCCCGGTCCCCGGGACCTCGGCGGCGCCCACACCCAATCTATTGACGAATTCCGATCGAATCAAGCGCGGCGCCGCTGCTGGCCGGCCGCCCGGCCGACCCGGCGCATGCGGCGCCGACCGGCTCAGGACGAGCGGAGCTGCTCGCGGAGCCAGGACCTGTCGGGATTCACGAAGGCCTGACCACCGAGCACGACTGTGGGCACCGTCTCGTTGCCGCCCGCCACCGCCCGCACGGCGGCGGCGCCTGCAGGGTCGTGCCAGATGTCGACCCAGTGCGCCCGCCGGGCGAGCCGGCCGAGGGAGAAGCGGAGCTGAAGGCAGTAGCGACAGCCGGGGCGCCAGTACACGACGGGCCGGCCGTCCGCCGCGCTGGCCCGCTGCGCGTCGACCACGGACACCGAGCGGGGGAACGCCCACGGCGACAGCAGGAGCGCGAGCGCCAGGATGATCAGCAGCTCGACGCCGCCGGCCGGCCTGGCAGCGCCGACGTGGCGAATGGGGGTTGTCACTCCTGTTGGCGTCAGCGGCAAGGGCTGGAGGACCCTTCGCTACGGTGATCAAAACGAGGGGGTGGGACATGGCGCCGGAGCTGTCGCCGCGAAGGGCATGGGCGGTGCTCGTCGCGCTCTCCCTCGCCGCGTTCGCGTTCATCACGACCGAGCTGCTGCCCGTCGGCCTGCTGACCCGGATCGCACCCGATCTCGACCGGTCCCGCTCGCAGGTGGGCCTGCTGGTCAGTGGGTACGCCATCGTGGTCGTGCTGGCGTCCGTGCCGCTGACCCGGCTGACCCAGCGGATCCCCAGGCGTCAGCTGCTCGGCGTCACGATGGTCCTGTTCGCCGCCGCGAACGCCGTCGCCGCGTTCGCGTCGACGTACGCCGTGCTCGCCGGCTCCCGCCTCGTGACAGCCCTCGCCCAGGCGCTGTTCTGGTCCATCGCCACGGCGACAGTGACCGGGCACTTCCCGGTCGCGGTGCGCGGCCGGGTGGTGGCGCTGTTCGCGACCGGGGCGACGCTCGCCCCGGTGCTCGGCGTACCCCTCGGGACCTGGCTCGGGCAGCAGGCCGGCTGGCGGTCGGCGTTCGCGGTGCTGGCCGGGGTCGGTCTGGTGATCGCCGCCGCGGTGCTCGTCCTTCTTCCCTCCTATCCCCCGGCCGCCGGTGGCGCCGCCCGGGGCACCGCGCCGGACGGGCGCCGGTTCGCCCTGCTGCTGATCGCGACCGCCTTCGGCATCGGCGGCTTCATGACTCTGCAGACGTACGTCACACCGTTCCTGCTCGACGTCAGCGGCTTCGCCGACGCGGTGCTGGCGCCGCTGCTGTTCGTCTCCGGTGCCGCCGGTGTCGTCGGCACCCTGGCCGCTGCCCGGACGCTGGACTCCCGGCCGGTCACGTCCCTGGTGACGCCGCTGGCCATCGGTACGGCCTCGCTGTTCGGCCTGTACGCGCTCGGCGCGCTGCGGCCCGGCGTGGTGGCGCTGCTCGCCGGGTTCGGCCTCGCCTACGCGGCGTTCGGCTCGGCCGTGCAGAGTCGCATGCTGCAACTGGCGCCGGGCAGCACGGACATCGCGTCGGCAGGGGTCAGCACCGCCTTCAACGTGGGTATCGCCGGCGGATCGCTGCTCGGCGGCGCCCTCCTGCCCAGCTGGGGGGCACGCCCACTGGCACTTGTGGGCGGGCTGCTGACGCTTGTCGCCCTCCTGCTGCTCGCCGTGGACGCCCGGCGGACCAGGGCCACCGGACGTCCGCCGGCGGCCACCGGCCCCACGAGTTCCGCGGGCCAGAGCCCACCCGCCCGGACGGTCACGCCGTCCTAGGTCCGACGCCCGTACGCCAGCCGGCGCAGGACGCTCCCGGCCGGCCCGCGCGCCGTCAGACCGCCGTCCGCGACCACTGCTGGTTGGCGCCCGTGTTGCACGTGTACTGCTTGAGGACCACGCCGTCAGCGGTCGACGAGGCCGGCACGTCCACGCACTTGCCGCTGTGCCGTGCCCGGAGCTGGAAGTAGCTGCCGTTGGCGACCATCTGGAACTGCTGGTTGCCGCCGGTGCCACAGGTGTACTGGATGAGGTCCCCGCCGTCGGCGGTCGAGGCGCCCACCACGTCGAGGCACTTTCCGCTGTGCCGGCTGACGATGCGCCAGTAGCCGCTGCCCGCGTCCTGGAACTGCCACTGCTGCCAGGCGTTGCCGCCGTACGTGTACTGACCGACGCGCGCGCCGTTGTCGGTGTTCGGCTGCTGGACGTCCATGGCCTTGCCGCTGTGCCGCACGATGATCCGGTAGAACGACCCCGTCGACGGTGGGGGCGTCGTGGGGCCTCCCCCGATCGTGTCGCCCCACGCGTACCGGATCTGGTCGGCCCCGGAGGTGTTGCGGACGGTCAGGTTCAGGTCGGTGCCGCTGCCGCTGAGGGAGAACATCGAGTACCAGTCGTACCCGATGGTGCCGGGCTTGCCACCGAGGGCGGGCCAGTAGGTGCCGCCCATCTGGTTGTCGCGCATGACCTGGGCCATGGCGCGGATGTGGCGTACGAAGTTGTCGGTGCTGCCCGCGTCGGCGTAGTTGCGGCCGTCGTTCATGGGAGCGCCGAACTCGGTGGCTACCGCCCGGGACGCGCAGGTGCCGAGGCGGGTCTGGATGTGGCTGCGGAAGGCGTCGTAGGTCATCGCCCCGTAGAAGAAGGCGTAGTGGTGGAAGGACAGCAGCGTCGAGGCGAAGCGGCTGTCGTTGCAGACGTCCCGCAGGTCCTGGCTGAAACCGGTGCCGCCGATGAGCACCCGGGCCGGCACCGCCGAGTAGTGGTAGCTGAGCCAGTTCGCCGCGACGTCGCGCCACTCGGCCGAGCTGTAGCCGTGCGGTTCGTTCATCGGCTCGAAGTAGACGTTGGGGTTCGCCCCGTACGTGTTGGTCACCGTGGACCACATCGCGTTCCACGCGGCGAGGTTCGTGATCCTGCCGCCGGAGGCCGCGCCGTCCTCCCAGTACGCCAGGATGACCTTGAAGCCGCGGGCGGTGGCGGCGTCGATGGCGCCCCGGTAGGCGTCCCACCAGGCAGTCCCCACCGTGTGGGTGTTGATGGGCAGCCGGACGGTGTTGACGCCCATGGTGGCGGCCATGTCGTCGTAGAGGGCGTTCGCCTTGGCGCGCACCGTCGCGTTGCTGTCGGAGGCGCTCAGGCCCTGCACGACGAGCGGGCCGGTGCTGAAATTGTCACCGAGCACCGCCCAGTTCATGCCCCGGAACCCGCTGGTCGCTGCCGCGGCCGGCGACGCCACGGCGACGACGACGCCAACCAGCACGGTCAGCACGGCCACCAGGGCGGACAACGTCCGTCGATGTGGTGCCACAGTCGGAACTCCTTGAACAGGGGCCAGCGTCAGCTGGTCACGCGGAAGGTGGCGTCGGCACGGCTCTGCGCGTCGGTGACCGGGTCGAGCCGCAGCAGGTAGCTGTAGTGCCTGATGTAGCGGTCCGGATGGCTGTAGGACTGGAACGACGTCCACGAGGAGCTGGCGAGGCCGGCGACCTGCCGGAAGGTGGCGTCGGCGGCGAACGTGGCGGTGCCGTCGTTGGCTTCCAGCCGGAAGTCGAACCCGTAGTGGCGCAGGTAGCGACCCGGGAAGTTGACCGACTGGATGGACACCGTGCCGGAGCCGGCCAGCCCGGGCACCAGCCGCCACTGGCCGTCCTGGGCCGGGCTCACGTTCGGGTCGATGCGGACGTCGTAGTCGTAGTGCCGCACGTACCGGTCCGGGAAGTTGTACGACTGGATCCGGTTGACGGCGGTGGCGGGCCAGCGGGCGAGGACCCGGCTCTGCTCGACGGCGGTCAGGTTGAGGATCGAGCCGTGCCGCTTCCTGGTGCCACCCATGGCGTACGAGCCGGACGACGGCAGCCGGTAGCTGCCCGGGTTCGACGGGTCGGCGGTCAGGACGGGCAGGTATCCGCGCCCGCTCGCGTACTGGTCGAGGTAGAGCACCCATTCGTTGCGGGCGTTGAACCGCATCCACATCGGGCCTTCGACCTGCGAGCCGGTCAGCCCGATGCCGGAGAGGTTCCCGATCGTGGTCCAGGTGCCCAGGAGGGAGTTGCTGCCCTCGAGGGTGATCTGGCCGTCGCGCGAGGCCCGGACATAGCGGTAGGCACCGACGCCGGCGGGCACCTCGACGATCTGCGTGTCGATGATCTCCTGGCTGCCGGGCCTGTCGAGGTACACCTGGGGTGTGGTGATGCTGCGGAAGTCCGCCGTGCGCGCGTAGTAGACGCGGTGCTTGGTGGCCCCGTTGAGCGGGACGTTCGTCGCCCAGTACAGGACGTAGTCACCTGTCGCCGGGTTCCAGATCGCCTCCGGCGCCCAGGCGTTGCGGCCGTCCGGGATCGCGCCGGCGACGTTCAGCAGCCACGGCGCCGACCAGGTGACCAGGTCGGTGGACTCCCACACGACGAGGTTGCGGCTGCCGTTGTTGATCGCGGCCGACCAGTCCTGGCCGCAGCCGATGCACAGGTCGGTGGCGATGATCCAGTACCTGTCGCCACCGGGCGAGCGGACCAGGGCGGGGTCGCGGACGCCGCGGGTGCCGACCGTGGACCGCAGGACGAGCCCGCCGTTGTTCAGGTCCGTCCAGCGGAGGCCGTCGGCGCTGTGCGCGAGGTAGATCTGCTGGTCGGTCGACGACTCGCCGGTGAAGTGCGCCATCAGGTAGCCGACCGTCGGGTCGAGTGCGGACGCCTGCTTCGGCGTCGCCGCCGACCAGGTGGTGAACAGCAGGCACGCGGCGACCGCCACCGCGCAGATCCGGGCGAGAGATTTCCGCACTGGCCTGCCTCCTTCTCGCGCGCACGCACGTCGGCGTTAGCGCTAACAGCGTGGAAGCCTCGCACGGCTCAGGGACATCGAACCATCTCGTTACATTCGTGTTGCGGACAAGTGTTAGCGACCGCATCAGGAGTGTCAAGAGATCGACCATGGTCATTGGACAACGTGTGTCCCGCAGGGCCCGGGGGCAGCGGCTCCGGGTCGCGACGCCTACTCTGCGCGGCATGACGGGGACGATCGACTACGCCACGGCGGGTCCGCTGACGAGGATCGACCCAGCCCATGAGCCGGCGCTGGCGGACCTCCCGAGCGGGCCCGTCGAGATCTGCCGCCTCGTGCGCGGCCTCGTCATCCAGCCCCGAGACGCCACCGGCCTCGGCATCGCCGACGAGCGGTTCGCCGAGAACCAGCTCCGTCCGGTCGACGGCATGATCGACGCCCTCCTCGCCCTCGACCCGGCCCCGCTGACCGTGCCACGCGACCCCGACCGGCGACTCATCGGCACCTGCCGTCACTTCGCCGTGCTCAGCTGCGCCCTGCTGCGCCACCGCGGAATCGCGGCCCGAGCCCGCTGCGGCTTCGCCACGTACTTCCAACCCGGGTACGGCGTGGACCACTGGATCACCGAGTACCGGCACGACGGTCGGTGGGTGCGGATCGACTCCGAGATCCTGGGTCTCTCCGTCGTGGCGACGCCCGAGAACCTCGCCGCTGGCGAGTTCCTCACCGGTGGGGAGGCGTGGACGGCCTTCCGTACCGGCCGGATCGATGCCGCGCGCTTCGGCGTGCACGGCACCGACAACTGGGGGCCCGCGGAGATCCGGGGAAACGCCATCAGGGATCTCGCCGCGCTGAACCGGGTCGAGACGCTGCCGTGGGACGAGTGGGGCCGCATGGAGGCCTCCTACCAGGGCAGGACCGGCCCCGACTACGACGACCTCATCGACGCGATCGCCGCCACCTGCGCCACCGACGAAGCCGGCCCCGTCGCGGACCTCTACGCCTCGGCGGACCTCGCGGTGCCCACCACGCTCCTGAGGTGACAGACGGGCGGCGGTGGCTCAGTGGCCACGGAACGCCTCCTCCAGCCACCAGGATCCGCGCGCCGCGCTGACCTTGGCGTCGACCACCAACGGCCGGGTACGGGGACCGGCGAGCCATCGGCGTACCGACCCGAGATCGTCGACGGTCCGGACGGTCACTCCGCCGCAGCCGTAGCCACTGGCGATCGCGGCCAGGTCCGTCTCGGGGAAGGTGACCGTGTCCAGCGGGTGCCCGTCCGGGCCGAAGTGGTGCACCTCGGCGCCGTACGCCGAATCGTCGTAGATCACCACGAGGAGGGGCAGCGCCAGCCGGACGGCGGTGACCAGTTCGGTCGCGGACATGACGAAGCCACCGTCGCCGACCGTCGCGACGGTGAGCCGGTCCGGTCGGGCGACCGCCGCGCCGAGCGCGCTGGCCAGTCCGAGCCCGATCGACTGGAACGCCTGGGTGAAACAGAAGCCGGCCACGTCCGGCACGTCGAGCCACATCGACGGGTAGCCCATGAAGTTGCCGGAGTCCACGACCACCGTCCGCTCGGGAGGCAGCAGGTCGTCCAGGGCCGCCGAGAGTGTCCGCGGGTCGATGGTCGCCGGTGCGCCACCGCCCTCGTCCTGGTACGGGACCGTCCGCCACCGGCCGTGGTCGCGGATCCGTCGGGCCAGCTCCGGCGTACGCCAGCCGCCGTCCACCGGCCCGGTGGAGCCCAGCCGACCGAGCACCGCCTCGGCGACCGCCGTCACCCCGCCGGCCACTGTCAGGTCGACCTGGCGGTTCACCCCGAACGCGGTCGGGTCGTGGTCCACCTGCACGACGACGGCCGAGGGCGGGATCAGTTCGCCGTGCCGGGTGGTCCACATGTTCAGCGTGCTCCCCCACGCGACGACCAGGTCCGCCGTGCCGATCAGCTCGGCGGCGAGCGGGGTGGCGAAACCGCCTGCCACGTCGAGGTTCCACGGATCCCCGGCGAACAGCCCCTTCGCCGCGGCCGAGACCGCGAGCAGCGCGCCGCACGCGTCCGCGAGGCGGGTCAGCGGTTCCCGTGAGCCCCGGGCGCCCCGCCCCGCGATGAAGACAGGTCGCCGTGCGGCGCGGAGCGCGGCCAGCAACGGCTCGACAGGCGGGACGGTGGCCGAGGTCGGCGCGATCGCGGGCACCGGGCCGGACCACGGCTCGGTCACGCTGTGCTGCACCTCCAACGGCAGGCCCAGCACCACGGTCGCGCCCCGGGCCGCCGCCCGGTAGGCCGCCGCCGCGTCCTCGGCCGCGTGCGTCGCGCGGACCCGATGGAAGTGGGCCCCGACCGCGGCGGCGAGTGCCGGCAGGTCGATGAAGAAGTTCGAGCGCGGCGCTGTCGCCTCCGGAGCCAGGACCACCATCGGGGTACGGCTCTTCGCGGCCTCGGTGAGGCCGGTCAGCGCGTTGGTGACACCCGGACCCTGGTGCACCGACAGCACGCCCACCCTCCCGGAGGTACGGGCGTAACCGTCGGCCATGCTCGCCGCGCCACCCTCGTGGGCCGCCGCCACGAACCGGGCGCCGGCCGTCACGAGAGCGTTCGTGACGTGGAAGTTGCCGCTGCCGACCACACCGAAGACGTGCCGTACGCCGTGTCCGTGCAGCACCCGTCCGACCACCTCGGCTACCAGCATCTGCGCTCAGGACCTACCGTTCGACAAGCGCGAGAACGCGGCACGGGCTGCCGGACCCGGAGACGATCGGCAGCGGCCCGGCGATCACCACCGCGCCGGTCGGCGGCAACTGCGCCAGGTTACGGAGCTGGGTCAGGCCGTACTTCTCCTGGCCGAGCAGGAACGAGTGGCACGGGAACGGCGGGTCGAACGAATGCGCGGCACCCGCGTCGGTGCCGACCGTCTCCACCCCGACACCCTGGATCGGGGACTCCTCGGCCAGCCAGCGGGCGCACTCCACGGAGATGCCCGGGGTACGACCGGCGTTGGCGTACCGCTCCGGGTCGTCGCCGTACGCGTCCCAGCCGGTGCGGTAGAGCAGCCAGCCGCCGGCGGGCAGGACGCCGTTTTCCGCCTCCCACGCCTTGACGTGCTCGACCTCGAGGAGGAAGTCGGGGTTGTCGGCGGCGTCCGCGGTGTGGTCGATCACCACCGCCGGGGCGATCAACTGGCTCACCGGGACCTGCGACACGTCCGCGCCCTGCTGGCCGCTGACCCAGTGCACCGGGGCATCGAAGTGGGTGCCGGTGTGCTCGCCCGTGGAGAAGTTGTTCCAGTACCAGGCGGGACCACGGTCGTCGTACCTGCTGATCTCGCTGAGCTGGAACGGCCACGTCTGGCCGAACTGCTCGGGCAGACCCAGGATCGGGGTCTGGTCCGACAGCGGAGCGGTGAGGTCGACGACCTGGATCCGGCCGCTGGAAAGAGCGGCGACAAACTCCTGCAGCACCGTCATGCGGCGACGGTACACCGCGTCGTGATCCCCGCCGACCGTCGAACGGAGGGTATGTGGGGGCGGCCGGCGGTTTCGGAGAGAACGTCGCCCCACGCTTCCGGGAACTCCTCGACGGGACCACGCGCATCGGTGTCGCGTCGGGGATCGTGAGTATCTGGCACTCGTCGCCCCCTGAGGTGGCGGCGTTCGCCCAGGACGCGGAGCGGGCACATCCCGGCCGGTTCCTGCTCGGTCTCGGCGCCAGCCACGCGGTGGTGGTGGAGGGCAGCGGCACCGACTACCGCAAGCCGTACTCGAGAATGGTGGAGTACCTCGACGGCCTGGACGCCGCCGGGCTCCCTGCCGAGCGGCGCGTCCTGGCCGCCCTCGGCCCCCGAATGCTCGGGCTCTCCCGCGACCGTTCGGCAGGGGCACACCCGTACTTCGTCCCCGCCGAGCACACCGCCGAGGCCCGGACGGCGATCGGGCCGGACCGGCTGCTCGCCCCCGAGGTCGCGGTGGTCCTCGACGCGGACGCCACCACCGCCCGTGCCACCGCGCGGCAGTACACGAGCGGTTACCTCGCACTGCCGAACTACACGAACAACCTGCGTCGATTCGGCTGGACCGACGACGACTTCGCCGACGGCGGCAGCGACCGCCTCGTCGACGCCCTGATCCCGTGGGGCACAGTGGAGCAGGTCGCGGCCGGGCTGGAGAAGCACTACCAGGCCGGCGCGGACGAGGTGGCGATCCAGGTACTCAACGGTGGCGACGCAACGACGTTCCCGGCCGACGCGTTCCGCGCTCTCGCCGCAGCCCTGATCTGACTCTCGAAAGGGACAGCAGAGGGTCAGGGCGTCCAGCGCACGCCCGGGTTCACCCGCCCGGACCAGTCGAAGACGGCCATGTTGTCCCACTGGTTTCCGGTGCCGTTGATGTTGGCCGGGTCCCAGCCGTTGCCTCGGACGGCGTACCAGGTCGGTTCCCAGTAGAAGACACCGACGGCACCCGCGTTGCGGGCGGTGTTCTGGACCCAGTCGAACTCCTGGGCCTGCCCGGACCAGGTCGCGCTGATGCCGTCGCAGGTCGCGTCGCCGATGGCATTCGGCTCGCTGTCCGCGTTGTTCCGGGTGAAGGGGTACGCGGTCTCCACGATCACCACCGGCTTTCCGTAGCGGCCGCGCAGGTCGACGATGTTGTCGTAGAGGTTCGCCAGGCTGCCGTGCCACACGCAGTAGTAGGACAGTGCTGTCATGTCCCACTGCACGCCCTGGGCGCGGATGCCGTCGTAGAACCAGCGGGCGTTGGCGTTGCTGTCGGCGTTCGCGGTGTGGATCATCACGGGGATGCCGCTGCCGCATGCCTTTGTGGCGTTGTAGCCCTGCTTCAGCAGGCCGGCCAGCGGGGCGAAGTCGCTGTTGACGACCCTGCCCTCGTTCCACAGCATCCCGACGTTGATCTCGTTGCCGATCTGCACACTGTCCGGCGGGGTGCCCTGCCTGCTGAGGCTGGAGCAAACGTCGTAGGTGAAGGCGTACACGTCGGTGCGCAGCTGGCTGAGGCTGTGGCCGGCCCACGCGGCGGGCTTGTACTGCTTGCCCGGGTCCGCCCATGTGTCGGAGTAGTGGAAGTCGACGAGCACCTTGAGGCCCTTGGCCCTGGCCGCCGTGGCCTGGGTCAACACTCTGTCCTTGTTGTTGTAGCCGCTGGCCGGGTTGTTGAAGACGCGCAGGCGGACGTAGTTGACACCTACGGATTTCAGGATGTCCAGAGGGTCGCGGGCGACACCGCCGGAGTCGTAGTACCTCGCGCCCAGGTCCAGGCTCCGCTGCAACGAGGAGACGTCCGCGCCCCGCATGGTGAGAGTGTTCGCAGCCGACGCGGGCGCCGGCGTGCCCACGAGTGTGGTGGAGACGGCGAGCACGCCTGCCGCGACAGCCCCGATCAGTGCCCTGGCGCTCACGGGTCCTCCTTTCACGGCTGACGGGCCACGTTCAGCCCACGGTGCATGCGGCGCCGTTGAGCGAGAAGCCGGTGGGCGGCGTGTCGCTGGCGCTCCACCGGCCCTGGATGCCGAAGGTCGCGGAGCCGTCCGGTGCGAGAACCCTGTTCCAGTCGACGTTGCGGGCGGTCACGGCGGCGCCGGTCTGGCCGACCGTGGCGTTCCACCCCGAGGTGACCTGCTGGTCTCCGGGAAAGCCGAAGGTGACGGTCCAGCCGTCGACAGGTGCCGTTCCGGTGTTCTGAACGGTCACGGCGGCCACGAAACCGCCGGGCCACTCGGACTGGTTGCGGTAGGTCACCAGGCAGGTCGACGGCGGCGGGGTGGGCGTCGTGGTCAGGGTGACCGTGTTGGACGCGATGGACACGTTGCCTGCCGCGTCCTTGGCGCGGACGTAGAACCGGTTCCGCAGCGGATTCGACAGGGGTAGCGACACCGTGTACGTCGTCTCCGGCACGGTGGCGGCAAGCCTCGACGTGAACCAGCCGTCGAACTCGTAGATGTTGTACCCCAGCACGCCGACGTCGTCGGTCGACGGGGACCAGGACAGCGTGGCGGTCGAGGCGGTCACCTCGCCGAGGGTCAGGTTCTGCGGCGCGCTCGGCGGGGTGGTGTCCGGGCCGGTGTCCGTCACCGGGGTGACTACTGTCAACGCGTTGCTGACGTTCGAGCGGTGTCCGAGGCTGTCCCGGGCGGACACCCGGAACATGTACTGCTGGCCCGGCCCGATGTAGTTGGTGATCGTGGTGGTGGTGACGTCCCCGACGCTGGTGCTGAAGCCCAGGTCGCCGAAATCCTGGGAGTACGAGATGTCGTAGCCGGCGATGGCGCAGCAGCCCGGCGTGGCGGCCGTCCAGGTGAGGGTTACCGACGTGGTCCGCACCTCGGCGGCGGTCAGGTTCGTGGGCGCGCCCGGCGGGAACGGCGAGGTGTTCGGCGTGCTGGCCGCAGTGATCGGCATCGCCCGCGCGGCCGTGGCCGGCTCCGCGGCCACCCCGGCCGCCGGGGCGACCCCGGGGTACGCGGCGGGCGTCGCGGTGCCGGCGTCGGCCGCCGGTGCGGCGCTCAGAGCAGTGCCGAGCGCCACCGTCGACAGGGCGACGGCGGCCACCATGAGGCGGAACAGCGGGGACGAGGAGACACCTGTCATACGTACGACAATGCGGCTAGACATCGATGATCGCCAACGTGTCCCAGTACTCGGTCGCCAGGCGTGCCGGAGCGACGCGGCACCCGCCCTTCGACAACAGCGGCGGGAACCGCGTCGCTCCGCTCACGAAACAGGCTGGTCGCGGTTCGTCAGGAGACGGGTTCGAGAACCCACTGGCTGGTCCACCAGTTGGCGGGAGCAGCGCCGTACTGGATGTTGCCTGTCATGTTCTCGGTATGGGCGTAGGTGCCCTTCCAGCGGTTCTTCAGGCGGAGGCGACCGTCGACGGACTCCTGGGCCCACTGCGCCGACCAGTAGGTGCCGGGCACCGCACCGGTCTGCACGTTGCCTGTCTGGTTCTCCACGTGCAGGTAGTTGCCTGTGGCACGGTTCTTGAACCGGACGTAACCGTCGACGTTCTCGACTGCCCACTGGGCGGACTGGTCGGTGCCGGAAGCGGCGACGTACCTCGCGGTGCCGCTGCCGTCGTCCTTGGCGTACTGGCCGGTCTGCCGGTTCTTCAGCCGCTGATAGGACAACGGGTAGCCGCCGTCCTTCTTGTAGACGCGCAGGTAGTCGACGCTCCACGTCTTGGGCCAGACGTTGTTGTGCTGACCGGAGCCGGCGTCGGTGTAGATGCCCATGATCAGCCCCATCGGCATGTTGGGGGCGTCGTTGATGGTCCGGTAGAGCTGACCGTCGTAGTAGAACTTGATGTCGGTGGGAGACCACTCCATGCCGTACGTGTGGAACTCGGTGGTCGGCGACCCGCTGGGAACGGGTGCGATTGACGCGTACGAGCTGGACAGGAAGTTCGGGTCGCCCCAGCCGTGGGCGGCGATCCGCCAGTTGTTCGGCTCGGAGAAGAACGTCTCGACCATGTCGACCTCGGGGTTGCGCGAGGCGCTTGACGTGTCCCCCGTGCCGACCAGCCAGAGTGCCTGGTGGCCACCGCCGCCGACGTTCGACTTCTTGGCGCGCAGCTCGACGTAGCCGTACTGGAACGTGTAGCCGTTGAAGTCGGGCTCGTGGTGGTTCAACGGCATCGAGCCGTTGAACTTGTGCCAGTAGTCCTTGTTGTAGGTCTGGATCGAGGAGATCTTGACCGTGCCGTCGTACTGCGGATTCCACGCCGGGGTGTCGGCGTCGAGCCGTTGGGTGAGCACGCCGTCGGCGATGGTGTAGCGCGCCTTGGCACCCAACTCCCGGTTGGCCGGGGAGGTCCAGTGCGGCAGGTAGTAGGGCAGCCAGCGGTTCGTGTCGAGGGTGCTGACGTCGAACTCTTCGGCGAAGTCGAGCGTGTAGCCCGGCTTGGCGAGCGGGCTGGGCGGGGTGTCTGCTGCCTGGGCCGACGGGGCGGTGACGACGCCGGCGAGGGTGACACCGAGGATCATCGAGCTGACTGCGGCAAGAACTCTTCGAAGGCGATGCGCCACGCGGCACTCCTCGATATCGAAAGAAAGGTTCTTTCGAATATGCGGGTGAGCCTCGCCGCCGTCAAGAGCCGTCCGTGAAGAGCTCCGCGCGGACCGCGTCCCGGGCGGTCTCGACCGCCCCGATCGCCACCGCGTCGTCGCCGAGCGCGGAGATCGCCAGGCCTGGCAACTCGTACAGGATCTCGGCGAGGTGGCGCCGCACCGGCTCCATGACCGTCTCGCCGGCACGGGCGATGCCACCTCCCACCACGACCAACCGCGGATCCATGGCGAGAACCATGGCACCGACTCCTTCGGCGAGCGCCCGGGCATAGTCGTCGACGGCCTCGACCGCGCGCCTGTCCCCCCGCCTGGCCTGCGCGAAAACCCACTCGCGGGAATTCATGCCGGGAGCAACCCCGGCGTCGGAGAGCAGCTTTCGGGGTGCCGCCTCCCAACCCAGACCCGGGTGCCGACCGATCTCGCCGGCAGCTCCTCGGCCACCGCCGAACGGCCTGCCGTCCACCAGGACACCGACACCGAGACGGTGCCCGGCATGCACGTACAGGACGTGGTCGACGCCCTGCGCGGCACCGACCCGGTGCTCGGCGAGGACCGCGAGGTTGGCGTCCTTGACCGCGCTCACCGGGCAGTCCAAACGGGCCGTGAGCTCCTTGGCCAGTGCCGTGCCGGTCCAGCCCGGGATGGCAACGCTCAGTCGCACGACGCCGTCGGCGATGATGCCCGGGGAACCGGCACAGGCCGCCCACAACCGCGGCGAGTCGGCCGGCATCGTGCGTCGCAGCAGGTTGACCGCGGCATCGATGCGACCGGCCGGGTCCAGATCCGGGTCGATGGCGGCCCGAGCGGCCGCCACTTGCGCGCCGGCAAGGTCGGTTATGCGCACCGATACCGCGTGCGCCCCGATGTCGAGGCCGGCCAGGATGCCCGCGTTCGCGGCGAAGCGGTACCGCTGCGCGGGCCGCCCTCCGGTCGGGGCGTTGTCGAATCCGTCCAGGGCCAGGAGTCGAGACTCGACAAGTGAGGTCAGGATGCCCTGCACGGTGGGGCGGGACAGCCCGGTCTCCCGGACGACACCGCTGATGGTCAGCGAGGGTCCCTCGTAGAGGAGCCGCAGCACACGACGCGTGTTCAGGTGCCGTAGGGCGCTCTGGTCCCCGCCCGGAAGAGCATCACCTACGGTCATTCGCTGCCCCTTGACGTGCGTTCGTAGACGGCCCACTATAGCGAACGCAAGTTTCCTTCGAAACTACTCCTGCCCTGGGAGACCTTATGAAATCCATGACATCCGTGAAGAGTGCGCTCAGTGCGGCAGCCGTGCTCCTCGCGCTCGGCGCGTGCGCACCCGGCAGTTCCTCCGGCGACGAACCGGCCGCCGACGCGAACGCGCCCGTCCAGACCGGCGTTCCGAGCGGACCCGTGGAACTCAACCTGATCGCCACCCCCGAGTCGGGGGCCGCCATGAAGGACATCATCCCGGCGTTCCAGACGAAGCACCCCAACGTCAAGATCAATTACGTCGACACCACGTACGACGACTACAACAAGTCGCTCAACCTCGCGCTGTCCAGCGACACCTCGCCCGACATCGTGCTGCTCAACGCGGTGGGCACCACGGTCAAGGACCAGCTGATCCTCAACCTCCAGCCCTATGCCAAGGCGTACGGCTGGGAGTCGGCGTACCCGGCCGGACAACTCAACCAGTGGCGGGTCGCCAAGGACGGCACCACCCTCGGCTCCGGCGACCTGTACGCGGCACCGGCGTCCTTCTCCCAGGTCGGGCTCTACTACAACAAGGCCAAGTTGAAGAAGCTCGGCATCGCCGCGGCTCCGGCCACGCTCGAGGATCTGGAGGCCGCCCTGGCCAAGGCCAAGGCCGGCGGTGAGACCCCGCTCCAGCTCGGCAACAAGGAGGGCCACGCCGCCTTCCCGATCCAGCTCATCGGGCAGTCCACGGACGGCCCGGCGGCGTACGCCAAGTGGGTCTTCGGCGAGGGCGGAGCCACCTTCGACACCACCGGGAACGCCAAGGGCGCCCAGAGCATCACCGACTGGGGTACGAAGGGCTACTACTCCAAGGACGCCAACGGCATCGACCTCCAGGGCGCGGTGGACAAGTTCACCAAGGGCGACGGCGTCTTCTTCGTCGACGGATCCTGGGACTCCAAGAAGATCGGCGACGCACTGAAGGGCGACGCCGGCTTCGTGCCCTTCCCCGGCCCGAAGGCCACCGCGATCGGCACCTCGGTCGCGTACGGGATCTCGCGCAAGTCGAGGAACGCGCAGGCCGCTGCCGCCTTCCTGGACTTCCTGCGGGGCCCGGAGGCCGCCAAGGCCTCCTTCGCCCAGGGCTTCCTGCCCTCGGACGCCTCGACCGTGACCGCCGAGCCGGGCACGATCTCCGCCGAACTGGTCGCCGCGTGGAACAAGGTCAACGCCGATGACGGGCTCATCGGGTTCAACAACAACGCCACCGCGACCATGAACGACACCCTGGTCGCCGAGACCCAGAAGCTGATCGCCGGCAAGAGCGACCCTGCCGCGTTCGTCCGGGCCGTCCAGGCGGACTGGGCCAAGACGCATGGCTGACAGCCTCGCGAACCGCGTGACCGTCCGGGACCGTACCGTCGTCGCACCCGCGACGCCGGTGCGGGCCCGGCGGTCGCGGGCACGACTCGTACCGCTGCTCTACACCGCGCCGGCGCTGCTCTTCTACGCGGCCTTCGTGATCGCACCCTGGGCGCGTAGCCTGTGGATCTCGTTCTGGGACTGGAACGGAATCGGCGTCGCCACCTGGGCTGGGCTCGACAACTACCGGGAGATCCTCGCCGACCCGGCGCTGCGGCTCTCCCTGATCCACGCCTTCGGGCTGATCATCTTCTACTCGGTCATCCCTATCGGTCTCGGCCTGGTGCTGGCGTCGCTCGTCGCGAACGTTCCCTGGAAGGGCATGCCCTTCATCCGGACCGTGATCTTCCTGCCGCAGATCCTTCCGCTCGTCGCGGTCGGCAGCGTGTGGAAGCTGTTCTTCGACGACGAGGGACCGTTCAACGCGCTGCTGAGCGCGGTCGGCCTGTCCGACCTGACCCGGGCCTGGCTGGGTGACTTCACCTGGGCCTATCCGGCGGTCGGGGTCGTCGGCACCTGGGTCTCGACGGGGCTCTGTTTCCTGCTGCTGTACTCCGGCATCGGCAAGATCGACCCGTCCCTGTACGAAGCCGCCCGGCTCGACGGCGCCGGCGCGATCCACGAGTTCTGGCACGTCACCGTCCCAGGGCTGCGCCGGGAGCTGTCGGTGGCGGCGACCGTCACCGTGATCGCCGCCCTGGCCAGCTTCGACGTCGTCTACGTGATGACCGCCGGCGGCCCCGGCGAGTCGACGATGGTGCCCGGCGTCGCCATCTATCGGCTGACCTTCACCGCCGGGCAGGTCGGCACCGCCTGCGCGCTCGCCGTCGTCCTGTCCCTGTTGACCTGCGCGATCATGTTCGCCCTGAACCGCCTCACCCGGGAGAAGCCATGATCCGGTCGCTGACCCGGTTGTCGCTGCTGGCCGCCGCGGCCTCGGTGCTCGTCCCCTTCTACGCGATCCTGGCCGCATCACTGCAACCACAGGACAATCTGAGCCCAGGGCTCGCGTGGCCGTCGGATCCGCAGTGGCACAACTACGTCGACGCCTGGTCGACCGGCGGATTCGCCGACCTCATGCGGTCCAGTCTGATCATCGCGCTCGGCGTCGTACCCCTCGCGGTGGTGCTCGCGACACTCGCCGGATACGGGCTGGCGACGATGCGGCTCGCCGTCCGCGGCCCGATCTTCGCGCTGCTCATGCTGGGTTTGGCCCTGCCGTACGAGTCGATAGTCATCCCGCTCTACTACGACCTGAAGTCGATAGGTCTGCTCAACACCTACTGGGCGGTCATCCTGCCGCTCATCGGGGCGTTCATGCCGTTCGGGGTGTTCTGGATGCGCAGCCACTTCGAGTCGCTGCCACCGGAACTCACCGAGGCCGCCGAGATGGACGGCGCGTCCGACGGGCAGATCCTGCGCCGGATCCTGCTGCCCACCGCACGGCCGGCGCTCACCACTCTCGGCCTTCTCTACTTCATGTGGGCGTGGAACCAGTTCCTGCTCGCGCTGATCCTCATCCAGGACCCGGCCATGCGCACGGCACCGTCCGGGCTCGGCAAGTTCATCCAGGCCTACGGCCGCAACATCCCGCTGCTCAGTGCCGGAACGATCATCGTCATTGTGCCCGTGGTCATCCTCTACCTCTTCTTCCAGCGCCACTTCGTCAAAGGCATCCTTTCCGGCGCCATCAAATAGGAGACACCTGATGTCCATCACTCTGGCGATCGTCGGTGCCGGAGCGCGAGGCGCTGCGTACGCGCGGCTCGCCGCCGGCACCACAGAAGCCACGATCGCAGCTGTCGCCGATCCCGACCCCGCCCGCCGCACCACGCTGGCCGACGAGTTCGACGTACCCGCGGAGCACCGGTTCGCCTCGTGGGAAGACCTCGCCGCACACCCCCGGCTCGCCGACGCGGTGATCGTCGCGACCCCCGATCGCGCGCATGTCGAGCCGGTGGTGGCCTTCGCCGGACTCGGCTACGCGATCCTGCTGGAGAAGCCGATGGCGCCGCTGCCCGACGAGGCGGAGCGGATCGTCAATGCGGCAGTCGACAACGACGTTCTCCTCGCCGTCTGCCACGTGCTCCGCTACACGCCCTACTCGCGGATCCTCAAGGGGCTGCTCGACGCCGGACGGATCGGCACCATCGTCAGCATCGACCACCTGGAGCCCGTCGGCTGGTGGCACCACGCCCACAGCTACGTACGTGGCAACTGGGCGGTGGAGGCCGAGTCCTCCTCGATGCTGCTGGCCAAGTCGTGTCACGACATCGACTGGCTCGGCCATCTCATCGACCGACCGGTCCGGCGGGTCTCCTCCTTCGGCGGCCTCGCCCACTTCCGGCCGGAGAACCGCCCGGCCGGGGCGACCACGCGCTGCGTCGACTGCCCGGTCGAACGATCGTGTGCCTACTCCGCGGTCCGGATCTACGAACGTTTCCTCGGTGACCCCGTCCACGAGGCGTGGCCGCTGGGCGTACTCACCGACGACGTGAGCGCGGACGGCGTCCGAAAAGCCCTTGAGGACGGCCCGTACGGCGTCTGCGTCTACGCGGGCCGCAACGACGTCGTCGACCACCAGGTGGTCAACCTCGAATATGAGGGCGGCACCACCGTCGCGTTCACCATGACGGCCTTCACGGCGCTCGACTTCCGCAAGACCCGGATCTTCGGCACGCTCGGCAGCATCGAGGGCGACGGCCGCACCCTGCGCGTCCACGACTTCCTCACCGACACCGTCGAAACCATCGACCTGGATCCCGACGGCGACGCCTCGGCCGCCGACGGACACGGCGGCGCCGACGGGGCACTCATCGAGGCGTTCATCGCGGCGGTCTCCACCGGGGACCGCTCACTTGTCACCTCCGGGCCCGAGGAGAGCATCTCCTCACACCGGATCGTCTGGGCGGCCGAGCAGTCCCGCGCCACGGGCAGCGTCGTCGAGCTCAGTCCCGCCACGGCGATGTAGGCACGGGCGGGCCGACCGCCGAACGGAACCCGGGGCGATCGACAGGTGATCGCCCCGGGCGGAAGACGACCTCCGCTGGTACCTGCTCGATCTCGACCTGCCGCAGGGTCAGCAGCAGCCGAGGGAGGGACTGTCGAGTCTCCACCGCGACGGCTGCAGCCACCGGTTGCCAGCGGATCTCTGCGGCACTAGCTTGGAACTGATCGACGAGCGTCTACATCGCAAACATCGGGGGCCCGCATGTCCGCGTCTGTCACTCGCCGCGCCGTCCTGGCCGGTGGCGCCGGTGCCGCCATGGGCCTGGCGCTGCCCGGCACCGCCGCCCAGGCCGGTGGCCACCACAGCACCAGCGTGAGCTTCACTCTCGACGCGAGAACGCTCGACGGCGGTGAACAGGTCACCTCGGTCACCCTCGACACCAGCCGACTCGGCCCGATCGACCCCGCCGGGCTCACCCCCGGCACGTTTACCGTGCATGCCAAGGCCACCAGCCCGATCCCGATCGCTCCCGGCGACCTGATCTTCAGCGAGTACGACCTGGACCGCACGGTGACCGCGGCCCGGCTCGACCGGCACGGAAACATCGTGCTGGAGCTCAGCTCCGCCGAAGGTCAACTCGGCGGTGGCACCCTCGGCTACATCGTGAGCAGGGGCCGCAACGTCCGGCTGGACCTCGTCTACACCATCACGCAGAACACCCCACTCGTCCGCCGACACGGCCAGCCGCTCACCATCACGCGCTTCGTGCAGGGGCGGCTGTCGAACCCCGAGGTGGACGTCTTCAGCCACCACGTCTCGGGCTCGGGCCTGAAGTACCGGTTGTACTCCCCCAAGCCATCGCCCCGGCACGGTCGGCGACCGTTGATCCTCTGGCTGCACGGCGGCGGCGAGGGCGCCTCACTGCCCGACGACTACTACGACAACGAGACCACGCTGCGCGCCAACCGCGGGGCACTGGGCTTCGCCACCCCGGAGGCTCAACGAATCTTCTCCGGCGCGTACGTCGTCGCTCCGCAGAGCACCTCCTACTGGATGGAGGACGGCCCCCGGTTCGCCCCGCTGATCCGCGAGATCGTCCAGGACCTCGTACGCCGCAAGCGTGTCGACCCGGATCGGATCTACGTGGTCGGTTGCAGCAACGGCGGCTACATGTCGCTGGAGATGACAGTCGCCTATCCCGACCTGTTCGCCGCGTCGGTGCCGATCTGCGGCGTCGTCGAGCCGCTCAACGGCGAGGGCCCGCCGCTGATCACCGACGCGGAGCTGGCGAGCATCCAGACCCCGACGTGGCTGGTCACCTCGCGTGACGACGACACCGTGCCACCGGAGACCAACACGATCCACGCCCACGACCTCATCCCGGGATCACTGATCACCCTGTACGACCATGTCGTCTGGAACGGCTACCAGTTCCCCGGTCACTGGTCCTGGATCTACGTGGCCCGCAACGACCCGAGTCACAACGGCACACACATCTGGCAGTGGATGGCCCGCCGCCGCCGCCGCTGATCAGCCGTGTCCACACCCGCCGCCGTGACGCATCCGTAGCCGTGGCATGAACAGATATGGGCTGGCGGGACGTGTGGCCGTGGGCCATGGTGTGAGCGTGATCGTCGTCCAGCGGGTACGTGTGCGGTGGAGCGCGGCGGCGCGCGGCGCCCCACAGGCCAATGCCCGGCGGGGGCTCAGCCGCCCGGTGGAACTTCCGGCGCCGCTGCCAGCGGGCGATGTCGTCGTCCACGACGTCCTGGCCGACGAGGCCGCCAACTACTCGCGTCGCAGCGAGATACTGACCGGCGACGTGAGCATCGCCCACGGCCTGACCCTGTGGCTCACTCTTGAGGGCACGACGGTAACCGTCGAGCGTCTGTATGGCGGCGCCGCGCGCCGGGGCAACCGCTAGCGACCGGTGTCCGAGCCCCTCACGCAGCCATCCGGCTGCCTGATGTCAGACAGCCGGATGACGTCATCTCATGCGTCGGCGGCGGGCTTGAGCACGTCGAGGCACCACTGGCGGAAGGTGGTGGTTGTGCTCCACTCGGGGGTGCGGGCGACGCCGTTGTCCAGGCCCTCGTTCTTGGCCACGGCCATGTCCAGCCTGCCCTGTGCGATGCCCTCGGAGACGCCGGTCCGCAGCATGTTCTCCTTGAAGGCCTCGCCGGGAACCTGCTGGTAGCGGACGGGACGGCCGAGCACGTCGGCGATGACGGCGGCCATCTCGTTGTGGGTGAGGTCCTCGGGGCCCAGGACTGGCACCTCCTGGAAGCCGGTCCATGTGTCGTCGCGCAGCAGGCGGGCGGCCACCGCGGCGATGTCCCTGGTGGCGACGGTGGGCGCGGACAGGTCCGGCACGGCGGGCCCGTACAGGACGCCCTGCTGGGTGATCGGGGTGAGCTGCCACAGCACGTTGTCCATGAAGGACGGCATGGTCAGCGCCCGGTACGGCACGCCCGTCGCCGCGATCAGGTCGTCCATGGCGAGCGTCGCGGTGACGTGCCCGGCCCGCCCGGCCACCGGCGTGCCACGGCCCAGCGCCGAGATGCCGACCACGCGCGGCACGGCGGCCAGCGCGTCGAGCACCGGGCGGGTGAAGCCGGAGTAGGCCTCGTCCAGGCTTGTCGACAGCGGGTCGGCCGGCACCAGCCAGAAGACGGCAGCGGCGCCGGCGAACGCCTCGGCCACGACGGTCGGATCGCCGTGCGAACCTCGAACGATCTCGACCCGCTCGGCGACGCCCGGCGCCAGCCGCGCGGGGTCACGTGCCACCACCCGCACGGGCGCGCCCACCTCGAGCAGATCCTGGACCAGCTGGCCGCCGATGTGGCCGGTCGGAGCGGTTACCACAATCATGGCTTTCATCCCTGTTCGGTGGGGTAACTGACGACTCCAGTCAACGCGGATCGGCGGCGGAGCGGAAAGACCATCTCCCTCTGGATTGATACCGTGGCGGTATGAGTGATCTGGAGACGCGGCAGCTCCGCTACTTCGTGGCGGTCGCCGAGGAGCGGCACTTCGGCCGGGCCGCCGAGCGGCTCGGCATGGCCCAGCCGCCGCTGTCGCGCGCCATCCGTGATCTGGAGCGGCAGCTCGGCGTGCAGCTTCTGATCCGTACCACACGGCAGGTGGCACTGACCCCGGCCGGCGAGACCCTGCTGGCCGACGCCAAGGTGGCACTGGATGCGATCGGCGCCGCCCAACGCCGGGCCCGCCGGGCCGGGCAGGAGACGCCGGCCCTGCGGCTGGCGCTCAAGGCCGACTACGACGGCGGCCTGCTGCCGTTGATCCTTGAGGCGTACGACGTCATGCCTGTCGAGCTGCTGCTCGGCGCGCGCGGCGAGCAGGTGCCGGCGCTGCGCGACGGGCGTGCCGACGTGGCGCTGATACCGGCTCTCGGCGACGAGGACGGGCTGGACAGCGAGCTACTGCTGACCGGGCCGAGCATGGTGGCGCTACCGGCTGCCGACCCGCTTGCCGCGCGGACAACCATCCGGCTGGCCGACCTGGCCGGCCGGCAGCTCCCCGACGGGTCACCGGCCGAACGGGCCCGCATGGTAGGCAATCAGCGGCCGCTGGACCTCGCGCAGATCTTCAATCTGGTCGAGGTGGGCACCGCCGTGTGGTTCCTGCCGGAGTGGGTGGCTCGGCGGTACGCCCGGCCGGGTACCGCCTTCCGTCCGGTGCCGGAGCTCGAACCGGTGACGCTGAAGGTGGCCTGGCCCTCCGAGTCGCGCTCGCCCGCGGTGGCGGCCTTCGTACGCGTGGCCCGGCAGATCGCCGAGGCACCCGACAAGCACCTGCTCCGCAACTGAGCAGTACTCGACATGCCAGAATCCGGAATGACGATTCGCCGCGCCGTACCCGACATCACGACCACCGACCCGGCCGCGAGCAGCGGCTTCTACCAGCTTCTGGGCTTCCGTGAGCAGATGAACCTGGGCTGGGTGGTCAACCTCGTCTCACCGTCCGACCCCACCGCCCAGATCATCCTCATCACCAAAGATGCGGCGGCCTCCGTGAACCCGGACCTCAGCGTGGAGGTCGATGACGTCGACGCCGCCTACGAGGCGGTACGCGCGACGGGCGCAGAGATCGTGCACCCCATTACCGACGAGCAGTGGGGCGTCCGGCGCTTCTTCGTCCGCGACCCGGACGGCAAGGTGGTAAACGTGGTCAGCCATCGCTGACCTTCAGAAGGGCCGACGGCCTACCGTCCGACAAGCCCCTCGTCGCTTCTGGAGTGGGCGCTTCGCCACGCCGATCACTGTTGGTCGCGACTACGCGGGGAACAGTCTCCAGTGCCCCTCGGAAACGACTTCGACGGTGCCGTCGATCACCTTGATGGCCGTCTGGTCGTCGATGGCGTACGCCGGACCGGTGATCTCGGCCGCCCACTTCTCGGCGCAAGCCATGGTGTTGTCCGGCTCGAGACCCAGGTGCGGGAAGATCGAGAAGTCGACGACGCCGAGCGTGCGGTCGTCGGGCGCGGACTGCCACTCGACGAAGTCCGCACCGATCCGGGGGGTCAGCACCATGCTCCCGGCACTCAACCCCACCCAGACGGTGTCCCGCAGAGACGGTAGGAGATCCGCCAGCCCGGACTGCCGCATCCAGTGGCACAGGTACGTCGTATCGCCGCCGGCCACGAGCAGGACGTCAGCCTCCCGGACCCAGGGGACCCACCGCTCCTCGCCAATGCTGGGCAGCGCTGTCAGCTCGAGGACGCCAAGCGACTTCCAGCCCAGGTCGCACATGGGCAGCGGTGTCTGCCCGGTGATGAAGCGCCAGGCCGAGGCTGGCCCGCCCATCGGGTGGGAAGCCGTAGGGATGCAGAGGGCGCTGGAGTCGGCGATCGGCTTGCCCAGCAGGTCGACAAGCGCATCGCGGATGCTCTGGTTCATGACGCCAGCGGACGTGAGAAGAAGTTTCACGCTTACCTCCTGCAGCCGAGCGGTCATGGCGCTCCCCCGAGAATAGGGAGATCGGGTGCCGGGAGCACAGATCGGACACCACAGAGGATGAGTCGGTCGCCGCTTCGCGGGTGGGACCAGTGACTCGGTAGTCGATTTTCCTGTCCACCAGACGTCAGTGGAAACGCGGTCAGGTTTGGACGTCTCGGCGCGCGATGCAGGCGGGGCGTCGGCGATGCTGTGGTCGTGGAGTACGTGTCCAGAGTGTCGCGACCGCCGCTGGACGGGCTGATCGACGACATCTACTACCTGGAGGGCGCGCCGCCGTATGCCCGGCTGATGCTGCCGCCGATGCCTGGGGCGTTGCTCATCGTCAACCTCGGGGCGCCGTTCCGCATCCGCGCCGGAACCGACATCGAGACGACCGAGTACGCCGACGGCTGCGTGGTCACCACGCCCACCCGCGCGTTGGAGTTCGGCTACCCTCGCCGGACCCGGTCCGTCGGCGTGCACTTCAAGCCGTGGGGGCTCGCGCCGTTCCTGCCGATGCCCGCGGCTGAGCTGTGTGACCGGCCGGTGACGGTGGAGCAGGTCTGGGGCCGGGCCGCCGTTGCCGAACTGCGGGACCGGCTGGCCACGGCGGGCGGATCGCACGAGATGCTGACGCTGCTCGAGGAGGAGCTGATGCGGCGGCTGCGCGAGACCGCCGGCCTGGGGCTGGTCCGCCATACGAGCAGCCTCATCGAAGCGACAGGCGGTGCGGTGGCGATCGGCGACCTGAGGATGGCAGCCGGTGTCAGCAACACCCATCTGGCACAGCGGTTCAAGGAGATCATCGGCGTCACGCCGAAGCGGCTGGCCCGTACCTGGCGCTTCGCCGCCACCGTGTTGACGATCGACCCGGCCGGACCGATCGACTGGGGCGATCTCGCCTGTGGCGCGGGCTACTTCGACCAGGCCCACTTCGGCCACGAGTTCCGGGCGTTCACCGGGCTCACGCCAACCCGGTACCTCGACGTCCGGCGGCGGTTCCTGCGCGAACATCCCGGCAACGCGCTGGACGGCTGGCCACTGCCGTTGGACTGATTTCCTACAAGAGCGGCAGCTCACGAGACGCTAATTTGTGGGCATCCCGACGCAGAGGAGAGCCTTGTGGGCACGGTGGTCTTGTACAGCTCGGTGTCGGTGGACGGCTTCGTGGCAGACGAGCATGACCAGCCCGGGCCGCTGTTCGACTGGTTGTCCAGCGGCGATGTCCCGTTGGACCCCAGCGGCGCGCTGAAGGTGTCGCAGAGGTCCTTCGACTACATCCGGCCGTACTGGGACCAGATCGGGGTGACAGTAGTGGGCCGCCAGGTCTTCGACCTGACGGACGGCTGGGACGGCAAGCCTCCGAGCGGAATCGACCACGTGGTCGTCGTGACGCACCGGCCGGCGCCCGAGGGCTGGGACCCGGAGGCGCCGTTCCACTTCGTCGACGGCGTCGAGGCGGCAGTGGCCACGGCGCAGGACCTCGCGGGTGACCGCGTGGTCGAGGTCGCCGCCGGCGACGTCGGTGGCCAGGTGCTCGCCGCGGGCCTGGTCGACGAGGTACGCATGGACGTCGTACCCGTCGTGTTCGGGTCCGGCAAGCGCTACTTCGGGTCGGTCGACGCGCAGCACCTGCTGGAGGATCCGGACGTGGTGATCCAGGGCAACCGGGTGCTCCACCTGCGCTACCGGGTGCGCCGCTGACCCTCATGGTGCCTTCGGAGCCGCTGGCGGGCACCGCGAACGGTATCGGCCTCCGGTCAGACGACAGGGCTCGATCTCCGGTCACTCCTGCGGCGCGATCAGCCTGTCATCGGTGGTGTCGTGGACCGTGATCGCCTCCACCGGGCACGAGTCGGCGGCGTCGAGGATGACGTCGTCCGGGGCGACGAGGTCGGCCAGCGGCGTGGACAGGCCGTCGACCAGGCGGAAGTGCTCGGGCGCGGTACCGGCGCAGATGCTCGTGCCGATGCAGCGGTGCGTGTCCACCCCGATCCGCCACGCGGCACTCACCAGGCCACCGGCATGCCGAGAAGGCCCCGCACCAACATGCCGCGCTTCCACCGCAGCTCGGCTTCCGGTACGGCGAGCCGCAGTCCGGGCAGGCGGGTCACGATGGTGGCGACGGCGACCTGCAACTCCATGCGGGCCAGCTGCGCGCCGACGCAGTGGTGGACGCCGTGCCCGAAGCCCAGGTGCGGGTTCTGCTCGCGGTCGAAATCTAGCCGGTCCGGGTCGGCGAAGACGGTACCGTCCCGATTCGCCGACGACAGTGAGCCGAGAACCGGCTCACCTGCCCGGACCAGCACCCCGCCGACCTCGACGTCCTCCTTGGCGTACCTGGCGAAGGAGGAGCCGACGCCGAGCGGCACGTACCGCAGCAGTTCCTCGACCGCGGCCGGCACCAGCGACGGCTCGGCCCGCAGCCGAGCCAGCTGGTCCGGGTTGTGCAGCAGGACGTAGACGAAGTTGGGGATCTGGGTCACCGTGGTCTCGTGGCCGGCCGCGAGCAGCCCTCCGGCCAGTTCCACCAGCTCGGTCTCGGTGAGCCGATCCTGATTCTCGTCGCGGGCCCGCACCAACGCCCCGAGCAGGTCGTCGATCCCCGGTTCGCGGCGGCGCTCGGCGACCAGATCACCGATGTAGCCCCAGAGATTGTTCAGGTACTCCTGGATCGTCTCCAGGGGCAGGGAGGTGGTCGAGACGATCGCCTCGGACCAGATGTGGAAACGGTCGCGGTCGGCGTACGGGACCCCGAGCAGCTCGCAGATCACCTGGATCGGCAGCGGCGTGGCGACGTGCTCCACCAGGTCGGCCGGAGGACCGAGCCGGACCATGTCGTCGACCAGCGAGTCGGCGATCTCCTGGGTGCGCGGGCGCAGCGCCTCTACCCGACGTGCCGTGAACGCCTTCGCCACCAGCCGGCGCAGCCGCGTGTGATCGGGCGGGTCCATGGTCAGCATGCCGCTGTACTGCTGGCGCGGGGTGAGCCTGGGCTCGTCGCGCTGGACGGCCGGGGCGCGGCCGAACCGCACGTCGCCGAGGACCGTACGGACGTCGTCGTACCGGGTGGCGAGCCACGCCTCCTCGCCGTAGGGAAGCTTCACCCGGGTCATCGGCTCGTTCTCGCGCAGGTCGCCATAGGTCGGATCGACGACGAGGCGGTCGGGCACACTGAACGGGTACGGCCGCGCGGGCGGAACTGTTCGACTCTCGGTGGTCTGCGGGCTCTCCGTCATCCGGGTTCCCTTCGTCGAGACGGCGTGATCCTCGATGACGGCACCATGTGCGTGGCGGGGCCGGATTGGCAGCGTCCAGGGCTCGCAGGCAGCCCACATTGACGCTCAGTGATGTTCCGATATCGGATCGTAGCGAGAGACGTCGATGATCGCCATGGCGACCGGCCCGCGTCCGTACGCGACAGCGTTCTCGTGGGCGAACCGCGCCCTCTCCGGCGCTCGTCGAGCACGCCAGTGCGGCCTTTCCGGCGGGTCCACCCCGCCCACCCCGCACCGGCCCGGCGTCACCGTCGGCCGTCACGCCCCAGCTCCGCACCGTGCGGAAACGCCTGAGGTCTGCGGCCAGGACCTCTCAGCGGCCCTGCGCCTCGCGGTCCCGGTGGTGAGCATCGACGCCATACCGGGCAACCATGGTTCGGACGGCCTCTTCCACAACCGTGGTTGTGCGCTCAGGTGTCACCGTCCAGTCCGGGAGCAGAAGGCTCGGCCAGAACAGATAGTTGGAGATCATCCCGAGGAACTGCGTAGCGGCCAGCTCCGGGTCGGCGATGTCCGCCGCTCCCGCGTCGCGCTCGGCCAGGAGGTAGATCCGGACGGACTCGAAGTACGGCAGTTTGCCCTGCGAGAAATGCGCTTTGGCCAGTTCGGGAAAGCGTGGCAGTTCGGCGATGACGATGCGGAACAGGTCCCTCATCTCCGGCTGGCCCACCAGCGTCGCGTACCGCCGCCCCAGAACCGTCAGGCCGGCCGTCAGGTCGCCGGCGGGCGGCACGTCGGCGACGTCGTTCTCGGCCCAGGAGTCGATGACGATGGCGTCGAACAACGCCGCCTTTGTCGGAAACTGCTTGAACAGCGTTGCCTTTGACACCCCAGCACTGTCGGCAACACGCGCCAGTGATGCCCGGTCGTAGCCCAACTCGAGGAAGAGCTCGGTAGCGGCCTGCACGATGAGCGCGCGCTTCTCCTCCGCCACGCGCTGGTGATAAGCCGACGGCGTTGGGGTCATGCGCCCATCATAGCGAGGTGAGTGGGTTGACTCACCACTCCCCGCGGCGTAACTTCGCTGTGGTGAGTCGCGCGACTCACCACCCGGTTACACGGGTTGCCGCCCCTCGTACGTACTCGGAGGATCAGATGTCCCGCTTCGCCAATCAGACAGTTCTCGTGACCGGCGGCACCGGCGGGCAGGGAGCCAGCCACGTTCGCGCCCTGCACGCCGAAGGCGCCAACGTCGTCATCGGCGACATCGATGCCGAGCGCGGCGCCGACCTCGCCGCCGAACTGGGAGACCTGGCGCGTTTCGTCCGCCTCGACGTCTCCCAGGAGGAGTCGTGGGCCGCCGCCATCGCGGAGACCGAAAAGGCCTTCGGTGCGCTCACTGTCCTGGTCAACAACGCCGGGGTGCAGAACCCGCCGGCCCTCATCGAGGCCACCGGACGGGGTACGTGGGATCGCATCCTCGACATCAATCTCACCGGCACCTTCCTCGGCATCAAGGCGGCCGCACCGGCGCTTCGTCGCGCGGGAGGAGGAGCAATCGTCAACATCGCCTCCACCATGGGCATGGGCGGTACCGCCTTCTACGCGCCCTATGTGGCGAGCAAGTGGGCGGTCCGAGGGCTCACGCAGACCGCCGCCCTTGAGTTGGGCCGCGACAACATCCGCGTCAACGCCATTCACCCCGGCGTTGTCGCCACCCCGTTCATCACCGAGCCGGCGGCCGGCAGCGCCGCCCCGATCGCCGACTTCTACTCGCCCGAACCGTTCGCCGTCCCGCGACTGGGGCAGCCCGCCGACATCACTGCGCTGCTGTTGTTCCTCATCTCACCGCACGCGGCCTTCGTCACCGGCGCCGAGTATGTCATCGACGGCGGACTGCTCCTCGGCCCCGCTCTACAGAAGGAGACCGCATGAACTTCGCAGACCAGCGTGGTGAGAGCGGCCCACCCGATCCACTTGCGCACCTGCCGCACGAGGTCAGGCGCGCCATCGAGATCACACCCGCGGCCGGAACCCGCGAACGAATCGTGGACATCACCACCACCGGCCGGCGTACCGGACGACCCCGCCGTATCGAAATCTTCTTCTATCGCGCCAACGGCGCGACCTATCTGTGCAGCGGAGCGGGCGGAGGCGCGACCGGCTGGTACGCGAACCTACGAGCGAACCCCGCTTTCACCTTCCACCTCAAGAACGGCGTCAGAGCAGACCTGCCGGCGCACGCGACAACGGTCACCGATCCCACCGAACGGGCCACAGTCATCGCGGCCATCGTCGACGACCTCAACCAGCCCCACGACCCTGGCACCATCAGGCCGACCCGATTGGAGGACTGGGCCGCCAGCAGGCTGATGCGAATCGACTTCGACTGAGCCGCCCCCGCATGCTGCGAAACCGCACTGTCATCGCAACGAACGGAACAGATGCTGGAGCCGGGAGATGAAGCGCCGTCTAGCTCTGCCGCGTCTCGTAGCACCGATCAGAAATCGTCCGCCACGTCGTCGGTTCTGGTAGCTCTCTCGCACCACTGGAAGGATTGATGACCATGACCGACGTTAGACCGCTGGGCGCCAACGAGGCCACGTTCATCGCGGCGGTCCGCTCGGGCGACACGGCGCGGTTCGCACGAATCACGGAGCGGCACCGGCGTGAGCTGCAGGTGCACTGCTACCGGATACTCGCGAACTACGAGGACGCCCAGGACATGACGCAGGAGACGTTCCTGCGGGCGTGGAACAAGCGGGAGTCGTTCAGGGGCCACGCGGCCCTGCGGACCTGGCTGTACCGGATCGCGACGAACGCCTGCCTGGACTTCCTCGCGAAGCGCAACGACCGCACACCCGTGACTGCCGAGCGGCCGGGCACGGGCTCGGAAGTGCGGTACCTGCAGCCCTACCCGGACCGGATGCTCCCGGAGGACCCGCAGGAATCGGCGGTGGCGCGGGAGACGGTCGAGCTGGCGTTCATCGTCGCCGTCCAGCACCTGCCGCCGCGGCAGCGGGCGGTGTTCATCCTGCGCGACGTCCAGGGCTGGCCGGCGTCGAAGGCCGCCGAAGCCCTCGATCTGACCGTCGCATCGGTGACCAGCGCCCTGCAGCGTGCGCGCGTGACGATGCGCGAGCAGCTGCCGAACCGCCGCCTCGACTGGCGGAGCCCCGCCGCGCACGAGCTGTCGAACGACGAGCGCGCCGTGGTGAAGTCGTATATCGAGGCCCATGAGCGCAACGATCTCGACGGGCTGATGTCCCTGCTCCGCGACGACCTGCGCTTCGCGATGCTTCCCGAGGCGGGCACCTCGGTCATCACGGCCAAGGACGCGGTGGACGGCTGGGTCGCCAATGGGCTTTTCCAGCCCGGCTACGACGACTGGCGCGGTATCACGACGACGGTCAACCGCACGCCTGCCGCCGTGCTGTACCTCCGCACCCCCGACGACTCGGAGCACCGGCTGTTCGCCATCGCGGTCCTGCGCATCGTCAACGGGAAGATCGCCGAGCTCACCGGATTCGACGCCAGCGACAAACCATGGCTGGATCTGCCCCCGACACTGTGATCACACAGGTCCCTCGTCGGCAAGACGAAGGCCACCGCCCCGCCCCGCCGGCGTTTGCCGGCGGGGCGCCGTCACGCCCGAAGAACATCGTCATCATCGACTACGCCGTCGTTCCTCGTCAGGAAGGATTTCGATCTGGTCTCACGAATCGAGCAGCTGACGCGTGCTCATCACCTCGTCTCGTATCGGGTCAGCACGACACCGCCGGGAAATGCCCGCGTCTCCAGAAGGTTCAGGTGCACCCAGCTGTCCAGCGCGGTGAAGAACGGCGTGCCACCGCCCACCAGAACCGGGTAGGTGACCAGCACGTACTCGTCGATCAGCCCGGCCCGCATGGCCGCCCCGGCGAGCGTCGCGCCGACGATGTCCATCGGGCCGCCGTCCTCGGCCTTGAGCCGAGTGATCTCGGCGACCGCGTCGCCGGTGACCAGGCGGGTGTTCCAGTCGACCGTGCTGATCGTCGAGGAGAACACCACCTTCGGCATGTCCCGCCAGCGGCGGGCGAACTCGATCTGCGCAGGCGTGGCGCCGGGCTGCTCGTCGGCGGTCGGCCAGTGGGAACTCATCGCCTCCCACAGCTTGCGCCCATACAGCGCCAGGTCTGTCGCCCCCACCCGGTCGGACCACCACTGGAACAGCTCGTCGCCCGACGACGAGTCCGGCCCCTCACCTCCACTCCAGTCAAGGTGGCCGCCGGGCGCGGCGATGTAGCCGTCCAGGGTCACGTTCATGCCAAAGGTCAGTTTCCGCGTCATGCCAGCCTCCAGTAGGTCGATCTCACAGGTACAGACGGGCGCGGCGCGGGAACCTAATCGGAGTCCCCGCATTCAAGGCTGTGGGTCCGACGCGGGCAATGGCGGCTCACCCTGCTGCTCCCCCGATCCCGGGCGCGGCCGTGGCGTCGTCCGGGCCTCTGCCCATTCGGGCGGCTGCCGAGTGACTCCCTGCGATGGAATCATGATCCGGTGACGCCCTTCCACATCGATGTGCCCGAAGCCGTCCTGGACGACCTGCGGGCCCGGCTTTCGCGGACAAGGCTCGCGCCAGCCGCCCCAGGAGAGCCGTGGGCCGCCGGCACCGACCCTGGGTACCTGGCCGGTCTGGTGCGGTACTGGCTCGATGGATTCGACTGGCGTGCGGTCGAGCGTGCCCTCAATCGGTACCCTCAGTTCGTCACCACGATCCGAGGCACGCCTGTCCACTTCGTTCATGTCCGCTCGGCATCGCCCGACGCCACGGCGCTGGTCCTGACCCATGGCTGGCCCAGCACGTACACGGAGATGCTGCCCCTGGTGTCCCGGCTCGCAGATTTCGACCTCGTCATACCGAGCCTGCCCGGCTTTGTCTTCTCCGGACCCCTCGCCGAGGGCCCGACGACCGAGGCGGCTGTCGCGGACGTGTGGGCTGAGCTGATGACCCGTCTGGGCTACGACCGCTTCGGCGCCTACGGTGGCGATATCGGGTCCGGCGTGTCGACGTGGCTCGGCGCCCGCCACGCAGATCGGGTCATCGGGGTCTTCTCGCAGCACATCAAGTTCCCGCCAGCGGACCGCAGGGGCGATCTCAGCCCAGCCGAGGAGGCGTTCATCGCCATGCTGGACGCGAAGGCCCAAGATGACTGGGGCTACGGAATCCTCCAGGAAACACGGCCCGACACCCTTGCGGCCGCGCTGAGCGACTCGCCGTCCGGACTGGCCGCATGGATCATCGAGAAGTACCAGCGCTGGAGCGACTGTGGCGGCGACATCTCCCGCCGGTTCGGCTTCGACGAACTGCTGACCACCGTGATGCTGTACTGGGTCACCAACTGCATCGGCACGTCCTTCCGGCCCTACCGTGACGACCGTCTGGCCCCACATCTGCCGATGGTCGCCGTACCCGCCGGCATCACGGTCAGCGTGGAGGACGCCGGCCTGCCCCGGTCGTTCGCCGAACGCACCTACGCCAACCTCACCCACTGGCACGAGCCCAGGGTCGGCGGCCACTTCTTCGCCCAGGAGGAGCCCGACCTGCTCGCTGCCGACCTGCGCGCCTTCTTCAGCGCGCTGCGGTGATCCCGGAACTCAACCGGCGGCAGTTCCGCGCGGGTGGCGGACCGGTCGCGCGTACCCGATCGAACTCGCGTCGCTCGTCCGATGCCTGATCGGGAGCGTCCACAGCGCCGAAGACCGCCCGCCAGCCATCAATCATCCGGTCGGCGAACTGCTCGCGGACGCAGGCCGCGTGGCCGCCATCAGGTACGCGCGACCGAGCGTTCCACCCGCTGACGTACCGCAGCGATCTCGGCGTGGTGGACGACCGCCCAGTCGGCCAACGCGGAGAGCGGTTCTAGAAGGCTGACGCCGAGCGGCGTCAGCCGGTACTCGACGCTCGGCGGCAGCGTCGGAAACACTTCACGTTCGACGAGGCCGTCACTCTCCAGCGTCCGCAGGGTTCGGGTGAGCATGCGCGGGCTGATGCCCTCCACGGCCCGATGCAACTCGTTGAACCGGTACGGATGCCGGCCGAGCATCGTGACCAGCAACAGGGTCCATTTGTCACTCACCCGGCGCAGCACGTCGGTGACCGGACAACGCTCGTACTCGCCGACCGGAACGGGCACCGGCAGGCGATGGTCGTGCAGTGATGCACTCACACCAATGTTACTTGTGGACATGAAAATGCCTTCTTTCGCCTCCGTCGGCGGGCTGCCCAGAATGTGCACGCCGATGAGCAACGATAAGGGGGACGAGATGGGCGTCGTGATTGTCAGCGGCGGCACGAACGGGATGGGACGTGCGTTGGCCCTGGGGCGGGCCGAGCGCGGCGATCGCGTCCTGGTGCTCGGCTGCAGCCGTGAACGCGGCGAGGCCCTGGCCGGGGGCTCGATCGCTTTCCTTCGCGTCGACCTGTCCAGCATGGCCGAGACGCGGCAGGTCATCGAGCACATCCTTACCGAGTACGAGGTCGTGGACGCGCTGGCGCTGTTCGCCAATGCTGTGGCACCGCGGCGCATCGTGACGGCCGAGGGTCTGGAGCGCACGTTCGCGCTCTACTACCTCAGTCGATATCTGCTCAGCTTCGGCCTGCGTCCGGCCCTGGATCGGGCTACCGCGCCGGTGATCGTGAACGTCGCTGGTGTCGGGGTCACCAAAGGCCGGCTGCACTGGGCCGACCTGCAGCTGGCGTCGGGCTACTCGGCCATCGCCGCACAGCTGCAGGCCGGCCGAGCAATCGACCTGCTCGGCGTGGGCTTCGGCCAGCGGTCCGGCAGCCGCGCCCGGTACGTGCTCTACCATCCCGGATTCACCAGGAGTGGAGACCGAAGCCCCCTCCCGCTGGTGGTTCGAGGGCTGCTGGCGGTGGCAGCGGTGACGGCCCGACCTGTCGCAGACGCAGTGGCGCCCATTCACCAGTTCCTGGATGCGCCGCCGGCCGCGCCGGTGACCGCCATAGACCGGGGGAAGCTACTTCCGCCCAGTTTTCCGACCCTCGACCCCCGCGACGCCGAGCGGTTGATGGACCTCACGGAGAAGCTTCTGAATGAGGCGTCCCCCTCCCCATAGGAAGATGGTGACTCCCGCCATCGCGGCTTCAAACGACTGTAGGTAGGCATCGGGGATGTCGCGTTCAAGATGCGGTGAGGGGCAGCGGGAGCTTGAACATCGTGGCAGGCTCCGGCCGTGCTGAACAGCTCGCGCAAGGTTGTGCGTATCACCGCAGCAGTGCTCGTCACGCTGCTGTGCGGTGCCTGCGGAACAGGTCGCCGAGACGCCGCAGCCGAGCCTCCGCAAGAGGCGACATCCCCCGCGTCGGCACCACAGAGTGGAACCCGAGGCTCGACACGGGGAGGACCCGTTGCGCTGCCATGGGTCGCAGCGATCGTCGCTCGCAATGACACCTCGATCACCGTGGCCACCAGCATGGAAAGGGTGATCTGCGACGGGGAGCCCGAACTTCGACCGCAGGCGACGATCACCCACCAGGATGGCACCCAGGTGGTCATTTCGGTGGCCACGAGCACCGAACGAGCAGACGAAGAAGGAGGATGCGCCGTAACCGGTGACGCCGCGCGGGCTTTCGTGTCGTTGCAAGAACCCCTGGGTGACAGAGTTCTGCGCGACGCCACCACCCCGCAGCCGCATCCGACGTACTACGAACGAGATGTGCCGGACGTCCTTGCGGACAAGCGGTGGAGTCCTGCCGGCGGACACCTGACGGTGCGTGACGCAGGCTGGTCCCAGCGCTACAACGGCCCTGGCGGCACAATGCTGGTCCTCAACGCGCAGCCGACAACCAGCGCACAGCGGTCGGCCACTATCGCCACGGTCCCGGTCCGTTCAGGCCAGGGGGTCATCACCAGTTACGGCACAACGGGTTCTTGGACGGTCTGGTGGGAGGTCGGGCAGGCCACTTACTCCCTGTCACTCGAACCACCAGAGGGCCACGGCTTGACTCTGAAACAGTTCAAGCGACAGTTCGCCGGCTTCACGTGGAGTTGACCGCGGCACGCTGACGGCACCGGGTCGGGCATCCTTTCCGCCTGACGTCGCTGAACCTGTGCCGTCCCTTCTGCCGTCAGCCCGCCCTGCCGAAGCGCGCCGTCGACCAGGTCCGAGGTCATCTGGCGGACGTACCCCTTGAAGGGCGTCAGCACCAGCCGTTGACCGGGCTGGCCGCTCCGGTGTAGTGGTACGCGTCGGGGATCCAGGTGCCGTCGGTGAGCTGGTTCCACAGGGTGGTGGTGCCCCAGCGGCCGCTCTGGGTGGTGCCGTTCGCCGAGCAGGCCACCGCCGCCGTGGCGCCGTCCGCGATCGAGCCGACGACGCTGTACCCGGTGCCCGGCCCGGAGCGCCGGCTGACCGACGTGCCGCCGTTGCTGTCGACGATGCCCTCGGTGAAGCCCAGCGCGCCGTAGTTGTAGAGCGTGCCCTTGACGTTCACGCGCTTCGAGCCGTGCAGCGCGTAGCCCTCGTAGGCCGCGCTGCCCTCTCGCGGCACCCACTTGCCGAGGTTGTGGGTGGCGACCGCGACGTACGCGCTGTTCTGCCGCAGCCCCAGGTGCACGTGCCGGCTGCTGGCGCTCCCGCCGCAGGTGATGTCGGTGCCGGTGTTACCGAGGAAGGTGCCCGCCGAGACGGAGGCACCGTCGACGTTGATGTTGTTCCAGAGGTGGTAGTAGTCCGTGGCGTACCCCCGGTCGTGGACCACCCGGATCCAGCCCTTGCACATCGTGTACGCGGTGCCGGCGCGCACGGCCAGCACCCGCTCGTCACCGCCGTAGAGGTCGATGGAACTGAATGGTCGCGGGGAGCCGGACCAGCCGTGCGGGCCGCCCCGGAGGATCCAGGACTGGCCAACGGTGAACGGCAGGCGCATGCCGGTGCGGAAGTCCCCGTTGGCGGCCATCGTCTTCGGGGCGGTGAAGGTGTCCCGCTCCTGCTCGGCGACGACGGAGGCGGGCGCGGCCGCAGTCAGTTCGGTGAAGGTCGCTTCGCCCTCGAAGGCGACCTGCCAGCCGCCACGCTGCTGCCGGGCGACGAAGAGCCAACCCGACGGGTGGAGATCCTCTCCCTGCGGGGCGACGAGCACGGCGGTGCCGAAGGCCCAGGCCCGGCCGTCCTTGCGGGTGACAGTCACCCGGGTGTCCGCCACGTCGGCGGTCCGCAACGCCTGGTCCGCCGCGGCTGCGGCCTCCGCGAGCAGCTTCTGCTGTACGGCGGTGGTGACGTTGTTGGCCGGCGCGGCGTGGGCGCCGCTCGGCACGGTGCTGGTCATGGTGGCAACGAGCAGGACGGCCGTGGCCGTACCGAGCCAGGGGCGAGTAGTCATCATGTCCTCTCCAGAGGGGGTTGAGAGGCTGACACATACCTGGAGGACCATATACGAGAGATTGACGTACGTATATGAAAGCTGTCGGCCTGTCGCGCCCAGCCCGAGTGAGGTCCGTATCGCGCCGCAGCCGGACGGCATCGGAACGTGCTGCTGCACCGGCAGGCCTGCTTCCTTGGCGGCGAGGACCCACCAAGGCAGCAGCAGGTTGGCTCACCCAGACCGAGTACGCCTTCTACGAGATCCTCCCCGCGCAGGCCTTCGGCTACGGCGCCGACGGACAGACCGCGACGCGGTGGCGGTTCAACGCGGACTGACGCGCGACCGGCAGGTCCAGCCCGCTCCGAGATGAGACGGGCTGGGACGAGCAGGGGCGGCGCGTACGCCACCAGCCTGGCCGAGACCGCGTGGGCCTGGCCCTCAGCTGACCTCGGCGCCGGGTCGACGGCAGCCCTCTATTGCTGCTCGTCGATTCGTGGTAGAAATCTTTCGCACTGCCCGTTCCGAGGCAAGAATTTCTTCAGATGGAGGCGACGTGAGAGTCACTGCCGGGTGGCTGGCGAGTCTTACCGTTGCCGCGGTGATCGTGGCGCCCGCCGAGTCGATTGCTGTGGCCGCGACACCCCCACAAGCACCAACCGCAGTGACGCCGCTGGCCACCGGCCCGCAACCCGGCACCTTCACCGGCCGGGGATTCGACACCTGTGCCGCTCCGTCACAGGCCACGATGAACGCGTGGCGGGCCAGTTCCCCCTACGGCGCGGTCGGCATCTACATCAGCGGGGCGAGCCGCTCCTGTTCCCAGCCGAACCTCACGGCAAGTTGGGTGGCCAACCAGACCAGCAACGGATGGCGGCTGATCCCCATCGAACTGGGTTACCAGGCACCGTGCGGCACGCGTACGCCGAAGATGTCCGCCGATCCCACCACCGCCCGGTCGCAGGGCGTCTCCGCGGCCAACAGCGCCGCGAATGCCGCCCAGGCACTGGGCATCGGCACTGCGAGCACCATATACAACGACATCGAGCAGTACCCGTCGAACGCGTCGTGCCGGGCCGCCGTGCTGTCGTTCCTGTCCGGTTGGACCGAGCAGTTGCACATACGGGGCTACCTCGCCGGCATGTACTCCAGCGGTTCGTCAGGCATCAAGGACGTCTGCGACGCATACGACAACCCGAGCTACACGCGACTCGACCAGATCTGGATCGCCTGGTGGAACGGGGTGGCTGACACGGACGCCGGAAGTTACTGCGCCGATGCCTACTACGCGAACCAGCAGCGCCTACACCAGTACGCCGGGGAGGTAACCGAAACGTGGGGTGGCGTCACGATGAAGATCGACCGCAACTACCTCGACGTGAGGGTCACGCAGACCCCACCGCAGCAGTGGACCACGACCATCGACAACAGCACCTCGGGCGGATTCACCGCGAGCGCTGAATGGGGCACGTCGGCCTACTCCAGCCAACGGTTCGGCACCGACTATCGGTTCACCAGCCCGGTGTCGTCCAGCGACGTCGCCTGGTACCGGTCGACCATCCCGGCGACCGGAGCCTACGAGATCTCAGTCTGGTACCCCGCCGACGCGGGCTACAACAACCAGACGCCATACCTTGTGGAGACCACAACAGGCACCAAATCCGTCTCCGTCAATCAGCAGGTCAACGGCGGTAGGTGGGTCTCGATCGGCGTGTTCACCCTGGCAGCGGGCACGGGCAACAAGGTCGGCGTGAGTCGCTGGACCAGCGGCACCGGACTCGTGGTCGCCGACGCGGTGCGAATCACCCGGGTCTGAGCTCGCCCGCTGCACCCTCCCGACAGCGCCACACACGGACCCAACGGCCACGGTTGCTGTGTCAGTTGGTGCACGCACGTCAGAGGCCACATCCCGAACCCGGGAAGCGGCCTCTGACGTGCGAACTCAGAGTGGGCGACGCTGGTATCGAACCAGCGACCTCCTCGCTGTGAACTGTCGACGAGCCGGTCGGATCAGGCTCGATGCGAGGTCGGCGGGATCCACGTGTGGGAGCCGTCGCTGTAGTGGAACTTCTCGTCGCCGGGCCGCAGGATGCTCACCGAAGCCAGCCGAGGAAGCGTCTGTGCAGCGCACCCGCCGGCACCCAGGTCAGGTCTTCGGAGGCCCGCACCAGTTGCGCACCTAGGTAGAGAGCCAGGGAAATCGGAGGGTCGTGGAACGGATCGGCGTCCGACCAGACGAGCCGACGCACGTCTAGGGCTCGAGCGTGGCGGGCATGCTGAAGGCGACGACGTGGCGGGCACCGATGAAGGCATTGCTCTCTACGATCTTCCCGCTCTCGATCCGGAGTACGTCGACGACCAGCGCCTCGTAGTGCGGGCTGCCGGGCCGGCGGAGATAGTTGATCAGTGCCGGGCGCCCGTTGGCCGAGGTGGGGAACGTACGCCAGTCGAGCGGTCGGCCGAGGAACTCCGCGGCCGCGTCGATCCCGACGACCGGCGGCTCGGGCGGCATCGTGATCCGTACGTCCTCGGCGAGCAGTGCCCGGATCGTCTCCGGGTCCTTCGCGTTGGCGTAGCGGCGCAGGATCTCTTCGTCCTCACTGGTGAGTTGCGGCCGGCGCCAGTCCTTCGGGTCCGACGGAGCGCGTCGCCGGAGGGTGTCGCGGGCCCGCTGGAGAAGGCTGTTGACGGCCGCTACGGCGGTGTCGAGCGCGGCGGCGATCTCCTGCGGCGTCCAGCCGTAGACGTCGCGCAACACGAAGGCCGCCCGCTGCCGCGGCGGCAGGTACATGAGCGCTGCGATCACGGCCAGCTCGACGGTCTCCCGCGCGGCGAGACCGGTCTGCGGATCGTCGGCCAGCAGGGCGTCGGGATAGGGACCGAGCTCGGTGGACCACTCCAGCGGATCACCGTACGGTACGGTCCGGTGACCGGCCGCCTTGCGGCTGTCGAGGAAGACGTTCGTGGCGATCCGGTAGAACCAGGTGCGCACCGACGCCCGACCCTCGAAGCGGTCGCGAGCCCGCCAGGCACGCAGGAACGTCTCCTGCACCAGGTCGTCCGCGTCGGTGACGTTCCCGGCGAGGCGGTAGCAGTGGACGTGTAGCTCACGCCGGTGCTCGTCGAAGGCGCGCTGCAGCCAGACCGCCTGCTCATCGGGCGAGTCGGACATGTGATTTCCCCGGGGCTGAGTGGTTGTCACAACCGTACTGACGACCGCGGACCCATCCGTCATCGGTCGCCGATGACGATCGCCGACTCGGTCGTCTGTACCTGTGACCGATCCCCACTCCACGAAGGAGATAGCCATGACGGCAACCCCCGCGTCCAGCGCCGCCGCGCCCCCGATCGTCGACCGGGAGACCTGGCTGCGCGAGCGCGACGAACTGCTGGACAGGGAGAAGGCCCATACCCGCGAAGGAGACGCGATCGCAGCCGCTCGTCGTCAGCTGCCGATGACCTTGATGCCGACGGTGACGGTACGGGGCCCTGGCGGGAACACCCCGCTGGTGGAGGTGTTCGAGGGCCGCCGGATGCTCATCGCCTACTTCCACATGTGGCACGACGGCAAGCCCCACGAGCATCAGTGTGAGGGGTGCACCTTCTCGACCTGTCACATGCAGATGCTGGACTACCTGCACGCTCGGGACGTCACCTACGCCGTGTTCTGCCAGGGGCCCTACGACGACAGTGCCCCGTTCGCGGAGTTCATGGGCTACCGGTTCCCCTGGTATTCGGCGAAAGACTCCGACCCGGCTCTGGCCGACGGTCGTGACTTCGGGTTCATCTCGTGCTACCTGCGCGACGGCGACGAGGTCTACGAGACCTACTGGACCACCGGGCGGGGCGTGGAGGCGTTGATGACGACCTACCACGCCCTGGACCTCACGGTGTACGGCCGGCAGGAGAACTGGGAAAACTCGCCTGAAGGCTGGCCACGGGTCACCGGCCACCCGTGGCGTCTCAACGGCCGCCCCACCGCGCAATGGTCCCGCCCAGGCGTCGCACCGCGATGACGTCCTGATGATCGAGGTGATCATGCTCGGGTCGGCCGCTGTCTCAGCCTGCTGCTGCGTCGTGCCGCGGGCGGGCGGCCGTGCGAACAACAGAACGACGGTGCGGGCCGCCCAGAGGCGGCCCGCACCGTCATCGAACGCCGGGCGCGTTACGCCCGTCTGCCGGAATGCTGGCGGGTGGGAGTTCCCGCCTACAGGTCGGCCTTCGTCACGCGGGAGGATTCGTACGTCGTGGAGGCCTGGGGGAGGCCCGGCACGGTGGAGAGGTCCTTGACCAGCATGCCGGTCGTGGCGTCGATGGTCAGCACCTCGCTGCCCTGACCGCCGAACACCTCGGGGCCGGCGGTGATCGTCAGCGTGGCCTTGCCGTGGGTGGTCGAGTTCTCGACGCTGACCGCGGAGATGGTGGACAGCAGACGCAGCACACCGGCCCGGACCTGCGTGTTGCCGTCGCCAGCGGACAGCGCCTGGGTGCTGTACGTCCACAGGGCGTTGTCGAAGTGCCGCTGAACGGCCTGGGCGCTGTACGGCTTCGGCTTGGCGTTGCCGCCCTTCTGCTTGATGATCACCTGGACGTCCGCCTGCTGCTTGTCCCACACCGCCTTCTGCGCTGCGGCGTCGAGGCCCACCAGCGGGTCCTTGGCTGCCTTGAGCATCTGGGTCCGGCCGTCGGCCGGGCTGCTGTCCGCCGCGGCGACGGCTGCCTTGAGGAGCGGAGCGTAGCCGCCGTCCGTCATCTGGTCCTGGTGACGGGCGATCGCACGCTTGATGTCCTTCACACTGTTGCCCGAATAGATCGCGTGACCGTCGGTGTACAGCGTGTAGACGACCTGCATGGTCTTGGTGCCGTGGACCTGCGTCGCCTTCACCAGCCACGCGTCGCCCGCCGGCGGGGTGACCGTCTTGATGGACCCGGCCAGGGTCATCAGCGGCGCGCGCTCGGCCGACCCGTCGACGGTGGTCGAGCCCGACGTGGCGGCTGGCGCATCCTTGCTGGCCTCCATGCCCCCGGTCGCCGACGAGTTGAGCACCACAGCGACGACTGCCGCCGCGGCGGCAACCCCCACCCCGGCGCCGATGCCCAATCGGCCCGCGATACCGATCCCGCGGCGGCGCTGAAGCGCCGGGCTGGATTCGTGGTCCGGCGTGGTTGTCGTCGTTTCCATGGTTGACGTCGCCTTCATAGTCGTGTCCTCCGCTGATATCGCGCCCAGCAGCCGCACGGTTCCGGGGTCGGCCATAGCCGCTCGCAGCACCGCCCGCGCCCGCTGATACGCCTCCGGGCGTAGTGGTTCCGCGCTGCCCAAGGCACCGACCAGATCGAGCTCGTCGGTCATCGGTGTCTCTCCTTCGCGCTGTTGCGGTCCTTCAGAAGCGCGGACACCCCCGGGGCGTCGCGCAATGCCGTCCTGGCCTGGCTCAGCAGCCGCCGCGCGGTGCCGGCCGGTATGCCGAGTGCCCGCGCGGCGTCGGCTGCGGTCAGGTCCTCCCAGGCGACGAGCCTCAGGACCTCCCGCTCTTCGGGTTTGAGCCGCGTCAGGGCCGACCGGAGCACCGCCCGGGCGTCCACGCCGAGGTCCACCGCCGACCACGGATCCCATCCAGTAGCCACGTCCGGCACGTCCGCGACCAGGTCCTCGGCCGGCCGGGACCGCCAGTAGCGCCGCAAGCGATTCAGTGCCACCCCGTACAGCCACGGCCGCGCATCGTTGTAGGCCCGGTCGTACGATCGCCGCGACTCGAACGCCGCAACCCACACCTCGCCCAGGAGGTCCTCAGCGGCATCCCGCCCAGCCCGGCGAGCGAGGTACGAACCGACGGCGGCCTCATGACGCTCGACCACCTCTACGAAGGCGTCGACATCGCCATCCAGCGACCGGCCTATCAAATCCGCATCCGAAGCCATGGCCCTCCTCAGCAAAGTCCGCGCTTCACCCTGACATTGCCAATCAGGCGGGAAAGTGTTCAGGCGCCGAGGTCCGACGGCAAGCGGTCGCCCAACAGCGACCTCCCGGCGGCCTGACGGCTGCGGCGCGGCCAGCGTTGCTCAAGCGAGGCGCTCAGGCCAGGGCCGGGGTCGAAGTCGGGAGGTAGAGGCAGCGGCGCGGCAGCGAGGATGCCAGCCCACATCGACACTCTCCCGCCGTTCCAGGGCTGGATCTGGTTCTCGACGGGGCTGCCAGAGACGCCGAGAAATGGCGGCTCACGCACCTCGATCTCTCGGTCGAGGGTCCTGCCGAGGGAGCGCCAGTGACGCTGCAGGACGAACAGCAGTTCCTCCTGGCCCAGAGGCCGGTACTGGTGGGCGAAGCCGACCCGGCTGTAGAACTGGGGGTAGCGGTTGAACTGCTTCTCCAGGCCGGGCATGCCGATCAGGATCAGGGCGATGTTGTCGCGGTCGTAGCGATCGCGCTGCAGTTCGAGCGCGGTGGGACGGAGCCGTTCGGACTCGTCGGCGATGATCAGCTGCACCTGGTTCCTGCCGTGCCGCCACCCCATCTGCTCGGTGGCCTGCGTCGAAGGGTCAGGTTTCCGTGGAGTCCTGCCCATTGATGATGTCGTCTCCGTTCTGGAGGGCCCAGGCTGCGAGAGGAACGAGCAACGCGCTCAGTTCGTTGCCGCAGTCGGTCAGGCTGTAGTCCACGCGGGGCGGAATGGTGGCTTGGGCGTGGCGGCTGACAAGACCGTCTCGTTCGAGGGTCTTCAGGGTCTGGGCGAGCATCTTTTCGCTGATGCCGTCGGCGCGGCGGCGGAGGGCGCTCCAGCGCTGCTCGCCTTCGGAGAGGACGACCAGCAGGAGAAGGCCCCACTTGCTCGTGACGTGTTCCAGCAATGTCCGACCGGGGCAGCCGGCCAGGAAGGCGCCATCGGAAAAGATCGCTCGGATGCTCTCGTCCCTGTCACTAACTTTCATGTGTGTACCTTACTTCAGAGTGCGTACTCTCTGTCGGGAAGTGGAGTGTGGGTGCGGACGTTGGGACTGGTGACCAGCTCGAATCCCGAAAGGAAACACCATGACCATCGCCATCACCGGCGCGACCGGAAAGCTCGGCCGCCACGTTCTTGAGGTGCTGCTGGAGCGCAACGTCCCCGCGGGAGAGATCGTCGCCGCAGGCCGCTCCATCGAGAAGCTTCAGGACTTCGCCGCGCAGGGCGTTCGGGTCACAGCTATGGACTACGACGACCCGGCCTCGGTGACTGCGGCCCTCGCCGGGGCCAGCAAGGTCCTCCTGATTGCCAGCTCCGAGGTGGGCAAGGATCGACCGCGGCAGCACCGCACCGTGATCGAGGCCGCGAAGGCGGAAGGCGTCGAGCTGCTCGCGTACACGAGTAACGCGAACGCAGAGATCAACAAGACGATTCTGGGGAAGGACCACAAGACGACCGAGGCGATCCTCGCGGACGCTGGAGTTCCCTACGCCCTTCTCCGTAACGGCTACTACTTCGAGAACTGGACCGACCAGATCCAGGGAACCCTCGCCCAGGGCGCGCTCGTGGGCAGCGGCGGCAACGGCCGGGTCAACGCCGCTACACGCCGTGACTTTGCGGAAGCCGCCGTGGCCGTCCTGCTCGGCGAGGATCAGGCTGGCAAGGTCTACGAGCTCGGCGGCGACGTCGCATTCACGCTTACCGAATTCGCTGCGGAGATCACCGCAGTCACCGGCACCCCCGTGGTTTACCAGGACCTTCCAGCCGCGGAGTACGTGGCCCTGCTGACTTCGTTCGGCATCCCGGAGGCCTTCGCACAGATCCTCGCGGACTCGGATCAGGGGCTCGCCCGCGGTGACCTTCTGGTCGAGGGCAATGACCTCCGCACCCTCATCGGACGACCGACCACCACCCCGGCCGACGCCGTCCGCGCAGCGATCACCGCCTCGTAGCGAGAACACCACGGTCATCGGAAGCTGGGCGCGACAGAAGGCCATGGAGCTGGGCTCGAAGAACGTACCGTGAGGCACATCGGGGTCTCCGTGAGAAGCTTCCCCTCCTCAGGGAGACCCCGATTCCACAGAGCGAGAGGGAAACGAGTCAGAAACTCTCGCGCATGCACGAAACACGAGCGGGACATTCGTCGCCTTTGGTCAGTGACCCGGACTCGACGCTGGCGCCACCGACGCGGGCACGGACGAGCGGGATGCTGCGTTCGCCGGTTACTGCGGGCGGGGGGTACGTTGCTGATCATGCGAGCTGTGCAGTGCGTCCGTTTCGGCGGTCCCGAAGTTCTGGAGATTGTCGATGTGTCGGAGCCAATGGCGGTCGATGGGCAACTGCTAGTCGACGTGAGTGCGGCAGGGGTCAACTTTGCCGACACCAGCCGCATTGCCGGGTCGTATCGTCCGGTGCCGGAGATGCCGTTCATCCCGGGCACTGAGGTGGTCGGGCGAGCGACTGACGGTCGTCGGGTGCTCGCACCGATTTTCGGAGGTGGTGGCTTTGCTGAGCGGGCGGTCGTGGAAGACGCGGACGCCGTTGTGGTGCCCGACGGGGTGGGCGACGCCGAGGCGCTCGCGCTTCTCGTTCAGGGCCTGACGGCCTGGCATGTATTGAGAAGCTGTGCGCGGATGCGTCCCGGTGAGACCGTTGTCGTCAACGCCGCGGCCGGTGGTGTCGGCTCGCTTGCTGTGCAGCTCGCCAAGCACTTCGGTGCCGGGCGTGTGATCGCGACAGCCTCTACGGACGCTCGACGTAACCTGGCCCTCTCCTTAGGTGCGGACGTCGCCGTGTCCAGCGACCCGGACTGTTACGCCGAGCGGGTCCTGGAGGCCAACGATGGCATGCCGGTGGACGTTGTCCTCGAGTCGATTGGCGGCCGCGTGTTCAGCGCCGGCCTCGAAATCCTGGGGAACTTCGGACGTCTGGTCACCTTCGGGAATGCCTCCCGCGAGGGCTGTCCACCTGTCGATCCGAGCGCCCTCGCGGACCGCAACACCGCCGTGATGGGCTTCTGGCTACGTCCGGCTCTCACCGTTCCCGGCGCATATGCGGAGCCGTTAGCCGAGATGTTCGCGCTCACGGCTGCCGGAGTGCTGAAGCCGATGGTCCATGCGGCATATCCCCTGGAGGACGCCCGCCGCGCTTTCGAGGACCTCGTCGCCCGCAGGACCACCGGCAAGGTGACCCTGCGTCCCTGAGACTTGAGCCCGATCACCCACCGCGGCAGCAGCCTCTCGCCGCTCACAGCCGCTGGATCAGCGACCGGTGACGCCGTCGACAAGTTCACGAAGGATGTCGGCGTGCCCGGCATGCCGGGCGGTTTCACCGGTCATGTGAGCCAGCACCCAGCGAAGCGTGCGCGGCTCCTCATTGACGGGTCGCGCGGTACGGACATCGAGATTGCCAAACGCACGAACGTGCGCATCGCTGTCGGCGATGGCAGCCCGGTAGTCGGCAATGACCTGTTCGGCAGGCTCGTCCTCAGCGACCGTCATGCCCATGCCGGCGTCGGCGTACCGAGAGTCGCCGGCCACGGTGTATCCGAACCAGTACCGCTCGGCGCCGGTCAGGTGCTGAACCAATCCCAGCAGCGTCGTATCGGACACGACAAGGTTGCGGCGCAACTGCTCCTCGTCCAGCCCGTCCAGCTTCTTCAGGACGCAGGACCGGCTGAAGGACAGAAAGGCCAGTGCAGTATCCATCTCGTTGTCGTCGTTGAATGGCACGGGTTCGCGCTGTGACTCAAGCATGGGCACGAACCTACGGTGATCCGTGCCCGGGCGGCACTCCTTATCGCACCGGCGGCATCCGCGCATCGGCAGATCCGTGCGCTCACGCTACGCTGCCCTGCAGCTGGGCCCCTAGACCCTGACGCGCATCCCTGACAGAGATGCGTAGCGGACCAGTTGGCGGATCACAGGCCGGCAGCCGGCCTGTCGGGTCTCGAACCTGCGTGACACTCCGCGCGGCCAGCTCCTGCACCGCGACACCAAGATCCAGGCATCCGACGCCACCCTCCCCCTGCCCGACATCTGCCTGACCGCCCTCAAGCTCAGACAGCAACAGCGCGACGAGGCTGAAGCAGCCGCCGGCAAGGCGTGGCACGAAACCGGACTCGTCTCCACCACCCGCTACGGCATACCGAATGAGCCGCGCAACTTCCAACGCTCCTGTCAGACAAGGTGCGAGAGAGCAGGCGTCAAGCCGATCACGTGCACGACGCAGGAAGGACCCGCGCGATCCCGAGACTTCGCTCGTCGACTCGCCGCGATGGTGGGACTCCCAGCCTGCCTGATTGGGCGGCAACCACTCTGCGCTAATCCAAAGTTGATCCGATGAGCACCTGTGCGCCGTCGTCATCGGGCAGACCACTGGCAACATCGGCGAGGCTAGCTGCCGGGCCGGACCAGCCGACCAGCAGCAGATCCTTGCTGGGTTGCCGCTTGAGGGCGGTGACCTCGTCGGCCGGGTTCCCGCCGATCCTTCGGGCACCGAAGTCGGCCTCCTTGAGGGTCCGGGACGCGACGATCTTCGGGGTGCCCCGCCTCTCCAGTAGACAGGTTGGAGCCAGCGGTTCGTACCCGACAGGCGCACCGGAGAAAGACCCGGGATCGGTGTCGCCGGAAAACCTCTCGATTCGAGCGACGGCGATCGACCACAATGCCACCGTGGAACGCGAGCGCCTGGTGAAGTTGAGCAAACGGATGTCGAAGGCACTCCGGCACGATCCCGACCGGGCCGGCCTGGTGCTCGATCCGGCCGGTTGGACTCCCGTCGACGCTCTGCTCGCCGCCCTACGGATCGGGCGGGCCGAGCTGGACGCGGTCGTCGCCGGCAACGACAAGCAGCGGTTCGCTGTCGAGCGCGGCACCGACGGGGTGCTGCGGATCCGGGCCAACCAGGGCCACTCAATCCCGGTGGACCTCGGGCTGCCCCCGGTCACCCCACCGGACCGGCTCTATCACGGCACCAGCGCCGGTGCGCTGGAGTCGATCCGGGCCGCCGGCCTGCACCGCGGCGGTCGACACCACGTCCATCTCTCCGCCGACACCGAGACCGCCCACCGGGTCGGCGCCCGACGACCCGGTCGGGTCGTGATGCTCACCATCGACGCGGCGGCGATGTCCGCCGACGGGCACGTGTTCCACCGTAGCGCCAACGGCGTCTGGCTCACCAACTCGGTCCCTGCCAGCTATCTGCTCGACTGAGCCCCTGGCCAGGCCCGCACCGCTGATTCCGGCGAGGTGCGCGGCCTCGAACGGGATCCGGCACCAGACATTCGGCGCGGCGATCCCGGGCCGGGATAGGAGACGGCGGCCGCCAGGACCGCTTTGCAAAGGCCGCTTCACCTCGTCGCGGTTCGCGCCGTCGACCTGCAGCGTGCGACGCGAAGACCTGCGGTGGACGAGCTGAGCAGGTGCGCGGCGTCCACGGGTGTCCGTCATGATCGTCATCCAGTTTGTCACTTACTGGACCCGGGCCGCCCGGTTCTGCTTCACCGCGGTTCCTCACGGTGAGGTTGCATCCTGACGGCGGTACTTATGCCGACCCACCGCCCCGGTGAGTCACAGGCCGGTTCGCCCGTCGATGCACTCGCGCAGGAGGTCGGCGTGGCCAGCGTGCCTCGCATACTCCTCTATCACGTGGACAAGCACGTCGCGCGTGGCGTGGCTGCCACCGTCGACCGGCACCTCGCGGCCCAGGTGGGCCTCCTCGAGGGCGTCGAGCCATTCGTCCGCCTTGGCGCTCTCGGCCTTCCAGATTGCAAAGGCGTCCTTCACCACCTCTGGGTCGGGGACCGCACCGCCGAAGTCCCAATCCGGATCGTCCTCATGTTTGTAAAGGCACGGTGCGTCGGTCCGCCCTTGCAGCACACGCTGGAACCAGTGGTTCTCCATCTGAGCCAAATGGCGGACCAGGCCGAGCAAACTCAGGCTGCTGGGCGGTACCGAGCGTCGGCCGAGCTGCTCGGCGTCCAGTCCGTCGCACTTCATCTCTATGGTCAGACGGTAGTTGCCGAGGTACTCCCGGTAGGTCGCCTTTTCGCCGACGGGCTCACCGAAGGTCCTGGGGTCGTCCTCGGGGGCGGTCCACAGTTTGCTCACGGTGCCACCCAATCGCGAGCGGATCGCACCAGTCAAGTGAGTAGCGGTGCAACAACTCGACGGCTGCTAGGAGGAATTCGATCGCCGCTCGCTCATCGGCTAAAGCGAATGTTGCCGCACCCGCGTCTTCGGCCGAAGGTTCACAGTCGGTAGCCAGCGGATAGGGACCACGCAACCCATCAAAAGGGTGCCGCCCGCGTCGCGCGCCGCTCGCGCCGCCGAACTTGGGACGAGCGGGAGTCGGTGTGATGCGGAGAGCGACGCAGGCCCGGTCGGGACCGCAAGTCAGGTCACTCAGCCGGGCGGTCCACCGGCCGTCCGGACCGAGAACCAGCCGCGCTGCTCCCAATGTAAGCCGCACATACCGCTAAGCCCGCTACCGATGACTCCGGTAACGGGCTTCTGACCTGCAAAAACTGAGAGTGGGCGATGCTGGTATCGAACCAGCGACCTCTTCGGTGTGAAACAGGACGCTTGACCCGCTCTGACCTGCGCCGACGTGGAACCGCAGGTAGAACTAGGTGCAGTTGAGCGACGTTCGACACCGTTGGATGCAGTTCAAGGACGTTCAGTGCACCCTGTTGCTCCCAGCCCGCTCCCCGTCCCGGGTCGGCAGCGGGCCACCTTCGGATCGTCGGCTATCCCCTACAACAGCCGCACGAGGGCCTTCCCCACGGTCGCCTCGGCGGTGTTGCTCGCCGCACCCGTGGAACTGCCCTGCTCGACCTTGTCGGCCTCACCGCACGCGGCTAGGGACAGCATGGAACAGGCGACGAGGGTCGCGATGCGCAGGTTAGTCAAACTCAGTCCCGATCAGGAGGTTGTTAGGCACGGAGAAGGTAGCGCACCTTACCGACACGTAGATCATCTGATCGGGCTGCGCTTGCGGCACCAACTACGTGTCCTCGTGATGCGTTCGGTGTAGTGACTTACTAAGCCGAGCTGCCGTTTGCGCTCTGGTACACCTCGCCGCAGTTAGCGTCCGCGACCTCCCAAAGAGACACACCTGCCCGACCTCCTCAACCTCCGTGTTGGAAACGGCACCCAGACCGATCGAGTCGAAGGTGACAGCCGCCGGTCGGCGCTGGCGGACAGCCCACCGTCATCACCCCGGCGGTGTTGTGGCTGATCGACGAGCTGTGGTTAACGGCGTGGCCGCGCCGGACGACAGCTCCGGCCGGAGCCCCGGACGGCGTCGCCAGTTGCCTCCGCAGTCCCCGGCGGCATGTTCGATCGATACCCGACGCACCAGCGGTTGCAGTGGCGGCAGAACGCTCCAGGCACGTCGGGCGTTGGTGGCGATGCGGGGATGGCAACCGTGCTGACCATTGACTCATTGACCGAACTCGACCACGACGAGTGGGAAGGGCTGACCCGGAGCTTCCACGCCCACTGGGCCGGCCGGCCGGGTCGGCCCGCGACTGAGGTTGACGACGACGGCTACGAACGCACCTGGCAGCGTCTGGTCAACGGAGAGCAGGTCCGTGGCATCTGTGCACGGCTCGACGGCAAGATGGTTGGCATCGCGCATTACCTGTTCCACGCCAGCGTCTGGGGTGCCGGGAGATGCTACCTGGCAGAATTGTTCGTAGACCCGCAGGCACGACGCCGAGGTATCGCCACGGCGATGATCGAGCGCGTGGCCAAGGACGGCGATGAGCATGGCGCCCCACGCCTGTACTGGAACACCGAGATCGACGCCGACGCCCGCGCCTTGTACGACAAGCTTGCCGTCTACAGAGGCTATATCGTGTACAACTACTCGTGGCCTGCCACTACCGCCGTGACGTGAAACAGACCACCCACCCGTTACGCAGACACCACTGCTCAGCAAGTCCAGGATGCCCGCATAGGCATCATGTGCGTTCCATTGAGGCGTGGCTCGTGCCCACAGCATCGGGTAGTGCTGGGAACGGCGCGCCCTGGCAGCGATCCGTGACCCCTTCGGAGCCGCCGAAGAGTTCACCAGCCTGAAGGGACTGGCAGAGCACTACCCGTGGGATCGGTGTCTCGAATGACGGAACTGCGGCGGACTCCAGCAAGCTCACCCGCAACGCTCCACATCGTTCTGCCGTACGCCTACAGACGTGGCCTTAGGCTGCACCCAATCTGCTCCCAGTTTCAAGGTCATGCCAACCAATGACCCCTTACCGCCTTGACCTGCGCACACTCTCCTACCAGGCGACATAGAGCGTTATCGGCTACATCGCAGAACCGCGGAGCACTCCGCCGGAAACAGGACGCCGCATCGGCTCTGACCTTCGGCAACGTGAAGCCGCAGCCAGGGACGGGTGCAGTTGAGCGCCGTTGACGCCGTTGGACGCAGTTCAAGGCCGTTCAGGGCACCCACTGCTCCCAACCTGCTCCCCAAACCGGGGCACCGGACCGCCGATCGATCGTGAGCTCGGGCCCATCACCACGCACTCCTACGCACACAGTTACCGAGACGAGACGCACTAGAGTTGGCACCTAAAGCTCAAGCGGCCTCTTTTTAAGTGCCTTTTCTACGATCTCTTCGTCCGACAATTCAGGGTCCTCATAGAACAGTAGATCGGTAATTCGGCGGAACGCGAGCAGCCTTTCCAGTTCCGTGAGCAGCGCATCAGCCGACTCATCCGGGAGCCTCGGATCCCTCAACTGCCGGATTAGCTGAAGCGCTCGCTCACGTTCAGCACCGCCAAGAGCCATACTAACCATTCCCGTAGTGATAGCTGGGTTTAAGGATCTGGGAGTGATAGAGAGGAGTAACGACCACCAGGTTGTCCATATCGTACACCCCTCCGCCGTGCTGGATTGGTCGGACATGGTGCAACACGTAATTCCTACCCGGCCCAAACTGTTGCGACGTTGCCACGAATGGCGAGTTGCCGTTCTGCATACGCGCCACGTTCGCCGGGCTGAATCCCGCCGAGGGGTCGGCGTCGGTCCCCACTTCCTTCCAGAATTCCCCACGGAAGTCGTTGAACGTGTCAAATGAACGGCCGCGTAGGCGATCCGCAACTTGACTCGGGAATACTCCCGCATTTCCATGCGATCCGCGCAGCCAATTTCCAACGCCCACTGACGCACCACTACCGCCGGCAACGCCAGGTGTACTTCTCAGCTCGGTGGCTGACGGGCCGCAGGTGCAATCGGGTCCATTGCAGTTGTGGACGAGGACCGGCTCGTCACCGGCGAGGACGTAGTACGTGTGGGTGTTGTCGACGGTGAGGTCGCGCATGGTCTTGCTGCCGTCGACATCGGTGACCTGGACGACGGTGACGGTGTGTCCTGGTCCGCCGCCGCCCATACCGGCGCCCGTGCTGTCACCCTCGAGCCGCTTGTCGTCGTGGACGAGCAGTCGGTGTCCCGGCGTCAACTGCGCGGCGTCCACCCATCGCCCGTCTGTGGCGTCCCAGAATGGGTGATGCGCGGTCGTCTTCACCACCGACGTCGTGCCGGTCTCGCCGTCGCGGACGGTGACATCGGTCAGGTCGTCATCGACGTTGACGTGCCGGTAGGTGACCTTCTGGGGCGTGCTTTCGCCGGTGGCGGGATCCGTCGTGGCCACCTCGTCGCCGACTTCGACATCCTCGATCGGTTTGGTGTTCCCGTTCGCCATCAACACCGGCGTTGCCGGGTCGAAGCTGTGTCGCTGCGTGGTCGAACATCCTGGCCCCGATGAGGAACTCTCCTGGGAACGAGGACGCTGGGCTGCGGACGAGCCAGGCCCGCCCTCGCCCGCAGCGCGGCTGGAGACCCCGGGCGTTCGGCCGCCAGACCCGCCGCGGAGCTTGGTGCCAAGACCGCCGGTCAGTCGGCTTGCCCCGGCCGACCACGCGCCATCGAGTCCGCCCTCGATCATGTTGCTGGCCAGGCCGCTCCAGGAGAAGTCTTCATCTCCCTGGGCAACGTCAGTCATGTAGCCCGCGCGCCTATTGAGTCTTATCGCGTCGGGCACCTCACTCGAACACTAGGGCTGCCGTGACCCCGATGAACCTGTGAATCGACATCCCAACCGTGGTGGAGAGCTAGCCACGAGCAAGCCGGCAGGCGGGCAGCGGTTGCTCTAGTACTCCAACGTCACTTGGTTTCGGCGTTGGGCGTGGCGCAGGCATGAAGACGGCCACCGCGTTGATCATCGATGGTTTGTGAGGACAACCGAAGATCGTGCGGTGGCCGCGTGCCACAGCGTAGACCGTGATCGGTGGCGGGTCATCCTCGACGAGGCGGCGGCGCGTGTCGCTGGCTCGTGCGGGCAGAGCCGCGCCGGACCGCCGGGCAGTTCGTGGAAGGGCTGCTGTCGGGCGTGGAACGTAAGACCTGCTGGTCCCTCGCCGAACGGGCGGGTCACGACGATCCGCAGGCGATGCAGCGGTTGCTGCGCACAGCGGTGTGGGACGACGACGCCGTCCGCGATGACGTGCGAGAGTGGCTGGTCGAGCAGCTCGGCCACCCTGACGCCGTGCTGGCCACCGACGAGACCGGGTTCCTGAAGAAGGGCATGTGCTCAGTCGGGGTGCAGCGGCAGTACACCGGCACCGCCGGTCGGATCGAGAACAGTCAGGTCGGGGTCTTCCTGGCCTACGTCACCCCGCACGGGCGGGCGCTGATCGACCGCCGGCTCTACCTGCCCGAGGCGACGTGGTGCGCCCAGCCCGAGCGTCTGACCGCCGCCGGCGTTCCAGACGAGGTCGAGTTCGCGACAAAGCCTGCGCTGGCCCGGCAGATGATCGCTACCGCGTTGGACGCCGGTGTCCCGGCGGGGTGGGTGACCGGCGACGAGGTCTACGGCGCCGACCCCGGCCTGCGCGGCGACCTCGAGCAGCGTCAAATCGGCTACGTCCTGGCCATCGGCTGCGACCGACGCGTGCACATCAACGACGGCCGCACCCTCGTGCGTGTCGGCGACCTCGCCGAGCGGATCCCCACCCGCGCGTGGCAGCAGCACAGCTGCGGGCCCGGGGCGAAAGGTCCCCGCGACTACCTGTGGGCCTGGATCACCACCGCCACCCGGCCGGATGAGCACCGGTGGCTGCTGATCCGCCGCAACCGGAACACCGGTGAGCTGGCCTTCTACCTGTGCTGGTCACCCCGACCGGTCCCGCTGCACACCCTCGTGCGAGTCGCCGGCTCCCGATGGAGCATCGAAGAGCTGTTCCAGACCGGCAAAGGCCAGGTCGGCCTGGACAACTACCAGGTCCGCAGCTGGACCGGCTGGCACCGCTTCATCACCCTGGCCATGCTCGCCCTCGCCGTCCTGACCATCCTTGCCGCCACCGCCCAGCAACCCCACGCCGACTCAGAGATCATCGCGTTGACCGTCGCCGAGATCCGCCGACTCCTCAACGCCCTCGTCCTCGCCGTGGCGCTCCCACCAGAGCACATCCTGCACTGGTCGATCTGGCGACGAACATCCCAAGCCCGAGCCCGCCGATCCCACTACCAGCGCAGACAGGCCAAGTGACGTTGGAGTACTAGGCAAGAGACCAGTCGGCGTCTCCGTCGTTGACGGTGGCGTCGTTGTAGGTGGATGAGTTGGGTGAGGGCCACTTGCCGCCCGGGAAGGATCGGCTGTCCACTGCCTCGCCGTGCAGGTTGACCATGCTGGTTACCTGGGCTGCGAGGAAGGCGGACAGTGGTGATAGCGGTGGCGACGATCGCGGTGTTGACGCCGGCCTCTTCGATGACGGTGGCGGTACTGGCCTACGAGAAGACCGCGGATGCGAAGGCAGCTAAGGCCGCGGTCGCGGCGACGATGAGCTTCGCCAGCACGACGGCCAGGGTGGTGTAGAAGGCCGCGCCGGCTGCCGCCCAGGCGAGGAGGTGGCCTGAGGTGCGGCGTGCGGGGTCAGCACCGGGTTACCAGGGCGTGGCGCTGACCGCGCGGCCTGCCGGTCAGCAAGTGGTCGCGGGCCCGTACGGCATGGCGTGCGGGCAGACGATGGGCCTTTGGCCCACGTATCCGCTTTGCGCTCGGCCGGGCAGCGGCCGCGGGGCTGATCAACGCTCACTTCGGCGACGCGCTGATCGAGCAATGGGTGACGGCTACCCGACTGAAGCATCCCGCGCTGGCGATCCTCCACTCTGGAACGCCGCGTCGGTAGGGTAGATGCGTGTCCCAAGGCGAAGGCTTCGAACAGGTCCCCTCCCACCTATGGCACTACGCGAAGGACCAAGCTTTCCTGAGTGACGCCGCCGGTGAGGCGAAACGCTTCCTCACCGAGTTAGCACGGGATGCCAGCATCGACGTCCACCTGGTGGAGGCACGGGCCAAGAGTCTCTCCTCGTACACGGAGAAATCACAGAAAACGAACGAGGACGGAACACCGAAGTACAACGACCCCGCTGCGCAGATCCATGACTGCGTGGCGGCCCGCGTAATTGTGTACACCACCCGAGCCCGTAACGACTTGGCAGACCTCATCGGGAGTCGCTGCGAGTACCGGGAGTGGGTGAATCCCGGCGACAAAAAGCACAACGGATACGACAGCGAGCACATCGTCATCATCGGCCTCAAGGATCCCGAGGCGCAGCAACGCTACCCAGCCCTCGCGAGGTACCTCGGTAAGTACCAGGGCCTGGAGATCCAGGTGCGCAGCGTGGCGGGTCATGCCTGGGCGGAGTACGAGCACGACATCCGCTACAAGTCCGGCGCATACCAGGACCTGACGCCCGCCGACAAGGGGCGTGTGGATCAGTACTTCATCGAGGCTGGCGGGATGCGCCGGTATATGGACAAGATCTTCGACGAGATCGAGGAGCTGCTCCGGCCGCAGGACGCAGGCGAAGTCGCACCCGTTGGCGGGCCCTTGATCGGGGTTGACGAGCCGTCGCCGGACGCACTTGACCCGACTCCGCTTGACCTGGGAACGCTGGGCGAGCTGATCGCCGACCGCTTCCCAGGGGATGAGCCAGGCGACCCGTCATCCGTCGCCCTCCTCGTCGAACAGTTGGCCGAGCTGGACGTGACGACGATCGGTCAATTGGAAGCGGCGCTGTCCAACCTCGAAGAGGGCCAGGTCGCCCGACTGATGGACTATCCGACCGAGACGACCCGAGTCCGGAAGTTGGATGACGAGTTGCTCGCGGTCTTCCTCGACCGCTACGTCGACGCCGCCAAGGACGCCGACCGGCGTCAACTGCTGCGCCTCCGGCTGCGGCGTGTGCACGGCCGGTTCACGATCTACTCAATGGAGGGGCCGAACTTCACACGGCGACCCGTCGCCGCCGCACGAGCCGTACGCGATCTTGTGGAGTTCGTGGCCGAGCGCGAGGGCATCGCGGCGACCATTATCCCCGGTGCCGTCGGCGCGGACCAGAGCGCCGTGACTCCGGGGTACTTCCCGAAGGAGGTCCAGACGTCCGCCGGGCCGGTGTACGTTGCGACGAACCTGTCTCGCTCCTACGCGGAGAGCCTGATGGACAAGTTGGTCTCGCGGGTTCCCGGCTCAGGCCTTCGGGTAAAGCGGGCCGGCGATCTCCTCTTCGAGGCGCCCTAGGGAGTCGCGGCCGGCGGATTCCGCCTGAGCTGTGGTGCCGCCCGTCAGCCCTGCTGGACGATCTGGGTCGAACAAGCCTGCGCCAGGCGACCCCGCAACGACCGTGCGAACGTTTGACAACGCCCTATGCAATCGGCCCGGCGAGCATGTCAGCGCCTTAAGGGCGCCGTCACCATGCCGTTCGGAGCCGGTGGCTATGTCGAGGGACAGCCGCTTAAGCATCCCGGCGGTCGCGACGATCAGCATCTCGGCGTCCTCCCGGGTGTACTCGAAGTCCTGCGTCACCTCGTCCTTGTGACCCGCGCCGCTCATGGTTGAGAACAGGTCCTCGACCATGAACGCCCACCGCTCGTCGTAGGTCCGCTGCCGCGGGGCCTTCGTCTTCGCCGCATTGAACAGCTTCAGCGTTCCGTACGCGTCGCGGACCTGCTCCACGGCCTTGCGCGCCTCCACGATCGCCGGTTCGATGTTGCCCTGCCGAAGCAGCTCACGAGCCGCCCGCAGCGCCGCCACCGCGCCGGTGTAGTCCGCGCCCCTCGCCAGCGGCACCAGCAGCTCAACGAACGCCCCCGCATCCACTGCGGCCACCTGCGACGCCCACTCGCCGGCGTTGATGTCGAACCTCAAGTCCCCCGTTCGCTGACTCTGCAACGGGCGCTCAAAGGTCACCTTGGCATTCAGCACCACTCGGCCGTACCCCCCCCCCCCCCCCCCCCCCGCGGGGGGGCCCGGGGGGGGGGGCGGGGGGTTGCTGGGTTCGGTTTC
>NZ_JBFBEO010000010.1:0-93558 GCF_040683695.1 Micromonospora sp. NPDC093244
CAACCGGGCCGGCGAAGACGCCACCGGCGAAGGCCAGACCAGCAACGGACAGCACACTCTTACGCATGATCGTGTTCATGGGGGTAGCTCCTTCGAGGGTAGGAAACACCCGCGTGACAAGCCGGGTGTGAGCACCTCGTCCGGCGCTGCACAAAGACTTTGAGGAAGGTCGGCGGCCTGCGAGCGGGGCTCGCGGCGCCGAGATCTGGGTGTAACCAACCGGGGGCCGGGGTCATTCCGGGGGTGGCCCATCCGGCGGCACCCACATTTCGGCGGTGCCTGGGGGTCTGTGTAACGACCGGCGGACCGGGGTCATTCCGGGGCCGGCGGCACCCACATCGAGGCGGCGCCCGGGGGTCTGCAACGACCGGCCGACCGGGGTCATTCCTGGCGGCGGCCCATCCGGTGGCACCCACATTGCGGTGCCTGGGGGGTCTGCAACGAGCGGGCAGGCCGGGCAGTGGGGCCGGGCGATGAGCCGTGGTCCTGCGATCGTCAGGGTATGTAACGACCCCCGGCCGGCCATGATTCCGCCGCACCGGTGCGACCGGTCACAACCCACACGAACCCAGACCGGACAAACACCCCAGCCGGACACGCCGGGCGGGCACCCAGGGCGCTCAGGGCGCTGATCCACTCCATATCGCCGATACGGCGGCATCGGGACGCCGGGACACCGCCATATCGGGGATGTTGTTTCGATCAAGGCCGGTCGATCATGACGAAAGGGATCCAAGGGACAACGCGCCCTTCGGGGGCCAATTGTCCGGACTCCGGAGGCCTGAAGCCGACCGGACCGGCGCGGCGCAACGCGCGCATCTCGGCCGACCGTCACGGATCGCCCGTCTAGCGGTCGTTGGCGGGCCACGAGCCGCTGCGGTAGAGAGTGCCGCGACCGCCCGGGTCGGGCACCCCGTTCGGCGAGCGCTGTTCGGGGGCGGTGGGTTCGGGGTTCCGTGCGGCGCGGCGGGCGCGAAGCACCCGGGATCCGACGAACCACGCGACGCCCGCCACACAGACCACGATGACCACCTTCTGGAGCGTGCCGACGTACCCCTCGACGAGGTGCCAGTTGTCGCCGAGCAGGTAGCCGGCGAGCACGAAGGTGGTGTTCCAGATCAGGCTGCCCAGCGTCGTGTAGAGCAGGAAGACAGGTACGGGCATCCGCTCCACCCCGGCCGGGATGGAGATCAGGCTCCGGAAGATCGGGATCATCCTGCCGAAGAAGACAGCCTTCACGCCGTGCCGCAGGAACCACGCCTCGGTCCGGTCCACGTCGCTGAGCTTGATCAGCGGCAGCCGGGCCGCGATGGCGCGCATCCGGTCGCGGCCCAGTGACGCGCCGATCAGATAGAGGGCCAGCGCGCCCACCACCGAGCCGAGCGTGGTCCAGAAGATCGCACCGAACAGGCTGATCCGGCCCTGCGCGGCGACGAACCCGGCCAGCGGCAGGATCACCTCGCTCGGGATCGGGGGGAACAGGTTCTCCAACGCCACCGCCAGGCCCGCGCCCGGGCCGCCGAGCCGTTCCACCAGGTCGCTGACGTAGCCGACGATGCCGCCCTGCGGCGGTTCCGCGGCGGCGGCAGGGGTTCCGGTGGCGAGCACGGCGTGCGACGTTCGAATCATGCCCACACGCTACGAACCGATCCTGAGAGCCAACCGAGAGACCGCCGTACGCGCGGCCGACCGTACCCCGCTGCGGCTCGCGGCAGCGCAGCCACTGTGCGTACCCCTTGATGTCGCGGCCAACGCGCGGGCGCACGCCGACGCGGTCCGCGCGGCGCGTGCCCGGGTGGTGGTCTTTCCGGAGCTGTCGCTGACCGGGTACGAGTTGGACGGCCCTGTCGTGCCCACCGACGACCCGCGGTTGGCGCCGCTGGTGCGGGCGTGCGCCGACACGGGGGCGCTGGCGCTGGCCGGCGCGCCGGTCGCCGGTGACCACATCGGGGTGCTGGCCGTGACCGGTGACGGTGTGAGTGTGGCGTACCGCAAGATGTGCCTGGGTGACGCGGAGGCCCGCCGGTTCCGGCCGGGTGACGTGCCGGGTGTGGTCACTGTGGACGGATGGCGGCTGGGGCTTGCCGTCTGCAAGGACACAGGCGTCGCCGCGCACGCGGAGCGCACGGCCGCGCTCGGCGTCGACGTGTACGCGGCGGGGGTGCTGGAGTCGGCGCGCGACGCCGCCGTGGTGGACCAGCGGGCGCACCGGATCGCCGTCACGCACCGGGTGTGGGTGGTGGTGGCGAGCTTCGCCGGGTCGACAGGTGGCGGCTACACGGAGGCGGCGGGGCGTTCCGGCGTCTGGACGCCACAGGGCGAGGTGTGCGCACGGGCAGGTACGGCACCGGGAGAGCTGGTTCGAGTGAGCATCGACTGAGCCCGGTTAGGGTGACGGGATGATCCCAGGACGGCTGGTGCAGCTGCGGCGATACCCGGTGAAGTCGTTGCTCGGCGAGCGGATCCCGGCCGCCGAGGTCGGTGTGGCCGGCGTCGTGGGTGATCGTGCGCTGGCCCTCGTGGACCGGGCCAGCGGACGGGTCGCCAGCGCCAAGCAACCGCACCGATGGCGCGACCTGCTCACCCTGCGGGCCACCGGCGGGGCACCCGACCCGGTCCGGATCACCCTGCCCGACGGGCGGCACCTGTCGGCCGTGGACCCCACCATCGACGTCGCGCTCAGCGCGGCGGTGGGCCACGAGGTGATCCTTGTCGACACCCTGCCGGACGGTGCCACCCTGCTGCGGTCCCACCCGGACGCGGTGCTCGCCGCCGGCCTGACCGACGAGCTCCCGGCCGACGAGAGCCGACTCGGGGCGGTGGCGCCCGGGACCTTCTTCGACTTCGCCCCCATCCACCTGGTCACCACAGCGACCCTGGACCGGATCGCCGGGAGCCTGCCGCCCGGGGCCGGCACTGTCGACCGTTACCGACCCAACCTGGTGCTCGACACGGACGCGGGGGCCTTCGCCGAGAACGAATGGGTGGGTCGGGAGCTGCGGGTCGGCCCCGACCTGGTGCTCGCCGTGCTCGCTCCGACGCCGCGCTGCGCGGTGCCGACGCTCGCGCACGGGCCACTGCCCCGCGAGGCCGAGGCGCTGCGGGTGCCCGCCCGACTCAACCGGGTCGAGCCGCTGCCCGGGATGGGCCCGCAGCCGTGCGTCGGCGCGTACGCCAGGGTGGTCCGCGCCGGCCGCGTGGCCGACGGCGACCGTGTCACAGTCGGTTGAGCGTGCCGTGGTTGCTCTCGACCGGCCGGCTTGGAATGCTTCCGTCATGACCGTTTTCCCGCCCACGTTCGCCGAGGATGTCGTCGGCCAGCCGGCGCAGGCGCAGTTCGAGGCGTTCATCGACGAGCACCGCCTGGCGCTCGACGGTTACCTGGATGGGTTGACCGAGGAGCAGGCGCGCCGGTCGTTGGTGCCGTCGCGGACCACGCTGCTGGGTCTGGTGAAGCACACGACGTTCGTCGAGAAGGTCTGGTTCGACGAGGCTGTCACCTGCCGCTCGCGGGCCGAGATCGGCATCCCGGCGACGCCCGACGAGTCGTTCGTCCTGGACGACGCCGACACGATCGCCACGATCCAGCGGGCGCATCGTGAGGCGTGCGAGGCGTCCCGCCGCGCCACGGCGTCGCTCGGGCTGGACGACCTGCTCCGGGGCAACCGCCGTGGCCCGTTGCCGCTGCGCTGGGTCTATCTGCACGTGCTGCGCGAGCTGGCGCAGCACTGTGGGCACGCGGAGATCCTGCGCGAGCAGATCCTGAACGACTGACCGGGCCGTCGCCATGACCGAGCTGACCGTGCCCACCGTCCGTCTGCACGACGCCTGATCGTCTGCGCGGAGGACAACGCCGCGTCGGCGCGGACGATAGAACGCTGCGGCGGCGTCCTGGAGGGCATCGGGGACACCGAGCTAGGCCCGGCGCGCAGTTACTGGATCACCCTCTAGCCCACCCGGCGGTGTCGCCGAAGCGGTGCAGGGCCCAGCGGGCCGGTGGCCAGGCGCCGGTGTCGTGGTCGGTGGTCCACTCGGTGATCGAGGCCGGCGCGATGACCAGGTCGAACCCCCGGTGCAGCGGCTGGGCGGCGAGCGCGTGGAAGGCGACCTCAACGGTCGCGGTGTGGCCGACGAGGACCACTGTGGAGCCCCGGTGCCGCTGGGCGATCTCCATGATCGCCCGGCTGATCCGGACGACCAGTTCGGCCCAGCTCTCGTTGCCTGTCTCGAACGGCCGGAACAGCCCTCCGCCCACCGCGGCGTGCTCGCTCCGGAATCGGGTGAGCGGCAGGCCGTCGGCGTACGGGGGCGTGTGCCAGGTGCACAGACCGCAGTCGGCCACGGCGCGCAGGCCGAACGCCGCGGCGATCGGTTGCGCGGTCTCGACGGTCCGGCGCAGCACCGACGAGTAGACCGCGACCGGCCGGTCGACGGCGTGGTCCTCGGCGAGTCGTCGGGCGAGCCGGTGTGCCTGGTCGTGGCCGAGCGCGGTCAGCCCGCGACATCCGTGCGGTCCGCCCACGGTCCCGTCGACCTGGTGGACCGACTCACCGTGACGCACGAAGATCAAGCGTGTCCGCATCGGCCCATCATGCCAGTGAGACAGGCAGATGGATCAGTCGTCCGTACGGTCGGTGGAGAAGGTGCTCGCCTTGCTGAGCAGTTCGTCGAGGTGGGCGGCCGTGCGCGGGGAGAGCCTGTCCCTGTCGACCAGCTCGGCGATGCGTTCGCGCAGGTCCGCGACGCGCTTGGCGCGGTCCCGGGACCGCCGGTTGGCGTCGGCGAGATCGTCGCGCAGGTCCTCGGCCGTCCTGCGGTCGATCTCACCGCGCGCCTGCGCCTCGGCGAGCGTCGCGGTGAACTCGTTGGTGACCTGGCGCAGGCTGACCGGTACCTGCTGACCGACGGTCGAGGGCGCGGCGCTGCTGGGGGCGGGGGACGCGGACGGCGCCGACGTCGGCGACTGGGTGCTGGGTCGGGGCGACGGGGTGTTGCTCGGCGGCGGGCCGGCGACCTGGGCGGGACGCTCGGGAGTGTCCAGGTTCTGGGCGAGCAGAGCGCCCCCGCCGACCAGCGCCGCGAGGCCGGCCGCGACCAGCACGGCGGCGCGCCGCCGAGAACGCCGGCGCGGTGGGGCCTCTACCGGTGCGGGGTGGGGGCGGGCCGCCGAGCGGTCGATCAGCGTGGGCGGGTGGGCGCTGGGCAGGATGCGCAGCAGCTCGGTAGGAGGCTCGACCGGCTGGCCGGCCCCGAACCGGCGGGCCAGGTGCGCAGCGGACGGGCGGCGGGCCGGGTCGGCGGCGAGGCAGGCGACTGTCAGCTCGGCGATGTCGGAGGGCAGACCGGCCACCCGCAGCGGCGGCACCGGCGTGCCCCGCCGGTGCACGTCGAGGGCGTCCTCCCAGCTCTGCACGGGCAGCGGCGCCTGCCCGGTGAGGGTGCGGTAGAGCAGCGCGCCGAGGGCGTACACGTCGCTTGCCGGGTCGGGTGGGCCGGCGGTGAGGCGTTCCGGTGCGAAGTACGCGGGTGTGCCCATCAGCGGCTCGCCGGACTGGCTGTCGAGCCCGCCGAGCGCGGCGATGCCGAAGTCGAGCACCTTGGCGCCGGTGTCGGTGAGCATGACGTTGCCCGGCTTGACGTCCCGGTGCACCACCCCGATGCGGTGTGCGGCGGCCAGCGCGGCGGCGATCTGCCCGGCCACCCGGACCGCCTCGGGCCAGGGCAGCGGGCCGGTACGCAGCCGGTCGGCCAGGTTGTGCCCCTCGACCAATTCCATGACCAGGTACGGGACGACGACGCCGCCGGCGAGTGTCGCTTCGGCGTAGTCGTACACCTGGGTGACGTGCGGGTGGGTCAGCCGGGCCGCGGCGCGGGCCTCGCGTTGGATGGTGGCCCGCAGTTGCGGGTCGGCGGCGAGTTGCCCGGCGAGCACCTTGATGGCGACCGGCCGGCCGAGCACCTCGTCGTCGGCCCGCCACACCTCGGACATGCCACCGAGACCGATCCGCTCGTGCAGTACGTAGCGGTCGTGGAGACGGAGGGTGGGCGTGAAGGGCGACATGGCTTCACCAGTCTGCCTGGCGAGTTCCCACTCGACCACCCTGCGTGCCCGGGCCGGCACCCTTCGTCCCGTTCATGCCCAAATGGGCGGTGGTCAGGAGCAGCGGGGCACCGGTCGGGGCTGGATCCGGTCGGCGAGCCGGCGCAGGGCGACGGCTGTCGCCTGCCGGCTCGGGGCGAGCAGCGGCCGGCGGACGCGCTCGACCTGGACGGGCGCGTCCGGGCGGGCCGAGTTGACGTGGCGGCTCATGGCGTCGAGAGCGGTGACGTATCCGGTCGGGTATTCCATGATCAACTCCTCGGGACAGGTCCGGTGGAGGTCCGGACGACGAGTGCGGTGGGTAGCAGGACGTGGCCGGCAGTGGCATCAGCGGGTGGGTCGAGCAGCAGTTCGGCGGCGATGCGGCCCTTCTCCTTCGCCGGTTGCCGGACGGTGGTGAGGCCGGCCGCCGCGGCCTCGGGGACGTCGTCGAAGCCGGTCACCGACACCGACGGGTTGGCGCCGCCGGGCCGCTGGGCCAGGACGTCCAGCACGCCCAGGGCGAGCACGTCCGAGCCGGCCAGCACGGCGGTCGGCGGCGCCGGCCCGTCGAACAGTCCGGCGACGGCGGCGGTCGCTGCCTGGCGGCTGTTGCCCCGGGCGTTGAGCAGGGTCAGGTCGGCCCAGTCGACGCCGACCTCGGCGAACGCGTCGGCGAAGCCGGTGAGCCGGCCCCGGGTCGTCGGGTGCCACACCTCGTGCGCCCCGGACAGGGTGAGCGGCCCGGCCGGCGCGTCGGGCAGCACCGCGTCGGCGAGCAGGGCCACCCGGCGGTGGCCGAGACCTGCCACGTGCGCGGCGGCGCTGTACGCCGCGGCCCGTTCGTCGATGCCGACGTACCGCTCGTCCGCGCCGGCGTCGTCGCGGGGGGCGGTGCTGACGTACGGCAGCCCGCGCGCCCGGATGACGTCCAGGGCCCATTCCTCGTCGGCCACGCAGTAGACGCAGAAGCCGTCGACCGCGGCGTTCTCCACCGCTCGTCGAGCGTCGGTCTGCGCCTCGGGCAGCGGCACGAGCAGCATGCTGGTGCCGTGCCTTTCGGCGGCCTCCCCCACGCCGGCGAGAAAGCGGACCGCGAACGGGTCGGTGAAGGCGTACGAGAGTTGGGAGGTGAACAGCACCCCGATGGAGCCGACGAAGCCACGCCGCAGGGATCGCGCGGTGGGGTTGGGGCCGGGGTAGCCGAGCTGGCGGGCGGCGTCCAGGATGCGCTCGCGCAGGGCGGCGGAGAGCTGGTCGGGGCGGCTGTACGCGTTGGACACGGTGCTGCGGGAGACGCCGACGGCGTCCGCCACGGCTTGCAGTGTTGGCTTCACCGGCACCCCTCTGTATCGATCCAGACTGTATCGATACAGAGACTAGCCCGACGAGTCGGCGACGGTCAATACGGAAGGCCCGCGAACGCTCGGTTGTCGCGGGCGGGCATCACGCCTGGTAGTGCTCCTCCAGCAGCCGCCCGAGGATCTCCGGCGTACGCTCCGGCGGCTCGGCCTCGACGCAGAGCCGCTCCATGGCGACGGCGTAATACTCCAGGTCGTCGCGCTTGTCGAGGTAGATCGCGCTCGTCAACTGCTCGATGTAGACGATGTCGGGCAGCTCCTGGTCACCGAAGCGCAGGATCGTGAAGGCGCCGCCGGCCGCGGCGTGCCCCCCGGCGGCGAACGGGATGACCTGGAGGCGGATGTGCGGTGACTTGGTCGCCTCGATGAGTGCGGTGAGCTGGCCGCGCATCACCTCGGCGCCGCCGATCGGCCGCCGCAGTGCCGCCTCGTCCACCACAGCCCAGAGCTGCGGTGGCTTGTCCCGCTGCAGCAACTGCTGGCGCTGCATCCGCAGCGAGACCCGCCTGTCGATCTCGGCGGAGCCGGCGGAGCCGTGCCCGAGCAGGACGACCGCGCGAGCGTACTCCCGGGTCTGCAACAGCCCGGGGACGAACTGCACCTCGTAGCTGCGGATCAGCGCGGCCGCCGCCTCCAGGCCCAGATACGACTGGAACCAGCTGGGCAGCACGTCGCCGTAGCGGTGCCACCAGCCGGGGCTGTTGGCGTCCCGCGCGAGCTTGAGCAGCGCCTCGCGCTCACCCTCGTCGGTGACGCCGTAGAGGGTGAGCAGGTCGGCCACGTCGCGTTCCTTGAAGCCGACGCGGCCCAGCTCCATCCGACTGATCTTGGATTCGGAGGACCTGATCTCCCAGCCGGCGCCTTCCCGGGTCACCCCGCTGGACTCCCGCAGACGACGCAGTTGGGCGCCGAGCAGCATGCGCAGCACGGTGGGCCCGGTTGTCGGGCCTCCCTCGGCGGGAACCATCGTCACGTGCGGACCTCCGCATACCGACCTCGCGGACGGGAACCCGGCCCGACCGACGTGTAAGCATGCCATGGACCGACAGTGAGGTGAACTCCTCCGGACCGGTGATTCGGGTCGGCCCGGCAGGGGGCGGGTCAGTTGATCAGATGGTCGAAGTCGCCGTCCCGCGCGCCGAGCACGAACGCCGCGATCTCGTCCACTGTGTAGATCAACGCCGGCCCGTCCGGATGTCGGGAGTTGCGGACCGCGATGCCGGCTCCCCCGGGCAGTTCGGCGAGTTCGACACAGTTGCCGCTGGGGTTGCTGCGGCGGCTTTTCTGCCAGGTCAACGGGGGCAACTGATGGATCGGCACACCATTGGGTGGCTGCTGCATGAGGGAGTCTTTCTGCTCACGAGCCCGCCGGTGCCCGTGGGAGGAGCGGTGACGGCGAGGGGTGCGGTAACGACGTCGGACAATTCTGCACGTGCATCTGCTATTGCATCTGCACCGGACGGCGAGCATGATAACGCACGTGAATGGTGCGCATCCGTTCACGTTGAGTAACTCTGGGCTGGGCAACCACCCGGGGGAAACGGGCCCGGCACGGTGTGCGCCGCGTCGGCCGGAGACTGGAGGCGGTCGCGCTGATGGGAGGGCTCCTGCCGGATCCGATGAGTGTCGCCTCCGGCATCTGCGCGGCGGGTGCGCTGCTCTCCTCCTGGCAGTTGCGCCGCAGAGCGGTGCGCGCCGAGGCCGAGATCGGCCACCTCCAGGCCGAGTTGGCCGCCGAGCGGCACGCGGCCAGCCACGACCCGCTCACCGGCCTGCCCAACCGCCGCGCCTTCTACCGGCTCGCGGCCGCCCTGCTCACCGACGCGGCCGGGGAACCGCTGATCGCCGTCGTGCTCGACCTGGACGACTTCAAGCAGATCAACGACAGGTACGGCCACGCGGCCGGCGACCAGGTGTTGATCAGCGTGGCTGAGCGGTTGGCCGGGTTCGCCGGCGACAACCTGGTCGCCCGGCTGGGCGGGGACGAGTTCGCCGGGCTGCTCGCCAGCCCCACCATCGACAGGCGGTGGATCGACCACGCCACGCGACGGCTCAGCGAGACAGTCGCCGCGCCGATCCGGCTGGCCGGGTGCAGCGTACGGGTGACCGCCTCGGTGGGGCTCGCGCCGGTGACCGGCCCGGCTCAGCTCACCGACGCCCTCAGTCGCGCCGACGCGGCCATGTACCAGGCGAAGAGCCTCGGCGGCGCCCGTTCACCCCGGCAGCTCGTCGACAGCGTCCCGCTGGCCGAGCTCTGAGCTGCCACACCGGCGCGGTCACCGCCGGGCGAGGTCACGCAGCGCCACCTCGGCGAGGGTGACCAGGCCGTCCGCCGACACCAGTCCCCGTACGATCCGGCGGGCGAAGGCCCGCTCGGCCTCGTCGGCGCCCGGATCCAGAGCCTGGCGGGTCCAGTCGCTGAGGTCGTCGAGCGCGCGGACCGCGAGGAACCAGGCAAGCCGCGTCGGGTCCGGTTCGGTCCCGCCGTAGCCGCCGAGCACCACCTCCCGCTGCTCGGCGGTGACCGGCGCGAAGGCGAGCACCCCACCGGTGACGAACATCAGGTCGCACTCGGGTGGCGCGAGCACCGCGTCGTCCCAGTCGATCAGCCAGACCTGACCGTCCGGGGCGAGCAGCAGGTTGCCCAGGTGCGGATCGCCGTGGCAGACCACAGGCGTCCCCGCGGGCTGGTCGACGGCGAGGCGTTCGACGGCGCGGATCAGCAGGGACACCCGGTCGGCCGCCGCCGACCAGACCGCCGCCAGGTCGGCGGCCACCGGATCCGGTGCCGGGTCGCGCAGCCGTCGGGCCACCGTCCGGGTCGCGGCCACGATCCGGGGGTACGCGGACCCGCCGCGCGGCAGCAGCCGCGCCAGCTCGTCGGTGACCGGCACGGCGTGCACCGCCGCCAGCACCTCGCCGTACGAGCGCCAGTGCGCCACGGTCACCGGACCGTCGAGCGCCCGGGTGTCGGAGACCCACGGCACCACGGTGAGGCGGCGGCCGTCGCGGTCGGCCCACAGCCGCCCGTCCCGGGTACGCAGCGGCGCGGCTACGCCCGGCACGCCCTGCCCGGCGAGGTACGCGGACACCGCCAGCCCCGCCGAGGTGCCGCCCCCGCTGAGTTTCACGGCGTACCGGGTTCCGTCGACGGCCCGCGCCCGCCACATCTGGGCGTACCGGTCGGCGCCGTGGGTGACCGCGTCCATCGTGGTCATGTCGAGGCCGAAGTCGGTACGGACCCAGTCGGCCACCTCGGAGGGCATGCCGACACCCTGCCACCGGGTGGACGGCCGGCCCCACCGAATTACCGCTCGGGCAGCGGGCGGACGACGACGCTTACCGGATCGGCTCGCGTTGTGCCGCTTTCACCTGTCCGGGTGATTCGGCCCGGGTGATTCGGTCCGCGTGATTCGGGCCGGCGCCCGGGTATGGGGTGACGGTGAGAGTGCCCGACGGCCGAGAGGAACAGACGTGGCGAGCATCCGCGCCCTCGTACTCAACTGCACCCTCAAGCCGTCGCCGGCCCCGTCGAGCGCCGAGCAGCTCGGCCGGGAGGTCCTGACCGAGCTGGCCACGCAGGGTGTGGACGGCGACCTGGTCCGGGTCGTCGACCACGATGTGCGTTTCGGGGTGTCCACCGACGAGGGGCACGGCGACGGCTGGCCCGCGATCCGCGCCAAACTGCTGGCCGCGCAGATCCTCGTCATCGCCACGCCGATCTGGCTCGGTCAGCCGTCGAGCGTCTGCAAGATGGTCCTCGAACGCCTCGACGCCGAACTCTCCGAGACCGACGCCGAGGGCCGGCTCCTGACCTACGGCAAGGTGGGAGGCGTCGCCGTCGTGGGCAACGAGGACGGCGCACACCACACCATCGGCCAGGTGCAGCAGGCGCTCAACGAGGTGGGCTTCACCTGCCCCGCCGCCGGCGCGACGTACTGGGTCGGCGAGGCACTGCACAAGGTGGACTACCGTGACGCCGGGCCGAAGGACGACACCACAGGCCGTACGACGAAGGCTCTCGCGCTGAACAGCGCTCACCTCGCACGGCTGCTCGCCGACCAGCCGTACCCGCCGCCGGACGCGCGCGGCGCCGCGGTCGGCCCGAGCCGCGAACCGGCCTGACGGAGGTCAGCGCCAGCCGTAGCCGGCGCGCAGTGCCTGCCCGACCCGCTCGAACCGGGGCCGGTCCAGGATCGCGCCCTCGCGGCGGATGCTGTCCTCACGCATGGTGAGCACCCGGTCGAGCCGTACCCAGCTCGGCCTGTTGTCCCGGTCCCACTCGCCCGGGCCGAGCGCCAACCAGTGCCGCTGCCCGTCCCGTTCGCTCTGGCTGGACAGCATCAACCCGAACAGCGTCCGGCTGTGCCGCCCGACCACAAGCACCGGCCGGTCCTTGCCCTGCCGGGGGTCGTCCTCGTACGGCACCCAGGTCCAGACGATCTCGCCGGGGTCGGCCTGGCCGTCCTTCTCCGGGGCGTAGGTCAGCTCCCGGCGCTGCAGGGCGCTCACCTGGCGACGGCGGGCCACCTGCGCCGGACCCGGCCCGGTACGGCGGGGCGACGGGATCGCCGCGCCGACCCGGGAGATGCGCGCCGCCACGTTCCTCAACAGTCCAGCCACGGCGGGCAGCCTACCGGCCCCGGGCGGGCCACCGGCGCGGGCGGTGCTGCGGCAGACTGGCCCGATGAACGAGGTGCCCGACGACCTGCCGATCCTCGAACGGCGTGCCGTGCGGGTGGTGGTCCTCGACGACGCCGAACGGGTACTGCTGTTCCACACCCGGGACCCGGACCATCCCCGGCTGGGCACCTGGTGGGAGCTACCCGGCGGCGGCATGGACGCCGGGGAGACGTACCGGGACACGGCGGTGCGGGAGCTGCGCGAAGAGACCGGCCTCGTCGTTGCCGCCGACCAGATCGGCGAGCCGACCTGGCGGCGGCGGGCCAGCTTCCTGCACCGGCAGGTGCGGCACGTCCAGGACGAGGTCGTCGTTCCGGTACGGCTGACCGGCCCCGGCCCGGACGTGGACGAGGCGCACCGGCTCGACTACGAGTTGGAGGACTACTTCGGCTTCCGCTGGTGGCCGCTGCCGGAGGTGGTGGCCAGCCCGGACCGCTTCTACCCGGGTCAACTCCCCCGGCTGATCACCGGCTTCCTGGCCGGAGAGGAGATCGACGAGCCCTTCGAGCTGTGGTCGTGAGGCGGCCCGGCAGGCAGAGTGGGGGCATGACGACCGACCTGCACGGGCCGCTCGCCGCGTACGCCGCGCGGCTGCACACCACGATCGGCGACCGGCACCACGTCGCCTCGCCGCTCGGAGCCTGGCTGCTGCTCGCGCTGGCCGCCGCGACCGCACCCGACCGCGCCGAGGGGCCGCTGACCGAGGCCCTGGGCACCGACCCGGACACCGCCGCCACGATCGCCCGCGCGCTGCTGGACGCGCCGCACCCGCTTGTCGCGTCCGCCACCGCGCTCTGGCACCGGCCCGGCGAGGGCGACGGCGGGCCGGCCGACTGGCGGGCCGCCCTGCCCGCGACGACCGAGGTGGGCGTGCTGCCCGACCAGGCCGGGTTGGACGCCTGGGCGCGCGAGCACACACTCGGCCTGATCGAACACTTCCCGCTGAAAGTCACGCCGGAGGTGGTGCTCGCCCTCGCCAGCGCACTGGCCACCCGCATCTCCTGGGCCGAGCCGTTCGACGTCGCCGACGCCCGGGCGCTCGGCCCGGACAGCCTCTGGGCGGGCCGGCTGCGCCGGGTGCTGCGCACCCCGGAGCACGGTCACCGGTGCGCCATCGCCACGACACCGGAGGCCGGTGACGTGATCACGCACGCCGCGTCGGCCCAGGCGGACGACGGCGCCGGCCTGGTCGTCCTCTCGGTGGCCGCCGCGCCGGGGGTGCCGCCGGCCGATGTGCTGGCCGCCGCGTACCGGATCAGCGCCCGCGCCGCCGACGGCGCGCCACCGGCCGGTCACCGCGCGCTGTTCGACCTGCCGCTCGGCGACGCTCCCCTCTGGACGATCCGCGAGGAGAGGGTACGAACCAGCGCCCGCGACGGACGCGAGGAACGGCACACCGCCGTGCTGCCCTGCTGGTCGGCGCGCAGCGAGCACGACCTGACCGGGTCGTCGCTCGGCTTCGCCGCCGCGTCGGCGACCCTGGCAGAGGCGCTGGCCCTGCCGGTGCGGACCTTCGAGGCGCGCCAGGTGGCGATGGCGACATTCGGGCGGTACGGCTTCGAGGCGGCGGCCGTCACAGGCATGTTCGGGCTGACGAGCCTGCCACCGGAGGGCGTCCGCCGCACCGCCGAACTGCGCTTCGGCCACCCCTACGCGGTGGTGGCAGCCGCCACCGACAGGCGCTCCGACGGGACCACCGGCCCGTGGCACGGCGTGCCTGTCTTCTCCGCGTGGGTCGCCGAGCCCGAGGAGCTACCCGACGCCCACGCCTGACCGCCACGCTCTTGCGTGATCAGCTCAACATCGCCGATGTGGCGGTATCCGAGTGGCCCGGATACCGCCACATCGGCGATACGGAGTCGATCACCGGGGCTGCTGGGCCAGCCCTGCTACGGGCGTGCGGCGGTCGCGGTGACGAACGCCCGCCAGGCGGCCGGGGCGAAGGCCAGGGTGCCGCCGTCACGGTTCTTCGTGTCACGGACCAGGACGACGCCGGGCAGATTGTCGGCAACCTCGACGCAGTCACCGCCGTTGCTTCCGCTCTTGGTGCTCTTGCGCCACCGCGCGCCGGTCACGTCCATGATGCTGCCGCTTCTCTCAGGAGGTCCAGGGACCGCCCTCGGGGAAGGGCCTCGCCCCGGATGCGTTCCCATCGTCGCTCGAGGGTAGCAATTTCCGACGTCTGGTCGACTATCTGAGCCTGCGCCTGACTGTCCACATGACCCACTCGGGTGCCGTCTGGCAGCTCTGCGAGGGTGAACGGCCCGTTCAGTCCCGGGTAGGCGATCGCCTCGCTGGGCACGATGTGGAGCTGCACGCTCGGCAGATCGGCACAGGTGACGAGGTGAGCGAGCTGATCCGCCATGAGAGAGCGCCCTCCGGCGATACCGCGACGGATGATCCCCTCATCCAGCACCGCCACGAAAAGCGGCCCACGTTCACGGCTGAGGATCGCCTGCCGATCCATGCGAGCGGACACCAACTCGTCTACCTCTGTCGCTGTCAGCGCTTCCCAGGCGAGCGTGGCGCGGGCGTAGGCCTCGGTCTGGAGCAGGCCCGGCACCCAGGCGAGTTGGAACGCGCGCAGGGCGACCGCCTCGCGTTCGATGTCGACCCACGGCCGGAACCAGACCGGCTCCCTGCGGTTGACGATGTCCGGCCACAGGTCGACCACGTCCTTGCGGAGGATCTTCGCCACCTCGGCACGGTGTCGGGTCTGCGGGACACGTCCCGGGTTTGCCCAGCGGGCCACCGTCTTCGGGTGGATCCCCATGCGACAGGCGAGGCTCTCGGCCGTCTCGGAGGCTTCGGCGAGTGCCGCGACGAATGCATGGTTCATGCCCGCGTCCCTTCGGGAGCAAATGGAGCGTTCCGAAGAAATCATCTAACGCTGTGTGATTGTTCGACAACCCTCGGAAGGGTAGTCGGTGAGACGGCGCGAGCGGTGGAGGCGTACGGAGCCCACCGAGCGCGTTCGTAGCGGGGGCCCGGTCGACCCGACGGCGAGCACCGAGGCCGGGCCCCCTTCCACCACCGCACACGAGGGGAATCCATGTCGGACGCACGCAGGAGGCCCGCCCCGGGAGCGGCGGGACCGGACCCGCAGGCGCAGGCGCAGGCGCAGGCGCAGGCGCAGGCGCAGGCGCAGGCGCAGGCGCAGGCGGGGACGATCCGATCCGGCGACGTGCTGCGCCTGAGCCGGGACGCGAGCCCGCAGTTCGTCAGGCCGATCACGGTGCGCGTGATCCGGGTACTGGCCGAGCGGCACACGTACCACGGTTGGGCCTGGATCGAGTGCTACGAGTTGGGGCGCGACGGGGACGCGGTGGCCCGCCGGGAGTTGTACCTGATGCCCGCCGGCGCGCACCCGTTGGCGGGTCCGCCCGCGCCGCCGCGCCGCCGCCCCGCCGTACCCCGACGGGTGGCGGTGTGAGCCGCCGCCCGGCCCACCTGCCCGCGCGGCCCACCTGGCGTTGCCGGGCGTGCGGAATCGCCTGGCCGTGCTCGCCGGCGAAGCTGCGCCTGCTCGCCGAGTACCGGAACGACCGGGCGGCGCTGCTGGCCCACCTGACGGCGGTGGGCGCGGAGGCGGCAGTCGACCTCGGAGTGTCCGCATCGCCGGCCGGCCTGCGCGAACGGTTCACCGGGTGGGCATCGGCCCGATGACCGGACGGAGCGCCCTACGCGCGCTCACTCCCCGACCGGCGGCGGCACGGCGGGAGTCACTCCGCCTTCCTGATCACGGGCCACAGCGTCGACCATCTGCCGGAACTCGCGCACCGTGACGGCCTCGCGCAGCGTCGCGAACACCGCCCCCGTGCCCGCCCGGGCGGTCGCCTCGTCGACACCCGCCCGATCGGCGACCCGTCGCAGGAACTCCGCCGGCCCCGCAGTGGCGGCCGACGCGGCCGGCGCGCGATCCGGGCCGCGCAGGTACGGATGGAGTTCGTCAGGAAGCTGACCGGCGGGGTCGTGATTCCCGCCGCCGGTGACCCGTTCGGCCATCGTCTGGAGAACGGCACGCGCCACCACGGCAGCCTGCTCGGTCGGCAGCCCGGAGCGCCGGGACACCGCGTCGATGAAGCGGGGGAACCGCACGCCGCCCTCCTGTCCGCCACGGGTCCCGCGCTTACCCGGGCACACGCTCGGCAAACGGCGCTCAGCGCAGCAGACCCGCCGTCCGCAGGTACGCGAAGATGACCTGGTCGACCGGGGAGGTGCGGTGCCGGTCGGCGTACCCCAGCCAGGCCATCTCGGCGATCTCGGCGGCCGGCCGCAGGCGTCCCTCGTACCCGGCCCGGTAACAGGTCATCCGGACGGTGGTGCCGGCCGCGTGCCCGTGCGCCTGGGCGGTGAACGTGCCCAGGTGCACGGCGTCGCGTACGTCCACGGCGACGCTCAACTCCTCGTCGATCTCCCGGCGCAGGGTCTCCAGGTCGGTCTCCCCCGGCTCGCGCTTGCCGCCCGGCAGGTACCACACGTCCTTGCCCCGGGAGCGGGTGCTGAGCACCAGCCCGTCCCGTACGAGAATCCAGGCCACCTTGTCGATCTCGGCCATGCCGTCCCCTCCCCGAGCGTTGGGGCGGGCACGCTACCACGGGCGGCGGGGCCGCTCAGCGCGCCGGCCCGTCGGCCAGCAGGTCGAGCAGCAGCGCGGCGGTCCACGCGAACGCCGGTGAGCCCAGCCCGACGCCGGTGTCGGGGTGGAAGTACTCGTGGCATCCGGCGCCGGCGACGAGGCCGATCATGGATTCGCGCAACCCGGCCGCCAGGTCCGGATGCCCGTGCGCGGCGAGCCCCCGACGTACCAGCCAGCCGACGTTCAGCCAGCTCGGCCCACGCCAGTAGCGAAGCGGCTCGAAGTCCGGTGCGGTGCGGTCGTGGCTGGGCAGCGGCCGGTCCATCCGCCCGGCGATCCCGAAGCGCGCCGACGTCGCCTCGACGACGAGCGCGTCGACGTGCCGCGCCGGCAGGTCGGGCAGGATCAGCGGCGTCAGCCCCAGCACGGTCCGCGCGCCGAGCAGCCGGTCGGTGCGCAGGTCGCGGGGTTGGAACGTACCGGAGCCCGGGTCGTACAGCCGGCGGACCAGCGCCTCGGTGATCCGGGCCGCGTGGACCCGGTGCGGCCCGGGGTCGGCGCCGGTCAGCACGGCGATCTCGGCGAGGGCGTGTTCGGCCCCGCCGTACGCCGCGTTGAACAGCGGGCACTCCACCAGGAACGGGTGGCGCTCGGCGAGGCCCCGGTCGGTGTAGCCGTGCTCCCGGTAGGCGGCGACGATCGCCAGGTACCGCGCGTAGTCCAGGTCCGTGGGGCGGTGCGCGGCGTCGGCGTGCGCGGTGTCGTGCCGACGGTACGCGCGCATGACTGCCGCCTCGGCCGGCACCGCCGCCATCGGCTCGTCCCAGGCCGGGCTGTTGTCCAGTCCGGACTCCCACGGGTGCACGACGCAGACCAGTCCGTCGCCCGCCACGTCCCGCCGTCCGGCCAGGTAGCGCTGCTGGGCGACGAGCGCCGGGTAGAGCCGGCGCAACGCGGTCAGGCTGGCCTGCCCGGGTGCCCGCCGGTACGCCAGCAACGCGGCGAGCGCGTGCACCGGCGGCTGGACCAGACCGGAGGTGTGCACGGCAGGCGCCCCCTCGGCGGTCGCCGAGCCCCACAGCTCCGGCCCCGGGAAGTACGAGCCGACGCGAAGCGCCGGGTTGAACACGATGTGCGGCACCCGCCCGTCGGCCCACTGCGCCCGGAACAGGCTGTCCAGCTCCGTCCAGGCCCGCTCGGGGCGGATCTGGGCCAGGCCGATCGCCATGAACGCGGAGTCCCAGCTCCACTGGTGCGGGTAGAGGGTGCGCGACGGCACGGTGTGGTCGTGTTCCCAGTTGGAGTCGAGCGTGTCGATGGCGATCCGGCGCAGCCCGGCCAGGTCGGCGGGACCACAGGTACGGGCCACGGCGGTCCCGCCGACGCGTGCCGGCCCGACCTCGGCGCTCATGCGGCGGCCCGCCGGGGCAGCGCGTGCCGCAGCACCGTGGCGGCCTGTTGCAGGGCGCGGACCGGGTCACCGCGCAACCGGCACTCCAGGGCCAGCCAGCCCCGGTAGTCCAGCTCCAGCAGGGTCCGCATCAGCGCCGGCCAGTCCAGGTGCCCGGCACCGGGCTGGTACCTGTTGGAGTCGCTGACCTGCACGTGCCCGAGGTACGGCGCGGCGGCGCGCAGCGCCCGGTGCACGTCGTCCTCCTCGATGTTCATGTGGAAGGTGTCGGCGACCACCCGCACCGAGGGCAGCGCGAGCGCCGCGCACAGGGCGACCGCCTCGTCGAGCCGGTTGACCATGTGGTCCTCGTACCTGTTGAGGGGTTCCAGGAAGAGGGTGACCCCCTCGGACCGGGCGTGCTCGCCCAGCTCGCCGAGCGCGTCGAGGAGGACCTGTCGGTCGCCGGCCGGCGGACGGGGCGGCTCGAACGGCGGCAGCCGCCGGGAGAACATCCCCCAGGCGGCAGGGGTCATCACTCCGACGCCGCCCAGCTCGGCGATCACCGACAGTTGCGAGCGCAGGTTGCGGACCGCGTCGGCGGACCGGGCCCTGTCGAAGTCGCCGATGAAGTGGTCCATCTCGACGCAGACGGTGGGCATCACCACCCCGGCGGCGCGGGCCCGGCGCAGCTCCGGCAGCCGGCGGGCGAACGCGAGGTCGCCGCGTCCGCGCAGTTCGATGCCCTGGTAGCCGAGGGCCGACGCGAGGGCGTACTTCTGGATCAGGTTGGTGCCCGGCAGGAGTTGTTCCTGGCAGGCCAGCGCGATGGTGGTCATCTAGAACCTCAACACCACTTGGAGGACGTCACCGGCGCCGCGGTCGAGCAGCGCGAGGGCGTCGGCGACCGCGCTGGCGTCGACGATGTGGCTGACCAGCGGCAACGGGTCGACGCTGCGCTCAGCCACCAGGTCCATGAAGGTCTGCGCCACCCGGTCCCCGGTCCACCGGCCGGCCATGCTCGGCGCGGGGGTGGGGCCGGAGACCTGGGCGGCCACCAACTGGATGCGGTTGTGGTGGAACTCCTCACCGAGGCCGAGCGCGTCGGCCTGGCCCTGGTAGAAGCCGGCGGCCACGACCCGACCGGCGTGGGCGGTCGAGCGGATGGCCTCGTGCAGGGCCGGGTACGCCCCGGACAGCTCCAGGCAGACGTCCGCGCCCCGGCCGCCGGTGGCCCCGCGCAGAACGGCGGCGGCCGACTCGACGCCGGCGTCCACGATGCTCCGCGCGCCGTAGCGGGCGGCGTGCTCCAGCCGGTCGGGCACCCGGTCGACGGCGACCACCCGGGCGCCGGAGAGCACGGCGAGTCGGGTGGCGAGCAGACCGATGACGCCCTGCCCGAAGACACCCACCCAGTCACCCAGGTGCAGGTCAGCGGCGAGCACGGCGGTCAGCGCGATGGCGCCGGGCCGGGCGAAGACGCCGGCCAGCGGGTCCAGCCCGGCGGGGAGCGGACGGACCGCGTCGGCGGCGAGCACCGCCTCGGCCCGGTGCCCCCAGATGCCCCACACGAGCTGCCCCGGGTGCCTGTCGGTGACCTCCGGCGACACCTCGACGACCTCGCCGACCTCCTCGTAGCCGAAGCCGACGAGCGGGTAGGGCACCGGCGTCTGCCGGGGGACGAACATCCGGGCGGCGTCGTCCCAGTCCTTGCTGAGTCGGGGGTTGCTGCCCCGGTAGAGGGTCAGCTCGGTGCCGGCGGAGATGCCCGAGTAGCAGGTGCGGACGCGGACCTGGCCGGGGCCGAGCGGATCCGGGGGGCAGGGCTCGAGGCTGATCCGTCGAGGCCCGGCGAGAGAGACCACCCAGTTGCCCATGTGTCACATCCCGGTAGCACTGGGCTCCAGGATAGCAAAAAATCGCTATATGTCTTGTCATTGATCTATCGAACGTGTTGGATCCCGTATGTACCCTTCGAGAGGAGTGCCACCGATGTCAGCACCTCCGAGGCGGATACTCGCCACCACCCTGATCATGGCACTGACCGCGTCCACCCTGCTGGCCTGCGGAGACGACGAATCGGACAGCAACAGCAAAAAGATCACCGTCTGGAGCCTGGAGGACGTCGCCGACCGCGTCACCGCCACCAAGGCGATCATCGCCGACTTCACCGCCAAGACCGGCATCCAGGTCGACCTGGTCACCGTCAACGAAGACCAGTTCCCCTCCCTGATCGCCGCAAACGCGGCCGCCGGCGACCTGCCCGACGTGGTCGGTTCGGTCTCCCTGGCCGGCATCCGTACGCTCGCCGGCAACGAGCTGCTGCACGCCTCGGCGAACGCGGAGGTCGTCGACAAGCTGGGCCGGCAGACGTTCTCCCCCCGGGCGCTGGAGCTGACCGCCGACGACGGCAAGCAGCTCGCCGTACCCAGCGACGGGTGGGGGCAGCTGCTCGTCTACCGAAAGGACCTGTTCGCCGCCGCCGGCCTGCCAGCCCCCGACACGTACGAACGCATCACCGACGCCGCGGCGAAACTGAACACCGGTGGCGTCGCCGGGATCACCGCGGCCACCGCCCCCAGCGACGTGTTCACCCAGCAGACCTTCGAGCACCTGGCGCTTGCCAACGGCTGTCAGCTCACCGACGACTCCGGCAAGGTCACCCTGGACTCACCGCAGTGCGTCGAGGCGTTCCGCTTCTACGGCGACCTGATCCGCACCAGCTCGATCAAGGGCGCGCAGGACGTGGACACCACCCGGGCCACCTACTTCGCCGGCAAGGCGGCAATGGTGATCTGGTCGCCGTTCATCCTCGACGAGCTGGCCGGGCTGCGCAGCGACGCCAAGCCGACCTGCCCGCAGTGTCAGGCCGACCCGACGTTCCTGGCGAAGAACAGCGGGTTCGTCACCGCCATCAAGGGGCCGAACGGCACCGAACCGGCCCAGTACGGCGAGATCAGCTCGTGGGCCGTGCTGGACGGCGCCGTGACCGACCCGGCGAAGTCCTTCGTGGAGTACATGCTCAGCGACGGCTACCCGCGCTGGTTCGGCATGTCCCCCGAGGGCCGCTTCCCGGTGCGCAAGGGCACCCAGGCCGAGCCGGAGGCGTACCTGACGGCCTGGAACACCAGCCAGGCCGGCGTGGACGCCAAGAAGCCCCTCGCCGACGTGTACGGCGACGAGGTGCTGGCCACCCTGCGCCGCAGCCCGGACACCTTCGGGCGGTGGGGGCTCACCCAGGGCCAGGGCAAGCTGGTCGGCGCCATGCTCGGCGAACTGCCGGTGCCCAAGGTGCTGGGCGACCTCATCGCCGGCAAGTCCGACCCGGCGGCCACCGCCGGACGGGCCAAGAAGGACGTCGACGCCATCAAGTCGGGCGTCAATTGACCACCACTGCGCCCGGCCCCGGCCGCTCCCCCACCCGGGAGCGGCCGGAGCCTCCACGGCGCCGACCACTGACCCTGCGCCGCCGCGAATCCCGTGCGGGGCTCGCGCTCGTCGCACCCACCCTGCTCGTCACCATCGCGGTCATCGGCATCCCGATCGTGTGGACATTGGTGCTCGCCTTCCAGCGGGTCCGGCTCGCCACACTGCGCAAGACCGGCCTGTTCGGCGAGTTCACCATGGACAACATCGACCGGGTGCTGCACACCCCCGGCTTCGCCGACACGCTGTGGGTCACGCTGATCTACAGCATCGGCGGCACCGTCGGGTCGATCGTGCTCGGCCTCGTCGCCGCCCTGGTCGTCCGCCGGCCGTTCCGGGGCCGCACACTGGTCCGGGCGTCCATGCTGCTGCCGTACGTGGCGCCGGTGGTCGCGGTCACCTTCGTCTGGCAGGTGATGCTCGACCCGCAGCTCGGCATCGTCAACCACTGGGGTCAACGGCTGCTCGGCTGGGACGCCCCGGTGCCGTTCCTCACCCAGGAGTCGACAGCCCTGGCCACGGTGATCGCCTTCGAGGCGTGGCGGTACTTCCCGTTCGCGTTCCTGTTCCTCCTGGCCCGGCTCCAGGCGGTGCCCGGTGAGCTGGAGGAGGCTGCCCGGGTCGACGGCGCCACACCCACCCAGCGGTTCCGGCACATCCTGCTGCCGCAGCTGCTCCCGGTGATCGCCCTGCTGGGGGTGCTGCGCTTCATCATGACGTTCAACAAGTTCGACGACGTCTACCTGCTCACCGGCGGTTCGGCCGGCACCGAGGTGGTGAGCGTCCGGGTGTACGACTTTCTCACCGCGCGGACCGACATCGGCGCCGCCGCCGCGCAGGCGGTCGTCCTGGCCGTCGTCCTCATCGTGTTCGTGCTGATCTACCTGCGCTTCTTCGGACGGAGGGTGGGCTGATGGACCGCGACACCGTCGAGACGGTGAGCCTGCGCTGGCTGCGCCGACTGGTGATCGCCGTGTTCCTGGTAGTCACCGTCTTTCCCTTCTACTACATGCTGGTCCTGTCGGTACGCCCCATCGAGCGGCTGCTGCTCGACCCCGGGGCGCTTGTGGTCGGCTTCGGTGAGCTGACCGTCGCCACGTACGCCGAGGTGCTCAAGGCCACCGCCGACGGCGGCCAGGGGTTCCTCACCTTCATCCGCAACAGCGGCCTGGTGGCCGTCGCGGCGACGGCGCTCACCCTCGTGGTGGCGATCCCCGGCGCGTACGCGGTGGCCCGGCTGCGCTTCTTCGGCCGGCGGCAGGTGGACTTCCTGTTCCTGGCGGTCTACCTGTTCCCGTCGATAGTCATCGCGATCCCGCTGTTCGTGGTCTTCACCCGGGCCGGTCTGCGCGGTTCGCTGTTCGGGCTGGTCCTGGTCTACATCTCGCAGACCCTGCCGGTCTCGGTCTACATGCTGAAGAACTACTTCGAGACCATCCCGGTCAGTCTGGAGGAGTCCGCAGCCATCGACGGGGCCGGTCGGCTCGGCATCATCCGCCGGGTCAGCCTGCCCCTGGCCATGCCGTCGATCATGGCGGTCGCGCTGTACGACTTCATGATCGCCTGGAACGAGTTCCTCTTCGCCCTGCTGTTCCTTGTCGACAAACCGGACAGGTGGACGGTGTCTCTTGGGCTATCCCTACTCGCCGACGGGGTGGAGGTGCCCAAGACGGTGCTGATGGCCGGATCGGTAGTCCTCACCCTGCCCATCGTGATCCTCTTCTTCGCCAGCGAACGGCTGCTCACCGAGGGGCTGACCAGCGGCGCCGAGAAGGGCTGACCCGTCCACAGGTAGCCGGGCCGGCTCCCCGGGCCGCCCGCCGCGCCCCCGCCGGCCCGGCTACCGTGACCGTATGGCCAACCCGACCCGCTGGGCGACCGACACCGGTCCCGAGCACTCGCAGTGGTACATCGACCGGTTCCGCAAGCTCGCCGCCGAGGGCGCGGACCTGGCCGGCGAGGCCCGTCTGGTGGACACACTCGTCGCACCCGGGTCGCGCATCCTCGACGCCGGCAGCGGCACCGGCCGGGTCGGCGCCGCGCTGGCCCAGCGCGGGCACACAGTCGTCGGCGTGGACGCCGACCCCGCGCTGGTGAAGGCCGCCCGCGCCGACTACCCCGGCCCGCACTGGCTCGTCGCCGACCTGGCCGAACTGGACCTGCCCGCGCTGGGCGAGGCCGAGCCGTTCGACGCCGCCGTACTCGCCGGCAACGTCCTCGCGTTCGTCGCCGTCGGCACCGAGCCGGAGGTGCTGCGCCGGCTCGCCGGGCACCTGCGACCGGACGGCGTCCTGGCGGTCGGCTTCGGCACCGAACGCGGCTATCCGCTCACCGCGTTCGACGCCGACGCGGTCGCCGCCGGCCTGCGCCTGGAACACCGCTTCGCCACCTGGGACCTGCGGCCGTGGCGCGACGACGCGGACTTCGCGGTGAGCGTCCTGCGCCGCCCGGCCGACTGACCCCGCCCGCCCCGCCTCAGCCGGGGGCGGCGACGGCCCGCGCGGCCGCCGGGTCCAGGGTCGCGCCGGCCGGCACCAGGCTCACCAGGCCGGCCGGCAGCCGCACCGGACGCACGTCGCGGTAGCCGAGCATCGCGAGGACGGCCCGGTCGGCCACCACGTACCGCCGGCCCAGGTCGGTGACCACGGACACCGTGCCGCCGGACGCGCCGGGCGCCGCCACGGCCTCGACCACCGCGCCACGACCCGGCTCCACCACCACGTGGTCGGCCAGGACCGCGCCGCCGGCCGGCGCGGTCCGTGGAACGGCCGCCAGGTCCGGCAGCGGTACGCCCCAGCGCACCTCGCCCACCCCGCCGTCGTCACCGACGCGCGTGCAGAGGCCCGCGCCGTCGGCCCCGGCGAGCCGGGGCGGGACAGGTGGTGGGGCCGTCGGGCCGCTCGGGGTCAGGTCGGGCACCGTGGGCAGCGCGGCGAACTGCCCGAGCGTCATGGGCGCCGGCTCACCCTGGGCGGTGGTGGCCAGCAGCAGGCCGGCCTGCAACTCGGTGATCCCCGCCAACCCGGCGTCGAGCGCCACCGCGTACTGCCGACCGCCGCCGGAGTTGCGCACGAGGTAGACCTGGCCGACGCTGGCGCCCGGCACACCGGTGCTGGGCCGGCCCAGGTCGGGCAGGTCGAGCGGTGCCAGGTCGACGCCGGCGGGCAGGGCGTTGAGCAGGGCGGGCGCCACCGGCACCGCACGCGTACGGGTGGTGGCCAGGGCCGCCAGCACCCGGTTGGCGTCGCGGACCAGATAGCGCCGCTGGTGCCAGACCAGGTGCAGCCCACCGTCGGGGTGGCGCAGCAGCAGCGCGTCGTCGCCGAGCGGCCGCCCGCCGCCGGGCTCGGCGCCGATCAGCAGCGCGGAGCGGGGCCCCTCGCCGTCAGCACCGGCCGGGACCGCCGAGCAGACAGTCCACCCCGTCGTCGCCAGGCGGCCCGCGGCGGGCAGCGAGTCGGGTGCGTCGGCGATTCCCAGCGGCAGCCCGCGCGGCACGCCGTCGATCGAACGCCGCGAGACGAGCACTGTCTTCGAGGTGTCCGCGCCGACGATCAGCAACGCCGAGGCGTAGTTGAGCACCGGGTGCAGCTTCTGCTCGCGGTAGACGAACCGGGCGCCGGACTCCTTCTCGACGATGACCGCGCCCGGGTCCCGCCACCCCTTGCCACCGCCGGCGAACAGACCGTACAGCGCCGAGCCGCCCAACCCGATCGCCGCGACCAGGACGCTGGCCAGGCCGGCGCCCGCCAGCCGTCGAAACGGCGACTGCGCGGGGTCGGTCTCCCGCATGACCAGGGCGGCGACCGCCCGCTGGACGCTGAACTGGTAGGAGTGCAGCTGGTCCTGCCGCGACGGCATGAGGTCCCTTCCCACTGGATCGGCCGGGCACAGGATATGCGGTGCGTCGATGTCCCGTGGACCCTGCGTGGCCGGCGCGGCCCCGACGGATACCATGCGGGGACGAATCCGGCGGCGAGAGGGCACCGTGGGCGCGCGTTTCGAGGAGCTGGCCTGGCGGGAGACTCCGATCGGCGAGATCAGCCTGCGTCGGCGTCTCGACCCGGCACTGCAGGTCGAGGTGTACGAGGTCAAGCTCGACGACGAGTACCTGATGTCCAGCCTCTTCCCGGTCGCGGAGATCGAGCTGGCCCGGCTGGGCCTCGCCGCGCTGACCGGCGACGCCCTGGACGTGGTGGTCGGCGGCCTCGGTCTCGGTTACACGGCCAAGGCCGCGCTTGACGACCCGAGAGTCCGGTCGCTGCTGGTGGTCGAGGCGATCGAGGATGTCATCGACTGGCACCGGCGCGGCCTGCTGCCGTTCACCGCGGGGCTCGCGGAGGATCCGCGAACCCGCTTCGTCCAGGCCGACTTCTTCGCGGCGGTCGCCGGAGGCACCGGCTTCGACGCCGACGAGCCCGGGCGACGGTTCGACGCCGTGCTGCTCGATGTCGACCACTCACCACGCAACGTGCTGCACCCCAGCCACGCCGACTTCTACACGTCGCAGGGCCTCCGCCGGCTGGCCGCGCTCCTGCGCCCGGAGGGGGTCTTCGCGCTGTGGTCGGACGACCCACCCGACGACGCGTTCACCGCGACCCTCGGTGAGGTGTTCGGCACCACGCAGGCGCACGTCGTACCGTTCGCCAACCCCCTCACGGGCGGCCAGTCCGCCAACACCATCTACGTATCCCAACCCTGACGCCGCCCCTCTCTCCCCGCGCGCCCCGCGCCCCCTCGCCGCGTCGATCTTGCAGTTGCTGTCGCCGTCATGCCCTTCTCGGGTGTTTTTGTCGCGGCGGAAAGTGCAAGATCGGCGAGCGAGGGCGGGTTTGGGGTTTGTGGGGGCGGGAAGGTTGTTTTCGGGCTCGTCGCGTGGCGCGGCGACCGTCACTGGAGGTCGGGATGCGTGCCATGCTCTGGGTCGTCGGCGTGGTCGCCGGTGTGCTGATCCTGCTCGGGCTGATCCTCGAAGCGGTCCGCTGGCTGATCATCATCGGGCTGATCGCGCTCGTCGTGGTGATCGTGCTGGGCGTCGTCAAGGGACGACAGGCGATCAATCACCACACCCGACGACGCTGAGTGCGCGGGTCGGCTCAGAACCACTCCGTACGCATGTCCAGCACCGTGCGGTCCCGGTTGTCCAGCAGGTCGAACTGCGGGCCGGTACGGGGCAGCTCGACGGTGAGGAAGTAGCGGGCGGCCTGCCGCTTGCCGGCGTGGAACGCGTCGCCCGCGTCTACCGGCGGCAGCGCCAGCACCTGCTCCAACCACATCCACGCCACCACCACATGCCCGACGGCCTCCAGGTAGGTGCTGGCGTTGGCCAGTGCGAGCACCGGGTCGCCATCCGCCCAGAGTCGACGCGTCACCGCGACCACCCGGTCCACCGCGTCGGCGAGCCGGTCGGCCAGGTCGGCGGCCTCCCCACCGGCCTTGCGGCCCCGGGCCACGGTGTCCCTGATCGTTTCGGTCAGCAGCGACAGACCCGCGCCGTCACGCATGGTCATCTTGCGGCCGAGCAGGTCCAGGGCCTGGATGCCGTGGGTGCCCTCGTGGATCGGGTTGAGCCGGTTGTCCCGGTAGTGCTGCTCCACGTCGTGGTCGCGGGTGTAGCCGGCGCCGCCGAGCACCTGGATCGCCAGGTCGTTGGCGGCCAGACACCACTGCGACGGCCAGCTCTTGGTGATCGGGGTGAGCACCTCCAGCAGCAGGTGTGCCCGCTCACGGTCGGCGTCCGCCGGGGCGGTCTTCTCCTCGTCGAGCAGCTTCGCGCAGTAGAGCACCAGCGCGAGAGCCCCCTCCACGTAGCTCTTCTGCGCCAGCAGCATCCGTCGTACGTCGGGATGGTCGACGATCGGCACCTGCGGCGCGGCCGGGTCCTTGGCGCCGACCGGCCGGCCCTGCGGCCGTTCCCGGGCGTACGCGAGGCTCTTGAGATAGCCGGTGTAGCCCAGCGCGGTCGCACCGGCCCCCACGCCGATGCGTGCCTCGTTCATCATGTGGAACATCTGCGCCAGCCCCTGGTGCGGGGCGCCGACGAGGTGGCCCACCGCCCCGGGCCGGCCGTCGGGGGTGTGCCGGCCGTCGCCGAAGCTCAGCAGGGTGTTGGTGGTGCCCCGGAAGCCCATCTTGTGGTTGAGCCCGGCCAGCACCACGTCGTTGCGCTCGCCGAGCGACCCGTCCGCGCCGACCAGCACCTTGGGCACGATGAACAGCGAGATTCCCTTGACTCCGGGCGGCCCGCCGGGGATCCGGGCCAGCACCAGATGGACGATGTTCTCGGCCAGCTCGTGGTCACCGCCGGAGATCCACATCTTGGTGCCGAAGAGCCGGTAGGTGCCGTCGTCCTGCGGCTCGGCACGGGTGGTGATGTCGGCGAGCGAACTGCCCGCGTGCGGCTCGGACAGGCACATGGTGCCGAAGAACCGGCCGTCCAGCATGGGCCGTACGTAGGTGTCCACCTGGTCGGCGCTGCCGTACGTCAGCAGCAGATTGGCGTTGCCGAGGGTGAGCATCGGGTACGCGGAGGTGGCCACGTTGGCGGCCTGGAACCAGGCGAAGCAGGCAGCGGCGACGGCGTGCGGCAGTTGCAGGCCGCCGACGGACTCGTCCAGCCCGGCGGTGAGCAGGCCGGTCTCGGCGAAGCTGTCCAGTGCCGCCCGGATCTGCGGGATGAGCCGCACCCGCTGCCCGTCGAAGGTGGGCTCGGTGAGGTCGGCCGCCCGGTTGTGCGGGGCGAACTGCTCGGTGGCCACCCGCTCGGCGAGGTCCAGCGCGTCGTCGAACGTCTCCCGGGAGTGCTCGGCGTAGCGGGGACGCTCGACGAGGTGGGCCACCCGCAGCCAGTCGTACAGCAGGAAGTCCAGGTCACGGCGGGAGAGCAGGGTGGACGACACGGTACTCCTCAGCGGGCACGGGGCGGGTCGGCGCGGGCGACGGCCCGACATCGCCCCGGCCCATACTGGCGGATCGACCGGGCGCACACCACAGCCGGCCACTCGGGGACGTGTCGTACCCGGTCACTAGGGTCCGGCCCGTGAGCGCGCCCGGAGACGTCGACCCCGAGATCCTCGACCGGCTGCGTCCGATCTGCCGTGGGCTGCCGGAGACGTACGAGGAGCCGGCCTGGGTGGGCGTCCGCTGGCGGATCCGCAGACGGACCTTCGCCCACGTGCTCACCGTCGATCCGGCCCGGCAGGCGGTGCACGCGCGCGCGGCGGCGCTCGACCGGCCGGCCTGCCTGCTGGTCTTCCGGTCGCCGCTCGACGAGATCGCCGGCCTCCTGGGCTGTGGGTACCCCTTCTACAAGCCGGACTGGGGCCGGGACGTGATGGGCATGGTCCTGTCCGACGACACCGACTGGGACGAGGTCGGCGAGCTGCTCACGGAGAGCTACTGCGTGCTGGCGCCCAAACGGCTCGCCGCCCTGGTCGACCGCCCGGTGTGAGAGCGGCGGGCGTTTCACGGCCACCGCCGCTGGACCACCGCTGAGCGACGGGGCGGGCGGGGCGGCGGAGTCGTCGATATTCTGCCTCGCATGCATCGAAGCCGTGTGTACGCGTTGCTCATCGACGCGCCGGAGGCGGAGGCGGCCCGGGCGGCGGAGTTCTGGTCCGCGGCCCTGGGTGCGCCCACCCGCACCCATCCCGAGGAGCCGCAGTTCGTCGGTCTGCACGAGGCCCTGCCGGGGCTGGTCACCGCCGTTCAGGCGGTCGACGACGCGCCGCGCTACCACCTCGACATCGAGACCGACGACGTGGCGGCCGAGACCGCCCGGCTGATCGGTCTGGGCGCGACCGAGGTGACGCGGTGGCTGGAATGCCGGATCCTTCGGGCGCCCGGTGGCCACCTGCTGTGCGTGCTGCCGGTGGAGAGCCCACCGGAGGTCTTCGCGGCGCAGGCCCGCACCTGGTCCTGAACCGTCGGGCTGTCACAGCTCGACGCTAGGGTCCCCGCCATGGCTGAATTCGTTTTGGTGGCAGGGGCGTGGCTGGGCTCGTGGGCGTGGGACGAGGTGGCTCCGCAGCTGCGTGCGGCCGGGCACGGCGTCCATCCGCTGACCCTCTCCGGTCTGGCCGAGAGGCGGGACGCGCCCGCCGGGCAGCAGACCCACGTGCGGGACATCGTCGGTGAGATCGAGCGACGGGACCTGCGCGATGTGGTGCTGGTCGGGCACAGCTACTCGGGCATCCCGGTGGGGCAGGCCGCCGAGCGGATCGGCGACCGGCTGACCCGGGTGGTCTTCGTCGACGCGGAGGTGCCTGTCGACGGCCTGTCGTTCGCGTCCGGCTGGTGGCAGGGTCGGGAGGTGTTCGAGGCGCTGATCGCCGACAACGGGGGTGTCTGGCCGCCGCTGGCCGCGGCCGAGTTCGACGGCCAGGGGCTCGCCGACGAGCAGGTCGCCCGACTGATCGAGGGCGCCACCCCGCATCCGGGGGCGACGCTTACCGAGCCGGCGGTGCTCGACCGCCCGCTGGGCGAGGTGCCGGCGACGTACATCAAGTGCCTGCTCGACGGCCCGGAGCCCAACGACACAGTCGCCGGCCTGCTGACCGGCGAGCAGTGGCGTCTGGTCACGATGGACACCGGCCACTGGCCGATGTTCTCCCAGCCGACCGAGCTGGCGCGGTTGCTGCTGGCGGCGGCCGGCTGACCGGCGGCCATTCCGTCGCCTCGTCGATGCTGGCGATGCGGCGTACCGGCGAGGCGAGCAGCCAGAGCACGGCGAGGGTGCCGCCCAGGCCGGCGACGACGAGGGCCGGCCGCAGCCCGACGGCGGTGCCCAGCGCGCCGCCGACCAGCGCCCCCAGCGGCCGGACGCCGTAGTTGACGGCGCTGTACGCACCGGCCCGGCGGCCGCGGGCGTCGTCGGGCGTGACAGCGGTCAACAGCGCGTTGAGGTTGATGTCCATCAGCATCACCCCGAAGCTGGAGACCAGCTCGATGGCCGCCAGCATGGTGATCTTCGCCCAGGTGGGGCCGGTGATCAGGGCGGTCAGCGCCAGCGGCGCGGAGAACAGCACCACCCCGATCATCGTGGTACGGCCCAACCCGATGGCCCGTGCGATGCGGGGGGCCAGCGCCGCGCCCACCAGCCCGCCGGGTGCCCCGGCGGCGAAGGCCAGACCGATGGCACCGGCCGACAGGTCGAGGTCACGGCTCGCGTACAGCACCAGCAGGGCCGAGGCGATGAAGGTGAAGAAGTTGACAGTGCTGGTGCAGCCGAGCGCGGCGCGCAGCACCGGGTGGCGCAGCACCATCACCAGCCCTTCGCGGACCATGCCGAGAGTGGACGTCCGGCGCGGCGGCGGGGGCGGCTCGGTCACCGGGATGCGGCGCAGCAGCAGCGCCGAGCCGAGGAAGGACACCGCGTCGACGACGATCGCCACCGGCGCGCTGAGCGCCTGGACCAGCCCACCGCCGACGGCCGGCCCGGCGATGAAGGACAGCGACCGGCTCATGCTCAGCTTGCTGTTCGCGTCCACGTACGCCGACCGGGGCACCAGCGCGACGAAGAACGCCTGGTGCGCCATGGCGAACAGCACCGCCCCGACGCCGGTGAGCAGCGCCACCAGGTAGAGCTGGGTGAGGGTGATCGCGTCGAACAGGTAGGCCACCGGCAGGCTCAACAACACGGCCGCCCGGATCAGGTCCGCGATGATCAGAAGCCGCCGTTTGTGGGTGCGCTGGTCCACCCACGCGCCCAGGAACAGGCCCAGCAGGTTGGGCAGCCAGATCAACGCGGTGAGGACACTCACCTGAAGGGGCGTCGCGGTGAGCAGGGAGACGGCGATCAGCGGCAGGGCCAGTTCGCTGATCCGGTCGCCGAACTGCGAGACCGTCTCGCCGATCCAGAAGGTGCGGAACCGCCTGTCCCGATGCAGGGCGGGCGGGGGCGCGGTGTCGACAGTGGTCATGACGTGGACGTGTCGTCGCCGGGTTCGGGCAGCAGGTAGCGCAGCATCCGCACGATCCGCGCGCCGTCCGGTGGTGTCTCGTCGTCCTTGCGCCGCACGTACGGGGCGAGCAGCTCCTCGATGGCGTTCTCCAGCTCCCGCAGCTCGTCGGGTGTGGCGACGAACTGGGTGTCGGCGACCCCGGCCAGCCCTCGCCATTCGGCGTCCAGCCGGGGCTCCTCGCGCAGCAGCCACTGCTGCGGGGTGTCCGCGTACCTGGCGAACATCTCGCCGCGCAGCTGCCGGCCGGCGGCCTGCCCCTCGGCGTCGTCGGGCAGGCTGAAGCGGAAGCCCCGGGCGGCTGCCTGCCACCAGCGTTCCCGCTTGCTGGCGGTGCCCTCGGCGTCGGTGACCAGGCCGAACGTGGCGAGGTGCCGCAGGTGCCAGCTGACCACCGACGGGGTGGCGCCGACGTGCGGTGAGAGCCCGGTGGCGGTGGCCGGGCCGTGCCGCTGGAGCCGGTCGAGGATGGCGAGCCGCACCGGATGGGCGAGCGCCCGCAGCGCCTGCGGCTCGGTGATCTCGAAATCCCCGTACGGGTTCTTGAGAGACATGTTTCGAAAGTAGTCTCTCACGTTATCCGGGGGCAACCCCCAGGGGCGGTCAGCTCACCCCCAACCGCGCCAACGGCTCGACCAGCTCGCGCTCCTCGTAGCTGAGGTGCGACAGCAGGGTGTCGGTCAGCAGGTTCACCGCGGCGCGCAGCTCGGCCAGGCCGTCCGGTGCTCCGACGTACGCCACCAGGGCGCGATCGACCCCCTCCAGCACGTCGTGGATGACGTGGTGCTCCTGCTCCAGCCGGTCGATGACCGGACGCAGCCGGGGATCGGCCTGCCGCAGGCGCGGGAAGAGCGCCTGGTCCTCGATGGTGTGGTGGGTGGTGACGATGCGGCAGTACGACTCGCAGTACGCGCCGAGCGTCCACCGGTTCTGCCGCATGGTCATCGTGTTGATGTGGGAACGGGCGGTGCCGGCGTCGATCTCACCTGCCGCGACCTGCTCGATGAGATCGTGGATCTGGGCCAACTCGCCCCGCAGCCCGTCGTGCACCTGCACCAGGTGCTGGCCGTTCGCCTGCTCGTGCGCGGTGTAGGTGCGCGTCGGATCGGGCGCCGGTCCGGTCGGGCGGGCCGACTCGTCCCACACCTGGCGGTCACTGAGCCGCCGGCCGTCGTCGGGGGTCGGCACCACGGCGAAGGCGCCGGCGGTCACCCTCGCCCGCGCCGGGGGCGCCGCCGGCGTGACGGCCACCGGCGGCACCGCGGCGGGCGCGTCGCCCCGCTCGCGCTCGGTGGCCACCAGCTCGCGGACGGCGGGCGCCACCTCGCCGGCGAACCGGCGCAGGTCGTCGGGGTCGTCGCTGGCGAGGATGAACGTGCTGACGCCGTCGCCCAGAGCCAGCTCGGCCAGCTCGCGCGCCCACTGCTCGGCGGGGCCGTTCAGCTGTCCGCGCCCGACCGTCGAGAACGTGCCGGAGATGTTGAGCAGCCGGCGCACATCCCGGGGCGAGCGGCCCGCTTCGCGCGCGGCGTCGTCGATGACGGCGTTGCCCTTGGCCAGATCACCGGGCTGGAGGTAGCCCAGTGAGGGCAGCCAACCGTCGGCGCGGCGGCCGGTGAGCGCCAGCATGCGCGGCTTGTACGCGCCCAGCCAGATCGGCACCGCGTGGGCGGGGGCCGGCCCGCGCTTGGCGCCGACCACCCGGTGGAACTCGCCGTCGACCCGGACGCCGCCGCGCGCCTCGGCGTCCCAGATCTGCCGGATGACCTCGATGCCCTCCTCCAGCGCCCGTACGCCCTCGCCGGCGGTCAGCCGTCGACCGCCCATCGCCTCGATGGCGTCCCAGAACGCGCCCGCGCCGAGACCCAGCGCGACCCGGCCGTCGGTGAGCAGGTCCAGGCTGGCGACGCTGCGGGCGAGCACCGCAGGTGGGCGCAGCGGCAGGTTCGTGACGTTCGCCGACAGCTGCACCCGGTCGGTGCGGGCCGCCACGAAGCTCAGCAGCGTCCAGGTGTCGAGGAACCGTGGCTGGTACGGGTGGTCCTGGAAGGTCACGAGGTCGAGCCCGACCTGCTCGGCCAGGACGGCGAGACCGACGGTGCGGTCCGGATCGTCGTTGCCGGGCGTGGTGAACGAGCCGAAGATCAGCTCGTGGCCGTAGTCGCTCATCGGCGAGCCTCCCGTTCCGCGCAATGCGTCATGCGCACAACCTTATGCCAGACAGAACATCTGTTGCCAACAAGGTATGCCGTGCTGCGCTATTGTCGTCCTATGACGGGTGCCACCGACCGGCCGGACCGGCCCGATCCGCTCGACGACGACCTGGGCTGGATGCTCGGGATCGTGTTCCGGGGCCACGTCAAGGCGGCCGAGCACGCCCTGGCCGACTTCCCCGGTGGCCCGCGCGGCTACCAGGTGCTCACCGCCGCCGCCAACGGCCCGGCCCGCAACCAGGGCGCGATCGCCGAGGAACTCGGCATCGACCGCACGGTGCTCACGTACCTGATCGACGACCTGGAGCGGCCCGGGTTCGTCGCCCGACGGGCGGACCCGGCCGACCGACGCAGCCGGCTGGTGGACGTCACCGACACCGGCCGGGCGGCCTGGGAGCAGCGACGGCGGGCGCTGCGACAGGTCGAGGCACACCTGCTGGGGGCGCTCACGCCTGCCGAGTCGGCGACGCTGCGGGCCCTGCTGCAACGCGTCGCCTGCTCGACCCAGGCGACCGACCCGCTGCGGAACCTCTGCGAGGTGGTCGAGCAGGTGCGGTCAGACACGACCGAGCCACCGACCGGCGCGCGCCGGGCCGGCCGCCGCACCGGCGCCTCCTGAGCACCAGCCGCCGGCGCCGGATTCGGCACGGGTCCGCTGGCGCCGCCCGACAGTGGTGCGTCGAGCGGCTCCGGCGGGCCCGCTGCGCCTGTGGGTCAGCGCACGTGCACGAAGACCGGGTTCGAGTAGAACCACAGGTCGTCCCACGGGCTCTCCAGCCCGTCGGCGAGCGGCTCGGCCTCGTCGGTGCTGGTGCCGCGCACCCGCGCGTACGTGTCGGCCTCGACGTTGCGCAGGGTGTGCCTGATGACGTACTCGTCGCCCTGTCGACGCCAGTCGCGCGGGCCGAACCGGGCCACCACGCTCGTGGTGGGGTTGGTGTCGGCGTCCGGGTTGGCGCTCGGCCCGGTGATCTGACCGACGATCAGGTCGACCCGGCGGACCTCGGGGCGGTCCCCGTTGGCGTTCACGCCACCCAGCGGGCGGAACCGGATCTCGATCTCGACGTCGGTGCGGCCGCGGCGGCTGAGGGTGATGGTCTCGCCCACCTCGGCCGTCCTCCCCTGCGACCTGGCTGTCACATCGAGGCCACGGATCAGGTCACCCGTGGTCACCCAGATCCGGCCGTTGCGCAGGCCGTCCATGATGTCGCCGTAGTCCTGACGGGCGTGCACGTAGGTCTTGCTGTACTCCCCCGGCCAGAAGTCCGAGCCGCCGCGCGTCCAGTGCACGTGCGAGTCCGACGTCGCGGTGATCCACCAGCGGCGGCCCTCACCGAGCAGCGAATCCCAGAGACCACCGACCCGCGCGGTCATCTGGTCGAAGCCGCCGTAGGTGGGGTGGTTGCCGTACCCGCCCCGCTTGCCCCCGTTGAGCGGCCCCGCCTGGTGCCCGGGAGCCCCCTCGAAGCCGATGTAGACGTCCGGCGCGGCGTTGTTACCGTTGCGGAACTCGCGTGGCGTGTCCTGGCCGTAGACGCCGAGGCCGGGCGCCGAGCGGGACGCGTGGTGGGCGATCACGAGCGGCTTGTGCGGCATCCCCCGCGCGACCTTGAGGAACTCCACCATCCTGGCCTCGGTGTCGCGGGCCGGGTCGGTGGGGAACGCGTCGTACTTGGCGAACCGGCTCTCCAGCTCGAAGAGCTGCTTCGCCTCGTCGTCGTGGCGCGGGATCATCAAAGTGTGGTGGTCGAGCGACGGCGCGTCGAACTCCATGCCCCAGAACTGGAGCACCTCGGGAACCAGCTTGCGCGAGCGCAGCAGGTCGGGGTACGCCTGCTCGATGTTCACCTTGGAATGCGTCGGTCCACCGTGGTCGGTGCACATGGCCCAGGTCAGGCCGAAGTTCTTGGCCATGATGGCGTTGGTGACGATCGGGTAGACGGCGTCCGCGCCCTTGTGGAAGACGATAGGGCTCTTCGTCGTGTCGAACTCGCCGCTGTACTCGGAGTGGACGTGGTGGTCGCCCGCACGCCACGACCGGTTCTTCGCGGCGCCCCTGTCGCTCGTGTCGCCGGCCGGCCGGCGCTCCTCGTCGGCCCACGCCGCGCCGGCCCCCACCAGCGGGCTGGCCGCGGCAAGCGTCGCGCCGACGCCTGCGTACTTGACCAGCTTGCGCCGCGACAGCTGCGCGTGCTCGGCCTGTTCGGATTGCTTGTCTCTCACCTGAAAGCCTCTCCTCGATCAAGCGGATGCTCTTTCGATCAAGAAGCCTCGAAGAGGGTGATGAACAGGTGTTGTACGTGGCGCGGGGCGACGATGAACTGATTCAGGGCACCTGCCGGTTGTCCGGCGCCGTCCGGGCCGACGACCGCTCGGCCGGCGCGGTTACCACCGACGGCGCGACGGCGACGCCGGGCAGCCCAGCCCGGCCGGTGACCGGAAGGACCAACTCGCTGCGACCCAGGTCGACCCGGACGGTGGCGTCGCGGTCGTCGGTCTCGGTGAAGTCCGGGTCGCTCTGACCGAGCACCAGGCCGAGCAGGTGCCCGGCCGGCACCACCGCGTCGTACGCGTTCAACGGCACCGTCACCGTGTGCCACCGGTCCGGGAGCAGCGGGCTGGTGAACCGCAGCGAGCGGTGGTGCGCGGCGTCGAGCCATCCCCGGGTCAGCACGGCGTGGTCGGTGACCGCGGTGATCTCCTCGGTGTCCCGGTAGCAGGCGTCGTCGGCGGCCGTCGACGCTCCCCAGCAGGACTCGGTGGTCAGCGTCCGCACACCCTCGGAGCTGTCGTAGCGGATCCGCTCGGCGCTGCCGTAGTCGACGAGCCGGGCGGTCAGCTCCGTGGTCGGGCGGTCCACCCGGATCCGCAGCCGCACCGACGGGCTGCCGGAGATTCGCAAAGGTGCGGTGAGCGCACCGGAGAGGAACACCAGCCGGCCGGAGGCCGCGCTGTTCGGCTCGGCCACCAGTGCGTCCTCGGACAGCGACTCGTCGACGTACGCCCGCTCCAGACCCGGCCGCGCGCCGCGCCCGCCGAGCGTCCCGGTCACGCCGTCGCCGGCGCCGAGGGCGACCCGCACGTCCCGGGTGCCGGGGGCGGGCCAGTCCCGCTGGGTCGTCCAGGTGCCCGGAGCGGTCTCCAGGTCGACCCGGGGCTCGTCCATCACGCCGTTGCGCAGCCCCTGCAACCAGTAGTCGAACCAGCGGTGCAGCGCGTCCACCCAGGCGCCGCGCCGGACGTCGAACGGGTCCTCGTGGCCGGCCTGGTAGAGCCAGAGCTTGCGGGGCACGCCCTGCTCGGCCAGCTCCTGCCACCAGCGGGCGAACTGGTTGGTCGTGACGTTCAGGTCGTTCACGCCGTGCGCCACGAACACGCTGGCCCGGACCCGCCCGGCCGAGGGCCGGTAGTCGCGCTGCGCCCAGAACCCGTTGCGGTCGCCGGTCTCCTCCGCGCTGTCCGACCGCAGTCGGGCCAGGACGTCGGCGCACGCCTGCTCGCCGCGCCCGTTGACGTACGAGTGCAGGTAGCCGGGGTAGTCGGCGGCGCGCAGGACACCGTTGTACCGCATGTAGTCGTACCAGCTGGAGATCGCCGAGATCGGCACGATCGTGGCCAGCCCCGGCACGCCTGTGGCGGCGACCCCGTTGGCGACCGAGCCGTCCCACGACTTGCCGATCATGCCGACCCGTCCGGTGCTCCAGGCGGCGCTCACCTGTCGCCCGTCGGCGGCGTACGCGCGGGCGCGCCCGTTGAGCCAGTCCACCACTGCGGTGGCGCTGCCCACCTCGGCCGGGCCGCCGACGTCCTCGCAGCCGGTGGAGCGGGCGGTGCCGGCCAGGTCGGCGGCGACGAACGCGTACCCGCGCGGGACGAAGTAGTTGTCGTAGAACAGCGGAGCCTTGGCGATCACGCCTGCCGCGTCGTACGTCTTGCGTTCGCTCTCGTTGCCCCGACCGCAGCAGAGGTAGTAGGGCGACGCGTCCATGATGACCGGTACCCGGACCCCGGCGGCGGCCGCCTCGCGCGGTCGGACGACGTCCACGGCCACCCGGTCCCGTACGCCGTCGCCGTCGCTGTCGGCCCGTGTCTCGACCCAGACGCTCTCGCGGATGGCGTCGGCGTAGGAGTAGACGGGGACCGTCTCGGTGCCGACGACGTGCGGCGGGGACGGCCGGTGCCGGGTGGTCGGGTCGGCGGCCGCGGGAGCGGCGGGAGCGGCGAACAGCGCCGCGACCAGCAGGCCGGCCAGGGTGCTGGCGACCCCGGCGCGGGTACGGGCGGTCGACATCGGTGTCCTCCCGGGGTGCGACGCGTGGATCACATTCCATCGCATCGATGTCCCCTTGCCTAGTGCCACGGCGGCGAGTCGTTGTCAGATCCGGGCGCGGGGCAGCCAGCCCAGGAACCGGAGTCGCGCCCGGGGCAGTGGCAGGGTCGGCAGATCCTCGGCTGCGGCGACGAGACAGGAGCCGAGGTAGACGGCGAGGGAGGCGCGCGCCCCACCGAACTCGGCGAGCAGTTGACTCTGCTTGGTGGCGCAGGGCCACTCCCGACCGCAGCCCGTGCAGGTCCAGCTCGGCGGGTTGGGAAGGTGTTCGGGCAGCTTCGGTCGCTGGTACCGGCCCACGACGCTGTTGTCGGCGCGCACGTCCCGTCGCCGGGGAGCGGGGCCGGCGTTGCGGTGCGCGGGTGGCCGGGGCGCGGGCAGATAGCGCCGGACGGTGCCCAGGAGCACCCCGACGCGGATCAGGGCGTCGGGTCCCACGTGCTGGGCCAGCAACGCGGTGAGCAGGTAGTGCCCGAGCAGGTCGAAGGAGTCCCGGTTCAGCCGCAGGTCGCGGCACAGGTCGACGAACTCGGGTGTGGTCAGTGGCACCCGGTCGTCCAGAGCGCGGCGGAGCACCTCGCGCAGCGCGACTCCCAGGTTCTCCAGGGCGTCGCCCTCGCCCAGTCCCAGGCTGTCCTCGTCCGCCACCCGCGCCAACGCCTCGGCCACCGCCAGTCGTACGACGCGATCCGGATCGCTTATGTCCAACGTCCACCCCCATCACGTGGCCGGATTCCCGGCGGCGTTCCCGGACTCCGGTGCGGCGTCCGGGAGATCATTGACAAGATTTCGTCGCGGTGGGCGGGGCGACTAGAACAACGGGCGCAGGATCGCCGCGTCGATAGCCGGAATGCGAAGTGGACTCAGGAGCCGGCCAAAAGGTCAGCGACACGCCGCTGGCTACCGTATGGTGGAATTCCCATTAATGGATATGCGAATAGTTGGGAATCCTTAAAGCCCGGTCCAGTCCGACAACGCTCGACCGCCACCACCGCCGAACCGCCGGTCAGCACCGTGCCGCGACCCACCGGCCCGTGCGCCCGGACACGTCCCGACCACACCGCCGGCCCTGGTGGACCACCGGCGGGTCCTTTCCCGGACGGAGACAGCGGATGACGTCATCAGTGCAGACCCGAGGATTCGACAGCCGCGACCCGGCGGCCATCCACCGTTTCCTGGCCAGCACGTACGAGGCGGACCTGCGCATCCGCGCCGAGGAGACCGGATACCACCTCGTTCACCAACGCGTCGACACCGGGCCGTTCGCCCTCGCCGCCACCGGCCAGACCGCGCATCTCGACATCGAGGTCGACGACATCGACGGGTTGGTCGTCTGCCGTAGCCGCACCGCCCTCATCGACCGCACCTGCGAGGGATCCACCCACCGGTTCGGTCCGGGCGACGTCTTTCTCACCACCCGGCCCGGCCGGCGGTTCAGCCTGCACTGGCAGCCTGGTCTGGTGGAACTCTGCGTCCTGGACCTCGCGATGCTGACGCAGGTGGCGACCGCCGCGCCGGGCCGGCGGCCCGGCCGGATCCGGTTCACCGACCTGGGCGCCGCAAACGCGCTCCTCGCCCGGCAGTGGCGAAAGACCACCAGCTACATCAGCGACGTCGTCCTGAGCAACCCGAGCGCCCGGGTCCAGCCGCTGGTGGTCGGCAACGCCGCGCGGATGCTCGCCGCGGCGGCGCTGGCGATCTTTCCCAACACGGCCTTCACCGACGAGACAGCCGCGGACCGCCGCGACGCCAGCACGGCCACCCTGCGCCGCGCCATCGCCTTCATGGAGGAGAACGCCGACCGGGACATCAGCGCGGCAGACATCGCCGGCGCCGCCGCCGTCTCCCTGCGGGCCGTGCAACTCGTGTTCCGCCGCCACCTCGGCACCACCCCGATGGCGTACCTGCGCGGGATCCGCCTCGACCGCGCCCACCACGACCTCGTCCGGGCCGACCCTCGACGGGAGACCGTGTCGGCGATCGCCAGCCGGTGGGGGTTCGCCAGCCACAGCAGGTTCACCGCCCGGTACCACGCCAGCTACGGCGTACCGCCCCGCGAGACGCTCCGCGCCTGAGACGGCTCCGGGACCCGCCTTGTGACACCGCCACGCACCGGCGACAATCGGCCCCGTGAAGCTCCCCTCGCGGGTCGCGGTGACGCTTGTGGGCCTGCTGATCCTCGCCGCGTGCGACACCGCGCCCGAACCGGCCGGCAGACCGACGGGTGGCACCACACCTACCACTCCCCCGGCCCCGTCCAGCGCGTCAGCCTCCCCTGTCGCCTTCGACAAGGCGCTGCACGACGAGTTGATCGCGATGCTGGAACGCGACCAGGCCGACCGCGAGGGCAGCCCGCAGGCCGAGTCCGACCAGGCGCGCACCGCCCGGCTCAAGGACATCGTCCGGGCCCACGGCTGGCCGACCTTCGCCCTGGTCGGCGAGGACGGCGGCAACGCCGCGTGGGCCATCGCCCAACACTCCGACCTGGATCCCGCGTTCCAGCAGGAGGCGCTGGACCTGTTACGCGCGGCCGTCGCCGCCGGCCAGGCGTCGCCGGGCAACCTCGCCTACCTCCACGACCGGGTCGCGACAGGCAGGGGCGAGCCGCAGGAGTACGGGACGCAGATCCGATGTGGACCCGGCGGCCCCGTCCCGGCCACCCCGATCAGGAACGAGGCCGATGTCGAACGACGCCGCGCCGAGGCCGGCCTGCCCACGCTCGCGAGCTACCTGGCCGAGATGACCACGATCTGCGCGCAGGACACCAACTAGACAGGTGCCCGTTCCGCGCGCAGAGCCCGGGCGAGGCGGCGGACGGCCTCGTCCATGAGGTCGGGCGCGGCGGCGGCGTAGGTGAGGCGCAGGTGCGGCGCCGGGGGTTCGGCCGCGTACCAGGGGCGACCCGGAAAGACGACGACGCCCTCGGCGGCAGCGGCGGCGGCCACCGCCACGTCGTCGACGCCGTCGGGCAGGCGGATCCACAGGTGCAGGCCGCCACGCGGGACCGACTGCGGGCAGAGGCTGGGCAGGTGTCGCCGCAGCGCGGCCACCAACGCCTCGCGGCGCGTCCGGAGCGACGTGGCGAGGGTCCGACGGTGCCGCGACCACGCCGGGGAGGTGAGGAACTCCAACGCCGCCTGTTGCAGTGGACCTGCCACGAAGAAGTCGTCGAGCAGCCGTGCCGCACGCAACCGGGCACCGGCCGGCCCGCGGGCGCCGATCGCCGCGACGCGCAGCCCGGGCGCTGTCGACTTGGTCAACGAACGCAGGTAGATGACGTGGCCGTCGGGGTCGTCGGCGGCCAGCGGCGGTGGGGCCGGACCGTCGATGGTCAAGTCGCGGGCGTAGTCGTCCTCGATCAGGAAGGCGCCGGCGTCGCGTACCGCGTCGGCGACCCGGGCCCGGCGGTCAGCCGCGAGCGTCGCGCCGTGCGGGTTGGCGTGCAGCGGCTGGCAGTAGAAGAGCCGCGCGCCGGTGCGGGCGAACGCTGCGGCGAGGTGGTCGGGGCGTACCCCGTCGGAGTCCGCCGGCACGGGCACCAACCGGAGTCCGGCGGCTCGTGCGACGGCCAGCGCGCCCAGGTAGGTCGGGGACTCGACGAGCAGGGCGTCGCCGGGGGCGGTGAGCGCCCGCACCGCCGAGGACAGCGCGGCCTGCCCACCGGGGCAGATCACCATGTCCTCGGCCCGCAGCCCGGTCCCGGCCTCGCGGGCGAACCAGGCGCGCAGGTCCTCGCGGCCCTCGACCGGCCCGCGCTGCCAGGTGGCGGGCTGGCGGGCGGCGCGGGCGAGGGCGGCGCCCAACGCGGCGGCCGGCTGAAGGTCGGCGTCCAGGTAGCCGCCGGACAACGGGATCGCACCGTCGCGCGGTAGCGCCAGCAGTGCCTGCATCTCGCTCTCGCCGGACGGGCGGGGGCCGAGCGCGACTGTCTGCCAGGACAGGTCGGGTACGCGCCGCACGTCCGGCCCGGCGGCCACGAAGGTGCCCCTGCCGGGCCGCGCCTCGATCAGCCCTTCGGCCACCAACCGCCGGATGGCCTCGGCGACGGTGACAGGTGAGGCATGGTGCCGGGCGGTCAACTCCCGGACCGAGGGCAGTCGGGCACCCGGACCCGCGGCGGCCACCAGCACCCGCAGATCTTGGATAACGCGAGCGGCTGCGTTACCGTCTTCCATGAAGGACGATAGTAGCGCTACTGCCGCCAGCACGGTAACAACGAGCCGGGCCGGCGGCCTCGCCCTCGGCGCGCTGGGCGTGCTCGGCTTCAGCCTCTCCCTGCCGGCGACCCGCCTGGCCGTCCAACAACTCGATCCGTGGTTCGTCGCCTTCGGACGCGCGGTCGGCGCGGGTCTGCTGGCCTGGGCGTACCTGCGTCTCACGGGCGCGCCACGGCCCTCGCGCGGCCAGTGGCGGCGGCTGGCGGTCGTGGCCCTGGGCGTCGTCGTCGGCTTCCCGTTGTTCACCTCGCTGGCGCTGCTCACCCAGACCTCGGCGCACGGCGCGGTCGTCATCGCCGCGCTGCCCGCGATGACCGCCGTGTTCGCGGTGCTGCGCGCGGGGGAACGCCCGCCGCCGCTGTTCTGGATCGCGAGCGCTGGCGGGCTGCTGGCGGTGCTGGCCTTCCTCGCCGTCAGCGGCGCGGTACGCGGCACGATCACCCTGCCCGACGTGTTCCTGCTCGCGGCGATCGTGCTCTGCGGCCTGGGCTACGCCGAGGGCGGCGCGCTGGCCCGCGATCTGGGCGGCGCCCGGACGATCTGCTGGGCGCTGCTGCTGTCGTTGCCCGTCACCGTGCCCGTTACTGTCGTCGCCGCGCTGGCCGACCGGCCGCACGCCGACACCGTCGGCTGGTCGGCGTTCGGCTACCTCACTGTCGTCTCGATGTTCCTGGGTTTCTTCGCCTGGTACGCGGGGCTGGCCCGGGGCGGCATCGCGCAGGTCGGTCAGGTCCAGCTCGCGCAGCCGGTACTCACCCTCGGGTGGTCGGCGCTGCTGCTCGGCGAGAACGTCACCCCCGCCTCGATCGCGGCGGCGGTGGTGGTGCTGGCGTGCGTCGTGCTGATCCAGCGCACCCGGCGGCCGGGGCCGGTGGTGCGACGGGAGCGGGCTGGCGTGCGTTAGGCCCGCTCGCGCTCGCGGGCCGTCTGCAACTCGGGCACCGAGGCCTCCAGCAGGTCCGCGAGACCGCGCAACTGCTCGGCGACGCGGGCGCCGAGGGGCGTCAGTGAGTATTCGACGCGCGGCGGGATCGCGGTGAGCACCTCGCGGGTGAGCATGCCGTCGCGTTCGAGCGTCTGCAGAGTCTGCGAGAGCATCCGTTCGCTGACCCCGTCGATGCGCCGCCGCAGCGCGTTGAACCGGTACCGGCCCTCGCCGAGGGCGAGCAGCGCGAGCGAGGCCCACTTCGAGGTCACGTCCTCGAAGGCGGCACGCGAGGTGCAGCCCCGCGCGAAGACATCGCTGACGAGTTCCTGGGTAGGCCCCGCCGGGTCGTGGGCCGGCTTGTCGTTCACCTCGCCAGCCTACCCGACGCTTACGGTTCAGCCTGTGCTGTAGATTCGTAAGTGCTTCCAGATTGCCACGATCGCTTCGGAGGTTTCCATGCCCACCTACGCCGTCACCGGCGCCACCGGCCGGCTGGGCCGCCTGGTCATCGAGCGCCTGCTCGACACAGGTGTGCCCGCCACCGAGATCGCCGCCGTCGTCCGCAGCCCGGAGAAGGCCGCCGACCTGGCCGCGCGCGGGGTCGAGATCCGACAGGCCGACTACGACGACCCGTCGACGCTGCCCGGGGCCGTGGCCGGCGTACGCCGAGTGCTGCTGATCTCCGGTGACACCCCAGGGCAGCGGGTCGCCCAGCACACCGCGGTCATCGACGCCGCCAGGCTCGCCGGGGTCGAGCGCGTCGTCTACACCAGCATCCTCAAGGCCGACACCACCACGAACCCCCTCGCGGCCGAGCACAAGGCCACCGAGGCGGTCCTCGCCGCGTCGGGCCTGCCGTACACGGTGCTGCGCAACAGCTGGTACACCGAGAACTACACCGATCAGCTACCGCAGTACCTCCAGACCGGCGCCATCCTGGGCGCCACCGGCGGCGGCAGCGTCTCCGCCGCGACCCGGGCCGACTACGCGGCCGCCGCAGCCGCCGCGCTGACCCGCGACGAGGACGGCAACGCCGTCTACGAACTGGGCGGCACCGCGTTCACCTTCGACGAACTGGCCGAGGCCGTCACCGAGGTCACCGGCACCACCGTCGTACACCGGGACATGTCGGCCAGCGACCTGGCCGCGACCCTGCAGAGTGTCGGACTGGACGCCGGCACCGCCGGCTTCGTCGCCGCGCTCGACCACTCGATCGCCCTCGGCGAGCTGGCGACCGACAGCGACGACCTCAGCCGGCTGATCGGCCGGCCGAACACCCCGCTGCGCGACGCCATCCGGGCCGCCCGGGGCTGACCGGCGGCGACGCCGAGGTAGCCGACCTCCACGGCGGCACAGCCCCCCGCGTCGCCGTCCGACGTCATGCCGGGTCGGTGAGCAGGCCACTCAGCACGCTGCGGAGCGTCCGCTCGAAGAGGTCCTCCGGGGGCGGCGGCGCGGAGGGTTGGCGGAGCGCCGCGACCAGATGCGGGTACGCCGCGAGGTCGACGCCCGCGAAACCGACCGCCCCGGAGGCGGCCTCGCTACGGGCGAACAGGGTCACCACGCCGGTCATCATGGCGATCGCCTCGAACTTGGCCGAGACGGCACAGGGCACCGGCTCCAGGACCCGGATGCAGTTGTCGAACCAGGCCAGGCCCTCGGGGCCGACACCGGAGCCGCGATGGATCACGTCCAGCAGCCACGGGTGGGCGCGGTGCAGTGCCAACTGCCGACGGGCCAGCAGCATCATCGTGTCCAGCCAGTCGCCCCGATCCGGCGGGTACGGCCGCATCTCCCCCACGACGCGGTCGGTCATCAGGTCCAGCAGATCGTCACGGGACGACAGGTAGCGGTAGAGCGATCCCGCACCGGTGCCGAGTGCGGTGGCAACGGCACGCATCGACACCGCGGCGAGCCCTTCGGCGTCGGCCAGGGCGATGGCCGCCACGACGATGGCGTCCCGACTGTGGGCCGGCGCCGGTCCACGGCTGCCCCGCTCGGGCCGGGCCCAGACCGACTGCCGACCGTCGGCGGCTGGGTCGCCGGATTTCCTGGGTGCGTCGGTCACCGATCCACTGTAAACTGCAAACGGCGTTCGCAGTTTGCTGACACGGAGAGGCGGACCGATGACGGAGCGGATCAGGGCGCGCGACGGGCAGACCGTGGCGTTGCACTCCACGGGCGACGGCCCGGGGATCGTCGTCGTACACGGCGGCGGCGTCACCATCGACGTCTACCGCCGGCTGACCGCCGCCCTCGCCGACGGGTTCACCGTGCACCTCTACAACCGGCGGGGACGGGCCGACGCGCCGCCCAGATCCGAGCCCTACACGGTCGGCCAGGAGATCGACGACCTCGCCACGGTGCTGGAATACACCGGAGCCAGAAACGTCATCGGCCACAGTGCCGGCGGGTTCATCGCACTCGAGGGCGCGCGTCATCTGCCGATCGACCGGCTCGCCCTCTACGACGCCGCCATCTCCGTCGACGGCGGCATGCCCTTCGCGTGGCTCGAGGCGGCCCGCGCGGCGGCACGCGATGGGGACATCGCCAGGGGTCTCGCCATCACGACCGCCGGAATCAACCCGCAGATGGCGGCGGCGAGGCTTCCGCTCGCCGTCCGGGTGGCGATCATCCGCGCTTTCCTGCGGACCCCGATCGGCCGCATGATGGGCGATCTGCTGCCGATGACGCTGGACGAGACGGCCCTGATCCTGGCGCACGACGGGCCCGCCACGCGGTGGGCCGGGGTGACCGCGGAGGTGCTGCTGGCCTGCGGCGCCGACGGCCCGCCCTACTACGTCGACACGAACGAGGCGTTGGCCCGCGCACTGCCGCGCGCACGGGCGCTGACAATCCCCCGCAGCGGCCACGACGCCATCAACCGCGCACACCCGAGGATCGTCGAACCGCTCGTCGACTTCTTCGCCGCACCCGTCACGCCGGACCCGGCAGGCCATTCCTGAGCGGTCGCGCGCTCGCCGGGCGAGCTTGATCTTGGATAGGCTGCTCGCCATGCCCCCGCACCGCCGGCCCGCGCTGGCCGACGCCTGCGCGCGGCTCGCCCGGTCACGCCCCTTCGAGATCGTCATCGTCGTCGCCATCCTCGCCAACGGCGTCGTTCTCGGCCTGGAGACGTACGACGGTCTGATCCCCGCGAACGCGGCGCTGCACGGGCTGGAATGGCTCTTCCGCGCGGTCTTCGTCCTGGAGATCGCCATCCGGCTGGCGGCCTACGGCCGCCGTCCGCAGGACTTCTTCCGGCATGGCTGGAACGTCTTCGACTTCCTCGTGATCGCGGCCATCTTCGTTCCGGGCCTGCACGGTGACTCGGCGCTGCTGCGCGTGGTCCGGGTCGCCCGGATGGTGCGGCTGGTGCGGTTCTCGCCGGGCCTGCGGACCATCGTGTCCGCCCTGTGGCGCAGCCTGCCGGGCGTCGCCGGATTCCTCGCCCTGGCCGTGGTGACGCTCTACGTGTACGGGATGGCCGGCTGGCTGATCTTCGGCGACCGCTATCCCGACGAGTACGGCGACATCGGCCGGTCGCTGCTGACGCTGTTCGTGCTGCTGTCGCTGGAGACCCTGCCCGACCTCATCGAGCAGGGACTGGCCATGTCGCCGTGGACGCTGCTCTACTACGTCAGCTACGTGATCATCACGGTCAACCTGCTCCTCAACATCCTCATCGCGGTCATCGTCAACTCGATGGAGGAGGCACGCCGGTTGGAGATGACCGAGCGGTTGGCCCCCGGCTACGACGAGGACGGCGACGGCGTCCCCGACGAGGTGGACCGCATCGCGCTCACCCAACGGCTGGACGACCTACGGGCGGTCATCGCCGAGTTGGAACGGGAACTGCGGATCGACCGTGCGGACGGGCACGGCCGCCCCCATCGCGAGGACCTCCGCTCCCGAGGGTGAGCGCGCACGGGGTCCCGGTCGTCCGGCGTACCGTTGAACCACCATGAACAGCGAATCCAGCGCGATCCGTGCGGACCTGCTCCGTCGCCGCGACGAGACGGCCAGCCAGGCCACCGCGCTGGAGGGCGACCTGCGGAGCCTCTTCGAGGCGTCCCGGTCGTCGAACGCCGACGACGAGCACGACCCCGAGGGCAGCACGATCGCGTTCGAACGGGCCCAGCTCACCGCCGTCCTGGACGCGACACGTCGACGCCTGACGGAACTGGACGTGGCACTGAGCCGGGTCGACGCGGGCAACTACGGCGTGTGCGAACGGTGCTCCCGCCCCATCCCCGCCGAACGGCTGGCCGCCCGCCCGTCGGCGCGTACCTGTGTGGCGTGCGCCAGCCGACGGTGACCGTGCCGCCCGGGACGGACGTCAGCTGGCGCAGCAGCCGCCGCTCTGACCCGCGTCGAGCGCGACGAGCCTGAGCGGCGCGGACCGGAGGCCACCGGAGACGCCGGTGGCCAGGCCGCGGCCGGCCGGCTCGGGCTCCGCCGCCGGCGCGCAGCAGCCGTCGCCGGACGCCGCGTCGGCGGCGTTGCTGGTGCACACGCCGGTCTCGGGCAGGTCGAGCTGGACGTCGCGGGCGGCGGCCCAGTCCCCGGCGAGGGCCGCGACGACGGAGCGGACCTGCTCGTAGCCGGTGGCCATGAGGAACGTCGGCGCCCGACCGTAGGACTTCATGCCGACCGCGTAGTAGCCCCTCTCCGGGTGGGCGAGTTCGTCGACGCCGTGCGGAGGGACCGTGCCGCAGGAATGCTCGTTCGGGTCGATCAGCGGCGCCAGGGCGCGGGTGGCGCCCAGGACCGGGTCCAGATCCAGGCGCAGTTCCGAGGCGATGGAGTGGTCGGGGCGAAAGCCTGTGGCGGCGACGATACGGTCGACGGTCACCGCCTCCTCGCCACCGTCGGCATGCCGCACCACAACGACCACCCGGCCGTCGGCAGGGGTGAGGGCGTGCACCGAGAAACCGGTGAGCAGGCGGATCCGGTCGGCGTCGACATGGTGGCGCAGCCGCGATCCGAGCGCCCCGCGCGCCGGCAGGGCGTCGGCGTCCCCGCCGCCGTACGTCCGCGCGGGCGAGGTGGTGCGGATCGCCCAGGTCACCTCGGTACCGGGCGTGGCGGCGGCCAGCTCCGCCAGGGACAGCAGGGTGTTCGCCGCGGAGTGGCCGGCGCCGACGACGAGTGTGTGCCGGCCGGCGAAGCGGTCCCGATCGGCGCCCAGGACGTCCGGCAGCGCGTGCTCGAGGTACGCGGCGACGTCGGCCTCACCCCGGGCGGGCAGGCCTGACGCGCCGAGGACGTTTGGGGTGTCCCAGGTCCCGGAGGCGTCGATGACGGCGCGGGCCAGCAGCTCGGTGCCGTCGGTGAGGCGGACCAGGAACGGCGTGCGGTCGCGTCCGGCGGTGCGCAGCCGGTCCAGGCCGAGGCGGCTGATCGCCCCGACCCGGGCGCCGCAGCGGACGTGCGGCTTGAGCTGGGGCAGCTCGGCGAGCGGTTGGAGGTAGTCGCCGACCAGCTCCGCGCCGGTGGGCAGGGCCTCCGGGTCGGGGGCGACCCAACCGGCCTCGTCGAGGAGTCGGCGGGCGGCCGGGTCGACGTTGTAGCGCCAGGGTGAGAAGACCCGCACGTGCCCCCACTGCCGTACGGCGGCGCCGGACGTGTCGCCGGCCTCCAGGACGACGAAGGGCAGACCGCGTTCGTGCAGGTGGGCGGCGGCGGCCAGACCGGTCGGACCGGCGCCGACGACCACGACGGGAAGGCTGTCCAGGGCGTTCATCGGGTGACTCCTTGTCAGGTGATGGTGGGGCTGCGCCGCTCCAGCAGGACGACGTCGCGCCAGCGGTCGTGGTGGCGGCCGACCCGCTCGCGGACCCCGATGACGCGGAACCCGGCCCGTTGGTGCAGGGCGAGGCTGGCGGCGTTCTCCGGGAAGATCCCGGACTGGATCGTCCAGATGCCCGCGGCTTCGGTCGAGGTGATCAGGGTGTCGAGCAGCAGTCGGCCGACTCCGCGTCCCCGGGCTGCCGGGTCGACGTAGACGGAGTGCTCGACCACTCCGGCGTAGACCTGACGGGTCGACGTCGGCGAGACGGCGACCCAGCCGAGGATGGTCTCGCCGTCGACTGCCACGAATCGGTGCGCGGGCAGGCGGCTGGCGTCGAAGGCCGCCCAGGTCGGTGCCACGACCTCGAAGCTCGCGTCACCACCGTCGAGTCCGGTCTGGTAGATGGCAAGGACGCGGTCGGCGTCGCGGACGCTCATCGGACGTACGGTGAGGTCGGGCATCGGCGAGGCTCCGTTCTGGGTGCGGCTACCTGAGACACTGTCTCGACGTCTGTCGAATCAGAGAGTTGCACGCTGATTAGATAGCTGTCAACCTAGACGCATGTCGAAACAAGCGGCCGTCGACGTGTCCTGCTGCCCGCCCCTGGCCGAACGGCGCCTACCGACCGAGGCCGCCGCCGCGCTCTCCCCCGCGTTCAAGGCCCTCGGCGACCCGGTCCGCCTTCAGCTGATGTCGATGATCGCCTCCGCCGAGGGCGGGGAGATCTGTGTTTGCGACCTCACCCCCGCCTTCGACCTCACCGGCCCCACCATCTCGCACCACCTGCGGACCCTGCGCGCGGCGGGGCTCGTCGACGCCGAGCGCCGGGGCACCTGGGTCTACTACCGCGCCCGCCCGGCGATCCTGCGCCAGCTCGCCGCCCTGCTCACGGTCCCGCAGGGCCGGTGAACACCGCGTCGATTCCCCGGGCCGCCAGCGCCGACAGCGCGGTTGTCCGCCGCCTTTCCCGACTCGACCGCCTGCTGCCGGTCTGGATCGGCCAGATGGCCGCCGGCTGGCTGCGCCAGCTCGCCGGCGACACCGTCGAGGTCCGCTCGGCCGGCTCCGCGCCGGCCGAGACCGTCAACCCCGCCGGTAAGAGCGTGGAGTCGGTACGCCCGATCCGCGACGAGATCCGCACGCGGGTGGAGAAGCTGCTCGCCGAGTTGCGCCGCTAGGACGCTCTGATCAACGGCGCGTAGTCGGCGCGGGTGAGCGGACGGGTCGACAGGGAACCGTCGGCCCGGGGCACACCGAGCGGCCGGCCGTCGCGCAGGAACACCACTGTCGTGACGTCGTCGCGGCCGGTCAGGGTGCAGACGATCTGCCCGAAGGCGAGGACCTCGTCACTGCGTCCGGCGTCGGTGCCGGGTTCGTCCACGACGACGTGGGCCTGCGTACCTGTCACCCTCACCCCGGCGGCGTTGACGGCACCCGGCAGGGCGCTGGCCAGGTCGTCGTCGCGTTCGCCAGCGGTGGGTCCGGCCAGCAGGTGCCGGAGTTGCTCGTCGGCCCCGGACGGGCGGTGGACCCGCCGCAGAACCGGGACGATGTGGTTGTCGCGCACGAGGCAGACCGTTTCGTCGAACCGCCCCGCCGGGACTGTCGCGTCGGTGGGGACGGGGGCGGGGAACGGACCCGGCGGAGGCTGGACCGTCCGCGGCGCGGCGTCGGTGGGCACACCGCAGCCCGACAGCAGCGCGACGAGCGCCAACGCGGTGAGCCGGCGGCCGGTCACGACAGGCTCCCCGGCAGCGTGACGCGGAAGCGGGCGCCTCCGCCGGGGCGGTCGGTGACGCTGACGTGTCCGCCGTGGGCCGCCGCGTGCTGGGCGACAAGCGCGAGCCCGAGCCCGGTGCCGTCGCCCGCGCCGCGCGTGTGGGCGGCACGTCCGCGTACGAAGCGACCGAAGATCGCCGTACGGTCCTCGACAGGTACGCCGGGGCCCTCGTCGTCCACCTCGATGACCCCGGCGTCGCCGTCCCGGTCCAGCCGCACGGCTGCGGCGCCGCCGCCGTGGGTGACGGCGTTGTCGAGCAGGTTGGCCAGGATCTGCGCGATACGGCGACGCTCCACGTGCCACACCTGCGCCGTCTCCGGTGCGAGTCGGACGAGGCCCGCCGGCAGGTCGTGGGCCTGGCAGGCGTCCCGGGCCAGCGCCGTGACGTCGACCGGGGCGCGGTGCGCGGGCTGGTCGCTGCGGGCCAGGTCGATCAAATCGTTCACGAGCTGTTGGAATCTGTCGATTTCGTCGGCGACGAGCCCGGCGGCGACGGCCGTGCGCTCGTCCTGGTGCTCCCGGCGGCGGGCCAGGACGCTTGCCGCCGCCGCGAGGGTCTGCAGGGGCGACCGCAGTTCGTGACTGACGTCGGCGGCGAAGCGGCGGTCCCGCTCGATGCGGTGCGCCAACTGGTCGACCATCTGGTTGAACGACGAGGAGAGGCGGGTCAGGTCGGGGTCGGTGGCGGGGTCGAGGCGGGCCGTGAAGTCACCGGCGGCGATTTTCTCGGCGGCGTCGGCGACCGCCGTGAGCGGGCGAAGCCCGTGCCGGGTGGCGTACCAGCCGAGCGCCGCGCCGGACCCGGCGACCATGATCGCGACGGTGGTCAGCGCCAACGCGAGGACCTGGAACGTCTGCTCCAGCTCCCGCAGCGAGTTGACCTCGAAGTAGGTGGCTGTCGCGGACAGCGGCACCCCCACCACCAGGGCCGGCTGGCCGTCGATGCGGACGCGCTGCACCGCCGGATCGCCGGCGGTGACGATCCGGCGCAGGTCGGCGGGTATCGCGGCGGTGGTGCCCGGGTCGGCGGCGCGCGCGTACCACTCGCCGTTGAGGTGCAGCACCGGCCGCCGGCTGCCGCCGGTGTCCAGCGAACGGAGCACCTCCACCACGTCGGGAGTGTCGGTGTCGAGCCCGGCCCGTACGACGGCGGCGTCGAAGTAGGCGGCGCGCAGCGCGGTGCGTTCCCGCTCGTCCATCAGGCTCCGGCGGGTCAGCTCGTAGGAGACCAGGGCCATCGACGCGGCGAGCAGGAGCGCGCCGACGGCGAACGCGGCGGTGACCCGGGTCCGCAGTCCGAGACGTCTCATCGCTGCAACTTGTAGCCCAGGCCCCGCAGGGTGACCAGGTGCCGCGGGTTCGCCGGATCCGGTTCGATCTTCTGCCGCAGCCGCCCGACGTGCACGTCGACGAGGCGTTCGTCGCCGCTGTCGTAACCCCAGACCCGTTGCAGCAACTGCTGGCGGGACAGCACCCGACCGGCGTGTTCGGCCAGCTCGCACAGCAAGCGGAACTCGGTGCGGGTGACCGGGACCGGCTGGCCGACCCTGCGTACCTCCCCCGCGTCGGGGCTGATCTCCAGCTCGCCGAACGCGAGGACCGGGACGACGTCAGGCGCGGCGACGGTGCGGGCGCGGCGACGCAGCGCGCGCAGCCGGGCCGTCAGCTCCTTGATCGCCACCGGCTTGACGACGTAGTCGTCCGCGCCCGCCTCCAGCGCGGCGACGATGTCGTGGGTGTCGTCACGGGCGCTGACCACAACGATCGGCACGTCGTCGTCGCGCCGCAGCTGCCGGATGCACTCGAAGCCGTCGAGGCCGGGCAGCATCAGGTCCACCAGCACGTAGTCGGCCCGGTCGCGGCGCTGGACGCGCAGGCCCTCCTCGGCGGTGGCGGCGCCGAGGACGTCGTACCCCTCGTCCTCCAGAGCGAGCAGCAGCGCCCGGCGGATGCGGTCGTCGTCCTCGATCAGCAGTACGGCCGTCATGCCGGAAATCATTACCGGCCGTCCGCCGAGCGACCAACCGTGACCGTCGGACGGCGGATTTGTCACGCAACTGTCATAGATCCGCGCGGAGACCGCCAAGCCCGCGCGGCACGGTGGTGGCTGAGCCGAGGTGCGCGAGGCGAGGGGGTACGACAGATGACCGGGCCACTGACGTCCGCGCGGTGCACCCTGCCGCTTGTCGAGGTATCGGTCACCGAGCTGGATCTGGCCTGCCTGCCGGAGGCCGGCACGGTCTTCGACAGGCTGCTGGCCCTGCGCCCCGGGCAGGTCGTGGTCGACCTGTCCGCGTGCCGGCACATCGACGCCGCCGCCGTCGGGCTGCTCCTCGACCTGCACCGGCGGTTGAGCCGCGTCGACGCCGTCCTCACCCTCGCCAACCCCAACCCGCGCATCCGGCGCATCCTGCAGATCACCCACCTGGACCGGGTCCTGTCGATCGTCACCGACCGCCCGCAGCCCCGGCCGGCGGCGCGCGCGTCGACCCGGGCCCGGCCGAGAGGCGCGTACGGCCGGGCGACCGTGACCGTCCGCGCGCGCCCTCCGGCGGACACCGTCGACCGGGGCGAGCCGTGACCGTCGGCGCTCTGCTCAGCGCGCTGGCCGTCGGCCTCGCCGTGGGTGCGCTCGGCCGGCTGGTGATTCCGGACCGGCAACCCGTTCCGCGATGGGTCACCGCCGCCGTCGGCGTCGTGGCCGCGCTGCTCGGCAGCCTCACCGTCCGGCTCGCGGGTGACGCCGGCCGTCTCAGCTTCGGCGAGGCGCTCGTCCAGGTCTGCGCCGCCGGCGTCGCAGTGGTGCTCGTCGTGGTGACGTCGGGCCGGCACCGATCCACCACACCGCCCGTCCGGACCCGAAGGTAGGAAGGACCAGCAGGATGACAGTCGTCCCGGACGACCACCTGATGACACTGATCTGCGACACGTGCGGCGACAGCGTCACCGCCACCGCGTGTGTGCTGCCGGACGCCGAGGTCGTCTGGACGCTCGTGTCGGAGCAGGGCTGGAGTGGCTCGGCGTTCGCCACCGGACCGCACCGGTGCCCCCACTGCAGCCTGCTCCCGCCGGCCGGTGGCGGGTACGCGCCCTGCGACGATCACGGCCCGGGTGGGATCCTCGGCATCGACCACCTCGACGACGTCACTGTCGTCGCCGCCACCGGGGATCTCGACCTGGACACCTGTGACACCCTCCGTGCCGCCCTACGGCACGCGGCGGAGATGGGCGGGCACGTGGTCGTCGATCTGAGTCAGGTCCACGTCATCGACTCGACGGGTCTCGGTCTGCTCGTCCGCGCCCACCGCGACGCCCGCGACCGTGGTGTAACGCTCTGCCTCGCCGCGCCGTCCCGCTTCATCCGGACCGTCCTGCACACCATGCGCCTGGACGGCCTGTTTCCGGTCTTCGACAGCCGCGACGACGCCGTCGCCCACGTCAACCGCCGGGAGACCGGCGCGCTCGCGCGATCCTGAGCGTCCTACGCCGCCAGGGCGGTCACCTGCTGGCCCAGGACGAGAACGCCCACCGCCAGGACGAACCAGCCGAAAGCCGGACGCAGGCGACGCTCCGGGACGCGGCGGGAGAGCCGGCTCCCCACCAGGCTGCCGGCGACCGCGGCGGCGGTGATTGCGGCGGTGAGCGTCCAGTCGACCGCCACGGCGGCGAGGTGACCGGCGAACCCGGCCAGGCTCTGCATCGCGATGACCGCCAGGGAGGTGCCGACCGCCACGGCCATCGGCAGACCGCCGAGCAGAGTCAGCGCGGGCACGACGAGGAACCCGCCGCCCGCGCCGACGAGACCGGCGACGACCCCGACCGCCGCGCCGACGGCAACTGCCCGCGACGGCGCCAGCCCTCGTCCGGCGCCGTCGCCGGGCTCGCCGTCACCGGCGGGGCGACCACGGATCATGCCGACGGCGGTGGCGAGCATCATCAGCGCGAACAGGACCACCAGCACCGCGCCCGGAACGACCGCCGCGAGGCGCCCACCACCGTACGCGCCGGCCATCCCCGCCAGGCCGAGGAGCAGGACGGTACGCCAACGGACCCGCCGGGCCCACGCGTACGGCACCAGGGCCACCGCGCTCGTGACGCCGACGACGAACAGCGAGGTGGCGATGGCCTCGTCGACCGGCAGGCCGGTGACGTAGATCAGCAGCGGCACGGCGAGGATGGATCCGCCGCCGCCGAGCAGGCCCAGACTGACGCCGATGACCACTGCCAGCGCGAGGGTCAGGACCAGGGAGGTCACGACCTGCTCGCGGCCGGACTCCGGTCGCGCAGGTGATCGACGACGGTGTCCAGGTCGCAGCGCGCACCCCTGTTGTAGGGCAGCTTGCTCAGCAGCATGCCCATCGCGCAGGTGTTACTGATCGCGGCGAAGGTCAGGCCGGCGCCGACGAACGCGGCCACCCACTTGGCGCCCGGCAGCACCACCGAGGCGAGGACGCTGAGCAGCACGATGGAGCCGGCGACGAGGCGTACCTGACGTTCCAGGTCCCAGCGGGCCCGACCCAGGTTGACGGGCGCGTTCGTGGCCTGCCAGGCGAGGATGCCGCCGGTGAGGACCTTCAGGTTCGGCAGACCGGCCTGGGCGAGCGCCTGTCCGGCCTGAGCGGCCCGGGCCCCGGAGCGGCAGACCAGCACCACGTCCTCGTCGAGGTGCCGGCGCAGCTCGTCACGGTGCTCCCGGAGCAGGTCGAGGGGGACGTTGTAGGAGCCGGGGATGTGCGCGGACTCGAACTCCGCAGGCGTACGCACGTCAAGCACCCGGGGCGCATCGCCCGAGTCGAGAAGGTCGCGCAGGGCGGTCGCGTCAAGGCTGTTCGGGTGGGACGGGTTCATGTCTCCTCGTTCGGTTCAGGAATTCGTGGTCATGGCGACGCCGGCCTGCTCGGCCCGGCCGAACATGTCGTCGATCAGGACGACGTCGCGTCCGGCGTTGGCCAGCAGGGACGCGGCGGCCGCGGCCCGGTATCCGGAGCCGCAGTGCACCCAGACCGTCCCGGCGGGCACCTCGGCCAGGCGTCCGGGCAGGTCGGGCAGCGGGATGTGGACGGCGTCGGCCACATGGCCCGCCCTCCACTCGTTCGTCATCCGCACGTCGAGGACGACCTGCGGGTCGGGCAGCCCGGCCGGGGTGTTCCCGGTCTGGGCGGCGGCCAGCGCGTCGAAGTCGGCGACTGTCAGCTCACGCAGGTCGTCCCGGCTGGTGGCCCACTCGTCCGGTGCGCCTGTGGCGCGTGCGGCGGGCCTGTCGATGCCGATCCGGACGAGCTCGCGCTGGGCGTCGGCGACCTGCTCGGGTGTCTCGGCGAGCAGGGTGACCGGGACTCCCCAGTCGATCAGCCAGCCGAGCCAGGTCGACATCGGTCCGTCGAGGCCCAGGCTGACGGTTCCGGCGAGGTGCGACGCGGCGTACGCCCTGCGGTGCCGCAGGTCGACCACCCACTCCCCCGCGTCGATCCGCTGCCGCAGCTCGGCGGCGTCGGCGCGCGCCACGGGGCTGAGGTCGACAGGTGCCGGGCCGGCCGCGTTGGCGACGCCCATGTGGGCGTAGTACGCCGGGTAGGCGTCGAGCCCGGCGAGGGTGTCGGTGACGAATTCGTCGGCGGCAAGCCGCAGCACCGGGTTGGCCTGCTTCTCCCGACCGATGGTCGACTCGGGGGCATCGGCCTGGCTGGCGGAGCAGAAGCTTCCGAAGCCGTGGGTGGGCCAGACCTGCGCGCCGTCGGGCAGCAGGTCGGCCAGGCGCCGGGCGGATGCGTACTGGTGGTGGGCGAGGGTGTGGGCGTGCTGCTGGCCCAGCAGGTCGGTGCGGCCGGTGGTGCCGAACAGCAGCGACCCTCCGGTGAACACGCCGACCGGTGACCACCCGCCGCCGGTGGCGTCGTCGAGGACGTACGACAGGTGGTGGAAGGTGTGTCCGGGTGTGGAGGCGACGCGGATCCGCAGCGTCTTGGACACGGTGACGACGTCCCCGTCGGCCACCGGCCGGCGGTCGAAGGCCACCTCGTCGTCGGCGCACACCAGGTACTCGGCGCCGGTGAGCCGGGCGAGGTCCAGCCCGCCGGAGACGTAGTCGTTGTGCAGGTGCGTCTCGAGCACGTGCGTGACGCGTACCCCGAGCCTGCCGGCCAGCGCCAGCACCCGGTCGACGTCGCGCTGCGGGTCGACGACCACTGCCCGCTGGCCGTCGGTGGCCAGGTAGCTGCGGTCACCGAGTGACGAGGTCGCGATGACGGACACCTGGACTGTCATGTGCGTACTCCTTCTTCAGGCTCGAATACCCCCGGGGGTATAGGGAAGGCAGACGTCTCCGGGTGCACGACGCCTACCCGCCCACACCGGGATCACGCGGCGCGGGCAGGCGGTCACCCGCCAGAGGGCTCCTCGGACCCGGCCTCTCAGGCCAGGGCGAGGAACAGCTTCTCCAGCTCCTCTTCGGTCATCTCGGGCTGATCGCCCCGATCGCGCGCGTTGGCGCAGTGCCGCATCCCCGAAGCGATGATCTTGTAGCCGGCCCTGTCGATGGCCTTCGACACGGCGGCGAGCTGGGTCAGCGCCTCCCGGCAGTCCTGACCCTCCTCCATCATCTCGATCACCGCGTTCAGCTGCCCACGGGCCCGCTTGAGCCGGGTCAGCGCCTCGCCTGTCATCTCGGGTCGAAGCTTCACGCTCGCCACCTCCTGCGCCGAACGATACCCCAGGGGGTATAAAGGAGGCCACCCGCAGTGACGGGTTCCACCGTCAGCGCACCTCAGCGCCCACCGGCGGCCAGCTCCGCGAGCATCCCCTCGCAGCTACGCACGACCACCTCCGCACCACGGCGCTGGGCCAGCGGCAGCGCCGGGTCCTCCGCCCGGTCCCGCCACCGCCACTGCGCGTCGGCGGCCACCTCCCAGAGCCGCTGCACGGTCGCCTCGTGCTCGACACCGAGACGGGCGGCGAGCCCCACCCCGTCGCCACCGATCAGCCGCTGCGCCTCCGCGGCCAACTCGGCGTCGAACCCGAGCCGGGTGTGCCGCAGCGCCACCAGCAGGCGCAACTCCCGGAACTCGTGGGCGCCGGCGAGGATCTGCTCGATCGTGGCGACCAGCTCGGCGGAGCCCCGGACCGGCTCGGCCCGGAGCAGGGCCTCCACGGCGGCCAGTGCCGACCGCGCCTTGAGCGTGTCGCGGCGGTCGATGAAGCAGCGGGTCACCGCCTCGCGCAGCTCGGTGAGGCCGCTGCGGCGGATGAGTTCGGCGGAGAGCTTCACCCGCGTGTCGAACCCGGAACGGACCAGGGTGGTCGCCAACCGGATCCCGAAGAGACCGAAACGGTCCAGCAGGGCCGTCCGCAGGTCCGGGTCCACGCGTACCGGCAGGTCGCCACGGAGAAAGCGGTCGGCGGAGAGCAGGTGGGTGTCCAACTCCGCGCGGGGGACCCCGGCCAGCGTCGCGAGGGCCGCGAAGTCCGACTCGCCGAGCATCCGGCCGGCCAGTCCGATCGACCCGCTGCACGCCACCACGTTCACGGCCAGCGCGCCCACCCGGGGATCGCGGTAGTGCCGTCGCGCCAACTGGCGGGCGGTGAGCAGCCCGTCGATCCGGCCACCGCCGGTCTCGTCCGCCCGGGACAACACCATGATCACGTTCACCGGGGCGGCCTGGCCGACGGCGCTCTCCCGGCCGGACTCCAGCACCCGCAGATCACTGTCGCGACCGTCGCGGGTCAGGAACAGCACCGCGTCCGCGTCGCGCAGCACCCGGTCCATCACCGACACGTGGCCCCGCTCACCGGCGCCGCTCAGGGCCGGGGTGTCGATCAACGTGATCTGCCGCAGCGCCCGCGTCGGCCACCGCACCACGACGTCACGCACCTCCCCCGCGCCCCAGCCCAGATCCACACGCATCCCGGTCGCCGACTTGACCACTGTCAACTCCTGCGGGGGCTGACCGGCCGGGTACGCGGTGGCGCGCGGCGCGGGGGCGTCCTCGTACCAGGTGAAGGCGCCGTCGGCTCCCTCGACAGGCGCGACCTCCTCACCCATCAGCGCGTTCAGCACCGTCGACTTGCCCGAACGCCAGGGGCCGGCGACCGCGATCCGCAGCGGCTCCTCCAGCCGGGCCACCTGGTGCCGCAACTGCCCGACGGCCCGCGGATTGGCCCGGTAGAGGTCGAGCGCCTGGTGCAGCAACCCCCACGCCGCCTCGTCCAGGCGTACGCCGACGGTCACGCCCGAGGCTCCAACAGCCCCGGGGTGGCACGGGCGCCGCTGAGCTGCTGGGCCTGCTCGTAGACGGCTGCCAACCGGGTCATCCTCAACCGGATCTCGCGCTGGCGCTGCTCACGCTGGGCCGCGTCGGTGTCGGCCTCCTGCTTGGCGCTGCGGAACGACTGCACGATTGCCTCCTGAAGCTCCTCGGTGAGCCCCGTGAAGTGATCCCGCAGCATCCGCTGCACCTGGCGTACGGCGTCGCGGCAGTCCCTGATGACGCGGACGAAGACGTCGTCCACGTGCCGCTGGATGGCCGTCTTCACCGTCGCCTGCCGACGACGCAGCAACTGCTTGCTCTCGTCGCGGATGCTCTTGCCGCCGAACAGCGCGCCGATCCCCACCGAGACCGGGTTGATCATCGGCATTCCGGCAAGCGTCGTCGCCAGACCGAACATCAGCATCCCGCCGTACGAGCCCTTCATACCGGTGAACAGTTTCTGCCCCGTGGTGAACCGGTCGATCTTGGGCCGCTCCAGCTCCGGCAGCCGCTCGCCGATGTCGTCGGGCATCGTCATCGACCACGGCGGCAGCACGTCGTAGCCGTACCTGGCGAAGTTGGCGGCCACCCGACGGGCGATCCAGTCGCAGCGCTGGATCAGCCACTCGTGGTTCGCCTCCGCCGCCTCCACCAGGCTGCGCTCCAGCCAGTCCTGGAAGGTGTCCCAGGCGACCAGCGGATCGGCCGTGTCGAACGCGTCGTCCACCCCGCGCAGGATCTGCCGGGTCCGGTCGCGCAGGTCGTACTCGATGTCGGACAGCAGGTCCGCGACCTCGTCGTTCAGGGTGTTCTGCCAGCGGGTGGAGCAGCGGCGCAGCTCGTCGACCTCACGCTGCGCCGCGTGCAGGCGGGAGATCGGCCCGGACTGCTCCTCGGCCTCCCGGGTCGCCAGCTCGGCGCGCAGCGGCGCCGCCAACTGCTCCACCACCGTCCGGGCCACCGCCTGCACCGCGCCACGGGCCAACTGGTCGGCCTTGCCGGACATGTCCCGGCGCAGCCGCGCGATGAGCATGGGGAAGCCGGACTCGGCGTTGAGATCCCGGTCGTCGGCGGTGGCCGCGCGCAGCCGCAGCGTCGCCGAGACCGGGATCACCGGCGCGGGGATGCCGGCGTCGGCCAGGTGCTGGCGGTTGCGCTCGGCCACCGCTCGCCAGTCCGCGACAAGATCCGTCTTGCTCTGCACCACCACCACGTTCGGGTGCGAGCGCATGACGTGCAGCAGCATGTCCAGTTCGGTGACCGATAGCTCCCGGGTCGAGTCGGAGACCAGCAGCACCGTGTCCGCGCGACCGGGCGAGGCGACCGGGCCCGCTCCGCCTACGGCGGCGACCTCGTCGGCGCCCGGAGTGTCCACGAGCACCAGTCCCGCGCCGAGCAGCGCGCGGGGCACCCCGATCTCGACGTACGCCGGACCGCCTCCGGACCGGCGCCCGACGGTGCCTGCCACACCCGCCGCGACCTGGTCGAGCGCCACCGGGGTCCGCTCGACGGCGATGACGGCGGCGCCACCGGCGCCTCGACCCGGGGGTGGCCCCTGGGCCACCGCGGCGTACGCGGCCTCGGCGTGCTGCACGACTGTCGGCAGGACTGTGGTACGCCCGTCGCCGACCGGGCAGGCGGGCGCGTTGATGATCGCGTTGATCAGCTGGCTCTTGCCCTGGTTGGGCTCGCCGATGACCAGGACGCGCAGTTTCGGGTCCAGCAGTTGGGCACGCTTCTGCCGCACCGTTTCGAGCAGGTCGTCTCGCCCGTGCGCGCTGCACGTACGGGCGATCTCGTCCAGAACGTCCAACCAGATCCCCGCCATCACCGCACCAAGTGTGCGGATTTCGGCTCAATTATCAAGAGGGACCGGTTGGGGAACTGGAGAAGGCCGGACCGCCCGAGACGGTCCGGCCTCCCGCTCCAGGTGGAACACCCCGTCAGAGCAGGCCCCCGGTGATGCCCAGCAGACCGTGGTCCGACGAGGCGGGCCCCCCGTCGTGCGTGTCGCCGAGCACACCGTCGGTGACACCGCCGGTCACGTCACCGACAGTGCCGGTGACGCCGGGGAGCAGACCCTCCACCTGGTGCGTCACACCGCCCACAGTGGACGGAACATCAAGGGGCGGGAGAACGCCGCCGACGGCGCCGCCGCCGTCGCCCAGGCCCAGCCCGCCGAGGGTGTCGCCGACACCCAGCGAGCCGACCACACCACCGAGGTGACCCTGGGTGCCGGACAGAACGCCGCCGGTCAGGTCGCCGCCGAGCAGGCCGTGGTCGCCGGTGTCCAGCAGACCGCCGGTGTTGCCGACGGTGCCCGTGACATCGCCGAGGACCGGGTCGACGATGCCGTCGACCGGCTGCACCACGTCGGCGTCGAGGGTGTGCGCCACGTCGTTCACGCCGGTCAGGTCGGTGTCCAGACCGCTCGGGCCGACGCCCAGGCCGATCCCCGGCAGCACCGTGACCCCGGCCGCGACGGTGCTCGGGTCGACAGCGATGGCGCCCAGCACGCCCGCCTTGACGTCCAGGCCGCTGGGCGAGCTGGTGATGCTGATCTGCTGCGCCACGCTCTGCAACTGACCGACCACGTCGGTGGTGTCGGTCACCAGCGGGTCCAGGCCGAGCTGACCGGTGACCGGAGCGAGCGGCGCGAGGCCCTGACCCGGCGCGTAGTCGACCACGAGTGGGACGACGTCCTGCACGTCGGCGGCGGTGATGTCGCTGAGCCCCGCGGCGTGCAGCGCGCCCTCCGGGTCGAGGTCGAACGCCGACCGCGCGTCGGGGTTGGTCAGCAGGTCGAGCACGAAGTCGTGGAGGGTCTGTTGCGAGTCCATGTGCCGGTTCTCCTCGGATGTGGCGTCAGCGACCGTCTTGCGTCGACAGGAACGCTACGACCGGGGGCACCTCCGGACATCGGGGCTCGGCCCGCATCCGATCCCCCTGAACTAGGGGCTCCACCGCTTCGTACGTTAGGGGGACAGGGGGAAACCGTCCCGGCCAGATTAGGGTCCCGACCAGGGAGCGATCTCTGGTACGAACGTAGGAGCCCACGGGGGTTCGCCGGGGGTGGTCGTCGGCGCGAGCGCCCACCGACCGGCCACCTCACGGGGAGAGAAGAGACGGATGCGGTACGTCCTGGGGATCGACATCGGAAGCACCAACACGGCCGCCGCCGTCGCACGGCGTAACGGCACGACCTGGACGCGCCCGGAACCCGTCGGGCTCGGCGCCGACTCGCCTCTCGTACCGTCGGTGCTGTACCTGTCGGAGGACGGCTCGCTGCGCGTCGGGGAACCGCCGACCGACGACGGCAGCCGCACCACCAGGGACTTCGTCCGCCGGATCGGCGACGACGTGCCCCTGCTGCTCGGCGGCGAGGCGTGCGCGCCGCAGACGCTCACCGCGGAGCTGGCCGGGTGGGTGGTGGATCGGGTCCACGCCCTGGAGGGGGCACCGGCCGAGGCGATCGTTCTCAGTCACCCGGCCGGTTGGCGCCCGTACCGGCGGGATCTGCTGCACCGAGCGTTGTCCGACCTGGGCCTGCGTCACGTCACGCTGCTGCCCCGCACGGTGACGGTGGCGGAGAGCCACGCGGCCCGCGGTTTCGGAGGTACGACGGCAGCGGTCTACGCGCTGGGCGGCAACAGCTTCGAGGCGGCGCTGGTGCGGCGTACCCCGCGCGGCACGTACGAGGGTTTCGGCACCCCGCAGGGTCTCGACCCGATCGGCGGCGCCGACTTCGACGAGGCACTTGCCACGCACGTGCGTACGGTGCTGGCCCGGGAGTTGGCGGCCGGCGCGCGCCGGGGCACCCAGGCCGCCCTGCGCGGCCTGCGGGCGGAGTGCGCGCGGGTCAAGCGCGAGCTGACCGTCGACCTGACGGCCGACGTGGTGGTGAGCCTGCCGGGCGGCCCGGCACGGATTCCGGTGACCCGGGCGCAGTTCGAGGAGATGATCCGCCCGACGGTGCAGGCCACCGTCGACCTCCTGCTGCGGACGGTGCACGGCGCCGACCGGACGCCCGCGCAGCTCGACGCCGTCCTGCTGGCCGGCGGCTCCGCCCGCATCCCGCTCGTCGCCGAGCTGGTCGGGGCGGCTCTCGCGGTGCCCGTGGAGGTGCAGCCCGATTCGCAGTTGACCGCCGCGACCGGCGCGGCGATGGCCGCCTGCCAGGTCGTGTCGCCGCGCCGGCCCGCACCGGCCGGCGGACCGGCTCCGGTACGCGAGCAGGCGGGCCCGGCCCGGGCCACCCTCCCGGTGCCGCGCCGCCCGCACCACGACACTCCCGTCCCGGCCGACCCACCTCCCCGTCCGCCGGTCCGGATCCTCCCACTGGACCTGCCGAAGGCGTCCCGTCTGGCGTTGACCCTCAGCCGGGGACGCGAAGGATGACCACAATGATCATGAATGACGTCGCCGAGTCCCGACTGCTGCTGGGCAGGGGGGCGGATTCCCTTCTGGACCTGGTCGGGCGAGACCCCCGGGGTCCGCTCGTCGTCGGGGTGAGCGGGCCGGGCGGGCACGGCAAGACCGCCCTGCTCGCCCAGGTGGCCCGCACGCGGCGGCAGGCCGGGTTCGCTGTCCGCACCGGCGCCCCCGAACCGGGCGAGACCGTCGACCCGGACGCGCTGGTGCTCGTCGACGACGCGCACCTGCTCGACGACGCGCGCCTGGGCGCGCTGCTGCGCCTGGTGGCCGGCCGCCGCCACCGGCTCGTGGTGGCGTACCGCCCGTGGCCCCGGTCGACGGCTCTCACCGACCTGGCGGACGTCCTTCGACGGGACGGGCAGGCGGTGCTGCTCGGCCCGTTCACCCGGGAGCTGACCGCGGCCTACCTCGCCGCCGTGCCCGAGCTGGGTGGACGCGGCGACCTGGCCGACTTCGTGCACACGCAGACCGCCGGGGTGCCCCGGGACGTGGAGCGGATGGCCCGTGGTCTGGCCGGCGCGGACGCCTCGGCCGCCACCCCGGTGGAGGCACCCCGGTCGATCCTGCTGGAGTTCGGGCCGGATCTGGAGGCGCAGCCCACCGCCGTGCGGCGTCTGCTGCTCGCGGTCGCGGCGGGCGTTCCGCTGCCGGTGAGCATGCTCGGCGCGCTGCTCGACAAGGAACCGGAGGCCGTGGACGAGCTGATCGCCGCGACCCGGGCGGCGGGGTTGATCGGCGCCGACGGCCGGCTCGCGCCGATCGTCCGGCGGGTCGTCACGGCGCTCAGCCCGGCCACCGACCGCACCGCCGTGTGGCGCCGGCTCACCGAGTTGCAACTGGCCCGTGGAGGCGCGGTCCTGCCGCTGGTCCGTTCCCTGCGGGCGGTGGGCGCGCTCGCCGACTGCCCGGCCACGACCCTGACGGCCGCCGCCACGGAGGCGCTCGCCGACGAGCCGGCGTTCGCCGCCGACCTGTTCGCGGCGGCCACGGCCGCCGGCGCGCCGGCGAGCGCCAGGCAGGCGCTCGCCACGGCCCTCGCCGGCGACCTCGACGACGCGCTGCGACTGGCGGACCGGCTGCTGGCCACCGCCCCGCCGGCCGAACGCGCCGAGGCGGCAGTGGTGGCCGCGACCGCCCTGGCGCACCGGGGGCACGTCGGTCGCAGCGTGGAGCTGTACCGGTGGTCGGGCAGCGCCTCGTCGGTCGCGTTCGCCACCGTCGGCGGGCTGGCCGGCGGTGACCTGGCCGCCGCCCGCGAGGCGCCGGCGGGCGACCCGGCCGGCGAGCCGCCCACATTGCGGGCCAGCGCGGCCCGGCTGATGGCCGACGGGGTACGCGAGAGCGTCACCGGCCCGCCGACCGCCGCCCTCTCCGCCTTCGTGCAGGCCGCGGCCCTGCTGGAGCCGGACGGCCGGGCGGCGCTCCTGCCGGACAGCCCGGCGGCGCTGGCCGCCCTGACCGCCGTGCACTGCGGTGAGCTGGAGATCGCCGAACGGGTGCTGCACCGGGCGCTGGCGGCCGGTGTGGGCGGCCCGTTGATGACCCGCCGGCACCGCCTGTTGCAGGCCTGGATCCTGATGGTTCGGGGTCAGACGGCCGCCGCCGCGGACCGTCTCGCCGCCACCACGGCCGACGGGCACCCGCTGGAGTCCCGCGATCTGCTCTTCGCCGCCGCGCTGCGGATGGGCATCGCCAGGCGCAACAGCGACCTCGGAGCGCTCAAGGGCGGCTGGGGGCAGGCCCTGGAGGCGGTGGTGCGGCACCCCGTGGACCTGTTCACGTTGCTGCCCCTGGGTGAACTCGCCATCGCGGGCGCCCGCCTCGGCGACCTGGCCCGCCTGGAGCCGTACCTGCGCGAGGGCCGATCCCTGCTCAACAGGCTGGGCGATCCACCACTGTGGAGCGTCCCGCTGCACTGGAGCGGCCTGCACGCGGCGATCCTGGCCGACGAGCCGGCGGTCGCCGACGACCGGGTCGCCGCGCTGCTCGCCGCCGCCGGCCACAGCCGGTACGCCGCGGTCGTCGCCGCGGCGGCGGAGAGCTGGGTGGAGGTGCTGCGGGGCGCGGTCGACCCGGTGCGGGTGGAGGCCGCCGCCCGCGGGCTGCACGACACAGGCCTGTGGTGGGACGGCGCCCGGCTGGCCGGGCAGGCCGCGATCCGTACCGCCGACCGCAGGGCCATGACCACGCTGCTCGAATGCGCGCGGGCGTTGCAGGCCCGCCCGGCCGGCGTCGACGGCGGGCAGCGGCCGGCTACCGGCGAGGACGCCGCGCAGGTCGCCGACGCCATCGCAGGCCCCACCCAGCCGGGGCTCAGCGACCGCGAGTACGAGGTGGCCGAGCTGGTCCTGGCCGGGCTGACCTACCGGGAGATCGGCGACCGGCTCTTCATCTCGGCCAAGACCGTCGAGCACCACGTGGCCCGGATGCGCAGCAGGCTCAACTGCGCCAACCGCGCCGAACTGCTCGCGCTGCTGCGGACCGTCGTCGCCGACCGGGCCAGCACCACCGCCGGACAGCCGTGGCCACGGCGGTCGACCCGATGACCCGACCAGGGATCCGGGCCAGACTCGTCGCGCTGGCGGCCGTGCTGCTCACGCTGTGGTCGTACGCGGCCTACCTGACCGGTCAGGACGCGGTCGACCTGCTGCGGGTCCGGGCACTCGCCGAGACGCTGGGCCAGCCCATCGACCGGCTGGTCCTGGGTCTGCAGACCGAGCGCCGGTTGACCGTCGAGACGATCGCCGCGCCCGGGTCTGCGGATCCCGCGCTGGCGGCGGCACGTGGGGGGACCGACCGGGCGGCGGCCGAGGTTCGCGCCTTCGCCGAGGGCAACGACCTTCGACTGCTCACCGCAGGCGCCGTACGGGATCGGGCCGACCAGCTCATCCGGCGACTGACCAGCCTGGGCACCATGCGTTCCCAGGTGGACGCCGGCCGGCTCGACCGCTCCGGGGCCGTCGACGGGTACGACCAGCTCGTCGACGCCGCATTCGCCGTGTACGGCCCGGAGTGGGGCGCGTACGAGAGCGACCTGGCCGCCGACACCCGTACGGTGATCGCGCTGGCGCGGGCCCGTGAACTGCTCGCCCGCGAGGACACGCTTGTCAGCGCCGCGTTGGCCGGCGCCCGGTTCGACCGCGACGAGCGACGTGGACTTGTCGCGCTTGTGAACAACCAGCGGTACGCGCTCGGCGAGGCGGTCGCTGCTCTGCCGGCGCAGCAGCAGCGGCTGGCGGTCGGGCCGCCCTTCACCGACCTGCTAGCCCTGGAGGAGGGGCTGTCGCGGACGGACACCGCCACCGTCGTGGACGGGATCACCAGGGCGGGCTGGCGGGAGACGGCCGACGGCGTCCTCGTCGCCCTGCACGAGCTGGTGACCGCGTCGGCCCGGGGCAGTGTGGAGCGGGCCACGCCTGGTGCGGCGGTGCTCGTCGCCCGTACCGGCGCGGTGCTGGGCCTCGGGCTCATCGCGGTACTCGCGATCCTGCTGAGCTGGGCCGGCCTGCTGCGGCGACTGACCGAAGGGCTGGCCCGCTCCCCCGCCGACGCGGCGGCGCCACCTCCGGCGCCGATCGACCACGCGCCGGCCCCCGAGGCGCCGGCCCGCGACGGTGCGGCTGCCCGGGAACTGGTGCTGCGGTTGACCCGCCGCAACCAGGCGCTGCTGCGTGACCAGCTCAACCTGCTGGACACCCTGCAGCGGCGGGAACGGTCCGCCGAGGAGACCGACGAACTGTTCCAGCTCGACCATCTCACCACCCGGGTCCGCCGCAACGTGGAGACGGTGATCGCCCTGGCCGGCGCGACGCCGGCCCGTCGCTGGCGGCGGCCGGTGCCGCTGCTCGACGTCGCGCGGGGCGCGGTCGCCGAGGTGGCCGACTACCACCGGGTCCTCATCGCGCCGCACTGGCCGTGGTCCCTCTCCGGCCCGGCCGTCACCGACGTCGTGCACCTGCTCGCCGAACTGGTCGAGAACGCCCTGTCCCAGTCGCCGCAGGACACCACGGTCCGGGTCGCCGGTGAGCAGTGGCCGCAGGGCTGCGCCGTCCTGGTGGTCGACGACGGGCCAGGCCTCGACGCGGACGCGCTGGCCGGCGCGAACCACCTGCTCGGCAACCCGCCGTCGGGCGACCCACCCACCGGTCCGGCGGGCCTGTACACGGCCGCCGTGCTGGCCGCCCGCTGCGGCGCGCACGTGTCGCTGCGGCGCAGCCAGCGCGGCGGTACGGCAGCGGTGGTCCTCCTGCCCAACGGTCTGGTCACGGTCAGCGCCACCGACGACGGGCCGGTGCCGCGGCATCCCGGCGCCGGGCACCCGCGCGGCGGGTTGGACATGGACGGGGACCTGCCGATGCGGATCCGTCAACCCGGGCCGATCGGGCCCAACCCCGGCAGCGCCGGCCCCGACACCGTCGAGTTGCCGGTCGCGAGAGCAACAAGGAGACATCGATGACGCACGCAGTGGCGACCGGGGACAGCCTGACCGGTGCCCTGGACCGGCTGGTCGACCGGGTCCACGGCGCGGAGTTCGCCGTGGTGCTCTCCCCGGACGGTCTACCCCTGGGCGGTTCCCGCCACGTGGGCGCGAAGCTGGCCGAGCAGATCTCCGGCGTCGTCGCCGGCCTGCTGGCGCTGGGACTGGCCGCCACCCGCACCTGCGACGCGGGTGGGCTGCGTCAGATCGTGGTGCAGATGTCGCGGGCGTTCCTGTTCGTCGCCACCATCCGCAACGGGACCATCCTGACGGTGCGGATCGCCGGGGACGACGCCGAGGTCGGCGACATGGCGTACGAGGTGGCGCTCTTCGTCGGGCAGGCCGAACGGCACCTGCCGGTCAGCCTGGAACCGGCCTCCTCGGTACGGAGCGGGGACGCTGGTGTTCACCAACGACTCCGCTGACGAGGCGTGGTACGACGACGACGCCGGGCCGGTGGCGCGGCCTTACACCATGACCGGTGGGCGTACGGCGCCCGAGCGCGGCCAGTTCGACCTCATCTCGCTTGTCGTCGCCAGGCGGGCGGCCACCCCGCGGACACCGCTCTTCCCCGAACAGGCGAGGATCGTGGAGTTGTGTCACCATCCAGTGTCGGTTGCCGAGGTCGGCGCCGAACTGGACCTGCCGTTGGGCACCGTCCGGGTGCTCCTCGGTGACCTGCTCGCGGCCGGCCTGATCGAGACGCACGAACCGCCGACGCTGTCGGAGCTGCCGTCCGCGGAGCTGCTCGAGTCGATACTCGTCGGGCTCCGCGCTCTGTGAGCGACCGGACGGACCGCGGGCCGCGCGCCCGGTGACGATGTGAGGGGGAGAAAGGCAGTGCCGGCACCACCGCCGCAGCCACGTCGTACCGTGGCGATCGTTCTGCTGGACCGGGTCGTGGCGGTCGCCTCGGCCACACGGCGGGTGCTCACCGGTCGGAGCGACGTCTCGCGGGCCACCTGGGTCGCGTTGGTCTCGGCGATCGGGGTGCTGGTCGCGACGACGGTGTCCGTTGTCGTGGTGCTGCGTACGCCGGAGAAGCTGGCGCCGGTGACCCTCAACCCGCCGCCGTCGGTCGACCAGGTCGGGACGCCCTCGGCAGGTACGCCCCGGGCGCACGCCATCCCGGCGGCCACCACCGCGCCCGCGTCGCCGTCGGGCAGCCCGGCCGCGCCGCCCTCCGCAGGCCCGCCCACCGGCGGGCCGACGCCGTCGGCCGGAACGACGGCGCCGACGCCCGCCGCCCTGGGCGCGGAGTTCGCCATCGCGGACACCGCGCTGCTCAGTTACGGCGCCAGCGTGACGATCAGCAATCCCGGCCGGGTGCCGGTGCCGCAGTGGACGCTCGCCGTCACCCTGCCCCGCGAGTCACTGCGGGTCAGTCAGGTCGAGGGCGCGCGGGCCGTGCAGGACGGTGCGGTGTGGACGTTCGTGCCCGACGGCAGCGCCGGGCAGGTCCCCGCCGGCGCGTCGGTGCGTGTGACGTTCCGGGTGAACGGCGCCACGGTCGGCGCCTCCCCCACGGCCTGCACCATCGACGGGACGGCGTGCGCCGGCATGCCGGACTGAGCGCGTTCGCCACCTGACGTTCTCTACCGGCAGCTCGGCTTGCGGCATCCGCCGAGCAGCTACGCCCCTGTGGCGGCTGCCTTGGCGGCCTCGACCGCCGATGTGAAGTCGGGGCCGGCACCGATTTGGGCGAGCATCACGTTCGTCGCGTTGTAACAGTTGAACCTCTCGATTTTTCCATCCCGGAGATACCAGAGGTCCGCCGCCGGCATGTCGATACGGTTACCGGTCGGACGGATGTCGCCGACCGGAGTCGGGAACGCACCGAGATGTGTTGCCTGAATTCGTAGTTCGACCGCGACAACATCACCGAGCGCACGCATCTCGATCAGCTCCCGGTGGATGTCGGGGAAAATGCTGGCGAAGCCCGTGAGTGCCTGCGGAATCTCGTCCCCGCGGAACGTCAGCGAATTGGGCACGTCGTTGAACGTTCCGTCCTCGGTGAACAGGGCGCGAAAGCCAGGTCCGTCGAGGACGCTTCCCTCCGCCAGCCGGTACGCCTCGCGAACAACCTCTTCGTTGGTCTGCACTGCCACTCTCCTCGGTGCTCGGTGCTCGGTGTTGCTACAGGAAACTCCGACGCGGTCCCACTGATGCGCGCTCGCCACACGCTAACAAGTTTTTGACCGTATGGTCAATAATGTAAGCTCGCCCACGTGCCTCGTCCCCGCAAGTTCCGCGAGAGTGATGTCGTCAGCAGCGCCAGTGAGGTGTTCGCCGTGCACGGCCTCGCCGCTGCGACACTTGATGACCTGGTGCGGGCAACCGGCCTGGGGAAGCAGAGCTTGTACAACGCGTTCGGCGGGAAGCGGGAATTGTTTCTCCGGGCACTCTCGGAGGACCGGGAGGAGGCGACGCGCGCCGTCTCGGAGGCACTCGGCCACGACGACGCCTCGCCACTGGAACGAATCAGGGGTCACCTGCTCCGGATGGCGATCGAGTTCAGTAGCAGTGATCGGCGGGTCTCGCTCACCACCCGTGCGCTTGTCGAATCGACAGGTGCGGAGGACCCGCTCTCGACGGCCACGAAGGCCGGTATCGAACAGCTCGCCGGGGTCTATGCCCAGTGCCTGGACCATGCGCGGGAGTACGGGGACATTCCGCAGGACGCGAATGTGCAATCGTTGGCCGTCTACTTCGTGGCAGTCACGCGAGGGATGGAGTTGCTGGGCCGCGCCGGTGTCGGCCGCGGCGTACTCACCGCCGTGGCACTCGACTCGCTTCGCGTGCTCCAGGCCCAGCGGGCGGAAGAGCCAGGTGCCCGCCCGCCCGTGCGGGAATGACCGCCGGCTGAGCCCGATCGCGGCACCAGGTCCGTCCGGTTGACCGGAACCCTAGTGGGCGACCTCGTCGCGGACCTGTCGCACGTGCCGGAAGGCGACAAGCAGAGCGGCGACGAGACCGACCGCCAGCAAATTCTGACCACCGTGAACACCACGGTGTCGCCCGTGGAGTGGGGCGGGAAGGCGTTCCTGACGAGCCAGCCGACGCCGATGCCGAGCCCCAGACACGCGTGCACGCGGCCCGCAGGCGCGGGGAGGGCTGCGGACGCCCGATGATCGACGTCCACGGATCCCGTGCGGCCAGACGTTATCGCACCGCCACAACCGCTCCCCGCCCCTGCGCCGCCCCTCAGAAGTCGTCGTCGAAGGCCACCGCGCCGGTCACCCCCACCTGGTACGCGGACACCCGCCGCTCGAAGAAGTTCGACAGTTCCTGAACGTCCTGCAACTCCATGAAGGCGAACGGGTTGGCCGAGCCGTAGTGCGCGTCGATGCCGAGCTGGGCGAGGCGGCGGTCGGCGACGTGCTGGAGGTACTCCCGCATGTCGGTGAGCGTCAGGCCGGGTACGCCCTGGCCGACCAGGTCCTCGGCGAACTGGACCTCGCACTCGACGGCCTCGGTGAGCATCTCGCGGACCTGGTCGGCGAGGTCGTCGTCGAACAGGTCGGGTTCCTCGGCGCGTACGGTGTCGACGACGTCGAACGCGAAGGCCATGTGCATGGACTCGTCGCGGAACACCCAGTTGGTGCCCGAGGCCAGCCCGTGCAGCAGGCCCCGGGAGCGCAGGAAGTAGACGTACGCGAACGCGCCGTAGAAGAACAGCCCCTCGATGCAGGCGGCGAAGCAGATCAGGTTGAGCAGGAACGTCCGCCGGTCCGCACGGGTCCGCAGCTCGCGCAGATCGTGCAGGGAGTCGATCCACCGGAAGCAGAACTCGGCCTTGCGGCGGATGGAGGGGATGTTCTCGATGGCCGAGAAGGCCGCGAACCGCTCGGTCTCGTCGGGCACGTACGTGTCGAGCAGGTTCAGGTAGAACTGGACGTGCACCGCCTCCTCGAACAGTTGCCGGGACAGGTAGAGCCGACCCTCGGGGCTGTTGACGTGCTGATAGAGGTTGAGCACCAGGTTGTTGGCGACGATCGTGTCGCCGGTGGCGAAGAACGCCACCAGACGGCTCACCAGGTGCCGCTCGGCAGGTGAGAGCCTGTCCAGGTCGGCGAGGTCGGCGTGCAGGTCGACCTCCTCGACGGTCCAGGTGTTGCGGATGGCGTCGCGGAACCTGTCGAAGAAGTGCGGGTAGCGCATCGGGCGCAGGGTGAGATCCATCCCGGGGTCGAGCAGCATGTGCGTGGTCCTCGTGTCGGTGGTGCCGGGGTCGGTGGTGGCGTCGGCGGCGGTCACTGGCAGGCCTCGCACGACTCGGGGTTCTCCAGCGAGCAGGCCAGCGCCTCGGCGTCGACAGGGCCGACAGAGCCGACAGCCACGGACGCGGCGGGCGCGACGACGGCCACTGTCGCCTGCTGGATCCTCGTGGCCGGGCGCGATCGCAGGTAGTACGTGGTCTTCAGGCCGGCCTTCCAGGCGTACAGGTACATCGAGGAGAGCTTGCCGATGGTCGGCGAGGCCAGGAACAGGTTCAGCGACTGCGACTGGTCGATGAACGGGGCCCGGGCGGCGGCCAGGTCGATCAAGGCCCGCTGCGGCAGCTCCCAGGCGGTGCGGAACAGCTCCCGGACGCCGGCCGGCAGCTCCGCGATGTCCTGCACCGAGCCCTCGGCGCGCTTGATCGCCGAGCGGATCGGTTCGGTCCACAGGCCACGGGCCTTCAGCTCGCGGACCAGGGCGGTGTTGACCTGGAGGAACTCGCCCGACAGGGTTTCGCGCTTGAACAGGTTGGACACCTGCGGCTCGATGCACTCGTAGCAGCCGGCGATCGACGCGATGGTCGCCGTCGGGGCGACCGCCACCAGCAGCGAGTTGCGCAGCCCGTACGCCTCGACCCGCTCGCGCAGCGCGGCCCAGCGCGCGGTCTGCGTACCCTCGACGCCCCACAGGTCGGGCTGCAACTGGCCGCGCGCGGCGCGGGTCTGGGCGTACGCCGGGTGCGCGCCGAAGCGGCGGGCCAGGTCGGCGGAGGTTTCCAGCGCGGTCAGGTACAGCTCCTCGCTGATCCGGGTGGACAGTTCCCGGGCGGCCGCGGAGTCGAACGGCAGCCGCAGGGCGAAGAACACGTCCTGAAGACCCATCAGTCCGAGCCCGACGGGGCGCCAGCGCGGGTTGCTCGCCGCCGCCTGCGCTGTCGGGTAGTAGTTGATGTCGATGACCCGGTCGAGGAAGGTCACGGCGGTGCGTACCGTGGCGCGCAGCCGCTCCCAGTCGAGGTCACCGTCGGCGAGGTGGGCGGCGAGGTTGACCGAGCCGAGGTTGCACACGGCGGTCTCGGCGTCGCTGGACACCTCGATGATCTCGGTGCACAGGTTGGACAGGTGCACCACGTTGCCGTCGTCGGCGGTCTGGTTGCACAGCCGGTTCGCGGCGTCCTTGAAGGTCATCCACCCGTTGCCGGTCTGGGCGAGGGTACGCATCATCGTCGCGTACAGCTCCCGCGCCGGCACCTGCCGCACGTAGCGGCCCTGCGCCTCGGCGGCCCGGTACGCGACGTCGAACCGCTCCCCCCACAGGTCGGGCAGCTCGGGCACCTCGTGCGGGTCGAACAGCGACCACATCCCGTCGGCCTCGACCCGGCGCATGAACTCGTCCGGGATCCAGTTGGCCAGGTTCAGGTTGTGGGTGCGCCTGGCGTCCTCGCCTGTGTTGTCCCGCAGGTGCAGGAACTCCTCGATGTCCGGGTGCCACGGCTCCAGGTAGACGCAGGCCGCGCCCTTGCGCCGGCCACCCTGGTTGACAGCGGCGACGCTCGCGTCGAGGGTGCGCAGCCACGGCACGATCCCGTTGGACTGCCCGTTGGTGCCGCGGATCAACGCGCCCCGGGACCGGACCCGGGAGTACGCGATGCCGATGCCGCCGGCGAACTTGGACAGGTTGGCGACCTGGGCGTACCGCTGGTAGATCGAGTCCAGCTCGTCGCGCGGGGAGTCGACCAGGTAGCAGGAGGACATCTGGGTGTGCCGGGTGCCGGAGTTGAACAGCGTCGGCGAGCTGGGCAGGTAGGCCAGGCTGGACATCAGCCGGTAGAAGCCGACCGCCTCGTCGGGGGTGGTGGACAGGCCGCAGGCCACCCGCAGCAGCCAGTACTGCGGGGTCTCCAGCACCAGCCGGGTGCTCGGGTGGCGCAGCAGGTACCTGTCGTACACCGTGCGCAGGCCGAAGTACTCGAAGCGGCGGTCGCCGTCCGGGTCGACGGCGTCGTCGAGCGTCGCGGCGTGCGCGGCCACGAACGCGGCGGTGTCGTCGCCGATCAGGCCCTCGGCGTGACAGGTGCGGATGGCCGCGCTGAACGAGATGACTCCCTGCCGGCGGACCTCCTTGTCGACGTACCCGGCCAGCAGTCGGGCGGCCAGGCGCGAGTACTGCGGCTCCTCGCCGATCATCTCGGCGGCGGTCTGGATGGAGAGCCGGTCCAGTTCGGCTGTCGTCGCGCCGTCGTACAGGCCGCTGATCGTGCGGGTCGCGACCCGCAGCGGGTCGACGTCGGTGAGGTCGTCGGACCACCGCTCGACGGCCCGGACGATCCTGTTGACGTCCACCGGTTCGGTGTTGCCATCGCGCTTGCGGACCCGCATCTGCGTGCGGCGCGGCGCCGTGTCGCTGGCGGTCGGGACTACCTCGGTGACTGTCACCACTCGCTCCTCGGAGTTCGAGACCTGATGGTCCGGACACGAGGAGACAGACACCGGCGGACGCCACGCCGGCACGGCGCGGGTCCTGTGGCGTCGGCCGTCCCACGCGGCCTCGGACCGCCGTTCGCCCGGGTGGGGCGTACGGCGCGCTGGCAGGTCTTCGGACTCGCGGGCACGACCGGTCTCGCCGGTCTCCTACCGGCCGTCGCTTCCCAGGCGTTTGGTGGCCCAGTGCTGATGACGGCTGTCGTTCCCACTCACCGCTGCGGGACAGTCCCGGATTCCCACCGGGTTCCCTCTTGCCTCGACCACTCTGGATGAGCGGCCGAACCAGCTGCGCTCGACACCATATATAGGGACGCCGTGGTTGTCACACCCCACATCTCGGTGTCGGGCGTGTCGGTGACTGCCGTCACGGCAGGCGTTCAGCTGGCGACGGCGATCGGCTCGGGGGTACGCGAGCGGCGCTCGACGGTGACGCTGACACCGGCCAGGCCCAACCCGAGCACGGCCAGGAGCACGCCGACCCAGGCCGGTGCGAGGTAGCCGAACCCGGCGGCGATGGCGACACTGCCCAGGGCCGCGCCGAGACTGTTCGCGATGTTCATCGCCGACTGGTTCATGGCCGCGCCCATGAGCTGGGCTCCCGGGGCGACGGTGATGAGGCGCGCCTGCAGGACCGGCCCGAGGTAGAGGCTCGTCGCGCCGACCAGGAACGCCCCCACGAACAGGCCGACGGGGTTCGACGCGACGAGGCCGAAGACGGTGATGCTCACGATCATCGAGACGAAGCCGACGATCATGCTGCGGCGCAGGTCCCGGTCCGCGAGCCAGCCGCCCAGCGCGTTGCCGACGGTCATGCCCAGGCCCACCGCGACGAGCGCCCACGGCACCGTCGCGGCGGCGAGGCCGGCGACGTCGGTGGTGACCGGGGCGATGTACGTGTTGACCGCGAAGAAGCCGGCGAACCCGACAGCCCCGGTGGCCGCGACGAGCCACACCTGCCGGGTCCGCAGGGCCCGCAGCTCGGCGGCCGGCGAGCTGTCCACCGCCGCGGCGACCTCCGGGACGACCGCCAGGACCGCCAGCAGCGTGAGCACGAACACCCCCGCGATGACCAGGTACGCGGTACGCCAGCCGGCCTCCTGCCCGAGCCGGGTGATCAGGGGTACGCCCACCACGTTGCTCACTGTCAACCCGCTGAGCACGGCGGCGAAGCCACGGGCCTCGTTGCCCGGGCCCAGCAGGGCCGCCGCGAGCAGACCTGCCGCCCCGAAGTACGCGCCGTGCGGCAGCGCCGCGACGAACCGCGCGACAAGCACCAGGTCGAACGTCGGGGCGGTCGCCGACGCGACGGTCCCGACGGCGAAGAGGACGAGCAGCCCGAGCACCAGCTTCTTGCGGGGCAGGCGCGCGCTCAGCGCGGCGATCAGCGGAGCGCCCACGACCACGCCGAGCGCGTACGCGGTGATCATCCAGCCGGCCCGGGCCACCGCGTCGGACGGCGACTGGGCGTACCGCTGCGGGAGAAGTCCCCGCGCGATGTCGGGCAGCAGGCCCATCGCCACGAACTCGGTCAGGCCTACCGCCACGCCACCGAGGGCCAGGGCGGCCACCGCCGCGAGGCGCCGATTTCTGCTCAGTCCATCCACCGGGAAAATTTAGCAACAGCGTTGCGTAATAGGGTGGTGGGATGACGCGCACCACAGCCGACGTGACGTTCCTGCGCGGCTACAACCAGGCGCTGGTCATGGCGGTGGGGCGTACCGTGCCGACGTTCGAGCGGTCGACAGTCGTCACCGCCACCGGCCTGACCCCGCAGGCGGTTTCCAAGGTCATCGCCCGCCTGACCGCCGACGGGCTGATCCGGTCCGCTGGCGTGCGCCGTCCGGGCATCGGCAAGCCCGCAGTCGTCTACGAACTGGTCCCCGACAGCCGGTACGCCATCGGCGCCCACGTCGCCCGGCGCACGCTGCGGCTGGTGCTCGTCGACCTGGCCGGCAGGGTGCACCACTCGGCGGTCAGCCCGCTCCCCCGCGACTTCACCCCCGAACACCTGCTGCACGCCCTGCGCGCCGGCATCGACGCGATCACCACGGACTGGGAGCCGCGAGGCCGGCTCACAGGCGTCGGCATCGGCATGATCGGCCCACTGGACCACGAGAACGGCCTGGTCCGCGACGCCCACGGCCTGCGGCACTGGCACGACGTACCGCTGCGCAAGCTCGCGCAGGCGCACCTGGGCCTGCCGGTCCACCTGGACAAGGACGTCACCGCGGGGGTCACGGCCGAGGCGTGGCGGCGTGGCGGGACCTTCGGCGACGCGGTCCTCATCATGGTCGAGTCCGGCATCGGCGGCGGCTTCTGGCTGGGCGGCACCGCCCACCGGGGAGCGCACACCAACGCCGGGGAGTTCGGCCACACGGTCGTCGACCTCGACGGACCGCGCTGCGTGTGCGGACGCCACGGGTGCCTGGAGGTCGTGCACAACCGGGCCGCCGAGGCCGGCGACATCGCGCGGGCCGCCCGCGTCCTGGCCGTCGGCGTGGTCAACCTGCTCCAGACCCTCGACCTCGCCCACGTGGTGCTGGCGGGCGCCGACCTCCTGCGGCACCAGGGCGCCTACCTCGCGGCGGTCGAGGAGGCCGTGCACACCCAGGTGCCCCGCGCGGACTGGCTGGTCACCGACGTCGCCCTGTCCAGCCTGGGCGCGGACGTGATCGCGGCGGGCGCGGCCATGCAGGTCCTCGACCGGCAGTACGGCGTACCGGGCCTCATCCCGCGCCAGGGCTGACCGGGGAGCCCTCCCACCGACTGGAAGGGAGCCCGGAAACATCGGATGTCTGGGCCCAGGCGTTGATCGACATCGTTGACGGCCCTGATCGGGCGTCCGTACACTCCCAGGCATCATCCGATCTTTCGTTAGCCGGGCGAGGAGCGCATGCCGCAGATCACTGCCGTCACCGTCGAAGACGTCCGCTTCCCCACCTCCCTGACCGCTGACGGCTCCGACGCCATGAACAAGGACGGTGACTACTCGGCGGCGTACGTCGTCCTGCACACCGACGGTCTGGACAGCACGGGTGCGCCGCTCGCCGGTCACGGGCTGACCTTCACCATCGGGCGCGGCAACGACATCGTCGCCGCCGCGGCGGTCCACCAGGCCCAGCGCCTGGTCGGCCTGGACGTGACGACGATGGCGGCGGACATGGGGGCCGTCTACCGCCTGCTCACCTCCGACTCGCAGCTGCGCTGGCTCGGCCCGGAGAAGGGCGTCGTGCACCTGTCCCTCGCCGCCGTGTTGAACGCCTCCTGGGATCTGGTGGCCCGGCTCGCCGCCAAACCGCTGTGGCGCCTGCTCGTCGACATGTCCCCCGAGCAGCTCGTCGACATCGCGGACCTGCGCTACCTGTCCGACGCGCTGACCCGGGACGAGGCGCTCGCCATCCTGCGCGCCAAGGAGAGCACCAAGGCCGACCGCCTCGCCGAGCTGCACCGCACCGGCTACCCCGCCTACACCACCTCGGCCGGCTGGCTCGGCTACGGCGACGACAAGCTGCGCCGGCTGTGCCAGGAGGCGGTGGACACCGGCTACGGGTACGTCAAGCTCAAGGTGGGCGCCAACCTCGACGACGACATCCGCCGGTGCACCATCGCCCGGGAGATCCTCGGCCCGGACCGCCACCTCATGATCGACGCCAACCAGGTGTGGGACGTCGGTCAGGCCATCGACTGGGTGACGGCTCTCGCCCGGTTCAAACCACTGTGGATCGAGGAACCCACCAGCCCCGACGACATCCTCGGCCACGCGGCCGTCCGCCGTGCCGTCGCGCCCATCGGCGTCGCCACCGGCGAGCACTGCCACAACCGGGTGATGTTCAAGCAGCTGTTCCAGGCCGGCGCCATCGACTTCTGCCAGCTGGACACCGGCCGGCTGGCCAGCGTCAACGAGATCGTCGCCGTGCTGCTCCTCGCCGCGAAGTTCGGCGTCCCCGTGTGCCCGCACGCGGGAGGCGTCGGCCTGTGCGAGATGGTCCAGCACGTCTCGGTGCTCGACTACGTCGCGGTCTCCGGGGATCTCACCGGCCGGGTCACCGAGTTCGTCGACCACCTGCACGAGCACTTCACCGACCCGTGCGTCGTACGGGACACCGGTTCGGGCAGCGGTTACGTCCTGCCCAAGCAGCCCGGCTACTCCACCCGGATGCGTCAGGAGTCGATCGCGCTGTACCGGTTCCCCGACGGCCACTACTGGGCGGCGGCGGACCCGGCTACCGTGTCATCTCCGGAGCCGTACGTCATCGCGGGTGGGACGGCCACCCCCGCCGGCCGTTAGGGGGTGTCGCGTCGTGTCCCGTACCGACGAGGTGGTGAACGGCATCAAGCGGATGATCCTCGAAGGGACGTTCAAGCCCGGGGATCGGCTGCCCGTCGAGAAGGACCTCGCCGAGTCGCTGGGCGTCTCACGGGGCTCGTTGCGCGAGGGGATGTCGGCCCTGTCGATCCTCGGCATCGTCAACATCCGGCAGGGCGACGGCACCTACATCACCAACCTGGACGCGCCGCAGCTGCTGGCGCCGATGGGCTTCGTCGTGGACTTCCAGGGTCAGGGCGACCCGCGGCACATCCACACCGTCCGGCGCCTGCTGGAGTGCGAGGCCGCAGGGTTGGCGGCGACCAGGATCACCGACGAGGCCCTCGCCCAGGCGGGAGAACTGCTCGACGAGGCGGCCCGGATCGCCGGCCGGTTGCCGCAGGACCACGAACGCATAATGGAAATCGACATCGCCTTCCACCGGATCATCGCGGTGCACGCCGACAATCCGGTGCTCGTCGGCCTGATCGAGGCGTTCGCCGGGCGCACCCTGCGCGGGCGGCTCTGGCGCAGCCTGCACGAGGAGGGCGCGGACCGGCGTACCCACGACGAGCACGTGGCGATCCTGAAGGCCCTCGTGGCACGCGACCCCGAACGCGCCCGCACCCGGATGGCCAACCACCTGATCGGTGTGGAGGAGTCGTTGCAGGAGCTGCCCGACGACGCCGACACCAACGGCGAGGCCGCCGGCCCGTGACCGCCCGCCCTCACGCCCGCACGTCGAGCAGCCCTTCGTCGTACAACGCCGTCCAGAGCTGATCGGGCACCTCGGCGGCCGTGCGGCGCAGGGTCTCGGTCACCTGCGCCTCATCGCGCATGCCGACCACTGTCGAGACCACTGCCGGATGCCGGCGGACGAACGCCAACGCCGCCTCGGGCAGGGTGACGCCGTACGACTGGCACACCCGCGCTGTCCGGCGGGCCTGCTCGATCACCTCCGGCGGGGCCTGCTGGTAGTTGTAGACCGCGTCGGACGGCGGGGTGTCCCGGGCCAGCAGCCCGGAGTTGTAGACCCCGGCGATCACCACGCCGACCCGGCGGGCCCGCGCGGCGGGGAGCAGGTCGACAAGCGCGCCCTGCTCCAGCAGGGTGAACCGGCCGGCGCACATCACCACGTCGACATCGGTCTCCGTCACGAACCGGGCGAGCATGGCGGACTGGTTCATCCCGGCGCCGATCGCGCCGATCACCCCCTGTTCCCGCAGCTCCACCAGCGCCGGCACCGCCTCGTACGCGGCCTGCTCCCAGTGCTCGTCCGGGTCGTGCAGGTACACGATGTCGATCCGGTCCAGGCCGGTACGCCGAAGGCTCGCCTCCAACGACCGCCGTACGCCGTCGCGGCTGAAGTCCCAGACCCGCCGGTGGTCGGCCGGGACCGCGAAGCCCTCCGGATCCGCCAGGTGGGCGGTCTCGGGCGACGGCACCAGCAGCCGGCCGACCTTCGTCGACACCACGTACTCGTCGCGTGGTCGGGAGCGCAGAGCCTCCCCGAGGCGTCGCTCGGACAGACCGAGCCCGTAGTGCGGCGCCGTGTCGAAGTACCGGATGCCGCCGTTCCACGCGGTGTCCACCGCCGCGGCGAAGTCCTCGTCGGACGTCGCCCGGTAGAGGTTGCCACCCTGCGCGGCGCCGAAGCCCAGCGCGGTGAGGTGCGGCGTGCGACAGGTCATTGGCCCCTCCCGCCGCGGTCGGCCCCGACCGCCGTCACCGGTCCTCCCGTTCCGCGCTCCCGGTCATCGCCGCCACCAGGTCGTCGGTGGTGACCTCGTCGGCGCGCAGCCGGGCGGCTCGCCGGCCCAGTCGCAGCACCTCGACCCGGTCGGCGATCTCCAGCACCTGGGGCATGTTGTGGCTCACCAGTACCACCGACATGCCGGCGTCCCGCGCCCGCCGGACGACATCGAGCACCCGTCCGGTCTGGACGACCCCGAGTGCCGCGGTGGGCTCGTCGAGGATGACCACGTTCGTCGCCCAGATGATCGCCCGGGCCACCGCCACACACTGCCGCTGCCCACCGGACAGCATGGCGATCGGGGTGGTGACCCGGGGGATCCGTACGCCCAACTCGTCCAGGGCCGCCGCGGCGCCCTGCCGCATGGCCCGCTTGTCGAGCAGGCCGAGCCGCCCGAGCGGGCCGGAGCGCACGATCTCCCGTCCCAGGTACAGGTTGGCCGCCACGCTGAGGTCGTCGGCGACGGCGAGATCCTGGTAGACCGTCTCCACCCCCGCGCGACGCGCGTCGACAGGGGTCGAGAACCGCACCTGACGGCCACCCACCCGGATCTCGCCCTCGTCGGGCGGGTGCACACCGGACAGGGTCTTGATCAGTGTGCTCTTGCCGGCGCCGTTGTCACCGATCAGCGCGACGACCTCGCCCCGGTGGACCGTGAAGTCGGCGCCGCGCAGCGCCTCGACGTGCCCGAAACGCTTGACGATGCCCCGGGCCTCCAGGACCGGCGGTTCCCCGGCCGGCGAGCGTTCGTCGGCCTCGACGGCGGCCGTCGTAGTCGTGGCCATCACTGCACCGGAGGGTTCGCGCAGCTGGGTTCGAGCACCGCCTTGGTCTCCGGCGAGTCGATGTTCTCCTTGGTGACGAACGTGACGCCGGTGTCGGCCGACGCCAGCGGCGCCTTGTCCCGCAGGTGCTTGACCATCTTGTCGACGCCGAAGTAGCCCATCTTGAAGGGGTTCTGCACGACAAGCGCCGAGATCTGGCCGTTGCGCAGGCCCGCGACCTCGTCGGGGGCGGCATCCCAGCCGATGATGACCACCTTGCCGGACTTGCCGGCGGCCTGGACGGCCTGCGCGGCGCCGAGCACGCTCGGCTCGTTGGCCGCGAAGATGCCAGCGAGGTTGGGGTTGGCGGTGAGGATGTTCTCGGTGACCCGCCGCGCCTCGTTGACGTCGCTGCGGCTGGGCTGCTGGCCGACCAGCTTGAGGTTGGGGAACTGGGCGAGGCCTGCCTTGAAACCCTCGACCCGCTCGGTGTTGGTCTGCGACCCGGGCTGGAACTCGACAAGCGCCACGTCGTGGTTGCCGGGGCCGAGTTCGCTGGCGAGCAACTTCGCGGCCTCGACGGCCGACGCCTTGTTGTCGGTGGCGAAGAGCGGCACCTCCGACGGCTGCGGGCTGGTGCCGGAGTCGATCATCGCGACCGGGATGTCGGCGCCGAGCGCCTGGTCGGTCGCCGGCGCCAACGCCTGCGAGTCGGTGGCCGCGTAGACGATCCCGTCGACCTTCTTGGTGACGAAGTTCTGGATCAGGTTGACCTGCCCCTCGACGTCGGTCTCGGTGGTCACCCCGTCCCACTGGACTGTGACGTTGCCGGCGCGCTGGGCGGCGCACTCGGCGCCCGCCTTGACCGTGTTCCAGTAGTCGGCGCCGACGGCCTTGGGCACCACGGCGAGCTTCAGTGGCCCGGCCGCGTCCCTGGTCGCGCCGTCGCCCCCGTCGCGGACCTCGACCCCGCCGCAGGCGCTGAGCAGCGCGGTCGCCGCGACGGCGACCAGCACGGCCCGGGTACGCGGAAGTCGGCCTCGGACCCGCCGGCTGGTGGTGGTGTGTGCCATGGTGTGTGTCCTTCCTCGTTCGGACTTCCGAAATGGCATGTCAACCCCGTGATTCCAGCCGCCGGCGGCGGAACTGGTCGAAGTAGACGGCGGCCCAGATGATCAGGCCGACGATCACCTGCTGGTAGTGGATGCTGATGTCGAGCAGCACGGCGCCGTTGCGCACCAGGGCGATGAGGAACGCGCCGATGATTGTCCCGACGATCCGGCCCTGCCCGCCGAACAGGCTGGCGCCGCCGATGACGGCGGCGGCGATGACGTCGAGTTCCAGCGAGACGCCGTAGTTGGGTTGACCGGAGTTGACTCGGGAGGCGGCGATCATGCCGCCGAGCCCGACCAGAACGCCCGCCAGCACGTACACCCCGGTGAGGTACCGACCCACCCGGATGCCCGAGCGGCGGGCCGCCTCCAGGTTGGAGCCCATCGCGTACGTGTACTGGCCGAAGCGGGTCTGGGAGAGCAGGAAGGCGACCCCGACCGCCACGAGCGCGGTGACCACCACGGCGAACGGGATGCCGATGATCTCGCCGTTGCCCAGCAGTTGGAAGGACCGGGGCAGCCCGTACACGCCTACCGCGCCGGTGATGATGAAGACCAGGCCACGACCGACCGACATCGTTCCCAGTGTCGCGATGAACGGCGGAATCCGGGCCACGGTGATCAGCAGCCCGTTCACCAGCCCGGCCAGGGCGCCGACGCCGATCGCGACAGCCGTCGCGGCCCAGAGCGGGAAGCCGAGGTCACGTACGACCATCGCGCCGACGACTCCGGCGAGCGCGGCGACCGACCCCACCGACAGGTCGATGCCCTTGGTGATGATGACCATCGTCTGCGCGGCGGCGATGATGGCGATCACCGCCGTCTGCGCGCCGATGTTGAAGAGGTTGTCCGCCGTCAGGAAGTAGGGACTGGCGACGCTCAGCGCGATGAACAGGACGACGAGCGCGGTGGCGGCGGTGAACTCGGAGACGGCGTGGGAGATCCGTTCCCGGAACCAGTCGCTGATCTCGCCGCGCTGCCTGCCGGCGGTTGCCTCGACGGTACTCATCGTCGGATCCGACCTCCCCAACCGTGGCGCCGGCACCCGACGGATCACCGCCGGTGAGCGGGGCGCTTGTCAGAAACCGAGCCACCCCGCAGGGGGAGCACGAGCGGCAGCCCGGATCACCCATCGAGATAGGTCGGATGTTTCCATCGATCAGGCGTTACCATGCCACGTATTCACGTATGTTGCCAAGGTCTTACCGCCAGGTTTTGGCTCCGTTATTCGACAGACGAGCCGCATACGTCTGATCAACCGGCACACGACAGCACGGCCACGGTCCACAGCGAACCGCCGCCCAGCAGGGACATGCTATCGACCAGGCACGATGCCTTGGCAGGACGTCGAGGACCGGAGTCGCCGGGGCGTACTCCCACGACGCGGTGGACGAGCGGCGGATCTCGCGGCCCGCGAGATCCGCCGTGTCACGACGTGGGCAGCCGGTACGCGCGACGAGCGGTCCGTCGCCAGATCGCCGCACGCTCGTCGTCGCCGAGCGGCTCCAGCAGGTCGGTGAGGGCCTCGATCCAGCGGAGGTACGAGGAGGCGAGCAGGCACACCGGCCAGTCCGAACCGAACATCAACCGGTCCGGCCCGAACACGTCGAGCGCGTGCTCGACGGCGGGTCGCAGATCGTCAGTCGTCCAGGATGGCCCGTCCACCTCGGTCACCAGGCCGGAGAGCTTCGCCGTCGTGTTGGGCTCGGCGGCGAGCGCGCCGAGGCCCCGAGGCCAGTCGCCGAGATCGCCGCGCCCCAGCGCGGGCTTGCCGAGATGGTCCAGGACGAACCGCGTGTCGGGCAGGTCCCGCACCAGCCGGACGGCGGCGGGCAACTGGTGGTCGCGTACCAGCAGGTCGAAGGCGAGGCCTGCGGCGCCCACGGCCGCGATGCCCCGCCGGACGTCCGGACGGTCGAGGTACGCCGGATCGGGTTCGGACTGCACGAGGTGGCGGATGCCGACCAGGCGTTCCCCGCCACGGCCCGTCCGGAGCCGGTCGAGACGGTCGGCGACGTCGGCGGCGGTGAGGTCGACCCAGCCGACGACCCCGGTGATGAGGGGATCGGCGGCGGCGATGCCCAACAGCTCCGGCGTCTCGGTGCGGGTCGCGACGGACTGCACGACGACGGTCTGGGTGACTCCGGCGGCGTGCGCGACAGGGGCGAGGTCCACCGGGGTGAAGTCGGCATCGATCGCGGCCATGGTGTCCGGGTCGATCCAGGGCTGCGGGTGTCGCGCCCGGACCCAGAGGTGATGGTGCGCGTCGACGACGTCCGGTCGCTCGACCGGCTCGCCGGGAGTCATCGGCCCCACCCTGACACGCTCACGTTCAACCCAGACCCCGCTCGTTCGGTTGGTCCATGTTAGCGGTAACAGTTTCCCGTCAAGCATCATATCTTTCTGCCCCTTCAGGGGGCCGGCGGTCCAATGGGAACGGTGCTGACGGGCCTTTTTGATAGGACGAATGTCGACCGATCATCCACCTCGACGAGCGCCGGCCCGGTCGGCGCGGCCGGGCTCACGGAGCCGGGTTGACCGTCCGGGGCGGCACCGATACCGTCGACCCACTATCTGCGGCGACGCGAGGGAAGCCGGTGTGAATCCGGCGCGGTCGCGCCACTGTGAGCGGTTCTCCAGCATTACCGGAGCCCGCGAGCCAGGACGCTCGGTCGTCCGCAGCCTTGCGATGGGGACGCGTCATCCCCGGGGAGGTTCGTGTATTCATGTCCAGTTCCACGTCCAGCCAGCCGTTGGTTCATCCCGCTGGCACCGTGCGTCTGTTGTGGACGGTCCTGGCGACGGTCGCCGCGCTCGCCCTGCTGGCCTACCTCGTCGCCTTCGACCAGGGTGCCGTCTCACGCAGTGGCATGTTCCTGCACGAGCTCATGCACGACGGCCGGCACCTGCTGGGCGTTCCGTGCCACTGACCACCACCACCGCTCCCCCGTTCGTCACCGTCCTCGCCCGTGGCCTGCTCGCCGGGCTGGTGGCCGGCCTGCTCGCGGGGATCTTCGCGTACGTCGCGGGTGAACCGCACGTCGAGGCGGCCATCGCGATCGAGGAGGCGGCAGCGGCGCACGCCGAACCGGCTGCCGGCGGGCACGATCACGAGGACACCCTGGTCGGCCGGAACGGTCAGCGCGGAGGTCTCTTCCTGGCCACCGGCCTGTTCGGCGCCGCGATGGGTGGTCTGCTGGCCACCGCGTACGTCCTGCTGGCCCGCCGTCGGCGCGTCCACGACGACGGCCGCTCGGGGCTGCCACTGGCCGGCGCCGCGCTGCTCGGCGCGGTCATCGTGCCGTTCCTCAAATATCCGGCGAACCCACCGGCGGTCGGTGACCCGGCGACAATCAACCAGCGCACTGTCACCTACCTGCTGATGGTGGTGCTCGGCCTGGTGGCGGTCTGGGCGGGCTCGTTGGGCTACCGGGCGGTCGGCACCGACGCGCCGGGGCTGCGCGCCGCGGCGGCAGTCGGTGGATTCCTGCTGGTCACCGTCGTGTCCTATGTGGTGATGCCGTCCTTCCAGGAGGTCCCGGCCGATTTCCCCGCGACCCTGCTGTGGGACTTCCGGCTGGCCTCGCTCGGCACCCAGGTGGTGCTCTGGACCGGGATCGGCCTGCTGTTCGCGGCCCTGATGCGGCACGGCCACCGTCGGGCCGCGGGCGCGGCACCGACCGGGTGACCACGACCAGCCTGCGGCTGGTCGCACACGCCCACACCGCCGCCCAACGGCGGGCCCGCTTCGGCGGCGCGGACGACGCCCTGGACGAGGGCGGCCTACGGGCCGCTCTCGCCCTGGCCGCCGCCGGGACCGGTCGCCGGGGGCACCTGGGCGTCGCCGACGTCTGTGTGTCCAGTCCGGCGGTCGCGGCCATCCAGACCGCGGGCGCGCTCGGCCTCGCGCCCACCGTCGAGGTCGCGTTGAGCGACTGCGACCACGGGGACTGGACCGGCAGGTCCCTCGACGAGGTCGCCGCCGACCAGCCCCGGGCGCTACGCGAGTGGCTGTCGGCACCGGAGGCGGCACCCCACGGTGGCGAGTCGGTAGTCGCGCTGCGGGAACGGGTCGGCCGCTGGTTGGACGGGCAACGCGGGAGCGGGCAGCGGATCATCGCGGTCACCCACCCGCTCGTCATCCGGGTCGCCGTCGTGCACGCCCTGGGGTTGCCGGTGGCGACGTACCGGCAGGTGGACGTCGAGCCGCTGGCGATCGTCCAGCTCACCGACCACGGCTCGCGGTGGCACCTGCGACTGGCCGCCCGCTGACCCCGACCGGCCCGCCGCGCGACTGGTCGACGCGCCGCTTCCCCGGGCCGACCACTGCCAGCCGGCACGATCTCTCCGCCGCGCCCGCGTCGGGCGGACCGTGGTCACGGCCCGCCCGACGCGGCTGCGCTACCTGCGGCTCACCTCGCGGCGGTGACGGTGAACGGCCGGGACACCGTCGTCGCCGACGTGGCGCCGGTGAGCGTGACGCTTGTCGCGCCCGCCTTCGCCGTACCCGGAACGCTTACCGTCGCACCGGCGAGCACACCGTCACCGTTCGCGCGTACGGTGCTGACCGCAGGGCCGTCGCCGACTGTGACGGTGACCGCCTCGTTCGGGGCGAACCCGGAACCGTCGAGCGTGATCGACGCCCCGCGCGGACCGGACGTGCTCAGCAACGCCACCCGCGGTCGGTAGGTCGGCGCCTGTGCCTCACCGGTGACCTGGACGGTCGCCGTCGCCGGTGTCCGCGAGGACGCGCCGGTGGCCGTCACGGCGTAGCGACCCGGCTGCGCGTCACCTGACGTCGGCACCGAGATCCGCACCGTCCCCGTCGCGGAGGCCGCGACGGTCGTGCGCCGCGCCGGGTCCGTCCCGACGCTGACGGTCACCTGCTCGCCGGCGGCGAACCCGCTGCCGTCGACGGTGATCGCGTCCCCGGTGCCGACAGTCGCGGACGCGGCAAGCGCGATCGCCGGCCGCGCCCCGCCACGTGCCACGGTCACGGTGAAGCTCGCGGTGCCGCTCGAGCGGGTGTCCCACGCCGTGACCCGCACCGTGTAGGTGCCCTCGCGCGCGTAGGTGTGCTGACCGGTCATCGCACCCGACGCGTCGACAGTCACGTCGTCCGGAACAGTGCCGTCACCCCACTGGACCCGGGCCCGGTAGCCGGTGGCGCCGGGAACACCGCCGGTCACCGAACCGAGTTTCGCCGCGAACGTCTGCCCGGCGGTGGCCGTCTGGGCGTTCGGCGCGACGGTCGTCAGGGCGGCGGCCGGCGTGCCGTCGTCGGCGACGGCGAACACGTGGATCCGGCCCGCCGAGCGCGGGTCGCCGGTCTGCGTCGGCAGGGTCACCGAGACCAGCGTCCTGCCCTGCGGGATCTGGTACGGCGCGGTGGCGAACAGGAACGGCTGGGCGCCGTCCCGGCTCGTGCCACTGAGCCGGTACGCCGACCTGGCGACGACGATGTTGTCGTACGACGGGGTGCCGTTGGGGTTGCCGCCCAACGTCCAGTCACTCATCTGGATGGGGATGCTGGCGGTGCTGCCGTCGCTGAACGTCGCCGTGCCCGTGGTGCTCTGGTTGCCCTGCGTACCGGCGCCGATGAACGAGATGGTCCGCGCGTCGGCCGGCAGGTCGAGGTCGATGGTCGCGCCGTTGCCCGTGGCGTTGTCCGGCTGCCCCGGCGGGATCACCGGCAACGTGAACCGCAGTTCGGTGCCCGGCACCTGCTGCCGCACGCCCTGGGTCACGCCGGCCGCCGCCAGGGCGGCCCGCGAGTACGCCCACGACTTGGCGTCGCAGTCCGCCGCGAGGACCCCCTCGTCGCCGACGCAGACGCTGTCGAACGCGCCGGTCAGGCCGGATTTCGGGACGTACGCCACGTCGACGCCTACCGTCGCGGAACTCTGGCTGGCGCCGTCGGTCACCGTGACGCTCGCCTGGTGGTAGCCCGGCGTGGCGTAGGTGTGCGAACCGCCGATCCGGTAGACGGCCCGCGAGCTGGGCGTCACGGTGCCCTCGGTGACAGGCGTGCCGTCACCCCAGTCGATGGTGGCCCGGTACCCGCTTGCGGTGCCACCGGTGACGGTGGCCAGCGGCACCGAGACCGGTACGCCTGCCGTCGCCCGCACGCCATCCGCCGCCGTCACCGCGACGTCGCCGCCGGACAGGTCGACGTCTCCCCCGGCGAGCAGCTCGATCTCGGCGAGGTTCGTCTGCGCGCCGCCGACGGTCCTGGTCACGACGAGCCGGAACTGCGCGAACCGTCCCGGCCTGTCGATGGTGTACGGGCGGGTCTGGTTGCGCCACCGGAACACCTGACCGCTGCGGGAGTCGACTGTGCTCCAGGTGATGCCGTCGTTGGAGCCCTGGAGGCGCCAGTCCGCCGGATCACCGGCGCCCGCCCCGGACGTGATGGTGTAGGACGTCGGCTTCTGCCGTCCGCCACGGAACGCCCAGCTGATCTGCGGGGTCGCCGAGGCGAAGGTCAGCTGCGTGGTCGACGAGTCGTCGAACAGCTTCGCCGCGTCCTGCCCGCCGGTAGCGGTCGCGGTGCCGAGGCCGGGGCCTGTGGTGTCCTGCAACGGCTTCGGCGCCTCGTCGCCCCTGGTCAGCGACGGAGGGGCGTCGTTCTTCCCACTGCCCCAGGACGACGGGTTGGGGCCCATCTGGAAGTCGACGGTGCCGCCCCGGGCGAGGGTGGACACGTCCACCGACACGGCGCGCTGCTTCTTGCCGTTGACGCTCACGCCCTGCACGTACACGTTCCTGGTGCTGTTGTTCGGCGCGTTGACCACGATGTCACCGGCCGCGCGGTGGACGGTCATCCTGGTGAACTGTGGCGAGCCGATGGCCCACTGCGACGAGCCCGCCTGCAACGGGTAGATGCCCAGCGAGCTGAGGACGTACCACGCCGACATCTCGCCGTTGTCCTCGTCGCCGAGGTAGCCCTGGCCGATCTCGCTGCCCACGTAGAGCCGGCGCAGCAGCTCCCGCACGATCGACTGCGTCTTCGCCGGGGCGCCCGCGACGTCGTACATGTACGGGATGTGGTGCGACGGCTGGTTGCTCATGCCGAGCTGACCCATCCGCACGGCCCGCGCCTCGAGCATCTCGTGGATGATCCCGCCGTACCCGCCGGGGCGGTCGGCGTTCTCCGGGGTGGCGAAGAACGTGTCGAGCTTGTCCCGCAGCGCCTTCTGACCGCCGTACAGGTTGGCCAGGCCCCGAGGGTCCTGCTGGGCGGTGAAGGCGAAGTTCCACCCGTTGGTCTCGGTGTAGACGCCACCCCAGGCCAGCGGGTCACCGGCGAGGAACGTGCCGGCGGCGTCGCGCCCCTGGAAGAGCTTCGTCTTCGGGTCGAACAGGTGCACGTAGTTACGGGCCCGCTCCAGGAAGTACCGCGACTCCTCGGTGAGCCGCTGGCGTTCCGACTTCGGCGTGGCGGGGTCCTTGGCCAGCGCGGCGGCCATGTTGCCGATGCCGTAGTCGTTGATGTAGCCCTCCAGCGCCCACGACACCGACTCTCCGGTGGAGGTCGGCGTGTAGCCGAGGAACAGCGAGGTCTCGATGCCCTTGCGGCCGACCGCGCCGCGTCCGGACGCGACAGTCGCGTCCTTCACCGCCGCGTCGTACGCCGCGAGCGGGTCGGGCAGCTTGACCCCTGTGAGGTACGCCTGGGCGAGAGCCACGTTGGCGCTGGTGCCTGTCATCAGGTCGGCGTAGCCGGGCGACGACCACCTGGCGATCCAGCCGCCGTCGCGGTAGTGCTGGACGAACCCGTCGGCGATCCGGGCCGCCACATCCGGATAGAGCAGCGAGTAGGCGGGCCACACGGTCCGGTAGGTGTCCCAGAAACCGTTGTTGACGTAGATCTGCCCGTCGACGATCTTCGCGCCGGTCCGGGTGGCGGTGGACGTGCCGGTCGGCGCCGACACCGGGCTCGCGTACTGCCAGCGCGGCGCGGCGGCGGTGCCGGTGTTCTCCGACTGCGAGTTCGGGTACAGGTTCAGCCGGTACAGGTTGGAGTACATCGTCACCAGCTGCGTCTCGGTCGCGCCGCGTACCTCGACCCGGCCGAGCCGGTCCTTCCACGCCGCCGTGGCGGCGGCCTGGATCTGCTCGAAGGCGCGGCCGGTGACCTCCAGGTCACGGTTGCGCTGCGCCTGGTCGACGGAGAGGAACGACGTGGCGATCCGCATGGTCACCTGACGCTCGGCGGTCACGTCGAAGGTCGCGGACGTCGCGGACGTCGCCGTCGGCGCCCTGTCGAACGCGCCGGACACGAACATGCGGCTGCGGCCGGCCGACAGGCCACTGCCGTTGTCGACCCAGCCGGTGAACGTGCCGTCCGCGCCGATGGTGAACGTCCCGTTGTAAAACACGAGGCTGCCGGTCGGCTGCCCCGCCGGGAACGTGAACCGCATGATGCCTGCGTGGTCGGTGGGGACCATCTCGGCGGTCAGGCCGTTGCGCAGCGCGACCCGGTACAGGTCCGGCCGCGCCGTCTCGTCGTCGTGGCTGAAGGCCAGCGCCCGGCTGGACGGCGCACCGGTGAGCGGGCGGTCGCCGGCGACGGGCATCACCGACATCTGGTTCCGGTCACCCATCCACGGGCTCGGCTCGTGGGAGATCGCGAGGCCCTGCAACATGGGCAGGTTCTCCGCGTTGTTGACCCGGTGGTACTCGTACTCCCACGAGTCGGACGTCGCGTCGGTGACCGGGGTGAAGAAGTTGAAGCCGTTGGGCACGGCGGTGATCGGCAGGTTGTTGCCCCGCGAGAACCCGCCTGTGGAGTTGGTGCCACGCCGGGTGTCGACGTAGTTGGTCAGCCGCGAGCCGTCGATCGGCGCTGGCGAGGCGGTCACCGTGAGGTCGTCGAGCCACCCCTGGAAGCGGGTGACGCCGGAGGCCTGCGGGTTGTCGTACGCGAGCAGGATGCGGTCGATCGTCCTGCCCCGCGCGACCGCGCCCAGGTCGGCCTGCACCGCGTTCCACTGGTCGGCGTAGAGCACCTTCGAGGCGCCCTGCCCGGTGGCGGTGAGCGGGTAGCCGTGCTGGTCGACCGCCGCGAGCCGGCTCAGGTAGCTGCCGTCGGTGAAGCGCAGGTCGACTGCGGCGTAGGTGGACGGGTACCTGGCGTCGCCGTTTGTGAACTCGGGGAAGATCTTGTAGGACAGCCGGGTCCGCGGGCCGACCGGGATGTCCACGTCGAACAGCAGGTTGGTGGCGTACGAGCGGCCGTCGCCCTCCGCGCCACCGGAGTAGCGCAGCGCGCCCAGCCCGGTGAACCCGACGCCCGGCTTCGTGGTGTAGCCGCCCTCCGGGCCGGCGCCGACCTCGGTGACCATCGGGGTGGCCGGCGGCCGGACGTCGGAGCCGTCGCTGATGTTCCAGTCGGCGAGCTGCACGAGCGTGTCACCGGAGTTCGCGGTGACGTTCAGGCGGTAGTAGCCGTACGCGGTGGTGTTGGTGAAGCTGTAGACCTTGGTGGCGAAGCGTCCGCCGAACGTCTGGCCGGTCCGCCGGTCCAGGTCGGTCCACGTGCTGCCGTCGGTCGAGCCCTGCACGACGAAGTCCCGGGGGTCCCGGCCGGGGGCGTCGTTCGCGGAGGTCAGCGAGTACCGCAGGACCGTCGCCGGCTTCGCCAGCCGGTAGGTCACCCAGCCGGTCTCGTCGAAGACCAGCCACTTGGTCGCCGAGTCGTCGTCGCTGAGGTTGGCGGCGACCTCGTTCGGCGCGTTCTCACCGCTCGCGGTCACCGCGCTGACCTGGTCGAGCAGGCTGCCGGGCAGGGTGGTGGGGTTGCCGCTCAGGTTTCCCTGGACGGGTTTCCCGTTCGCGCCGACCTCCACTGTGCTCGCCGCGGGGCGGGGGTCGGTCGACTCGAACGAGGAGCTGAAGGCGCCAGGTGGCGGAGGCGCGGCGCTGGCCAGGGGGGCGGCGACGAGTACTCCCACGGGCAGCAGGAGTGCGGTCGTCGCGGCGACCAGTCGGGGAGACAGGGGACGCGCAGGGGGCATGCGCTCTCCTTTGGAGTCGGCCTGACATCGTTGTCATGGAACTCGTGACGATGAGGGCGAGGACTGTGGACTGCCGCTGATGGTTCCGGGCGGAGCACGGCGGTGTCAACGGGTTGATCGCAGCGAAACAGGCCGACGGCGTACCGGGGGGCCGAAGGTCCCGTCAACTGCGGTACGGCGGCACTGCTCGACGACCCCGGCGAACTGTGGAATGAGGACGACATCGACGAACGAGAAAGGACGTGGACGCCATGACCGCCACACAGCTCCCCCGGACCGCGCAGCGCCACACCACGACGGGGCGCAACGGCACCCCGCTTGCCGCTCCCGCGAGCGTCCTCGCCACCACCGAGACCCCGGCCCGCAAGGCCACCCGGTACACCCTCGCCGGCCTGCGCATCGCCCTCGGCTGGATCTTCCTCTGGGCGTTCATCGACAAGGTCTTCGGGCTCGGCTTCGCCACCAAGGCCGGGAACGGCTGGATCGACGGCGGCAGCCCCACCAAGGGGTTCCTCGGCAACGCCGTCGCCGGCCCCTTCGCCGACATCTACCGGAACCTCGCCGGCGCCGCCTGGGCGGACTGGCTCTTCATGACAGGTCTCGCCGCGATCGGCACGGCCCTGATCCTGGGCATCGGCATGCGGATCGCCGCGGTCGCCGGCGGGCTGCTGCTGGTCCTCATGTTCACCGCGGTGCTCCCTCCGGAGAACAACCCGGTCATGGACGACCACCTGATCTACGCCGCCGTCCTCGCCGTCCTCGCCCTGACCGGCGCAGGCGACACCCTCGGCCTCGGCACGGTGTGGGCCCGGCTGCCCATCGTGCGGCGCCTGCCCTGGCTCAGGTGACCGACCCGGGCCGTCCATCAACGACAATCCCGAACAGCACTGTGGCGGGGGGGGGGGCGGGCCCCCCCCCCCCCCCCCCCGCAAAAAAAAAAAAAAAAAAAAACGGACAAAATAAGAAAAAAAACGCGGAAGACAAAAAAAAAACAACAGACGACACCA
>NZ_JBFBEO010000011.1:0-71842 GCF_040683695.1 Micromonospora sp. NPDC093244
CGTCCGGCGCTGCACAAAGACTTTGAGGAAGGTCGGCGGCCTGCGAGCGGGGCTCGCGGCGCCGAGATCTGGGTGTAACCAACCGGGGGCCGGGGCCATTCCGGGGGTGGCCCATCCGGCGGCACCCACATTTCGGCGGTGCCTGAGGGGTCGGTGTAACGACCGGCGGACCGGGGTCATTCCGGGGGGCGGCCCATGCGGTGGCACCCACATCTTGCGGTGCCTGGGGGGTCTGCAACGAGCGGGCCAGGCCGGGCATTCCAACCCGCGGCGGGTGGGACGGGCGGCCGTGGTCCTGCGATCGTCAGGGTGTGTAACGACCCCCGGCCGGCCATGATTCCGCCGCACCGGTGCGAGCGGTCACAGCCACACGACCCCAGACCGGACAAACACCCCACCCGGACACGCCGGGCGGGGGCGCTCAGGGCGCTCAGGGCGCTCAGGGCGCTCAGGGCGCTCAGGGCGCTCAGGGCGCTGATCCACTCCATATCGCCGATACGGCGGCATCCGCGACGTCGGGACACCGCCAGCTCGGCGACCTGGCGTCGGTCATGAATCAGGCGGGGTGGGCGGGCCTCACCCCGCGAGGCGGGAGCGGACCTTTCTGGCGGAGGTGTCCAGGATCGTCTGCGCGTCGAGCCCCAGACTCTCGATCGCCACGAGCGCCGTGAGCGCCACGTCGGCCAACTCCGCCGCCACGTCCTCGCGGGTGTGAGTGACGCCTTTGCGCGGATTCTGTCCGAGCAGGCCGATCCAGGCGGCGGACGCCTCCCCCGCCTCCTCGGTCAGTTTGAGGATGCGGCAGGTCAGTTCCGTCTGCCCGGTGCCGTTCGCCGCGTCCAGCCAACCGCGCATCGCTCGGACCGCGTCCCAGATCGAGTCGTCCACGGGACCAGTCAACCCGACGGCCCGGCCCGGCCGCGTACCCGGGCCGGTAACGGAGGCGGGCACCCGTCCGGCCCGACCTGACCGGCCGGACAGTCGCGTCTGAGCGGCCGGTCAGCGTACCCATTGACTCCGGTCGACGGCGGTCCTAGGTTCAGGGCGCTACCGGCCGGTAGGCAACCGTCCCGCCTGGTCGCCCCCGCAGGCGACATCCGTCCGATGGGGAGCGTCGATGCTGTCCACACCCGTTCGTACCCTGCGCCGCCTGGTCGCGGCCACCGCGACCCTCATTCTGGCCGTCGGGCTGGCCGGCGCCGCGCCGGCCGCCGCCTCCGGCCGCGATCCCGGGGGCGGCCAGCCGCTGCCCGGGTACACCATCGAGAACCCGCCGCTGGCCCCGCTGGTCGTGGGCGGCCGGCCGACGACGGTACGCCAGGGTGTGCACCGCCACGCCGGGTACATCATCGAGGTCCCCGCCCGGTGGAACGGCGATCTGGTGCTGTGGGCACACGGCTACCGCGGTCAGGGCACGGTGCTCTCGCCGGAGCCTCCCGCGTACGAACTGCGCCAGCGCCTGCTGGAGCAGGGGTACGCGTGGGCGTCCTCGTCGTACGACCGCAACGGCTTCGACATCCGTTCCGGGGTGCTGGGCACCAGGGACCTGGCCGACCACTTCGGACGGACCGTCCGCAAGCCGCACCGCACCTACCTCGCCGGGGTGTCGATGGGCGGGTACGTCATCGGCCGTTCCCTGGAGCAGTACCCGGGCTTCTACGACGGCGCGCTGCCCATGTGCGGGGTGCTCGGCGACCAGACGCTGCTCGACTTCTACCTGGACTACAACCTGGTCGCGCAGGCCCTGGCCGAGGTGCCTGCCTATCCCACCCCGGCCGACTACCTGAACAACGCCGTCCCGCGCATCCAGGTGGCGCTCGGCCTGGCCGGGCTGACCCCCACCGGGCCGGACACCACTACCGACCGGGGCAAGCAGCTGCGAGCCATCACGGTGAACCGTTCGGGCGGGCCGCGTCCGGGAGCCGACGCCGCGTTCGCGGTGTGGAAGGACTTTCTCTTCTCCATCAGCGTGCCCACCGGGAGCGGCAACTCCCCCGCCCAGCGGCCCGGGCAGCTGTCCACCAACCTGCTCACCCGCTACACCCCGAACAGCCCGGTGGACGTCAACGCCACAGTGCTGCGGGTAGCCCCGGAGAACGTCGTGCAGCGACTCCTGCCGACGCTTACCGAGGTGCCGCGGATCGCCGGCCGACCCACCGCGCCGGTGCTCAGCCTGCACGGCCTCGGTGACCTGTTCGTGCCGTTCAGCATGGAGCAGGCGTACGCCACCGATGTGGCCCGCAACGGTCGCGGCCGGCTGGTGGTGCAGCGGGCCATCCGTGCCACGCAGCACTGCGAGTTCACCCCGAGCGAGGCGGGCGCCGCGTGGGACGACCTGGTGTCCTGGGTACGCACCGGCAAGCGTCCAGCCGGTGACACCGTTACCGATCCGGCGGTGGTGGCTCGGGCCGACTACGGCTGCCGGTTCAGTGACCGGGCCGCGTACGCCGCAGGGGTCGGCACCCGCCGCCTCTACCCCGCCTGCTGAGTACGAGAGAACCGGCCGGCTCCCGTGCGGGGAGCCGGCCGGTTCTCGTGTGCGCGTGTCACCAGAGCTGCTGGACGATGTCCGCCGCCTGCTCCTCCCACTGCGCGTACGCGTACGGGAAGGCGGAGACCTGCACGGTCTGCGCGGCGGTGGTCAGCGGCAGGTCCTGCCAGCCGCCCACGTTCTTGAGCGCGGTGAAGAACGCCGTGGCCGAGTACTCCGGGTCGGTGATCTGCTCGGGCGTGCCCCAACCGGACGACGGGCGCTGCTGGAAGAGGCCCTGCGAGTCGTGGTCGTTGTACGCGCCGAGGTGGCCGAGGTTGTACAGCTTCGACTCCTGCAACGAGGTGGCGACGCCGATCACGGCGCCCCGGTCACCGACGCCTGTCTTCTTGGCGGCGTCGACGATCGCCCGCGCGTTGTCGAGCTGCGCCTTGTCGAGCGGGATGCGCGACTGGGCACCCTCGATGCCGTGCGGGATGAGCTGGTCCCGGCTGGGCTTGCCGGCCGCCGGCCTGCCGGTGGCGGAGCCGGTGGTCAGGCCCGACTCGACGGGCTGGTCCTCCTGCCGCGCAGAGGTGGCGGCCTTGCCGGTGGCGAGGTCGATGGCGGCGACGGCGCCCTGGTGCGGTCCTGAGGTGACCGGGGCGGCGGCCGCGGTGGGCGCGAGCGCCAGGCCGCCGAGGGCAGCCACACCCACCACGCTCAGCGCGGTCTTGCGGTACGAGTCCTTAGCGATGGCGGGGAGCCATCGAGTGAAGTCGACCTTCACGATGGTTGCCCTTTCGATCGTGCGGAGCGTTCCGGGGTGAACACTCCTCGGGAGATGACCGCGGAAAAGGGTTTGGGCTCCGGCGGTACGGGGGACACAACCAGCTTGGCGTGTCGGGCATTCCGGAAATGCCCGAGCTGGCGCAGCATGCGGTCCCGGTCACCCGGGCGAACCGGACGATCGGTGTGGACGGGCTCTGGACCGGTCAGCCGGCGTGCGGCGTGCCGAACCGGACGAGAACGTGCCAGAGCTGCTTCAGATGCTGAAGGGTGCCCGCGATCGGGCCCCGGTCCGCCCAACGGGCCGGCTCGGTGACCGCCGACGCCGCGCCCCGGCCGATCAGCGCCGCGTCCACAGGTGCGCCCGGTCGGGCGAACTCGCGGTGCAGACGCGCCGCCAACACCGGGATCGAGGGGCCCCGGAAGTCGGGGTCGACCCGATCGACCGCGAGCGTGAAGCCGGCGTGCCACCGCAGCGGGAAACCGTACCGCCTGGCGATCTGTTCCAGCGCGACGCCGGTCGGGGTGCCGGCGAAGGACGGATCCGCCACCAGTTCCTCGACGTCCGTGGCGAGGTCCAGGGTGCCGTGGACCTGAGCCTCCACGTAGTCGTCAAGCGCGCGACCCACCGTGGCCGGTGTCCCGGGCGCGTCCAGAACCGTCCGTACCAGGGTGCCGACGTCCGTTCCCGCGCGTCCCAGGCAGACCCCGGTGGCGGCGGTGGCGGTCAGCAACCCGGCGAGCACCGCCTCGAACGCGTCGGCGGTGCCCACCACACCCGGGCCGAGGTGGCTGTCGCCGAGGCAGAACGTGGCCCGGGACAGCACCGCCGGACGCAGCCGCAGGTGACAGGAGCCGAAGCGGGGGCAGGCGCCGTCCGGATGGTCGAGCAGGTTCAGCCCGCCGTAGGTGGGCCGGTCCGCCGGTGTCACGCCGGGCCGCTGGTACGCCCCGCCGAACATCCGCCGCTCCCAGCGGTCCCGGTCGCCGCCGGGGTACGGGCTGAGCCCGCCGTTGGAGATCCCTGTGACGAACTGACTGCGGTACACCCCGTCGTCGGCGAGGGCGGCGCCACCGTCCGCCCGTCCGCGCCCAGCCGGTCCGGATGGAAGTTCACAGTGAGCCGGCCATGGCTGACGACCGACGTCAGCACCTGCTCGGGCCGATGGTGGACGTCGGCGGCGGCGAGCTCCCGCACGATTGTGGCGAGCGCGGCGGGACGCTCGACCACGGCGAGCGACCGCACGTACGCGACGGCGGCCGCCTGCGCGGCCCGGCCGGTCGTGGCGTGGACCCCTCCCGCGTCAGTCGTCGCCGTCATCAGCCGTCGCCAACTCCTCGAAGACCGTGATGTGCAGGTCGGCCGGGGCGTCGAGGCGGGAGTTGAGCGACTGCCAGGGGGTACGCGTCGGCGGCGCGACCTCGCTCGCCCCGGCGGCGACCAGTCGGGCGGTGGTCGCCTCGGCGTCGTCCACCTCGAAGGCCACCCGGATGCGCGGCGCCACCTGCCGGCCCACCTCGACCTCGTCGATCATGCGCTTCTGCGCCGGGTTGGCGATCTCCAGGGTGGCCCGGCCCGCGTCCAGGATCATCACCCGGGCGTCACCCTCACCGCTGAACGCCGCCTCCTCACGCAGGCCCAGCGCGTCGCGGAAGAACGCCACGGCGGCGTCGTAATCGGCCGCCTCCACCACGAGGCGCAGTTGACGGACGGCGGGTACCTGGTGTTCGGCGGGCATGCGGGCGATCGTAACGCCGTAGGCTGACACCGTCCGGAAGGGAGTGCGGATGGCCGACGAACACCTCGTGCGAGCGGTCGGCCGGGTCCTTTCGCCGCTTACCGACGCGGCGACCGCGCCACGGCAGGGCGACGAGGGCGCGCCGGAGGCGTGGCTGGTCTTCGACCCGCAGGTCGAGCGTGCCGTGCGCGACGTGCGGGTCGGTGCCGACCTGCTGGTGCTGACCTGGCTGGACCGGGCGCGGCGGGACGTGCTGGCGGTGCGTCCGCGCGGCGACGAGAGCCGCCCGGAGACGGGCGTGTTCAGCACCCGCTCGCCGCACCGGCCCAACCCGATCGGCCTGCACCGGGTGCGGGTGCTCGCCGTGGACGGCCTGCGCCTGCGGGTGGCCGACCTGGAGGCGCTCGACGGCACCCCGATCCTGGACGTCAAGCCGGTGCTGGGCGCGGCCGACGAGCGCTGACGCGCCCGCCGGCACGCGTGGGGCTCAGTGGCCCCGGGCCAGCCACTCCGGCAGGTGCGGCGCCTCCGCACCGATCGTGGTGTCGTCGCCGTGCCCCGGGTGCACGACCGTCTCCGCCGGCAGCGTGAGCAGGCGGGTACGGATCGACCTGACGATCGTGTCGAAGTCGCTGAACGAGCGCCCGGTCGCGCCCGGCCCACCGTTGAACAGCGTGTCGCCGGTGAACACCACGTCCAGGCCCGGGGCGTGGAAGCTGCACGCCCCGGGGCTGTGCCCGGGGGTGTGCAGCACCCGCAGCGTGGTGCCGGCCACCTCGATGCCCTGCCCGTCGTGCAGCTCGCCGTGCGGCGGCAGGTGCGGGTGGACCATGTCCCACAGCACCCGGTCGGCGGCGTGCAGCAGCACCGGCGCGCCGGTGGCCTCGGCCAGTTCGGGCGCTACCCGGACGTGGTCGTCGTGCGCGTGGGTGGCGAGGATGGCCCGGACCCGGCGGCCCCCCACCAGGGCGAGGATCGCCTCCACGTCGTGCGGCGCGTCAAGCACGACGCATTCGCTGTCGTCGCCGACGACCCACACGTTGTTGTCCACGTCGAAGGTCTGGCCGTCGAGGGAGAACGTGCCGGCGGTGACCGTACGGCCGACCCGGGCGGTCATCAGAACACCACCACCGAACGCAGCACGCCACCGCCGTGCATCCGGGCGAACGCGTTCTCGACCTGGTCGAGCGCGATCTCCTCGGTGACGAAGGCGTCCAGGTCGAGTCGGCCCTGAAGGTACAGCTCGGTGAGCATCGGGAAGTCGCGGCTGGGCAGGCAGTCGCCGTACCAGCTGGACTTGAGGGCGCCGCCACGGCCGAAGACGTCGAGCAGCGGCAGCTCGACACGCATCTGCGGGGTCGGTACGCCGACGAGCACCACCGTGCCGGCCAGGTCCCTGGCGTAGAAGGCCTGCTTCCACGTCTCCGGGCGACCCACCGCGTCGATCACGACGTCGGCGCCGAAGCCACCGGTGGCGGCGCGGATCGCCTCGACCGGGTCGGTCTCGGAGGCGTTCACGGTGTGCGTGGCGCCGAACCTGCGGGCCCAGTCGAGCTTGCGGCTGTCGGTGTCCACCGCGACGATCGTCGTGGCGCCCGCGAGGGCCGCGCCGGCGACCGCCGCGTCCCCGACGCCACCGCAGCCGATCACCGCGACCGAGTCGCCCCGGGTGACGTTTCCGGTGTTCATGGCGGCGCCCAGCCCGGCCATCACCCCGCAGCCGAGCAGGCCCACGGCCGCCGGCCGCGCGGCCGGGTCCACCTTCGTGCACTGGCCGGCGTGCACCAGGGTCTTCTCGGCGAACGCGCCGATGCCCAGCGCCGGGGTCAGCTCGGTGCCGTCGGTGAGGGTCATCCGCTGCGTGGCGTTGTGGGTGTCGAAGCAGTACCACGGCCGGCCGCGACGGCAGGCCCGGCACACCCCGCACACCGCGCGCCAGTTGAGCACCACGAAGTCACCGGGGGCGACGTCGGTGACGCCGGCGCCCACCTGCTCGACGATGCCCGCCGCCTCGTGACCGAGCAGGAACGGGTAGTCGTCGTTGATGCCGCCCTCGCGATAGTGCAGGTCGGTGTGGCAGACCCCGCAGGACTGGATCCGGACGACTGCCTCACCGGGGCCTGGATCGGGCACCACGATGGTGGTGACCTCGACCGGCGCTCCCTTGCTGCGGGAGATGACTCCCCGGACTTCCTGGCTCACGTGGCCTCCTGCTGGTGGTGTGCGGCGGGGCCGGACGCCGGGTCAGCGGGTGCGCCGGGCTCGGCGGTGGGCCCTGGGGCGAACCTACCGCCACCACCACGACCAGCCCAGCCACCCCGGCGGGTTATCGCCGGCCGTCCCGGGTACGCCTGCCGCATTCGACAACGGCCATCGGGAGTGACAATGAAGCTCGCGCACCTGCCGCTGCGGGTCAGCATCGGCGCGTACATCCTCAACTCGGGTCTGGGTAAGCGGAATCTGGAGGGCGCCGCCGCGGAGGGCATGCACGGTATGGCGGTGGCCGCCATGCCCCAGCTCGGTCAGTTCGAGCCGGCGCGGTTCGCTAAGCTGCTGTCGTACTCGGAGATCGCCCTGGGGGCCGCGCTGCTCGCGCCGTTCGTCCCGGCGCCCCTGGTCGGGCTCGGCCTGACCGCGTTCGGCGCGGGGCTGGTGCAGCTGTACCTGAAGACACCGGGGATGCGGGAGCCGGGCAGCGTCCGCCCGACCCAGCAGGGCACCGGTCTCGCCAAGGACGTCTGGCTGGTCGGCGCGGGGCTGACCCTGGTGCTGGAGGGTCTGACCCACGGCCGCCGGCGACACTGACCGCACCTGCCGAGGAGCCGCGGTGACCAGGAGCCCGTCGGTACGGCCGTTCTACCGGCCGATGCGGCCCCGCAGCCGGGACGAACCGAACCGGGCGGCAACTCCGCTGGAACTGTTCTTCGACCTGTGCTTCGTGGTGGCCGTGGCGCAGGCGGCCGGCAGCCTGCACCACGACGTCTCCGAGGGGCACCTCGTCCACGCGCTGACCAGCTACCTGATGGTCTTCTTCGCGATCTGGTGGTCGTGGATGAACTTCACCTGGTTCGCGTCGGCCTACGACACCGACGACGACGTCTACCGGATCACGACCCTCGTGCAGATTGCCGGCGCCCTGATCATCGCCGCCGGGGTGCCACGGGCCTTCAGCGACGGCGACTTCAGCGTCATCACGTACGGCTACGTGGTGATGCGGCTCGCGGCGGTCGTGCACTGGTCGCGGGCCGCCGCCGGTGACCCGGTACACCGCCCGGCGGCCACGCGGTACGCCATCGGTGTCACAGTCGTCCAGCTCGGCTGGCTGCTGCGGCTGGCCCTGCCACAGGAGTGGGGCACCGCGTCGTTCCTGGTGCTGGCCCTGGCCGACCTGCTGGTGCCGGCGGTGGCCGAACGGCCCGGAATGACCCCCTGGCACCCCGGGCACATCACCGAACGGTACGGGCTGTTCACCCTCATCGTGCTCGGTGACGTGGTGCTGGCCACGTCGGTGGCCATCCAGACCGGAGTGGACGCGGGAGACCGCCAGCTCTGGTCGCTGGCGGCGGCGGCAACGGTGATCGTGTTCGCACTGTGGTGGCTCTACTTCGACAGGCCCATCGAGGCGCCCGACCAACTGCCGTACTCGTTGGTCTGGGGTTATGGCCACTACCTGGTCTTCGCGGCGGTCGCGGCCGTCGGCGCCGGCCTGGGTGTGGCGGTCGACCACGAGCGGCACCTCGCGCACATCTCCGGCACCACCGCCGGGTACGCGCTCGCCGTTCCCGTCGCCGTCTTCCTGCTCACCATCTGGGTGCTGCACGTCCGTCGGCAACAGCACGGCGTGGTGGTCGTGGCGTTCCCGGTGGTGGCGCTGCTCGCGCTGCTCACGCCGCTGGGTCCGGCGCCGGTGTACGCGGTCGCGCTGCTGCTTGTGGCACTCGTGGCGTTTACCGTGCTGCTGCGCCGCCGCGACGTGCTGCCCGCGCCGGCGGTCCCCGGCGTCGGTTCGGGATGATCCGACCGGTATGGACCCGGACGCGCCCGGCCCGCCTGCCGACGGGCGCGTCGGCCCGAAGGTGGGCAGAATTGCGACATGCTTCGCCGCCGATGGTTGCTGGCCGATCAACTCGGGCCGCACTTCCTCGACGACCCCGATCAGCCGGTGCTGCTGGTGGAGATCCGGGACCTGTTCCGCCGCCGGCCGATGCACCGGCAGAAGGCGCACCTGATCCTCTCCGCGCTGCGCCACCGTGCGGCCGAGCTGGGTGACCGGGCGCTGGTGCTGCGGACCGACACCTTCCGGGAGGCGCTGACACAGGTCGGTGAGCCCCTGGAGGTGTGCCATCCGCACTCCCGGGCGGCGCTGCGCTTCGCCCGGTCGGTGCCGGAGCTGACCGTGCTGCCCCCGCGCGGCTTCGTCACCAGCCAGGCCGACTTCGCCGGTTGGGCCGACCGCACCCGGCGCGGTCCGCTGCGGATGGCCGACTTCTACCGGCACGCCCGCCGCCGGCACGACGTGCTGACCGCCCCCGCCGGCGGGGCCACGGCGGCCCGGCGTACCCGCGCCGAGGACCACGGCGTGCCGACGCCGCCGCCCGTACCGCCGCCGATCGTCGAGGACGAGATCGACGCGCAGGTACGCCGCGACCTGGACCGGTGGGCCGCCGACGGGGTGCGCTTCGTGGGCCGCGACGGCCCCCGCCGACACCCGGCCACGCACGCCGAGGCGCAGGCCCGCCTGGCGCACTTCCTGACCCACCGACTGCCGCAGTACGGCCGCTACGCCGACGTGATGAGCGTCGACGACCCGCTGCTGGCGCACTCCGCGCTCTCGTCCTCGTTCAATTTCGGGCTGCTCGACCCGGAGCCGGCGATCCGCGCCGCCGAACAGGCGTGGCGCAGCGGCGCGGCCCCGCGGACGGCGGTTGAGCCGTTCATCAGGGGCCTGCTCGGCTGGCGGGAGTTCCTGTGGCAGCTGTACTGGTACTTCGAGCCGCCGTACCGGGGCGCGAACTGGCTGGGCGCGACCGAGCCGTTGCCGCAGTGGTTCGCCGAGTTGGACGCCGACGCGGTGGAGGCCCGCTGCCTGGCCGACGTGCTCGCCGCCGTACGGGACCGGGCGTGGACCCACCACAGCCCCCGCCTGCTGGTGCTCGGCAACTACGCGTTGCAGCGCGGCTGGCGCCCGTCGGAGCTGGCGGACTGGTTCCAGCTGTGCTTCGTCGACGGCACCGACTGGGTGATGAACGCGACTGTCGTCGGGATGAGCCAGTACGCCGACCTGGCCCGGATCGACACCCGCCCGTACGCGGTGGGCGGCACCGACATCGACGAGATCAGTGACTACTGCGCCGGGTGCCGCTACGTGCCCGAGCGGGCCCTGGGCGACCTGGCCTGCCCGTACACCGGGGGTTTCGAGAGTTTCCTGCACCGCAACCGGGAGCGGTTGGTGGCCGATCCGCGGCTCGCCGCCGAGCTGGACAGCCGCGACGACCCGGAGCACCGCGAGGCGGTGCTGGCGCAGGAGGAGAAGCGGGGCAGCACGCCGCCGTGACCGGACCTGCCGTCACACCGCGTCGCGGGCGGTGTCGGCGGAGCGCTGCGCGGGCACGGGCGGGGCCGGCCGGACGACGCCCCGGTTGAGGCCGGTCACCAGCAGCCTGTTGTACGAGGCCGGCAGGACCCGGGCCAGCAGGTCGGGCACCTTTGCCGACCAGCCGATCAGCACCCGGCCCCGGCGTCGCTCGACGCCGCGCAGGATCACCTCGGCGGCCCGCTGCGGGGCGATGGTGAGCAGCTTCTCGAACTGGGCGCGGCCGGCGGCGTACTCATCGTGCGAGACGCCGCTGCCGATCCGGGCGTTCTCGGTGATCCGGGTGCGGATGCCGCCGGGGTGCACCGACGTCACGCCGATGCCGTCGTCGACCAGTTCGTGGCGCAGCGCCTCGGTGAGGCCGCGCACCGCGAACTTGCTCGCCGCGTACGCGGTCTGCCCGGCCGGCGCGATCAGCCCGAACAGGCTGGAGATGTTCACCAGGTGCGCGCCGGGTTCCGCCTTGAGGGTGGGCAGCAGCGCGTGGGTCAGCTGCGCCACGGCCCGGAAGTTGACGTCGATGACCCAGCTGAACTCGTCGAACGTCACCTGGTCGAACCGGCCGCCGAGGCCCACGCCCGCGTTGTTCACCAGCAGCCGTACGCGGGGATGCCGCTGGCGGATCTCCTCGGCCACCGCGGCGGTGGCCGACGCGTCGGCGAGGTCCACGACGTGGGTGTGCACCCGCCGGCCCGGGTGTTCGGCGCGGATCGCCACGGCGACCGCGTCCAACCGTTCGGTGTCGCGGTCCAGCAGGACCAGGTCGCTGCCCCGGCGGGCCAGCGCCTGCGCCAACGCCGCGCCGATGCCGCTGGCCGCGCCTGTGACGACGGCTGTCGCGCCGGTGAACTCAAACCTCCGCACGGGTGCTCCTTTCCTGCCGGGTGGCGCGGGAGAACCGCACCCCCTCGTCGGTGAGCCGGCCGTGTCGCATGAGAAGCACGTCACGGGCGTAGTTCTGGTAGAGCCGCCACGGCGCGTTCGCGCCCTGCCGGGGCAGCACGTCGACGCTGCGCAGCACGTAGGAGGAGCGCAGGTCGATGAGCGGCACCCGCTCGTCGTCGGGCGGCGGGAGCGGGGTGACGACCTGCTGGCCGGTGCGGTCCAGGTGCCGCAGCAGCCGGCAGACGTAACGGGCGACCAGGTCGGCCTTCAACGTCCACGACGCGTTCGTGTAGCCGAGGGTCAACGCGAAGTTCCGCACCCCGGACAGCATCATGCCCTTGTAGGCGACGGTGTCGGCCAGGTCGACCTCGACACCGTCGACGCGCAGGGTCAGGCCGCCGATGGCCAGCAGGTTGAGCCCGGTGGCGGTGACCACGACGTCGGCGGGCAGCTCGGCGCCGGAGGTCAGCCGGACGCCGTGCGGCGTGAACGTGTCGATGGTGTCGGTGGCCACCGACGCCCGGCCCTGAGCCACGGCCGTGAACAGGTCGCCGTCGGGCGCCACGCAGAGCCGCTGGTCCCACGGGTCGTAGCGGGGTGAGAAGTGCCTGTCGACGTCGTACCCCACCGGGAGCCGGCCCGTCGTGGCCCGGCGCAGCATCCGCTTCACCAGCCGGGGCGCCCGCCGGCTGAGCTGGAAGGTGATCGTGGACATCAGCACGTTCTTCCACCGCACCACCGGGTACGCGGCAGTCGCCGGCAGCCGGCGCCGCAGCGCGTCGGCCAGCCTGTCGCGCGAGGGCAGGGCCAGGACGTACGTGGGTGAGCGCTGGAGCATCGTCACGTGGGCGGCCCGCTCGGCCATCGCCGGCACCAGTGTCACGGCGGTGGCGCCACTGCCGATCACCACCACCCGCTTGCCGGCGTAGTCGAGGTCGTCGGGCCAGTGCTGCGGGTGCACCAGCCGCCCGGTGTACGCGTCGAGGCCGGGCAGCGGTGGGGTGTAACCCTCGTCGTAGCGGTAGTAACCGGTGCAGGCGAAGAGGAACGAGCAGGTCAGGACGACCGGCTCACCGGTGTCGGTGCGCTGGGCGCGTACCGTCCAGCGGGCGGTGGCGCTGTCCCAGTCGGCCTGCGTCACCCGGTGGTTGAAGCGGATGTGCCGCTGCACGTCGTACTCGCGGGCGGTGTCCCGGACGTACTCCCGGATCGTCCCGCCGTCGGCGATGGCCTTCGGCGCGGTCCACGGCTTGAAGGAGTAGCCGAGGGTGAACATGTCCGAGTCACTCCGGATGCCCGGATAGCGGAACAGGTCCCAGGTGCCGCCGACGGCGTCGCGCGCCTCCAGCACCGCGTACGTCTTGTCGGGGCAGTCGCGGCGCAGGTGGCAGGCGGCGCCGACGCCGGACAGGCCGGCACCGACGATCAGCACGTCGACGTGGTCGGGAGTCATGGGCGCTCCTGGATCCGGGGCGGTGGACGGACACTAACACCGCGCCCACCGCCCCGTCGCCGGGCCGATTCAGTCGGCCGCCCGGCTGAACGTCATGATCCAGTTGGTTTCCCAGGTGCGCTCGCCGTCGACCGAGAACGCCTGCTCCCAGCGCGCGGTGCTCGCGCTGATGTCCGACCAGATGAACCGGCACCGGACCGGACGCCCCTCGTGCTTGTCGTCGGCGTGGAAGCGGCCCACCCCGTCGACGAAACGGCCCACCATCGGGGGTTGCTCCAACTCGCCGCGACAGCTGTTCATCCAGTAGATCGACCACTGCCCGGTGGCCGGGTCGAAGATCCGCAGCGTCGCGCCGGAGAAACCCTTCGTCGGGAAGGTGATCTCGTCGAAGTGGCCGCCGCCGGCGAAGAAGCCGTGCGCGACCGACACCCCCGGGAACTCCTCCCACTCGTCGGAGCCGACCAGCCGCTCGCGCAGCCGGCGGTTGACCACGTTCCAGGTGCCCACGAAGAAGTCGAAGTCGCCCATCAGCGGCCCACCGGTCCTTCCGCTCGCGTGTCGCGCAGATACCCGGTCAGGTCGGGACGTTCCGGAGCGAGCATGTGCCGTACCCAGGCGGCCCGTTCGTGCTCGAACACCGCCAACTCCCAGACGCAGCCCACCGCGGGGCGGCGGAGCGTCACGAAGTTCGTCGGGTCCTGGTCCGGGCAGTCCAGCGCGGGCTGCCCGGCCGCCGCCACGCGCACCTCCACCGCGTTGTCCCAGACCCAGGTGTACGCCAGCAGGTAGGCGCCCGTGTCCGCGCCCCGGTGCAGCACCACCCAGCCGGCGGCCGGGGTGCCGTCGTACGGGACGTCGGCCAGCAGCGCGGGCAGCATGTCGTACGCGGCCTTCTCCACCTCCGGCTCGAGGGGCCGCTGCGGCTGGTCGATGTGATAGCGCTTGAGCTGCCGACCGTCCACGGTGACCGGTCCGGGTGCTCGCAGGTCCTTGTCGCGAAATGCCATGCCGGGACGGTAGGACCCCTTCCCTGACAGCTAGTGTCAGTGAAGTGCGGGCCAGTCGACTCCTCTCCGTCCTGCTGCTGCTCCAGGCGCACGGCCGGCTGACCGCCGCGCAGCTCGCCGAGCGGCTGTCCGTCTCCCCCCGCACCATCTACCGGGACGTCGAGTCGTTGCACGCCGCCGGCATCCCGCTGTACGGCGAGGCCGGGCACGCCGGCGGCTACCAGCTCGTCGACGGCTGGCGCACCCGGCTGACCGGTCTCACCGCCGAGGAGGCCGACCGGCTCTTCCTGGCCGGGCTGCCCGGCCCCGCCGACGAGCTGGGCTACGGCGACGTGGTGGCCGCACTGCGACTCAAACTGCACGCCGCGCTTCCGGCCCCGCTGCGCGACCGGGCCACCCAGCTCCAGCAACGCTTCCACCTGGACACGCCCGGCTGGTACGCCGACGGCGACACCTCACCCGAGCTGGCCCGCACCGCCGAGGCGGTGTGGCGCCAGCACCGCGTCGAGGTGCGCTACCGCAGTTGGAAGGGCGACGTGACACGGGTGCTGGAGCCGTACGGTCTGGTGCTCAAGGGCGGCCGGTGGTACGTGGTGGCCGCCCAGCCGGGCCGGGGTCGACCGGCGACCTACCGGGTCAACCAGATACAAGCGCTGACCCCCCTGACAGAGGAGTTCGACAGGCCCGCCGACTTCGACCTGCCGTCCTGGTGGCGGGCGCACGTGGCCCGGTTCCGGGCGGAACTGCACCGTGACGAGGCCACCGTCCGGCTCTCCCCCGCCGGTCGGGAGCGGCTGCGGGAGATCGGCAGCGATCCGGTGGTGGCCGCCGTGGACGCCAGCGCCGGTCCGCCGGACGCCCGGGGCTGGGTGACAGCGGTGCTGCCGATCGAGTCGCTCACCCACGCCCACGGCGACCTGCTGCGCCTCGGCGCGGACGTGGAGGTGCTGACACCTGTCGCTCTCCGCGAGCGGCTCACCGCCACGGCGGCGGGGCTGGCCGCCCTCTACGCACCCGCGCCGCAACCGGACACCCGGGGCGGTACGACACCCTGAGTACGGCCGCTCGTGGTGGCCGGTGGCACGGGTCTGGGAGAGTGTGTGCTCGTGGACGCGCTAGCGGTACGGGGACTCAGCCGTAACTTCGGCAACCTGGTGGTGCTCGACGACGTGAGCTTCACGCTCCCGCCCGGGCGGATCGCGGTGGTTCTCGGCCCCAACGGCAGCGGCAAGACCACCCTGCTGCGCTGCGTGGTCGGCGCCGACCGGCCGGATGCGGGCGAGGTGCGGGTGCACGGTTACCGGGCCGACGAGACCGACCCGCAGGTGCGGGCGCTGATGGCCGCCGCCCTTGACGACATCGACTTCTTCCCCGACCTGTCAGTCGTCGAGCACCTGGAACTCGTCGCGTACGCCCACGGGGGCAGCGCCGAGCCGGTCGAGGAGGTCATCACCGAGCTGGGCCTGGGTCCGGCCCGCGACCAACTGCCGGTCACCCTGTCCAGTGGGCAGCGCCGACGGCTCGCCCTGGCGTCGTGCTTCGTCCGGCCCCGTCGGGTGCTCATCCTCGACGAGCCGGAGCAGCGCCTCGACGTCGCCGGCCGGCAGTGGCTCGCCGACCGGCTGCGCCGCGAACGCGACGCCGGCACCACGGTGCTGCTGGCCTCGCACGACCCGGAACTGATCGACGCGGTCGTCGACGAGCGGATCGAGATCGGCAGGTGACCGCCCCGCCGGCCACCGTCGCCGAGGCGCCGGCCGGGCTGCCCACGGCCCGCCAGGTCCGTACCCACCTGCGTCGGGCCCGCCGCCGGCACCACGAGCACTCCCTCGGCGACGTGCTCGGCGACGCGTACGTCATCGTCCTGTTCGTCGGCATGTACGGCTGGTTCGCGATCAGCGCCGGCCGGAACATGCTGGACTCCCCCACCGTCGGGCAGGCCGAGCCGGGCGTGCGGTGGTGGCTGGCCGTCGCCGCGCTCCTCACCGGCGCCGGCCTGGCCTGGCGTGGCCTGCGCGCGTTCGGCCCGCTGCTGGTCACCCCGGCCACCCAGAGCTGGGTGACGAGCGCGCCCATCGACAGGCGGGCCTGGCTGGCGCCGCGCCTCGCGGTCCTGCTGGCCGGCACCGCCGTCGGCACCGCGCTGCTCGGCGTGGCCGTGGCGGCGCTCGGCGGCGTCAGCGACCCGACCGCGCTGGGCTGGGCGGCGGGCGCCGGCGCGGGCTGGGGTGCCGCCGCGCTGGCGCTGAGCGTCGTCGCCCAGAGCAGCCGGGCGGGTCGACGGTGGCCCACAGTGGCCGGAGCGGCCCCCATGGTGGCCGCCGCCGTCATCACCGCCCTCGTGGTGCTCACCGGTCGCCTCGGCGACGGGCTGCCCCGGCCGGAGTCGACGCCGACGATCGCGCTCGTCGCCCTCGGGGTGCCCCTCGCGGTGGCCGGAACGGTCCTCGCGGTACGGGCGCTGCCCCGGGTCGACCGGGCCACCCTGACCACCGGCGCGCAGTTCGCCAACGCCGCCGCCACTGCCACCATCCTGCTCGACCCGAGCCTGCTCACCGGCCTGGTGGAGAGCCGCCGGTGGCGCCGGATCGGCCGGGTACGCAGCGGCGGTTTCCTGCCCGGCCCGGGCTGGTGGGCGCTACTGCAGGCCGACGTGCGCCGGCTGCGCCGCCACCCCAGCGCCCTGCTGGTCTGGGCGGCCCTGATCGGGGTCCAGTACGCCGCCGCGCTCGCCCTGCCCGGGCTGGCCGGCGCCGCGCAGGTGGTGTTCGCGTACCTCGCCGCCGCCCGGCTGACCGGCGGACTGCGCGCGATCAGCAGGTCGACCGGGCTGCGCCGGGCGCTCGGCGGCAGCGACGCCCTGCTGCGCGGCATCCACGTGGTGGTGCCGGCGCTCGGCGCGGGCCTGTGGTGGCTGGCGACCCTGCCGACGGTCGAGCCCGGGCCGGCGTGGCTCGCGCCGACGCTGGCGCTCGGCGTGGTGGCCGCCGCCTTCCGCGCCGCCACCCGCCCACCCATCGACTACGGCGGCGCGACGGTCAACACGCCGTTCGGCATGGTCCCCGTCGACCTGCTGCGGCAGGGCGCACGCGGGCCGGCGCTGCTCGCCGTGCTCGTCCTCGTCCAGCTGTTCCTGGGCTGACCGGGCACTCGTCGCCCAGGGCGTGCCCGTCCTCAAGCCCTGGGCGGGCTCAGGCGGTGTCGCCGGGAACGAGGTGGCGGTATCCGGGGATCGTCTCGCCGAACCAGCCGGCGACGCTCGCCAGGCCGCGCTCGTTGAGCTGGGCGTCGTGGATCGGGTACGCCCGTTCGGCGCCCACCGCGTGGGCGAACCGGATCGCCTCGTCGAGCCGCATCCAGGACCCCTGCGCCGGGACGAGCAGGGTGTGCACCGGCTCGTCCGGCACGTGCAGCGAATCGCCCGGGTGGTAGAGCCCGTCACCGATCAGGTAACCCAGGTTGGGGCAGTCGGGCTGACCCTCGTGGATGGTGGCGTGCCGGCCACCGTGGGCGCTGACCTCGATCCCGGCCGCAGTGAAGCGCTGCCCCACGCGGACCGGGGTCACCGGCAGCGGGGCGAGGTCGGGCAGGCGGGCGCCCTCGGGGACGTACACGGGGACACCGAGGCCGGCCAGCCGCAGCACGTCCACGTGGTCGGTGTGCTCGTGGGTGACCAGGACTGCGTCGGCCCCGGCCAGCGCCCGGGGCTCGCTCCAGGTGCCCGGGTCGACGACGAGCACCCCGCCGTCGTGCTCGACCCGGACGCAGGCATGGGTGAACTTCGTGATCCGCATCCGGCGACGGTACGCCGCAGCCGCTCGGGGTACTGCCCGGTCATGCCCGAGCGATACGACAACTACCCGAGGATCGCCGTGGTCACCGGCGCGGACTCCGGCATCGGCAAGGCCTGCGCGGTCGCCCTGGCGCGGGCCGGCTTCGACATCGGCATCACCTGGTACGGCGACCCGGACGGCGCCGAGCGGACCGCGACCGAGGTCCGCGCCACCGGTCGACGCTGCGAGGTGGCCGAGGTGGACCTGACCGGCCTGCCGGACGCGGCCGAGGTGGTGGACGAGCTGGCCGACCGGCTGGGCGGCATCGGCGTGCTCGTCAACAACGCCGGCACCGGCGCCTCGACGCCGTTCGTCGACACGGGGTGGGAGCAGTGGCGCGAGGTGCTCGCCGTCGACCTCGACGCGCCGTTCCTCTGCGCGCAGCGGGCCGCGCGACGGATGCGGGCCGCCGGCCTCGGCGGACGGATCATCAACATCACCAGCGTGCACGAGCACGCGCCCCGGGTGGGCTCCGCCGCGTACTGCGCAGCCAAGGGCGGGCTGGGCCTGCTGACCCGGGTGATGGCACAGGAGCTGGCCGCCGACGGGATCACCGTCAACGCGGTCGCCCCCGGCGAGATCGCCACGCCGATGACAGGTCAGGAGGACGTCGACCCGTTCACCGAGCGGAGGCCTGGCGTACCTGTGGGTCGGCCGGGTGACGCCCGGGAGGTCGCCGCCATGGTCGCCCTGCTCGCCTCCCCCGCCGCCGCGTACGTCACCGGGGCGTCCTGGCCTGTCGACGGCGGCATGCTGCTGATGGGGCCGCAGGCCAACGCCCTCACCACCGACGACTGGCGCCAGGTCTGAGCGGACGGGCGGGACGAGCCGGCGCGGCCGGTCGCGAAGGGGACAGCGGGCGGCAAAGCGGGCACGTATCCTCCGCATTCCGGTGATCGGCGGTGGCGCCGACCGACGGCGAAGGAGGAACCGGATGCCCGGGTGGGCTGGTCGGGGTGGCCGCCAACGACGTGCCCTGCTCGTCGGCGGGCCGCTGCTCGCGGTGGCCGTCGTGATGCTGCTGGCGGCCTGGCGCAGCACCGGCTTCCTCAGTGACCTGCTGCTCAACCTGGGTGCCAGTGTGGTGCTCGCGGCCATCTCGTACGTCATCTTCGACCCGCTGTTCGAGGAGGCCCGCAAGGCGCGGGTGCAGGAGCACCTGAGGTTCGACCAGCAGGCCTTCGTCACACGACTGCACCGCTCCGCCCGTCGGGTACGCATCCTCGACACGTGGACGATCCTGCTCGAGCAGCGGCACCGCGAGGAGACCCTGACCGCGGTACGCGCGGCGCTCACCAACGGTGCCCAGGTGCAGTTGCTCCTGCTCGACCCGGACTGCACCGCCGCCCAGCAGCGCTCCGAGGAACTGGAGCGGCAGCGGGTGGACGTGCCGCGACAGATCCGTACCAATCTGCGCCACCTGGCCGCCTTCGCCGACACCCTCGACGCCCGGCTTCGACACCGGTTGCAGGTCCGGCTCTACGACGCGTCCCCGTCGATCCAGCTCTACCAGTGGGACGGGCGTGCCCTCATCTCGTTCTTCCCGATCGGGAAACTGTCGTTCAACGTGCCCCAGCTGGAGGTGGACATGGACAGCCCGTGGGGCGGGTTCGTGCACGCCCGGTTCGAGGAGCTGTGGGAGCACCAGCAGGCCACCCTGGACCTGGAGCGGTACCTGTCGGTGGCGGTCACACTGCGCCACGACGATCTGGACGTGGTCGAGGTGCGGGTTCCCTACGTGACCGTGGACGGGCAGCACTGGGTCGACTGCAGCGGTTTCCGGGTGACCGGGCCGCTGACCGTGCGGGCCGTGCTGCCGCCCCGCGCGCCGGGGGCGGCCCCCGCGGTGTTCGAGCTGGCCGAGCCGGTGGACGGGGACCGTACGCCGGTCGCCGTCGTGGCACGGCAGTTCGACCAGAAGTACGGGCACGACGGCGGGGAACGGGCGATCCGCCGGCTGGTGCCGTCACCTGGCGGTCCCCGTACGCCGGCGCCCCGCTCCTCGGCGGCCGGCGACACGCACGGACGGTGACCCCCGACCCGGTCGGACCTGTCGGCACGCGGGACAATCGGGGCACCCGCGTCCGTTGGCGAAAGGAACCTCCCCAGTGTCGTCCAGCCCGGCACCCCCGCCCGGCTCGGCGCAGTTGCGCGCCGACTGCGAGCGCTGCTTCGGGCTGTGCTGCGTGGTGCCGGCGTTCGCCAGGTCGGCGGACTTCGCCATCGACAAGCCCGCCGGGAAGGCCTGCCCCCACCTGGGCGCCGACCACCGCTGCGGCATCCACACCGAGCTGCGGCAGCGTGGCTTTCCCGGCTGCACGGTCTTCGACTGCTTCGGCGCCGGGCAGCAGGTCGCCCAGGTCACCTTCGGCGGGCGGGACTGGCATGACGCACCGGAGACGCTGCCGGCGATGGCGGAGGCGTTCACCGTGCTGCGCCCGATGCACGAGCTGCTCTGGTACCTCACCGAGGCGGTCGCGCTGCGCCCGCCGGCCGACCTGCGCGCCGAGCTGGACCGCGCCCGCGCCGAGATCGCGGCGCTCACTGCGGGGGACCCCGCGCGGCTTCGCGCGGTGGACGTCGCCGCGAAGCGGGAGCGGATCAACCCGCTGCTGTCGCGGGCCAGCGAGGCGGCGCGTTCCCCGGGCGGCCGGGACCACCGAGGCGCGCCTCTGCTCGGGGCCGACCTGCGCCGGGTCGACCTGCGCCGGGCCAACCTGCGCGGCGCGCTGCTGGTCGGCGCCGACCTGCGCGGCGTGGACCTGGGCCTGGCGGACGTGACGGGCGCGGACCTGCGCGGCGCCGATCTGCGGGGCGCGGACCTGCGCACGACCCTCTTCCTGCACCAGGCCCAGCTCGATGCCGCGCGGGGAGACGTCCGCACCGGGCTGCCGGCGACCCGCACCCGGCCGGCGCACTGGACGGCACTCGCGCTCACCCCGGTGGGCCAGGCGTCGCGGGCCGGCGGTCGCGGTCGACGGAGCCGGCACCGCTGAGCGCGAGGTTTCGGCCCTGACCACGCCGGGTAGCCACCGCCGACGCGGTACGGCATCGACGGGGGGCGCGGCGTGGGCTACCGAAAGCGCGACGGTGAGCTGCCGGCTGACCCGGCACATGCCGAGGACGAGGCGGGCCAGGTGCCGTTGGTGCAGGTCGAGGCCGACACCGACGTCCCGCCGCCGGACGACACCGACGTGCCACCGGACATCGTGACCGAGGACAACAGCTCGGGCATGACCGGCGGTTCGTCCGGCAGCAGCGGAGGCGGGTCGAGCATGCCGGGGCATCCGGACGCGACCCGCTGAGGGCGGGCCCGGCGCGGTTTCAGCGGCTGGCCAGCGCGCCCCGCGCCTCGGTCATCCCCTTGTTGGCGAGCCGGTCGGCGCGCTCGTTCTCCGGATGCCCGTTGTGCCCCTTGACCCACAGCCAGGTGACCTCGTGCCGCTCGCAGGCCGCCTCCAGTCGCTGCCACAGGTCGGCGTTCTTCACCGGCTGCTTCGCGGCGGTCAGCCACCCGTTGCGCTTCCACGAAGCGAGCCAACTGGTGATGCCGTTGCGCACGTACGTGCTGTCGGTGTGCAGCTCCACGGTGACCGGGCGGTTCAGGCTCTCCAACGCCTGGATGGCCGCCATCAGCTCCATCCGGTTGTTGGTGGTCGGGGTGGCCTCGCCGCCGCACAGCTCCCGCTCGTGGTCGCCGTAGCGCAGCAGAGCACCCCAGCCGCCGGGCCCGGGGTTGCCGCTGCACGCCCCGTCGGTCCAGATCTGTACGCCCCTGCCGGCCGCCGCGTCCACCATGCAGGCGAACCTACCGGGCGGCGACGCCACACCCGGCGCTCGGGGGGCCGCCGCGCCGGGCGGGGCCCGCTAGGGTCGGCCGGATGGATCGACACGTCACGTTCGACCGCCTGCACAACTTCCGCGACCTCGGCGGTTACCGCACCGACGACGGGCGTACGGTGCGCTGGCGCCTGCTCTACCGCTCGGATTCCCTTGGCAAGTTGAGCGGCGTTGACCTGGACCGGTTCCGGGCTCTGGGGGTCGGCACGGTCATCGACCTGCGGTACCCGTGGGAGATCGCCGCGCGCGGCCGGGCACCGGAGTTGGCGGGGCTCACCTGGCACAACCTCAGCGTCGAGCACCGCCCCTACGACCAGGCGACGATCGACCCGGCGCTCGACCCGTGGCGCTACCTCGCCGACCGGTACGCCGAGGTCGCCGAGGACGGTGTGGACGAGCTGCGCCAGGCGCTCGAGGTGATCGCCGCCGCCGACGCTCCGCTTGTCTTCCACTGCGCCTCCGGCAAGGACCGCACCGGCCTGCTGGCGGCGCTGCTGCTGGCGGTGCTCGGGGTGGACGAGGACCAGATCGCCGCCGACTTCGCGCGCACCGAGCTGGCCACCGAACGGCTGGTCGCCGACTGGCGGGCCCTGAATCCCGACCGTGAGCTGCGGTGGCCGGGGTACGGGCGGGCGCCGGAGGCGATCATCAGGCACTTCCTGGCCGACCTGACGGCCGCGCACGGCTCCGTCGCCGGGTACGTGACCGACCGGCTCGGCGTGGACGAGGCGCTGACCACCCGGCTGCGCGAGCGTCTGCTGGACCGCTGAGTCGGCGCGGCCACCGATAACCACGCGCGCTGCTCCGGCCGGTCTGCCAGAGTCGATCGTCATGGACGACGGGAACTGGGACGGCCTACGGGCCGAGGTGCGCCAGCGGATCGACGAGCTGATCGCCGCCGGTCGGGAGTCGGGTGTGCAGGTCGCGGCGTACCTCGACGGTGAGCCGATCCTCGAGGTGCACGCCGGGCTGGCCGACCGGGCCACCGGCCGGGCGTTGACCGCCGGCACGCCCATCTGGAGCGCGTCCACGGGCAAGGCGTTGACCGCGACTGTCGTTCACGTGCTCGTCGAACGCGGGGAGCTGGACTACGACGTGCGGATCGCCGACGTGTGGCCGGAGTTCGCCAGGCACGGCAAGGGCGGCGTCACGCTGCGGCACGCGCTCACCCACACGGCGGGAGTCCCCGTCCTCCCGGCGGACGTCACGCCTGAGGACTTCACCGACTGGGACCGGATGTGCGCCCTCGTCGCCGACGCGGAGCCGATCGCCAGGTCCGGGGAGCTGAAGGCGTACCACGCGTGGACGTTCGGCTGGCTGGTCGGTGAGGTGGTCCGCCGGGTCACCGGCCGGCGCGTCTCGCAGGTGCTCGCCGAGGACGTCGCCGGGCCGCTCGGGGTACGCGACGAGTTGTACCTCGGGGTCCCGCCGACCGAGCTGAGCCGGCTGGCGCGGGTCGAGGACCGCAACCTGTCCGCGCTGTTCGCGTACGCCGGCGCGAACCTGCCGAACTTTGACCGGGTCGCCCCGCCCGGTGTGCGCCCCGGCGCGGAGATCGGCGCCCGCGCCGATGTCCTCACCGCCGACGTGCCGGCCACCGGCACGATGACGGCCCGCGCCGCGGCCCGGATGCTCGCCGCGCTCATCGGCGAGGTGGACGGCGTCCGGCTGATCTCGCCGATCCGGCTGCGCGCCGCCACCACCCCCGACCTGCCCGGCCCGGAGTGGGTGTTCGGGCAGGAGGGCACCTGGGGCCTCGGGTACGCGGTGGATCCCGACGGCTCGTTCGGCGCGGCCGGCAGCGGTGGCAGTCTCGCCTACGCCTACCCCGGGTTGGGGCTGACCGTCGCGGCGACGAAGACGCTGCTCGGTGCCGGCGACGGTGACCCGATGGAGGACCTGCGGGTGCTCGTTCGCGACGCGGTGGCCGCCCGGCGCTGACCGACCTGATCAGGCGGGTGTCTCCGCGCCCACCACCGCCGCCGGGATGGCCGGCGCGGGCCGGGCGGGGCGTAGGCGGTCGCGCAGGCGGTGCGCCGCGTCGCCGGCCGTGGCGGTGATCATCGGCAGCAGCCGGGTGGAGTTCATGACCGCGACCTCCTCGGCCGGGGTGGTGACCCCGTCGAGGAAGCGCAGCACCCGTTCGGCGGGGTTGCGGTCGAAGAGCCTGTCGAAGAACTCCGGTCCACCGACCCCACCCCGGTCCAGCGCGCGCAGCGCCACCGCGTCCATCCAGCGGTGCCGGCGCGGGTACGCGGGCGCCGGCACCGGCGGGCCACCGGCGGCGAGCGCGCGGGCCACCTGGTCGGCCTGGCGGTACATGGCGGAGAAGGTGAACCCGGTGGACGGCCGGGTCGCGCCGCCGGCTGTGCCGAGGCGTACCACCCGGGGTGTCGGCCGGGCCGGGAACGGCGCGTCGGTCATCGGGATCACCCCGTTCTCCACCTCGCGTACCCGCAGCCCGGCCGGGTCCAACCCGAGCAGGTCCCGGTACGCGGCGAGCGCCGTGTCGTACCCGGCGTCGGTGAGCAGTTCCGGGGAGAACTCGGTGTACTCGACGAGGGCGTAGCGGTCGCTGACCGGCAGCACATACCCGAACGAGACGCCCCGGGGCGGCTGCGGGGTGCGGAAGTCCATCAGCACGGCCCGCTCCGGGTCGAAGACGGGCCGGTCGGCCTCCAGCCACCAGCCGCGGAAGTGCTGCAACCAGGTGGTACGACCCGCGCGCGCCGGTGGGCGGGGGCGGGAGTCGAGGACCCAGCCGGCCCGTACGACCGATCCGTCGCCGGTGCGCACCACCACGCGGCTGCCGTCGTCTGTCACCGCCTGGGCGGGCGCGACGATCCGGGTGGCGCCCAGGCGGTGCTCGGCTTCGGCAGCCCGGTCGTAGACCGGGCCGGAGCGCAGCATGGCGTACCGCAGCGGGGTGAGGTCCAGGACGCGGCGCCGCGCGGGCGTGGCCACCTCGACCTGCTGCCAGCTCGCGCTGAGCAGCGGGTCCAGGTCGTCGTGCGGGCTGCCCCAGAACGCCCAGGTGCGGTCCTGGCCGCGTCGGCGCACCGGGTCGACGACGGCGATCCGCAGGTCGCGGACGTGGTGCCGGTCCAGTGCGGCGAGCAGCAGCGACGCGGCGCCACCGCCGCCGAGCAGCGCGAGGTCGACGTCGAGTGGCGCGGAGTCGGTCACCCGCACCACGCTGCCACACGGCCCCGCCCTGTTCCGCGTCGCATCCGGCACCGTTGGGACAGGCGACGCGATACCTCGCCATCGGCCCAGCGACGACAGCTTGCCCGCAGGAGACATCGACGGAGCACCGGTGCCGGTCGGCCCGTCCGGGCCTTTGGGCAGCTCTCCCCGCCTTCGGGTGGACACGTGACGGCAACGAGGATTTCTCATTTTCACCGGATCGAGGTCCCAACCCACCTAGTGTTGGGCACACCGGTGCTAGTCACGGAGTTGGCCACCCGAACGACGTCCCACGCAGTCAGCGGACGAAAAGTGAGGGAAGACGCGTATGAAGGTCTCAACAGCACTCTGCTCAGCGGCGCTCGGCGTGGGCCTCGGCACGCTCCTGCTGCCAGGCGCCGCGCTGGCCGACACCACCGTGTCACCGGCCACCACCCCGGTCGGTGGGACCGTCGTGCTCACCGCGACGACCTGCAACCCGAAGTCGGGTGACGCCCTCTTCCGCGTCACCGGCCCCAACCGCGACCAGAACGTCCGATCCACCACGGCCGCCGCCGGCGGCGGCCTGAGCGCCGAACTCTTCACCGCCGGGTTCACCCTGGGCACGTACACGGTGGCCGCCACCTGCGGCGACGGCAGCTCAGCCGGCAGCGCCACGTTCACCGTCACGCCGATCGGCGCCGCACCTGCCGGCTCCGGCGGCGACAGCCGCGACACCGGCGCCCTCGCCGCCGGCGGCACGCTGCTCGGCACCGCCCTGGCCGGTGCGGTGGTCCTGTTCCGCCGGCGCCGACCGGCGTCCACCGTCGCCTGACCGGCGACCCGCTCCATCCCTGAGGACGGGTGCCCGTGCCGGTGACACCGGCGCGGGCACCCCGACGATCCCGTACGGAGGCACGCACGTGTGGTGGCGGCGGACCCTGCCAGCCGTGGTCGCGGTGCTCGGCGTGACCGGGCTGGGGCTGATCACCGTCGGCCTCACCGCCGACCCGGCGCGGCCACCACAGCCGCCTGCCCACGCGCCGACCCGCACCCACCCCGCACCGGACCTGCCGCCCCTGCCGCGCTCCGCGCCGGTCCGGGTGCGGATACCCGCCATCGACGTACGCGCCGAGATCGTCCCCGTCGGCGCGGACACCGCAGGGGTGCTGGAGGTGCCACCCCTGGACCGGCCCGGTCTCGCCGGCTGGTACCGGCACGGGGTCAGCCCCGGCGAGACCGGCAACGCCGTCCTGGTCGGACACGTCGACTCACCCGCCGGCCCGGCCGTCTTCTTCGACCTCGGTCGCCTGCGCGCCGGCCAGGAGATCGAGGTCACCAGGGCCGACGCCCGGGTCACCACGTTCACTGTGGACGACGTGCGCGCGTACCCCAAGGACCGGTTCCCCACCGCGCTCGTCTACGGCCCGGCGGACGTCGCAGCCCTGCGTCTCATCACCTGCGGCGGGCGCTTCGACGCCGCCACCGGCAACTACGTGGACAACATCGTCGTCCTCGCCACCCGCACCGCGTGAGCCCTGCCGCCCGCCTGTCGCACGCCCGACCCCGCTGGGCAGAATGCGGTGACACCATCGGTGATCGGGGCGGTACGGCGGCGACGGGGGCACGCGGTGGCGGACGGGCGGACGGTACGGGACCGGGCCGGTCGGGGCGTACGCGCGCTGGCCCGTCGACTGCTCGGACGCGCCGAGGACGGCTCCCCCACCCCGCGCAGGTCCAACCCGGACGCCGTGGTCGACTGCGCCGTCTACGTCAACGGACGACGGGAGCCCGGCCGCCCGCACTACGCCGACGCGTACACCCGGGCCCGGCGCGGTCGTGACGCCTTCGTGTGGCTGGGCCTGCACGACCCGGGTCCGGCGGTGCTCGCCGCGGTGGGCCGGACGTTCGGCCTCGACGAGCTGACCGTCGAGCAGGCGCTCGCCGACGGGCACCGGCCGACCGTGCAGCCACACGGGCCGGTGACGTTGCTGGTGCTGCGCACCGCCGGGTACGTCGAGCACGACGAGCTGACCGACACCTCCGAGGTGATCGACACCGGCGACGTGATGGTGCTGCTCGGTGACCGGTTCGCCATCACCGTGCGGCACGGCGCCGCCGGGGCGCTGCGCAGCGTACGGGCCGACATCGAACGCCGACCGGCGCTGCTGGCCGCCGGCCCGTGGGCTGTCGCGTACGCGGTCTGCGCCCGGATGGTCGACTCCTACCTGGAAGTGGCCGGGCATGTGGAACGGGACCTGGAACGGGTCGAGGAGGCCGTGTTCGCCCGCGACCGCTCCGCCGACATCCAGCACATCTACCAGCTCAAGCGGGAGGTGGTGGAGTTCAAGAGGGCGGTCCTGCCGTTGCAGGCGCCGATGCGCACGCTACTCACCCCGGACGGCCCCGCCGGCCCGCCGCGTACCCTGCACCGCTGGTTCGTGGACGTCGACGGTCGGTTGAGCCGCGCGGTCGACCGGGTGGCCGCGTACGACGACCTGCTCACCTCGATCGTCCAGTCCCGCCTGGCGCAGCTCGCGGTCGAGCAGAACAACGACATGCGCAAGATCGCGGCGTGGGCTGCCATCGCGGCGACCCAGACCGGCATCGCCGGCATCTACGGCATGAACTTCGAGCACATGCCGGAGCTGGCCTGGCGTTACGGCTACGCGGGCGCCGTGGCGCTGATGGGGGTGGCCGCCCTGGCCCTGTACCGCCTGTTCCGGCGCTCCGGCTGGCTCTGACGGGCGGCGGCCCGCCGTGCTCACCGGTGGCGGGACAGGAAGGCGCGGATCCGGGCCCGGGGGTTGTCGGTCAACTCCGGGCCGTGGGTGAAGGCGGGCGTGTCGTACTCCAACTCGCCCAGGACGTGGGCGGTCTGCCGCGTCATCCGGAAGTCGCTGCACAGGATCTTGGCTGAGTTGCCGCAAGTCTAGGGACGAGCGTCAACCCCTCGGCCAGCGTCGGGGCTCGCGGACGGGTGCGGCAGGATGAGGGCGTGGGCAAGGGTGGTGCGCGGCGGCGGGCGAACGCGACGACGGGACGGGCCTGCCCGTGCGGGTCGGGGCAGGCGTACGGGGACTGCTGCGCCCCGGTGCACGGCGGCGCGGCGCAGGCGCCGACGGCCGAGGCGTTGATGCGGTCCCGGTTCAGCGCCTTCGCCCTCGGCGACTCCGGCTACCTGCTACGTAGCTGGCACTCCTCGACCCGGCCGGCCCTTCTCGACCTGGACCCGGGGCAGCGGTGGACCCGGCTGGAGATCGTCGACACCGAGCGGGGCGGCCTGCTCGACAGCGCCGGCACCGTGACGTTCCACGCCCACTACCGGGACGCGGGCCGGCCCGGCACGCTCACCGAGCACAGCCGGTTCGTCCGCGAGGACGGCCGGTGGGTCTACCTCGACGGCGACCAGCGCTGACGCCGCCGTCGGCGCGTCGAGGGCCGGGTCGGCGTCCCGCGCGGGAAGCTGACCGGAGCCCACCGAGCTGAACGGAGACCTCCGATGACCATGACGTTCATCAACCTGGCGGTGAGCGACCTGACCCTCGCCGCCGAGTTCTACCGGGCGATCGGCTTCACCAGCGACCAGACCGCGCCGGCCGGCGACAGCATGATGCTCACCATCTCCGACACCACCCGGTTGATGCTGCACGTCCGCTCGGCCTTCGAGGCGTACACGGGGGTAGCCGCCACTGACACGGCGACCAGCCGGGAGGTCATCGTGGGGCTGTCGGCGCAGAGCCGCGAGCAGGTCGACGAGCTGGTCGACCGGGTGGCGGTCGCCGGTGGGGAGCCGCTCGGCCCGGGGATCGCCAACGGGCCGATGTACATGCGCGGCTTCCGGGACCTCGACGGCCACCAGTGGTCGTTCCTGCACCTGGCGAGCTGACCGCCGCACGCCGGGCGGCGGCCCGTCAGGCCGCCGCCCCGCACCGTGTCAGGTCGAACTACGCGCGGCGACGCCGACGGGTGTGCCCACCGCGCGCCGGGTGCGGCGCAGCAGGACCAGGACCAGGGCCAGGACGAGGTACGGCACGGCTGTCACCGCGAAGGCCACCGCGTTGCCGAACACGGTGGCGAGCAGACCGTAACCCGCGTACGTCCCGATGATCAGCAGGTCGGTGGCCATCCCGGCGAGCGACGTGACTGTGGCACGGCTGTCGCCGGTGATCCGGGCCTGGAGCCGCGCGTCGGCCAGCACCGTGGCCAGTTGCGCGGCTCCGAACGCCACCGCGAGCAGCACGAACCCGGCCGGGTGCCGGAGCAGGGCGCCCCCGGCCAGCGCGACACCGACCAGGCCCAGCAGCGCCGCGTAGCCCCGGCCGCCCCACCGCTCCGCCATCGGGGCGAGCAGGCCGCCGACCGTGACCCCGGCCCAGAGCAGCAGGAGCAGCAGCGGCACGGCGCGCGGCCCGACGCCGGTGTCCAGGGCCAGCAGCGGGGTGTACTCGTCGAGGGCACCCCAGTCGGCGGCGACCACGGCGACCAGCAGCACGGCGGAGCGCACCGGCGGTCGGGTACGGACCTGCGCCACCCCGGCCCGCAGGGTGTCCCACCAGCCCAGGTCACCGTCGTCGGCTGCGACGACCGAGGCGACGGCGGGCGTGCCAGCGGCGGCCGGGGCGCGATGCTCCGGGAACCGCGCGGCGACAGTCGTGGCGAGCAGGCAGGCAAGCACGCTTGCCGCACCCACCGCCGGGTAGCCGCCGGCCGCGAGCACCGGACCGGCGAGCACCCCGGAGAGCACCACTCCCAGCACGCCCGCCGTGCGGGCACGCCCCAGCACGCGGGCGTACCGGTCGGCCGCGCCGAGCCTGTCCAGCTCGGTCCAGACCAGCGCCTCCAGCGCGCCGGAGACCAACGCGCCGCCGGCCCCCCAGAGCAGGAACCCGACCGCGAACGCGGGGTACGACGGCAGCAGCACCCACAGCGCGTACCCGCCGGCGGTCACCAGCGGGGCGAGGCACAGCAGCAGCCGGCGGGACACCACGTCGGCCCACGCGCCGGACGGCACCTCGAACAGGATGCCGGCCGCCGACCAGAGGACGAAGAGCGACGAGATCTGCCCCACCGACAGCCCGGTGTCGGCGAAGAACACCACGTACAGCGGGTAGAGCAGGACGAGGTCACTGAGGAACGCGTACCCGTAGAGGGTTGTCGTCAGCCGGCGGAGCGCCGGGCCGGGCACGCGCGGGATCGTGTGGATCATTTGGCCTTCCCGTGGGAGTGGAGACGGACACCGGACGTGCGGTGTCCGTGGCGGTCCACGGGATCGGCCTACGCCGCTGGATCAACATCGCCAGGTCATGTCGGCGATGCTAGACAAGCCTCCCGGCCCCGGCCAGCGTTTTGGGAGTGGCGTACGACGAGGCGGGGCGGGATCCCGGAGGATCCCGCCCCGCCTCGTGCCGCTGACGGTCAGCGCCGGTCGACCGGCGGGATGACCGTGGTGGCCTCGCTGTCGTCGCCGAGGCGCTGCTCGGGCACCGCGCGGTCGGTGCCACCCCGGACCACCTGGGTCGCCTCGGAGTCGGCCGACGGGCGTACCACCTGGGTGGCCTCGGAGTCGGCCGGCGGGCGTACCACCTGGGTCGCCTCGGAGTCGGCGGACGGGCGTACCACCTGGGTCGCCTCGGAGTCGGCCGACGGGCGTACCGCCTGGGTGGCGTCCGGGTCGACCGGCCGCGTCACGATCTGGGTCTCCTCCGGATCGCTGGCGGGTGCCGACGCGCGGGCCCGCTCGGCGTCGCGGCGTTCGGTGCGGTACGCGCGGGTGTGCGCGGCGATCAGGTGTGACTCCTGCTCCGCGCGGGTCAGCCAGGCCTCCCAGCGGCTCTGCATCGGACGGATCAGACCGCCACCCACGCCCACGACGAGGATGCCGCCGATCGTGGCCAGCACGGCGATCAGCACGGGGGTGGTGACCGCGGTGGCCACGCCGATCTGGTTCAGCGCGGCGATGACGCCGAGGCCGAGAATGAACACCGAGGCGATGGTGGCCAGCACCCGGCCGTACGACAGGCCGCCGAGCGCGCCGCTGATGAGGTCCTTCACGGCATTGGCGATGGCCGCGGCGACCACGACGATGACGATCGCCACGAACGCGCGGGGCAGCCAGGAGATGACCGCGCCGAGCAGGTCGGAGATCGGGTTGGGGCCCCAGATGCCGAACGCGAGCTGGAGGGTGAACAGCAGCACCGCGTAGTAGGCGAGCTTCGCGACGATGTCGCTGGCGTCGTACCGGGATCGGCTCAACGCGCGGCGCACGCCGCCACGTTCGACGGCGCGGTCGAAGCCCACGCGTTCGAGGACCTTCTCCACGATCTTCAGCACGGCCTTGGCGATCAGCCATCCGGCCACCAGGATCGCCAGGAAGGCGACGGCCTTGGGCAGGAAGAGCATCACCGAGCGCAGGGCGTCGCCCACCGCGTCGCTGACGTTGTCACTCATCTGGTCATTCCTTCACGCGGGAAAGCCGAACGGTCAGCCCCGACCTACCCCCGCTCACCGGCGGGGAAACGCCGCGCTGCGGTGACACGGGGTCTGGCGCGGGGACAGCCTTGGCAATATTCTCCGGAGTGCGTGCGGCCACTGGAGCTACTTTTCATCCCCCGCCGTCGGCCGCAGGAGGAGACTTTCATGCACGTCGACCACTCCGAAGTGGACCGCCGGACGCTGCTGCGGGCCGGTCTCGGCGCCGCCACGGTCGCCGTCGTCGGGAGCGAGCTGGCCTTTCCCGCCATGGCGCAGGCCGCTCCGGGCACCGATCTGGACTGGATCATCAGCTGTGACGAGTGGGGGGCGCGGCCGCCGAAGGACCCGCTGTCGGTGAGCGCCATCCCCACCAACAAGATCATCGTGCATCACATGGCGTTCCCGAACGTCACCGACTACTCCCGCGAGCAGGCGGTCAGGCTGGCCCACGACTGCCAGGACCTGCACATGGACGGCAACGGCTGGTCCGACACCGGCCAGCACTTCACGGTCAGCCGGGGCGGCTACGTGCTGGAGGGCCGCCGGGGCAGCCTGGAACGCCTCGAAGCCGGCGACAGGCAGATGATCTCCGCGCACTGCCCCGGCGAGAACGGTCGGGCCATCGGCATCGAGAACGAGGGCACCTACGTCACCGAGACGCCACCGGAGGCGCTCACCGACTCGCTTGTCAAGCTCTGCGTCGCCATCTGCCGCCAGTACGGTCTGCACGCGTACGACATCTTCGGACACTGGGACTTCCGCACCACCCAGTGCCCCGGCGCGGCCTTCTACCGGCAGTTCCCCGAGCTTCGCCGCCGGGTGCACACGGCCCTGGGCACTAAGCCCGGTGACGTGCCGGCGCGCCGCTGGCCGGACCTGTGGCGCTTCGTCAACTCCCCGTCGGTCCGGGTCGTGCAGCACCTGCTCGCCTTCCGGGGCTACGCGGTGACGGTCAGCGGCACGTTCGACGCCGCGACAGTCGCCGCCGTGCAGGACTGGCAGGCCCGCAACGGCATCGCCGTGGACGTGGACGCCACGCTCACCACGCCGATCTGGGAGACCCTGGCGCCGGAGCTGGACCAGCACGCCACCGGCGCGCCGGTCACCGCCGTGCAGGAGATCCTGGCCACCAAGGGGTACGCGGTCACCGTCACCGGCGCGTACGACCACGCCACCAGGGCGGCCGTGCAGGACCTCCAGGCGCTGCACAACCTGCCGCGCAACGGCAAGCTCAGCACGAGCACGTGGTGCGCGATCGTCGGCGGTACGGTCCGCCAGAGCCTGCGGCACCGCTGAGTCACCGGCGGCGGTGCGGGCCACACCCGCACCGCCGCCCGGCCCACACCCAGTCACGGGGCTGACCAGCACCGCGTCACTCTCGGGCCGGTTTGATCCACCGCCCGGCCGGAAAGAGACCCGGGCATGACATGGGCCCGTCGAGCCGTACCCGCCGTCGCCGCCGCCATGGCGGCGCTCGCCGCGCGGGACCTCATCCAGCGCGACCACGCGCTGCTGCGCACCTTCCCGGTGGTCGGTCGCGCCCGATATCTGCTGGAGGCCATCGGGCCGGAGCTTCGGCAGTACATCGTGGCCGGCAACAACGAGGAGCGTCCGTTCACCCGCGACCAGCGCCGCTGGGTGTACGCGTCGGCGAAGCAGCAGAACAACTACTTCGGGTTCGGCACCGACAACGACATCGAGTACACCCCCGGCTATCCGATCATCAAGCACCGCACGTTCGGCCGGGCCGTGCCGCCGTCGACGCCGGGCGCCGGGCACGACGTGCGGCTGCCGTGCGCGAAGGTGCTCGGCGCGGCCCGGGGGCGTGCCCACGCGTTCCGGCCCGAGTCGGCGGTGAACATCTCCGGGATGAGCTTCGGCTCGCTCTCCGGCAACGCGATCACCGCACTCAACAAGGGGGCGGCGCTGGCCGGTTGCCTCCAGAACACCGGCGAGGGCGGCCTGTCGCCGTACCACCGCAACGGCGGTGAACTGGTCTTCCAGCTCGGCACCGCGTACTTCGGCTGCCGAGACGAGCACGGCCGGTTCAGCCTGGACCGGCTCAAGGACCTGGTCGCCGGCGCACCGGTGCGGGCGTTGGAGATCAAGCTCAGCCAGGGCGCCAAGCCGAGCCTCGGCGGGCTGCTGCCCGGCGCGAAGGTGTCCGCCGAGATCGCCGCGACCCGGGGCATCCCGGCCGGGCAGGACTGCGTCAGCCCGTCCCGGCACGCCGAGTTCTCCGACTGCGACAGCCTGCTCGACTGGGTGGAGTTGCTGGCCGCCGAGACGGGCCTGCCGGTCGGCATCAAGTCGGCGGTGGGCGACCTCGGCTTCTGGCAGGAGCTGGCCACCCTGATGCGCGACACCGGCCGGGGCGTCGACTTCGTGACGATCGACGGCGGCGAGGGCGGCACCGGCGCCGCGCCGCTGATCTTCACCGACTCGGTGTCTCTCCCCTTCCAGCAGGGCTTCTCCCGGGTCTACAAGGTCTTCGCCGAGCACGACCTGCACGAACAGGTGGTGTTCGTCGGCGCCGGCAAGCTCGGCCTGCCGGACAACGCCATCGTGGCCTTCGCGCTGGGCTGCGACATGGTCAACGTGGGTCGGGAGGCGATGCTCTCGATCGGCTGCATCCAGGCGCAGAAGTGCCACACCGACACCTGCCCCACCGGCGTCGCGACGCAGAACGCCTGGCTGGCCCGGGGCCTGGACCCGACCCTGAAGTCGGTCCGGGCCGCCAACTATCTGGCGACGCTGCGCCGCGACCTCACCAAGGTCGCCGAGGCGTGCGGCGTCGAACACCCGGGCCTGATCGACACCGACGCCGTGGAGATCCTGGACGGTCGCACCGGCTCCACCCCACTGCACGAGGTGTACGGCTACCGTCCGGGCTGGGGGCTGCCGTCGCCCGCCGACCAGGCCGAGATCATCCGACTGATGACCCCGGAGGTGCCGCAGGGCGGCAGCGCCCCACCGTCGGCGACCGCGGTCGGTTGACCTCCCGCCCCCGGCCGCACGGCGATAATCCTGTGCGGCCGGCGGCGCCGCACGCCTATGGTGGCGCGATGCTGATCAGGCGCGAGACACCCGCCGACGTGGACGCCGTCCGGGCGGTGCACGTCGCGGCCTTCGCCAAGGACGGTGTCGACGTACCCGTCGAGGCCACACTTGTCGACGCGCTGCGCGTGGACGAGAGCTGGGTGTCCGCGTACTCCCTGGTGGCTGTCGATTCGGACGGCCAGGTGGTGGGGCACGTGGTGGCCACCCGCGCCCGGGTGGCCGGTGCGCCGGTGGCGGTGGGTCTCGGGCCGCTGGGTGTCCTGCCCGGCTGGCAGCGGCGCGGGGTGGGCAGCGCCCTGATGCACGCGGTGCTCGGCGCGGCCGACGCGCGGGACGAGCCCCTGGTGGTGCTGCTCGGGCACCCCGACTACTACCCGCGCTTCGGGTTCCGGCCGGCCGTCGAAGTGGGTGTCACCCCGCCGCAGCCGTGGGGTCCGCAGTACTTCATGGCCCGCCCGTTGAGCGCGTGGCGCGACACGATCCGGGGCGAGTTCCGCTACGCCCGCCCGTTCGACGACCTGTGATTCCACCGCACGTCCGTCGCCGCCGCGCCACCGACCTGGACGGATGTGTCGCGGCCCTCGTCGAGGTGCACCGGGTCGACGGGTACCCGATGAACTGGCCCGCCGACCCGCACCGGTGGTTGTGCGAGCCGCGACCGGCAGGGGCCTGGGTCGCCGTCGCGCCGGACGCGACAATCGTGGGACATGTCGCGGTGCACAGGTTGTCCGAGACCGACCGGCCGACAGCCGAGGTGGCGCGCCTCTTCGTGGCGCCGGCCGCCCGCGGGCTGGCGCTCGGCGACGCGCTGCTGGCCCGCGCCCGACGGTGGGCGGACGAGCACGCGACGGACCTGGTGCTCGAGGTGGCCGTGCGGGACGCCGCTGCCGTCGCGCTCTACGAACGCACCGGGTGGCGGTGCACGGGCATCCGCACGGCATCGTGGACCGCTCCGGACGGCGACCCGGTGTCGTTGCGGGAGTTCACCGTCCGCGCCCGGCCCGCCCCGGACTGACCGGGCCCGGTTCGGCGGGCTCGGCCATCGCCGCCAGGCGGCGCGCCAGACCGGCGGCGGCGTCACGCAGTTCCGCGGGCTCCACCACCTGCACCTCGTAGCTCAGGCGGGCGATGTGCGCGGCGAGCCAGTCCAGATCGTCGCCGCCGACGAGCAGCACACACCACCCGTCGCGGTCGTCCTCGACGCGGCCCACCTGCGGCGGCACCGACGCCCGCACCTGGTCGGGGTGGGCGCGTACCCGCACCCGGGCGACGTACCGGTACGGCGACCCGGTGACCGACCGCTGCACGAAGGCGACCGGGTCGGGATGCGCGCGGGGCCGGAAGCGCCAGGTCGTGGCCACCGCCGTACGCATCCGGTCCAGTCGGAACGTGCGCCAGTCGGCCCGGTCGACGTCCCAGGCCATCAGATACCACCGTCGGCCGGTGGTGACCATCCGGACCGGCTCGACCGTCCGCTCGCGCTCCCCGTCCCGTCCCGGGTAGCCGAACCGCACCCGCACCGCGTCGCGGCAGGCCCGCGCCAGCATCACCAGCAACTCCGCGTCGATCTCGACGACCGGCCCGATGAGGGTATCCGTGGAGCCGTGCACCGCCCGCACCTCGGCGCGCAGCCGTGACGGCATCACCTGGTCGAGCTTCGCCAGCGCCCGCAGGGCCGCCTCGCCCGCCCCGGCGACCGTGCCCCCGGACGCCAGCCGCAGGGACACGGCGGTCGCGATCGCCTCCTCGTCGTCCAGCAGCAACGGCGGCAGCCGGGTGCCCGCGCCGAGCTGATAGCCGCCACCGACACCTGACACCGCGCGCACCGGATACCCAAGTGTCCGCAGGCGTTGCACGTCGCGGCGGACGCAGCGGTCGGTGACCCGCAGCTGCGCGGCGAGGTCGGCGGCCGTCCAGGACGGTCGTCGTTGCAGCAGCGCGACAACCGCAGAACCCGCTCGGTGGTCGCCTCGACACTCACCCGCCGATCGTTGCACGGATCGAGGAACGATCCTGTCCGCGATTTCCGGGAGGCTGGGACCATGACCGACGAGATCAGGGGAGCTGCCATGCCACGCGACGTGCAGATCACGTTCGACTGCGCCGACCCGGCCGCGCTGGCCAGGTTCTGGGCCGAGGCGCTCGGCTACCGGCTGCAGGGCCCGCCCGGCGGCTTCGAGTCGTGGGAGCAGGCACTCGACGCGATGGGCGTGCCGCCGGAGAACCGCAACGACGCCTCGGCGGTGGTCGACCCCGAGGGCTCCCGACCACGGCTGTTCTTCCAGCGCGTACCCGAGGGCAAGCAGGTCAAGAATCGCGTCCACCTGGATGTCCGCGCGGCGCCGGGCCTCGCCGGGGACGAGCGGATGGCGGCCCTCGAAGCGGAGGCCGAACGGCTCGTCGCGTACGGCGCCACCCGGCTCGCCCGACACGAGCCCGCTCCCCCGCTGGGTGCCGGCCACCTCGTCATGGCCGACCCCGAGGGCAACGAGTTCTGCCTCGACTGATCGGCACGTGACCGCGTTCGCCCAGGTCACTACAGTGGCGACAGGCACTATGCGAACATGTGTACGTGTCGCCCGGGGCCACCATCCTGCACGCCGACCTGGACGCCTTCTACGCGTCGGTCGAGCAGCGCGACGACCCACGCCTGCGGCGACGCCCGGTGATCGTCGGCGGCGGGGTGGTGCTCGCGGCCAGCTACGAGGCGAAGGCGCGCGGCGTCCGCAGCGCCATGGGCGGTCGGCAGGCGCGCCGGCTGTGCCCCGACGCGATAGTGGTGCCGCCGCGCATGTCCGCGTACACGGTGGCGAGCCGGGCGGTGTTCGAGATCTTCCGGCGGACCACCCCGCTGGTCGAGGGGCTCTCCATCGACGAGGCGTTCCTGGACGTGGGCGGCCTGCGCCGCCTGGTCGGGCCCCCGGCCGACATCGCCGAGGGTCTGCGTCGGGAGGTCCGCGAGCAGGTCGGCCTGCCCATCACGGTGGGCGTGGCGCGGACGAAGTTCCTGGCGAAGGTGGCAAGCGGGGTGGCGAAACCGGACGGGCTGCTGGTGGTCGCACCCGACGGCGAACTGGCGTTCCTGCATCCGCTGCCGGTCGAGCGGCTCTGGGGTGTCGGTCCGATCACCGCTGCGAAGCTGCGCGAACGCCGGATCCGTACCGTCGGCGACGTGGCCCGGCTCGGTGAGGCGGCGCTGGTCTCGCTGCTCGGCGGGGGCGCGGGCCGGCACCTGCACGCTCTGGCCCACAACCGTGACCCCCGGCCGGTGCAGGTGGGCCGCAGGCGTGGGTCGATGGGCGCGCAGCACGCGCTGAGCCCCGCCCCGCACGCGGCGGCCGAGCTGGACGCGATCCTCGCCGGCCTGGTCGACCGGGTCACCAGGCGGATGCGGGCCGCCGGACGGGCCGGCCGCACGGTGGTGCTGCGGCTTCGCTTCGGCGACTACACGCGGGCCACCCGCTCGCACACGGTGGGCAAGGCGACCGCGGACACCACTCAGGTGCTCGCCGCCGCACGGGCGCTGCTGCGGGCGACCCGGCCCGAGATCGACAGGCGGGGCGTGACCCTGATCGGCGTCTCGGTGGGCAACCTCGACGACAACCCGGTCCAGCCGGAGCTGCCCTTCCAACCCGACCCCGGCACCGACCTCGACGCGGCGGTCGACGCGGTCCGTGACCGGTTCGGATCGGCGGCCCTCACCCGGGCGGTGCTGCTCGGCCGCGATCCCGGCGTCGAGATGCCGCTATTGCCCGACTGATGGTCTCTTGGCGGCCGAGTTTCTGCGATCGGTGACACATCACAGCAGGTCGGCGGTTTAGCCGACCGCCCACGGGTGACCCTTGAGGGGACCAGCCTGACGAGGGGGACCCACGATGTCCGACGACACCAGCAACCGACCGAGCCGTCGCGTCGAGCGTCCGCACGACGTGACCGACCCGCTGCTCTGGCAGCTCGCGGTCGACGTGCTGAGCGCCCACGAGCCGGACGACGAGGGGCACTGCCGCAATCTCCAGTGCGCCGGCCAGGGGTGGCCGTGCGAGGCCCGCACCGGCGCCGAGCACTCGCTGCGGCTGGCCCGCGGCGAGTCCACCTCGGTCGAGACGACAGTCGACGACGTACGGGACGAGAGCCGCCCCGGCTGGCCCGGCGGGACCGCGCCGCGCTGGGGCCGCAACGCCGGGCCGCTGCCCGCGCAGCAGCGAGAGCAGAAGGCGTCCGCCACCGCGGCCTGACCGCTACCCGCGTCGTCACACACGAACGCTCGGCCGGTGACCCGGCCGAGCGTTCGTGCGTCGTGCGTCGTGCGTCGTGCGTCGTGCGTCGTGCGTCGTGCGTCAGAGGCTGAGCCGCTGACCCGGGAAGATCAGACCCGGGTCGGCGCCGATCAGCTGCCGGTTGCGCTCGTACAGCGCTTGCCAGCCGCCGGTCGAGCGCTGGCGGTCGGCGATCTCCGACAGGGTGTCGCCCGGCTTGACGGTGTACGTCTCGCCGCCCGCCGCGGGCGCGGTGCGCTCGTGGTCGCGCGTCGCCGGCTTCTCGCCGCGCGACGGCCTGGGCTTCGAGCTCGACTCCGTCGACTTGGTCGACTTCGTGGCGGAGCCGCCCGACGAGCCGCCCTTCTTGCCGCAGGTCGGCCAGGCGCCGATGCCCTGCCCGTCGAGCACCTTCTCGGCGACGGCGATCTGCTCGCCGCGGCTGGCCAGGTCGGCGCGTGCGGCGTACTTCTTGCCGCCGTAACCGGCCCAGGTGCTCTGCGAGAACTGCAAACCGCCGTAGTAGCCGTTACCGGTGTTGGTCTTCCAGTTGCCGCCGGACTCGCACTTGGCGATCGCGTCCCAGTTGACGCCGGCCTGCGCCGGGGCGGCCGGGCCGAAGAGGGCGACAGCACCGGTGACCGCGCCGACGGCGAGGGTGCCGACGGCGAGGCGGCGGGTGGTGACCCGTCGATGACGGGGCGTGTGAGCAGAAGTCATGAGTTTCCTCCACGCCGGCGAGGTGAGCTGTCGGGTTCGGGCCGAGGAGCCCGGCCGCGCGGTGGCGGCTTCACCCCGAGGTGACGTGCACCGGAAAACCTGGGTCCCCCGCTCCTGCCCGGTGGACTGGGTTCCGACGACCGGGGGCAGGATTTGGCGTTGCCGGCCGTGGTGTCCGCAGTGGCGAACCCGACCGACGTTAGGCACGGTCGGTGACGAACGCCCACTCGCTGTGAAGTTGTTCACCGGGCAGCGCTCGGCGTTGCGCCCACCGGTTGCGGGCCTCGCGGCACTGTGCAGTGACCACGATGGACCGTTTGCGATCAGCGCTCGGGGCGGAGCCAGGCGACGATTCGACGCAGCAGCTCGACGTGGCCTGGCGACTCGTACGACCGGCCGTCGTGGCCGAGGGCGCTGTAGACGATCCGGCTGTCCCCTGCCGTGCGGGCCCAGACGAGCGGGTGGAAGACGCCGTCCTCCCGGTGCCCGTAGAGCGGCTCGATGTGGACGCCGTCGACCCGTTCCAGGTCGGTGTAGCGCTCGTCGAAGACCTCGATGTCGCCGAGCCCCTCGGTGATCGGATGCGCGACGGCGGTCCGCCGGATGAGACTGGAACCGATCGGCGGATGGAACGAACGGCCGTGCTCCCAGGCGGCGCCGATCGTGGCACGCCAGCTCGGCACCCGGGGAAACGCGAGGGTCGCGCTGTGGACGGCGAGCAGGTTGCCGCCGCCGGCCAGGAAGCCGTCGAGAACGAGCCCGAGGAGCGCGTCGTCGGGGACCGGGGAGGACCGGTCGGCGCTCGCGTTCACCACCAGCAGTCGGGCACCGTCGAGCGCGGTCGCGAGCCGGTCGACGGACGTCATGACGGCGGCACCACCGATGATGTCCGCGAGGATGGCGCTGGTCTGCGCCAACGGGTGCCAGGGGTCGCCGTGCGGCCCCTGGCCGCTGAAGATCACGGTGTCGACAGGCACGAGCCCTCCCGGAATCGACGTTCGGGCAGAGATCAGGGTCGCGTGCCGGCGGGGCCCCTGCCGGGTGCCCCGCCGGTCGGAGCGACTACAGGGTGCGGGCCAGCCGGTCGGCGAGCGTCCGGGTGAAGCGGGCCGGGTCGGCCAGTTCGCCGCCCTCGGCGAGTACCGCCAGGCCGTACAGCAGTTCGGCCGTCTCGGTCAGGGTCTCGGAGGAGTCGCCCTGCTCGTGGGCCTTGCGCAGCCCGGCGACCAGCGGATGACCCGGGTTGATCTCCAGGATCCGCTTGGTGGACGGAATCTCGTGCCCCATCGCCCGGTACATCTTCTCCAGCGTCGGGGTGAGATCGTGCGCGTCCCCGACGACGCAGGCCGGTGAGGTGGTCAGCCGCGACGACAGGCGGACCTCCCGGACACTGTCGGCGAGGGTGGTGCCCAGCCATTCGACGAGCGCGGCGAACTCCTGCCGCTGCTGCTCACGTTCGGTCTCGGCCTGCTGCTTCTCCTCGTCGGTGTCCAGGTCGACCTCGCCCTTGGCGATGGAGCGCAACTGCCGGCCGTCGTACGTGCCGACCCGCTCGACCCACACCTCGTCGACGGGGTCGGTCAGGAGCAGCACCTCGTGGCCCTTGGCCCGGAACGCCTCCAGGTGCGGGGAGTTCTCGATGGTGGCCCGGGAGTCGCCTGTGGCGTACCAGATGTCGCTCTGGCCGTCCTTCATCCGCGAGACGTAGCCGGCGAGGTCGGTGGGCTCGGCCGGGTCGTTGGTGGACGCCACCGACAGGATCTCCAGCAGGGTGTCCCGGTTGTCGGTGTCGTCGATCAGCCCTTCCTTGACGACAGTGCCGAACTCGTTCCAGAAGGTGCGGTACCGCTCGGGGTGGTTGGCCTTGAGGTCCTTGACCGTGGCGAGGACCTTCTTGACCAGACGGCGGCGGACGATCTGGATCTGCCGGTCCTGTTGCAGGATCTCGCGGGAGATGTTCAGCGACAGGTCGTGCGCGTCGACGACGCCCTTGACGAAGCGCAGGTAGGTGGGGACCAGCGCCTCGCAGTCGTCCATGATGAACACGCGCTTGACGTAGAGCTGGACGCCGCGGCGGCCCTGCGGGGCGAACATGTCGAGCGGGGCGTGGCTGGGCAGGAACAGCAGCGCCTCGTACTCGAAGGTGCCCTCGCCCTTCATGTGCACGACCTCGAGGGGGTCGGCCCAGTCGTGGCTGACGTGCTTGTAGAACTCGTTGTACTCGGCGGCGTCGACCTCGTCGCGGGGCCGCGCCCAGAGCGCCTTCATCGAGTTGAGGGTCTGCACCTCGCTCGTGGCGTCCGCGCCGTCGGCGCCGGGGCGTTCGACGGTCATCCGGATGGGCCAGGCGATGAAGTCGGAGTAGCGCTTGACGATCTCGCGGAGGGTCCACTCGGAGGTGTAGTCGTGCAGGTTGTCCTCGGTGTCGGCGGGCTTGAGGTGCAGGGTGACAGACGTGCCCTGCGGCGCCTCGTCGACTCCGTCGACCGAGTACGTGCCCTCGCCTGCGGACTCCCAGCGGGTGCCGCCGGTCTCGCCGGCCTTGCGGGTGAGCAGGGTGACCCGGTCGGCGACCATGAACGCGGCGTAGAAGCCGACGCCGAACTGGCCGATCAGGTCCTGCGAGGCGCGCGCGTCGGCGGACTCGCGCAGCTGGCGCAGCAGCTCGGCGGTGCCCGACTTGGCGATGGTGCCGATCAGGCCGACCACCTCGTCGCGGCTCATCCCGATGCCGTTGTCCCGGACGGTGAGGGTGCGGGCGTCCCGGTCTACCTCGATGGCGACGTGCAGGTCGTCGGTGTCGGCGACGAGGTCCTTGTCGACCATGGTGGCCAGCCGCAGCTTGTCCAGCGCGTCGGACGCGTTCGAGATGAGTTCCCGCAGGAAGACGTCCTTGTTCGAGTAGATCGAGTGGACGACCAGTTGGAGGAGCTGACGCGCCTCGGCCTGGAACTCCAACGTCTCGGCCTGGTTGCTCACACCGTCTCCCTTCTGTCACGTGCGGAGGTTCGCGCAAAGGATACGAGTCGTCACCGGGTGGGCGGTGGGGGCGTCCGGGTCGTATTCCCGATCCGGGCGCGCCGTCCTCGTGACATAGCTGACTTTGGCTAACAGAAGCCAGCACGGATAGCCTGACGCCCATGAAGATCTCTGGAAGCACCGCCCTCGTCACCGGCGCCAATCGTGGATTCGGCCGCCACCTCGCCGCCGAACTCGCCTCCCGGGGCGCCACCGTCTACGCCGCCGCCCGCAACCCCGACACCGTCGACCTGCCCGGCGTGACGCCGGTACGCCTCGACATCACCGACCCCGCCTCGGTGGCCGCCGCCGCCGAGCTGGCCGGCGACGTGAACCTGCTGATCAACAACGCGGGCATCGACACCCGGACCGACCTGCTCGACGGCGACCTGGACCTCGTCCGGCTGGAGTTGGAGACCCACTACATCGGCACCCTGTCGACGATCCGGGCGTTCGCGCCGGTCATCGCCGACAACGGCGGCGGGACGATCCTCAACGTGCTGAGCGTCCTGTCCTGGTTCGGCTCCCCGGCCCACCCGGCCTACAGCGTTGCCAAGTCCGCCGAATGGTCGATGACAAACGTGCTGCGCGTCCAACTCGCCGAGCGGGGCGTCCGGGTCGCCGGCCTGCACGTCGGCTACCTGGACACCGACATGGCCGCCACTGTCACCGGCCCGAAGTCCGACCCGGCCGCCATCGCCCGGATCGCCGTGGACGGCATCGAGGCCGACGCGTACGAGATCGTCGCCGACGACCTGAGCCGGCAGGTGCAGGCCGGGCTGGCCGGCGGCGTCGCCGCGCTCTACCCGCAGCTCCCCTGACCTCCGACGCGACGGGCCGCCGCCGGGCGTTCCCGACGGCGGCCCTCCCTCATGTCGGGTACGCGGGTCAGCTCGCCTGCAACGTCACGTCGTCGATCACGAAGCTGGTCTGCAGTGAGGCGTCCTCGGTGCCGGTGAACGTCAGCGTCACGGTCTGCCCGGCGTACGCGGCCACGTTGAGCGTGCGCTGGACGTAGCTGGTCGAGGCGTTCAGATTCGAGTACGTCGCCAGCGTGGTCGAACCCATCCGCACGGTCAGCTTGTCGTACGCCGTGGACGTGGTGGTCTCGGCGGTGTCGATGCGCGTCCAGAACGACAGCGTGTAGCTGGCGCACCCGGCCGGCACGGTCACCGACTGGGACAGGGTCTCGGTGCGGGTGCTGCCGTACCCGTTGAGCCACGCCTTGTACGACCCGGTGCGGGCCGGCTTGCTGCTGGAGTTGGTGATCACCCCGGAGGACGCCGTCCACACCGTGGCGCCGCTCTCGAAGCCCCCGTTGCCGATCACCTGGGCGGCCGCGCAGCCGCCGGTGCCGGTCACGGTGAGGGTGAGGGTGGCGGTCCGGGTGACCGAGCCGGTCCCGGTGACCGTCACTGTGAAGGTGCCTGTAGCGGCGCTCGACGAAGCGGTAAGTGTCATCGTCGACGAGCCGCCGGAGGTCACCGAGGACGGGCTGAACGACACGCTCACCCCGCTGGGCGCCCCGGAGGCGGAGAGGCTCACCGACTGCGCCGAGCCGGCGGTGGTGGCGGTGGAGACCGTCGCGGTGGTGCTGGCGCCCCGGGCCACGGTGCGCGTGGTGGGGCTGACCGCGACGGAGAAGTCGTTGGTCGGGGTGCCGCCACCCACCGCGAGCTGCCACAGCGCGTACGCGACGCCGTCCGCCGCCCGGTTCAGCACCGTGGCGCTGACGTTGGCTGTGGTGTCACAGGACCGGTGGTAGCAGGGGTCGTACGCCGAGTTGGCGGTGCCTCCCCACTTGGCCGCCTGGGCGCTGGTCTTGCGGGCGCTGGCGCCCGCCGCGTAGCCGGAGGTGGGGACGCCTGCCTGCTGGAAGTAGTAGTCGTCGGAGCGTCCCTGCCCCTCGACGTTCTCCTCCGGTTGCAGGCCCAACGAGTCCCAGTACGCCTTCAGCGGCGCGGCGGTCGTCGAGCTGACCCGGTTGATGAAGTAGCCACCGTTCGTCGAGCCGACCATGTCGAAGTTGTAGTAGCCCTTGATGTAGCCGCGCTGGGTGGCGCTCAGCGAGTTGACGTAGAAGCGGGAGCCGTTGAGCCCCTGCTCCTCGTCGGTCCACCAGGCGAACCGAACCTTCTTCGTCATTGTCGGGTTCTGCGCGGCCAGGACCAGCGCGTTCTCCAGCAGGGTGGCCGAGCCGGTGCCGTTGTCGTTGATGCCCGGGCCGGCCGAGACGCCGTCGAGGTGGGCGCCGAACATGACCACCTGGTCGGTCGGGCCGCCGGGCCACTCCGCGATCAGGTTGTTCGAGGGATACGTGCAGCTGGAGCAGTACTGCTCGCTGACCGTGTAGCCGGCCGACTGGAGCCTGCTCTTGACGTAGCTGAGCGAGGCGGTGTAGCCGGCCGAGCCGGCCCGCCGGTTGCCGCCGTTGCTGGTGGCGATGGAGTTGAACTGGGTCAGGTGGGCCTGGACGTTCGTGACGGAGATGTCAGGTGCGGCCAGGGCGGCGGCGGACGCGGCGATCGGCCGGGCCAGCGTCGTCGTGGTGGTGGGCGACGCGGTCGCCGGCTGGGCGGCCAGCGTCACCGTCATGGCGAACACGGCGAGCGCGGTTCCCGCGCTCAGCGTTATGCCTCTCATGGGGGCTCCTCGGGGGTTGGAGAGATAACCGCGACACTGACAGATATCGATGTAACGGGCATCGGTCGTTCGTCCGGAACCACCACCGCTTCGACGGTAGGTGCCGGCGTCAGCACAGGTGAGTAGAGATGCCAGGATGGGTAGGTAACACCAGCAGGGGTCGACAGGCCCGGAACGGGGGGCTTGCGATGGGGCCGGGTCGAACGTGACACGACCCAGAACGGATCTCTTCACCGACGGCGGCGAGACCGGCCGACTCATGGCCGACCTCGACTGGGCCGGCACTCCGCTCGGACCGGTCAGCGACTGGTCGCAGAGCCTGCGCGCCGGGGTCCGGGTGGTGCTCTCCTCCCGCTACCCGATGCTGCTGCTCTGGGGCGAGCGCTTCTCCCAGCTCTACAACGACGCGTACTCCGCGTTGATCGGCGACAAGCACCCCGCCGCGCTCGGCGGCGACGTACGCGTGACGCTTGCCGAGGGCTGGGACGTCCTCGCCCCGCTGATCGAGAAGGCCATGGCCACCGGGGTCGCCAGCTGGGTGCCCGCCCTGCGGTTGCTGCTGGATCGGGCCGGCTACCGCGAGGAGGCGTACTTCAGCGTCTCGCACGCCCCGGCCCGCGACGACGACGGCCGGACCGTCGGCGTGCTGACCGTGTGCAGCGAGGTCACCGAGCAGGTGGTCGGCGAACGGCGGCTGCGGCTGCTGCGCGACCTGTCCGTACGCGGCGACGGCCGCACCGTCGACGTGGACGCCACCTGCGCCCGCCTGATCTCCGCGATCGGCGGTCACCCGCTGGACGTGCCGTTCGCCGCGATCTACCTGCGCGACGGCGCGGTGCTGAGGCGTGCCGCCTGCGTCGGCGGCGAACCGGACGACGCCACGGTGCCGCACGGGCTCCCGGACGCCGTACACCTGGACGAGCCGGGCCGGACCGGGCACGCCTGGGGGCTGCCGGACGCCGCCGAGGGCCGTCCGACCGAGGTGACCGGGATCGCCGAACGACTGAAGCTGTCCGGCGGCGCGTGGGACGACCCGGTACGCGCCGCGCTGGCGCTGCCGCTGCCCTCGGCCGACCAGGAGCAGCCGCTCGGCGTCCTGCTCGCCGGGGTCAGTCCCAGCCGCGGGCTGGACGAGTCGTACCGGTCCTTCTACCACCTGCTGGCCCAGCAGGTGTCCGTGGCCCTGCGGAACGCGCGGGAGTACGAGCAGGAACGTCGGCGAGCCGAGGCGCTGGCCGAGCTGGACCGGGTGAAGACCACCTTCTTCACGAACGTCAGCCACGAGTTCCGTACCCCGTTGACCCTCATGCTCGGGCCGCTCGGTGACGCGCTCACCGACGCCGCCGCGCCGCTCGCGCCGGTGCAGCGGGAACGGGTGGAGACCGCGTGGCGTAACGCCACCCGGCTGTTGACCCTGGTCAACAGCCTGCTGACCTTCTCCAGCCTGGAGGCCGGGCGGGCCTCCAGCGAGGCCCGGTTGATCGACCTCGCGGCGCTCACCACCGAGCTGGCAGGGGTCTTCCGGGCGGCCGTCGAGCGGGCCGGCCTGGTGCTGGAGGTCGACTGCCCGCCGCTGCCCGGCCCCGTCACGGTGGACCCGGTCAACTGGGAACGGATCGTCACCAACCTGCTCTCCAACGCCCTCAAGTACACATTCATCGGGCGGATCCGGGTCGCGCTGGACGCCGACGACGAGGAGGTCCGGCTCACCATCGCGGACACCGGCATCGGCATCGCCGAACAGGACCTGCCGAAGCTCTTCGAACGGTTCCACCGGGTCCAGGGCACCCGTTCACGCAGTCACGAGGGCACCGGGATCGGGCTGGCCCTGGTTCACGAGCTGGCCCGCCTGGAGGGCGGGCAGGTCCGGGTGACCAGCGAGGTCGGCGTCGGGACGACCTTCACGGTGGCGCTGCCCCGGTCTACCGCACGTCGTGCGGTGACCGGCCCACCGGCGAACGGTCGGGGTGACGCGGCCCGCGCGGCGGTCGCCGAGGCGATGGGCTGGCTGACTGACCCGGCCGACGAGGTGCGGGAGACCGACGCGGCGTCCGGTCCGGCCACGGACGAGCTGGCCGGCGCGGACATCCTGCTGGCCGACGACAACAGCGACATGCGGGCGTACCTGAGTCGGCTGCTCACCGCCCAGGGCTGGCGGGTACGGGCGGTCAACGACGGCCGGCAGGCCCTGGACGCGATCCACCGCGATCGACCGGACGTGGTCCTCACCGACGTGATGATGCCGGTGCTCGACGGCTTCGACCTGGTCCGCCAACTGCGCGCCGACCCGGCGACCCGGACCCTGCCGGTGCTGGTGCTCTCCGCCCGCGCCGGAGAGGAGGCCAGCGTGGCGGGCCTGAGCCTCGGAGCCGACGACTACCTGGTGAAGCCGTTCGCCGCCGCCGAGCTGATCGCCCGGGTGCGGGCCGCCATCCGTCGGGCCCGGGCCGGCACGGCCACCGACCCGACCCTGGCCGGCAGTGTCACTCCGGCACCCGCCACCATCGGCCCCGGCGAGGTCGTCACCGGGCTGCCGGCGTCGACAGTCGAACCGCGGCCGGCCGCGCCCGACGGCCCCGACCTGTCCGGCACCACCGCCGGACCGGTCACCGGAGCACCGACGGATCCGCCCGGCGACGCGCTCGACGCCGGTTGGACGTACCCCTCGGCGCCCACCTCCGCCGCCGCGCTGCGCCGCGACGTACGGCTGGCGCTCGCCGATCTGGACGTCGGCCCGGACCTGCTGGAGGATCTGCTGCTCGCCGCGTCCGAGGCCATGAACAACGCCGTCGAGCACGCGCAGCGGCCCAGTCGCCCGGAGGTGCGGGTCCGGCTCCAGGTCGGCGGTGGCCTGATCCGGATCTCGGTCCGCGATTTCGGCACCTGGCGGGACCGCCGCCCGGCGATGGACCGGGGGCGCGGGGCGTTGCTGATGAACGCGTACGGCGACGTGCGGCTGGTCTCCACCGCCGAGGGGACGACGGTGACGATCGAGCGTCGGCTGGACGACCCGGCCTGAACGACAGACCCGTCAGAGGCGGCGGCCGTCGCCGTCGCGGGCCACGATGCCGTCCAGCCGCTGCCCCGGGGCCAGCTCGGCCGGCTCGAACCAGAAGATGACCACCTGCTTGTCGAGACTCCACCGGGCCAGTCGGGCATCGACCTGCCGTCCGCCGACGGTGCCGACGATCCGCTGGGCGGGGCCGACGAAGTAACCGAAGGCGGGCACCGGCGCCGCGGACGACCGCTCGTCGTAGCCGATCTGGTGGAAGCCCGGACTGCGGTCGGCCCCCTCGACGTCGTTGACGAGAAAGTCGGTGGTCAGGGTGCCGTCCGGGGCGCGGCGTCCGGCGGCCAGCCCGATGGACACCCCGGGCTGGCCGGGCACCGACACCCTCACCATGTAGTACACCCGCTGGTGGGTGCCGTGCCAGACCCCGCTGTCGACGGTCCGGCCCAACGGCTTCGGCGGTGGTGTCGACGGCGGCGGCGTGGGCTCCTGCGACCTCGGCGTCGGCGTCGGCGAGACGGCGGCTGGCGGCGGAGCGACGGCCACCGGCGGCGGACGGTCGACCGACGGCGGCTCCCCCGGCCGCGGCCCGACCGCCACCATGACGACGACGGCGGCGAGGGCGGTCGCCAGCGTCCCCGCTCCGGCTCCGGCGACCCGTCGACGGGTCCGCAACCGTCGTCCCTCCCGCATGACGGCGGCCAGGTCGAGGATGGCGGCGGGACGCTCGGTCGTCCGCATGGCGTCCCGGAGCCGGTCCAGCTCGGTCATCGCCGCACCTCCTGGTTGTCGACAGTCAACGGGCCGGCGGCGCGCAGCTTCTCCAGGGCCCGGGAGCTGGTGCTCTTGACCGTGCCCACGGAGATGGCGAGTTCCCTGGCCACCTGCGCCTCCGGAAGGTCGAAGTAGTAGCGGAGCACGACGATGGCCCGCTCGCGGGGGCTCAGCGCGCCGAGGCTGGCGGTCAGCCAGCGCCGCGTGACCACCTCGTCGGCCACGTCGTCGCGCCGCTGCTCCGGGACCTGCTCGGTCGGATACTCCCGCAGTGGGCGCCGCCACCCGTCCACCAGATGGTTCACCAGGATCCGGCGGGCGTAGCCGTAGGCGTCGTCGTCGCGGATCCGGGACCAGGACGCGTACGTGCGGACCAGGGCGGTCTGCGCGGCGTCCTCGGCGCGGTGATGGTCGCCGGTCATCAGGAACGCGGCGTGCACCAGCCGCGCGGTAGCCGCCTGCGCGAACTCGACGAACTCCGCGTCACCCCGCGCCACCGCGCGCCCTCCCCCGTGCCACACCGGTACCGACGGGCGGGGCCCCCGAAAAGTTGCGTCCGGACCGCCTCAACTTTTCGCCGCGATCACCCGTCTTCTCCCCCGCGTCGCCTCCGTGCGGCGCGCGAGGGGAGAGACATGTCGACGAAGGCTACCCGCCGTGGTCACGCCGCCTCCGCGGCGTTGCTGGTGGTGGCACTGCTCACCGGATGCGACCTGCCGGTCGCCGGTGGGTCGGCGAACGATCCGGCCCCGGCCGGCGGTGCCACGACCGACCCGGTGCTCGGCCGGCAGCCCGCGGCGGGACAGGTGCCGACCGGGTGGCCCGCTGCCGCCGCCGGGAGCGCCGGCGCCGCACCCCCACCCGTCGTGGTCAGTTACCCCGCCACCGGCGGCAACCGCTGGACGACGGCGGCGGCCGAGACGACTGCCGGCGCCGGCGGCGATGGCCACCTGCTGCGCTACCGGGTGCTTGTGGAGCGCGACATCCGGGGGCTTCCGGCGGCCGAGGTCGCGGCGTCGGTGTCGGCGACGCTCAACGACCCGCGCGGGTGGACGGCCGGCGGGAGGTGGCGCCTGCGCCGGGTGGGCGCGGGCACCCCTGCCGACTTCACCATCTACCTGGCCACCCCCGGCACCCGCGACACGCTCTGCCAGGACGTGCCGGACGGCTACACGTCGTGCCGCAACGGCGACCGGGTGGTGCTCAACGTGGCCCGGTGGGTCAAGGCGGTGCCGGGTTACCGCGCGAACCTGGCCACCTACCGGCAGTACATGGTCAACCACGAGGTCGGTCACCGGCTCGGACTGGGACACGAGCGGTGCCCGGGGCGCGGGCGGGCGGCGCCGGTGATGCAGCAGCAGACGCTGGGCCTGCACGGCTGCACCGCCAACGCCTGGCCGTACCCGAACGGCACGGCCCGCTACACCGGGCCGGTGGGGGCGTACCGCGACGCGATCCCGCCGCCCGAGGGTGCCCGGCCGGCGCACTGAACAGGGCGGCTCAGGAGCGACGTTTGCGTTCCTGCTCGAGCCGCTCGTCGAGGCGACCCAGCTCGTAGATGGCGTTCAGGTTCGTCGGCAGCCGGCTGACATTGTCCGGCACCGGGCCGGGGTCCGGATCGGGAGCGGTCGTGGGTGCGGGAGTGGGCGCGGGTGCAGGTGTCGGACCGGCCGCCACGACCACCGGGCGGCGGCGCCACAGCAGCAGCAGCGCCAGGACCCCGAAGGCGGCGGCGAGCGCCAGGTAGTACGCCGGCGGCCAGCCGCCCCGGGTGGGGGTGGTGAACGTCGGCGGGGCGGCCGGAGCGGGCGCGTCGCCGGTGCGCAGCGGCACCGACGCCTCCCGGGGCCCAGGGCCGTTCGCGGGACGCTCGGGCGGGCCGGGCGCCGCTGACGCCCGAGGCGTCGACCTGGCCGGTGGGGTGCTCGCCGGCACCGCCGGATCCGACCGGCCGGGCGCCGTCGACGTGCTCGGCGTGGGCGCCACGGTGGGAGCCGGCGTCGGGGACGTGCTCGGCGTCGAACCGCCGCCCAGCAGGTCGTCGACGATCTGCCCGACGCCCCCGAGAAGGTCGCCGATCGGCCCCGAGGTGGTCGACGGGGACGGCGCGGGCGCCAGGGCGAGGGTCAGCACGAGGGCGACGACAGCAGGCATGGTCCACCTCGGATGTGTCGATGTGCCAGGCAGGCTACCGCACAGTGGGTCACCTGTGGGTGACACCCCGGCGTGGCGGTCGGGACACTCGCCTCCCCGACCGCCACGATCCACAATGGTCAGACGGGCAGACCGCCGACCTGGGTCGAGACGGCGTCAGGTGGCGGCCGCACCGCCGGCGGCGACCAGCGCCTCGGCCGCGGTCGTGCGGGCGTAGAGGACGAAGCGGCCGACGCGGTGGGCCCCCACCAGGCCGGCCTCGCGCAGCGCGCCGAGGTGCTGTGACACGGTGCCCGGGGTGAGCCCGCAGCGCTCGGCCAGTTCCACGGTCGAGGTCGGGACCGCCAGTTCGTGGAGCAGGGCGGCCCGGGTGCGACCCAACACCCGGGCCAGCCCTCGCCCGCTCGGGGCCGGATCCCGTTCCCAGAGAGTGGCCACCGCCCGCGCCGGAAAGCGCAGCACCGGTTGTCCCGGAGAGCCGAAGTTGGACCACACCCGGCGGCCGATGAAGACCGACGGCACGAGCAGCAGGCCCCGGCCGTCGAGTCGCACACTGCCAGCGACGACGACGTGTTCCACCTTCAGCGTGCCGGCCTCCAGCCGGACGAAGGGATCGAGCTGGTTGAGCAGGCCGTGCACCCCGTCGGTGGCCATCCGTTGTGCGCCGAGCAGCACTTCGCGCTCCAGCAGGGTCCGCATCCGGGGCCAGTAGGGCGCGATGACCGCATCGGTGTACGCCCGAATCACCTCGGCCAGCCCGGCCAGGTGAGTTGGCGGATCGGCGTAGAGCGCCGCCAGGGCCGACGACCGGGGCCCTGGCAGCGTGTCGAGGCTGGCCCGCACCGCTTCGGGAGGTGTGGCGACGAGGGTCGCCAACTCGATGTCGAGGGTGGGCTGTGACGTGGTCGGTGGCGGGCAGATGAAGGTCGGGATGGCTGGTGTCGGCATCTGCACCAGGTCGGTGAACAACTGCCAGTCCACTTCGGCCAGACGCGGCCGGACCCGCCGGTGCCAGGCCAGGTGCTCCGGGAACTGATGCGGCCGCTTGATGATCCGCACACTGGCCACCGCCTCCCACAGCGGTGACACCGCGAATCGGGTCATCGCCAGGTCCCGCGCGTCCAGACCGACAAGCATCATCCGCGCCCCCCGATCGATTCGGCGAGCATCAAATCTATCGGTCGAAAGGACTGCGACAGGCACCGTGGGCGGCATGACCACTGCCCCGACAGTGACCGCCGCACGCCAGCGACCGGAGCCCTGGCCGCGATCCTTCCGCCTGCTCTACGCGGCCTCCCTCATCGATGGCGTCGGCTTCCACGTCGGCCAGTTGGCCGTACCGGTGCTGGCCGTCTCCCTGCTGGCCGCCACTCCCGGTCAGGTTGGAGCTCTCGCCGCTCTGAACACCGCCGCCTTCCTGCTGATCGGCCTGCCGGCCGGCGTCTGGGTCGATCGGCTGCCCCGCCGTGCAGTGCTGATCATCGCGAATTTCGCCCGGGCGGCACTTGTCGCATCCGTGCCGCTGGCCTGGTGGGCCGGCTGGTTGAGCATCCCGCAGCTCTATGTGGTGGTGCTGCTGACCGGAGTCGGCACCGTCTTCGCCGACGTCGCCGCGCAGAGTTACCTGCCCGAACTGGTCGGCCGAAAGCGGCTGGTGGCCGCCAACTCGCTGATGATGAGCACCGGCGCCACCATGCAGATCGCAGGACGAGGGCTCGGCGGGCTGGTGGTGCAGGCGCTCACCGCGCCGGTCGCGATCGTGCTGGACGCGGTGAGCTTCGCCGTCTCCGGGACAGTCCTCTCCCGGATCCGCCCCGGGGCACCCCGCACTCCGAGGTCCCGTGCCACGGGCAGCTTCGCCCGGCAGCTCAGCGCCGGGGTCCGGCACGTGGCCGGCAACCCGCTGCTGCGCCCACTGGCCCTCTCGACCGCGGGCATCAACCTGACCATGCAGCTCACCACGACAATGCTGCCGGTCGTCTTCCTGCGCGAACTGGAGCTCGGCGCGGCCGTCCTCGGCGTCTTCCTGGGCGCCGGCGGGGTCGGTGCGCTGCTCGGCGCACTCAGCGCACGCTCCCTCGCCGATCGGATCGGTCACGGTCGCGCGCTCTGGCTGCCCGGTCTGCTCGTCGCCCCGCTCGGCGGGCTTGTCGCCCTGGTCCACACCGGACCCATGCTCTGGCTCGCCGGGATCGGCTGGATGGCCCTGGCCTGGCGGACGGGGGTCGGCAACGTCATCGGGGTGAGCCTGCGCCAGGGCGCCACCCCGGACGCGCTGCTCGGCCGGATGAACGCCACCTTCCGGTTCCTGCTCACCGGGGCGCTGACCGTCGGAGCGGTCGCCGCCGGCCTGCTCGGTCAGTACGCGGACGTCCGTACAGCGCTGGTGGTCGGCGCGGTCACCAACGGACTGACCTGGCTCCCGGTGTTCTGCTCACCACTGCGCACGCTGCACCGACCACCCGTGCCCGACTGACCTGCGCCGTCCACGTCACCACCATCGACCTCCGTTACGTGGCTGTTACGCCCCGGCGAAGTGGCCGTGCCGGGGCGGGACGACGGTCACGGCAGAGGGTCACCGGCAACGCCGCCGCGGCGTGGCCCCCGCACATCGGACGGAGGCACCACGATGAGGATCAGGAGCGCACTGACGGCGCTGGCGGTCGTGCTCGCCGGGCTGGTCGCCGGCACCGGCAACGGCGCCGCAGCGACGAGCGCGTCGCCGTACTGCGGGCTCACCTGGGGCAGCGCGGAGAAGTCGGCCGGCACACTGAGCAGCGCGCCGCTGGTCGACGTACGGACCGGACGGCACGACTGCTACGACCGGGTGGTGTTCGAGTTCGCCGGCCCGATGGACGGTTACACGGTCGGCTACGGCGAGACGTGGACCGAGGGCGAGGGGCTGGCGCTGTCGCCGTACACCGCGGGGGGAGCGCTGCTGCGGGTCGCACTGCGCGCGCCGGCCTACGACGACGCCCGCCAGGGCACCGTGCCGTACGCGGTCGGTGAGCACGCCGCGAACCTGCTGCGCTACCCGACCCTGCGTGATGTCGTCTTCGGCGGCAGCTTCGAGGGCTACAGCACCTTCGCGGTGGGCGTACGCGCGCGGTTGCCGTTCCGCACGTTCGTCCTCGCCGGTCCGGGCGCGCACAGTCGGGTCGTCCTCGACGTGGCCCACCAGTGGTGATCAGTACCCGACGTCGCGCGGTCCATCGGCGCTGGCACCGCACGTCGGCCGACGTGCGGTGCCAGCGGATCGGGCGCCAGTAGGCCACGCAGGCAGGTCGTGCCAGGTGACCGGCACCGACCCTCTCAGAGCGTGCGCTGGTACTCCTCCCAGGTCCGCTTCGGGCTCACCGCCGGCCCGTCATCGGCGGCCCGGTTGGCCAGGCCGTTACGACCGAGGTAGTAGTCGCCGGCCTGGTTCTGCGCACCTGTCGACTGGTCGGTGTCGGACAGCGCGATCGCGTGGATGTGGTAACCCCAGTCCCCCTGCTCAGGGGTCCGCAGCCACGCGGCGAAGCCCACCGTCCGCAGTCGCCGCAGCACATCCGTGCGCACGGCCGAGGAGAGACCGCTGACCGAGAGGTCGAGCGCGCCGCCGCCGTCGTGCGTGCCGGCGGACGCGCCAACACCGCTGCTGTACGAGCCCTGCGTGATACCGAGCTGACGGCCGAGCAGGCGTTCGGCCTCGAGCAGCATCGACCTGGTGCGCGTGTTGACCTGCACACCGCGCAGGGTCACCACGCTGCCGGGTGAGATCGCCCTGACCACCGTGTAACGCCCCTCGCCGAGCGACCGCAGCGACGACGGGCCGGGCAGGCCCGTCGCGTCGAGACCTGTGTAGCCGAGGGACCGCTGGTAGGCCGCGTACGCGGCGATCGTGCTGGTGCCGAAGTGCCCGTCGACGTACGTCGACGACAGCAGCCCTCTCGCCACCAGCGCGCGCTCCACGAGCAGGACACTGTCCTTCGCCCCCTCGGTCAGGGCGGTGTCCGGTCGACGCGGATCGATCTGCGCCGCCTTGATCAGCGCCTCCATGTCCAGCTGCGGCAACGCGGCCGAGGCCGAGCTGGGCAGCGGTACGGCGCCGACGACCGCCGCGCCGGCGGCGACGAGCAGGTTTCGTCTCGTGAGCACGCTTCCTCCGTAAGATATTGACCAATCCGCATGGCAGAGTGAAGCTAGTCTTCAATGCGGAGGCTGAGTTGTCACCCCGCCGGGGCGTACGAAATCCACGGGACCGCCTCCCGCCGGGCTCACGCCCAGCCGGGTGCGGCGTGCCGCTCAACAGGCCGGCCGGGCTGTGGAGACCGACCGTTCCGCCAGGCTCCGCACCGTGGCGGCGGGTCTACGCTCGGCTGGTGGAGGGCTGCGGCGGTGGCTGCCGGGGTGCGTACCGCGTGGTGGTCGGCTGGCGCACGGCCCGGGAGCAGCGCGGGACCGTCGAGGTGTACGAGGTGTCCGCGCGAGACGGCAGCCGGATCAACACGGTGGCGGTGCCGGTGGTGCTCGCCCCTGCGGCCTGATCGGCGGAGAACGTCATCGTTTCGACACCCAGTGCGATGCAGATCATAAAAGCCTGCACGAACCCTGATCAGCGCACTAGGGTCAGTACGACATCGTTTCATGGGGGTTCGGGGATGCTTGGCGGTCAGCAGGTGGGCGCGGGTGCCGGTGTGCCGGCGGCCCGGGCCGCACGGTGCTCCGACGGCGAGCTGTTCGCCGTGGTCATCGACCTGCTGCGCGAGGTCGGCTTCGACCGGATGACGATCGACGCCGTCGCCGCCCGCGCCCACGTCAGCAAGGCGACCATCTACCGGCGCTGGGACGGCAAGGCCGAGCTGGTCGTCGCCGCCCTGGGCGGCCGCCAGGTGGCCGTGCACAACCCGCCCGACACCGGTTCGCTGCGCGGCGACCTGATCGAGCTGCTGCGCGCCACCGCCGCGATCTGCGTGGCCGACTGCGACCTGATGCAGGCGTTGACCTTCGCCATGCGGACCAGTCCCGAGCTGGAACGCCTGGTCCGTCACCAGGTGCTGCCCGCCGGCAGGGTGGCCACCACAGCCATCCTGCTCCGTGCCGCCGCCCGGGGGGAGATCCCTCCCGAGGCAGGTGAACGGGAACTGTTCCACGACCTGGCGCCCGCGCTCACCATGTCCCGGATCCTCGCGCACGGGCTGCCCGCCGATGACGCGTTCCTCACCCAGGTCGTCGACCAGGTGCTGATCCCGGTGCTCCGCTACCACCCCGATCGCCCGTCCCGGGCCTGATCCATCGACATCCGTAACACGAGAGGCTTCACCATGCCCGGAACCACCTCGACCGCCCCCGGCGCGCCCAGCGCCGGGACGTCGACAGGGGCACCGCACCCGCGGCGCTGGATCGCGCTGGCGGTCATCGCGATCTCGCAGCTGATGGTGGTCCTCGACGCCACCATCGTGAACATCGCGCTGCCGCAGGCCCAGGCCGACCTGGGCATCACCGACGCCAACCGGCAGTGGGTGGTCACCGCCTACACGCTGGCCTTCGGCGGGCTGCTGCTGCTCGGCGGCCGGATCGCCGACTACTGGGGTCGCAAGCGCACCTTCCTGGTCGGCATGACCGGATTCGCGCTGGCATCCGCGCTTGGCGGCCTGGCCACCACCGGCGGGATGCTCTTCGCCGCCCGCGCGTTGCAGGGCGCCTTCGGCGCGCTGCTCGCCCCGGCGGCGCTCGCCCTGCTCACCGTCCTGTTCACCGAGGCCACCGAGCGGGCCAAGGCCTTCGCGGTGTACGGCGCCATCGCCGGCGGCGGGTCCGCGGTCGGCCTGCTGCTCGGCGGGGTGCTCACCGAGTACGCCGACTGGCGCTGGTGCCTGCTGGTCAACATCCCGGTGGCGGCCGTCGCCATCGCCTTCGCGCTCCCGCTGGTGCCCGAGAGCAGGGCGCACGGCAACACCCGCTACGACGTGCCCGGCGCGATCGTGGTCACCGCCGGCCTGGTCTCCCTGGTGTACGGCTTCACCAAGGCCGCCGAGGACGGCTGGGACGCCACAGCGACGCTCGGTTTCATCGCCGCCGGCGTGCTGCTCCTGGCCGCCTTCGTGGTGATCGAGCTGCGCTCCAACCACCCGCTGCTGCCGCTGCGGATCATCCTGGACCGCAACCGGGGTGGCGCGTACCTCGCCTCGACGCTGATCGGGGCCGGCCTGTTCGGCGCGTTCCTCTTCCTGACCTTCTACTTCCAGGTCGTGCTGCAGTACAAGCCCCTCGAAGCCGGGCTGGCCTCGCTGCCGGTGACCGTCGGTGTGCTGATCGCGGCGGGTGGCGCCAGTCAGCTGATGCCCCGGGTGGGCGCCAAGCCGCTGATGGTCGGTGGTGCCGTGCTCGCCGCCGTGGCCATGCTGGCGCTGACCCGGATCGACGTGGACACGTCGTTCCTCACCCTGCTGCTGCCCGCCCAGGTCATCCTCGGCATGGGTCTGGGCTTCACGTTCGTGCCGCTGTCCAGCCTCGCCCTCGTCGGGGTGCCCGAGCACGACGCCGGCGCGGCAAGCGCGACGCTGAACGCCACCCAGCAGATCGGTGGCTCGTTGGGCACCGCGCTGCTGAACACCATGTACACGAGCGCGGTCGCCACGTACCTGGTCGGTCGGGTGCCGAACCCGGTCAACCAGATCGAGGCGCTGGTGCACGGCTACCGGGTGGCGTTCGCCTGGGGCGCGGCCCTGATCGTGCTCGCCGGGCTTGTCACGCTGGTCCTGGTCAAGGTGCGCAAGGAAGACATCCCGACCGGTAACACAGTGCACATGGGCTGATCCGAGCGCCGTCGCCGGCCGGACCGCCCCCGCCGGGGGTGGGACCGGCCGGCGGCTCCGTCCGGTAGCGTCCCGATCACCGTCGAACGTCCGTTTGAGGAGACCGATGTCCACACCTGCCGACCGCATCATCACCGCTCTGCGCACGGGCCACGAGGAGCTCGCCGCGCTCGTCCGGGACCTCAAGGAAGACGACCTGCTCCGACCGTCGGGAGCAAGCGAGTGGCAGGTGTCCCAGGTGCTCAGTCACCTGGGCAGCGGCGCGGAGATCACCCTGGCGTCGTTGGACGCCGCCCGCACCGGCGCACCCGGCCCGGACGGTGACTTCAACAAGGGCGTCTGGGCACGCTGGGACGCCATGGCGCCGGCCGAGCACGCCGCCGGGTTCCTCGCCGCCAACCAGCGGCTCGTCGAGGCGTACGAGGCGTTGGACGCCGAGACCCGCGCGACGCTGCGGATCGACCTCGGGTTCCTGCCCGAACCCGTGGACCTGGCCACCGCGGCCCGGTTCCGGCTCAGCGAGTTCGCCCTGCACCAGTGGGACGTCGAGGTGGCGTTCAACCCGTTCGCGGCGGTCACGCCGGAGGCGACGGCGCTGTTGCTCGACCAGATCGGCGGGATGCTGGCCTGGACCAGCCGGCCGCAGGAGCTGGCCGGCCGGGAGGCCACCCTGCTGCTGCGCCTGAGCGAGCCCGAGCGGACGTACGGGCTGCGGCTGGGCGAGACGGTCGCGCTTGTCGACGCGCCGGAGCAGCCCGACGGTGAGCTGAGCGCCCCGGCCGAGGCGTGGCTGCGGCTGGCCACCGGGCGGCTGGGCCCGCAGCACACCCCGGACGGGGTGCGAGTGACCGGGCCGGTGGCCCTGGACGACCTGCGCCGCGTCTTCGCCGGGTTCTGATCGACAGCCGTGCGGGCCGGGTCGACCCGGCCCGCACGGTTGCTCAGCCCTTCACGCAGACCACCTGCTTGAGGTGGGCGACTACCTCCACCAGGTCCTCCTGCTGGGCCATCACCTCGGTGATGTCCTTGTACGCGCCGGGGATCTCGTCGACCACCCCGGCGTCCTTGCGGCACTCCACACCTGCGGTCTGCGCGGCCAGGTCGTCGGTGCTGAACGTCCGCTTGGCCTGGGCCCGCGACATCCGCCGGCCGGCGCCGTGCGAGGCCGAGCAGTACGCGTCCGGGTTACCCCGGCCCCGCACGATGTACGACCCGGTGCCCATCGACCCGGGGATGATGCCCAGGTCGCCCCGGCCGGCCCGGATCGCGCCCTTGCGGGTGACCAGCACCTCCACCCCGTCGTAGCTCTCCTCCGACACGTAGTTGTGGTGGCAGGAGATGGGGTCGTCGTAGCCGACCTGCGGGAAGTGCTCACGCACGACGCCGCAGAGCAGCGCCAGCATGACCGCCCGGTTGCGCCGCGCGTACTCCTGCGCCCACCACAGGTCCCGCCGGTACGCGTCCATCTCGGGCGTTCCGGCGAGGAACACCGCCAGGTCCCGGTCGGGCAGGTCGACGTTGTGCGGCAGCTTGCGGGCCGCTGCGATGTGCCGTTCGGCAAGCTCCTTGCCGATGTTGCGGGACCCGGAGTGCAGCATCAGCCAGACCCGGCCCTCGTCGGCTCCGCCCTGCTCCAGGCAGACCTCGATGAAGTGGTTGCCGCCGCCGAGCGTCCCGAGCTGCCGCTGGGCCCGGGTCTCCAGCTGCGCCACCCGCCGGTCCAGGTTGGCGAACCGACTCCAGAAGTCGTCCCAGCCGGCCTGCTCCAGGCCACGGACCCGGCGCGGGTTGACCGCCTCCTGCCGCTGGGCGAAGCCGACCGGGATGGTCGCCTCGATCGCCGAGCGCAGCGCGGCCAGGTCGTCCGGCAGGTCGGCGGCGGTCAGCGAGGTACGCACCGCAGACATGCCGCAGCCGATGTCGACGCCGACAGCGGCCGGCGAGACGGCCTGCCGCATGGCGATCACCGAGCCGACCGTGGCTCCCTTGCCGAAGTGCACGTCGGGCATGACGGCGACGCCCTGCACCCAGGGCAGCGCGCCGATGTTGCGCAGCTGCTTCGCGGCCTGCGGCTCGATGGCGTACGGGTCGGTCCAGACCCGGACGGGCGCCCGGGTACCGGCGAGGGGGGTGAATCCCATCGTGGTCTCCTCGTGTCAGGCCGGCACCAATCGTTGATGCTGGCCGGAAATGATCGCGCGCCAGATGGAACCGGCGCGAGAGTTCGGCGGATACGAAAAGGGCCGCCAACCCGCAGGGGGTGGGCGGCCACGCGTGACGCGTGTGGCGTCAGCGAGGTCGCTGCCCTTGGTACGGCTCCTGGTTGCGGTCCCGCACGGATCGGCTGAGACACAGGTACGACGCGGCGGACGACAAGACGGCGCCGGCACCCGGCGCCCGGCGGGTGGCGTCGATGGTTGTGCGGTGCGACATGACGTGCTCCCCCCGTGTGTGCTCGGTCGGCCGTACTTCGCATGACGGTAGGTGGGGCAGGGGCTGTCCGCAAAGGATATTGCGTCAGCGCGCCTTGCCGTCGCCTGACCGCCTGACCGCCTGACCGCTTGGCCGTGGTGCGGCCTCGGCCGCCTTGTCCGGTCGGGGCGATCACTCTGGCGGCCTGTCGAGCTGCCCCGAATATGGGGCAGCGTTCCCACCTGGGGCAGCGTTCCCACCTGGGGCAGCGTTCCCACCTGGGGCAGCGTTCCCACCTGGGGCAGCGTTCCCACCTGGGGCAGCGTTCCCACCTGGGGCAGCGTTCCCACCTGGGCCAGCGGTCCCACCTGGGCCAGCGGTCCCACCGGGGCCAGCGGTCCCACCGGGGCCAGCGTTCCCACCGGGGCCAGCGTTCCCACCGGGGCCAGCGTTCCCACCGGGGGCAGCAGGAGAAACCGCCGCCAACAACGGCCCGCGACGGCCCCGGCACCGCTCATGGTCGGCTGGTCCCGGTGCTGCGGGCCGGGCTGGGCATGGCCGTGGTCGCGGTGTCGACGTGGGTTCTGCGGTGCCGACCGCACGCTCTCTTGCCTGCCCCGTTCGTGGGGCAGCTCTACAGGGCGCGGACCAGGGGGTGCGTCCCCGGCCGGCCGCCCAGCGGCGAGGCGGGGCTCAGGTGTCGTAGCAGCCGTCCCAGGGCGGGTCGAAACCCAGGTCGTCGGGAAGGAACTCGGCGTGGTCCGCGCCGTCGTACTCGTGGGACCAGTCGACCAGCCCGAAGACGTGCCCGTCGAGCAGGCGGGCCTCCGCCTGCGGTACCAGTCGTCTCCGGCTCAGGCACCGTCGGCGAGTGTCGCGGTGACGGAGCCGAAGAACTGGCCCGCGCAGCTACGACAGGGCCACCAGCCGGAAGGACTGCGCCGCGGTGCCGTTGCAGGTGTACTGGACGAGCTGGACGCCGTCCGCCGTGGACGCCGCGGGCACGTCCAGGCACTTGCCGCTGTTGCGGTTGACCAGCCGGTAGTACCCGCCGCCCTCGGATTCGGCCCGCCACTGCTGGTTGGTGCCGCCGCTGTACGACCAGAGCTGAATCGGCGCCGAGTCGGCGGTCGAGCGGTCGGTCACGTCGAGCACCTGGGCGCTGTTGGTGCGGTTGTTGACGCGCAGGTAGCCGCCGCTGGTCGACACGAACTGGTACTGCTGGGCGGCGCTGCCGTTGCAGGCGTACTGCTGGATGGCGGTGCCGTTCGCGCTACCGGCGGCCCGCGCGTCCACGCACTTGCCGCTGCCCCGGTTGACCACCGTGGGCCAGGCGGTCGGCGAAATGGGCCCGTCGCTCGGCGGGGGCGTGGTCGGGGGCACGGTGCTGGCGCCGGCGAGCCAGTGCAGCCCGTCGATCAGCAGCCGGTTCTGCTGCTCACTGTCGAACGTGGACGACAGCCCGGTGTTGGTGCTGTAGTTCATCGCGTTGTGGCCGAAGTTGGCGTACAGCATCTTGTACTGCCTGTTGCTCCAGACCAGCGGGTAGTAGCCGCCGTACCAGGACTGGTTGGGGTCGGTGCCGACCGGGAAGCTGGACGGGTCGACCGAGGCGAGGATGTCGATGTTCGGGTTCTGCCGCAGGTCGTTGCTCCAGGAGTACCACTCGCTGATCGACGACGGGAACGTCGCCGGGAGGTTGCGGGTGGCGGCGTGGGTGCGGTTGTCGGCGCGCATGGTGACCCGGGTCGGCCCCCAGGTGTTCGTCTGGAACGAGCCGGAGCCGAGGAAGGTGTTGTAGTACCAGCTCCAGCTCGACGGGTTGTCGGTCCAGGCGCTGACGTGGAAGCCCATCCACGCCCCGCCGTTGCGCATGTACTGCTCGAACGCCTGTCGCTGCGCGGCGGGCGGTGCGTCGTCGAGGAACATGACGACCTTTTACTGGGCCAGGTTGGCGGCGTTCAGCAGGCTCCAGTTGGTGGTCGACTCCCAGGAGAAGCCGTACTGGGCGGCGGCCTGCGGGAACCAGGCCCGGGCGTCCCTGTCGAAGTCGATGTGCGCGGCGTCCCAGGTGCCGTTGTAGAAGGCCAGGACCTTGAACGTCGGCGCGGCCCGCGCGCCGCGTGTCGCGGTGACCGCGACGCCGGCGGTCAGCGCGACGACGAGGGCGACGAACACCGCGAGGATCCGTCTGGTACGTGCCGGAAGTACTGCGCGTCAATCGCCGTCGACGTCGCCTGCCGGATCCTCTACTGGACCTGACCGTCGGGCGTCAGCCGACCGACGAGCGGGCGACCGGCGCGGCGAAGAACGTGTCCGGGTACGGCTCGTCACGCAGGCGGTAGTGCCACCACTCGCGGTCGTAGTTCACGAACCCGGCGTCGGTCATCAGCCTCCGCAGCAACAGGCGGTTCTCCCGGGGCGTGCCGGTGATGCGGGAGTCGGCGGTGTGCGCCCGGGGGTCGAAGCAGTCGAACCCCGTACCCATGTCGATGCTGTTGTCCTCGAAGCGCTGACCGCGCGGCGCGGTGCAGGCGACAAGCGGCTGCCCCGGCCGGTACGGGGGTTGGGTGGCGGCAGGCTCGTCGACAAGGGTCAGGTCGATGGTGCTGCCCCGGCTGTGGGCCGTCGGCGCTCCGACGTAGCCGTCGGCGAAGAGCCTGTCCTTGGCCACGTCCGGGTAGAACTCAGCCTTGGTCTGCTGCTCGCCGGGCCGCTTCGACCAGGCGACGAAGTCGTCCACGGCCGGCTGCGGACGGTAGCAGTCGTACACCTTGAGGCTGTGCCCGCCGGCCAGCGCGGCGTCCTGCGCGCGGTGCAACGCCTCGGCCGCCTGCCGGGTGAGCAGGCACAGTGGCTCGGTGTAGCCGGCGATCGGCCGGCCGACGAAGTTGTGCGCGGTGGCGTACCTGATGTCGGTCCGGATGCGCCTGTCGACGTCGGTCAGGACCACGAACCCGGGCAGCCGCTCGGCGGGCGTGGGCGTGGGCGTGGGGCTCGGACTCACCGCCGGGGTCGGCGGCGGCACGGCCGGCGCGGGGTGGGGCTCGGGCCGCGAGCAGCCGCCGAGCAGCGCGGCGAGCGCGAGCAGGACGCCGATGCGATGACGCACCAGTCCTGTCTATCAGCCCTGGTCAGGCGCCGCGCCTGATCAGCCGTCGAGCAGGTGCTCCCGCAGGAAGCGCAGCGCCGCCTCGTCGTCGTCGATGCCGCCACCCTCGTGACCGTTGTACCGCCACACCGACAGTTCGGTAGGCCCGGCGTGGGCGTTGACGGCCGCGTACACCGTCGACGGCGGCACGATGTCGTCCATCAACGCCACCGAGAACCGCGTCGGCCGGCGGCAGCGCCGCGCGAAGTTGACCCCGTCGACGTACGACAGGGTGGTCAGCACCCGCTCCTCGGCGTCGCGGTGGATGGCCAGGTAGTCGCGGATCTCCCGGTACGGGCGGGCGTCGGTGACCACCACGGCACGTGGGATGTCGCAGAGGAACGGTACGAACGCGACAACCGCCCGCAGGCCGGGGGCCAGCGCACCGGCCGCCAGGGCCAGACCGCCGCCCTGGCTGTGCCCGAGCACCGCCACCCGGGTCGGGTCGACCATCGGCAGGGTCCGGACGGCGTCCACCGCCCGCACGGCGTCGGTGATCAGCCGGCGGTAGTAGTAGGTGCGCGGGTCGCCGATGCCCCGGGTGGTCACCCCGGGCGCCTCCGGGCCGGCGGTGCCCGGGTCCGGGGTGTCGCCGCGGCTCCAGCCCGATCCCTGCCCCCGGGTGTCCATCTGCAGGTGCGCGTACCCGGCCGCCGCCCAGAGCAGGTTCTCCATCGGGTGCCCGCGTCCGCCGCCGTAGCCGGCGTACTGCACAACTGTCGGCAGCGCGGTCCCGGCCGCGCGCGGCACCCGCAGCCAGGCCCGGACCGGCTGGCCGGCAAAGCCCGCGAAGGTCACGTCGAGGACGTCGATGCCGGCCAGCCCGGTCTCCACCGGCTCGACCCGCACGGGCCAGCCGGCGTCGCGTGCCTCGGTGAGCGTCGCGGCCCAGAACTGGTCGAAGTCCCCCGGGTCCCGGACCGCGCTGCGGTAACCGCGCAACTGATCCTCGGGAAGGTCCGTGTACACGTGACGTCCTCTCGACGCTGCGTCGAACAGCCGCCCGGCGGCCCGGCGGAGCGAAAGGTGCCGAAAGACGTCCGGAAACCTTCCGCAACTCCGGGAACGCTAGAACCGACCTGGCATGTCGTCAACCCCCGCCGGTGAGGCAAGATGGCGCGAGGAACGGTGCACGCCGTTCCGGCACACACGGCGGCGACGGCTCTGCGGTCGCCTCCGGAGGCGGTGAAGGAGACGCGGGTGGGCGCGGACGACGGACGCAGGGTGACCATCACCGCGATCGCACGGGAGGCGGGCGTGTCGGTGCCGACCGTCTCGCGGGTGCTCAACGGACGCTCCGATGTGGCCCCCGACACCCGGGAACGGGTCGAGGAGCTGCTGCGCCACCACGGCTACCGACGGCGCAGCAGCCGCAGCGTCCGCCGCGCCGGCCTCGTCGACCTGGTCTTCAACGACCTGGACAGCCCCTGGGCCGTGGAAATCATCAGGGGTGTCGAGGACGTCGGGCACGGCGCCGGCGTCGGCACCGTGGTCTCCGCGATCCACAGGCAGCCGACCGCCGCCCGGCAGTGGTTGCAGAACCTGCGCACCCGGGCCACCGACGGCGTCATCTTCGTGACCTCGCACCTGAGCCCACCGCTGCACGCGCAGCTGCGTCGCCTCAACGTGCCGGTGGTGGTCGTCGACCCGGCCGGCGTACCCGCCATGGACGTGCCGACGATCGGCGCCACGAACTGGTCCGGCGGGCTCGCCGCGACCGAGCACCTGCTGTCGATCGGGCACCGGCGCATCGGGTTCGTGGCCGGGCCGACGCACCTGTTGTGCAGCCGGGCCCGCCTCGACGGGTACCGGGCCGGGCTGGAGGCGGCGGGCATCCCGATCGACGACAAGCTGATCTACCCGGGTGACTTCTACCACGCCTCCGGGTTCTCCGGCGGAACCGCGCTGCTGGACCTCGCCGACCCGCCGACCGGCATCTTCGCGGCGAGCGACCAGATGGCCTTCGGCGTCTACGAGGCCATCCGGCGGCGCGGGCTGCGGGTCCCCGACGACGTCAGCGTGGTCGGCTTCGACGACCTGCCGGAGGCGCGCTGGGCGTCCCCGCCGCTGACCACTGTGCGCCAACCGCTTGTCGAGATGGGCCGGCTGGCGGCACGGACGGTGCTGCGGCTGTCCCAGGGCGAGGGTATCGACTCGCCCCGGGTCGAGCTGGCCACCGAGCTGGTCGTACGGGACAGCACCGCCGCGCCGCCGACCGGGTCGCCCGCCTCGGCGTGACGGCTGGAACCACCTCGGACGCTGGTCACGCCGTTACCGATCGGCTGCCGAAAATTCCGCCGGCCGGCGGAGCTGTGGATCACCGATGGCGCGGTGAGCGGCCCGAGCCGCCCACCGCGCCTGTCGCTCAGTGGTGGTGGTGCGAGCGGACCGCCCGGCGGATGTCCACCGGCAACGCCGGCGCCCCGTCGACCGGGGCCGGGTCCTCGGCCGTCGGCGCCACTCCCCCGGCGGCGATCCGGTCCAGCGTGGCAAGCCCGGCCGCGTCGACCTCGCCGAAGATCGTGTAGTTCGGTCGCAGCGCCGAGTTGGCGTACACCAGGAAGAACTGGCTGCCGTTGGTGTCCGGACCGGCGTTGGCCATGGCCAGCACGCCCCGGGCGTAGACCCGACGTTCCCCGGTGGGGTCGGTCGGCGCCGGCGGCAGGTCGGTAGGCAGTTCGTCGCGGTACCTGTAGCCCGGGCCGCCCTCGCCCGTACCGGACGGGTCGCCGCACTGCAGGACGCTGAGCGTCGGGTACGCGGTGAGCCGGTGACACGGGGTCCGGTCGTAGAAGCGCTTGCCCACCAGGTGCAGGAAGCTCTGCACGGTGCACGGGGCGGCCGCCCGGTCCAGGGTCAACCCGATCGGCCCGTGGTTGGTCACCAGTGTCACCCGGACGCTGCCCCGGGCCGGCGTACGCCGCGGGTCCGGCGGCAGCGGCACCGGACGGGCCGCCGGCTCGTCGGGCGTCTCGGTGTACGCGCACGGCCCGTGGGTGGTGCGCGGCGGACGGGTGGCGGCATCGGTGGCGGACGCGGTCGCCGTGTCGGCGGGTGTGGCGGCGGACGCCATGGGCGCCGCCACGGCGACGCCGGCGACCAGCGTTCCGGCGAGCAGCGTCATCCCCGCGAGGCGGGTCAGCGCGCGCGCCGGCCGGCGGGGTGCCGTCGCCCCGGGGCGCGGTTCGAGTTCACTCGGCACAGGGATCCTCCTGGACTCGTGGTGCCAGAAAGACCGGAGTCTATGGACGTCGTGGCCTGTTGTCGATGCGTCAGGGCAGCCGACGGCGCCGGCGCCACAGCAGGCCGCCCAGCAGCACCAGCACCCCGGCGCCGCTGATCACGGTCACCGACCACAGCCACCCCGAGCCGGAGTGCGCCGGTCCGCTCGCCGCCGCCGGCCGCGGTCCGCCCGGCGCCGCCAACGCCGGCGCCGCCGACGGGGTGGCGGTCAACTCCCCCGGCTCGACGAGTCGACCGACGCTCGCGTCGCGGGGCACCGTGAAACCCCAGTCCAGCAGCGAGGCGCCCTGCTCCCAGCCGCGTTTCGGCGCCGACTCGGCACCCAGCAGGGTCACCACCAGCCGCCGGCCACCCCGTTCGGCCGCGCCGACGTACGTGTGCCGGGCCAGATCCGTGAAGCCCGTCTTGCCGCCGAGCGCGCCCGGGTACCGGTAGATGAGCTGGTTCTCGTTCTGGATCAGGAAACCCTTGGTCCGCTGCGCCGGCTGGGCGGGGATCGGGGCCTGTTCGGTGAGCGCGTACCGCCGGAACGCCGGCTGGGCGAAGCAGGCCCGGGCGATCAGCGCCAGGTCGTACGCGCTTGTGAACTGCCCGTTGCCGTCGAGCCCGGACGGGGTGACGGCGTGCGTCTGGAGCGCGCCGAGCCGGTGCGCCTCGTCGTTCATGGCGCGTACGCCGTCGGCCGCGCGGTCCGTTCCGCTGCCCAGCCGGGCCAGCGCGTTCGCGGCCTCGTTGCCGGAGTTGAGCAGCAGACCGAGCCAGATGGTCTCGATGGCGTACCGGCCACCCTCGACGAGGCCGACAGCGGAGGAGCCGGGCTCGATGTTCATGTCCTCGTCGGTGACGGTGACCGTCTGCTTCGGATCCAGGCGGGGCATCATCGTGGCGGCCAGCAGGAGCTTCTGCACACTGGCCGGGGTGCCGTACTCGTGCGGGCCGCACCCGCCGAGCACCTGCCCGGTGTCCAGGTCGGCGACCAGCCAGGAGGTGGCGCTGACCGCCGGTGGCGTACCGGTGCCGGCCGGCACGACCAGCCCGTCGGTGGCCAGCCCCGCACCGCCGACCGTCCGCTGCGCGGGCACGGCGGGCGGGGGCGAGGGTCGGGGCGGCCGGGACATCGCGGGCGCCGCCGCCCGTGGGCACCGCACGGTCGCGGTGGCACCCGGGGCCGCGGCGGCCGGCGCGGGAGCGAGCAGGACGGCGGACGTGGCGGCCGCCAGCAGCGCAGCTCTCATGAGCCCGACCCTAGTCAACAAGATCGCCCGGCGGGACGGGTTGGGCTCGTTGCCGCAGGTAGTCGTGCAGCGCGGCGCTCCCCCGCAGGCGGCGCAGGCTGCGCGCGTGCAGGTCCTGTTCACGGCGGGCCAGCTCGGCGCGGACCCGTTGGGCGCTGCCGGTGGTGCGCAACTCCCCCAGTACCGCCTCGATGATCTCGAACGGGTACGCGCCCCGGCGCAGGAGCGCGACGACCTGCGCGGCGCGCAGCTCGGCCTCGTCGTACACCCGGTAGTTGGTGCCCGGCGCGCGGGTCGGGCGCAGCAGGTCGCGCGCCTCCCACAGCCGCAGCTGGGAGGTCCGGACCCCGACCAGGGCGGCGACCTCGCCGATCCGGACGCCCCGGCGCGGCGCCGGCCGCGCCGCCGGGGCGGCGGCCAGCACGGTCTCGAACGCGCCGAGCACCCGGCGGATGTCGGCCCGCTCCCGGTCCAGTTCGGCGTGGCCGCCGTCGAGCACCGCCAGGGCCGCCGGCAGGTCACCCCTGTGCACCGCCGCCATGATCTCCCGGGTACGACCCCAGCCGTGCCCCTCGGCGAGCCGCCGCGCCACGGTCAACGCGCGGGAGTGCTCGCTCGTGAAGATCCGGTAGCCGCTCGGGGTGCGCCGCACCGGCGGCAGCACTCCCTGCTCGACGTAGTTGCGCACCTGCTGCACCGAGATCCCGACGGTGGCGGCCAGGTCCACGGCGCGCAGGCGGTCCTTCGGCCCGACGTCCACGCCGGCAACAGTAGTGGTTGACACGTGATTTGAGACTTCTCCACCCTTTCCACCGTTGGGCACGCGGCAGCTGTCGTCAAAGCCTCTACATGGGGATGAATGAGACAATTTAATCCGTCAGATGCTCGGCGGGGACCGCCCCGCCACGATCTCTGAAGGGTCCGCATGTCGAAGCCAGCCTGGTCCGCCGCCGACAGCCACGACATGATCGAGGTACGCGGGGCGCGGGAGAACAACCTCGCCAACGTCTCGGTCGACATCCCCAAGCGCCGGTTGACCGTCTTCACAGGTGTCTCCGGCTCCGGCAAGTCGTCGCTGGTGTTCGGCACCATCGCCGCCGAGTCCCAGCGCATGATCAACGAGACCTACAGCGCGTTCCTCCAGTCGTTCATGCCGAACCTCAACCGCCCGGACGTCGACTCGCTGCGCAACCTCAGCGCCGCCATCGTCGTCGACCAGGAACGGATGGGCGTCAACTCCCGCTCCACCGTCGGCACCGCCACCGACGCGTACGCCATGCTGCGGATCCTCTTCAGCCGGCTCGGCCAGCCGCAGATCGGCGGGGCGGGGGCGTTCAGCTTCAACCTCCCCGAGGGCATGTGCCCGACCTGCGAAGGGCTGGGACGTGTCTCGGACCTCGACGTCAACGAGCTTGTCGACGTCGAGCGCTCCCTCAACGACGGCGCGATCACCGTTCCCAACTTCGCCGTCGACTCCTGGTACTGGCAGACCATCGTCGGCTCCGGCCTGTTCGACCCGGACGTCAAACTCCAGGACTACACCCCGGCACAGTGGGAGGACTTCCTCCACAAACCCGCCACGAAGATCAAGGTGGGCGGCAACAGCTGGACGTACGAGGGCCTGGCCGTCAAGGTCAAGCGGCTCTACCTGACCAAGGACCGCGAGTCGATGCAGGCGCACATCCGCGCCTTCGTCGACCGTGCGGTCACCTTCACCACCTGCGCCGACTGCTCCGGCACCCGCCTCAACGCGGCGGCCCTGTCCTCCCGGATCGCCGGACGCACCATCGCGGACTGCTCCGCCATGCAGATCAGCGACCTGGCCGCGTTCGTACGCGGCGTCGACGACCCGGGCGTCGCGCCGCTGATCGCCAACCTGCGGGACCTGCTCGACTCCCTCGTCGAGATCGGGCTGGGCTACCTCAGCCTGGACCGCGAGTCGGCCACCCTGTCCGGCGGTGAGGCGCAGCGGGTGAAGATGGTCAGGCACCTCGGGTCCAGCCTCTCCGACGTCACGTACGTCTTCGACGAACCCACCGTCGGCCTGCACCCGCACGACATCGCCCGGATGAACGACCTGCTGCTGCGGCTGCGCGACAAGGGCAACACCGTCCTGGTGGTCGAACACAAGCCGGAGACCATCGCCATCGCCGACCACGTGGTCGACCTCGGGCCCGGCGCCGGCACCAACGGCGGACGGATCTGCTTCACCGGCGACGTGCCAGGGCTGCGCCGCTCCGACACGCTCACCGGCCGGCACCTCGACCACCGGGTGACCCTGCGCGCCGCCGTACGCCCACCCACCGGGCAGCTCTCCATCAGGCACGCCGACCTGCACAACCTGCGCGACGTGGACGTCGACATCCCGCTCGGCGTGCTCACCGTCGTCACAGGTGTCGCCGGCTCCGGCAAGAGTTCCCTGATCCACGGATCGCTGCGCCGCCGATCCGGTGTGGTGATCGTCGACCAGTCCCCCATCCGCGGATCGCGGCGCAGCAACCCGGCCACCTACAGCGGACTGCTCGACCCGATCCGTACCGCCTTCGCCAAGGCCAACGGCGTCAAGGCGGCACTGTTCAGCGCCAACTCCGAGGGCGCCTGCCCGGCCTGCAAGGGCATCGGGCTCATCTACACCGACCTGGCCATGATGGCCGGCGTGGCAAGCGTCTGCGAACGCTGCGAGGGACGACGCTTCACCGACCAGGTGCTCACGTACACGCTGCGCGGCAGGAACATCAGCGAGGTGCTCGCCATGTCGGTCACCGAGGCGTACGACTTCTTCCCGCACCTCATCCTCGGACGGCTGGTCGACGTCGGGTTGGGCTACCTCAGCCTCGGCCAACCCCTGACCACCCTGTCCGGCGGGGAACGGCAACGACTCAAACTCGCCATCCACCTCGGCGAGAAGACCAGCACGTACGTCCTCGACGAGCCCACCACAGGCCTGCACCTGGCCGACGTCGACCAACTCCTGGCCCTGCTCGACCGCATGGTCGACGCCGGCAACACGGTCATCGTCATCGAGCACCACCAGGCGGTCATGGCACACGCGGACTGGCTCATCGACCTCGGCCCCGGCGCGGGGCACGACGGCGGGCGGGTCGTCTTCACCGGCACGCCTGCCGAGCTGGTCGCGCACGGAGACACCCTCACCGCGACCCACCTGCGCGAGTACGTCAACGAGCCAGCGCGGATCAGCCAAGGCTGACGGCGCCGGTTGGCGTCCGCCGGCACGCGGGGGCGCGGGCGGGCGGCGCGGGCCGTGGGCGGCGCGGGCCGTGGACGGCGCGGGCCGTGGACGGCGCGGACCGGACGTGGGCGCCACGCGGGCGGCGGGGGTCAGATGACGCGCGGGCGGCGGGGGTCAAGTGACACGGCGGAGCCAGCGTCGCTGCCAGGGGGTCTCCACGGCCTTCGGGTGGTAGCCCGTGCGGACCCACGGCACCGCCCGCTCGGCTGGCAGGCCGTCGAGGATCGCCAGCGCGGCCAACGCCGTTCCCGTCCGGCCCACTCCACCTCGGCAGGCCACTTCGACGCGTTCGCCGCCGTGTGCCCGGCGCAGGGCCTCCCGCAGGGCGTCGAGCGCATCGGCCCGGTCCAGCGGAACCCAGAAGTCGGGCCACCGGATCCGCCGGTGCGCCCACGCCGGCTCCGGGCCGGGGGCCAACAACAGGGCGAAGTCGGCAGGCGAGGCCTCCGTCGCGATGCGGCGTCCGCGCACGCTCGCGCCACTCGGCAGTACGACGACACCCGACTGCCCGGACCAGGGCTGAACGACAGACACCCGAGCATTGTGCCGCGCCGGCCCGACGGCAGGTACGGACAGCGCCGCCCCCCGGCCCGGGTGGGTCGGGGGCGGCGCTGGTGTCGGTGTGCAGGTCGCCTCGCGGCGAGTGGCGCGACGCGGCTCCAGCCGAACGGTGTTCCGCGACGGCAATATTAGGTGAGGCCCGGGGACACTGAGTCACACCGACACCGATCCACAACCCGCCAGCCCCGCCCGATGTTCCCGCCTCCAAAAAGATCTTGGACAGTTTCCGTTCACGGCTGACGGGACCTGTCCACGATCTCGGCTGGACATGCCGATGGCCGGCACCCCGTGTGTGGGGGTGCCGGCC
>NZ_JBFBEO010000012.1:0-9678 GCF_040683695.1 Micromonospora sp. NPDC093244
CACGCGCCCCCCCCCCCGCACCTACCCGCCCCGCGGGGCGGCCCCCCCCCGGGCCCCCACCCCTCGCGGATGTCGACGGGAAAGCAGAAAGCCCGCCTCCGGCGAACCGGAGACGGGCTTTCCTTCTTGTAGCGGGGACAGGATTTGAACCTGCGACCTCTGGGTTATGAGCCCAGCGAGCTACCGAGCTGCTCCACCCCGCGTCGACTGGTTAACTCTAACCCATCCCTTTTGACGATGATCGGCGGGGTCGACCCGGCCGGACGCCGCACCTCCGCAATGTCGAAAGCCCGCCTCCGGCGAACCGGAAACGGGCTTTCTCTCTCGTAGCGGGGACAGGATTTGAACCTGCGACCTCTGGGTTATGAGCCCAGCGAGCTACCGAGCTGCTCCACCCCGCGTCGGTTCGCTAACCGTAGCGCACCGACCCGGGACACCGCAAAGCGACTCCGATTCCTGTCAGTCGAGCCAGTTCTCGATCGCCGCCACCGCCCGCCGGCTGTCGGCGTCGACCTGCGCGCGCTCGGCGGTGGTGGACTCCCAACCCTGCTCCCAGAGCACCGTCACCACGTCACCGATCCGAACCGCCCGGACCAGCCGCACCTCGTCCGCCCCCGGCTCGCCCATTCCGTCCGGGTACGGAGACCGCATCTCGAACAGCACCGACTCGTCGCCGTACTCCCCCGAGGTCAACAGCCGCTGCCGCCACGTCCTGGCGTCGTCGGACTGCTTCTGGGTGGGGCAGTCGCGAACGGCCTGCCGCAGCTCCCGCAGCGCGTCGTCGGCGCGGCCGGAGCGGTAGATGGTGATGGTGTGCCGGTAGCTGCCATCCGGCACGCTCTCCGCCGGCTGCTCCGGCTTCTTGTAGGCCAGGAACCGGCCGCGACGCTGGACCACCGCCGAGTTGCTGGGGTAGCCGGCCCCGCAGAGCGGAGGCAGCATCGCCGACGTCGCCCACGACTCCAGGCCTCTCTCGTTGGCCGCCGCCAGCCTGAAGAAGGCCCGATCGGGGATCGAGGTGGGCGGCCGGGCCGCTGCCGGGCCGGTCGCCGAGGCCGGCGGTCTGCCGACCGACGTGCTGGTCGCCGGTGTGGACGACCGGGACGTCGACAGCGTCGGCGAGACCGACGGCGACGGGCGGGGCGTCGAGGAGGTCGGCGGCGGTCCGGGGGTGTCCGCGGGTGGGGGCAACGGCGCCGAGCCGTCCGTCGACAACGCGAGCCGTCCACCGACTGCCACCCCGCCGATCAGCACCGCCACCGCGACCGCGGTGCCGGCGACCCGGATCCGGGCCCGCCGGTCGGCACGCCGCCGGACCAGATCAGGGTGGGCCACCTCCATGCCGTCGGCGACGACGGTGAGCGACCGGTACAGGTCGGAGATTTCAGCTGACATCGTTCGCCTCCAGCTTCTCGACGGCGAGGTCGGGTAGCAGCGCGGCCAGTCGGGACCGCCCCCGGGACAGCCAGGACTTGCCGGTGCCGACCGGGACACCGGTCTCCCGGGCGATCTCCTCCACCGACATGTCGAAGAGGTAGTGCAGGGCCAACGCCTGCCGGTGGGTGGGCGGCAGTTGGCGCAGCGCGCGAACCAGGAGCACCCCGTCCTCGCTCGGCGGTGGCGCGTCCGGCGGCGACCCGGTACGACTGAGCACCGACCGCCAGCGGTGCAGGCGCCGCCAGCGGTCGGTCGCCAGCCGGGCCACCACGAGACGCAGCCACGCCTCCGGCGCCGGATGCTCCGACAGCCGCCCCCACTGCCGCCAGGCCCGGGTGAAGGCTTCCTGCACCAGGTCCTGCGCCTCGGTGTGGTCACCGGCCACCGCGTAGGCGTACCGCATGGTCCGCCGGGCGGTGCAGCGATAGAACTCGTCGAAGCTCTGCGCGTCCCTCACGACTGACCCCCTCGTCCGCGCCCCGTTGCATGGAGGACGGCGGGCCGCCACCGTGGGTTGCGGGTCAGCAGGACAAACGGTGTCGGACAGGCGACAGGCCTGCGTGGCGTCCGCACACGGCGGAGCCCCCGCCGTCCGGACCTGTGTGGTCGGGCGACGAGGGCTCCGAGGGATGTTCGGCGTTGCGGGTCAGCCGCCGGCGCTCGGCGTCGGCCCGCCGTTCGGCGCGCCCGCCGGGTTGGCGGTCTGCGCCTGCTGGAACGCGGTGAGCGCCTCGTCCAGCGCCTTGAGCGCGCGACCGTACCGCTCGAAGTCGCCGGAGGCCTGCGCGGCGCGGACCTCGGTGATGGCGGCCTGCACCCGGTCCGCGGCGGCGGCCAGCTCGCCGGTCGGCGCCGGGGTGGCGGTGCCACTCGGCGTCGGCGTGGGCGTCGGCGTGGCGGTCGGCGTCGGGGTGGTCGGGTTACCCCCTGTGGTTGGGGGCGGCGACGTGCCCTGTCCGGCCCGCTTACCCTGCTCGACAAGTTGCTTGATGCCGTCGTTGATGTTGTCGGCGAGCGCCACGAACGAACCGCCGTCGCCGTACGAGAGCAGCACCTTCTGCAACAGCGGGTACGCGTCCTGCTGGTTGCTCTTCACGTAGACCGGCTCGACGTAGAGCATGCCGTCGGCGAAGGGCAGCGAGAGCAGGTTGCCGTACTGCACCTGCGCCTGGTTGCTGGAGAGCAGGTTGAGCTGCTGGCGGATGTTCGCGTTGTTCGTCATCTGCTGGTGCACCTGCACCGGACCGGAGATCCGGGTCTGATCCGGCAGCTCCAGCACCTCCAACCGGGGCTTTCCGTCGACGTACGACCCGGAGATCAGCGCGGCGAGGTTCTGCCTGCCGTTCGGGGTGACCGCGGAGGTGAGCTGGAAGCGCGGGCTCTCCTGCCCCGGGAACTGGGTGAACAGGTAGTACGGAGGCTGCTTCTGGCCGCTGTCCGGAGCGTCAGGCACGTTCGGCACCTGCCAGAAGTCCTGCGCGGAGTAGAAGTCGCCCGGGTTGGTCACGTGGAACTTGGTGAGCAGGTTGCGCTGCACCTTGAACATGTCCGCCGGGTAGCGGAAGTGCTCGTTCAGCTCGACCGGGATCTCCGCCTTCGGCAGCACCAGGTCACCACCGAACGCCTTGTTCCACGCCTTGAGCACCGGGTCGGTGTCGTCGTACTCGTAGAGCTTCACCGTGCCGTCGTACGCGTCGACGGTGGCCTTCACCGAGTTGCGCATGTAGTTGACGTTCTCCCGGGCCAGCTGGAAGGTGCCCCGGTTGGTCAGCTCGTCGGTGGTCTCGGTCTGCAGGTTGACCCGCTCTGCGTACGGGTAGGTGGCCGCCGTGGTGTAGCCGTCGACGATCCACTGCACGCGGCCGTCGACGACCGCCGGGTACGGGTCGCCGTCCAGGGTGAGGAACGGCGCGACCTTCTCCACCCGGTCCCGCGGGTTACGCACGTACAGCAGCTTGGAGTCCTTGTTGACCGCCTCGGAGAGCAGGAAGTTCGACTCCTGCTCCTTGATGGCGTACAGCAGCCGCCGGGGGAACGAGCCGATCTCCACGCCGCCCTCACCGGTGTAGGTGTAGGACTCGCCGCCACCCTCACCGACCGGCCTGTCGAACTCGGCCTTCTTGTTCGGGTCGGACTGCCCGACGATCGCGTAGTCGTCGGCAGCCATCCGCTCGCCGTAGTAGATGCGCGGCTGCTTGGCCGGGATCTGCTCGGTCTGCGAGGAGCACGCCTCCTGGGTCTTCTCGCCGAGGAAGCCGGAGACGAAGAACGGCTGCCCGCCGCAGACCACCTGGTTGGCGGGGGCGGCCACCAGCCCGTACCCGTGGGTGTAGACGGTGTGCCTGTTGATCCAGGTGTTCTGCTGGTCGGTCAGCTCGCCGTAGTTGATCTCCCGTACGCCGACCACGTAGTCGGAGGTCTTGCCGTTCACCCCGTACCTGTCGATGTCCAGCTTGGGGCCGAAGTCGTAGAAGCCCCGCACCTGCTGGAGCTGGGTGTACGTCTCGCTCACCAACTGCGGGTCGAGCAGCCGCACGTTCGACACCACGGACGTGTCGGTGGCCAGGTTCGCCGGTGGGGTGAGATTGTTCGCCGCGTACGGCGTGGTCTCGGTGACCGCCAACCCGAACGCCGCCCGCGTCGCGTCGATGCTGCGCTGGATGTACGGCGCCTCCTTGTCCTTGGCGCTCGGCTTGACCTCGAAGGTCTGCACCGCCCAGGGGTAGATGCCGCCGATCGCCACCGCGGAGACACCGAGCAGGGCCAGCGAGATGCCCGGCCAGACGAGGTTCCGCATCCAGGCGTTGGAGAACACGATGATCGCGATGGCCACCACGATCGAGATGTACGCCAGGATCTCCTTGGCCGGCAGCAGCGCGTTGACGTCGGCGTAGCCGGCGCCGTACAGCTTGGCGCCCTCGTTGTACTCCAGCAGCATCGCCCGCCGGTCCAGCACGTACGCGATGGCCTTGAGCAGCACGAAGACCGCGACCAGGCTGCTCAGGTGGGCGCGGGCCGCGTTGCTCATCCGGTCCCCGACACCCTGCAGGCGGACCCCGCCGTACAGGTAGTGCACCGCCAGCGCGCCGATCACGGCCAGCACCACGGCGGTGAAGGCGACCCCGAGCAGGTAGCGCCAGAACGGCAGCTGGAAGACGTAGAAGCCGAGGTCGACACCGAACTCCGGGTCCTTGATCCCGAAGTCGCCGCCGTTACGGAAGAGCAGCCACTGGTTCCACCGGTTCTGCGCGGAGAGGCCGGCGAACAGCCCGATCACGGCGGCGGCCAGCGAGATCCAGGTGCCCAGGCGCGGGGTGAGCGCCATCCGGTAGCGCTCCAGGGTCGCCTGCTCGACCGAGTGCGGCCGCAACCGTGGACGCAGCCGGTACGCCAGCCACAGGTTGCCGCCGACGACCACCGCCATGCCGAGGCCGATGACCAGGAAGAGCAGCAGCCGGGTGAGCAGCACACCTGTGAAGACCTCGGTGTAGCGGACCTCCTCGAACCAGAGCCAGTCGGTCCAGGCCTGAACACCCCAGCCCAGCAGGGTGAAGAGCACGAACACCCCGACCAGGACAGCGATGGTGACGCGGCCGCGCCGACTCATCCTCGGTAGGGGGCTGCTGCTACGCATGACCACTGTTGGCTCCGCACGCTCGATGTGATCGGCTCCGACCAGGCACCCAGAGTACGGGGTCTTCCTGAACGTGTCGGGGCACGGTCACACCGGTCAGCAGCGGGTCGGCTGACCCCCCGAACGGAGGGTGTCAAGAGCCGTCAATGCCTCGTCCAACGAGCCCACCCGCAGCAGCGGCAGATCGGGCTGCGGATTGCGGACCGCCTCGGCGCAGTTGTCCGCCGGCACGAGGAAGACCTTCGCCCCGGCGCGCTTCGCGCCGACGAGTTTCTGGGCGATCCCGCCGATCGGGCCGACCGAGCCCTCGTCGTCGATCGTGCCGGTGCCCGCGATGACCTTCCCGCCGGTGAGGTCGGCCGGGGTCAGCTTGTCCACGATGCCCAGGGCGAACATCAGGCCGGCGCTCGGACCGCCGATGTCCTCCAACTCGATGTCGAGCGTGAACGGGTGCGGCTGCTGCTGGTCGATCTCGACGCCGATCCGCGGCCGGCCGTCCTGCTCGCGGCTGGTCACCGTCGCGGTGGCCGGCACGCCGTCACGGGTGTAACCGATGGTCAACGCCGTACCGGCCGGCTTGGCCCGGATCAGCTCGGTGACCTTCGCGGCCACCGGCACCGGTTGACCGTCGACCGAGGTGACCACGTCGCCGGCCTTGAGCGCACCGGCCGACGGCCCGTCCGCGGCGACGGTCTTGACCACCACCTGCACCGGGAAACCAAGCTCGCGGAGCGCGGCGGTCTCGGCGCTGGTCTGCGACACCTTGAAGTCCTCGGCGTTCCGCTGCTCGACCTGCTCCGTCGACTCACCGGGCGGGTAGACCAGCTCGCGCGGCACCACCGCCTCGTCGTCGGAGAACCACCCGGCGATCGCCGACCGGAGCCGCACCGTGGGCTGCACGCCCACCGTGGTCAACCGGAGCTGCCCGGCCGAGGTGGACGTGTCCCGTCCGGAGACCTTGATGACCTCCTTGCCGTCGGCGGTGCCGAGCGTGTTCACCGTCGGGCCCGGCCCGAGCACCACGTACGGGATCGGCACCCGGAGCACCCCGATGCTCAGCAGGGCGGTGAACAGGGCACCGAGCAGGACCGTCAGGCCACGACGTCTCATGCGCCAGAGCGTACCGACCGGTCGACGCCCGACTGTCGGATGCGCCACGCGACTTCGCCCTCAGCGCAACGCCAGCGGCGACGACCTGGGGCGTGGCGCGCGTACCGTAGACGTCGTGCCTGATATTCCGTTCGGTTTCGCGCTCCCGGGTGGGCAACCACCAGACCCCAACGATCCCGCGCAGATGCAGCAGTTCATGTCGCAGCTGCAGCACCTGCTGTCCGCACCGGGCAGCGGGCCGGTGAACTGGGACCTGGCCCGTCAGGTGGCGGCCAGCCAGCTCGCGGCCGCCGGCGACCCGGCGGTGTCACCGTACGAGCGCCACGCGGTCGAGGAGGCGCTGCGCCTGGCCGACCTGTGGCTGGAGCCGGCCTCCGCGTGGCCGTCGGGCATCCAGACCCCTGTCGCCTGGAACCGCAACGAGTGGATCTACAAGACGCTCGACGTGTGGCGCAAGCTCTGCGACCCGGTGGCCAGCCGGATGGTCGGCGCGATGGGTGACCTGGTGCCACCGGAGGCGCGCGCCCAGCTCGGCCCGATGCAGTCGATGGTCGCCACCCTCGGCGGGGCGCTCTTCGGCGGCCAGCTCGGTCAGGCCCTCGGCTCGCTCGCCGCGGAGGTGCTCTCCGCCGGCGACATCGGCCTGCCGCTCGGCCCGGCCGGCACGGCCGCGCTGATCCCTGCCAACATCCGGGCGTACGGCGAGGGCCTGGAGCTGCCCGAGGACGAGGTACGCCTCTACGTCGCCCTGCGTGAGGCCGCCCACCAGCGGCTGTTCCAGCACGTCCCGTGGCTGCGTGGGCACGTGCTCAACGCGGTGGAGACGTACGCCTCGGGCATCCGGGTCAACCGGGAGGCGATCGAGGAGGCCATGGGCCGTGTCGACCCGACCGACCCGGAGTCGATGCAGGCCATCGCCCTGGAGGGCATCTTCACCCCGGAGGACACCCCGGCGCAGAAGGCCTCCCTGGCCCGTCTGGAGACCGCGTTGGCCCTGGTCGAGGGCTGGGTGTGCCACGTGGTGGACAGCGCCGCCAGCGACCGGCTGCCGAACGTGGTGCGGCTGGGTGAGGCGTTCCGCCGCCGCCGGGCCGCCGGCGGTCCCGCCGAGCAGACCTTCGCCGCGCTTGTCGGCCTCGAACTGCGCCCACGCCGGCTGCGCGAGGCCGCGGCGCTCTGGGCCGCGCTCACCACGCACCGGGGCATCGAGGGCCGCGACGCGGTCTGGGGTCACCCCGACCTGCTCCCGTCGGACGACGACTTCGCCGACCCGGTCGCCTTCGCGATGAACGACATGGACCTGAGCGAGCTGGACAACTTCGACTTCACCGCCCCCGGCGGGGTCGAGGAGAAGGCTCCCGGTCAGCCCGACGAGACCGACGACGAGGGCGACGCCAAGTCCTGACGCCCCGACCGGGTGCCCGCGCCGTCCGGCGCCGGGCACCCGGACCGGTCAGGCGGGACGGCCCGAGCCGGAGAGCAGGGCGCGGGTGGCCTCCCAGCCCTCGAAGGCCGGGTCCAGGGTGGCGAGGTCGGCCGGGCCGCGCATCCGTCGCCAGCCGGCCGTGACGGCGACGTCCCCCGGTCGGGGCGCACCCGAGCGCGCGTCGGCAGGCGTCGCCGTGTCCAGGTCCAGCGGGGGCAGCCATTCCGGCACGGGCAGCCGTACGGCCACCCCGAGCAGACCCGGGCCGCCGCCCTCGACCGGGGCCACCGCCACCGGCCTGGTGGTGAGCGGGCGCAGCAGCTTGCCGATGGTCAGCGCGGGCAGGTCCGGCACGTCGGCGGCGAGCACGGCCGCCTGGTCGTAGCCGTCCAACGCGGCGAACACCGCGTTCGGCGTCGGCTCGGCCACCTCGTACACGGCGGTTCCCGGCCAGACCAGCGCGTCCGCGAGTGCGCGGTCGGCCGGGGTCACGGCGACCGCGACCTCCACCTCGTTGAGGGTGGCGACCAGGTCGACGACGTCCTCGGCGAGCGCCGCCCGCCAGTCCGCCCGGTCGACGCCGGGCGGCGACCACTGGACCGGCCCGAGCAACGCCACCACCACTCGCCGCGCCATGCCCCGACCCTAGCGCCCCACCGGACGCGAGGCACCGCGCCCATCCGGCCGTTGCGGCCCGGCGGCGGCCGGAGATCAGGTGGGTACGGGGGCGCAGGAGGCGGCGGCGACACCTTCGAGGTAGCCGCGGGCGCGTTCCGCCTTGGGGTAGCGACCCACCAACGCCCAGAACCGTGAGTTGTGGCTCGGCACGATGAGGTGCGCCAGCTCGTGCAGCAGCACGTAGTCGATCACCCACTCGGGCATGTCCTGGACCCGGTGGGAGATCCGGATGCTGCGGTCGGCGGGCGTGCAGGAGCCCCACCTGCCGTTCTGGTTGGTGACCCACCGCACGCTTGCGGGCACCGCACGCGTGCCGTACCCGCCGAGGTAGAGGTCGATGAGCCGGGTTGCCCGGGCCAGCAACTCGTCGTCGGAGCGGGCCAGCCGGCCCTCCCGGGCAGCGAGCCGGGCGAGCATCCGGTCGACCCACTCGCTCTCCTCGGCGCGGGAGAACTGGTCCGGAATGAGGACGACGACCCGCTCACCGTCGCGGTACGCGGACACCGTGCGTCGTCGGCGCTGACTGCGCCGTACCTCGACGACCGGCTTGCGCGTCCCCGCCATCACTGGCCCGCGCAGCCTCGGCTACGTGTCACGACAGAAAGCTAATGCGTACTGACCAGGGGTCCGCAAGAGTCAACCGCACGACACGCGCCCAGAAAATGGTGATTGGTCGCCCAGCGTCCTGAAAATTTCTTGACCAGGGCGTCGCCACGCGCTCTCGTCACCCTTCGTGAACACCGGGGCCGGAGCGCTTCGTCTCCAAACTTAGGTGATCACCGCTGGAGACGCGCGTGGGGGCACCCGCAAGGGTGGCTGAGAGGGTTTGGTCGGCGTGTCCCCGCCAAACTGACTTATCCGACCTATTTCGCCATGCACACTCTCGACGTCGACTTGCTCACAGTGTCGATGCACAGCTGACATGGAACTGCCCAGACCTGGGTAGGGTCCGCGGACCAGCGGTCACGAAGGTGGCCGCGGAGTGAAACCCAGCGCCGGCGCCCCGTGTGGCCCGCCGCCGGGCAACCCGCCGGGACCGTATTGACCGGCGGACGAGACGAGGAGGGGCACCGTGGCCGACCAGGCCCAGAGCTACAACGGTTACTGCGTGAAGTGCAAGGAGAAGCGGGACTTCGAGGGGCACGTCGAGGTCTCGAAGACCGGAATGAACATGGCCAAGGGCAAGTGTCCGGTGTGCGGGACAACAGTGAACCGCATCCTGGGCAAGGCCAAGGTCTGACCCGTTCGGGTGCACGGGGGCGGGGGGGGGGGGGGCCCCCCCCCCCCCCCCCCCGGCGGGGGCCGGCCAAAAAAAAACAACCCCCCACAACAAAACCCCCGCTGTGGTTAAACACCCAAAAAAAAATGAAAAACCAAGAAAAAAAACAGGGCC
>NZ_JBFBEO010000013.1:0-3487 GCF_040683695.1 Micromonospora sp. NPDC093244
GATTGTCCGGCGGCGTCCTACTCTCCCACACCCTCACGAGTGCAGTACCATCGGCGCTGGAGGGCTTAGCTTCCGGGTTCGGAATGTAACCGGGCGTTTCCCCTCCGCCATGACCGCCGTAACTCTATGAACATGTCAAACAACCCCGGGCATGATGTCACGGGTGTTCGCTTGTTCAGAGTTGCACAGTGGACGCGTAGCAGCTTGGTAGTCAAGTCCTCGGCCTATTAGTACCGGTCAACTGAACCCGTTACCGGGCTTACATTTCCGGCCTATCAACCCAGTCGTCTAGCTGGGGGCCTTACCCCACCAAAGGTGGGTGGGATACCTCATCTTGAAGCAGGCTTCCCGCTTAGATGCTTTCAGCGGTTATCCCTTCCGAACGTAGCTAACCAGCCGTGCCCCTGGCGGGACAACTGGCACACCAGAGGTTCGTCCGTCCCGGTCCTCTCGTACTAGGGACAGCCCTTCTCAAGTATCCTACGCGCACGGCGGATAGGGACCGAACTGTCTCACGACGTTCTAAACCCAGCTCGCGTACCGCTTTAATGGGCGAACAGCCCAACCCTTGGGACCTGCTACAGCCCCAGGATGCGACGAGCCGACATCGAGGTGCCAAACCATCCCGTCGATATGGACTCTTGGGGAAGATCAGCCTGTTATCCCCGGGGTACCTTTTATCCGTTGAGCGACACCGCTTCCACTCGCAAGTGCCGGATCACTAGTCCCGACTTTCGTCCCTGCTCGACCTGTCAGTCTCACAGTCAAGCTCCCTTGTGTACTTGCACTCAACACCTGATTGCCAACCAGGCTGAGGGAACCTTTGGGCGCCTCCGTTACCTTTTAGGAGGCAACCGCCCCAGTTAAACTACCCACCAGACACTGTCCCTGAACCGGATAACGGTCCGAAGTTAGATACCCAAATCAACCAGAGTGGTATTTCAAGATTGCCTCCACCCATACTGGCGTATGGACTTCACCGGCTCCCACCTATCCTACACAAGCTAATTCGAGTACCAATGTCAAGCTATAGTAAAGGTCCCGGGGTCTTTCCGTCCTGCCGCGCGTAACGAGCATCTTTACTCGTACTGCAATTTCGCCGGGCCTGTGGTTGAGACAGTGGGGAAGTCGTTACGCCATTCGTGCAGGTCGGAACTTACCCGACAAGGAATTTCGCTACCTTAGGATGGTTATAGTTACCACCGCCGTTTACTGGCGCTTAAGTTCTCCGCTTCGCCCCGAAGAGCTAACAGGTCCCCTTAACGTTCCAGCACCGGGCAGGCGTCAGTCCATATACATCGAATTACTTCTTCGCATGGACCTGTGTTTTTAGTAAACAGTCGCTTCCCCCTGCTCTCTGCGGCCATACAACGCTCCACCCGCGCGGGGCTTCACGTCTCCGGCCCCCCTTCTCCCTAAGTTACGGGGGCAATTTGCCGAGTTCCTTAACCACAGTTCGCCCGATCGCCTCGGTATTCTCTACCTGACCACCTGTGTCGGTTTGGGGTACGGGCCGCTAAGAACTCGCTAGAGGCTTTTCTCGGCAGCATAGGATCACTGACTTCACCTGAATCGGCTCGGCATCACGTCTCAGCCTTCATGCGCCACGGATTTGCCTATGGCACGGCCTACACGCTTACCCCGGCACAACCACCGGCCGGGCTCAGCTACCTTCCTGCGTCACCCCATCGCTTGACTACTACCCGCCAGGTTCCCACGCTCCCCAACATCCGTCCGAAGACATCAGCCAGTTCGGGTGGTTAGCACAACGAGGTTCATCAGGGACGCTCTTTCGCGGGTACGGGAATATCAACCCGTTGTCCATCGACTACGCCTCTCGGCCTCGCCTTAGGTCCCGACTCACCCAGGGCGGATTAGCCTGGCCCTGGAACCCTTGGTCATCCGGCGGAAGGGTTTCTCACCCTTCTTTCGCTACTCATGCCTGCATTCTCACTCGTGCCGCGTCCACAACTGGGTCACCCCGCTGCTTCACTCGCGGCACGACGCTCCCCTACCCATCCACACACCTGCACAAGGAATCACGTCCAAGCGAGGTTAAAATGTGAATGCCACAGCTTCGGCGGTGTGCTTGAGCCCCGCTACATTGTCGGCGCGGAACCACTTGACCAGTGAGCTATTACGCACTCTTTAAAGGGTGGCTGCTTCTAAGCCAACCTCCTGGTTGTCTATGCGACCCCACATCCTTTTCCACTTAGCACACGCTTAGGGGCCTTAGCTGGTGATCTGGGCTGTTTCCCTCTCGACTACGAAGCTTATCCCCCGCAGTCTCACTGCCGCGCTCTCACTTACCGGCATTCGGAGTTTGGCTGATTTCGGTAAGCTTGTGGGCCCCCTAGACCATCCAGTGCTCTACCTCCGGCAAGAAACACGCGACGCTGCACCTAAATGCATTTCGGGGAGAACCAGCTATCACGGAGTTTGATTGGCCTTTCACCCCTAACCACAGGTCATCCCCCAATTTTTCAACATTGGTGGGTTCGGCCCTCCACGCGGTCTTACCCGCGCTTCAGCCTGCCCATGGCTAGATCACTCCGCTTCGGGTCTAGGACACGCGACTGAATCGCCCTATTCAGACTCGCTTTCGCTACGGCTCCCCCACACGGGTTAACCTCGCCACATGCCACTAACTCGCAGGCTCATTCTTCAAAAGGCACGCCGTCACCCCGCAAGGCTCCGACGGATTGTAGGCGAACGGTTTCAGGTACTATTTCACTCCCCTCCCGGGGTACTTTTCACCATTCCCTCACGGTACTCGTCCGCTATCGGTCACCAGGAAGTATTTAGGCTTACCAGGTGGTCCTGGCAGATTCACGGCAGATTTCAGGGGTCCGCCGCTACTCGGGAACACCCACAGAAGGTCAGCAACTTTCACCTACCGGACTCTCACCGTCTACGGTCAGCCATTCCAGACTGTTCGACTAGCCACTGACTTTGTAACTTCTCGAACAAGTGTCAGCTTGTTCAGCAGGGTCCCACAACCCCAACCACGCAACCCCTGACAGGTATCACACGCAGCCGGTTTAGCCTCAATCCGCTTTCGCTCGCCACTACTCACGGAATCACTAAATTGTTTTCTCTTCCTACGGGTACTGAGATGTTTCACTTCCCCGCGTTCCCCCCACACACCCTATGTGTTCAGGTGTGGGTGACACCACATGACTGGTGCCAGGTTTCCCCATTCGGACACCCTGGGATCACAGCTTGGTTGACAGCTCCCCCAGGCCTATCGCGGCCTCCCACGTCCTTCATCGGCTCCTGGTGCCAAGGCATTCACCGTTCGCCCTTGACAACTTGACCACAAAGATGCTCGCGTCCACTGTGCAATTCTCAACAAACGACCAACCCACAACCCAACAGCCCCACACCAAACCCAACCCTCGTCGGCGGTATGCGAGGCCAGGCCATGCCTGGCAGACTTCCAGCCCCCACACAGGAGGCTGGCCAAGTCTCTGAAACAACAACCAGC
>NZ_JBFBEO010000014.1:0-1495 GCF_040683695.1 Micromonospora sp. NPDC093244
CCTCGAGAGACCTTCTTCAACACGTCTCGAGGCCAGATTCCCCTACCATGGCTCGGGAGCAATGACGCGCTCCCCCTCGCCACTCGCATGGAGACCCGACTTCCCTGGCGCCCCACGAGAGGCTCACTGACCTCGCCGTCGTACCTCGTGAGAAACCGCACACTGGGGCCGCCGCTCGAGAACAACCCCGAGATTCCCCCGTCATCGAGAGATGAGGGCCTTCGTCTCCTGCATGGCCTAGCGACCAATCTCGCGACCTCTCTCCAAACGCCTCAGGAGGCTTGACTCCCTTGAGTCCACCCAGTGAGCTCCAAGAGATACCCGTCGCGATTCGAGAGCAGAGCGGGGTTCTTTGCTTCCACTCGAGATGAATGCCTGTCTCCCCGGGTGCGTCTGGAATGCAACCCCGAGATCCCTGTCGCCCCTGGAGAGGAACATTGGCTTCTGGACACAAGCCTAGATGAGGTCTATTGGCCCTGCAGTCACTCGAGAGCAATCCCCAGCTTTCCTTCGCAACTCGAATGGAAGATTGGACTTGCCTGGGCCAACACAAGAGGCATCCTGAATTCCCCGTCGTAACTCGAGAATCCCGCCGTAACTCGAGAAAAACCACGTGGCTCCCCCGTCATCGCAAGATGAAGCCCTTTCCCGCTACAGCGCCTCAGGAGAAGTCCCACGTTAGGAATTGGAGGTCGAAAGGGCACTTGGCACCCTTGATGCGACCCACAAAGTTCCCCGAAATCCCGGTCTCCCTCGAGAGGAACACTGAGGTTTTCCGGCACCCCCTCCTCTGAGCCCTTTCTCCCCTCCTGATCTGGACAGGAGGGTCGACTCCCCTGCTTTGTCTGGAAGGGGTTCCCGACCTTCCGGTCGCACCTCAGGATGAGGCCGGTCTCACGAAGACATTCCAGACGTGGCCTCGTGGGTGGTTCCACATTCCGTAGGACCCCGATTTCCCGGTCCCCTCTTGATAAGAACCCGATGCCCGGACACCTCTCCGAACTCCAGCCTGTGAATGCAGTCAACACGAAGGGGCAGTTTTTCCGTGCATCGTTCGGAAAAAACCCCAGGTTCCAAATACAGCTCGACAAGCGGCCTCTCTCCCCGGGGACATCTCGAGAGGCAGGCGGAGTTCCATGCCTCAACCCAAGACGAGGCCTGACTCTCCTGTCCCCAGTCTGCAGGGACCCTGCGATCGGAGTCTGAAATCAGAGGTACCCTGCGGTTCCTGCCTCAACTGGAGATGAGGCCCTCTTCCAATGCACCAAGCCCAGTGGAGTCCCGAGAGGCCCCTCCCACCTCCAGTTTCCCTGGCTTCTCAGAGCCACCATGAGAAGCCCCCTGAGGTCACCTGCACAAGTCGAGGGACCCCAGGGTGTCCTGCCTCAACCCGAGAAAGACCTCGAGAGACCTTCTTCAACACGTCTCGAGGCCAGATTCCCCTACCATGGCTCGGGAGCAATGACGCGCTCCCCCTCGCCACTCGCATGGAGAC